>CAWDOT010000013.1:0-51431 GCA_963803995.1 uncultured Acidobacteriota bacterium
GGAGGTTCTGCTGGATGCCGTTGCCGGCCCCGCGCATGGCGCCATACAGGATGAACAGCATGACTATAAAAAAAAGAATTTTTTTCATGTTCGCTCCATGGTTTCGCTGCTTTAACCTGTTAGACGAATATGGCAATATTAAGTTACGGGGAAATGGTTCGATTTAAAAAAATATGACTAAAGTTCTAAGATAAAATTGACGTTTGCAGCCGGGCAGGGGTCAGAATTTGATCACGTCGGCCAGCAGCGACACGCTGACCACGTATTCCATGTTGACATATACGCTCTGGCGGTTGGGGTGGACGCCCGTTTTGCTCGAGTCGAGGACGTGCTCCTTGGGCGCCGTGGTTTCGCCGCTGTCATGGACATCGACGTGGGTCAACAGCAGGCAGTCGGGCCGGACCTCGGCCAGGGTGCCGATGTAAAGCCAGGCCGAGCGGGTATCGACGACGACTTCCTGTTTTAAAAGGCTTTGCAATGTTTCCTTCATTATTCTCTCCCGGCATTTTTCACCTGAACCCGATCAATATGGCTGGAATTTTTTGATGCGGGAAATGACGTCGGCCTTGAATTGTTCGATATGCGTGGCCACGAAATCGGCAATGTCCATGGTATTGGAAGCGGATGAGCGGGGTCAGGTCCATGGCGAAAAGGACGAACTTGGATTGGCTGACGGCGTGCGGGTCCTGGAAGTGGTGTTGGCCTGCGCGCATTCGGCCCAGGAGGGCCGCGTCGTAGCGCCTGCCGCCGTCAATCTGCGACTTGAATTCCCTCAGCAGCGAAGGCAACAGGGGATCGGCGCCACTGAGGTCAAAGAGTACTTTTTCTTTATCCTCCAGCCAGTCCAGCCCGCGCCAGATTTCACAGCCGTATAATTTTTGCGGCCGCTCCGCCATGTTCATCCAGCGCATGGCCCGGATCAGGGCGGTCAGGACGGCGACATGGGTGTCGTGCGGGTCGGCCGGGTTGTGGCTGTAAACCGCCTGCGGCCGGCAGGCTTCCATGACGCTCAGCAGGTTCTGTTCCAGGACCTGGTTTTTGCTGTTCTGAATGTCCTGGCGGGGGTGATCCAGCTGGATCATCACTCCGTATCCACCCGCTTTGGCTGCCTGCCGCTGCTCCTGGCGGCGGACCTCCCTCATCTCTTCGGCGCTGCGATGGGCCGAACTGTCGGCGCCGTCGCTGCAGATCACGCCGGCGAATGAACGGTTTGGTTTTTGATAGCACTCCAAAATGGCGTGACCGGCCAGCAGTTCCAGATCGTCGGCATGGGCGCCGACGCCCAGGTGGGTGATCCGGGCCAGGGCTTCGTCTTCGGACTTGCCGTCGGGGATGTAAATATCAGCTGTCGGTTTGAGGTTTTTCATTGGCTTGTTTTTGCTCCTGTGCAAACCATAATATAACGCAAATGGGGCATGTTTGGCAAATAGTTTATGGATGAGTAAACTGCTGCTTTCACTGCTGGGCGGCGGGGTCCCATATTTCTTTCATGGTGAAATCGACCCAGATCAGGTCAGAGGTGTTGGGAATACGGGACAACAAGGCTCTGCCGATCTCCTTGGCCGGGTCGTTCAACCGCTTCCACCAGGTCCTGTCGGCCGGATAACCGAATTGGAAGCCGACGGCGGCCGGGTAAAATGCTTTGCCCCATTTTTCGAAATCCCTGTTCAAGTGCGCCAGTGAAATGAAACGTTGACCGTTATTGATAAAAACCATGTCCTGGCGGTAATGGGGCGGCATTTTGGAGCGGAGCCAGTGCTTCATGAACAACCGGTAGCTTGGGTTGTAGGAGTGCACTTTTTTACTCCAGACTTCGGCCTGGGCGTCGCTGACGGCGACGCCGGCATGGTTTTGCCGGCTCCAGCGATGCCATTCGACATCGATGCCGAAACCGATGACGCAGGGATGTTTGCCATAGCGCTCCAGCACCAGTTCGATCAGCGTGTTGATGTCGGCAGCGGCCGGTTCCACCTGCAGCCAGACCTGCAGGCCGTTTTTGTCGAATTGTTCCAGGTAGGCTTCATTGGCGTCCTGGTTGGCAAAAACAATGTTATTGAATTTTTTTTTTGCCCGGGGCCGGGAAAGACAAGCGCACGCGGCCGCTATAGTTTTGTTGGGAAATTGCGGAGCGTGCCGTTTCCATGGTGCCGACGATCCAGACCAGGGTCGGGGCGGCATGCTCGAAACGCGAGGCCATGGAGCGGGCGGCGCCGAGCCAATACTGCGGGGCGGGAAAACCGTTGCGCGGTCCGTACGGTGAGGAGCGCAAACCGGCACGGAAAGGAGCCGGCCCGGGGCCGGGCGGCGGTTCAGCCGGGCCGTCGGTCGCGCCGCAAAACAAAATTGAACTGGCCGCCAGCACCATCGCCAGCCCCGTGATTTTCATGCGGGCGCTCATTTTTCAGCATCCAGGCACAGGGCGGCCGCGCCCAGGATGGATATCTTTGGCGTACGGGCAGGCTGGATCCTTACCCGGGCCAGTGCGTGCGGATACATAAAAGATCCGAGCCGGCGGTGCAGGGTTTTTTCGAAAAAAGTCCAGGCTTTGCTCACGGACCCGCCCAGGACGACTATTTCCGGATCATACGCGTACAGGGCGATCATCAGCGCCTGGCCGAGTTGGTCGCCGTAGGCCGCGAACATTTCCCTGGCCGTTTTGTCGCCCTGGCGGGCCCGCGTGTACAGGGCCGCGCCGTCCAGGCGATACTGCTGCCGGAAAAATTGGCCGCTGCAGTAATATTCGACCGTATGCTCCCGGTAGCTGATCTGCCGATCTCTCCGGCTCCGCAATTGCGGCCGCAATAAAGTTTGCCGTTGATGATGATCCGGCCCCCAGCCCCGTGCCCCGGATCATGCCCACCAGGTCCCGGTAGCCGCGGCCGGAGCCGAAATGGAATTCGCCAAGGGCGAAGCAATTGGCGTCGTTGTTTATATAAACCGGGATGGAGAACGCCTGTTCCAGAATTTCCTTCAGCGGCACTTTCTGCCAGGAGGGGATATTCCCTACCGTGTAGACGATGCCCGCATCGACATCCACCAGGCTGGGAACGCCGATGCCGATGGCCGAAACGCGGCGGTCGATGACGGCGGTTATGGTATCGCGGATCTCCTGCAGCACCAGGTCCGCGCTGCCCTGGGCGCTGATCTTCCGGGTGCGGAAGGCCGCCATTTTTTGTCCGATGATTTTTCCGGCCCGGACATTGGTGCCGCCCAGATCCACGCCGACGACCGTTTGTGTTTTCATTTTTAATTGGATTTTATGGAAAAAGGATACCGATTGCACCCGGCCGCTGGATCTCGCGACCGGGAGCGAGGGGGAGGGGGGCGAGCTTGTTTTGCGCCTTGGTTACGCCCGGTGCTAGAGTGCCGCTTCCCATGGACTCGATCGTCGTTCGCGGCGCGCGGGAGCACAACCTCAAGAACCTCCATCTCGAGATCCCGCGCGACCGGCTGGTGGTCGTCACCGGGGTGTCGGGCTCGGGCAAGTCGTCGCTCGCCTTCGACACCCTCTTCGCGGAGGGGCAGCGGCGCTACGTCGAGTCGCTGTCGGCCTACGCGCGCCAGTTCCTGCCGCAGGTCGAGAAGCCGGACGTCGACTCGATCGACGGGCTGTCGCCGGCGATCTCGATCGAGCAGAAATCGGTCTCGAAGAACCCCCGCTCGACCGTCGGCACGGTCACCGAGATCCACGACTACCTGCGTCTGCTGTACGCGTCGGTCGGGATCCCCCACTGTCCGAAGTGCGGCCAGGTGATCCGTCCGCAGACCGTGCAGCAGATGGTCGACCGCATCCTCGGCCTGCCCGAGGGGACCCGGCTCCACCTCTACGCGCCGTACGTGCGCGGCAAGAAGGGCGAGTACCGGAAGCAGCTCGCCGAGATGGCGCGCCAGGGCTTCGTGCGCGCGCGGGTCGACGGCGACGGTGATCGACCTGCAGCGCGAGCTGCCGCTCCTCGACAAGCAGAAGAAGCACTCGATCGACGTGCTGGTCGACCGCCTGGTGGTCAAGCCGGGGCTCGCCAAGCGGCTGGCGGACTCGCTCGAGACCGCGCTCAAGGTCGGCGGCGGCCTGGTGGTCGTCGCGCCCGAGGGGCAGCCCGAGGAGACCCTGTCGCAGAACTTCTCCTGCGCGAGCTGCGGCACCAGCCTCGTCCGAGATCACGCCGCGCCTGTTCTCGTTCAACAGCCCCTACGGCGCCTGCGCGACCTGCTCGGGTCTCGGCACGCTGATGGGCGTCGACCAGGACAAGGTGGTGATCGACCCGGAGCGCGCGATCTCGGCGCGGCGCCATCGCGCTCTTCCAGCCGGGCGCGAAGTCCTGGCGCCTGCGCATGATCGAGACGCTCGCCAAGGCGATGCGCTTCTCGCTCGCCACCCCCTGGAAGAAGCTGCCGGCGAAGGCCCGCGAGGTGATCCTCCACGGCAGCGGCGAGACCGAGCTCACCTTCGAGTTCAAGGGCAAGAAGTCGAGCTACCAGTGGGAGGGGAGCTACGAGGGGCTGGTGCCGATGCTCGAGCGGCGCTACAAGGAGACCGACTCCCAGCTCGTGCGCGGCGAGATCGAGAAGTACATGTCGGTCAAGACCTGCCCGAGCTGCGCCGGGCGGCGCCTCAAGCCCGAGGCGCTCGCGATCACGGTGGCCGGCCGCTCGATCGACGCACTCTCGGCGCTCGCGGTCGCCGACCTGCGCGGCGTGATGGCCGGGCTCGAGCTGGCCGACCGCGAGCGGACGATCGCCGCCAAGGTCCTCCAGGAGATCGGCGACCGGCTCCGCTTCCTCGACGACGTCGGCGTCGGCTACCTCACGCTCGACCGCTCCTCGGCGACGCTCTCGGGCGGCGAGAGCCAGCGCATCCGGCTCGCCACCCAGATCGGCTCGAAGCTGATGGGCGTGCTCTACGTGCTCGACGAGCCCTCGATCGGGCTGCACCAGCGGGACAACGAGCGGCTGATCCACACCCTGATCGGGATGCGCGACCTCGGCAACTCGGTGCTGGTGGTCGAGCACGACGAGGACACCATCCGCGCCGCCGACTGGGTGATCGACCTCGGGCCCGGCGCCGGGGTCCACGGCGGCGAGCTGGTGGCCGAGGGCACTCCCGAGCAGATCACCGCCCACCCCGAGTCGCTGACCGGCAAGTACCTGCGCGGCGAGCTCTCCGTGCCGCTGCCGCCGACGCGGCGCAAGGGCCGGGCGGAGCGGCTGACCGTGGTCGGCGCGCGCCACAACAACCTCCAGGACCTGACCGTCCACTTCCCGCTGGGCGCCTTCACGGTGGTCACCGGCGTCTCCGGCTCGGGCAAGTCGAGCCTGGTCAACGACGTCCTGCACAAGGCGCTCGCCCGCCACTTCTTCCGGCGCTGGCGACCGCCCGGGCGAGCACGAGCGGATCGACGGGCTCGAGCACCTCGACAAGGTGATCGCCATCGACCAGAGCCCGATCGGCCGCACGCCGCGCTCGAACCCGGCGACCTACACCAACGTCTTCAACCAGATCCGCAACCTGATGGCGCTCACCCCCGAGGCGCGCGCGCGCGGCTACAAGCCGGGGCGCTTCAGCTTCAACGTCAAGGGCGGGCGCTGCGAGGCCTGCGGCGGCGACGGGCAGATCAAGATCGAGATGCACTTCCTGCCCGACATCTACGTCACCTGCGAGGTCTGCGGCGGCAAGCGCTACGACCGCGAGACGCTCGCGGTGCGCTACAAGGGCCTCAACATCGCCGAGATCCTCGACCTGCCGGTCGAGCAGGCGCGCGACTTCTTCCGGGCGATCCCGCCGATCGAGCGCATCCTCGCGACGCTCGACGAGGTCGGCCTCGGCTACATCCACCTCGGCCAGTCGGCGACCACGCTCTCCGGCGGCGAGGCGCAGCGCGTGAAGCTCGCGACCGAGCTCTGCAAGCGCTCGACCGGCAAGACGCTCTACCTGCTCGACGAGCCGACCACCGGCCTCCACTTCGACGACGTGAGGAAGCTCCTCCAGCTCCTGCACCGCCTGGTCGAGCTCGGCAACACGGTGATCGTGGTCGAGCACAACCTCGACGTGATCAAGACCGCCGACTGGGTGATCGACCTCGGCCCCGACGGCGGCAGCGCCGGCGGCCGCCTGGTCGCCGAGGGCGCCCCCGAGAAGATCGCCCGGGCCGCCGCCAGCCACACCGGCCGCTTCCTCGCCCGCACCCTCGCAAGCGCATCCGAAGCCGCGCGTCGCCTGAGCGGCCGCGCGGCGCGGGGCTCAGAAGCGGAAGCTCGTGCCGACGAGCGCGTAGTGGAAGGTCGCGAAGCTCAACACCTCGTCGTTGTCCGCGCCGCCGTCGAGCAGCCGGTAGGCGAGGTAGGGCCGGAACCGCTCGCTCGCCGCGCCACTCGAGCCGCAGCGCGAGGTCGATCGCCCGGCCCTGCGGACCGGCGAGCCCGTCGAGCTCGGCGTCGAAGGCCAGCGGTCCCCCGCCGTCCCAGCGCGCGCCGCCGTAGAACAGCGGCACGAGGCCGAGGTCGTCGCGCTCGGCCGATGCGCCGGCGCCCGACACCCGGATCGACGCGTCGCGCACCTTGGCGGTGATGCCGGCGCGGAGCGACCAGGGGCCCTCCGGATCGAATCGCCGGTAGAACGACAGCCGGTAGGAGTCGAACCGGTAGTCCTGGGTGAGCGGCGCACCGGCCGGGAATAGCGTGCCGTCGAACGCGACGGGTGCGGCGGAGACGAACTCGGACTCGGTCGAGAGCGGGGCGGCGACGAGGCGCGCCGACCAGCGCTCGCCGAAGTCCCAGGTCAGGGTCGCGCGGACGGCGAAGGTCTCGGCGACCTCGTCGAGATCGACGCGGGTGCCGCCTTCGCCCGGCACGGCGAAGGTGTTGCGCGTCTGCCAGGCGGCGCCCGCTTCGAGGTCGAAGCGGAAGGGCGACTGGGCCGCCGCCGGGGCCGCGGGCCCCGGAGCGAGCGAGGCGAGGAGCGTGAGGCTCGCCGCGGCGAGCCATGAGGGGCGCAGCATCGGTGTCCTCTCGTCGGACGGAAGAAGCCCCGGCCGGAGAGGCCGGAGGTCGTTCTCGGTTACGCGGGTGGCGCCGCTCCGGATGGCCGCGCCGCCGCCGACGTCAGGATCGCCGCCGCAGGAAGCTGACCCCGAGGGTGACGATCGTCAGCGGCAGCACGAAGCCGAGCATGGCGTCGCCGAACGCCGGGGCCCCCTCGTGCCGCTGGGCGGCCAGCACGAGATAGGTGGTGTAGGCGGCGTAGTAGGCGAGGAAGAGGCCGCCCTCCCAGCGCGCGATCTCGCGGCCGGTGAGGAAGACCGGCAGGCAGGCGACCGCCGCCGCCAGCATCGCCCAGAGGTCGAAACGCATCACCTCCGGAGGCACCGGCAGGCTGGAGGCGCCGCCCGCGATCCCGGCCAGGCCGGCGACGCCGAGCACCCCCAGGATGTTGAAGATGTTGCTGCCGACGACGTTGCCGACCGCGATGTCGCGCTCGCCCTTGAGACTGGCCGCGACCGAGGTCGCGACCTCCGGGAGGGAGGTGCCGGCGGCGACGATGGTCAGGCCGATCACCGATTCGCTGAGTCCCATCGCGCGGGCGAAGGCGATCGCCGCGGAGACCAGCGCCTCGGAGCCGGCGACCAGCAGTCCGAGCCCGGCGACGATGAGGAGGATCTGCGCGGGGAGCCGGGCGTCCCACGCACCGGCCTCGGGCGAGCGGATCTCCCGTTCGAACTCCTCGGCGCCCGCGCCGCCCGGCGAGCGGGCCTGACGGACCAGGAAGACGTTGTAGGCCACGAGCAGGCCGAGCAGCAGGGCGATGTCGAGCCGGCCCACCTCGCCGTCGAGACAGAGCACGGCGAGCAGCGCCGAGGCGCCGATCATGATCGGCGCTTCCTGGCGGACGACCTGGAGGTGGACGCGCAGCGGCGCGATCAGCGCCGCCACGCCGAGGATGAACAGCACGTTGAAAACGTTGCTGCCCACGACGTTGCCCACCGCGAGCGCCGTGCGGCCGCCGTAGACGGCGCTCGCCGACACGGCAAGCTCGGGCGCGCTGGTGCCGAAGGCGACCACGGTCAGCCCGACGACGAGGGGTGAGAGACCCAGCCGGAGCGCGAGCTTCGAGGCGCCGCGGACCAGGACCGAAGCGCCCGCGACGAGCGCGACCAGTCCGGCCAGGAAGAGCAGCGCCAGGGTCATGACCGGCCCCGATGGTGTCGCAGGCGCGCACGGCAGGCAAGCGGCCGAGGCTCGAGCCGATGGGCGTAGGATCACGCGGATGAGCGGCCCCGGCGCGCCTTCCTTCGCCGAGAAGCGGCGGCTGCTGCAGCTCGAGACGCTCTACGACCTCGCGCTGACGCTGCCGGCGGAGCGCGACGAGCAGGAGCTGCTCGACGAGCTGCTCGGGCGGGTCTGCCTCGTGCTCGACCCCACCACGGCGGTCGCCGTGACTCGCGACCCGGTCTCCGGCGCGCGGGCGATGGCGATCGTCGGCTGGCCCGGCGCGCACCCGGCGGGCGCGGACCTGCTCGGCGAGCCGGTCTGGCGCGAGCTGCTCGCGCAGGGGCAGCCGGTGGCGCGCCAGGACGGCGAGCTCGCCGGCCTCGGCTACCACGAGCTGGTCGCCGCGCCGCTCGTCTATCGCGACGTCTTCCTCGGTTATCTCGCGCTGCTCGACAAGGAGGAGCGCGGCGGCGCCGGCTCCGGCTTCTCGGCCGAGGACCGCCGCTTCCTCGAGTCGGTCGGCGCGCTCGCCGGCGTCGCCATCGACGGCGCGCGCCGGATGGAGAGCCTGGAGGCCCAGCGCGAGCGGCTCGCCGAGGAGAACAAGGCGCTGCGCGGACAGCTCGAGGCGCGCGTCGGCGGCCAGAAGATCGTCGCCACCGCGCCCGCCATGCGCCGCCTGCTCGAGCTCGCCGAGCGGGTCGCGCCGCGCTCGGTCAACGTCCTGGTGCGCGGCGAGAGCGGCACCGGCAAGGAGCTGGTCGCCAAGCTCCTGCACCACCTCTCGGGGCGCGAGGGGCCGCTGGTCGCGCTCAACTGCGGCGCGCTGCCCGAGTCGCTGCTCGAGAGCGAGCTGTTCGGCATCGAGGGGGGCGTGGCGACCGGCGTCCAGGCGCGGCGGGGCAAGTTCGAGCTCGCGGACGGCGGCACCCTCTTCCTCGACGAGATCGGCGACATGCCGATCGTGCTCCAGGTCAAGCTGCTGCGCGCGCTCCAGGAGCGGGAGGTCGTGCGCGTCGGCGGCGAGTCGCCGATCCGCGTCGACGTGCGGGTGATCGGCGCGACCCACCGCGACCTCGAGCGTCTGGTCGCCGAGGGGCGCTTCCGCGAGGACCTCTACTACCGGCTGAAGGGGGTCGAGCTCGACCTGCCGCCGCTGCGCGAGCGGCGCGAGGACATCCCCTTGCTGGTGCGCTCTTTCGTCGACGACTTCTGCCGGCGCGAGAAGGTGCCGACGCCGCTGCTCACCAAGGAGGCCCTCGCGCTGCTGCTCGAGCACGACTACCCGGGCAACGTGCGCGAGCTGCAGAACCTGATCGAGGGCGCCGTCTCGCTCGCCGACGGCCGGGTCGACGCCGACCTGCTCCGCTCCCTGATGGGCCCCGCCGCGCCGGGCGCGGCGGGCGCCGGGGGAGTCGCCGGCGCAGCCGGCCCCGCCGGCCCTGAGCCGCTCGACCTCGAGGCGGTCGAGCGCCGCCACATCGCCCGGGTGCTCCAGCTGGCCCACGGCAACAAGAGCGAAGCCGCCAGAATCCTCGGTCTCGACCGCAAGACACTGCAAAGAAAAGGCTTCTAGGCCCGCGAGTCGTTCGTGCCGTGAGCGGGGCGATTTGCCCCAGCTGCGACAAAAAAGACCATAGAAGGGAAGATGTCGGCGGCTGGTGGCGCAGGAGGGCCCATTCGGCCGAGAGGCCCCAGCGGGCCGCGACAAAATGCCCCGCACTCGCCACGGGCGCGCCCGGGGCCAGGGGCTTCCCTTCTATGGAAGCTTTTTCTTTTCAGTAGTTTGTCAGTGCAGTTCCGAAGCTACGTCGATCTGGCAACAAGGTTGCGTTGCTCGGCGGGAGGGAGGAGAGCCCATGTTCGCATCCACTGCCAAGCCCGTCGCCTCGCTGCGTGCCCTGCCGATCGACAAGGCCCTCGGCGCCGCGTCGGTGGTGAGCTTCCTCTGGCTTCTCGCGCAGGATCGCGTCCACCCGCTGATGGTCTACCTGATCGAGCTCTACCTGGCATTTTGAGCGTCGGGCAGGGAAGATGAACCACCGTACCCCGACCCGGGAGGTGACGCTGATCCTCCCGATGGCGCCGGACATGGAGATCGTGGCCAGCCAGGCCGCGAGCGCCCTGGCGTCGTACATCGGGATGAGCCCCGATCGGGTCGACGAGGTGCGGATGGCGGTCGTCGAGGCCTGCATCAACGCTTTCGAGCACAGCCACGCGACCGAGCGTAAAGTCGACATCACGTTCCGCCTGATCGGAGCGGCCGGCGCCGAGCGCCTCGAGATCCGGGTCCACGACCGCGGCACGGGCTTTTCGCCCGCCGCGGTGGAGGAGCCGCGGATCGAGGACAAGCTGAAAGGCGACAGAAAGCGCGGCTGGGGCCTTAAAATCATCCAGGGCTTGATGGACGAGGTGGAAATCCTCTCCGGCTCGCAGGGCACGACGGTCGTGATGAGCAAGTCGCGATGAGAGAGGGGCTGGGGAGATGACCGAAGCGCTGAAACTGACGATCGACCGCCGCGACGACCTCGCCGTGATCTACACGGAGGGGTACATCAACAATCAGGGCGGGGAGGAGATCGCGCGCGCGGCCTACGAGCTCATCGAGGGCGGCTACAAGGTCCTGCTGCTCAACCTCACCGGCACCAAGATCATCAACTCGATCGGGATCTCGATCCTGATCGAGATCATCGAGAAGATGCTCGAGGTCGAGGGCAAGCTCGCCTTCTGCGCGCTCACGCCGACCATCGAGAAGACCTTCCACATCATGGGCCTCGCGCAGTACGCCTCGATCTATCCCGACGAGGGGAGCGCGGTGTCCCAGATCGCCCTCTGAGCGTGACCGCCCCGACCACCACGCCGCTGTCGGTCGGGGCCGAGCTGGCCGCGCTGGCGCTCGCCGAGCCGGCCTCGCGCCGCCTGGCCGAGCGCCTGCTCGCCCTGGTCGAGCGCGCCGCCGGCGGCGGCGGGGCCGCGCTCTATCTCGCCGGCGAGCGGGGGTTCCGGCGCGAGCTGCAGACCCCGGGCGGCGGCTTCGAGGACCTGCTCGCCGAGGCGCCGACGGGCGCCGGCGTGCTCCCCATCGCCGGCGGCTTCGTGCAGGTGCGCGGCGCGATCGACGCCAAGGCGCCGGCCGAGCTCGCGGCGCTCGCCTTCGCGCTCGGCGCCGCGGCGCGCGAGCAGGTCGTGCGCGGACAGCTCAAGCGCGCAGGACTTCGAGGCCAAGTCGCGCGGCGTCCAGCTCGAGGCGCTCTACGACGTCGGCCTCGCGATCGCCGGCACGCTCGACTTCGAGCGGCTGTGCGAGGAGATCCTGATGCGCTCGGTGTCGCTGCTCGACGCGCGGCGCGGGGCCCTTTACGTCAAGGCCGGCGAGCGGATGCGCCTGCACAACGTCTTCGGCGGCGACGCCCAGGCCGAGATCGACCCCGCGTCCGAGGAAGGGCGCGAGCTGCTCTCCGGCGCGCCGCGGCCGAGCTGCTGCGCGCTGCCGGGCGCCGAGCACCTGCTCGGAGTGCCGATCGCGGTCGACGGCGAGCCCAAGGGCATTCTGGTGGTCGGCGACAAGGAGAGCCGGACCGGCGTCGGTCCCTTCCCCGAGAGCGACCGCCGCACCCTCGAGCTGCTCGCGAACCAGGCCGCGATCGCGCTCGAGAACGCCGAGCTGCACCGCCAGGCGCTCGAGAAGGAGCGCCTCGAGCACGAGATCGAGCTCGCCTCGGAGATCCAGAAGCAGATCCTGCCCAAGGAGGTGCCGGACCTGCCCGGCTTCGACCTCGCCGGCTGGAACCGGCCGGCGCGCCACGTCGGCGGCGACTACTTCGACTTCCTGCCGATGGCCGAGCCGGGCCACCTCGGCCTGATCGTCGGCGACGTCTCGGGCAAGGGCGTGCCGGCGGCGCTGCTGGTGTCGACGCTCCATTCCGCGCTCCACCTGCTGGCCGAGCGCGGGCCGGTCTCGCCCGAGATGGTGGAGCGCCTGAACCGGCACATCCTGGCGTCGAGCGCCTCGAACAAGTTCATCACGCTGTTCGCCGCCGAGCTCGACCCGGCGACCGGCGTCCTCACCTACGTCAACGCCGGCCACAACCCGGGCATCGTGCTGCGCGCCGGGGGCACGGTCGAGCGGCTGCGGGCCGGGCGGGCTGCCGCTCGGCCTGATGGCGAACGTGAGCTGGCGCGCGGAGCGGCTCGAGCTCGCGCCGGGCGATCTGCTCTGCCTCTACAGCGACGGCATCACCGAGGCGACCTCGCCGTCCGACGAGGAGTACGGCATCGAGCGGCTGGAGGCGCTGCTCGCGGAGTCGGGCGACCTGCCGATCGAGCAGCGGCTCGAGCGCCTCGCCGAGGCGGTCACCCGGTTCGCCGCGGGGCAGCCCCAGGGCGACGATCAGACCTTCCTGCTGGTGAGACGGCGCGCCGAGCCGGCCGCCGACTAGCCGAGCGCGCGCGGCGCGAAGGCGCCGTGCCCGGCGAGCAGCGCCGCGGGCGCCCGGCAGGCGCCGAGCGCGTCATTGGGAAGCGGCGCCCAGGCGACGCTCGCATTCGAGGTTGCCGCGACCGCGGCGAGACAGCCCGCGAGATCCCCGGTCCAGATCAGCGGCGCGAGCGCGTCGCCCAGCTCCCCGCCGGCGCCGATCCGGCGCAGCGAGCGCGCGACCGCGCGGAAGCGCCAGGGCGCGCCGGACTCGACCGACAGCTCCTCGAGCGCGCCGATGCGGACCCCGCCGTCGCCGCTCCGGCGCAGCACCTCTTCCGGCTCGGCGCCCGGCGCGAGCGCGAGATGCGACGGCCAGGCTTCGTCGCAGGCGAGACCGTGCCCGGTCGTCGCGCGGCCAACCTGAGCGGCGAGCTCGAGGTCGAGCGCGGTCTCGAGCCGGAGGCCGCCGCGCACGAAATCGCGCGCGAGCTTGGGGGCGCCGTCGAGGTCGAACGGCAGCGGCACGCCCTCGGCGGCGAGCGGGTCGTCGCGCAGGGCGACCGCGGCCGCGGGCGCCGGGCCCGCGTCCGCTTCCGCGGGCGCCGGGTCTCCCGGACCGGAGCGCCGGGTGCCGAGCGCGCGGCGTCCGTAGGCATCGATCAGCGCGACGGCGGCCTCGGGAGCGAGCAGCACGGGGCAGCCGGGGACGAGCGCGTCCTGGGTTACGGCCGGGGCCTCGAGGCCGCGCGCGGCCTCGATCCGGCGCTCGACGTCGAGGTCGGCGAGCCGGCGGCGGGTCGCGGCCGCGAAGCCGGAGCCGGGGCGGCGCCCGGTGCGCGCCTCGATCGTCGCCTCCGTCGCGCGCAGCGCGCGCGGCGGGTGGAAGCTCGACGCCACCGCGAGCCGGAGGTCGGTCCAGCGCAGGCGCAGCGTGGCGCGCTTCTCGGCGAGCCGCTCGAGCAGGGCGCCCGCGGCGCCCGGCTCGAGATCCTCGACGGCGGGGTCGTGGAGATCGGCGAGCGCCGCCACCTCGCCGGCCGCGGCGGTGACATCCCAGTCCGGGCTCGGCACGGCCGCGCGGGCGTCGGCCATCGCCAGACGGAGCAGCGTCTCGAGGGCTCCGGGATCCGCCATCTCGCCGCGGGCGAAGCCGGAGCGGCCCGCCAGGCGGACCCGCACCACGACCGCCCGGCCCGCGCCGCGCTCGGCGCGGCGGGCGCGCGCGCTCTCGGTCGCCGTGCCGAGCGAACGCTCGAGCCAGCAGACCGAAGTCGCGTCGGCGGGGGAGCGGGAGACCAGGCGCTCGGCGCGGGCGAGGACCTCGTCGAGGGGCAGCAGGGAGCCGGCGGCGGGCACGTCGGGATCTTAGCAACCCCCTCGGCTTGAACTTTGCACCTTCCGCCGCTCAGAATGGGGTCCGGGACAACCATGATGCGACCGGCCCCGCGCGCGATCCTCCTCGGGCTGCTCGCGGCGCTCGTCGCGCCGCTCGCGGCGCCGTCGCATGCCCAGGAGGACCCGACCGTGGAACGGCGGCACCGGATGGTCGCTGGCCAGATCCGGGCCCGCGGCGTGACCGACCCGCGCGTGTTGGACGCCATGGCGCGGGTGCCGCGCCACCTCTTCGTTCCCGACGCCGTCCGCGCGCAGGCCTACGACGACTACCCGCTGCCGATCGGCGAGCAGCAGACGATCTCGCAGCCCTACATCGTGGCGCTGATGACCTCGCTGCTCGAGCTCGACGGCGACGAGCGGGTGCTCGAGATCGGCACCGGCTCCGGCTACCAGGCCGCGGTGCTGGCCGAGCTGGCGCGCGAGGTCTACACGATCGAGATCCTCGAGCCGCTCTCGGCCCAGGCGCAGAAAGCGCTCGCCGGACTCGGCTACCAGAACATCCGCTTCCGCGTCGGCGACGGCTGGTCGGGCTGGCCGGAGGCCGCGCCGTTCGACGACATCATCGTCACCGCCGCGCCCGAGAAGATCCCGCAGCCGCTGCTCGACCAGCTCAAGGTCGGCGGCCGGCTGGTCATCCCCGTCGGCTCCTTCTTCCAGGACCTGCTCGTCCTCACCAAGACCGCCACCGGCCTCGAGAAGCGCAACGTCATCCCGGTCCGCTTCGTACCGATGACCGGCGAGGCCCAGAAAGCCGGCACGCCGCCCTGACCGCCCGACCGGGGACAGGTTAATCAATTCTGACCGCCCGACCGGGGACAGGTTACTCAATTAACCTGTCCCTTTAAGTAACCTGTCCCTGGCCCGCTGGCCCGACCGGGGCCCGACCGGGGACAGGTTACTTAACTAACCTGTCCCTTTAATTAACCTGTCCCCGAGGCCCGGGGCCCCGGGGCAGGAAGCGGCCGGCGCCGGCGCGGCCGACGAAGCGGCCCCGGTCGACGACGACGCTCCCGCGCGACAGGACCGTCTCCGGGCCGCCGGTCACCCGCCGCCCCTCGTAGGCGCTGTAGTCGACCCGGCTCGCGTGGCTGGCGGCGGAGATCGTCGTCGTCCGCTCGGGGTCCCAGATCAGCAGGTCGGCGTCGCTGCCGACGGCGATCGCGCCCTTCCTCGGATAGAGGCCGAAGATCCGCGCCGGTGCGGTGGCCGTGACTTCGACGAAGCGGTTCGCCGTCAGCCGGCCCGCGCGCACGCCGGCGTCCCAGAGCAGGGTCATCCGCGTCTCGATTCCGGGCGCGCCGTTGGGGATCTTCGAGAAGTCGGCGGCGCCGAGCGCCTTGTCGGCGAGGCGGAAGGGACAGTGGTCGGTCGCGACGGTCTGGATCGCGCCGCTCGCGAGCCCGCGCCAGAGCGGCTCCTGCGACGAGCGCGCGCGCAGCGGCGGGCTCATCACGTAGCGCGCCCCGGCGAAGCCGGGCTCGTCGTAGCTCTCCTCGGAGAGCAGCAGGTACTGCGGACAGCTCTCGGCGAACATCTCGACGCCGCGCGCGCGCGCCCGCTCGACCTCCTCGAGCCCCTCGGCCGACGACAGGTGGACGATGAAGACGGGCGCGCCGGCGATCCCGGCGAGCGCGCCGGCGCGATGGATCGCCTCGGCCTCGGCGCGCGCGGGGCGGGTGCGCGCGTGCTCGCGCGGCGCGGTGCGGCCGGCGGCGAGCGCGCGCTCGACCAGCACCTGGATGACGTGGCCGTTCTCGGCGTGCAGGCAGACGAGGCCGCCGTTCTCTCTCGCGCGCAGCAGGACCCGGAAGATCGCGGCGTCGTCGAGCATCAGCCGCCCCGGGTAGGCCATGAACAGCTTGAACGAGGGCACGCCGGCGGCGACCATCGCGTCGAGCTCGCGCTCGATCTCGGGGCGGAGATCGCAAACGATCATGTGGAAGCCGTAGTCGACGACCGCGCGGCCGCGCGCCCGGCCCTGCCAGGTCTCCAGCGCCTCGGTCAGCGAGTGGCCGTGGTCCTGGGTGGCGTAATCGACGATCGTCGTGGTGCCGCCCAGCGCGGCGGCGATCGTCCCCGACTCGAAGTCGTCGGCGGAGCGCACGCTCTCCGAGAGCGGCATGTCGAGGTGGGTGTGGGCGTCGACGCCGCCGGGCAGGACCAGCCGGCCGGTAGCGTCGAGCACGAGGTCGGCGTCGCCCTCCAGCCCGGTTCCGACCGCCGCGATCGTTTCGCCTTCGATCAGCAGATCGGCGCGCAGCGTCGCCTCGGCGGTGACGATGGTGCCGTTCTCGATCCGGGTCCGCACGGGGGCGCTCTCGGGGCGATTATAGGGGCCTCTCCCGGCGGGCGGGGCCGGCGCGGGACGGGTTCTCTATACTGCCGGCGTGCGCACGATCGCCTTCACCCTCAACGGCGTCGAGCGACGCCTCGAGATCGCCGACGGCGAGTCGCTGCTCGAGGTCCTGCGCGACCGCTGCGGCATCGTCTCCACCAAGGACGGCTGCGCGCCCCAGGCGCAGTGCGGGTGCTGTCTCGCGCTGGTCGACGGCAACCCGAAGACCGCCTGCGCAGTGGACGGCGCCAAGGCCGACGGCGCCGAGATCCTGACCTGGGAGGGCGTCCCCGCGGCGGAGCGCGAGCTGTTCGGGCGCGCGTTCGCCGCGGCCGCCGGCGTCCAGTGCGGCTTCTGCACGCCCGGCTTCGCGCTGCGCGCGAAGTGGCTGCTCGACCGGAATCCGGCGCCGACCCGCGCCGAGATCGCGAAGGCGATCAACGGCCACCTCTGCCGCTGCACCGGCTACGTGCGCATCCTCGACGCGGTCGAGCTGGTGGCGCGCGCGCGGCGCGGCGAGCCGATCCCCGAGCCCTGCGCCGACGGCCGCGTCGGCCAGCCGCTCGCCCGTGTCCAGGCCGCCGAGCAGACGGTCGGCGACCGCCTCTACGCCGGCGACTGGACCGCGCCCGGCATGCTCCACGGCGCGGTGACGCTCGCCCGGCACGCCCGGGCGCGGGTCGTCGCGATCGACACCGCCGCGGCGGCCGCCCTGCCCGGCGTCGCCTGCGTGCTGACCGCGGCCGACGTCCCCGGCGACCGCTGGGTCGGCCTGCTCTACGCCGACTGGCCGGTCTTCGTGGCGCCGGGCGAGGAGGTCCGCTGCGCCGGCGACGTGCTCGCGGCGGTGGCCGCGGCCGACGCGCGCACCGCGCGCGCCGCGGCGGCGCTCGTCCGCGTCGAGTACGAGCCGCTGCCGCCGGTGACCGACCCGGAGGCCGCGCTGCGCCCCGGCGCGCCGCGGGTCAATCCGCGCCACGAGAATCTCCTGCAGCGCTCGACCATCCGGCGCGGCGATGCCGACGCGGCGCTCGCCGCGAGCGCCCACGTGGTCACCGGCACCTGGCGCACGCAGCGCATCGAGCACCTCTTCCTGGAGCCCGAGAGCGCGTTCGCCGAGCCGCTCCCGGACGGGCGCCTCCACCTCGTCTCGCAGGGCCAGGGCATCTTCGACGACCGCCGCCAGGTGGCGAGCGTCCTCGGCGTCGCCCCCGCCCGGGTCTACGTCGAGCTCGCGCCCAACGGCGGCGCCTTCGGCGGCAAGGAGGACCTCTCGATCCAGGCCCAGACGGCGCTGCTCGCCTGGCGGACCGGGCGGCCGGTGCGCCTGACCCTCACCCGCGAGGAGTCGGTGCGGATGCACCCGAAGCGGCATCCGATCACCATGGACTACACCGTGGGCTGCGACGCCGAAGGGCGGCTGACCGCGGTCAGGGCGCGCATGATCGGCGACAGCGGCGCCTACGCGTCGGTCGGCGGCAAGGTGCTCGAGCGCGCCGCCGGCCACGCCTGCGGCCCCTACCGGGTGCCGCACGTCGACGTCGAGTCGCTCGCGGTCTACACCAACAATCCGCCCTGCGGCGCCATGCGCGGCTTCGGCGCCAACCAGGCCCACTTCGCGATGGAAGGGGCGCTCGACCTGCTCGCCGAGCGAGCCGGCGTCGATCCCTGGGAGATGCGCTCCCGCAACGCCGTCGACGTCGGCGACGTCTTCACCACCGGCCAGATCCTCGAGACGTCGGTGGGCGTCCGGAAGACGCTCGCGGCGGTGCGCGAGAGCTACTACGCGGCGCGCGCCGCCGGCCGCGCCGTCGGGATCGCCTGCGGCGTCAAGAACAGCGGCATCGGCAACGGCGTCCGGGAGTGGGGCCGCGCGCGGCTGGTGGTCGAGCCGGACGGCACGGTGTCGCTCTACAACGGCTACACCGAGATGGGGCAGGGTCTGCTCACCGTGCTCGTCCAGTTCGCGGTCGAGATCGACGGGGCTGCCCGCGGCGGTCTTCCGCCCGCGCGTCGACACCACCTTCGAGCTCGACTGCGGCCAGACGACCGGCTCGCGCGCGACGCTGTTCGGCGGCAACGCGGTGGTCGCCGCCGGCCGGAAGCTGCGCGCCGACCTCGACGCCGGTCTGACGCTCGCCGCGCTCGCCGGCCGGATCTACGAGGGCGAGGTGGTCGTCTCCGACACGACCGCGCTCGGCGCGCCCGGCCCGATCAAGACCCACACCTCCTACGGCTACGCGACGCAGGTCGTGATCCTCGACGGCGACGGCCGGGTCGAGCGGGTGATCGCCGCGCACGACGTCGGCCGCGCGGTCAATCCGGCGCTCTGCAGCGGCCAGATCGAGGGCGCCGTCCACATGGGCCTGGGCTACGCGCTGACCGAAGAGCTCCCGTGCGTGGAGGGCATCCCGGTGACCCACAAGCTGCGCGAGCTCGGCCCCTGCGCGCGACCGACATGCCCGAAGTCGAGGTGATCCTGGTCGAGGACCCGGAGCCGGCGGGGCCGTTCGGCGCCAAGGGCGTCGGCGAGATCGGCCTGGTGCCGACCGCGGCCGCGGTCGCCGCCGCGCTCGCCGCCTTCGACGGCGTGCGCCGCACGACGCTGCCGATGAAGGACTCGCCGGCGGCGCGCGCGATGTCGGTCGGGAAGATCCGGCGGAGCGCCGCGGGCGGCGCGGGGAGCGACGCCGCGTGACCGGCGGCGGCGGGCTCGCCAACGCCCACACCCACATCTACTCGGCGCTCGCGCCCTTCGGCATGCCGGCGCCCGCGCCGCCGCCGGAGAACTTCGTCGCAGATCCTCGAGCGGGTCTGGTGGCGCCTCGACCGCGCGCTCGACGAGCGCGCGCTCGCGGCGAGCGCCCGGCTCTACGCCGCCGAGTCGCTGCTCGCCGGCACCACGGTGCTCGTCGACCACCACGAGTCGCCCGACTTCATCGAAGGCTCGCTCGACGTGCTCGCCGACGCCTGCCAGGAGCTCGGGATCCGCGCCCTGCTCGTGCTACGGCGCCACCGAGCGCAACGGCGGGCGCGGCGGAGGCCCGGCGGGGCCTGGCCGAGTGCCGCCGCTTCCTGCTCGCGAACCGCCGCCCGCTGGTGCGCGGCTGCGTCGCGCTCCACGCCTCGTTCACCGTCTCGGACGACGACGATCCGCGACGCCGGCGAGCTCTGCCCGCGAACTCGGGACCTTTCTCCACGTCCACGTCGCCGAGGACGGCGCCGACGTCGCCGACGCGCGCGCGCGCGGCTGGCGCGGGCCCGCTCGAGCGGCTCCACGAGCTGGGCGCGCTGCCGCCCGGCTCGATCCTCGCGCACGGCGTCTGGCTCGACGCCGAGCAGGTGAGGAAGGCCGACGGATGCGGGCTGCTGGCTGGTGCAGAACCCGCGCTCCAACCGGGGCAACCGGGTCGGCTATCCGCCGGCGCTCGCCGCGAGCGGGCGCGTCGCCCTCGGCACCGACGGCTACCCGGCCGACCTCGAGGACGAGCTCGCCGCGCTGTCCGAGGTCGGCACCGCCGCGGGCGAGCCGCGGGCCGCGCTCGACGCGCGCCTCTACGGCAGCCAGCGCCTGGCGCGGGCGCTCTTCCCCGGCGACGCGGCCGCGCCGGCGCCGTCCGCGGGCGACGCGGCGGGCTTCGCGCGCGCGATCCGCGCGCAGCGCGCCGCGCGGACCGTCGTCGGCGGACGGATCGTGGTCGAGAACGGCCGCCTGAAGACGGGCGACATCGATGCCCTGCGCGCCGCCGCGCGCGACGAGGCGCCACGCCTCTGGCGCCGGATGAGCGAGGTGGACTCTTGAGACAGCTGGGCCTGGAGACCGACATCGTCGACCGCGACGTCTACGCCCGCACGGTCGCGCGCTGCCGCGCGACGCGCACGCGTGCTGCCGACCTTCGCCGAGCTGGCCGACCCGGCGACGCATCCCGGCCGGAGCCCGTGCCGCGCTCGCCGCGCATCGACCCCGACGCGCCGCGATCCGCGCAACCTCTTCCGCGTCCACTGGTACAACGACGCGTCGCGCCGCGGCGTGGCGGCGGTGCCCGAGCACGTCGTGCTGCCGCGCGCGCTGACCGGGGTGGCCGCCCCGATCGTCGTCGCGCTCGGCGACCGCTTCCCGATGATCGCCGCGCACAAGGTGCTCGCGGCTTACGGCTGCCTCGCGCCGCGCATGGTCACCGGGCAGTTCGACCCGACGCCGCCACCGCGCGCTCTGGCCGTCGACCGGCAACTACTGCCGCGGCGGCGTCGCGATCTCGCGCATCCTCGGCTGCCACGGCGTCGCGATCCTGCCGGCGGGGATGAGCGCCGAGCGCTTCGCCTGGCTCGACCGCTGGGTCGCCGCGCCGGAGGACATCGTGCGCACGCCCGGCACGGAGAGCAACGTCAAGGAGATCTACGACGCCTGCGCGGAGCTCTCGCGCGATCCCGCCAACGTCGTCTTCAACCAGTTCTGCGAGTTCGGCAACTACCTGGCGCACTACCTCTGCACCGGGACGGCCCTCGCCCACGTGACGTCGGCGCTCCAGGCGAAGCGGCCCACGCTGCGCCCCTTCGCCTTCGTGTCGGCGACCGGCTCGGCGGGGACCCTCGCCGCCGGCGACTACCTGAAGGAGAGCTTCGGCACCCGGATCGTCGCGGTCGAGGCGCTCGAGTGCCCGACGCTGCTCTACAACGGCTTCGGCGAGCACAACATCCAGGGCATCGGCGACAAGCACGTGCCGCTCATCCACAACGTGATGAAGACCGACGCGGTGGCGGCGATCTCCGACCGCGCCACCGACGCCCTCGCCCTGCTCTTCAACCGCGACATCGGCCGGCGCTACCTCGCCGAGCGGCGCGGCGTGCCCGCGGAGACCGTCGGCGGCGCTCGCCTCGTTCGGCTTCTCCTCCATCTGCAACGTGCTCGCCGCGATCAAGACCGCCCGCTGGTTCGATCTCGGGCCCGACGACGCGGTGCTCACCGTGGCCACCGACGGCGCCGCGATGTACGCGAGCGAGTGGCCGAAGCTCGAGCGCCGCGACTTCCCGGGCGGCTTCGACGAGGTCGCCGCGGCGAGGTCTTCGGCGAGCACCTGGCCGGCGCGCGGACCGACCACTACGCCGAGCTCGGCCGGCGCGACCGCGAGCGGATCTTCAACCTCGGCTACTACACCTGGGTCGAGCAGCAGGGAGTGCCGAGCGAGGAGTTCTCGGCGCGCCGCTCGCCCGCCTACTGGGAGCGCCTGCGCTCCTACCTGCCGGCCTGGGACGGGCTGATCGGCGAGCTCAACCGGCAGGCCGCCGCGGCGTCCTGAGCCGGCGATGAGCGCTCCCGCCACGGCGCTCGTCTGCGCGGGGTGCGGCGCGCCCGCGGCGGCCGCGCCGCTGCCCTTCCGCTGCGCGCGCGCGGTCGCCGGCGACGGCGTCGACCACGTGCTCCGCCGCTGGCTCGACCCCGAGCGGATCGCCTGGCCGCTCGAGGGCGGCGAGTCCAACCCCTTCCTTCGCTACCGGGACCTGCTGCACGCCGGGCACGCCGCCCGCGCGGCCGGCGAGAGCGAGGCGGCGTTCGTCGCGCGGGTCGAGCGGCTCGACCTCGCGATCTCCGCCGTCGACGGTCATGGCTTCCGGATCACCCCGTTCGCCGCCGCCGACCGGCTGGCGGGCGCGCTCGGTCTCGACGCCGGCCGGCTCTGGGTCAAGGACGAGACGGGCAACGTCTCCGGTTCGCACAAGGCGCGCCACCTGATGGGTGTGCTGCTCGCGCTGGGGGAGCGCGCGGACGGCGCCCCGTCGCCGCGGCTGGCGATCGCGAGCTGCGGCAACGCCGCGCTCGCGGCCGCGGTCCTCGCGCGCGCCGCCGATCGCCCGCTCGACGTCTTCGTGCCCCCCTGGGCGCATCCGCGGGTGCTCGATCGCCTCGAGTCGCTGGGCGCCCGGCTCGCCGTCTGCGAGCGCGCGCCGGGGGTCGCCGGCGACCCCTGCTACCACCGGTTCCGGGCCGCGGTCGCGGCGGGCGCGGTCCCCTTCTGCTGTCAGGGGCCGGACAACGGACTGACGGTCGAGGGGGGCGCGACGATCGCCTGGGAGATGATCGACGCGCTCGGCGCCCGTCCGCTCGACCGCCTCTTCGTCCAGGTCGGCGGCGGCGCGCTCGCGAGCGCCTGCGCGCTCGGCTTCGCCGACGCCGTCCGCCTCGGCCGCCTGGCCCGCTCGCCGCGCTTGCACGCCGTCCAGACCGAGGGCGGCCATCCGCTCGCCCGCGCCTACGATCGCCTGCTCGCGCGCATCCTCGCGCGAATGCCCCCCGCGCCGGAGGGCGCCGAGCCGCGCGCCGACTTCGTCCTCGCGCAGGCGCCGCCCGACCTGTTGCGCGCGGAGCTCGGCTACGCGGCTCACCACCGCGCCGAGTTCATGTGGCCCTGGGAGAGCGAGCCGACGAGCCTGGCGACCGGCATCCTCGACGACGAGACCTACGACTGGCTGGCGGTGGTCGAGGCGATGCTCGCGACCGGCGGCTACCCGGTGGTGGCCGACGAGCGGACGATCGCGGCGGCAAACCGGGTCGGCCGCGAGACGACCGGCATCGACGCCGACCCGACCGGCACCGCCGGTCTCGCCGGCCTGATGCAGCTGCTGGCGGTCGGCGTCACCCTGCGCGACGAGACCGTCGCCCTGCTCTTCACCGGCGTCCGCCGGGGCTGAGACCCGGTCGCTCGCCGGCGTGAGACGCGGCGCGCCGCCGGTGGCGCGGCCCCGGGTTTTGTCTATACTCGGCGCCTCTCGGAGAACCGGATGAGCGAGGCCGCCCGTCAGGACGTGACGCGGCTCCTGCGCCTGTGGGGCGAAGGGGATGCTTCCGCGCTCGAGCAGCTCACGCCGCTCGTCTACGGCGAGCTCCACCGCCTCGCCGCCTCGTACATGCGCGGCGAGCGGCCCGGTCACACGCTCGCGCCGACCGCGCTGGTGCACGAGGCCTACCTCCGGATGGTCGCGGACGACGGCCGCGAGTGGTCGGGGCGCGCGCACTTCCTGGCGATCGCCGCGCGGCACATGCGCCGGATCCTGGTCGACCATGCCCGGCGGCGCAGCGCGGGCAAGCGCGGCTCCGGCCGGCGCGCGACCGCGCTCGACGAGGCGGCGATCGCCGTCGACCGCCCGCAGGATCTGGTCGCCCTCGACGACGCGCTCCGGGATCTCGCGGCGTTCGACGAGCGCAAGGCGCGCATCGTCGAGCTGCACTACTTCGGCGGGCTCACCCAGGACGAGGTGGCCGCCCTCCTTGAAGTCCACGTCAACACCGTCGCGCGGGAGCTGCGCCTGGCGCGAGCCTGGCTGCAGAGCCAGCTGAACCCGCAATGACGCGGCCGGCGCCCCCCGACCCCGCGCGCTGGCGGCGCATCGAGGAGCTGTTCCAGGCCGCCGTCGAGCTGCCGGTCGGGCAGCGCGACGCCTTCCTCGCGGACGCCGCCGGCGCCGACGTCGCGCTGCGCACCGAGGTCGAGGCGCTGCTCCGGGCCGACCTCGGGGCCACGGCCGGGGGCTTCGGCGCCGCGGTCCGCAACGAGGTCCGCGAGCTCGCCGACGGCACGGCCTGGATCGGCGCCCGGCTCGGTCCCTACCGGCTGGAGCGCGAGCTCGGGCGGGGCGGCATGGGCACCGTCTTCCTGGGCGTGCGCGACGACGACGAGTTCCACCAGCGGGTGGCGGTCAAGCTGCTGCGACGCGGGCTCGAGACCACCGAGGCGATCGCCCGCTTCCGTGACGAGCGGCAGCTGCTCGCGGCGCTCGAGCACCCCGGCATCGTGCGTCTGCTCGACGGCGGCAGCCTGGGCGAGGGGCTGCCCTACCTGGTGATGGAGTACGTCGAGGGGGAGCCGATTACCGACTATTGCGAGTCGCATCGGCTTGCACTGCGCGAGCGCCTGGATTTGTTCGTCCAGGTCTGCGACGCCGTCGAGTTCGCCCACCAGCACCTGGTGGTGCACCGCGACCTGAAGCCGAGCAACGTCCTGGTCGGCAGCGACGGCGTGCCCAAGTTGCTCGACTTCGGCATCGCCAAGCTGCTCGACGAGGAGGGCGGGGGCCGCGAGGCGCGCACCCGGACGGGCATGCACCTGTTCACGCCCGAGTACGCCAGCCCCGAGCAGGCGCGCGCGGAGCCGATCACGGTGGCGAGCGACGTCTACTCGCTGGGCGCCGTGCTCTACGAGATGCTGACCGGCGTCCGCGCCCACCAGCTCGGCGACGACCCGGTGGCGACGCTGCCGCCCTTCGGCGCAGGCGGAATACTGGGTCGGGATCACTCACGAGATGCTCGGCATCGGCCTGACGCAGCGGGCTGATCCCGACGCGGCCGCCACCGCCTTCGAGACGGCGCGCGCGATCTTCCGGCGACTGACGGAGGCGCATCCGGACCGCGAGGCCTATCGGCGGGAGCTCTGGATGGTGAGCCTCTGGCTGGGGAGGGTCTTCGCCGGCGTCTCGGAGGACTCGATCTGGGAGCCCTTCCAACCCGATCCGCAGCGCGCGGCGGCGGCTCTCGACGAGGCGCTGCGGATCGCGGAGTGGCGCATCGCCCGGGACCGCGCCGACCAGCGCGCGGCCCTGGAGGCGGGCGCGACGATGACGGTGGTGGCGGTGCACGAGGCCCGGCGCTCCCCGGCGGCGGCGATGGCGCGGTTCGAACGGGCACGGGGAATCTGGGAAGCGACGCCGGACGTGACGCGGGAGTCCGCCTACAACAACCAGTTCGGCCGCACCCTCCTCTGTTCGATGGCCGAGCCGCTGGCGCAGCTCGGGCGCGCGCGAGGAGCGCGCTCGGCGATGGCCGGCGGTCTGGCGATCGCCGAGCGCGACGGCTCGTCACCTGCCGCCAGCTTCGAAGCCCGGACCGCGCGCCTGATGTGCCGCTACCAGGCGGCGCGGACGCTCCGCGTGCTCAGAGATCCGGGGGCGGCGCCGCTGCTCGCCGCGACCATCCGGGACCTGCACGCCCTGCGAGATGTGCAGCCGCAGTCGATCCAGGCCGCGATCGGGCTGGTCGAAGCGCTGCGTCTGCTCGCCGAGCTGAGCCCGGCCGACGGTTGCCGAGCCCGCGCCGAGGCCCTCGAGGTCTGGCAATCCCTGCCCGGGCCGCCGACGCCCTTCCGGAGGCGGCTCGCCGCCGGGCTCGAGCTGGAGCTGGCGGGGTGCGGACCGGAGGCGGGCGCGAGGTGAGCCGGAGTCGTGTTCTCCGCAGGGTTGTGGTTTTCGTCTCCGTTCTGCGCCTCTACCCGTGAAGGCGCCATGGAGGCGCCGGCGAGGATGGGGGAAACGGCCATGTCGAAGGGACTCGAAGTGCGGACCGGCGTCAAGGCGGGCGGTCCGGTCATCCAGCACAACAAGAGCCTGGCGGGTGTGCAGGTCAAGACCGGCGTGAAGGCGGGTGGGCCCTACCTCCAGCACAACAAGAGCCTGGCCGGCGTGCAGGTGAAGACCGGCGTGAAGGCGGGCGGTCCGGTCCTCCAGCACAACAAGAGTCTGGCGGGCCTGCAAGTGAAGACCGGCGTGAAGGCGGGCGGCCCGTTCCTCCAGCACAACAAGAGCCTGGCCGGCGTGCAGGTGAAGACCGGCGTGAAGGCGGGCGGTCCGGTGCTCCAGCACAACAAGAACCTGGCCCGCGGCTGACGGCGGGGCGGCGCGCAAGCAGTGCGCCGCTCGCCAAGCGACGGCTCGACCTCGATGCCGGTTTCGCGGCCACCCTCGATCGCGCGCGCCCTGGCGCTGCACGAGCGGGCGGTGGCCGCTCTCGATTCCCACGATCTCGCGGCCGCGGAGCGGTTCGCCCGCCGGGCGCTCGCCGGCCTCGAGGCGCACCTCGGCCGGCGCCCGACTCGCCTGGCGCGCGCCTCGACGGCGCCGGCCCTTCCGCGCGCCCGGACCTCGGACATGGCGGAACGCAGCCACGCGGTGCATCAGATCCGGCAGCTTCCGGAGCTGGGCGGCGAGCTGGTGCGCGTGGCCTCGGCCCTGGTGCTGACCGCGGCCGGCATCGTCTGGCTGGATCCCGCGGGCGCGCCCTGGGCCCTGATCGCCACGGCGGCGGCACTCCTGCTGCCGCTCGCCGCCCAGCCGGTGCTGACCGAACGCGATCTGCGCCTGCGCAGCCACGCCGCGGCGCTCGGCCGCTACTACCTCGACGCGCTGCTCGGTCTGCTGGCGGTGCGCGCGCACGGCGCCGAACGGTCGGTGCGCCGGGAGCACGAAGCCCTGCTGGTCGACTGGGTGCGCGCCGGGCGCGGCCGGCAGCGCGCCGCCGTCGCGGTCGAAGCGGCGCAGCTGCTCACCGGTTTCGGCGCCGCCGCCGGACTGCTGCTGCATCACATCGGGCGCGGCGGCGAGGCGGGCGGCGCGCTGCTCCTGGTCTACTGGGCGCTGCAGCTGCCGGTGCTCGGCGAAGAGCTGGCGCAGCTCGCCTGGCAGTATCCGGGGCATCGCAACCTGACGCTGCGCCTGCTCGAGCCGCTCGGCGCGAGCGAGGCGGGCGGAGCAGTGACGGCGTCCGGCGCGAGCGAGACCGCGACGCAGGACCCGGTGCGCGGCGTCGCGATCGGTTTCGAGGGGGTGCGGGTCGTCGCCTCGGGCCGGACGATTCTCGAAGGCGTCGACCTCGACGTGCCCGCGGGCAGCCACGTCGCCATCGTCGGACCCTCGGGCGCCGGCAAGTCGAGCCTGGTCGGCCTGCTGCTCGGCTGGCACCTGCCCGACGCCGGCCGTGTCGTCGTCGACGGACAGCTACTCGAGAGCGAGGCGCTCGCGCGCCTGCGCCAGCGCACCGCCTGGGTCGACCCGGCGGTGCAGCTCTGGAACCGCTCGCTGCTCGACAACCTCGCTTACGGCGCGGGTCCCGACGCCCCGGCCAGGATCGGTTGGGCGGTCGCCGCGACCGACCTGCGGAGCCTGGTCGAGAAGCTGCCAGAGGGTCTGCAGAGCCCGCTCGGCGAAGGCGGCGGCCTGGTCTCGGGCGGCGAAGGGCAGCGCATTCGCCTGGCGCGCGCGATGCTCCGGCCGCGGGTCGCGCTGGCGATCCTCGACGAGCCCTGCCGAGGACTCGATCGCGAGCAGCGCGGCGAGCAGCTGCGCCGTGCCCGTGAGCTCTGGCGGGAGGCGACGCTGCTCTGCGTGACCCACGACGTGGCCGAGACCGGGAGCTTCGACCGCGTGCTGGTGGTCGAGGCGGGACGCCTCGTCGAGGACGGCGCCCCGCGCGAGCTGCGCGCGCGGCCCGGCTCGCGCTACGCCGCGCTGCTCGCCGCGGAAGAGTCGCTGCGCGAGCGGACCTGGGCCGCGTCGAGCTGGCGCCGGATCCGGATGGCGGCGGGCCGACTGGTCGAAGCGGACAGTCCCGGAGGGGGCGCTTGAGGCGGGGCGCCGGCGACCCGCGGGGCGGCCTCGAGTGGCCGGCAGCGCGTCTCGGCGAGGCGATCGAGGCGCTGGCCGTCGGCAGCGGCCTCGTGGAGAGTGGCCAGGGCGGAGCGGCGCCCGATTCCGTGGGCTCGCTGGCGGCGGGCGGCGAGGACCCCGGCGATCTCGCTGCGGCCGTCGGTCTCGAGGCCGAGTCGACGCGGCTCGACCCCGCCATGCTCCCGGCGCTGCTGGCGACCGCCGGACCCGCGCTGCTCCGGTTGCGGGGCGGCACGGGGCCGCGCCACCTGGCGCTGCTGCGCGGCAACCGTCGCTCGGTCGTGCTGCTCGGCCCCGATCTGCGGCTCCACCGGATCGCGCTCGGGGAGCTCTGCTCCGAGCTGCGCCGCGACGACCAGGCCCGCTTCGCGCCGGAGGTCGATCGCGTGCTCGAGCTCGCGGCCGTGGCGCCGCGCCGCCGCGAACGCGCCCGCCGCGCGCTCCTGCGCCAGCGGACGAGCGCCGCCGAGCTCGGCGAGTGCTGGTTGCTGCGCGAGCGGCCGTCGGCGGGCGTGCGCAGCCAGGCGGCCGGCGCCGGCCTCGGCGCCCGCCTGACCGGCCTCGCGGTCGCCCACGCCGGCCAGTACCTGCTCTGGCTTCTCTCCTGGTGGATGGTCGGGCGCGCGGCGCTCGCTGGCCGCATGGACCGGAGCTGGCTCCTCTCCTGGGCCCTGCTGCTGCTCACCCTCGTCCCGCTCCAGCTCCTCGTCACCTGGCTGCAGGGCTCCGTCGCGCTCGGCGCCGGCGCCCTGATCAAGCGCCGCCTGCTGATGGGCGCTCTGCGCCTGGAACCGGAGGAGGTGCGCCGCCAGGGCGTGGGTCAGCTCGTCGGCCGCGTCGTCGAGTCGGAAGCGATGGAGTCGCTGGCGCTGAGCGGTGGGTTCCTCGGGCTGGTGGCCGCGATCGAGCTCGCCTTCGCCGCGCTGGTGCTGGGGCTGGGTGCCGGTGGCTGGCTCTCCGCGGTGGCGCTGGGCGCGTGGACCGCGGTGACGTTGGTGCTGGCGCTGCGCTACCACCGCAGAAGGCGGGGCTGGACCGAGGACCGCCTGGCGATGACGCACGATCTGGTGGAGGGGATGGTCGGCCACCGCACGCGCCTGGCGCAGGAGGATCCGGCAAGCTGGCACCGCGGCGAGGACGCCGCGCTGGCGCGCTATCTCGATCGCTCGCGCGCGCTGGACGAGAGCGCCGCCCTGCTCTCGGCGCTGGTGCCGCGCGGCTGGCTCCTGCTCGGGCTGATCTCGCTCGCGCCCGCCTTCGTGGCGGGCACCGGCTCACCGGCCGCGTTGGCGATCTCGGTGGGCGGCATTCTGCTCGCCTTCCGCGCCCTGCGCCGCCTGACCGCGGGAGTCTGCGCATCTCGCCGGCGCGGCGATCTGCTGGCGGCAGATCGCGCCGCTGCTGCGCGCCGGCGGCCGCGAACCGGAGACTGGCGCGAGCGCCGCCGGCGCGAGCGCGCCGGCGGCGGCTGCCGGAGCCGCGCCGCCGTTGCTCGAGGCGCACGAGCTCGTCTACCGTCACGCCGGCCGGCCCGAGCCGGTGCTGCGCGGCTGCGACCTGCGCATCGCGCCCGGCGACCGCCTCCTGCTCGAGGGGTCCTCCGGGAGCGGCAAGTCGACGTTGACGGCGCTACTCGCCGGCTGGCGCCAGCCGGCTTCCGGCCTCCTGCTGATGGGCGGACTCGACCGCCACTCGCTCGGCGAAGCCGGCTGGCGTCGGCGGGTGGTCGCGGTGCCGCAGTTCCACGAGAACCACGTGCTCACCGAGAGCTTCGCCTTCAACGCGCTGCTCGGCCGCGACTGGCCGCCGTCGCAGGCGGACCTCGACGAGGTCGACGCCGTCTGCCGCGGTCTCGGGCTCGGCGAGCTGATCGACCGCATGCCGGGGGGACTGCTCCAGATGGTGGGCGACACCGGCTGGCAGCTCTCCCACGGCGAGCGCAGCCGGCTCTTCATCGCGCGCGCTCTCCTGCAGCGCCCCGACCTGCTGGTGCTCGACGAGAGCTTCGCCGCGCTCGACCCACGCAATCTCTCGCGCGCGCTCGGGTTCGTGTCGAGCCGCGCGGGCGCCCTGCTGGTCGTCGCGCACCCCTGAGGAGCGACCGCGCTCAGATCGCGCAGAAGACGATGGTCAGCACCTGCGCGGCGAGGATCCGGAGGAGCAGCGTCATCGGGTAGACCGTGGCGTAGGCGACGGTCGGCGTGTCCGACCGGTCGAGGCCGGTCGCGAAGGCGAGCGCCGGCGGGTCGGTGTTGCTGCCGGCGAGGATGCCCGAGAGGCTGGCGAAGTCGAGCTTCAGCACCAGCCGCCCGACGATGCCGCCGATCAGCACCGGCACCAGCGTCACCGCCAGCCCGCACGCCATCCAGACCAGGCCGTCGCCCTTCGACAGCGTCGCCAGGAACTTCTCGCCCGACTTCAGCCCGACGCAGGCGAGGAACAGCGTCAGGCCGAGCTCGCGCATCGCGAGGTTGGCGTTGAGCGGCATGTGCCAGATGATCGGGCCGATGTGCCCGAGCCGGCTGATCAGGATCGCGACGATGAGCGGTCCGCCCGCGAGGCCGAGCCGGAGCGGCACCGGCATCCCGGAGACCTCGATCGGCAGCAGGCCCGCGAAGACGCCGAGCGCGATGCCGACGAAGATCGCCAGGATGTTGGTCTGATTGAGCTCCTTGGCGGAGTTGCCGAGCAGCTCCGCGCCGCGGGCGACGTCCTCTTCGCGGCCGACGAGCTGCAGCATGTCGCCGAACTGCAGCCGCAGGTGGGGAACCGCCGTCATCTCGAGGTCGGCGCGGGTGACCCGGGTGACGGTCACGCCGTACTTCTGACGCAGCGCGAGCTCGGTGAGCGTCCGGCCGAGCACGCCGCGGCGTGTCACCACCACGCGCCGGCTCGCGACGGCGCTCGGCAGCTGCCGGAGGTCCTCCTCGATCTCGGAGCCGACGATGAGCCGGAAGCTGTCGAGGCTGGCGCGCGTGCCGACGGCGAGGATGACGTCGCCGCGGGCGAGGATCGTGTCGTTGTGCGCGAGCACGACCTCGCTCGACCGGGCGGGACGTATCCGCGTGACCGTGATCTCCAGCTCCGCCAGTCCCGGCAGGTCCTGGAGCTTCAATCCGATGAGGTTGTCGTTCTCGACCCGGATGCTGGCGCGCTCCGGGGGATTCGACGCCTCGGCCTGCCGGCGCTCGCGCTCCTCGCGCTCCTTCTCGATGTCGATGCGGAAGCCGGCGCGGAGCAGGACCATCGAGAGGATCAGCCCGGCGATCGCGCCGGGATAGGCGACCGCGTAGCCGAGGCCGGGCAGGGCGAGCTGGTCGGACGGGAAGCCGGGGATGGAGCGCATCGTGTCCTGCATCGCGCCCAGGGACGGCGTGTTCGTGGTCGCCCCCGCCATCACGCCGAGCATCGCCGGCATCGGAATGCCCAGAAGGAGGCCGCAGGCGACGGCGGTGGCGCAGCCGAGCACGACGATCCCGGCCGCGAGCAGGTTCATCGGCAATCCCAGCGCGCGCAGGGAGGCGAAGAATCCGCGCCCGACCTGGCTGCCGATCGTGTAGACGAAGAGGATGAGGCCGAACTCCCGGACGAACTCGAGGATCGGGTCCTCGAGGCGGAGCCCGAGGTGGCCGAAGAGGATGCCCGCGAAGAGGACCCCGGAGACGCCCAGCGAGACGCCGCGGACCTTGAGGTTGCCGAGCGCGAGGCCGAGGATCGCGACCAGCGACAGGAGCATCACCGAGTAGGCGATCTCGTGCGAGATCCCGATCTGCTGAAGCCAGTTCATCGAGATGGCGGCGCGCTCGCGCGGTCTCCGGAGATCCTATCGTGGCGCGCGCGGACGGACGAAGGCGCGCGGTGTGGGATGCTTCACGAGTCCAGAGGAGCATCCGGAAAATGATCGAAGTCCTCCGCCGTCCAGTCGCGGGTGTCGCGCTCGCCGCCCTGACCCTGTCCCTCACGCCCGCCCGGGCGCAGTCCGCTCCGGATCCGCTGCTCGGGCTTCTCGGCCGAAGCCTCGGCGGCTCAGCGCGAGCTCGAGGCGAGAGCCGACGCCACGCTCTCTCCCGCCGAGATGCGCGCCTGGCTCGAACGGCTGGCGGCGCGCCCTCACCACGTCGGCTCGACCTGGGGGCGGGCCAACGCCGAGTGGCTGCGCGACCAGTTCGCGAGCTGGGGCTTCGAGGCGCGCATCGAGACCTTCCAGGTGCTCTTCCCGACGCCGGTCGACCGCGTCCTCGAGCTCGTCGCGCCGGTCCGGTTCCGCGCCGAAGCTCGAGGAGCCGGCGCTCGCCGGGGACTCGACCTCGGGGCTGCGCGACGAGATGCTGCCGACCTACAACGCCTACTCGGTCGACGGCGACGTCACCGGCGAGCTGGTCTACGTCAACCAGGGGCTGCCCGCCGACTACGAGGAGCTCGCCCGGCACGGCATCGACGTGCGCGGCCGGATCGTGCTCGCGCGCTACGGCGGCTCCTGGCGCGGCATCAAGCCGAAGGTCGCGGCGGAGCACGGCGCCATCGGCTGCATCGTCTTCTCCGACCCGGGCGGCGACGGCTACGTGCAGGGCGACGTCTGGCCGAAGGGCGGCTGGCGCGGCCGCGACGGGGTGCAGCGCGGCTCGGTCGCCGACATGCCGATCTTCTCGGGCGACCCGCTGACGCCCGGCCGCGGCGCGACCGCCGACGCCGAGCGGCTGGCGCTCGCCGAGACGCCGGTGCTGACGAAGATCCCGGTGCTGCCGATCTCCTACGGCGACGCGCAGCCGCTGCTCGCCGCGCTCGCCGGGCCGATGGCGCCGGAGGGGTGGCGCGGCGGGTTGCCGCAGCCCTACCGCCTCGGGCCGGGGCCCGCGCGGGTCCACCTGCGGGTGAAGTTCGACTGGAGCCTGAAGCCGATCCACGACGTCGTCGCGGTGCTCGCCGGCGCGAGCGCGCCCGACGAGTGGATCGTGCGCGGCAATCACCACGACGCCTGGGTCTTCGGCGCGCTCGATCCGGTCGCCGGGATGTCGGCGCTGCTGGCCGAGGCGAAGGCGGTGGGCGAGCTGGCGAAATCCGGCTGGCGGCCGGCGCGCACCCTGGTCTACGCGGCCTGGGACGGCGAGGAGGCCGGGCTGCTCGGCTCGACCGAGTGGGCGGAGGCGCACGGCGAGGAGCTGCGCGCCAAGGCGGTCGCCTACATCAACTCCGACGCGACCGCGCGCGGCATCCTCGGGCTCGACGGCTCGCACACGCTCGAGCGCTACGCCAACGAGGTGGCGCGCGACGTCGCCGATCCGGTCAAGGGCGTGACGGTGTTCGAGCGGGCGCGCGCCGCGCGCATCGCGGGCGCCGCGGCCGGCGACGAGCGGCGCACGGTGCGCGAGCGCGCCGACCTCGAGCTCGGCGCGCTCGGCTCGGGCTCCGACTTCACGCCCTTCCTGCAGCACCTCGGCATCGCCGCGCTCAACTTCGGCTACGGCGGCGAGGAGGACTACGGGCAGTACCACTCGATCTACGACTCGATCGACCATTACCTGCGCTTCGGCGACCCCGGCTTCCCCTACGTGGCGGCGACCGCGCGCACGGGGCTGCGCCTGACCCTGCGCCTCGCCGAGGCCGAGGTGCTGCCGTTCACCGTCGACCGCTCCGCTGCGGCGATCGGCGAGTACGTCGGGGAGGTCGAGAAGCTGGCCGCCGGCCTCCGCGCGGAGAGCGAAGAGCGCGCCCGGCTGCTCGCCGACCGCACGCTCGAGCTGGCCGCCGACTCGCGCCAGACCTTCGTCGCCCCGCCGCCGCTCGACCGCGTCCCCTTCCTCGATCTCGCGCCGCTGCAGAACTCGGCCGCGCTGCTCGCCGAGGCGGCCGCCCGCTTCGAGGCGGCGCGCGCCGCCGCCGTCGAGCGCGGCCTCGCGCCCGGGCCGCGCGCCGAGCTCAACGCCTTCCTGCGCGGCTACGAGCGGCTCCTGCTCGACGACGCCGGGCTGCCGGGGCGCCCCTGGTACCGCCACCAGATCTACGCCCCGGGGCAGTACACCGGCTACGGCGTCAAGACGCTGCCGGCGATCCGCGAGGCGGTCGAGATGCGCCGCTGGGACGAGGCCGACGCCGAGATCGCGCGGGTGGCGAAGCTGCTCGACGCGGCGCGCGCCGCCCTCGACGCGATGGCGGCGAAGCTCGCGGCCTGACGGGAGGGGCCCCCGGGCGCGGGGGTGTTGACGGCCGCCTATAACGTACGCTATATCTGCCGGCGAGCCGGTGGCAGCCCGCGCCGGTCCCGCCCATGCCGAACGAACTGGCTCTCACCCTGAAGTCCGGAACCGGACGCGAACGACTCCTCGCCGCCGCGGTGCCGCTGTTCGCGGCGAAGGGATACGCCGCCACCTCGGTGCGCGACATCCTGCGCGCCGCCGGGGTGACCGCGCCGGTTCTCTACTACCACTTCGGCAGCAAGGAAGGGCTCTTCCTCGCGCTGGCGCGGGAGGGCCGGACGAGGTTCGAGGCGGCGCGGGACGAGGCGCTGCGCTCCGGGGGCTCCGCGGCGGTGCGCATCCTGCGGCTCGCCCGCGCGCACACCGGGGTGCGCCGGCAGTACGCCGGCCTCCTCTGGGTCGTCGACCAGATCCTCGCGGGGCCGCCGGAGGCCGCGCCGCCCTACGACTTCCGGGCGGCCGTGCAGGAATCGGTCCGCCGCTTCGAAGCCCTGGTCGAGGAGGGGGTGGCGAATGGCGAGTTCCGCCCCTGCGCGCCGTGCCACGTGGCGCTGGCGGTGATGGGGGCGATCGAGATCGCCTCCCGTCCCCATCTCTACGATCCGGGCGGTGCGCACGCCGACGAGCTGCTCGAGTCGGTGCTCGCGCTCGTTCTCTCGGGGATCTCCGATCACCGGGGTTGAGCCCGGTTTCCCGTTCATGACCTGGAACGACGTTGCTCGCTATATCGAACGTTACAGATAGCGGAGAATGAAATGCACGCTTCGAGCTCCCTTACGCGCAACTGGCTCCTCGGCGGCCTGATCGCCGGCGTGGCCCTCGTCTCCGGCTGCGGCAGGCAGGCCGCCTCCGGCCCGCCCGCGGGCCCGCCCCAGGTCGGCACCGTGACGCTCGCGCCCGAGCGGGTCGTCCTGACCATGGAGCTGCCGGGCCGCACGTCGCCCTACCAGGTGGCGGAGGTCCGGCCGCAGGTCAACGGACTGCTCCAGCAGCGCAGGTTCGAGGAGGGCGCCGACGTGCGCGCCGGCGAGCTGCTCTACCAGATCGACCCGGCGCCCTACCAGGCGGCGGTCGACCAGGCCGAGGCGGCGCTCGCCATGGCCGAGGCGAACCTGCCGGCGATGCGCTCGCGCGCCGAGCGGCTGCGCGGGCTGGTCGAGAGCCGCGCCGCGGGCGAGCAGTCCGCCGAGGACGCCGAGGCCGCGCTGCGCCAGGCCGAGGCCTCCGTCGCGGCGAGCCGGGCGACGCTCGAGAGCGCGCGCATCCAGCTCTCCTACACGCCGATCAAGGCGCCGATCGCGGGGCGGACCGGCCGCTCGAGCGTCACCCCCGGCGCGCTGGTCACCGCCTACCAGCCGGTGCCGCTGGTCACCATCCAGCAGCTCGACCCGATCTACGTCGACGTCACGCAATCGTCGGCCGAGGTGCTCCGGCTGCGCCGCGTGCTGTCGAGCGGCGCGCTGACCCGGGACGAGACCTCCGCGCGCCGGGTGCGCCTGCTGCTCGAGGACGGCACGCCCTACGACCACGAGGGGACGCTCAAGTTCCAGGACGTCACCGTCGCCCCGAGCACGGGAGCGGTGACGCTGCGCCTGGTCTTCCCGAACCCGGACCACGAGCTGCTGCCCGGCATGTTCGTGCGCGCGGTGGTCGAGGAGGGGGTCGACGAACAGGCGATCCTGGCGCCGCAGCAGGGCGTCAGCCGCGACCCGCGCGGCAACGCCTACGCGCTGGTGGTCGGCGCCGACGGCAAGGTCGAGTCGCGCACGATCGAGATCGGCCGCGCCATCGGCAACCGGTGGCTGGTCACCTCGGGCCTCGCCGCCGGCGACCGCGTGATCGTCGACGGCCTGCTGATGGTGAGGCCCGGCATGCAGGTCACCGCGGTGCCGGCCGGAGAGGCACCGGCCGGAGACGCGCCGGCGCCGGCCGGCTCGGCGCGCCAGGAGTAGGGCGATGTCCAGCTTCTTCCTCGATCGCCCCGTCTTCGCCTGGGTCATCGCCATCGCGATGATGCTGGGCGGCGCCCTCGCCATCTACAACCAGCCGGTCGCGCAGTACCCGCCGATCGCGCCCCCCTCGATCTCGATCACCGCGTTCTACCCGGGCGCCTCGGCCAAGACGGTCGAGGACAGCGTCACGCAGATCATCGAGCAGAAGATGACCGGGCTCGACCAGATGATCTACATGCAGGCGACCAGCGACTCGTCCGGCTCCGGGCAGCTGACGCTGACCTTCGCGCCGGGCACCGATCCCGACCTCGCCTGGGCGAAGGTGCAGAACAAGCTGCAGCTCGCGATGCCGATGCTGCCCGAAGCGGTGCAGCGCCAGGGGCTGCAGGTGAGCAAGTCGACCCGCAACTTCCTGATGATCGTCGGCCTGACCACCTCGGACCCGCGCTGGAAGCAGGAGGACCTCTCCGACTTCCTGATCACCCGGGTCGAGAACGTGCTCGCGCGCGTGCCCGGCGTCGGCGAGGTCCAGGTCTTCGGCACCGGCTACTCGATGCGCATCTGGCTCGACCCCGACAAGCTCACCAAGTACGGCATGACCATCGACGACGTGGTCGCGGCGGTGCGCTCCTACAACGTCGAGGTCTCGGCCGGCCAGTTCGGCGGCGCGCCGGCGGTGCCGGGACAGCGGCTGAACGCCTCGATCCTCGTCCAGTCGCTGCTGGTGACGCCCGAGGAGTTCGCCGCGGTGCCGATCCGCTCCAACGCCGACGGCTCGGTCGTCCGCGTCTCCGACGTCGGCCGCACCCAGCTCGGCACCGAGTTCGCCGACTTCAGGGTCAACTACAACGGCCAGCCGGCGACCGCGCTCGCCATCCGCCAGGCCGCCGGTGCCAACTCGCTCGACACCGCCGACGCGGTCCGCGCCGCGATGGCCGACCTCGAGAAGTTCTTCCCCGAAGGGATGAAGGTCTTCTACGCCTTCGACACCACGCCGTTCATCCGCGTGGCGATCTGGGAGGTGGTCAAGACCCTGATCGAGGCGATCGTGCTGGTCTTCCTGATCATGTACCTCTTCCTCGGCAACCTGCGCGCGACGCTGGTGCCGACCATCGCGGTGCCGGTCGTCCTGCTCGGCACCTTCGGGGTGCTCGGCCTGTTCGGGTTCTCGATCAACATGCTGACCATGTTCGCGATGGTGCTGGCGATCGGCCTGCTGGTCGACGACGCCATCGTGGTGGTCGAGAACGTCGAACGGGTGATGAGCGAGGAGGGGCTGCCGCCGCGGGAGGCGACGCGCAAGTCGATGAACGAGATCCAGAGCGCGCTGGTCGGCATCGGCCTGGTGCTCGCGGCGGTGTTCGGGCCGATGGCCTTCTTCCCGGGCTCGACCGGCGTCATCTACCGCCAGTTCTCGATCACCATGATCGCCTCGATGCTGCTCTCGGTGGTGGTGGCGCTGGTCCTCTCGCCGGTGCTGTGCGCCTCGCTGCTCAGGCCGGTCGCCAAGGGCCACGAGGCGGCCGAGACCGGCTTCCGGCCGCTGCGCCCCTTCTTCCTCGCCTTCGACCGCTACTTCTACCGGACGCGCGACGTCTACGTGCGCGTGGTCGAGCACGTCCTCGGCCGGCGGCTGCGCTACGCGCTGGCCTACCTGCTGATCGTCGCCGGCATGGTCGTGCTCGGACTGCGCATGCCGACCGGGTACCTCCCGGACGAGGACCAGGGGTCGCTGCTGATCATGGGCCAGCTCCCCTCCGGCTCGACGCTCGAACAGACCGACGCGGCGATGCGGCGGGTCCAGGCGCACTTCCGCGACCACGAGCAGGAGGGGGTCGAGGCGAGCACCGCCGTCGTGGGCTTCGGTTTCGCCGGCCGCGGCCAGAACCAGGCGATCGCCTTCGTCAAGCTGCGCGACTGGAAGCTGCGCGACCGGCCGGAGCTGCGCGTCAAGGCGATCGCCGGCCGGGCGGCGCCGGTGCTCGGCTTCGATCCGCGACGGAATGATCTTCGCCTTCCCGCCGCCGGCGGTGCCCGAGCTCGGCGTCGCGACCGGCTTCGACCTGATGCTCCAGGACCGCGGCGGGCTCGGCCACGACCAGTTGATGGCGGCGCGCAACCAGCTGCTCGGGCATGGCGATGCAGGACAAGCGGCTGATGCGGGTGCGACCCAACGGCATGTCCGACGTCGCCCAGTACAAGGTCGACCTCGACTGGGAGAAGGCGGGCGCCCTGGGCGTGCCGATCTCCGCGGTCCAGCGCTACCTGTCGGCGGCCTTCGGCTCGACCTACGTCGGCGACTTCGTCCAGGGCGGCCGGGTCAAGCGCGTCTACGCCCAGGCCGACGCGCCCTTCCGCATGGAGCCGGGCGACCTCGACCGCCTGCACGTGCCGAGCGCGCGCGGCGGGCTGGTGCCGCTCTCGGCGGTCGCCTCCGGGCGCTGGGTCTACGGCTCGCCGCGGCTCGAGCGCTTCAACGGCGTGCCGGCGATCAACATCCAGGGCGAGCCGGCGCCCGGCTTTTCGACCGGCGAAGCGATGCTCGCGATGGAGGAGCTGATCGCGAAGCTGCCGCAGGGCATCGACCACCAGTGGACCGGGCTCTCCTACCAGGAGCGGATGTCCTCGACGCAGGCGCCGCTGCTCTACGCCTTCTCGATCCTGGTCGTCTTCCTCGTGCTCGCCGCGCTCTACGAGAGCTGGACGGTGCCGATCTCGATCGTCCTCGCGCTGCCGCTCGGCGTGCTGGGCGGCATCGTCGCCTCCTCGTCGCGCGGGCTGGCGAGCGACGTCTATTTCCAGATCGGACTGCTCGCGGTGCTCGGCCTGACCACCAAGAACGCGATCCTGATCGTGCAGTTCGCCAAGACCTATCTCGAGCAGGGCATGGGTCTGGTCGAGGCGACGCTGACCGCGGCGCGCGTCCGCCTGCGCCCGATCGTGATGACCTCGCTCGCCTTCGGCTTCGGCGTGCTGCCGCTCGCGATCGCGACCGGCGCCGGCGCCGGCGCCCAGGTGGCGATCGGCACGAGCGTGCTGGGCGGCATGCTCTCGGGCACCTTCCTGGCGGTGCTCTTCATCCCGCTCGGCTTCGTCGTGGTGGTCCGCCTGTTCGCCAGGCGGCGGCCGCCGGGGACGGCGCCCGCGGACTCCGAGGCGACGGCGCCGGGCGTGCCGGTGCCCGCGGTGGAGGGGAACTGAGATGAGACCCTGGATTCCGATCGCCGGCGCGCTGCTTTTCGCCGGCTGCACGATGATCCCCGACTACGAGGCGCCGGCGCCGCCGGTGCCGGAGACCTTTCCGGGCGCGACGGCGGAGGCCGCCGCCGAGCTTCCGGCCGCGGCCACGCTCGACTGGCGCGACTTCCTGGTCGACGGGAAGCTGCGCGCGGTGGTCGAGCAGGCGCTCGCCGGCAACCGCGACCTGCGCCTGGCGTCGCTCAACGTCGAGCGGGTCGCCGCGCTCTACCGCATCCAGCGCGCCGAGCTCTCGCCGGGCTTCGGCCTGCAGGCGAGCGGCACGCGGGCGCGCATCCCGGAGCAGATGACCGACTCGGGGGAGGCCGAGATCGCCGAGCAGTACGCGGTCGACGTCGGCTTCCTCGCCTGGGAGATCGACCTGTTCGGGCGGCTGCGCAGCCTGTCGGCGAGCGCTTTCGAGCAGTACCTCGCGACCGCCGAGGGGGAGCGGGCGGCGCGCTCCGCGTTGATCGCCGCGACCGCGTCGAGCTACCTGCGGCTCGCGGCCGACGCCGAGAGCCTGCGCCTCGCCGAGGCGACCATCGAGGCGCAGCGGGGCACGCTCGACATCGTCCGGGCGAGCCGCGACGCCGGCATCGGCTCGGACCTCGAGGTGCGCCAGGCCGAGAGCCAGCTCGAGGCGGCCCGCGTCAGCCGCGCGTTCGCCGCCGGCACGCTCGCCGTCGACCGCCACGCGCTCGAGGTGCTGCTCGGCGGAGCGCTCGCGCCGGATCTCGAGCCCTCCGGCTTCGAGGAGCTCGCCGCGACCGCCGGGATCGCCGCCGGCCTGCCCTCCGAGGTCCTGCTCGGCCGCCCCGACATCCTGGCCGCCGAGCACCGGCTGCGCGCCTCCAACGCCAACATCGGCGCGGCGCGGGCCGCCTTCTTCCCGCGCATCTCGCTGACCGCCGCGCTCGGCACGCTGTCGCCCCAGCTGTCGAGCCTGTTCGAGTCGGGCACCAAGAGCTGGACGTTCGCGCCGCTGGTCCAGATGCCGCTCTACGCCGGCGGCGGCCCGCGCGCCCAGTTGAAGGCGACCCGGATCGAGCGCGAGATGGCGGTGGCCGCCTACGAGAAAGCGATCCAGACCGGCTTCGCGGAGGTCGCCGACGCGCTCGCCCTCGCCGGCACGCTCGCCGAGCAGCGCGAGGCGCAGGACGCGCTGGTCGCCGCGCTCGAGGAGACCCTCCGGCTCTCCGACCTCCGCTTCCGTTCGGGCCTCGACGGCTATCTCGGCGTGCTGGTTGCGCAACAGGCGCTCTTCCGCTCGCAGCAGGCGAGCGTCGAGCTCCGTCTGGCCGAACGCGCCAACCGGATCCAGCTCTACAAGGCCCTCGGCGGAGGGGCCTGAGCCGGCGCTTCAGCCCCGGCGCCGCGGCGTCGCGCGCTCGACCGCCGCGGCGAGCGCGCCGGCCGGGTCGGCGAAGCGGGTGGCGAGGATCATCGCGGCGATCACGAACGGCTTGTGGCTCGCCTCGCGGTAGGTGTCGAGCCGGGCGCGCTCGAAGACGGCGCGGCTCACCTCGCCGGCGGCGCAGCGAGACGTCGGTGACGTCGGCGGGGAGGCAGTGCAGGTAGTGCGCGGCGCCGCCGCGGGTGAGCGCCATCCTCTTCTCGTCGCACTCCCAGTCCCGGTGGCGGGCATTGCTGGCGAGCGCCGCGCGCTCGAGCTCGGCGAGGGCCGCCCGGTCGCCCTCGCGCAGCAGGCGCGGGCGCTCGCGCATCACGGCCATCGGCGCCCAGCTCTTCGGGTAGACGATGTCGGCGCCGGCGAAGGCCTCCTCCATCGAGCGGGTGACCGTGAACGAGCCGCCGCTGCCGGCCGCGAAGGTGCGGGCGGCCTCGAGCGGCTCGTCGACCAGGTCGTAGCCCTCGGGGTGGGCGAGGACGACGTCCATGCCGAACCGGGTCATCAGCGCGATCACCCCCTGCGGCACCGAGAGCGGCTTGCCGTAGGAGGGGGAGTGCGCCCAGGTCATCGCCAGGCGCTTGCCGCGCAGCGCCTCGAGGCTGCCGTAGATGCGGACGAGGTGCGAGAGGTCGGCGAGGCTCTGCGTCGGGTGGTCGAGGTCGCACTGCAGGTTGACCACCGCCGGCCGCTGCGCGAGCACGCCTTCGCGGTGGCTCTCGGCGAGCGAGGCCGCGACCTCCGCCATGTAGGCGTGCCCTTCGCCGAGGTACATGTCGTCGCGGATGCCGACGACCTCGGAGAGGAAGCCGATCATGGCGGCGGTCTCGCGCACGGTCTCGCCGTGGGCGATCTGCGAGGTCGACTCCTCGAGCTCCTCGGTGCCGAGGCCGAGCAGGTTGCAGGCCGACTTGAAGGAGTAGCGGGTGCGCGTCGACTTGTCGCGGAAGATCGCGAGCCCCAGGCCGGTGTCGAAGAGGCGCGCCGAGAGGTTGGCGCGGTGGATCTCCTCGAGCGTCTCCGCGGCGGCGAGCACGAAGCGGAGCGTCGACTCGCTCTCGCGCCAGGTGAGCAGGAAGTCGCGGTCGTGGAGCCCGGGCGCGAGCGCGCGCAGGGCGTCGATCTTCCGGAGGATGCCGGACGGGCTCATGATCTGCGCGCCTCCTGGCGCGTCGCCGCGAAGCGCTGCGGGAAGAGGGCGTAGAAGCGGGCGGCGGCGGTGAGGTGGGCGATCGGCACCTGGTCGTCCGGCGTGTGCGCGCAGATCTCGTCGCCGGGACCGAAGCCGACGGTCGGCACGCCGAACATCCCGCAGCAGGCGACGCCGTTGGTCGAGAAGTTCCAGCGCGAGACGCGCGGCGGCGCGCCGAGCGCGTCGCCGGCGGCGGCCACCGCCGCGGCGATCGCCGGCTCGCTCTCCTCGAGCAGCCAGCTCGGGTAGTACTTCTTCGTCGGATAGACGAGACCGGTCTAGGCGGCGACGGCGTAGTCGAGCACGGTCACCGTGGCGCCGGCCGCGACGACGCCCGGCAGCGCCTCGATCTCGGCGACGGCGGACTCGATCGTCTCGCCGCGGGTGAGCCGGCGGTCGAGGTGGATCGTGCAGCTGTCGGCGACCGCGCAGAGCGACGGCGAGGTGGCGCGGATGTCGGCGATCGTGACCGTGCCCGGTGCCGAGGAAGGGGTCGGGCCGCTCGGCGAGGCGCTGGTTCAGCCGCTCGACGTCGGCGACGATCGGCGCCATCCTGTAGACCGCGTTGACGCCGCGCTCGGGCATCGAGCCGTGCGCCGAGCGCCCCTGCGTCCGCACCTCCATCTCCATGCGTCCGCGCTGGCCCCGGTAGACGCCGAGGTTGGTCGGCTCGGTGATGACCACGACGTCGGGCGCGAGCACCTTCTCGCGCAGGATGTACTGCCAGCAGAGACCGTCGCAGTCCTCCTCCATGACGGTGCCCGTGACCCAGAGCTGGACGCCGTCGAGCAGCCCGAGCTCCCTGGCGATCGCGGCCCCGTACACGGCGGCCGCGACGCCCGCCCTCCTGGTCGCCCGCGCCCCGGCCGTAGACCATCCCGTCCCGCTCCTCGCCGCGGTAGGGATCGCGGGTCCAGGTCGAGCGGTCGCCGACGCCGACGGTGTCGAGGTGGCCGTCGAGCGCCACGACGAGCGGGCCGCTGCCGACGCGGCCGAGCACGTTGCCCAGGCCGTCGATCTTCACCTCGTCGAAGCCGAGACGCTCCATCTCGGCGCGCACGCGCTCGACCACCGCGCGCTCCTGGCTGCTCTCGGAGGGGATCGCGATCATCTCGCGCAGGAAGCGGACGATCTCGGGCGTGCGGCGCTCGGCGAGCGCGGCGACCTTGGCGACCGCGTCGGATGCGATTTCCGGCATGGCTCTCCTCCTCCCGGGGGAGGGAGTTCTACAGGCAGTTGATGTAGTTCGGTTCGGACGGCGCGAGGAGGGCGCGCGCGATCCGCGTCATCAGGCGGAAGTATGTCAGATCGACTTCGCCGGCGGCGGTGCCGGCGAGCGTTCCGGCCGGATCCGCCTCCGCGAAGCGGAGGAAGAAGCCGGTCCCGCTGTAGTCGACGCTGCCGTGGGCGAGCTCGACGCGGTACTCGCGCCCGCCGAAGCGGCCCGCCACCGCGAAGCCCCCGGCGACGCGCCCGACGTGGAAACCGTCGCGCGGACGGTCCTCCTCCCAGCCGGCGAGCGTGCCGAAGAAGCGCGGCTTGATCAGGTAAGGTCCGCCATCCTCGGGGCAGAAGACGTCGCAGTTGCCGCAGTCGTTGCAGAAGTCGGCGAAGTTGCCGATCTGCTGGCGCTCGGCGATCGCGTGGCGACCGTCGACGCGCACGCGCCAGCCGTCGCCCTCCCGGCTCGCCATCTCGACCGGGATCTCCTCCGGCGCGAGCGCGTAGGCGAAGTTGGCGTCGTTCGGGCAGACCGGCACGCACTTCTCGCAGGTGATGCAGTCGAACAGCTTCAGGTGGCGCCCGATCTTCTTCGGCGGCTTCCGGTTCGCCGCCGCGGCGTAGCGCGGGTCGGCGGCGGCGCGCCCGGCGTAGTCGGCGGCGTTGAGGAGCCGCGCCGCCGAGACCCAGCGCGCGAAGAGCTCGCGGACCGGCCGCCGCGGCGAGCCCGCCGCCGGCGGCGAGCGCGGCGCGGCAGCGCGCGGCCGTCGTCTCGTCGCCGCCGGCCGCGGCGAGCGCCCGCTCGGCGTGGCCGAAGCCGCGGATCACCCACTCGTCGACCGTCCGCGCCCCGACGTCGCGCATCTTCCCGGCGAGCGCCGTCAAGTAGCCGCGGCCGTGGGCGTAGCCGCCCGGCTTGAGCAGGTCGCTGCAGACGGTGACCGGCACGAGCCCGAGCGCGACCGTCGTCGGCGAAGTTGCCGCGGTCGATGCCGGCCGAGAAGGAGATCGGGAAGCGGTCGCCGAAGGCGCTCGCGGAAGCGGTCGCACCAGGTGCGATCGCCAGGACGTGGAGCGGCGGTCCCGAGAGGTACATCTCCCGCTCGCCCGCCGGGAAGAAAGCGCGGTGGTTCTCGACGATCAGCGTGTTGGTGAACTTGACGCCGAAACCGAGGCCCATCGGCGGCCGCGGTCGTCGCCCAGCCGGCCGACGAAGTCGGTCATCTGCGCCCAGCTCGTGTCGCGCTCGAAGGCCGCCGGCGGCACGCGGATCTCGTCGTAGCCGAGCACGTCGTGGAGGAGGCGGCGGATCTCCGGCGGCGCCGAGCAGCATCGGGTTGAGCTTGACGATGCAGTGCAGGCCGTGCGCGGCGTTGCAGGTAGCGGACGATCCGCTCGATCTCGCGGGCGGGCAGCCGTGGAAGGTCGAGAGCGTGAGCGTGTCGGAGAGCGCGGTCGCGGAAGTCGGCAGGTCGCGCGAAGGCGCCGAGCTCCGCCGGGATCTCGCGCCGCAGCCGTTCGACCGTCGCCGTCGCGTCCATCAGGCCGTCGATGAAGGCCGGCACCCGCTCGCCCGTGATGCCGGCGAGGTCGTAGCCGACGCTCAGGTCGAAGACCGTGCGGTCGAAGCCGGGCGCGAGCGGCAGCCTGCCGCTCGCCGCCAGGATCTCGATCAGCATCGCGGCCTTGACGTACTCGTCGAGCGACTCGTCGAGGGTCAGCTCCTGCGACCATTCGACGTTGTAGCCGACGTTCTGCATGTCGATGCAGGGGCGCGGGATGGTCAAGCCGGTCGTTGACCTGGACCGTCTTCAGCTCGACGATGCGCCCGCCGGCGAGCCAGGAGAGCACGATGTTCTGCGCGAGCTGCGAGTGCGGCCCGGCCGCGGGTCCGAAGGGGGAGGCGGCCGGTAAGCCGTGGTGGCGGACCGCGAGGTCGAGCTCCGGGTCGCCGAAGTAGCCCTTGGCCAGCGGCAGATCGAAGATCGCCTGCTTGGCGTCGAGCTCGCGGAAGGCGCGCCGCGCGAGCGCGCCGAACGGGTAGGGCCTGAGGATCGCCATCGGACGTCCCGCCGCGGATCGCGACGGCTCCTGGGCCGCAGCGTAGCGGCTCCCCGCGCGGCGGCGCAAGGCGCGGCGCGCCACGCCGGCCCGGACCGTCGCAGGGCCGGACCCTCCGGCCGAAGTGCCCGGAGCGCCGAGGCGAGGCGCCCGGAACTTCGTATCATCCGCGCGTGCCCCGCTCCGACCGGTTCGGCAGGCTCGGAATCCTCTGGTCGCTCTATTTCGTCCAGGGCCTGCCGTTCGGGTTCCAGGCGACGGCGCTGCCGGTCTACCTGCGCTCCGAGGGGATGTCGCTCGCGGGCGTCGGGCTGGCCACCGCGCTCTCGCTTCCCTGGTCGCTCAAGATCCTCTGGGCGCCGCTCGTCGACCGCTTCGGCGGCGGCCGCTTCGGTCGCCGCCGGTCGTGGATCCTGCCCCTCCAGCTCCTGCTCGCCGCGACCTGCGTCGCCGCCGCGCTGCTGCCGCCGGAGGAGGGTCTGGTGCCGATCCTCGTCCTGGTCCTGGTGATGAACCTGCTCGCGGCGACGCTCGACATCGCGGTCGACGGCCTGGCGGTCGACGTGCTCGAGCGCGCCGAGCTCGGGCAGGGCAACGTCGCCCAGGTGGTCGGCTACAAGGTCGGCATGCTGACCGGCGGCGGACTGCTGGTCTGGGCGAGCGCCGAAATCGGCTGGAAGGGGCTGTTCCTCGCGATGGCCGGCCTGATCGGCGCCTGCTTCCTGGTCAGCCTCTCCTGGCGCGAAGGCGATTCGCCGCGGCCGTCGGGAACCGGCCCGCGCCGCGCCCATCCGGGCTTCGCGGAGATCCTCGCGGCCTTGCGACGGGCCGCCTTCGACGACGGCGCGGGCTGGCTGCTGCTCTTCGTCGGCACCTACAAGCTCGGCGAGTCGATGGCCGACACGATGTTCAAGCCGTTCCTCGTCGACGCCGGCTACGGCGGGCAGCAGATCGGGCTCTGGGTCGGCACCTGGGGGATGCTGTTCTCGATCGTCGGCTCGATCGGCGGCGGCTGGCTCGCGCGCCGACGACCGCTGCTCCAGGCGGTGGGCATCGCGGCCGCGCTGCGGGCGCTCCCGGTGGCGGGCGAGTGGTGGCTGTCGCTGGTCGATCCCACGCCGCAGCGGGTGCTGGCGGTCACCTGCGCCGAGCACCTGTTCGGCGGCGCCCTGACCACGGCGATGTTCGCCTTCATGATGAGCCGGGTCGACAAGCGGATCGGCGCCACCCACTACACGCTGCTCGCGGCGATCGAAGTCTGGGGCAAGCTGCCGTCCGCATGGGCCTCGGGCTTCGTCGCCGCCCACGCCTCCTACCCCGTCCTCTTCGGTCTCGCCACGCTGCTGTCGATCGCCTTCCTCGCCCTGCTGGTGCCGATGGGCGCCGCGTCGCGGCGCGGCGGCGGCGGGTGCTAGCATCCCCGCCTTCCGAAAGGGGAGGGGACGATGAGGAAGGCGCTCAGGTGGATCGGCGCCGGCACCGGCGCACTCCTGGTGGTCGCGCTCGCGCTGTTCGGCTACTTCTTCTGGCAGGGGGGCCGCTACCTTGCGGCGTCGCGGGCAACAGCGGTCGCGGAGCCGCCGGCGCCGGCCAACGAGCGCGCGCTCGCGCGCGGCGCCCACCTCACGGCGGTCTATTGCACCGTCTGTCACGGCGACGACCTCGGCGGCACGGTCTTCTTGAACGACCCCGCCTTCGCGGTGGTCCCGGCTCCGAACCTGACACGGGGCCGCGGCGGCGTCGGCGCCGCCTACGACCGGACGGACTGGGTGCGCGCGCTGCGTCATGGCGTCAGCGGACGGGACGGCCGCGCGCTCTTCGTGATGCCGGCCGAGTTCTACGTGAACTTCAGCGGCGAAGACCTCGCGGCGATCGTTGCCTACCTCGAGACGACGGCGCCGGTCGATCGGGAGCTGCCGGCGCGGCGTTTCGGACCGGTGGGCCGCACGCTGGTGGGCGCCGGGTCCGTGCGCGCCGCCTTCCCCTTCGAGCGGATCGACCATTCGGCGCCCTTCGCATCGGCGCCCCAGCCGGGAGCGACCGCGGAGTACGGCGGTTATCTCGTGCGCACGTTTGGCTGCGCGGCCTGCCACGGCGAGGACTTCGCGGGGGGGCCGGCGGCCGGTGCTCCCGAGGTCTTCGCGCCGAACCTGACGCCGGGCGGGGCGCTCGCCGCCTGGAACGAAGAGTCCTTCCGCTTGCAGGCGCGCAGTCGGGTGGGGGAGCACATGCCGTGGAAGGCGCTCGCCCGGATGACCGACGAGGAACTCGCCGCCCTATGGCACTTCCTGGCCGCGCTCCCCGCGCGAACGACCGCCGCGACGCCCGGCTGAGCCGCTCCCGGGCGCCGGTGCGGGCTCGCTCAGCCCGCGCCGGGCAGGGCGCGCAGGTTGTGGTTGGTGCCGAGGACGAAGAGGCGGCCGCCGGCTTCGAGCGGGGCCTGCGGATCGGGGTCGATGACCACCTTCGTGCAGGTCGAGTCGAGCACCGCGAGCACGCGCACGCCGTACTCGTCTTCCATCCGGAGCTCGCCGAGCGAGCGGCCGACGAAGGCCTCCGGCATCCGGATCTCCTCGATCGCGTGGTCCGGTCCGAGCGGGATGAAGCGGGTGAGGTTGCGGTCGTGGAGCCGGCGCGCGAGCCGTTCGGCGACCTCGCGCTCGGGGTAGACGATCTCGTGGGCGCCGATCAGCGCGAGCAGGCGGCCGTGCTCGGGCGTGCCCGCCTTGGCGATGATCCGCTTCGCGCCCATCTCGCGCAGGTGCAGGACGATCAGCGCCGAGGCGTCGATCCGCTCGCCGAGCGAGACGACCACCACGTCGGACTCGGCGACGCCCAGCGCCTCGAGCCGCTCGCGGTCGGTGGCGTCGACCACCACCGCGCGGTGGCAGTGGTCCTTGATCGCCTGCACGCTCTCCGCGTCGTTCGAGACCGCCAGCACCTGGTGCCCCTGCAGGAACGCGTGCCGGGCGACGTGGAAGCCGAATCGTCCGAGTCCGATCACCGCCACCTGGGCCATGCCGCTCTCCTTGTCGCGCCTCAGCCGATCATGACCGCTTCGCCCGGGTGCTGCCAGTCGTCGACGCGCCGGCCGGCCAGCACCGCCGCCAGCGTCAGCGGCCCGACGCGGCCGAGGAACATCAGCGCGACGATCACCACCCGCGAGGCCGGCGCGAGCGTCGGGGTGACGCCGGTCGACAGCCCCACCGTGCCGAGCGCCGACATCGCCTCGAAAGCGTAGTCGCCGAAGCGACGCTGCGCCTCCGGCTCGATCAGGAGCAGGGCGAACAGCCCGGCGTTGGCGGCGATCAGGGCCGCCGTCGTGGCGGCGAAGGCGATCGCCACCGTGCGCCGCGAGATCGTGCGCCCGAAGACGTTGACGTAGCGGCGGCCGGTGAGCTGGGCGCGCAGCGCGAGCAGCATGGTCGCCGCGGTCGTGGTCTTGATGCCGCCGGCGCAGGAGCCCGGCGAGCCGCCGACGAACATGAGCGCGATCACGCCGAGCAGGGTCGCGGGCGCGAGCGCCGCGAAGTCGACGGTGTTGAAGCCCGCGGTGCGGGCCGACACGCTCTGGAAGAGGCTGGCGAGCAGCTGCTCGCCGGGCGGCAGGCCGGCGAGCGAGCGCGGCCGTTCGACCAGCCAGAAGCCGACCGTGCCGGCGACGACGAGCAGGAGCGAAGTCGACACCACCAGCCGCGTGTGCAGCGTGAGACGCCGCCAGCGGAAGCCCTCGCGCAGCAGGTCCTGCACGGCGAGAAACCCGAGGCCGCCGAGGACGACCAGGAACATCACCGGAGCGTTGACCGAGAAGTCGCCGCGGAATCGCATCAGGTTGTCGGGCAGCAGGGAGAAGCCGGCGTTGGCGAAGGAGGCGATCGAGTGGAAGACCGCCTGCCAGGCGGCGTCCGGGAGGTCCTCGCGCAGCGCCGCCCAGAGCCAGAGCGCGCCGAGCGCCTCGCAGCCGAGCGTGAACCCGAGCACCAGGCGGACCAGGGAGCGCGGCGCGAAGGAGTGGTCGCCGGCGAGGGTCTGCTCGACGAGCTGGCGCTGGTCGAGCGAGAAGCGCCCGGCCGCGATCGCGATGAACAGGCCGAACGTCATCACGCCGAGGCCGCCGACCTGGACGAGCAGGAGGATGACGACCTGGCCGAAGAGAGTGAAGCCGGTTCCCGTGTCGCGCACGCCGAGGCCGGTGACGCACGAGGCCGAAGTCGAAGTGAAGAGAGCGTCCACCCAGCCGATCGGGGCGTCGGGTGGCGTCGCCCAGGGCAGCTTGAGCAGCAGCGTCCCGACGGCGATCAGGAGCAGGAAGGAGATCGCCACCCAGGCGGGAGGAGGCAGTCGGCGGAGCCGGGCCGGGAGGAACGGGAAGGGCAAGCGGGCTCAGTCTACTCGCGCCGGCCGCCCGCGGCGCGGGTGGCTAGAATGGCGGAAATGCCGGCCAGAGAGGGGATGCGATGACCAGATCCCGGACCATGTCCGGACCGACCCTGTGCGCTAGCCGGCGCCGCGGCCGTATCTGGCCGGGGCGCGGCATCGCCTAGACTGCTGGGCGATGGAATCCGACGCCCTGGTCGACCTGATCCGCGCCTCCGTCATCGGCGATGACGAGGCGGTCGCGGGTCCGTACGGGATCCGCCGCGTGACCTACGCGGACTACACGGCGTCCGGCCGCAGCCTGTCCTTCATCGAGGACTACATCCGCGAGGCGGTGCTGCCGCTGTACGCGAACACCCACACCGAGTCGTCCGGGACCGGCCTCCAGACCACCCGTTTCCGTGAGGAGGCGCGACGCCTCGTGCTCCAGGGCGTGGGCGGATCGGCGGAGCGCCACGCCGTGATCTTCTGCGGTTCGGGCTCCACGGCGGCGATCAACCGGATGGTGGACGTCCTGCAGCTGCGGATCCCCGCCGACCTCGACGACCGCTGGGACCTGCGCTCCCGCATCCCGCGCGACCAGCGGCCCGTGGTCTTCATCGGCCCGTACGAGCACCACAGCAACGAGCTGCCCTGGCGGGAGTCCATCGCGGACGTCGTGACGATCCGCGAGGACCGCGAGGGCCACATCGACGAGGCCCAGCTCCGCGCGGAGCTGGACATGTATGCGGACCGGCCGCTGCGGATCGGGTCGTTCAGCGCGGCGTCCAACGTCACCGGCATCGTCACCGACACGCAAAGAACCGCGCGTCTGCTCCACGAGCACGGGGCACTGTCGTTCTGGGACTTCGCGGCGGCGGCACCGTACGTGGCGATCGAGATGGACCCGGCCGACGACGCCGATCCGCTGGCGTACCTCGACGCCGTCTTCATCAGCCCCCACAAGTTCATCGGCGGACCTGGAACACCGGGGGTTCTCGTTGCCCGCCGGGAGCTGTTCCGCAATCGCGTCCCGTCCGTGCCAGGCGGTGGCACCGTCGCCTACGTCAACCCCTTCGAGCATCTCTACATCGATGACATCGAGCATCGCGAGGAGGGTGGAACCCCGGCCATCGTGGAGTCGATCCGGGCCGGCCTGGTGTTCAAGCTCAAGGCCGAGGTCGGCGTCGAGTCGATCCGGGAGCGCGAGGAGGACTTCATCCATCGCGCGCTGCACCGCTGGGAGACGAACGAGGGGATCGAGATCCTGGGTTCCCACGAGGCGGAACGGCTGTCGATCGTGTCCTTCGTCGTCCGCCACGACGGACGCTACCTGCACCACAACTTCGTGGTGGCGCTGCTCAACGACCTGTTCGGCATCCAGTCGCGCGGCGGCTGCTCGTGCGCAGGGCCGTACGGGCACCGGCTGCTCGGCATCGATCTCGAGACCAGCCACGAGTTCGAGCGCGAGATCGCCCGCGGCTGCGAGGGCATCAAGCCCGGCTGGGTGCGCGTCAACTTCAACTACTTCATCAGCGAGGCGGTGTTCCAGTTCGTGCTGGATGCGGTGGACCTCGTCGCGACAGACGGATGGCGGCTGCTGCCGGACTACGCATTCGACCCGGCAACGGGCATGTGGCGTCACCACGACGGGATGCCGGAGCCGCCGCTCTCGCTGCACGACATCGCGTTCGACGGTGGAGCGATGCGTTGGCCCGCCCACCGGCACCGCGAACCCGAGACACGGCTTGCCGCCTACCTCGAGGAGGCGCGCACGATCCTCCTGCGTGCCCCGCGCGCCCTGTCCGGACCCACGATCGCCGATGGCACCGTCGGCGGCGACTTCGAGGACCTGCGCTGGTTCCTGCTGCCCGAGGACGTGGCGGTTGTCTGAGCGGAACCCACAGGTGCTGGCGGCCGGGCGCGTCCCCGCGGTCCTGGGCCTGGACCTGGGCACGTCGGAGGTCAAGGCCGCGCTCGTGAGCCTCGATGGGCGCCTGCTGGGGCTGGGGCGCGGCTCGTATC
>CAWDOT010000014.1:0-130386 GCA_963803995.1 uncultured Acidobacteriota bacterium
CCGATCGCGCCCAGGAGCTGCTGCACTCCGTCTTCGGCTATCCGGCCTTCCGCGGCCAGCAGCGCGACGTGATCGCCGCGGTCGAGCGGGGCGAGGACGCGCTGGTGCTGATGCCGACCGGCGGCGGCAAGTCGGTCTGCTACCAGATCCCGGCGCTGCTGCGCGACGGCACGGGCGTCGTCGTCTCGCCGCTCATCTCGCTGATGGAGGACCAGGTCGCGGCGCTGCGCCAGGCCGGAGTGGCGGCGGCGGCCCTGCACTCGAACCTGGCGCCCGGCGAGGCGGCGGAGGGGGAGGCGGCGGCTGGCGGCGGGGGAGCTCGACCTCGTCTACGTCGCGCCCGAACGGATGGCGACCGAGCGGTTCCGGGCGCTGCTCGAGCGTTCGCGCCTGGCGCTCTTCGCGATCGACGAGGCGCACTGTGTGGCGCAGTGGGGGCACGACTTCCGCCCGGAGTACCTCGAGCTCGGCATGCTGCGCGAGCGCTTCGCCGCGGTGCCGCGCCTGGCGCTCACCGCCACCGCCGACCCCGCGACCCGGCGCGAGATCCACGAGCGGCTGCTGTTGCCGGGCGCGCCGACCTTCGTCGCCAGCTTCGATCGCCCGAACCTCTTCTACCGGGTGGTCGAGCGCGACGGCGGCAACGCCCAGATCGCGGCGCTGCTCGAGGGGCGCTGGCGCGGCGCCTCGGGCATCGTCTACCGGGCGACGCGCGCCGCGGTCGAGAAGACCGCGGCCTTCCTCGCCGGGCGCGGTTTCGACGCGCTGCCCTACCACGCCGGGCTCGACGGCGGCATGCGCACGGCGAACCAGGAGCGGTTCCGCTCGGGCGACGCGGTGGTCATGGTCGCCACGGTCGCCTTCGGCATGGGCATCGACAAGCCCGACGTCCGGTTCGTCGTCCACGGCGACCTGCCGCCCTCGCTCGAGGCCTACCACCAGGAGTCGGGGCGCGCCGGCCGCGACGGAGGCGCCGCGGACTGCTGGCTCGCCTGGGGGCTCGACGACCTCGTGCTCGCGCGCCGGAGGATCGAGTCCTCCGACGCCGACGACGCGCGCAAGCGGGTCGAGCGGCGCAAGCTCGACGCCATGGTCGGCTACGTCGAGACCACAGTCTGCCGCCGCGAGGCGCTGCTGCGCTGGTTCGGCGAGAGCTACGCGGGGCCGTGCGGCGCCTGCGACAACTGCGTCGAGCCGGTGGCCGGCTGGGACGCGACCGAGGCGGTGCGCATGGCGCTCTCCGCCGTCTACCGCACCGGCGAGCGCTTCGGCGCCCAGCACCTGACGCGCGTGCTGCGCGGCGAGAGCGACGAGCGCACTGCCCGCTTCGGACACGAGCGGCTCTCGGTCTGGGCGATCGGCCAGGAGCTGCCCGAGCGGCAGTGGCGCTCGCTCTTCCGCCAGCTGGTGGCGCGCGGCCTGCTGCTGCCCGACGAGGAGGGGCACGGCGGTCTGCGCCTGGCGCGTGAGGCGAAGGGCGTCCTCACCGGCGGCGAGCGGGTCGTCCTGCGCGGCGAGCGCGCGGCGGCGCCGCGCGGGAGGAGCCGGCGGCGCGGCGCGCTGGCGCCGGCCGGGGCGCCCGACGCCGCGCTCTTCGAGCGCCTGCGCGCCCTGCGGCGCCGGCTCGCCGACGAGCAGCACGTCCCCCCCTACGTCGTCTTCCACGACGCGACGCTCGCCGAGATCGCCGCGCGGCGTCCGGCCGACCTCGCCTCCCTTGCGGAAATTCCCGGCGTCGGCGAGAAGAAGCTCGCCCGCTACGGCTCCGCCCTCCTCGCGGCGATCGCCGAGGGAGCCGGCGCGGACGGCTAGGCGGGTCAGGCTGCGTCGTGGCGTGCGAGGCGGGAAGCGGAGGCGTCGTCGCCGAGCCGCTTGGCGCCGTCGACGGGGGCGGTGGTCGCCGGCACGCCTTTGGAGCGGGGCGGGATCTTCGCGAGGCGCGCGGCGGCCTCGGCCTCGGTCCGGGCGCGCAGCTCGGGGTCTGCGAGCAGGCGGTCGGCGAGCGAACGCTTGGCCTCGAGGTCGGCGGCGGTCAGGACGCGGCCGAACTCGCGCAGCGCGGCGATGCCGAAGCCGTGCCTGCGGTAGAGCCGGAAGATCTGCTTGACCCGCTCGGCGTCGATGTCGCGTCCGAGAGTGAAGCACTCGAAGGTCCCTTCCATCGCGAGCAGCGCCGACTCGGCGAGGCAGGCGTAGGCGACCCCCTGCGGCAGGCCGATGTCGAAGCTCGAGCGGATCGGCCCGGGGATCACCACCTCGCCGCTCTCGACCACCAGAATGTCGGGTCGCACCGCCGCCTCCTCCGCGCTGATGTCGGAGGGGAGCGCGACGTCGCAGACCACGGCTCCCGGCTTGCAGTGGGCGAGGTCGAGCACGCGCTGGCCGAAGGCCGAGGTGGCGGTGATCACCAGGTCGCAATCGCCGGCGAGCCCGGTCGTCTCGAGCGCGATCTCGACGCGCGCCCGCGGGGACTCGGCCTCGATCCGCTGCTTCAGCGCGCGCAACCGCTCGGGCTCGATCGAGACCAGCACGAGGTCGCCCACCGCCTGCGCGATCAGCCGCGAGCAGACCGAGCCGATCGCGCCGGTCGCGCCCACCACCATGGCGCGGCCGCGTGTCAGGTCGCGCGTGCCCATTCTCTGCACCGCGATCTTGGCGGTCTCGAGCGTGGCCGCGACGGTCAGGCTGTTGCCCGAAGTCACCGGAATCGGCGCCTCGCGGGCGACCGTGACGCCGGCGTCGCCGACCACCTTGGTGAAGGCGCCCAGCCCCATGATCCGTGCGCCCTGGCGCGCGGCCTGGTGGGCGGCCCGGACCAGCCGGTCGTAGGTGAAGCGCGGCGGACGGGTGAGCATCTGGCGGGGCGTAGCGCCGACGGTGAACAGGTGTCCCTCGATGCGCTGGCCGGTCTCCGGCGAGCGTCCCCCGGTGATGCGGCCGACGGGCCGTGGCGGCATGTGGGCGGCGAAGCGTTCGACCCAGTCGTTCGGCAGGTACCGGGTCCAGCGGAAGGCGGGGTGCCTGTGGATGAAGCCGACGTTCAGCGGATGGATGACGAATGCGAAGCGGTGCAGCGCGTCCGGATCGGGTGCGCTGGTGCGCACCCGCATCGGCTCGGGTCGGGTCGCCTCGGCGCCCATGGCCACCTCCCCGTCGGGTCGAGCGGCCGGTTCAACGTGGCCGGCGGTCTCTGCCCTTCAGAGTGCGCGCCGGCGAGGGCGCCGTGAATCACCGAACGGGTGGGTCGCGAAGCGCAGACGGGTGGGGCGTTCGGGGCCGGTCCGCGCGTCAGTCGTCGCTCTCGAGGAACTCCTCCCAGGCCTCCATCACGCGGCGGTCGCGCTTGGTCGGACGGCCGGCGCCCGCCTCGCGCGCCACCAGCGGCCGGCGCATCAGGCGCTGCATCGGGTCGGCGGTCGGCCGCGGCGGCGAGAGATCCTCGAACAGGCGCGGCACCTCGGCCTTGGCCAGCGTCTTGTCGGCGAGCTCGCGCACGACGAGGACGCGCGTCCAGTCGGGCAGGACCTGGGCCTCGACGCGGTCGCCGACGGTGAGCGTCCGGTGGGGTTTGACCGCGACGCCGTTGAGCCGGACGCGCGAGAGCTGGCAGGCCCGGGTCGCGAGGCTGCGCGTCTTGAAGACGCGCGCCACGTGCAGCCACTTGTCGATGCGGACGTCCATGGCGGGGGGTTCCGGGGCGCGATCCTAGCGCAGGGTCCCGGCGGGGAAATCCGTCGGGCCCGGGTCAGCCCGCCGCGGGCGGCGTCCAGAGTCCGACGACGGCCGCGATCCGGCCGTCGGGGGCGAAGCGATAGACGTTGGTGCCGCGGCCGATCTCGGCTCCGTCGGCGGCGCTCGAGCGCCAGTCGGCGAGGGCGGTGCCCTGGCAGTGACGCACGTCGCCGCTGCGCTCGAGCCGCGCGCCCGGGAAGAACTGCTGGAGGGCGCCGACGTGCGCCACCAGCTCGTCGAGCCCCGCCACGCACGCGTAGCGATCGCGGAAGGTGACGCCGCCGGTGGCGAGCGCGGCGAAGGCCGCGCGCCGGCCGGCCTCGTCGCGTTCTCCCCAGGCGGCGCACCAGGCGTCGATCCGTTCGGCAGCGCCGGCGAAGACCTCGTCGGCGACCACGTTGGCGAAGACCGCCAGCTGGTAGCGCCACCCCTGGACGTGGTGGTCGCGCACGGTCGCTTCGGCGAACGCGTGCCGGAGCGACAGGCGGGTTCCGGCCGGGTCCTCGACGAGCTCGATGGTCACCCGCGAGGCGCCGGGCGGGATCGGCTCTCCGCTGGCGTAGCCGTAGCTGAAGACGATGCGTGCCGGCGGCTCGATTGCGATCACCTCGCCCGCCGCCTCGACGCCGTTCGGATAGCGAATGCGCACCGCGCCGCCCGGTTGCGGGTCGATCGAGGAATCGGCCCCCCACCAGGTCGAGAACCGGCGCGACCCGGTGAGCCAGGGGAAGACCGCGTCGCGGGCGACGGGGAGGAGGACGGAGCGCTCGAGCGCCTGGCGGAGCGGCGGTGGGTTCATCTTGGGCCTCGGGCCCGGAGACTACGACAGCCGCCAGCGGCCGGCGTCACCCGAAGTCACCAGCCCGCAGGGGCAGCCGCCGGATCCGGCGGCCGGTGAGCCGCGCCACCGCATTCGCCAGCGCCGGGGCGAAGGGGTTCACCACGGGCTCGCCGAGCCCGTGCGGGCGCTCGTCGGCGCTCGCCACGAGATAAACCTCGATCGTCTTCGGAGTGTCGGCGAGCCGCGCCACGCGGAAGCGGTCGAAGTTCGTCTCGCGCGCCCGGCCCCCCTCGAAAGTGGTCTCGCCGAGCGCGTTCGACAGCGACCAGAGGATGCCGCTCTCGACCTGCTGCGCGACCCCGTCGGGGTCGACGGCGACGCCGCAGTCGACCGCGGCGACCACCCGCTCGACCGTGAAGGGCAGCGCGCCGGGGCCCGCGGCCGGCCGCGCCGCGACCTCGACGACGTAGGCGACGTAGGTTTCGGTGTGGAAGACGTCGGCGGCGAGACCGCGGGCCCGCCCGGCAGGGAGCGGCGTCGCCCAGCCGGCCTGCGCTGCCGCCGTCTCGAGCACCTTGCGCAGGCGGCGTCGGTCCATGCGCACGCCGCCCGGAGCCGCCTGCGCCGCTACCGACGGATCCCCGGCGCCGAGCAGCTCGAGACGGAGCGCCAGCGGGTCGCGGCCCGACCTTTCGGCCAGCTCGTCGACGAAGCTCTCGCGCGCGAAGACCGACGAGGGAGCGAAGACCGACCGCCAGGGGCCGATCGGCACCGGTGCCTCGACCACGCGATAGCTGGTCTCGAGATCGGACACGAAGTAGGGGTTGTCGGTGACGCCCCACGAGCTGCCCGCGAGGTACTCGGCGCTCGCCAGCTGCTCGGCCGTCGGCCTGCGCCGCGCGTTGTGCGGGGTCGAGGCCTTGCGGTGGTCCCATGCGACCACCCGGCCGCGGGCGTCGAGGCCGGCCTCGAGCCGGTGCGCGGAGGCGGCCTGGAAGTAGCCGTGGACGAGGTCGTCTTCGCGCGTCCAGACGAGCTGCACCGGCGCCTCGACACGGCGCGCGACCTCGACCGACTCGAGGTTGAAGTCGACCCCCAGCCGGCGGCCGAAGCCGCCGCCGACCAGCTCGACGTGGACCGTGACCGCCGACGGTTCGAGGCCGAGGGCGCGCGCGCACTGCGCCTGGACGGCGTTGGGTGTCTGGGTCGCCGCCCAGATCTCGCAGCGCCCGCCGGTGACGTGAGCGGTCGAGTTGACCGGTTCGATGCCGGCATGCGCGGCGAAGGGGTAGTGGTAGCGCGCCTGGTGGCGGGAGGCTGCGCCGGCGAGCGCGGCGCGTCCCCGGCCCTCGCGCCGGGTCGTGATGCCCGGCTCCTCGGCGGCCGCGGCGAGCACGCGCGCGTGTTCCGCGCTCGAGAAGCCCGCGCCGGCGCCCTCGTTCCATTCGACGCCGAGCGCGCGACGCCCCTCGAGCGCGGCCCAGGTCGAGTCGGCGACCACCGCAATGCCGGTCGGGATCTGGAAGCAGGCGCGCACGCCGGCGACGGCGAGCGTGCGCCGGGAGTCCAGGGCCCGCACCGTGCCGCCGAAGCGGGGCGAACGGGCGACCACCGCGTAGAGCATCCCGGGGCGGCGGACGTCGAGGCCGTAGACGGCACGTCCGGTGACGATCGCCGGTCCATCGAGCCGGCGCACCGGATGTCCGATCAGGCGGCGCTCCGCGGCCGGTTTGAGGGGCGGAGCCTCCGGCACGGGCTGGCGGGCGGCCTCGGCCGCGAGCTCGGCGTACTGCGCCCGCCGGCCGGCGGGGCCGACGACGGCACCCGACGCCGCGCGGCAGGCGGCGGGATCGACGCCCCAGCGCGCGGCGGCGGCGGCGACCAGCATCGCCCGCGCGGTGGCCCCCGCGCGCCGCAGCGGGTCCCAGCCTGCCATGAGGCTCGAGCTGCCGCCGGTGCCGAGGTCGTCGTACTCGGCGCTCGGCGAGGCCTGCTCGAGCGTCACGCGGTCGAGGTCGACGTCGAGCTCTTCGGCGGTGATCTTGGCGAGCGCGGTGCGTACTCCCTGGCCCATCTCGCTGCGGCCGACGACCAGCACCACGCGGCCGTCGGCTTCGATGCGCAGCCAGGAGTTGGGGCGGAAGGGCCCTACGGCGCCCGGAGCGCCCGCGCCTTCGGCGTCGAGCCGGAAGCCGATCAGCAGCCCGCCGCCGGCGAGCGCGGAGAGGCGGAGGAAGTCGCGCCGGGAGGTCATCGGCCGCCTCCGGCCTTGCGGTCGGCAGCACGCCCGGTGGCGCGGTCGACGGCCTTGCGAACGCGCGGGTAGCTGCCACAGCGGCAGAGGTGGTCCCCCAGCGCGGACTCGACCTCGGCCGGTGTCGGCGTCGGGGTGCGCGCGAGCAGCGCGGCGACCTCGACGATCATCCCGGGCTGGCAGTAGCCGCACTGCGCGACGCTCTCCTCGAGCCAGGCGCGCTGGACCGGGTGCGAGCCGTCCGCCGAGAGCCCCTCGATCGTCGTGTAGCGCTTGCCGGCGGCCGCGGCGAGGTCGATCTGGCAGGCGCGCACCGCGACGCCCTCCTCGAGCACCGTGCAGGCGCCGCAGACTCCTTCGCCGCAACCGTACTTGGTGCCGGTCAGGCCGAGGACGTCGCGCAGGTACCAGAGCAGCGGCATGCCCGCCGCCGATTCGGTCTCGCAGCGGACTCCGTTGACGAACAGGGCGAGCTGGGGCATCGCGGCCTCCCGGGGTCGATGCCACGTGGTACGTGGGAGGCGTTGCGCGGGTTTGGGCGGGTCCGGCGCTCAGCGCGGCGGAGCGAGCCAGTCGAGCGGCTCGGCCGCCTGCGGCGACAGCTGGACGCCGAGGTAGCGGGCGAGCGTCGGCGCGATGCGCGTCATCGGCACGGTGCCGAGGTCGCCCCGCCGCGTGAGCCCGCGTCCGGCGACGACGAGCGCGGCCTCGAGCTCGGGGCGCACCGGCGCGTAGCCGTGGGCGGCGCGGTCCCTGGCGGGTGTGTTCCAAGCCGCCGAGCCGATCTCGAAGTAGAAACCCTCGCGGGCGTCGAGGGCGAGCGGCGTTACCGCCGGATCGCCGCCCAGCGCCTCGATCTCGGGCACGCCGAGGATCGCGCGGAGGCCCGAGCCCTTCTTCGCCGCCTCGACCTCGACGATGCGCCGGACCCGGTCGAGGGTCGCCTGGTCCGCGGGATCGGCGAGGCGGAGGAAGGCGGTCCCGCCGTGGGGGTCGAAGGCGGCCTTCCAGGCGGTGACCCTGCCCGCCGCGTCGGTCTCGATCAGCCCGGCCTGGCGCAACAGCGCGTTCGGGTGCAGCTCGCGGTCGGCCGGCAGGAAGCCATGGTCGGAGACGACGACGACCAGTGTCTCGCCCGCGAGCCCGAGCGCGGCGACCTTCGCGCGCAGCCTGCCCAGCTCCGCGTCGGCGGCCTCCAGCGCGGCCTTCGCCTCCGGCGAACCGAGCCCGGAGTGGTGCTGGGCGAGGTCGTGGTCGATGAGGTGGACGAGCAGGAGCTGCGGCTTGCGGGTCTCGAGCACGTGCAGCGCCAGGTCGCCGCGGTCGCGGTCGCTCAGCGGGTAGACGAGCGGCGTGCCGCGCCGCTCGTCGACCTCGGCGAAGAGCGCTGTGGAGGAGAGCGCCTCGATGAGCCGGCCGTCCTCGGAGGCGGTCGAGCCGGTGCGCCAGATCTCGGGCACGAGCGCGTCGACCTCGAGCCCGACGGTGACCGGCCAGGAGATCGCCCCGGTGATCATCCCCTCGCGGTACGCGGCGGTGGCGAGCGTCGGCACCCGGATCTCCGAGGCATACCAGTGCCAGGCCTCGTTCGAGCGCCCGGTGGGGTCGAAGATCCGGTTGCCGAGAATGCCGTGGACGCGCGGCGGCACGCCCGAGATCAGCGTGGTGTGCGAAGGGTAGGTCGACGTCGGCAGCACGCCGCTGACGCCGCTCGCGAACGCCCCCTCCGTAGCGAGCGCCCGCAAGTTGGGGAGCGCGAGGCCGGCGGCGTCGGAGTCGAGATAGCTCGCCGGGGCGAGGCCGTCGATCGATATCAGGAGCACGCGGGGCAGCGGCGCGGCCGCGGCGCCGGCGGCGGCGAGCGCCGCGGGCAGGGCGAGGAGGAGCAGGGCCGGCAGGAGCGCGGCCGGGAGCCGGAACAGTCGTGAGCGCATGCCGGGATTCTCTCCCAGTCCGCGCTCCGGACGGTGCGGCCCTTCGCGGCGGACTAGAATGCGGCCGTGAGCGGACCCCTCTTCACCCTGCGTCTCGCCAAGCGCGATTTCAAGTTCGCCGTTGCGCACTTCACCCTGTTCGGTCCCGGCGCCGCCGAGCCGCTGCACGGGCACAACTACCGGGTGAAGGTCGAAGTCGCGGGCAGCGAGCTCGACGCGACCGGCCTGCTCGCCGACTGCGACGCGATCAAGCGCCGGGTGCGCGAGCTCTGCGCGGAGCTCGACGACACCGTCCTGCTGCCCGACTCGAGCCCGCTCATCGAGATCTCGGAGAGCGAGGGCGAGGTCGAGGTCCTCTTCCCCGGCCGCCGCTACACGTTTCCTTCCGAGGAGGTGGTGAGGCTGCCGCTCGCCAACACCTCGATGGAGCTGCTGGCGCGCTTCTTCTGGGACGCGCTCGCCGAGGACCTCGAGAGCGACCGCGTCACCGCCCTCGCCGTCGAGATCGAGGAGACCGACGGCCAGAGCTGCGCCTACCGCGCGAACCTGCGCCGGTAGCGGCCCGAACGGCCTCTGGCCCGGGCTGCCCTCGGCCTCCCCCTTCTCCTCCTCCTCCTCCTCCGGGCCGACCGTCGAGGTTCAGGAACAGAGAAGCTCCAGAGAAGGGGTTGTGGCCGGAGCGTGCTCTCGACTCCGGTCGATCGGTGGAGGCCGGACCGAAGTCCGATCCGCCCGGGCCAATCGGCTGGCACCTGCCTCGGCAGGCCGACCGTCGAGGGTCCGGAGCAGAAAAGCTCCAGAGAAGGGGTTGTGGCCGGAGCGTGCGCTCGACTCCGGCCGATCGGCGGCGGCCAGACCGTGGTCCGATCAGCCAGGGCGAATCGGCTGGCACCTTCCTCCTGGCCGGGCCGAGACCCCCCGCTCGTCTCGACACTGCCGCGCCGGCATCCCTTTCCCTTCTAAGGGCTTTTGTCTCTTAGCTTTGCGCCGCCAATCGGCTGGCACCTGCCTCCCTCTGCACCTGCCCCCTGCGGCGTCGGCTCGACTCGACACCGGGGCGCTTTCCACCCCATCCCCTCTAAGGTCTTTCTGTTTCTTTGCTTTCCGCCGGCCAGGTCACGGCGACTTCGCGCCCGCGCCAGGGGGCGCTGCGGCCGCGGGCGCGGTCGACGAGAGCGGTGAGGAGGAGCGCTCCGAGCAGGAGGGCGTCGAGGGGGGCGAGGCAGGCGGCGAGGCGCTGGCCGCTGGGTCGAACGAGAAGGGAGGCGAGCGCGGAGAGAGTCCAGATCGCGGCGGCGGCCCGGAGGTCCCGGGTCGCAAGGGCGGTCGCCAGGGCGAGCGCCGGGAGCAGAAGGAGCCCTGCGGCGATCAGGGTCGTGGGCCGCGGGGCGAGGAAGAGCGCGAGATTGCGCCGCCAGCCCGCGAAGGCCGCGCCGGCGCCCCGGTACATGCGGACGCGCAGCGCCTCGCCGGCGCGCCGGAAACCGACCCGGAAGCCGGCGGTTGCGAGCGCGCGGGCGAGCTCGACGTCGTCGAGCGCCCGGCCGGCGATCGCCGCGAAGCCGCCGATCCGCTCGAGCGCCGCGCGCCGGAGGAGGAAGAACTGTCCGTTGGCGACCGGCGACCTCGCTTCGCCCCGCGCGTGCGGTCGCCAGTCGCCGAGCAGGAAATCGAGCAGCGCGAAGACCGCCGGGACGAGGAGCGCTTCGCCGGCGGAGCCGGCCACCTGGAAGCCGGAGAGGGAGAGCGCGTCGAGGCGGTGTTCGTCCGCCGCGGCGTGGGCGCGCGCGAGCAGGTCCGGGGCGTGGCGGGTATCGGCGTCGGTCAACAGGAGCCACGGCTCGGTCAGCCCGGGGAGCCCCGTGCGCCCGGACTCGAGCGCGTTCACCTTGCCCCCCCAGCCCGCGGGCAGTGGGCGGGCGTCGAGCAGCTCGAGCGCGGGGTGGGCCGCGCGCAGGGCTGCGAGGAGGCGCGGCGTGGCGTCGGTCGAGCCGTCGTCGATCACCCGCAGGCGGGGTCGGGCGCTCTGTGCCGCCAGCGACTCGACGCAGGCGGCGACGTTCTCCGCCTCGTCGCGCACCGGCAGGAGGACCGCGGTCGGCGGCGGCACGGGGTGGGGCGGGGGCAGCGGCAGCGCGCGCCGCCGCGCGCGCGCGACGTGCAGGGCGGCGGCGGCGAGCAGCAGGGCGGGCGTGACGAGGGCGAGCGTCATCGCGCCGTCGGTCCGCCCGCCGGCCGAATCCGGCTCAGTCCCGCGGCGCGAGACGCGCCGCGAGCGAGTCCGCGACCTCGCCCGGCGCCGGGAATCGGCCGGACTCGTGCTTCGAGTAGAGCAGCTCGCCGTCGAGCCGCACGTCGAAGATGCCGCCCTTCCCCTTGATCAGCGACGGGGCGACTCCGAAGCGCTCCTCGATCTCGGCCGCGAGACCCGCGGCCCGTGGCCCGTAGTTTCAAACCACGCAGTATTCGATGGTCAGGCGGGCGATGGTCAGTGGGGGCATCGGGGGACCTCTCTGGAAGCAGCTACGGTGGCGTCGCGTTTCTGGCCGACGACGGCGCCCGAGAAGAACCGGGGGTAGTGGTCGCGGATCCGTTCGAGGTCCGGCACCACGGCCACCCGATCGAAACCGGCCGCGGCGAAGGCCCTCTGCCAGTGGCAGGGGGCGAGGAAACCGGGATCGGGCCGCGTCACGGGGTCGGTCTCGACCTCGACGAAGCTCCTGAAGATCTGGAAGACCAGCTCGGCGGGCACCGCCTGTCCCGGGAAGAGCCGCAGGCACTCGCCCGCGACCAGCCAGCCGTTCGGCGCCAGCGCCTCGCGCAGGCGGGCGAGCGCGGCGCCCAGCTCGCGCGCGACGTGCAGCACGTTGACGCCGAGGACCAGGTCGTAGCCGCCTGCGAGTCCCTGGGCGGCGAGCGGCTGGTCGACGTCGGCGGCGGCGAAGTGGAGCGGCGCAGCGCGGAAACGCGCCCTGAGCTCGCGCTCGGCGCGGCGGCGGAAGAAAGGCGAGGGCTCGGTGACGTCGTAGCGCTCGAGGTCGCCCAGGCGGCCGCGCCGGTCGAGCTCCTCGAGCAGCGCTTCGGCGGCGCTGCCGGCACCGGCGCCGATCTCGAGGATCCGCACGCCGGCACCCGGCCGCAACCGGTTCGCGCCGCGACCGCGGCGATCCGATTGCTCATCGCGTAGCAGGGTTGCGTTGTCGAAGTAGGCGCACCAGAGCCCGATCCGCCCGATGCCGAACAGCTCGTGCTCGCCGGTCGAACCGCCGGAGGCGACGGCCGGCTAGGCCCGGCCGCGCGGCGTCGAGCAGGTCGAGCGTCCGGTGCAGCTCGGGTTCGGCTCGAGGCCGAGCGCGCGCAGCTCGGCGGTCTCGCCGGCGCGCAGGGGAGCGACGAGGCGGTAGCGGGGCGGTCGCCCGGTTCGACGTCGATCGCGCCGTCCGTACCAGCCGGCGCAGCAACCAGTCGAGCGCCGGGACGGAACGCGGGCACGAGCGCCGAGCCGTGAGCTCGGCGACCTCGTCGGCTCGGCGCGCCGCGCCGCGAGCGCCGCAGCTCGAGGGCCCAGTCCGCCGTGCGCTCCACAGTCGAGGAGCGGTGGAAGCCCTCGCGTAACGATCCGACGGCAGCTCGCCGAGCGGTCGAGGAGGTCGTCGAACAGCGCCGGGGCGAATCGTCGCCCAGGAAGTCGTCTAGGCCCGCGCGTCGCGCGGAGCGGGTGCGAAGGGGTGCAGGATGTCCGACCATTCTAAAGGCCTGGAGTAAGATCCGGGCCGATGAGCGGACCGCCGCGAGGATCCCCGCATCGACCGCGATCGCCGCCCACGTCCGCGGCATCCTCGAAGAGCTCGGCCTCGACCTGCAGGAGATCGCAACCTCGCGAGACCGACCGCCGGGTCGCCCGCCTCTACCTCGAGATGTTCCACGGCCTCTCGGAAGGGGCCGAGCCGAAGGTCACCAGCTTCCCGAACGAGGAGGGCTACAGGGCGATGGTGATCGAGAAGCGGATCCCCTTCTACTCGATGTGCGCCCACCACCTGGTGCCGTTCTACGGCCACGCCCACTCGCCTATATCCCGAACGACGCGATCCTCGGCCTCTCGAAGTTCTCGCGCATCCTCGAGTTCTACGCCAAGCGCCCGCAGCTCGCAGGAGCGGCTGACCGAGCAGGTCGCCAACTACCTGGAGACGAAGCTGCGCGCCGCACGGGGTGATGGTGGTGGTCGAGGCGCGCCACCTCTGCGTCGAGATGCGCGGGGTCAAGAAGCCGGGCGCGGTGACGGTGACCTCCGCGATCCGCGGCATCTTCCACCAGAAGGGGGTGCGCGAGGAGTTCCTCGACCTGGTGCGGGGGGCGGACCTGACCGCCGCGTCGCGCCGGTCCTGCTGCTCGCTCTCGCGCTGTCGGCCTCATCGCTCGGGCCGCGGACCGCAGGGTCGACCTGCTCAACCTGACGCTCTCGCCCGAGCTCGCCGAGCTGGCTGGTCGGCGCCTCACGCCCGGCTGGCGACCCGGGCCGAGGAGAAGGCGCTACCTGGCGCTACGGACGACGCGGCCGCGACGGCCTTCATCGACCGCTTCTGGGCGAAGCGCGACCCCGATCCGGAGCGGCCCGGCAACCCCGTTCGCGAGCAGGCCGAGCAGCGCGCCACGGAGGCGGACCGCCGTTTCACGGAGGCGGGCTACGCCGGACGGCGCACCGATCGCGGCACGATCTTCGTCCTCTACGGCGAGCCCGGGGAGGTCACCCACGAGCCGGGCGACTTCAAGGGCGAGCCGCCGGTCGAGGTCTGGACCTATCCGGAGAGCGCGGCGGCCGGCGTCGACGGCAAGCGGCCGGAGCCCCGCTACCGCTTCGTCCAGCAGGGCGACCTGACGATACTTCTACGCGCCGGGCGTGGCCCGCCAACGCCGCCCCGAGACTCGCCGACACCCCCTTCCCGTAAGGAGGCGCTCGATGCGCAGGCTCCGGGCCCGGTTCGCCGGCAGCGGCGTCGCCGTGCCGCCGCGCGTCGTCGACAATGCGACCCTCGCGCGCGTCATCGACACCAGCGACGAATGGGTGCGCGAGCGCAGCGGCATCGAGACGCGCCGCTACGTGGAAGCGGGCGTCGCGGCCTCCGACCTGGGCGCGGAGGCCGCACGCGCGGCGCTCGCCGACGCCGGGGTCGAACCCGGCGAGGTCGACTACCTGGTCTGCGCGACGATGACGCCGGACCACTACTTCCCCGGCTGCGGCACGCTCGTCCAGCAGACGATCGGGATGCCGCCGCGCCCCGCTCTCGACCTGCGCCAGCAGTGCGCCGGCTTCGCCTACGGGCTGCAGGTGGTCGACGCGCTGGTCGCCGCGGGCGTCGCCCGCACGGTGCTGCTGGTCGGCTGCGACGTGCACACGTCGCTGATGCCCTATTCCGAGACGACCTGGGCGGTGATCGAGGGGCGCGACGCGGGGCCGGTCCCGCCCGAGGACTTCGCCGCCAACAGCCGCCTGCGCCACCTGGTGGTGTTGTTCGGCGACGGCGCGGGCGCGATGGTCTTCCGCGCCGGCGACGCCGAGGACGGGCGCGGCATCCTCGCGCGGCGCTCTACGGCGACGGGGCCAACAAGGAGATCCTCTACGTCCCGGGTGTCGGCTCGGGCACCGCCCATTCGTGACGCGGAGGCGATCGCCGCGGCGGACACCGTTCCCGGTGATGGAGGGGCGGCAGGTCTTCAAGCTCGCCGTCACCCGCATGCCGGAGGCGACCCGCGAGGTGCTCGAGAAGGCGAACTACACACTCGAGGACCTCGACCTGCTGGTGATGCACCAGGCGAACCTGCGCATCAACGAGGCCGCGCAGAGGCACCTCGGATTGCCGGACGCGAAGGTCCACAACAACATCCAGAGGTACGGCAACACCACCTCGGCCACGCTGCCGCTCGCTTTCCACGAGGCGCGCGGACTCGGCAAGGCGCCGGAGGGCGCGCTGGTCGCGTTCACCGCGCTCGGCGCCGGCCTGCACTGGGGCTCGGTGCTGCTGCGGCTCTGAACGCGGATCCCGCTGGACGAGTCCGAACCTGGAGAAGCGAGCCATGAGCGAACCGGCGTCCCGTAGCGAGTACCTCGTCCTCTCCCGCGGCCAGTGGGATCCGGAGCTCCCCCGCGAGACGATCCAGCGCGCGATCGACGACTTCTACGTCTGGCTCGACCGGCTGGTGGGCGAAGGGAGGATGCGGGTCGGCCAGCGGCTGGGGACGGAGGGCAGGACCGTCGCGCGCAGGTCGAAGGTCACCGACGGCCCCTTCGGCGAGGCCAAGGAGGTCATTGGCGGCTACTGGACCATCCTCGCGGAGAGTCTCGACGAGGCCGCAGCGATCGCCGCCGGCAACCCCTGCCTGCAGTGCGGCCTCTTCTACGAGGTCCGGCCGATCGACCCCCAGCCCTGCAGCGCCGACGCGGTGACGAACGAGACGCCGCGCTAGCCGCGAACCGATCCGCCCGACCGCTTCTCCCCTCCTGTCCTCCGTGTGGCGAGGTCCACGCTGCCGGCAGCGCCCCGCGGCCGAGCGCCCGGGCCCGCGGTCGGGACACCCGGTCCCGTCGAGCTTGCGGTCCCGGCCGAGGTCGAGAGACCGTTCCCCCGGGGGGGAGCCCATGGGCAATCCGCACGTCCGCCGTCTCACACCAGCTCTCGCATTGATCGCGGCGCCGCTGCTCGCGGCCCCCTGCGCGACACCCGACCACAGGGCCTTCGACTTCTGGCTCGGAGAGTGGGGCGTCTACACGCCCGACGGCAGGCTCGCCGGCACCAACCGGATCGAACGCGAGATCGACGGTTGCGTCCTGCACGAGCGCTACGAAACACCGAAGGGCTACCGGGGCGAGAGCTTCAACGTCTACGACGCGGCGCGCGGCGTCTGGCACCAGACCTGGGTCGACAACCAGGGACTTCTCCTCGTCGTCGAGGGCGGGATCCGGGACGGCAGCATGGTGCTCGAGGGACGCGCGCCGGGTTCCGACGGTGGGCTGCTCGTGCCCCACCGCATCACCTGGACCCCCAACGCCGACGGCAGCGTGCGCCAGCACTGGCAGACGGCCGGCCCGGACGGAACCTGGAGCACCGTCTTCGACGGGACCTACCGACGCCGGTGATCCCCACCCGGCCGCGTGGGGCGCGGGTGGCGGGAAGGGGCGCGATAATGAGGGCGGGGCCGGGGAATCTGCCCCGGCCGCCGACCGGAGGCACCATGACTCTCAACCTGACCGAGCACGAGACCGAGCAGCTGCGCGGCCTGCTCGAAGGCTATCTGCCGGAGCTGCGGCGCGAGGTCGCCCGCACGGACAAGCAGGACCTGCGGCGCTCGCTGCTGCAGCGGCTGAACCTGGTCGAGAACCTGCTCGAGCGGCTCGCCGTTCGCGCCGCCTGAACGGAAGTCACGGGGCGGGGGGCCGCCGATCGACGGCCACCCGCCCCGCCTTCATCACGAACCGCACCTTGCGGAGCGCTCCGATGTCGGCCGTCGGGTCGCCGTCGACGGCGACCAGATCGGCGAGGAGCCCAGCCTTCACGGCACCGAGTTCCCCCTCGCGGTGGAGCATGCGGGCGTTGCCCGAAGTCGCCGCGCGCAGCGCCGCCGCCGGAGCCATTCCCCAGGCGACCATCAGCTCGAGCTCGCGGGCGTTGTCGCCGTGCGCGAAGACCCCGACGTCGCAGCCGGCGCAGATCGGCACGCCGGCGGCGAGCGCGGCGCGGAAGGACGGCACGCTTCGCGACCAGCCCGGGCGGCTCGGGGGCTTCGCCGTTCCAGCCCCGGTAGCGCTCGACCGCTTCGCTCGCGGCGAGCGTCGGGCAGAGCCAGACGCCGTCCTTCGCCATCGCGTCGAAGCGCCTCGGCGTCGCCGTCGTCGCCGTGCTCGATCGTCTCGACGCCGGCCTCGACCGCGCGCAGGATCGCGGCGGAGGTCGACCGCGTGCGCCGCGACCGGCCGGCCCGAGGCGGCGGCGGTCTCGACGATCGCGCGCAGCTCCTCGACCGAGAAGGTCGGCCGCGCCTCGCCGCGCGGCCCCCAGCGGTAGTCGGCGTAGACCTTGACCCAGTCGGCGCCCTCGCCGATCTGGTCGCGCACGGCGCGGACGAGCGTCGGGGCCGTCGGCCTCCTCGGCGCCCTGCGGCACGTCCATGTCGGGGGAGAAGCCCTTCGGCCCGTAGCTGCCGGTGGCGACGATCGCGCGGTCGGCGACGAGCATCCGCGGCCCGGGAATGATTCCCTCGGCGACCGCGTCGCGCAGGCCGACGTCGGCGGCGCCGGCGCCCTCGGTGCCGAGATCGCGCACCGTCGTGAAGCCCGCCTCGAGCGTCCTGCGCAGGTCCACCGTCGCGCGCGCCACGCGCAGCGCCACCGGCTCCTTCAGCACCTGGTCGTTCCAGACGGTCTCGTCGTAAGGGTGGAGCAGCAGGTGCGCGTGCCCTTCGATCAGCCCGGGCAGAAGCGTCGCGCCGGGCAGGTCGATCCGCGCGGCGTCCGCGGCGCGCACGGCGAGCTCGGCCCGCGGCCCGACCGCCAGGATCCGGTCGCCCTCGACCAGCACGGCCCAGTCGGTGCGCGTCACGTCCGAGGTGCCTTCGAAGACGCGGTCGGGCAGGAGCAGCGAGCGCGTGGCGACGGCAGTCTCGGCCGCGACGGCTGCGGTGGCCGAGAGCGCTCCGACGGCGAGGACGAGAGGGACGGACCGGAAGTCGGGTCGGGAGCTGCGCGGGCGGGGGGGCATGGTGGCCTTCTATCACCCTCCGGCCGCTCCCGTCGCCGATGATCGGGCACCGGAAACGATCGCGCCGGCGGCCGAAGTCGCACATAATCCCGCCCTTGCGCCGACGGCGGGGGCGTGCTGCCTCCGGGACGCCGGCGCTACTGCGGAGGAGTCGAGCATGAAGAAGTCGACTGCGATCCTGTTGGCGCTCCTGGCCGTTCCCGCCTATGCGGAGACCGTCGTCACGCTGAACGTCGTCGACGAGAAGGGAGTCGGCGCGGAGATCGGCCGCGTCGCGCTGTCGGATTCGAAGTACGGCCTGGTCCTCACGCCCGCGTTGAAGGGGTTGCCGCCGGGGCTCCACGGGTTCCACGTCCATCAGAACCCGAGCTGCCAGCCAGCCGAGAAGGACGGCAAGGCGATCGCAGCCGGCGCTGCGGGCGGTCACTTCGACCCGGCCGGCACGAACCGGCACGGCGAGCCCTGGGGCGACGGCCACCTGGGCGACCTGCCGCCGCTCTACGTCGACGCCGCCGGCAACGCGACGCAGCCGGTGCTCGCGCCGCGCCTGAAGGCGGCGGATGTCGCCGGCCACTCGATCATGGTCCACGCCGGCGGCGACAATCACGCGGATCATCCGGCCCCGCTGGGCGGCGGCGGGGCGCGCGTCGCCTGCGGCGTCGTGCCGGCAGGCAAGTGACGGTCCCCGGCGCCGCGTCCACGCCCCATCCCGAGGCCTTCATGGCGATTCCTGGTCCGACCGCGCTCCACCACACCTGTTTCCTCGTCCGTGACCTCGAGGGGGCCGCGCAGAAGCTGGCCGATGCGCTGGGGATCGGCCCGTGGAACCTCTTCACGATCGTGCCGGAACAGAGCCGGGTGCACGGCAGGGAGAGCCCATTCAGCTTCCGCGTGGCGCTCTGCACCGTGGGTGGCGGCACCTACGAGCTGGTTTCGCCACGCACGGGTCCGAGCGTCTACGACGAGCACCTCGAACGGCACGGCGAGGGCTTCCACCACACCTGCCTGGTCTACCCGAGCCTGGAGTCGGTCCGCGCTGCGCAGGCGGAGCTGCGGCGGCAGGGGCGGGAAGTGATCCAGGAGGCCCGCGCGGGCGACGTCTTCGACTTCGCGTACTTCCAGTTCCCGGAGATCGGCTCGGCGATCGAGCTCCTCTTCCTCGACGGCGCGAAGCTGCCGCCGCCCGAGACGATCATCCATCCGCGACGCTGAAGCGCGCTCCGGAGCTCGCTGCAAGTGATCCCAGGGCATACCCAACGGACCGTCCGTTACGGTCCCGACAGCAGGCCAGGACGGCGATCTTCTCCTGCCGTCGGTGTCGTCGCCGCCGGTCGTCTGCCTGCTCCACGGCGGCTTCTGGCGCATGCCCTACGGTCGGGACCAGCTCACGGCGGTGGCGGAGGATCTCGCCGTGCGAGGCTTCGCGGTCTGGAACATCGGGTACCGCCGCCTCGGCGCGCCGGGCGGTGGCTGGCCCGGAACGTTCGAGGACGTCGCCCTGGCCGTGGATCACCTGGCGAACCTCGTCGACGACGGGGTAGCGCTCGACCTCGAGCGGGTCGTCGTCGCCGGGCACTCCGCCGGCGGCCAGCTGGCGCTCCTCGTCGCGGCGCGGAGCGGGGGATCCGGCGCTCCGTCGCGGCGGCGGGTGCGCCCCCTCGCGGTCGTGGGGCTGGCGCCGATGGCCGATCTGAAGGAGGCGGCCGCCAGGGACTCCGGCAACGGCGCCGCGCGGGAGTTTCTGGGCGGAGCTCCGGACGCGGTTCCGGAGCGGTACGCCGCCGCGTCGCCGCGGGAGTGGCTCCCGCTCGGCGTGCCGCAGCTCGTTCTCCACGGAGTGCTCGACGAGACGCTGCCCGTCGACCTCTCCAGGCAATACGCCGCCGCGGCGAAGGCCCGTGGGGAGGAGATCGAGCTCGTCGAGCTGCCGGAAGCGGGGCACATGGATTTCCTCGATCCCGCGGGCGCCGCCCACGCGGAGCTCTGCCGGTGGCTGGCGCGAATGACTGGGAGGGCCGCGCCGCCGGGGGGAGCGGCTGGACCGAACTCCGGACCCGCCGCTTCTGGCCACCCGCGCTCCACGAAGGAGCGGTAGCTGGCGCGCCGGGGCCGGACGCGCTTCGGGCTAGACTCCCGCTGGAATGGGCTCTCGCTCGGAAAAGCCGCGCCGCGGCCCCAGGGCGCGCGCGTCGCTCGCTGCGCCCGGCTGCTGGTGATTCCGGGATGACGCGGCCCGGCGCCACGGCCATGACGCCCCTGACCACCGACCGCCTCCGGCTGCGACAGCTGACGCTCGACGACGCGCCGTTCATCCTGGAGCTGCTCAACACTCCCGGCTTCCTGCGCTTCATCGGCGACCGTGGCGTGCGCACGGAGGACGAGGCGCGGCGCTTCCTCGCCGAGCGCTACCTGCCGAGCTACGAGAAGAACGGCTTCGGTCTCTACGGCGTCGAACTGAAAGAGGAGGGGACGGCGATCGGCATCTGCGGTCTGCTCCGCCGCCCCGAGCTCGAGAACGTCGATGTCGGTTTCGCGCTGCTGCCGCGCTTCGAAGGGCGGGGGTACGCGGGAGAGGCGGCCGCGGCGGTTCTCGCCGAGGCCCGCGACGTCCACCGCCTCGCACGGCTGGCGGCGATCACCGACCCCGCCAACCGCGGCTCGATCCGTGTGCTGCAGCGGCTCGGCTTCCGTCTCGACGGACGGCTGGTCCTCGGCGGCGAAGAGCTCTGCTACTTCCTCCTGGAGCTCTGAAGTGCCGCGCCGACTCCCCTTCTGGATCTCGCTCGCGAGCTTCCTCGCCGCGCTAGCCGGCTTCGCCGTGGCGGCGTGGGCGGGGCTCGGCCGGCCGACGGCACCGGGGACCCCTGCGCTGCTCTGGACCGGCGCGGCGCTCGTCCTGCTCTGCGCGATCGTCCTGCCCGTGACGCTCTTCGCTCTGCTCCACCGGCACGGCATTCATGGCATCGAACGTCGCATGGTGCTGATCCGCGCGGTCTGGGGCGGCCCCTTCGGAACGCTCGGCGCGATCTGGGACCTGACCGCCGGCCCGGGCCGCGCCCCGGGCGTATGATCCCGGCAGAGACCCCGCAGACGGCCCGAGCGCCCCGGATCGATCACCGCCCGATGCCGGCGAGGGTCCGAGGAAACGCCGCCATGGAGATCCGCCGCGCCCGCCCCGACGACCGTGACGCGCTCGCCCGCCTCGCGACCGAGCTGGGCTACCCGACCACGCCCGGGCAGATGGCGGAGCGGCTTCTGCGGATCGGCCTCGACCCGCTGCATGCCGTCTTCGTCGCCGACGGCGGCGAGGGTGCCCTCGCCTTCCTGCACGTGCTCGAGACCCGGACCCTCGAATCGCCGGCCCACGCCGAGATCGCCGGCCTGGTCGTGGCCGAGGGTGCGCGGGGCCGCCGCATCGGCCAGCGCCTGGTCGAGGTCGCGGGCCGCTGGGCATCCGAGCGCGGGCTGCCCGAGCTGCGGGTGCGCTCGAACGTCATGCGGCTCGACGCCCACCGCTTCTACGAGAGAGAGGGCTTTCGTCTCGCCAAGACCCAGAAGGTCTACGCGCGCCGTCTCCCTTGCGACGAGTGAAGGATTGCGCGGCACGCCGGCGCCGTTGTGTTAGGGTCGCGCGCGTCACAAGACAGAACTCAGACTTCCGGAAGGAGGAGTCGCTATGGACCGTCGAATCGCTCCGTGGATCGGTGTGGTCGCCCTGATCGCGACCACCGGCTGTGTGTCGAAGAAGCAGTACGACGAGGCGCAGGGCAAGCTGGTCGCCTGCGAGGCCGAACGCACCCAGGCGGTCGCGGCCGTCGCGGCCTGCACCGACAGCGCCCAGAAGGAGGCGCAGCGCTGGGAGGACCTCTCGACCTCGCTCCAGAAGGAGGCGCCCGCGGTGCTGAGCGCGATGCAGGCCGAGAAGGAGGTCTTCCTGCAGCAGCTCCCCGAGGCCGTCCGCACGCAGGTCGACTCCTACCTCCAGAAGTTCGCCGGCGACGTCAAGAAGGCCTTCGCGCTCATGCGCGACCAGAACGAGAAGATGGCCTTGAAGCTCGAAGAGCTCGGCGCCACCAGCGGCCGCACCGAGGGCAAGGCCGACCAGATCCTCGGACGCATGGAGCAGCGGGAGCGCGCGCTGCTCGACGACGCCATCAGGGTGCAGAAGGGCGTGGTCGACGTGACGGCGATGCTCAACGAGTTCGACCGCACCGTCATCAACTGCAAGGACTGCCCCGAGAAGCTGGTGCTGAACCGCAAGGAGCGCGAGCAGATCACCGCGTTCCACAGCAGGCTGGTCGACGCCCTCTCGGCGCTGCGCACGCCGGGCACCGAAGCGGCCCCCGCCGCCGACGCGCCGCCGAGCGGCGGCTCGCGTTGAGCTGAAGCCAGCCCCCACCCGGAGCCACCGCGGGGCGCCGCCAGGCGCCTCCGGTGGCTCCAGCCGTATCCAGCCCGCAGAAGCCCGAGCCGACAGGTGCAGGGAGCAGCGATCCAAGGGCAAGCAGGAGCAGGAAGCTGGTAGCCAAGAGCCAAAAGCAAGAAGCTAAAAGCTAAGAGCTAAAAGCCCATAGAAGGGACAGGTGCAAGGCGGAGCGCTCGCTGGTCGGCGCCGGTGTTGGTTGGCGCCGGCGCGAGGCCGACGGCGGGCGGACCTGGTCACGATCGCGGAGGCCGGCACCCCCATCTATGGAGCTTTTTCTTTTCTGTTCTCTTCTTCTTGTTCCTGCCGTTCAGCCCTTCCGGCGCTCGAGTCGGAGCAGTTCGAGCTCGACGGCGGAGAAGAGGTCCTGCGCGCGCGTCTCCCAGGCCGGACCGGGGTACTTTCCCGGCGCGCCGGTCAGCTCGAGCCGGGTCTGGGTCTCGGAGGCCTTGACCAGCTTGATGCGGACGTCGGCCCAGAGCAGCGCCCAGTCGGTCGCCACCTCGACTCGTGAGCCCATCGGCGTGCTGCTCACCTGCAGGGCGTTGAGCACCGCGACCAGCAGCGGCGTCGCGCTGCCTTCCCAGCGGATGTCGTAGACGCGGGAGGCCGTCGTGCTGCCCGCCGGAGCCTGCCAGCCGTCGGTCGACAGCAGGCGCTGGAACGCGGGGTTGCCGGCGAGGTCGGCGAAGTTGGCGTCGACCCGGGCGCGCGAGCGCTGGCGCTCGTCGAGCGCGACCGCCCGGTCGAGGTGTTGGACGGCGAGGGCCGCATAGCCCGAAAAGGCATAGTTGCTGGCGACCAGGTACCAGGCGTCGCTCGCTCCGAGGTTGCGCTCGAGGTAGCGCCGGAACTGCGCGGTGGCCGGCTCGAGCCGGCCGGCGAGGAGCAGCACGGCGCCCTGGTTGAGCGCGTTGTCGGGCGCCGCAGGATCGAGCCGCTCGGCCTCGGCGAGGGCGGCGAGCGCGTCGTCGTAGCGCTTGTCGGCGATGGCGAGCGCCGAGCGGTTGAGCCACCCCTGGCGCAGCGTCGGGTCGAGCGCGAGCGCCTTGTCGAGATCGGCGCGGCAGCGCTCGAGGTCCCCCTCCATGCAGCGGGCGGTCGAGCGGACCAGCAGCGCGCGCGCGTTCTTGCCGTCGCGCTTGAGCAGCGGCTCGATCTGGGCCAGCGCCTCTTCGGCCTGGCCCCGGTCGAGCGCCGCCTGCGCCGCGGCCAGCGGGTCGCCCGGCGCCGGCTGGGCGCGGGCGGCGGGGGCGAGGAGGGCGAGCAGCAGAGTGGCGAAGACGCGGCCGTTCATGGTTCCGAATCTATCCCGCTCGCCGACCGAAGCGGAGCCGGGGCGACGCGGCGGTCGAGCGCCGCCTGCCGCCGTTCCCTGAGCGCGGAGCCGGCGAAGACGAGGCCGCCGGCGAGCGCGATGGACGCCCAGGCCCAGGAGGTTCCGACCAGGTAGTTCTGGGTGGCGAGCGCCGAGCGTCCGGGGATCTCCTCGAGCACGTGGCTCGCCTGGCGCAGGACCTGGAACGAAGCCGCCAGGCCGGAGTGCAGCCCGACCGCCAGCCAGAGCGAACCGGTGCGGCGGACGACCAGGGCGAGCACCAGACCGGTGAGGAAGAGACCGAAGAGCGGCGGCAGCGCCGCGATCTCGAGCTGACCGGTGAGCGCGCGGCCGAGGTAGCGGAAGCCGGTGCCGTGGCTCCACGCGGCGACCTCGAAGCGGCGATCCGAGGAGAGCAGGTGGACGGCGGAGTAGAGGGCGCTCGAGACCAGCGCGGCCGTCGTCCAGCGCCAGCGCGCCGCGAGCGAGCCGAGCATCAGGCCCCGGAAGAAAACCTCCTCGATCAGCGCCGCCAGGCTCGCGCCGAGAACGAGCGACAGCGTGCGCAGCGCGAAGAAGTCGAAGCGCATCAGGGGCGGTCCGAGGCGGCCGACGGCGAAGGCCCAGGCGACGCCGGCCGCGACCGCGACGAGCCCGGCGCAGAGACCGGCGAGCGCATCGGCGGCGGCCTCGGCGGGACGGGTACGGCGGAGCAGGGGCAGCAGCTCGCGCCAGCCGGTCCAGCGCCGCAGCGCGACGAGGGCGGTCAGCGCCGCGGCCATCGCGACCCGGTTGAAGACGCGCGAAAAGCTCCAGCCACGGGGCAGATCGAGCGCGCGCACGGCGGCATGGACGAAGGGCGCCAGCGCCGCGGCCAGGATCAGGCTGCCGGCGAACACTGCGGCCCAGGCGAGCGCCGTGCGCGCCGCGGCCGAGGGCGGTTCCGAAGTCCGATCGAACCCGGTCATGCGGGTTGCGTGAGCGAGCGCCGGTGGGCGGCGAGGAATGTCTCCGGGCGGCCGAAGACGCGCGCGACGTTCATGCCCTTGCGCACGGCGCCCCACTCGACCTGGCGGGTGGCGAGCGCGGCGGCGAGCGCGAGCCATGTGCGGGTCCGGCCGCGCAACCGATAGCGCAGGTCGAGCACATGGCGCCAGAGGCCGGAGTATTCCGCGTAGAACTCCTCGAGCGGCAGGCGGGTCGGCAGGACGGCGTGGACGATATCGAACATCTCCCAGTCGTCGGTGGTCAGCCGGTCGCGCGCGCCGTTCCAGAGGTCGGTGCCGGGCAACGGGGTGAGCACCGAGAATCCCGAGTTGTAGGCGCCCATCCGCGTGATCCAGTCGCGCAGGCGCGCGAAGTCATCGTGCCCCCAGGCCGGATCGACGATGAAGTTGGGGGTGAAGCCGACGCCCAGCCCCTTGAGGATCTCGATCGCCCGCTCGTTGTTGGCCGCCGTGTTCCTTTTGTCGATGGCGGCGAGCCCGTGGTCGTCGATCGCCTCGACTCCGAGGAAGATCGCGAGCGGTCCGCACTCCTTCCAGAGCTCGACGAGGTGGGGGAACTTGCAGATGATGTCCGTGCGGGTCTGGACGGTGAAGTACTTACGGATACCGGCGTGGCGGATGCGCCGCGCCAGCTCCTCGCTCCGCTTCACGTCGAGCCAGAAGATGTCGTCGGTGACGAAGACGTTGGGCGCCGCGATCGCCGCCAGCTCCTCGACGACGCGCGCCGGCGACTTCTGCCGATAGCTCGACTCGTGGAACTTCCAGACCGAGCAGAAATTGCAGTGGAAGGGGCAGCCGCGGGCGGTTTCGAGCAACGCGAGCGGCCGGCGGAAATTGATGTAGTACTGCGGCGCGTAGCGCTCGATCAGGTGGCGCGCGGGGAGCGGGTAGGCGTCGAGGTCACGGTCGTGGGCCAGCGGCGTCGCCGCCGTCCACTCGTGCCCGCGGCGCAGGCGCAGCCCCGGCAGCCGTTCGAGCCCGCGGCCGGTCGCGAGCGCGGCGGCGAGCGGCGGCAGCACCTCCTCGCCGTCGCCGATCGCCACCGCGTCGAGGACCGGATCGGAGAACCAGTCGGAGTCGCGGGAGGCGTCGTGGCCGCCGATCACGATGAAGGCGGCGGGCAGCAGCGCGCGTACCCGGTGCGCGAGCGCCAGGGCGCGCCGCCGCTCGGTCGTGAAGTTGCACTGGAGCCCGACCAGGTCGGGGGCGAAGTCCCGGCAGAGCGCGAGCCCGCGCTCGAGGCCGTCGATGCGCAGGTCGAGAACCCGGCAATCGTGACCGTCCCGCTCGAGGCAGGCGGCGACGGCGTGCAGGCCGAGGGGCTCGACGAACGTGAGCATCTCGAGCCCCAGGATGCCGCCGATCGGCGGCTTGAGCAGTGCGACTTTCATGGCCACCCCTTCCGGGGAGCATTCCCGCGACTCCGTGAGGACCATGCTAGGTCGGGAGCCGGTCGCCGGCCCCGCCCGGGCGGGCGGCTCAGAAGCGGGAGGTGGCGCCGCCGCCGCCGAACTCGCCGCCGCCCCCCTCGAGCTCGCGGGCGGCCTCGATCCGCCGCGGCTCGGGGGTGAGCGCGGCGAGCGTGGCGGCGATCTCCAGCCAGCTGCGACGGCCGTCTGCCTCGTAGAGCGGACCGTCCGTGAAGCCGGCGCAGGTGCGCCCGGGGCTGCGGGCGAAGCGGGCGCGGAAGGCGAAGGCGAGCGCGCCGAGCGCCAGAGCCGCGCCGAGCAGGACGGCCCACAGGGGGTGTGCCCCGAGCGCGTGGAGAGCGCTGGCTCCGGTGGCGAGCGCGCCGAGAGCGCCGAGCGCCAGCTCGAGTCGGTCGCGGTGGCGCAAGCCATCGACGAGGAGCGCAGCCGGCAAGGCGACCATCGCGACCCAGGCGAGGACTCGCCAGAACCCGGCGAGCTCGGCGCCTGTCGTGGGCTCTCCGGCGGCGAGGGCGAAGGCCCGCGCGACGTCGTCCGCGCTGTGGATCGCCAGATAGAGCGCGCCGGTGGCGACGACGAAGGCCTCGTCGGCGCGTGCGCGGTGAGCGGGCGCAGCCGTGCCGGAGCGGCCGACCGCGCGCAGGACCGGAAGGAGGACGAGCGCCGCCGCCAGCCAGGGCGCGCGCGTCCAGGGCGTGAGAGCGAGGCCGAAGAAGAGCGCTCCGGCGGCGAGCGCGCCGGAGGCCGGAACGCCCCAGCGCCAGGCGATTGCGAGAGCGACGACGGCGAGGTTCCATCCGGAGAGGGCCGCGATGTCGCGGTCGGGGAGCCCCGAGCCGTCGAGCGCGAGGACCAGCGCCGACGCCTCGAAACCGACCGCCAGCGCGACCAGGCCCTCCTCGACCCCGAAGCCGCGCAGCCGGAGAGACCGGATCGCGTGGCGCGCGCCCAGGGCGGCGGCGAGCGCGAGCAGCGCCAGCAGGATCGCGTGGCGGCCTGCGCCGGCGCCCGCGAAGGCGACGCCGGTGGCAAGGGCCCCGAATCCCCAGATCCCCTGGCCGGCAAACAGGGTGAGCACGAAGAAGAGCGCGCGGAACGCCGGCCGGGAGCGCCGGCGGTCGTCCGGGTGGCAGGCGCGGATCGCGGCCGCGGTCTCCGCGTCGATGGCGCCCGCGGCCTGCCAGGCGGCGGCTGCGCGCACGACCTCGAAGCGCTCGTCGGCGCGGCGCAGCTCGCTCCTCACGTCCCCTCCTCGTCGCGGAATCGACGGTGCACCAGGACCAGCAGGACGATCGCGCCGACTGTCGAGAAGGCGAACCAGAAGCAGCCGAACAACTCGGCGAAGGGCAACGCGAAGAGGCCGCGGGTAAGCGCGACATAGGCCGCGAGGCTGGCGAGGGCGAACAGCGCGCGTCGCCGGCGCCGGAAGGCCCACGCCGCGGCGGTGCCGCCGAGCGCCGCGAGCGCCAGCGCCCAGAGCGGCCAGGTGCCGCCCTCGGCGAGACCCGACGCGAGGCCGGTTGCCGCCGCGGCGAGCGCCAGGAAGCTGGTCGCCGGCTCGAAGTGGGCCTTGCGTCCGGTGCGCTCGGCAAAGCGGCCGAGCGCGAAGAAGACCCCGGCGACCAGGAGCAGGTCGAAGCGGAAGCGCTCGACGCCGTGGCCGAGCGCGGAATCGAGGGCCGCTGTGGGCACCAGCGCAACGCCGCGCCAGGCGGCGAAGGTGGAGAGCGCGAGCGACCAGGCGGGGATCGAGTCGAAACGCACCGCCAGTGCGCCGGCGAGCAGACTCATCGCGAGCAGGTGGAGCGGCCAGTCGGCGCCGAGCGGCGTGAAGTGGACCTCGATCCAGGCGAGGTCGGCGCCGGCGAAGCCGATGGCGAGCAGGACGAGACCGTCGGAAGTCCAGTCGGGGGCGGGGTTGCGGCCCCAGCGGAAGCGCGGCTCGCGTCGGAAGAGCACGAGCAGAGCGAGCGCTGTGGCGGCGGTGAGCAGGGCCGCGACGGTGGTCGGCCCTAGAGCGTCGCGGTACTCCCTGACGAGCAGGCCGGCGCCCGCCGTGGCGAGCGTCACCGCCAGCCCGAGCAGGGCACGCAGCTCGGCGCGCACCGTGACGATCTCGCCGCGCGCCGCGGCGAGCAGCGGGGCGGCCTGTTCGGGAGCGAGAACGCCGCCGGCGACCAGCTCGGGGATCGCGCGCGCGACCTCGGGGGAGCGCATCAGGTCCGGATGATAGCGGTCGTCCGGGCGCCGCTCAGAAGGTGCGGCCGACGTAGAGGTAGAAGGAGTCGCTGCCGCCGCTGGCGTGGCCGTGCGCGAGGTAGACGGGGCCGAGCAGGGTGTCAGCGCCGAAGACGATGGCGAAGGACCGGCGCAGGTCGCCGAGGTCGACTTCGGCGGCGCTGCGCCAGGCGTTGCCGGTCTCGAGCGAGGCGCCGACGTAGATCCCCTCACCGAATCTGGGCAGGCGGCCGAGGCGAAAGAGGTAGAGGAGCGCGGCGCTCCCGCCGTAGGCGCCCACCACCTCGCCCGGAGGCAGGCCGGAGAGGTTGAACAGACCCCCGAGGCCGATCCACTCCGAGGGTGGCAGCTCACCGCCGAGCGCGCTGCGGCCGTGTGCGAGGCCGATCAGGGTGTGTCGGCCGGTCGTCGCCGCAGCGACCGTCTGCAGGTCGAGCCGGCGCGTGTCCTGGTCCGCTCCGAGATCGGTACGCGCTTCGTGGTAGTCGGCGACGGCGAGCAGTCCGCGACGGGGGAAGTTGACCCGATCGAGCTGGTCGAAGACCAGCGTGGCGCCGATGCCGGTGTCGTCTCGCTCGAAGCGCGGGACTTCGGCAGGTCGTTCGCCGAAGGCCCAGTCGCGGGTCTCGTAGTGGCGATATCCGAGGCGCGCCTCGCCCCAGCGTCCGAGGGCGAGTCCGAGGTCGAAGTTCGCGCGCAGCGCGAGGAACCGGTACTGGACCAGTACGTCACCGACGGCGATCCGGCGCTTGAGCTCGCCGGCCTGCAGGCCGACCGCGACGAACGGGACGCGCGAGCCGGCCAGCGGCTGGTAGAGCTCGGCGGTCACCACGGGCGTCTCGCCGAGCTGCGCCGAGACCTTGACCTCGCCGCCCAGGCGGTCGATTCCGGTCAGGGTCAGCGCGCCGAGCAGGTTGAAGCTGCTCGTCCCCTCGAGATCGGTGGCGAGCGAGACGCCGGTGCGCAGGTAGTTGGGGCCGAGCGGCTTGCGATGGCCGCGCAGGTGCAGGTCCCAGGCGCCGGTCTCCCGCGGGCGTGCAGCTCGAAGTCGACCGTCTCGAACTCGCCGAGCTCCCAGAGCCGGTCGAGATCGGCGGCGAGCTCGGCGGCGTCGAGATCGGTGCCGGGCCGGCTGCGCACGGCGCGACGGACGGCGGCCACCGGGAGTCCCGGCCCGGGCTCGAGCACGAGCTGACGGATCGGGATTGCGGGTGTCGACCGCCGCTGTCGTTCGAGATAGCGCGCCCATGTGGCCTCGTCGACCGCCAGCCGGCGCAGCGGATCGAGTTGGGCGCGGGCGGCCTCGGCGCCCCGCGCGATCAGCTCGCGCGCCGCCTGGAAATCGAGCAGACCCCATTCCGTGACGGCCGGCCGCAGTGCGATGTCGGAGTCGGCCAGCGCCCGCTCGACTTCGCGCCGGGAGAGCGCGTCGAGGCTCTGCGCGAGGACGCCGGGGATTGAATCCGGACGCTCGCGCGTGGCGAGCGGCTGGCCCAGGTCGACCGCGATCACGATCTCGGCGCCCATCGCCCGCGCCGCGTCGACCGGCAGGTTGGCGACCACGCCACCGTCGACCAGCAGCCGCCCTTCGCGTTCGACCGGCGTGAACAGGCCGGGTACCGCCATGCTGGCGCGCAGCGCGCTGGCGAGCTCGCCGTGATCGAGCACCACGGTCGAGCCGTCGGCGGCGTCGGCGGCGACGGCCCGGAACGGGATCGGCAGACGGTCGAAATCGTCGATGCCGACGGCGCGCAGGCCGAGCAGCCGCAGCTGTGCCCCGAGCCGGTGGCCGCCGACCAGGCCGGTGGGCAGGCGGATGCCCTGCTTCGAGACCCCGAGCTCCCAGCGCGTCAGGTAGATGAGGTCGTCGACCTTGCGGCGGTAGGGGAGGTGGCGGCGATCGGGAGAGTCGCGCACGAGCTCGTTCCAGTCGAGCGTCGCCGCAATCTGCTCGAGCTCGCCGGGGGAGTATCCGGCGGCGTAGAGCCCGCCGACGATCCCCCCCATGCTGGTGCCGGCGATGCAGTCGACCGGAATCCGCAGCTCCTCGAGCACGGCGAGCACGCCGATGTGCGCGAGGCCGAGCGCGCCGCCACCGGAGAGGACGAGTCCGACGCGCGGTCTGGGCGGCGGCGCTTCGTCGGCAGTCGCGGGCGCCAGCGCGAGCAGGAGCGCGGCGCAGGCGGATGCGGCGGTGGCGGCTCGTCGGGTCATCTCTCGATTGGACCAAAGGGAGTCCGTCGCGCCTGCCACCCGACCGGGCAGGCAGCGCCCCCGTTCGCGGTCCGGCGGCTCAGCGCCTGCCGCGCTCGGCGAGCTCCTCGGCGCGGACGGCGCGCGCGGTCGAGCCGGCGCCGACCAGGCTCACCTTGACCGGGTCGCCGTCGGTCGAGCCGACGTAGAAGGCCCGGCTGCCGGCGCCGAGGATCTGCAGGTTGTCGACCCGCTCGATCCAGATCTCGCAGCGGTCGCCGCCGACCTGGACGTTCGGGCAATCGCCGAGCAGCAGCGCGACCACGTCGTCGCCGAGGACCTGCACCTTGGCACCGCCGCAGTCGATCCGCCGGCGTACGCCGTTGGCGGTGATCCGGAACCCGCCGCTGCCGCTCTCGACTCCGGCCGTCGAGGTCTCGGCCGAGAGGGCCACGGACACCGCGCCGGGAGCGGCGGCGGCGGCGACGCGCGCGCTGCTGGCGCCGGAGCCGGCGTCGAGGGTGGCGGCGGGCGGCGGCGCCGCGGCAACGCTGGGGGCCGATGCCGGCGCCGCGGGCTTCGGGGTCTTCGCCGTCGGCGCCGCGACCACCGCCACCTTGACGACCTGGTGGCCGAGCCCGTTCTGCTCGACGCTCGGCTTGCTCCGGCCGCCGGTGGCGTACTGCCACTCGAGGCGGTTGTTGAGGCCGGAGATCTCGACCTTGCCGACCCCCTCGGCGCGCACGGTGAGGTTGGTGCCGCTGATGTCGATCCGATCGCAGGCTCCCGCCAGCCGGATCTCCGTGCCCGAGCCGTCGATCTCGACGGCGGCGTCCTTGCCGCAGTCGTGGGTGAGCGTGCCGCCCTTGCCCTGGAGGTGCACGCTGGCGCCTGCCGCCGCCGCGCAGGCGAGCGACAGGGTGGCGACCACGAGCTGCCGACGCAGTTTTCCGGTTCCGTTCATTCGTGCCTCCCGCCCAGACGTTTCGCGCGGTCCCCGGGAGTCTCCGCTCCTTCCCCCCGCGCGATCGAAACGATTGCCCCGAGACTGCCAGAAAGCGAGCCTGTCCAGAAGGGAGCACGGCACAGGCGGTCCCCGGCGGCCACGGCGGGATCTGCTCCGGCCGCAGCGGCGGCCCGGGACGGCGAGGGCGGCCATGAGTAGAATGATCTCGTGGCCTCCGCGCCCCCTCCCACCGAGATCGTCGCCGCGCTCTCCCGCCGGGTGATCGGCCAGGCGGGAGCGGTGCAGGAGATGGCGATCGCGCTGTCGAAGAAGCTCGCGGGCCTCAAGGTCGGCAACATCCTGATGGTCGGCTCGTCGGGTACCGGCAAGACGACCCTGATGCGGGCCGTCGAGGGTTATCTGGCGGCCGATCCGCGCCTCGCGATCCGGTCGACGGTCGTGCGCATCCACGCCAATATCCTGGGCGACGAGGCGGAGGCGGGGCGGCCGGGCGGCGCGGTCCTGCGCCGCCTGCTCGAGCGGGCGCGCGAGCAGCTCGGGCCGCAGGCGGCACGCGAGGAGTGCCTGCTGCGCGCCGCGCACGGGCTGGTCTTCGTCGACGAAGTCGACAAGATCCGCTCGCACGTCGGCGACCAGCCCAACGTGCGCGGCATCCGCGCCCAGGAGGCCCTGCTCACCCTGATCGAGAACGAGGCCGTGCCGCTCGATCTGCCGGAGTGGATGGGCGGCGGCACGGTGACGGTCGACTCGAGCGCGCTGCTGTTCGTCTGCGCGGGGGCCTTCGAAGGGCTCTACGATTCGGTCTTCGACCGGGTGACGATCGGCGCCGACAAGGGCGCCCTGCAGCCGGTGACCGTCGTCGAAGGGGGCCGGGTGACCGAGAAGCTCGTCTTCCATCTGCGCGACTGGCTGCGCAACGAGGACCTGTTCGCCTACGGCATGAGCCCGCAGTTCCTCTCCCGCTTCGACGCCGTGGTGCTGCTCGAGGACCTGGGCGAGGAGGAGCTGGCGCGCATCTTCCTGGAGACGCCGGAGTCGGGCTTCCACCAGACCCGCGCCTTCTTCGAAAGCCGGGGCGTCAAGCTCGCCATCTCGCGCAACGCGGTCGAGGCAATCGCCCGCGCCGCGGCGCGCCAGCCCCGGCTCGGCGCCCGTGCGCTCAAGGAGGTCTTCCGGCGCGTCGTCCGCGACCTCGAGCTCGAGCCCGAGAAGGAGGCGCGCGAGGGCGTCCTGCTGATCGACCACCACCGGGTCGACAAGGCCCTCGAAGCGCCCTGAAACGGGGCGCGCTGTCAGGCGGTGCGGTCGGGCCGGGCGCCCGAGCCGCGGGCGGCGCGGTGGGCGCGCAGGCGGCGCAGGCGGCGCTTGCGCAGGCGGCGGCGGATCGCCACCGGGAAGATCACCAGCGAACCGAACAGCAGGAAGACGAGCGCGAGATTGCGCAGGATCTCGGCGCGGCCCCCTTCGGCGGCCGAGAGCAGAGCGGTCGCCGCGTAGGTGAGCACGGCCATCGGCGGCAGCAGTCCGATCGCAGTGGTGACGAGGAAGGGGAGCAGGCGGACGCCGACTACCGCGGCCGCCGAGTTGGCGAGCGCGAAGGGCATGGGCACGAAACGGATGCCGATCAGCATCGGCCAGCCCTGGCGGGAGAGCAGTTTCTCGAAGCGGCGCACGCGCGCGCCGCCGATCCGCTCGACGAACTCGCGGCCGAGGAAGCGGGCGAGGAAGTAGGAGACGAGCGCGCCGATCAGCCCGCCGAGCCAGTTCCAGAAGGTGCCGAGTCCGAAGCCGAAGATGGCGCCGCCGACCACGATCAGCGGCGAGGCGGGCACGCCGAGCGGGCAGAGCACGGCGTAGAGGCCGAGCAGCGCGAGCGGCGACCACCAGTGGCCGCGGGCGCGCTCGAGCAGCCCGCCGAGCCGCTCGGCGGTGAGCAGGTCGCCGAGCGGCGTGAAGCGCACCGCCGCGAAAGTGCCGACGATCAGCACGATCAGCACGGAGAAGCGGAGGACGGCCCGCCGCAACGAGCCGCGCGGGTGATGGTGGAGGTGGACGTGTCCCTCGTCGGGGGACGAGGTCACCGCGGCTCGGGCCTCTTCTCGGGCGCGTCGCCCGGGACGCCGTCGAGGCCGAGGAAGCGGCGGATCTCCGCGGCGAGGATCTCCTGCGACGAGGGCTCCATGAAGTTGAGCCGGAGCTCGTTGATCACCATGACCTCGACCCGCCGCCACTCCCCCCAGCACTCGGCGCAGATGCGCGCCGCGATCTCGGTGCCGAGCGCGCCGCCGAAAGGCGGGCGCGCGAGGCGCGGGCCGTCCGCGCCGCAGCGGGCGCAGGCGAACGCCGGGTCGCTCATGCGCGGCCCTCGCCGGCGCGGGAGGGCGCGAGGGTGCGGAAGTAGTCGATCGTTCTGCCGAGGCCGTCGTCGAGCGGGACGCGCGGCTCCCAGCCGAGGATCCGGCGCGCCCGCGTGATGTCGGGCTGGCGGATCTTCGGATCGTCGACCGGCAGCGGCTTGAACTCGATCGGCGACGACGAGCCGACCAGGGCGCGGATGCGCTCGGCGAACTCGCAGGATCGTCATCTCGTGCGGGTTGCCGATGTTGACCGGCTCGACCTCGCTCGACATCAGCAGCCGGAAGATGCCCTCGACCAGGTCGTCGACGTAGCAGAAGGAGCGGGTCTGGCTGCCGTCGCCGAAGACGGTGAGCGGCTCGCCGGCGAGCGCCTGCTGGATGAACGCCGGCACCACGCGGCCGTCGCGCGGGCGCATGCGCGGGCCGTAGGTGTTGAAGATGCGCACGATCCGCGTCTCCACGCCGTGGAAGCGGTGGTACGCCATGGTCATCGCCTCGGCGAAGCGCTTGGCCTCGTCGTAGACGCCGCGCGGGCCGACCGGGTTGACGTTGCCCCAGTAGCTCTCGGGCTGCGGATGGACCAGCGGGTCGCCGTAGACCTCGGAGGTCGAGGCGAGCAGGAGCCGCGCGCCCTTGGCCTTGGCCAGGCCGAGCGCGTTGTGGGTGCCGAGCGAGCCGACCTTGAGCGTCTGGATCGGCAGCTCGAGGTAGTCGATCGGGCGCGCCGGCGAGGCGAAGTGCAGGATGTAGTCGACCGGGCCGTCGACCTGGATCGGGCTCGTGACGTCGTGGTGACGAAGCGGAAGTCGTGGCCCGACCCTCGAGGTGGGCGATGTTCTCGCGCTTGCCCGTGATCAGGTTGTCCACGCAGATGACGCGATGCCCTCGGCGAGCAGGCGCTCGCACAGGTGCGAGCCGAGGAAGCCGGCGCCGCCGGTGACGACGGCCGTCCTCATGCCGCGAGTCCCTTCCGGCTTCGCCTCGGACGCGGCCGATCGAGACGTAGCGAAGCCGGCGGCGGCGATCGCGGTCCGGCTCGTAGAGGTTGCGCAGGTCGACGATCAGCGGCCGGCGGAGGAGCTGCTTCAGGCGGTCGAAGTCCAGCGCCCGGAACTCGTTCCACTCGGTGGCGATGACCACGCCATCGGCGCCGCTCGCGGCCTCGTAGGGGTCGGCGCAGTAGCTCGATCGGCGGCGAGCAGGCGGCCTGGCCTGCTCCATCGCCGCGGGGTCGTAGGCGCGCACGCGGCGCGCCGGCCTCTGACCAGCCCCTCGATCGATCGGGATCGCCGGCGACTCGCGCATGTCGTCGGTGTCGCGGCTTGAAGGCGAGGCCGAGGAGCGCGACGGTCTTGCCGGCGAGGCCGCCGATCGCCGTCTCGATCTTCGGCACCATGCGCGGCGCACCCGCTCGTTGGCCGACAGCACGGCGTCGATGATCTCGAAGCTCGTAGCCGTGCTCCTCGCGCGATCTGCGCGATGGCGCGAGGTGTCCTTCGGGAAGCAGGAGCCGCCGTAGCCGGGGCCGGGGTGGAGGAACTTGGGGCCGATCCGGCTGTCGAGGCCCATGCCGCGCGCCACGACCTCGACGTCGGCGCCGACCCTCTCGCACAGCTCGGCGATCTCGTTGATGAAGGAGATCTTGGTCGCCAGGAAGCCGTTCGAGGCGTACTTGATCATCTCGGACGACTCGATGTTGGCGATCGACGAAGGGAACGCCGGCCGCCTTGAGCGGGGCGTAGATCTCGAGCATGACGTCGACGGCCTTCTGCGTCGCGCGCGCCGATGACGACGCGGTCGGGGCGGTAGAAGTCCTCGATCGCGCAGCCCTCGCGCAGGAACTCGGGGTTCGACACCACGGCGAACTCGTGGCTGCCGCCCGACTTCTCGCGGATCGATCGTCTCGACCATCTGGCCGGTGCCGACCGGCACGGTCGACTTGGTGATGATCACCTTGTAGCCGTTCAGGTTCTCGCCGATCGCCTCGGCCACCTCGCGGACGAAGGAGAGGTCGGCGCGGCCGTCGGGTAGCGGGGGCGTACCGACGGCGATGAAGACGGCCCTGGCTTCGCGGATCGCGGGGGCGAGGTCGGTGGTGAACTTCAGCCGCCCGGCCTTGACGTTCTTCGCGACGATCTCCTCGAGCCCGGGCTCGTAGATGGGAATCACTCCCCGCTCGAGCGCGGCGATCTTGCTGGCGTCCTTGTCGACGCCGGTCACGTTCATTCCGAAGTCCGCCAGGCAGGCGCCGGTCACCAGACCGACGTAGCCGCTGCCGACGACACAGATCTTCATGGAGCGTCTCCTGTTGGGGGTCGGCCCAGCTCCCGGCCGAAGGTAGGCCCGCCCGGCATCCACCGGGGGTTCCGGGAGCCCGAAACGACGGTGGAAGCCTATCCCGAAGCCCCCGGGCGGGCCAAGCCGCCGTCGGCGTCCCGGCGCTGTCCCCGTTTCGCCGGCGCCGGCGTTGACGTAGGGTAGGAGCCGATCACTCCACGGAGGGAACCATGAAGACCGCCGCCCGGCGCTGGACGACGCTCGCCCTGCTCTCCGCCCTGCCGACGCTCGCCGCCGCCGGGGAGACGCGGCAGGCGACGGGCAAGTTCGAGGGGAAGAACTGGACGTTCGAGGCCTTCGGGGCCTACGCCTTCCCGGCCGAGGTCGGCATGGACGACGAGCCGGGCGTGCGGGTGGCCGTGTCCAACACGAGATTCCTGACCGAAGGGATCGACCGCTACTACGACCGCGAGCACATCATCGACACCGCCTTCGCCGACGAGGAGTCGCTGGTCGTCTATTTTCACTTCGCGAAGAACGGCGCCTACAAGGGGATGACCTACTACTTCGGGTCGGGCGACGGCTGCGGCTTCTGCTACGACGGCAGCGTCCAGTCCACGGTGAAGATCGCCAACGGCCGCCTGAAGGGGAAGATCAAGCTCGCCCCGAAGCCCGGCGAGAACTCCTGGGACATCGACCTCGACGTGCCGGTCGCGCCCGCCAGCCACGGCGATCCGCTGCCGGCCGGCGGCGGCGATCCGGGCAAGGCTTACGCGGGCTACCACGCCGCTCTCGCGTCCGCCGACCCGGCCGCCGCCAAGCCCTACTTCGACGAAGAGACCCAGGCCGACTTCGCCCAGCACGCCGAGGAGATCGTCCGTTCCTACCGGGAGGACCATCCGGACCGGAGCTACCGGATCGTCAAGGGCTGGTCGCGCGGCGACCGGGCGCTGCTCCTGATCGAGGGCGAGACCTCTTACAGCAAGGTCAAGACCGAGGTGCAGCTGGTCCGGGAGAAGGGGACCTGGCGAGTGGTCACCGAGGATCTGCAGGTCCGGATCGGCGAGAGCTGAACGGGGCGGCCCGGCCGCGGGCGCCGGAACGGTCTCAGCGGCCCGGACGCGAGCGGTACCAGGCGACGTAGCGGGCGAGGCCCTCGCGGATCGGCACCCTGGGTGCGTAGCCGAGCATGCGGCCCGCTTTGGCGACGTCGGCGAAGGTGATCGGCACGTCGCCCGGCTGCTCGGGCAGCATCTCGACCCGCGGCTCGACGCCGAGCTCGCCGGCGATCCAGTGCACCAGGTCGATCAGCCGGGTGGTCTGCGAGCCGCCGAGGTTGAAGATCTCGAAGCGCGGCGCCAGCTCGAGGGCGCGCCACGATGCCGTCGACGATGTCGTCGATGAAGGTGTAGTCGCGCCGGGACTGGCCGGTGCCGTAGAGCGGGATGCTCCCGCCCTGCGCGAGCAGGTCGGTGAACTTGGCGATCGCCATCTCCGGCCGCTGCGCCGGCCCGTAGACCGTGAAGAAGCGCAGGCAGGAGGTGCGCAGGCCGTAGAGGTGCGAGTAGTTGAAGCAGAGCAGCTCGCCGGCGCGCTTGGTCGTGGCGTAGGGCGAGATCGGCAGGTCGACCGGATCGTCCTCGGCGAAGGGGACTTTCTCGTTGATGCCGTAGACCGACGAGGAGGAGGCGAAGACGAAGTTCGACGGCCCGTGGCGGCGCGCGGCCTCGAGCAGGCCGCAGCGTGCCGATACAGTTGACCTCCTCGTAGAGGATCGGCTCGCGCAGCGAGGGGCGCACGCCGGCGCGGGCGGCGAGGTGGACGACGGCGTCGAAGCGCTCGCGCTCGAACAGGCCGTCGACCAGCGCGGCGTCGCGGATGTCCCCTTCGACCAGTTGCCAGTCGGCCCGCCCGGCGAAGGCGGCGGCGTTCTCGCGCTTGAGCGCGGGGTCGTAGAAGTCGTTGAAGTCGTCGAGCGCGGTCACCCGCTCGCCCCGCTCGAGCAGCCGGCGGGTCAGGTGCGACCCGATGAACCCCGCCCCGCCCGTGACCAGGATGTGTCGGCCCATGCCTCTCCTCTCGCTACCCGAGAGATTACCTCAGCGGTTCCCGCCGGGAGGAAGGTGACCGGGTGCGCCGCGCGGAAAGTGCGCGGCGATTCCCGGCGAAAAGCTCCATAGAAGGGGGTGGTGAGCGGGGCGTCGGTGGCGAGTTCGCGGCCGCCTTCAGGCCGGGTGCGCGGGCTCGCCACGCGCCCTGCGCTGCCGTGCGGCGGCCGGGAACCCTGCGGTTCCAGGGTGGCGAATCCCGGGGAGAAGTTTCGCCCGACCGGCGCCACGCGGGCGGCGGAGCGCCAGAGAAGCCCCGCGGGCCACCCCCTTCTATGGGCGCTTTTCGCCGGGGATCACTGGGCTGCTTCCCGCGCGGAGCGCGGCCAGGTCCCGGCCCGGTCAGGATTCCCTCGGGTTCTCACTTCTCCCGCAGTTGCGCCGGCGGAGGGGCTTCGCCGGCCTTGTGGGCGTCGTCGTAGCGCTTCTCGATTCCCTTCTCCTGGCGGTTGCGGATGAGCCAGCGCAGGAACTTCGACTCGTCGATGCCGATCACGATGTCGTTCATCGCCTCGTAGAGGGCGGGGTCGTCGATCAGGCGGGCTGCCGTGCCCTGGCCGTGGGCGAGCTTGTCGGAGACGACGGCGAGGTTGGCGAGCAGGCGCTCGAGGTCCGCCGCGACCTTCCTGCCGTACTCCTCGTCGGCGAGCAGCTTCGGCAGCAGCGCCTCGCTCTCCTCGAGCTTGTCGGCGATCCTGCCGACCTCGGTCGCGGCGCGCTCGATCGAGTCGAAAGCGCGCTCGAGCTTCCGCTTCTGCTCGGCGTCGGAGAGCAGCGAGGCGACCACGCCGTCGCCGCTCTCGGCCTTGGTCAGGATCGAGTCCAGGCGGTCGACCGAGGCGGCGAGCTTGTCGCCCAGCGCCGCGTCGTTGAGCAGGCGCGGCACCGGACCCTTGCCGCCCTCGATCTTCTCGGCCGCCTTGCGCAGGGACTCGAGCGTCGCGTAGAGCTCGACGGTCATCTTCTTGCCCGGCTCGACGTCCTTGGTCAGCTCGCCGAGCAGCCCCTCGCCGCGCTCCATGCGCGTGAGGATCGCGGCGAGCTGGGAGGAGATGGCGAGGACGTTGACCATCAGGTCCTCGCCGGAGGAGACGATCTGCTCGAGGTTGGTGGTCGGCGCCGAGGGGATCTCGCCCTCCTCGGGCACCACCGGAGCGGAGGGCGAGCCCGAGCTGATCTCGACGAACTTGTCGCCGAGCAGCCCGAGCGTCTTGATGCGCGCCTGCGAGTCGGCGCGGATGCGCTGCTCGAATCGCGCGTCGACCGCCAGCCGGACCTGGAGCTGGGTCTCGCCCATGTCCTCGGGGAGGATGATCTTCACCACCTGGCCGACGTTGACGCCGTTCAGCTGGACCGCCGCGCCGACCTGCAGGCCGTTGGCGCTGGCCAGGCGGACGAAGTAGTGGTTCTTGGCGCGGAACAGGTTCTGCTTTTCTCCGAGCAGGAAGACGGCGACGCCGGCGAGCGCCAGCGCGACCATCACCATCAATCCGACGCGCGCGGTGGCGCGGGGGTCACGGGACATCGTCGTTCTCCTCTCGTCCGGCCAGGAAGTCGGCCAGCAGGGGATCGGATGCGGCGTCGGCCTCGGCGAAGGTGCCGACGAAACGGAAGCGCCCGCCGTCGAGCAGCGCGACGCGGTCGGCGACGTGGCGGGCGAGCGCGAGATCGTGGGTGACGACGAGCGCCGCGGCGCCGGTCGCCCGGCGTGTCTCGCCGATCCTGCGCGCGATCGACGCCGAGGTCATCGGGTCGAGACCGGTGGTGGGCTCGTCGAAGAGCAGGACCTCGGGCTGCAGCGCGAGCGCCCGGGCGAGAGCCACCCGCTTGCGCATGCCGCCCGAGAGGTCCGACGGCGCCTTGGCCTCGATCCCCGGCAGGCCGACCTGCTCGAGCAGCGCCGCGACGCGCGCGGCCAGCTCCGCCTCGGCGCAGGCGTGGTGCTCGCGGAAGGGAAAGGCGAGGTTGTCGAAGACGTTCATCGAATCGAACAGCGCGCCGCCCTGGAAGAGCATCGCGACGCGGCGGCGGACCGGGGCGAGCGCGCCTTCGGAGAGGCCGACGATCTCCAGCCCGTCGAACCGGATCGACCCCGCGTCAGGCTGCTCGAGGCCGATCAGCTGGCGCAGCATCACGCTCTTGCCGGTGCCCGAGCGGCCGAGGACCACGAGGCTCTCGCCGCGGCCGAGGTCGAAGTCGACGCCGGCGAGGACTCTGCGTCCCGCGTAGCTCTTGGCGAGCCCGCGCACCTCGAAGAGTGGCCCCGCTCCGGCGCCGTTCATCCGATCAGGTAGAAGAGCTTGGTGAGGAAGAAGTCGGTGATCAGGATCAGGATCGAGGCGAGCACCACCGTGTTGGTGGTGGCGCGGCCGACCCCGTCGGCGCCGCCGGTGACGTGGAGGCCGTTGCGGCAGGCGACCACGGTGATGAAGAAGGCGAAGAAGTACGACTTGCCGACGCCGCTCGCGACGTCGTCGACGGTGAGCGAGGTGAGCACGTCATTGACGTAGAAGCCCGGGGTCAGGCCGAGCTGGAAGACCGCGATCAGCAGGCCGCCGAAGATGCCGAGCAGGTCGCCGATCACGGTGAGCGCGGGCAGCATGATCAGCGTCGCGCCCAGCTTGGGCGTCACCAGTCGGCGCACCGGGTCGGCGCCGAGCGCGCGCAGCGCGTCGATCTGCTCGGTGACCTTCATGCTGCCGAGCTCGGCGGTCATCCCGGCGCCGATCCGGCCGCCGACGATGAGCGCCACCAGCACCGGCGCCAGCTCGCGCACCAGCGATTTCGAGACCACCGTGCCGATGTAGTACTTGATGCCCAGCCCGGGCAGCGAGTAGGCGGTCTGGAGGGCGAGCACCATGCCGGTGAAGATCGTCGGTGATGCCCGCCACGCCGAGCGAGCGGACGCCGATCTGGTCCATCTCCGCGACCCAGGCCGCCCCGGCGAAGGGGCGGCGGAAGATGCCGGCGACCGCGCGCACCGCGAGCTGCGCGATCTGGCCCGCGATCTCGGCGGCCTCCCGGACCGGCGCGAGGAGTCTCACCGGCCGAGCTTCCGGGCGGCCCAGGCGGTGACCAGGCCGAAGGCGCCGTCGCCGGCGGCGAGCGGCCAGAGGACGGGCAGCGTCGCCGCCTCGACGGCGAAGAGCGCCGCGCCCGCCAGCCGTCCGAGGGCCGCGGTCCAGACCACCGCCCTGTAGCGCTCCGGGTCGCGGGCCGCGGCCAGGTAGGCGGCCCCCAGCATGATCAGCAGGATGGCGAGGAGCCTTATGTAGAATCGCGGCTCCGCCAGCGGGAGCCCGAACCAGTGGCTCGCGCGATCCGGAACCGTGAAGAGCAGCAGCGCGAAGAAGATGTCGTACGCCGCCCCGAGTGCCAGCGCCCAGCGCAGGAGCCGGCGGGGCGTCGCGCGGCCGGAGGCCTCGCTCGTCGGCATGATGCGGGGATTCTAGCCGCCCCGGAGCCGACGTGCCCGAAGAACCGCGAGCGCCGCGCGCCGGCGCCCTCCCGACCGTCCTGGCGACGCTCACCGGCACCCTCTACCTGGTGGCCGGCACGCTGCTGTTCGCGATCGCCGCCCTGGTCGCCGCGGCGATCCCGCCGCGCGGGCACTGGCACCACCGGGTCGGGCGGGCCTGGGCGAAGGGGTTGCTCGCCGCCAGCTTTGTCCGGCTGCGGGTCACACACGAGGCCGCTCCGGGGGCGGACGGCAGCTACGTCTACATGGCCAACCACCAGAGTCTCTTCGACATCCCGGCGCTGCTCGCGAGCCTGCCGGGAGAGACCAAGTTCCTGGCCAAGGCGAGCCTGTTCAGGATCCCGATCTTCGGCTGGGCGCTCTCCGCCGGCGGCTTCGTGCCGATCGACCGCAAGGACCGTTCGACCGCGCGCGAGAGCTTCGCTGCGGCGATCGCGGAGCTCTCGCGCGGCGTTTCGGTCCTCGTCTTTCCGGAGGAGGAGCGCACCCTCGACGGCCGGGTCCTCCCCTTTCAGCGCGGCGGCTTCCTGCTGGCGCTGAAGAGCGGGCTGCCGGTCGTGCCGGTGGGCATCGAGGGGGCGTTCGAGGTACAGCACCGGCGGTCGTTCCTGATCCGGCCCGGCACCGTCCGGGTGCGCTACGGTCGGCCGGTCGAGCTGGCGGGGCAGTCGATCTCCCGCCTGCGCGAGCTCACGGAGGCGGCCCGGGTCCGGGTCGCGGAGCTGGCGCGGGCCGAGCTTTCCACGGCGGCAGCGCCGCGCGCGAGCGCGGCGAGAAAGGAATCGTGAGCATGGCGGGCAAGCTGGAAGAAGCGGTCTGGGAGGCCCTGCGCTCGGTGCGCTTCCCGGGGATGAGCCGGGACGTCGTGTCGTTCGGGTTCGTCAAGGGCGTGGCCGTGGAGGGCGGCGCGGCGCGCGTAACGATCGAGATGACCACGCGGGATCCGAAGGCGGCCGACGCGGTGCGCGCCGACGCCGAACGCGCGGTGATGGGGGTGGCCGGGCTCGAGCGGGTGGAGATCGAGGTCCGAGCGGCGGCGCCGCCGAGCCGCGAGGAATCGGCCGCCAAGGCGATCGCCCCCAATCCCGACCTCATTCCCGACGTCAAGTCGGTGGTCGCGGTGGCGAGCGGCAAGGGAGGCGTCGGCAAATCGACGGTCGCCGCCAATCTCGCGATCTCGCTCGCCCGCGCCGGCCGCACGGTCGGGCTGCTCGACGTCGACATCTACGGCCCCTCGGTGCCGACCATGTTCGGCATCACCGACCGGCCGACGGTGATCGGCAACCGGATCCAGCCCTACGAGCGCTACGGCGTCAAGGTGATGTCGCTCGGCTTCATCCTCGAGGCCGACACGCCGGTGATCTGGCGCGGGCCCATGGTCATGCGCGCGATCGAGCAGATGCTCGGCGACGTCGACTGGGGCGCGCTCGACGTGATGGTGCTCGACCTGCCGCCGGGCACCGGCGACGCCCAGCTCACGGTCACCCAGAAGATCCCGCTCGCCGGCGCGGTGATCGTCACCACGCCCCAGGACGTCGCGCTCATCGACGCCCGCAAGGGGCTGCAGATGTTCCGCAAAGTCAACGTCCCGGTGCTCGGCATCGTCGAGAACATGTCGACCTTCGTCTGCCCGCACTGCGGCATGTCGACCCACGTCTTCCGGCACGGCGGCGGCGCGCGCACCGCGCGCGAGCTCGACGTCCCCTTCCTGGGCGAGATCCCGCTCGACGCGGCGATCGCCGAGGGGGGCGACGCCGGCCGGCCGATCGTGGTCGACGACCCCGGCGGACCGCACGCCGCCGCATTCGCGAAGGTCGCCGCCGCGGTGCTCGCGGCGATCGACGGCCAGGCTTCGGTGCGCTCGCAGATCACGATCGTCTGACACCGGAACGGAGACGAGACGATGGAATTCCTCGCCGACCCGCAGGTCTGGATCGCCTTCGCGACGCTGCTCGCGCTCGAGGTGGTGCTGGGCATCGACAACGTCATCTTCATCGCGATCCTCGCCGACAAGCTGCCGGCCGGGCAGCGCGGCCGGGCGCGCCGGCTCGGCCTTTCGCTCGCCATGATCCTGCGCATCCTGCTGCTGCTGTCGATCGCCTGGATCGCGCGGCTGACCAGCCCGCTGTTCGCGGTCCTCGGCGAGGAGATCTCGGGGCGCGACCTGATCCTGATCGGCGGCGGCCTCTTCCTGATCGCCAAGAGCACGTTCGAGGTGCACGGCGCGCTCGAGGGGGAGGAGCACGGCGTCGCGGCGGGCAGGGCGGCCTCGTTCGGGGCGGTGATCGCCCAGATCCTCGCCCTCGACGTCGTTTTCTCGCTCGACTCGGTGATCACCGCGGTGGGCATGACCAACAGGATCGGCGTGATGATCGCCGCGGTCATCGGGGCGGTCGGCGTGATGATGGCCTTCGCCGGCCCGATCGGCGATTTCGTCCGCAAGCATCCGACGGTCAAGATGCTGGCGCTCTCCTTCCTCATCCTGATCGGCGTCTCGCTGCTCGGCGAGGGCCTCGACTTCCACATCCCGAAGGGCTACGTCTACTTCGCGATGGCCTTCTCGGTCGGCGTCGAGATGATCAACCTCCGGCTGCGCGCGCGCGCGGCCGCGCCCGTCCAGCTGCGCGAGAAGATCGCCGCGGACGGAGGGGCGAAGGAGGCGTAGGAGACCGTACGGGCTCCGGGGTGAATCGCGCGGCCGTTTATTTGCATTTAGGGATTCAGATGTTAATAATCTGATTCGCTATTCACACTTCGCGGCAGGAACCCGCATGAAGAGAGCGAAGACCGGCCGGTACCTCCCGATCTCGACGGTCGGACGCGAGCCTGTCCGGGCATTCGTTCCGGAACCCCTCCCGCCCCGGCCGCCTCTCGCGATCGGCGGCGGCCTGCGGCGGCGCCTCGACGAGGCACTGCTCGCCCTGGGACGCCTGGACAGCGTCACGTCGTTGCTGCCGTCGCCGGAGATCTTCCTCTACATGTACGTGCGCAGGGAGGCCGTCCTCTCGTCCCAGATCGAGGGAACGCAATCGAGCCTTTCCGACCTGTTGCTCTTCGAGGTCGAGGAGCAGCCGGGCGTGCCGATCGACGACGTGACCGAGGTCTCGAACCACGTTCGTGCGCTGGAGCACGGCGTCGAGAGGATCCGGGGCGGCCTCCCCCTGTCCAACCGACTGTTGCGGGAGGTCCACGCACTGCTGCTCTCCAGGGGCCGGGGCGAGGGCAGGCAGCCGGGCGAGTTCCGGCGCAGCCAGAACTGGATCGGAGGCAGCCGGCCCGGCAACGCGGTGTACGTGCCGCCGCCTCCGGGCGAGGTCGAGTCCTGCATGGCCGCGCTCGAGAAGTTCCTGCACGACGACCCGGAGCCCACTGCGCCGGTGCTGAAGGCCGCTCTCGCCCACGTCCAGTTCGAGACCATTCACCCGTTCCTGGACGGCAACGGACGGGTCGGTCGGCTGATGATCGCGCTCGTCCTGGTGGCCGAAGGGGTTCTCCGCGAGCCGATCCTCTATCTGAGCCTCTTCTTCAAGACGCACCGGGCGACCTACTACGAGTTGCTCGACCGCGTGCGCCGCGAGGGCGACTGGGAAGCGTGGCTTGACTTCTTCGCCCAGGGCGTCGCCGAGACCGCGTCCGGAGCAGTGGACACAACGCAGCGGCTCGCCGAGCTCGTCCGGCTGGACCGCCTCCGATTGGACGAGCTGGGGCGTGGTCGCGGTTCCGCGGCGGAAGTCCTGAGGACCCTCCAGCATCGACCGATCGCGTCGATGCCGTCGCTCGCCGCCGCGACGGGCTTGTCCTTCGTGACGGTGGGCCGGGCGATCGAGCGTCTGGAGAAGCTCGACATCGTGCGCGAGGTCACGGGACAGCGACGGAACCGGCTCTATTCCTACTGGCGGTACCTGGATCTGCTCAACGACTCGACGGACCCCGCATCGGCACGGGGACCGACATGACCGCGACTCTCGCCGTCGTCGCAGACGCCCACCTGGGCGGTCCGGGCGGGGAGGCCGGCCCGCTGGTCGCGCAGCTCCGCGCGCTGCCGGAGGAAGGGGTCGAGCACCTCGTGCTGCTCGGCGACCTGCTGCAGGTCTGGGTCGGCTACGAGCAGTACCAGACGCCGGATTCGCGCGCCCTGCTCGACGCGGCGCGGGAGATCCGTGGCCGCGGCGTGCGGGTCGACTACATCGAGGGCAACCGGGACTTCTTCCTCGCCGCCGGCCCCTGCCGGGAGGGTTTCGACTCGGTGGGCACGGAGGTCGCCGCGACCGCCGGCGGCGTGCGCTACCTTTTCGTCCACGGCGACGGGCTCAACGACCGCGACCGCCAGTACCTCGCCTGGCGCTGGCTGTCGAAGAGCTGGGCGGTGCGCACGATCATCCATCGCCTGCCGAAGCGCGCGGTCGCCCCCTTCGTCCACGGCACAGAGCGCAAGCTCTCCGGCACCAACTTCAGGCACAAGGCGCGCATCCCGGAGGAAGCGATCAGCCGATACGCGGAGGGTCGCCTCGCCGAGGGGCACGACGTGCTCGTCCTCGGCCACTTCCACGAGCCCCGGCGTTGGCCGGTCGCGGGCGGCGAGGTCCTCCTGCTCGACGCCTGGTTCCGCAGCCGCCGCGTCGAGCGCTTCGGCTAGACTTCCGGATCGTGATCCGGCGAGTGACGATGCTCGGCTCGGGCACCTCGACCGGGGTGCCGGTGGTGGGGTGCCGCTGCCCGGTCTGCACCTCGAGCGATCCCCGCAACCGGCGGCTGCGGCCGGGGCTGAAGCTCGAGCTCGAGCGCGGCACGGTGGTGGTCGACACGTCGCCCGACTTCCGCGAGCAGTCGCTGCGCTTCGGGATCGACCGGGTGGACGCGGTGCTCTACACCCACCCGCACGCCGACCACGTCTTCGGGCTCGACGACCTGCGGCCGTTCAACTTCCGGCAGAAGGCGTCCATCCCCTGCTACGGCTCGGCCTCGACGCTGGCGCGGTTGCGCCAGATCTTCGCCTACGTCTTCGAAGCCGGGCGAGGAAGGCGGCGGCAAGCCCCGGCTCGAGCTGGTCGAAGTCGACGCGCCGTTCGAGCTGCTCGGCGAGACGGTCGTCCCGATCCCGGTCGCGCACGGGTCGATGCCGGTCCTCGGCTACCGGATCGGGCCCTTCGCGGTGGTGACCGACGTCCACTTCATCCCGGAAGCGAGCTTCGCGCTCCTCGCGGGCGTCGAGTACCTGGTCCTGTCGGCGCTGCGCTACCGCGCGCATCCGACCCACCTGTCGATCGACGAGGCGGTCGAGGTCGCGGCGCGCATCGGCGCGCGCCGCACGCTGTTCACCCACATCGCGCACGACGTCGACCACGGGTCGCTCGAGCGCGAGCTCCCGGCGGGAGTGGAGATCGGCCATGACGGGCTCGTGGTGGAGATCGCCTGAACAGGTGAAGGTGCCGTCGGGTCGGGTGGTCTCCGGCTCCGCTCACCCGCCCGGCTCGAAGAGCCAGACCCACCGCGCCTACGCGCTGGCTCTGCTGGCGCGGCGGCCGGTCGAGATCGTGCGCCCGCTCGAGGCCGAGGACACCCGGCTCTTCGCCGCGGCCCTCGCGACGCTCGGCTTCCGGGTCGAGCACGACGGCGAGAGCGTGCGCGTCGCCCCCTCCGGCCGCGATCCGGAGCGCGCCGAGATCTTCTGCGGCAACGCCGGCACGCTTTTCCGTTTCCTGGTCGCGCTGCTCGCGACGCAGCCGGGGGAGTGGACGCTCGACGGCACGCCGCGCCTGCGCGAGCGGCCGGTCGGGCCGCTCGCCGACGCCCTCGCCGAGCTGGGTACCGAGATCGAGTGGCGGGGCGCGCCGGGGCACGCGCCGCTCGTCGTCCGCGGCGGCTCGCTCGCCGGCGGCCGCGCTCGGCTCGACGCCGGCGAGTCGAGCCAGTACCTGTCGGCCCTCCTGCTCGCCGGCCAGCGCGCGCCGGCGCCGATCGAGATCGAGGTCGAGGCGCTCGTCTCGGCGCCCTACGTCGATCTCACGGTCGACCTGATCCACGCCCAGGGCGGCGTCGTCGAGCGCCCGGAGCCCGGACTCTGGCGCACCGAGCCGAGCGTGCTCGCGGGCGGCCGCATCGAGATCGAGGCCGACCTCTCGGCCGCGGCCTATCCGGCGGCGGCGGCCGCGCTCGCCGGCGGCGGGATCCTGATCCGTGGAGTGCGGCTCGACTCGCGCCAGGGGGACCGCCGTTTCCTCGAACTGCTGCGCGAGATGGGCGCCCGCGTCGAGCCGGCGCTCGGCGGCGTCCGGGTCGACCGCGGCGAGCTGCGCGCGCTCGACGCCGATCTCTCGGATATCCCCGATCAGGTGCCGACCCTCGCCGCGCTCGCCCCCTTCGCGCGCGGCACGACGGCGATCCGCAACGTCGCGCACCTGCGCCTCAAGGAGAGCGACCGCCTCGCCGCGATGGCCGGGGAGCTCCGGCGCGCCGGCGCGACGGTCGAGGAGCGCCCCGACGGCCTCGTCATTCCCGGAGTCTGGGCCGGCGCCTCGCCGCCGGCCGATCCGGTCACGATCGACCCCCACGACGACCACCGCATCGCGATGGCGATGGCAATCGTCGGCCTGAGGCGTCAGAATCTGTCGATCGCGCACCCCGAAGTCGTGGCGAAGTCGTACCCTGCGTTTTTTGCAGCACTCGATTCCTGGCTGGGAGGACGAGGTGAGCCAACGAGCTGAAGCCGTCCGTCATCCGACCCTCGAACCGGGCCCCGGCACGCCCCTCGCCGAGGCCCACCTGACCGACCGCGCCCGCCTCGGTCTCCTGCTCCAGGCCGCCGGCCTGCTCTCGCTGCTCGAAGCGGCGGGGTGGCGCCTGCCGCGCGGATTCGCCGGCGCCGGCGTGGACTGCGGCGGGCGGCTGGTCGGCGTCGCCGCGGCCGCGGGCCGCTCGACGCGGCCGGCGCAGGAGTCGCTGGTCGAGCTCGCCGGGATTCTCTTCCGCGAGATCGGCGTCGAAGGGCGCGGCGAAGCGCGGCGGGCGCTGCGCCGGCTGCTGGCGCAGTGGCGCGGGGCGCTGGCGCCGGTGGCGGCGGACGCGGCGGTCGAGCAGATCCTCGCCGCGGCGCCTTTCCTCGATGGCGCGGCGGCCCGCGCGGCGCTCGACGGCGCGCTGGTCCGCGAGGGCCGCGAGGTCGCCTGGCGGGCCGGTCGCGTCAGCGCGCGCGGCGACTGCCCTGGACTGGACGGCCCCGCGCTCGTCGCGCGCCGTCGGTGGGCGGCGGCGGTGCGCGCGTTCCGCGCGGCGCCCCCGTCGGACGAATCCGGCCGCCACCTCTTCGCCCGCGCCCTCGCCGCCGACGGGCGGGTCGAGGCGGCGCTCGCGCTCGTCGGCGACCGCCGCGATCTCGCGGCGGAGGAGCTGCGGCTCGAGGCGCAGGTCGCGCTCGGCGAGATCGCGGCGGCGCGCGAGACGGTGCGGAGGATCGCGCGGCTCGCGCCGCCGGTCGCCGCGCGCCTGACGCATGGCGACGCGCTCCTGCGCGCCCTCGCCCTCGGCCGGGACCCGGAGGCCGCGCGGAGCTGGTCCGCCCGCCTGGTCGCGGAAGCGCGCGGCGGCGAGAAGCTCGCGGCGCGGCTGTTCGCCGCCCTCGCCGCGCTCGATCGCGGCGACCGCGAGGGGTGCGCGCGTCAGCTCGAGCGGTCCGCGGAGGCGGCGACCGACCGTGAGCTCGCTCCGCGCTGGCACGAGGTGCAGGCCGACCTCGCGTTCGAGCGCGCGGACGGCGCGGCGCTGCTCGATCACGCCCGCCGCCGGCTGCTGCTGGCGCGGCGGGCGATGACCCGCTTCGAGGCGGGGCGGACCTGGAACCTGATCGGCCTGGGGCGGCAGCTCTCCGGCGACCTCGAGCGCGCCGAACGCGCGCTCGCCCACGCGGCGCGCCTGCTCGGGCGCTGCGACGGGCCGCTCGCGGTCACCCTCGCCGGGTCGAACCTCGCCGAAGTGCGGCTGCGCGTCGGCCGGCTGGACGGCGTCGAGCCGCTGCTCGCGGCGGCGACGGTCGAGAACCTGCGCGCGGGCAACCGGATCGGGCAGATCTACGACGAGGCGCTCCAGGCCCGCTACGAGCTGGTGCGCGGCGAGCTCGACGCGGCCCTGGCGCGCTGCCGGCGCGGCCTCGAGAGCGCGCGGAAGCTGGGCAGCGAGGCGCCGCTGCCCGAGCTCGGCGCGGTCGCGGTGCGCGCGGCGGGCTGGCTCGAGCGGCCGGAGGAGGCCGCGACCTGGCTCGACCTCGGCGGCTCCGGGGCGGCGGCCGCGCTCGAGCCGGAGGAGCGCGCCCTGACGCTGGCGCTCGCCGGCCGGTGCGACGCCGCGCGCGCCGCCGCGGCGGCCGGGCCGCTGCCCCGGCTCGAGGAGCCGCTGGTGCGCGGCGAGGCGCCGCGCCGCGGCGCATGGTCCGACCTCGATGCGTTGGTGCCCTTCCGTCGCGCGCGCTTCGTCCTCGACGCCGAGACGGTCGCGCCGGGCAGCGTGCCGCGCGAGCGGCGGGTGGAGGCGGCCGCGCTGCTGCGACGCCTCGGCGCGCCGGCGCTGGCGGCGCTGGTGACGCGCGGCGAGGACCGCGCCTGGCGCGCGCTGGCGGCCTACTGCGAGCGCCCGCCGGGCGATCCGCGCGCGCTCGGCGAGCTGGTCGCCGCGGCCGGCCACCCGGAAGCGGCGATCCGTCTGCGCGGCCCGCTGGGCGAGCGGCGGCTGGTCGAGGGCACGGCGCTCCGACTCCCGGAGGAGCTGGTGACGCCCTGCGGCGAGGGGGAGCTGGTGATCGAGGCCGAAGGGATCGACGAGCCGCTGCGCGCGCTGGTCGCCCTGCTCCGCCGCGATCTGCCCGGTCCGGCCGAGGCGGCGGCGACGAACGGCGGCTCGCCGCTCGCCGGCTCGAGCCCGGCGCTCGCCGCGGCGGTCGAGCGCCTCCGCCGCTTCGCCGCCTCGGAGCTGCCGGTGCTGATCCTCGGCGAGAACGGCACCGGCAAGGAGCTGGCCGCCCGCTACGTCCACGACGCGAGTCCGCGGCGCGGGCGCGATCTCGTGCCGTTCAACTGCGCCGGCCTCGCCGAGTCGCTCCAGCTCTCCGAGCTGTTCGGTCACGCGCGCGGCGCGTTCACCGGCGCCGAGCGGGCGCACGCCGGCGTCTTCGAGCAGGCGCAGGGGACCAGCCTCTTCCTCGACGAGATCGGCGACCTGCCGCCGTCGGCGCAGGGAGCGATCCTGCGTGCGCTGCAGGAGCGCGAGATCCGCCGGGTCGGCGAGTCGGTGCCGCGGCGGGTCGACGTGCGGGTGATCGCGGCCACCAACCGGGACCTCGAGCGGATGGTCGGCGAGGAGCGCTTCCGGCAGGATCTCTACTTCCGGCTGAAGGTGGCGACGGTGGTGCTGCCGCCGCTGCGCGAGCGCGGCGACGACGTGCTGCTGCTCGCCGAACGCTTCCTCGAGGCGGAGCGGCGCCGGCGCCCCGGCCTGCGCCTCACGGCGGAGGCCCGGCGGGCGCTCGCCGCGCACTCCTGGCCGGGCAACGTGCGCGAGTTCAAGCACGCGCTCGAGGCCGGTGCGCTGCTCGCCGACGACGGCCGCATCGCCCCGGAGCACCTCGAGCTCGGCGCGGCGCCCCCGGAGCGGGGCGGAACGGCATACCATCGCAGCCTCGAGGAGGCGCGGCGGAAGATGATCGTCGAGGCGCTGGAGGCGGCGGAGGGGAACCGGGCGGCGGCGGCGCGCCGGCTCGGCATGTCGCGCCAGAACTTCTCGTACCTCGCGAAGAAGATGGGGCTCGGCGTCGGGTGATCCGGGTCGTCCTGCGCCGCCTGCTGGGAGCGATCCCCACCGTGCTGGCGGTGGCGACGCTGGTCTTCGCGCTGGTGCACCTGATCCCGGGCGACCCGGTCGAGATGATGCTCGGCGAGGGGGCGCAGCCGGCCGACGTCGAGGCGCTGCGCGCGCGCCTCGGCCTCGACCGCCCGCTCGCCGCGCAGTACGGCCACTTCCTCGCCGGCCTCGTTCGGCTCGACCTCGGCGACTCGCTCCACTTCGACCGGCCGGTCTCGAAGCTGCTCGCCGAGAGCTTTCCGGCGACCGCCGAGCTCGCCTGCGCCGCGATGCTCGCGGCGCTCGCGCTCGCGCTGCCGCTCGGCGTCGCGGCGGCCTATCGCAAGGGAACCTGGATCGACCGCGCCGCGCGCTTCTTCTCGCTCGCCGGCGTCTCGATGCCGAACTTCTGGCTGGGGCCGCTCGCGATCCTGCTCTTCTCGATCCACCTCGATCTCTTTCCGGTGTCGGGGCGGTCGGGCTGGCGGAGCCTCGTGCTCCCCGCGGTCACCCTCGGCCTCGCGCTCGCCGCGCTGCTCACCCGCATGATCCGCTCGGCGCTCGCCGAGGAGCTCGGCAAGCCCTACCTGGTGACGGCGCGGGCGAAGGGGCTCTCCGAGTGGCGCGTGGTCGGGCTCCACGCGCTGCGCAACGCGCTGGTGCCGGTGGTGACGGTGGTCGGGCTGCAGTTCGGCGCGCTGCTGACCGGCGCGATCCTGACCGAGACGATCTTCTCCTGGCCCGGCCTCGGCCGCCTGCTGATCCAGGCCATCCGCCTGCGCGACTACCCGCTGGTCCAGGGCTGCGTGCTGCTGATCTCGGTGACCTACGTGATGGTCAACCTGGTCACCGACCTCGTCTACGCCTGGATCGACCCGCGGATCCGGGTGGCGTAGCAGAGGTTCCGCCGCCGGAGCGGGTCTTCCGGATCTCCCGAGGGGTCCCTAGCCGGCGGCGCGCTGCAGGACTACCCTAGAGGCCAGGTACCGGGAGGCGCTCCATGTGCAGCTCGACCTCGCGCCCCGTCCGGCTCCGCGGCGGAGTCGGTGCTCTCCTCCTCGTTTCTGCGACGCTGGCCCTGGCGGATCCGCCCCGGCTGGTGATCGACGCCGGAACCGACCTGTCGAACGCCATCGGGGTCGGAGCCGCGCGACTTCACCGCGGTCGGGGACGCGGCGGTATTCGTCGCCTTCGACGACGATCGGCTCGAACGACTCTGGCGCAGCGACGGGACGCTGGACGGCACCTTCGCGATCGGGCCGGCCTGCCCGGACTCGCCTTTCACCGGGATCTGGCAGCCGGTGGGCGTGCTCGAGGGCCTCGCGTTCTCTCCTTCTACTGCGATGACGCGGGCACCTCCCTCTGGCGGACCGACGGCACCGTGGCGGGAACGTTCCCGCTGCTCGACTACAGCGAGTTCTACTCCGTCCCGGAGACGGTGCTCTTCGCCGGCAGCCTCGTCCTTCTCGAGGACTCCACGGCGGCCGGGGGAACCGTCGACCGGATCCGGCTCTGGCAGACGGACGGCTCGGTCGAGGGCACCCGCCGCGTCGTCGACAGGGCGCTCGGCGGCTCGGCGAGGGTGGCTGCTCCGGTCGCCACCGCCGATCGCGTCGAGATGGTCGCGATGATGGTCGACGGACCCCCGGTGCTCTGGCGTAGCGGCGCCACCGACGCCTCGACGCAGGTCGTCGAGGAGCTCGACTCCACTCTGTGGGCCTACGGCGGCATCGAGGCGATCGCTTTCGGCCGCTTCGTCGCTTACCGCAGTACAGAATCCCAGCTCTGGGTGAGCGACGGAACCGCGCCGGGCACCGGTCCGGCGACGGCGTTCGACGACCCCGACTCGGCCTTCCTCTTCGACCTCTGGGATGTCGACGGCGATCGGCTGCTCTTCGTCGCCCGCGACGAGACCGGCGAGAACGTCTGGGAGAGCGACGGCACCGCCGCGGGCACCCGCGCGCTGACCCGGTTCGACCAACCGACCGGGCTCCAGTTCTTCGGCGGTGCGCACACCTTCGTGGCGCTCGGCGAGCGCGTCGTCTTCTACGCCAACGACCTCCTGGGCATCTCCCGCCTGCTCGCTCTCGACCGCGCGAGCGGGGAAGTGAGCGTCCTGGCCGAGCCCTGCGGCGACACCGACCCCGACTCCTCCTGCCGCCATTTCGGGCTCTGGCTCGAGCGGCTCGGCGAGCGGGCCGTCTTCCCGGTGCCCGTCGCCGGGAGCGGCGGGATCGCGGCGACCGATGGCACGCCGGACGGGACCTTCGAGCTCGCGCAGCTCTGCCCGGCCGGCTGTGACGTTGCGCCGCGCGGCCCGACTCTCGTGGCCGGTGAGCTGTTCTTGGCCGTCGGCGTCGCGCCCGGCGCCGTCGAGCTCTGGTCGTTCGACTCCGCAGGGAATGCGACCCGCCGCGGCGGCGCCGGCGACCTGCTCGCGCTCTACGACAGCCCGCTCGATCTCGCGCCGGCGGGCGACCTCGTTCTCCTGGGGGCCACGGACGGCCGACACGGCTTCGAGCCCTACCGCGCGGTGCCGGGGGGCGCGGATCTCGAGCTGGTGAAGGACCTGGCCTACGACGCCGCGTCTTCGGGAATCGAAGTGGGCGTCGAGCTCCACGGCGAGCTCTATCTCGCGATCAACGGCCGCGTCGTCCGCACCGACGGCAGCCGCGACGGGACGCGGGAGCTGATCGAGCCGTCCGCCTCCTGGTGCGGGATCGCACAACCCCGGCACGACCGCGGACCTGCGTCCGGTCGGGGATCTCCTGCTGATCGCCAACGGCGACTGCGAGGAGGGCAACCTCTGGAGCTACGACCCGGCGACCGGCGAGTTGCTCACGCTGCTCGGCGCGGTCCGCCCCGATCGCCCCCGCTTCGATGCCCTGGCGGAGAGTGTGGCAGGCGAGGCGGACTTCCTCGACAGCGACTGAGGGCGGGGGCGCGGGCGAGCTCTGGAAGACCGACGGATCCGAGAGCGGCACGATCCGTCTCGTCGACCTGCCGGAGGGCGTGTCCCTCGTCACCCGCTCCGGGGACCTGCGCTTCGTGATCGTCGACGCCGATCTCTATCTCTGGCTGCCGGGCGATGCGGCCGTCCGTGCGGTCGACGCGTGGCCCTACCAGTGGTTCCAGCCCTTCGGTACCGCCGGAGGACGCGGCCTGTTCCAGGCCGGCGTCGATTGGAACGCCCACTCCGTCCTGATCGCGGTCGGGGGTGGCGGCGAAGTCGAGACGCTCGCCGATCTGGGGGGGATGGCCCGGGTCCGCTCCTACCAGGCGCTGGCCGACCGCGAGCTCCTGCGGATCGATCGGGGCAGTGACGGCGCACCGGAGCTGTGGGTGACCGATGGCACGGCGGGTGGCACGCAGAAGTTGCAGGAGTCCGGCCCCACGGTTCAGGTCGGGGACGCGGCTCGCGCCTTCGTGGCCGTCGGTGGGCGCTACGCCTTCGTCAGTTTCTCTGCCGCGGGAGAGACCGAGATCTGGACGACCGACGGCTCCGAAGCCGGCACGCGGCGGCTCGACCGGCTGACCGCCGCCGGGGAGACGACTGATGTTGCCGCGCTCGCGGCCACCGCCGACCGCGTCTTCGTCCTCGGCCGGCCGATCCTGGCGGAGGGGCTTCCCGACGAGCGACGCGCCTGGCTCTGGGCGAGCCCGGACGCTCCCGACGTCGCCGCGCTCCTTTCGGAGTGGCCGCTCGACTACCTGGCGCTGACCCGCCTCTGGACCGGCGCCTGGGCGCTCCGCCCCTGGGGTGACCGGGTCTACTTCGCCGGCGGCACGGAAGGCTCGGGGACGGAACTCTGGTCGAGCGATGGCAGCGTGGCGGGCACCGGCCGCGTCGCCGATCTCTCGCCCGGCCCGAGCTCCTCCTACCCGGGGCTGTTCATGAGCGCGGGCGACCGGCTCTACTTCGTGGCGAACGACGGTCTCACTGGCCAGGAGCTCTGGAGCTACGCGCCGGGGGACGCCGCGCTCTGCCGCGCCACCTCCACCGCGCTCTGCCTGCAGGGCGGACGCTTCCGGGTCGAGGCCGGTTGGATGGATTTCGAGGGCGTCCAGGGCCAGGCGACGGCGGTGCCGTTGACGTCGGACTCGGGGGCCTTCTGGTTCTTCGATTCCGCCAACGTCGAGCTGGTCGCCAAAGTGCTCGACGGCGTCGAGCTCTACGGCCATCACTGGGTCTTCTACGGCGCGCTGTCGAACGTGCGCTACGCGCTGACCGTGCGCGACGGGCTGACCGGTGCCGCGCGGCGCTACGTCAACCCGGCGGGCACCTACGCGTCGGTCGGAGACAGCGCCGCGTTCGGACGGCTCGGGGCGTCGGCGACCTCGGCGCCGCCGCCGCGGGAGGAGCCGGCGAGCGGAGCGGGATCGACCGGGGTCACGGCCGGGCCGGCGAGCGGCGCCTGCGAGCCGGGGCCGACGCGGCTCTGCCTCGTCGAGGGGCGTTTCGCGGTCGACGCGGCCTGGCGCGACTTCCAGGGCAACGAAGGCGTCGGGTCCGCGACGCCGTGGCCGGGCGGTGAGTCGGGGACCTTCTGGTTCTTCGACGACGCCAACATCGAGCTGATCGTCAAGGTGCTCGACGGCACGCCGATCAACGGCCGCTGGTGGGTCTATTACGGCGCGCTGTCGAACGTCGAGTACACGGTGACGGTGACCGACACGCTGACCGGCGTCGTGCGGACCTACATCAACCCGGCGGGGACCTTCGCGAGCGTCGGCGACGTCGACGCTTTCTGATCGGCAGCGCCGCCGCCGTTTGCCGCGTCGCCGAAGCTGGGTACTTTTCCCGGCCAGATTCGAGGAGCCGGGATTGGCGAACGACGGGAGCGTGCCGGAGTCGACGGGCGAGGTGACCGCGCTGCTGCGGGAGTGGGCCTCCGGCCGGCGCGAGGCATTCGATCGGCTGGTGCCGCTCGTCTACGACGAGCTGCGCGCGCTCGCCGCGGTGTACCTGCGACGCGAGCGCGTCGAGCACACGCTGCAGCCGACCGCGGTCGTCCACGAAGCCTACTTCCGTCTGATCGGCGCGCACGACATCGGCTGGGAGAACCGCTCGCACTTCTTCGGCATCGCGGCGCGGGCGATGCGCCGGATCCTCGTGGAGCACGCGCGCGCGCGGGCCCGGCAGAAGCGGACGCCGGTCACGCTCGTAGCGGCGGCGGAACCGGCGCTCGAGCCGATCGACCTGCTGGCGCTCGACGTCGCGCTCGAGCGGCTCGCGGCGCTCGATGCGGAGCAAGCCCGGCTCGTCGAGCTGCGCTACTTCGCCGGCCTCTCGATCGAGGAGTCCGCGGCGGCGCTCGGCAGCTCGCCGGCGACGGTCAAGCGCGATTGGCGCTCGGCGCGCGCCTTTCTCCACCGTGAGCTCGGGCTGGGCGCGAGCCGATGAGCGAGCGGACTCCGGTGCGCTGGCTGCAGGTTCGACAGCTCTTCGACCAGACGCTCGAGCGGCCGCCCGCCGAGCGCGAGGCCTTCGTAGCCGGAGCGACGGAGGGCGACCCGGCGCTGCGCTCCGAGGTGCTCGCGTTGCTCGCGGCCGACCTCTCGTCGAGCCCACTCGACACGTCGCCGCCGGGCGGACCCGACGGCCCGTCCGGCGAGCCGGGCCCCCCCGGGAAGATCGGGCCCTGGGAGGTCCGCGAGCTGCTCGGCCGGGGTGGCATGGGGGAGGTCTACCTCGGCGTGCGGACCGACGGCGTCTTCCGCCAGGAGGTCGCCATCAAGCTGGTGCGCCCGGGCCTGGACCGGGAGGGTTTCCGCGCCCGCTTCGCCGCCGAGCGCCAGATCCTCGCCGAGCTCGCCCATCCCGGAATCGCCCGGCTGCTCGACGGCGGCGCCCTTCCCGACGGCAGGCTCTACCTGATCCTGGAGCGGGTCGAAGGCGAGCCGCTCGACCGGTTCTGCGAGCGGCGCGGCCTCGACCTGCGGCAACGGCTCGAGCTCTTCCTCGCGGTCTGCGCGCCCGTCGCCCACGCGCATGGGCGCCTGGTCGTGCACCGTGACCTCAAGCCCTCGAACATCCTGGTGACCGCCGAAGGCGAGCCGAAGCTGCTCGACTTCGGTCTGGCGAAGGTCCTGGAGCCGGAGGCGGCGGGCGCGGGCGAGACGCGGACGGCGCTCGAGTGGCGGGCCTTCACGCCCGAGTACGCGAGCCCCGAGCAGGTGCGCGGGGAGCGCGTGACCGTGGCGAGCGACGTCTACTCGCTGGGCGTGGTCCTCTATCGGCTGCTCTGCGCCCGGGCACCCTACGAGCTGCCCAGCCGCAGCCCGATCGAGATCGAGCGCGTGATCGCCGAGCGCGAGCCGCCGCGGCCCAGCGAGGCGGCGGGTGCCGGCGGGCGCGCGCTGCGCGGTGACCTGGACACCATCGTCCTCAAAGCGCTCGCCAAAGAGCCGGAGCGGCGCTACGGCTCGGTGGCCGAGCTCGCCGAGGACGTCCGCCGCTACCTGGCCGGGCTGCCGATCGCCGCCCGGCCCGACCGGCTCGGATACCGGCTCGGCAAGTTCCTCCGCCGCCACCGGCTGGAGGCGGCCGCCGCCGCCCTGGCCGTCGCGGCACTGCTGACGGCGCTCGTTTTCGCGCTGCACCAGGCGCGGATCGCCGCAGCCGAGCGCGATCGCGCGCACGCCGAGGCGGAGGCGGCGCGCCGGGTCTCGGACTTCATGGTCGAGCTCTTCGAGATCAACGAGCCCGGGGAGGCGCGCGGCAACGCGGTGACCGCGCGCGAGCTGCTCGACCGGGGCGCCGAGCGGATCGCGGCGCAGCTCGCCGATCAGCCGGCGGTGCGCGCGAAGCTGCTGCGCGCGATGGGTCGCGCCTACGCCGAGCTCGGTCTCTACGAGCCGGGAGTGGCGGCGCTCGAGCGTGTCGTCGAGGCCGAGACCGCCGCGCACGGCCCCGAGAGTCCGGAAGTCGCGGCGGCGCTCGGCGCCCTGGTGAAGCCCCAGCTCGACCGCGGCGCCTATCGCGAGGCGCGCGACCTCGCCCTGCGCGCGGTCGCCCTCCAGGAGAAGGTGCTCGGCCCGGGTCACCGCGACCTGGCGGTCACCTACGGACAGCTCGGTCTCGCACAGTGGTACGCGGGCGACCTCGCCGCGGCGCGGCCCTCGCTCGAGCGCGCGCTGGAGATGCAGGAGCGGATCCTGGGACCCGACCACCTCGATCTCGGCGGGTTGCTCAACAACGTCGCCAACCTGCGCTGGCAGATGGGCGAGCCGAAGGCGGCGCGCCCGCTCTATGAGCGCGCGCTCGCCATCTTCGTTCGCGAGTACGGCGAGGATCACCCCTATGTCGCGCACACGCTGAACAACGAGGCCCTCGTCGACCTCGAGCTCGGCGATCTCGACAGGGCGCGCGCGCTGCACGAGCGGGCGCTCGCCATCCGGCGCAGGCTGCTGGCGTCAGAGCACCCCGACATCGCCGAGAGTCTGAACAACCTGGGCGAGGTCCAGCGGACGGCCGGCGATCTGCCGGCGGCCCGGTCCTCGCTCCAGGCAGCCCTCGCGATCCGCGAGAGGTCGCTCGGTCCCGGCCACCCCTACGTCGGCGTGACGCTCCACAACCTCGGGATGACCTACATGGAAATGGGCGAACTCGGTGCGGCGCGGCCGCCGCTCGAGCGCGCGCTCGGCATCTTCATGGAGAAGCTGGGAGCGGAGCACGTCCACCTGGCCTACCCCCTCTCGGGTCTGGCCGAGCTCGACCACCGGTCGGGCGAGCTGGCGGCGGCCGAGATCGGCTTCCGGCGCGCGATCGCGCTGATGGACAAGGGACTCGGCGCCGGCCACCCCGACCTCGGGAAAGTCCGACGATCCTACGCCGCCCTGCTGCGTGACCTCCATCGCCCGGCCGAGGCCGCCGAGCAGGAGCGGCTGGCGGCTCCTGCCGGAGCCTGATCGCTCGGGACGCTCCGCTCAGGGGACTCGCGCCGACCACTTGGTCGTGTTGGCGGACTCGAAGCCGTCGGCGAAGATCTGCCCTGTCGGGTCGTCGTCGAGGATGGTGACCGACACGAGGTCGTTCGCGCCGTCGATCGCCGCGCCAGCCGAGGGATCCTCGAGCCGGAAGGAGATCACCTCGGAGGCCTCGTCGCCCGTATCGTCGAGGATCTGGAGGGTGAAGGTCCGCGTACCGACCTGACCCTGGTTCCAGGAGAGGGTGCCGGTGCCACCGGTGTAGTCGACGCCGGCGGTGGCGGTGTCGAACACGACGGCGTGGTCGACCGCGGCGAAGATCGGGGTGCTCCCGGTGAGCGCGACGGTGAGCGTGACGCTGCCGACGCTCTCGGACACCGAGAAGTTGTTCGAGACGAAGGCGATCTCGGCGAAGGCGTCGATGGCGGCGAGCTTGCCGTAGAGGACGTTGACGGCGCCGGTGGCCGAGTCCTCGCCGGGCACGCCGATCGCGAGATCCGCGGTGCCGTTGCCGTCGAAGTCGCCGGCGGCGAGCGCGGCGCCGAAGAAATCGTTCGCCTCGGCGAAATCGGGCATGCCGGGCGGGGAGTTCTGGTCGAAGCTGACGCTGCCGGAAGCTGCGAGACCGGAGCCGTCGACCCCGGAGAAGACCAGCACGATGCCCGCGTTCGAGGTCGTGGAGACGTCCTCGTCGGGGATGCCGACCGCCAGGTCGTCGATGCCGTCGCTGTCGAAGTCCCCAGCGGCGACCGTGAACATGTGGTCGTTCGCCTCGGAGGCCCCCGGCACGCCGGCCTCGTTCTGGGTAAGCAACTGGTCGCGGTTGGTCAGGCCCGAGCTCGAACCGTAGAGGATCTGCACGCCGCCGGCGTCGTCTGCGCCGTCGACGTTCTCGCCCGGAATGCCGATCGCGAGGTCGTCGTAGCCGTCGTCGTCGAAGTCGCCGGCGGCGAGGTCCGCGCCGAACCGGTCCACCGCGACCGCCACTCCCTGGACGCCGTCGAGGTCCTGGTTCCAGGAGTCGACGCCCGATTCGTCGATCGCCGAGGCGTCGCCGTACATCACGAAGACGTTGCCGGCGTCGACGATGTCCCCGAGGTCCTCGCGGGGCGCGCCGATCGCGATGTCCTCGTAGGCGTCGCCGTCGAAGTTCCCGGCGGCGAGGCTCTGCCCGAACTCGTCTCCCGACTCCGAAGAGCTGGGGAAGCCCTCGTCGTCCTGGTCGATCTGCTGGACCGGTCCGAGGGTCCGGTCCGCGTCGATGAGGACGAGGTCGACGCAGCCCTGGTCGGCGCCGCCGATGCTGGTGTCCTCGTGGGGCACCCCGATCCAGAGCAGGTCGCGGCCGCTGCGCCGGCTGATGGCGAGGGCGTAGCCGAAATGGTCGTTCTCCTCGGAGTCCTCGAACTGGATGTCGAGGTCGCGCTGGTCGAGGAAACGGACGCTCGAGCCGGAGATCCCGGAGGAGGCGCCCCAGAAGATCCAGACGCCGCCGGAGTTGATGATCCCGTTGGCGTTGTACCAGGGAGCGGAGACGGCCAGGTCGTCGATGCCGTCGCCGTCGAGGTCGCCGGTGGCCAACGCGAATCCGAAGTGGTCGTAGCTGTTGGCGACGCCGGGGACGCCGGAGCTGTCGAGCGTCATTCCCTCGTCGTTCGAGAGCGAAAGGCCGCCCGGGTAGCCGTAGTAGACGTGCACGGCCCCGGCGCCGGCAACGGCGCCGACCGCCTCTTCCGGCACCCCGACCACGAGGTCGGCATGGCCGTCCCCGTTGAGGTCGCCGGTCGCCACCGCGGCGCCGAACTCGTCGCCGGCCTCACATGCATTGCCGGCGGAACCCACGCAGTCGAAGAGTGGATCGGCCGCGAGATCGGTCAGCTGCCCCCGGACCCCGGGTGCCAGCGCGAGGAAGAGCAGGAGCGTTACGACGGTCGGCGCTGCCGCGGCGGGCCGTCGGTCGCGAGTCGGGGCGAAGCGGGGGTCTTCCATGGCGCTCTCCGGTCTCGGGGAATCTCTCTTTCCCCTTCCTGCGCCGGATCCGCGAAAAACGGATCAGGTGTCCGGATCGGAGAGCCGGCGACCGACCTCCCAGAGCGCGAAGGGGAGCGGCAGCCAGGAGCGGATCCGGCGGGCGGTGAGGCCGGCTTCGGCGACCAGCTCCTCGACCTCCTCGCGGGCGAAGCCGCGCAGGTAGGCGGTCTCGTACCAGGCGAGGGAGGCGACGGCGAGGCGGCGGGCGAGGACGCCGCGCGGGAAGGTGTAGTCGAGGACCACCACCCGGCCGCGCGCGACCCGCGCGCACTCGGCGAGCACCTGCAGTCGCACCGGTCGCGGCATGTCGTGGAGCGCGAAGGAGAGCAGCACCGCGTCGAAGGCGTTGGCGGGAAAGGGGAGGGCGCGGGCGTCGGCGAGCTCGAAGCGGACGCCGAGCGGGCCGGCCTTCGCCTGTGCCCGCGCGAGCATTCCCGGGGTCAGGTCAATCGCGACCACGTCGGCGCCGGCGCGCGCGGCCCGGCGCGCGATCTCCCCGGTGCCGGTGCAGACGTCGAGGAGGATCTTCCCCGGCGCGGCGCCCGCCGCGCGCACCGCGGCCCGGTAGGCGAAGCCGATCGGTGCGGCGAACAGGTCGTAGACCGGCGACCATTTCGCGAAGAAGCGGTGGAGATAGGCGACGTAGGGGTCGTTCGCCGTGTCGCGGGTCGTCATGGCGTCGGTGCGCCCTTCCGCTCTCGCGCGAGCCGCGCGCGCGCCGTCGCGATCGTCTCGGACTGCTCGACGAGCTCGGCGGGCGCGGGATCGCGGGCAGCGACGCGGGCGAGCAGCGCGAGCGCCTCGGCCCGCCGCGCCGGCGCGTGATCGAGCAGCGCCTCGGCGAGGAAGAGCTCGTTGCGCGGGTCGGCGGTCGAGATCGCCACCGCACGCTCGAGGCTCGCGATCCCGGCCTGCGGGTCGATCCAGCCGGTGAACAGCGGCAGCCTCGGCGTCACGGTGTGCAGGCGGCCGAGCAGTCGCCGGGGCCCGCCAGCTGCGAACGTCTCGTCGATCGCCGCGGCGCGCTCGGCGTGGTCGCGGATCCTGCCGGCGACCCCTCTGAGGCCCGAGGCGAAGTAGCCGTGCTCCATCCCCCAGACGCCCCAGGCGATCGCCGCCCAGAAGCGCGCCTCGGCCTCGCCGCCGCGGTTGCCGTCCGCGACCGCCCGCGCGACCGCGGCCTCGGCGACCTCGACCGCGCGGTCGTAGAGGGCGCGCGCGCCGGCGCCGTCGGCGAGGGCGAAGTGGGCGCGGAACCAGAGCGCGTCGACCAGCTTGCCGGCGAGGCGGGGCGACGGGCCGTCGACGGCGAGGGTCTCCTCGTAGGCCGCCACCGCCTCCGCCGCGGGTCCGGGCGCGACGCTGCCGCCCTCCGCGAAGCCTCCGGCGCGGCGTGACCAGGCGGCGTCCCCGCGCTCCTCCGCAGGGGAGACGGCGCTCGAGGTGCCCGCCAGCAGGGCGAGCGCCGCGCCGAGCCGGAGCGCGCGGTCGAGCCGGCTCATTCGCCTCCCTTGCCCGCGGAGGCGTCGGCCGGGGCCGCGTGGGCCTTGACGCGGAGGATCCGCGCGGAGAAGAGCTCGAGCACGGTGGGCAGCACGATCATCGAGAAGGCCAGCACGGCCGCGAGGCCGAGCGTCAGCAGCAGAGCGAAGCTGGCGAGCCCGCGATGGTCGGAGAAGGCGACCAGGCCGAAGCCGGCGATCGAGGTGACCGCGGCGAGCGCGAGCGAGCGGCCGGTGCCGGCGAGCGCGCGGCGCAGGTCGCCCTGCTCGGCGACGAAGCGGTGGACGAGCTGCAGGCCGTTGTCGACCGCGCCGCCGATCACCACCGGCAGCGCCATGACGTCGAGGGGGTTGAACTCGAGCCCGGCGAGCTTCATCAGGCCGGGGAGCGCGGCGAGCGTGAGCGCGGTCGGCAGCAGCGCGATCGCGGTGCGCAGCGGGTCCCGGAAGTCCCAGGCGACGATCGCGACCACGGCGAGCGCGGCGAGCCCGACGCCGATCCGGAAGGCGCGCTGCGACAGCTCGATCATGAAGGCGCCGACGACCGGCATGCCGGTGACGTCGGGGGAGATCGCGCGCATCCGGGCCAGGAACTCGTCGCGCCGGACGGGATCCCAGAGGTCGACGTTGGGGTAGGCGTAGACCGCGGCGCGGCCGTCGGGGGCGACGAAGTGGGCGCGGAAGGCGGCCGAGGCGGGCGTCGGCTTCGCCCCCAGCGCCTCGAGCTGGTCGAGCGCGGCGACCGACTGGACCGAGCCGACCCTGTCGTCCTCGGCGAGTCTGCCCGCGAGCTCGCGGGCGGCCTCGGCCGAGGGCGCCACGAACGCGGCGAACTGCGGCGAGAAGGTCGAGCGGGCGACCATCTCGCGCTCGATCCGCACCGCCTCCGAGCCCGTCGGCTGGAGGTTCAGGTAGTCCTGGTCGAAGCGCGGCAGGCCGAGCGTCGCGAGCGCCAGCGCGGCGACGACCAGCGCGCCCGCGAGCGGACGGCCGTGGAGCGCGAAGAGCACGCGGCCGATCCGGCGGTCGAGGAGCTTCTTCTCCCGGTGCCGCTTCGCGGGCATCAGCATGAGGAGCGCCGGCAGCAGGGTGACCATCGCGACGAGGCAGAGGACGATGCCGGCCGCCGAGATGGCGCCCAGCTCGGCGAAGCCGCGGAACCCGGAGAAGGTGAGCGCGAGGAAGGCGGCCACCGTCGTCCCGGCCCCGGTCATCAGGCCGGCGTCGAGGGCGGCGACCGAGCGGACGAGGGCGGCGTCGAGGGCGACGCCGTTGGCGAGGTGCTCCTCGACGCGGTCGATGACGTGGATGCCGTAGTCGATGCCGAGGCCGAAGAGGAACGAACCGGCGAAGGCCGAGAGCAGCGTCAGATGGCCGGGCCAGAGGGCGACGAGCCCCTGCAGGACGGTCACCGCCACCGCCAGCGTCGCCATCGCGGCGAGCGGCCGGCGGACCGAGGCGAAGCTGGCGGCGAAGAGACCGAAGATCAGGGCGAAGGAGAGCGCGGTGATGCGCGAGACGTCGCGCTGGATGACGTCGCGGTCGTCGATGGCGTACTTGGGCAGGCCGGTGAGACCCGCCCGGACGCCGCGTGCGCCGAGGTCCGCGGCGGCGATCTCCCGCTCGACGCCGGCGACGAAGGGCGCAATCGTCGCGGCGCTCGACTCGGGGTCGTCGGGCTGGACGAAGAGGAAGAAGAGGCCCCGGTCGGCGGCGGCGAAGTAGGGGTCGAAGCCGGGCAGCGAGAAGCTCGAGAAGTCGTAGGGGAGCCGGTCGAGGACGGCGCGCACGCCGGGCAGCCGGGCGAGCCGCGGCCCCAGCTCGTCGACCGCGGCGCGCAACGCGGTCTCGTCGCTCCCCTCGAGCGCGACCACCAGCACGTTCGGCGTGCCGAAGCGGTGCGCGAAGTCGCGGAAGGCGGCGATCGGCGGCAGCGCCGGATCGACCAGGTCGAGGTTCGAGGTCCTGAGCTCGAGCCAGCCGGCGGCGAGCCCGAGCGCGGCCACGAGCGCGACCGTGGCGATCGCGATCACCGTCCGCGGCCGGGCGACGGCGAAGCGCGCCAGCCGCTCGAGCGGGCCCCGGTAGGTCGAGCTCATTTTCCCCCTCGCGGTGCGGCGGACGCGGGCCGCAGCAGCTCCGGCATCGCCCACTCGAGCCCCGCCGCCGCCGCGGCCGCGGCGAAGCGGGGGAGCGCCTCGTCTTCGCGGTCGAGCGCGAGGACGAAGGTCCCGAAGTGGCAGGGGACGACGAGCGGAGCACCCAGCGCGGCCGCCGCCGCGACCGCCTGCTCGGGCGACAGGTGGACACGGCCGATCGGCCAGGCCGGGGCGTAGGAGCCGATCGGCAGGATGGCGAGGTCGGGGCGGTGGCGCGCACCGATCTCCGCGAAGGGGGCGCGCGCGCCGGTGTCGCCGGCGAAGTAGATTGCGCGCGCACCGCGGCGGATCACGTAGCCGACGGCGATCCTCGCGCTGGCGAGCGGGTGGTTGCGGTTGCCGTGGTGGAAGACGGACACCGCGGTGATCTCGAGCGGCCCGACCGTCGCGCTCTCGCCCGGCGCGAGACCGACGACCCGCCCGACGTTGCCGGGGAGCGGGGAGAGATAGTCCTCCGAGCCGCGCGGGAGCAGGAGCGCGCCGATCCCGGGCACCGCGGCGAGCGTCGCGGGGTCGAGGTGGTCGCGGTGGGCGTGCGAGACGAGCGCGGCGTCGACGGGGCCGAGATCTCCGGCGTCCACCGGCCGCTCCATCAGCCGGGGGGAGATGGTCACCCGGTCGGCGAGGTGCGGGTCGAGCAGCAGCCGGACGCCGTGCCACTCGAGCCGGAAGCCGGAGTGGCCGAGCCAGTCGAGGGTGAGCGGCGCGCCGTCGCCGAGGTCGAAGTCGCGGCGGGGCGCGGGCGCGCCCGGGATCGCGGCCCAGCCGGTCGCTTCGGGCCAGGGGCGCGCGCGCCGCAGCCAGCCGACGTGGAGCGCGAGCAGGGCCGTCGCGGAGGAGAGCGCGGCGAGCGTGATCCTGCCGCGTCGGCTCAGGGGCGGACCTCCGCGGCGACGCGCGCGCGCAGCGCGCCGACCTCTGCGACCAGCGCGGCGACGTCGGCGTCGGGCAGCGTCTCGTGTCCGGCCATCGAGGTACCCGGAGCGCCCCAGCGGATCAACCGCGCGAGGCGGTCGGCGTCGGGCCTGCCGGGTGCGCTCTCCGGCACATGGAAGAGCCGCGGCTTGGTCAGATCGATCGAGATCCGCGGGAAGCTCGCCGCGAGCGGTCCGTCGCCGCGCCCGGCCGGCCCATGACAGGCGGTACAGAGCGAGGCGTAGAGACGGGCGCCGTCGGTACCCGTGCGGGCGGCGGCCCCGGCGTGCGCCGGCAGGGCGATCGCGGCGAGCCGCTCGGCGCCGTCGCCGGCCCCGAGCGCGGCCAGGTAGGCGACGAGGTCGTCGCCGCGGCCCTCCCCGGGCGCGAAGAGATGGCGGTACGAGGGCATGCGCGAGTGCGGCGCGACGGCGCGCGGATCGATCAGGTGGAGGCGGTTCCAGACCGGGCTCCGGCGCAGCCCGACCTCGGCGAGGTCGGGACCCTGGCGGCGGTTGCCCGGCAGCGGCGGGGCCGCCGCGCGGTCGAGCGGCCGCGCCGGGCCCCAGAGCGCGACGTCGCGGCTGCCGGGGCGCACGAACTGCGAGTGGCAGTTGACGCACCCCTCGGCGACGTAGACCGCGCGGCCGCGCGCGATCGCCGCCGCCTCGTCTCCGCCGGGCGCCGGCGCGGGCGGGAGACCGAGGGCGATCGCCGCGAGGCCGCCGGCGAGGGCGACCGCCGCCGCGCCGCCGAAGCGATGCAGCACACGGCCGGTCGCGGCGCGGCGGCCGGCTGCGGCGGCTGCGATGAGCAGCAGCGCCGCGGCGAGCAGGAACGCACCAGGGATCCGGTGGAGGTCTTGCGCCATGCCGACGCCGGCGGCCGAGCCGAGCCAGCCGGCGACGCCGTAGAGCTGCGCGGCGCGCCGCGACGGCGAGCCGAGCCCCGGGCCCGCCAGGCGCGCCGCGGGGGCGAGGACCAGCGGCACGGAGTAGAGCGAGACGCCGGCGGCATAGAGCGCGCCGGCCGCGAGGCCGGGCGCGAGCCGGTCGAGCGCGAGCGCGGCGGCGGCGAGCGCGCCGAAGGCGAGAGCCGGCAGGGCGAGCAGGCGGCCGCGATCGACGAGCGCGCCGGCGGCGAGCGCGGCGCCGAGGTGGACGAGCCCGAGCAGGAGCTTGACGTTGCCCTCGGCCCAGGTCATGCGGCGCAGCGAATCGGTCTCCTGGATGATCGCGAAGGCCGCCGAGTCGAGCCAGACCAGCGCCAGGAAGGAGGCGACGAGCGCGGCCCAGCCGAGGCCGTGGAAGTGGCCCGCGGCGGGCGCCGCGGCGAGCGGCGCCGGGGCGCCGGCGCGGTCGGGCGAGAGCCCGAGCGCAGCGACGGCGACGAGACAGAGCGCGGCGGCCGCGATCGCCTGTTCGGCGGGCGGCGCCTCGAAGAGCAGCGGCAGGTTGCAGACGAAGTAGGCGACGCCTGTCGCGGCGCTGACCTTCAGGCCGCGGCGGACCGGGCCGACGAGCGACGGGAGCGACGCGGCGAGCAGGACCGTGGTCACCGCGGTGGCGGCGCCGACCGCGGCGGCGGCGAGCGCGAAGTGGATCGTCGAGGCGGCGCCGAGCGAGGCGAGCCCGGCGACGGCGCAGGCGGCGAGCCCGGCGGCGACGGCGCGGCGGGTCGGCGGCAGGCCCGCGGCGAGGAGGCTCGCGCCGAGGCCGGCGATGCCCATCGCGCCCATCGCGAGCTGCACCGCGGCGGCGTCGAGCCCCGCGCCCTTCATGCGCGCGAGCAGCCCGAACTGCGCCCAGATCAGGAAGTAGATGTAGGTCGCGGCGACCGCGGCGAGACCGGGGAGGTCGCCGCCGCGCCGTCCGGCCGGCCCCGACGCTTCAGGCATCGCGCAGGGCTCCGCGCGCGAGCAGGACGACCTGCGCGCTGGCGACCGCGGCGTCGAAGAGCGGCACGCCGAGCCAGGCGAGGGGGAGCGCGCCGGCGGCGATGGCGCCGCCCGCGGTGAGCGCGACCAGGCCGCGGGCGATCGCCGTCACCTCGAAGACCGTCGCCAGCCGCGCGCGCCGGCGCCCGGCGTCGGCGCCGCGCAGCAGGAACGGGTAGAGGTAGGCGAGCCCGATCGCCAGCACGAAGGCGCCGATCCAGCGCAGGAAGACCGGTTCGGCGGGCAGCGGATCGATCCCCATCCGGGCGAGCGTCCAGAGCGGGGCGGCGATCAGCGCGGCGCCGGTCGCGGAGTCGCACAGCCCGACCCCGACCGCGAAGGCGGTGACGCCGCGCGTCGGGCTCACGTCGCGGACTCCGCGCCCGCCGGCGCGCCGGCCTCGAGGGCCGCCGTCCGCGCGCCGGCGCCGGCGCGCGCCACCGCGGCCAGCCACCCGAGCGCGGCCACCAGCATTGACAGCCCGGCCAGGCCGCGCAGCGCGAAGAGGGCGGTGACGCGCGGGTCGGGGCGGGTGAGCGCGCCGGCGTCCGCCGCCTCGAGCGCGCCGAGCGCGACCATGGCGGCGACGTGCAGCGCCGTGCCCGACTGCCAGTGCCAGAAGCCGCGCGGCGCGGCGAGCGCGCCCGCGGCGGCCGTGTCGCGCATCAGTGTATGAAGCAGGAGCGCGGCGAAGGACGTGGTGAAACCGGCCATCGCGAGGTGCGCGTGGCCGACCAGGACGTGGGTGAACTTCACGTGATCGAGAACGCCGGGCCAGAAGGTGATTAGCGCCGACGTCGAGAGCAGCGTACCCCAGACGCCGAGCGCGCCGAGCCAGCGCCGGCTCCCCGCGGGCCAGACATGGCCGAGCAGATGGCGGGCGAGCGGCCAGGGCCAGGCCAGGACGCTCGCGATCGCGAGGATCTGACGCGGGTCGCTGTGGAGCCGGTCCCCGAAGCCGAACCAGGGGAGCAGCGCGGTGTGCGCGGCGAACAGCGTCCAGAGAAGGGAGAGCCGGGGCGCGCGCGGCGTCCGCTCGAGATCGAGCAGCGCGGGCAGCGCGAGGAAGATGGGAAGGATGGCGAGCGTGCTGGCGAGCAGGTCGGTGCCGGTCGGGCCGCCGGTCGTCGGATCGATCGGCGGATAGGCGTGCGGGTCGAGCGCCGCGACCATCGCCAGCGGCACCGTCGCCAACAGGAGGAGAAAAGTCGCCTTGGCGGCGAGCACCCTGCCGCGCGGCCGTGGCGAGCTCCGGAAATCCCCCACCAGGCCGGAGGCGAGCGCGATCCAGAGCAGCACCAGAGCCGCGAGGAAGCAGGCCTCGGCCGGGCCGCTCCATTCGAGGAAGAGCTTGCCGCTCGAGCGGCCGGCGAGCAGCGCGATCGCCCCGGCGCCGAGCGCGCCCGACCAGCCGGCGAGAGCGAGCCGTCCGGCGCGGGTCCCGGCGGCCCCGGGCAGGTAGGCGCGGAGCAGGAGACCGACCAGCGGCAGCGCGGTCCAGCCGTAGAGCATCAGGTCGAGATGGACGGGGACCCAGCGGCCGTAGGTGAGCGGCGCCAGCAGCGCGTTGCCGTCGGGCCAGGCGAGGAGCAGCGCGAGCAGCAGCCCGACGCCGCACCCGGCAGCGAGCCAGCCGAGCGCGGCGAGCGCCAGCTCCTCGGCCAGCTCGGGAGCCAGCTCCGCGCGCATCGGCGGGCTCAGCCCCCGGCCGCGAACCGGCCCGCGACCCGCTCGCTCTCGCCTTCGAGCAGGTGGGTGAAGCGGGCGAGAGTCGCCGCCATCTCGCCGCTCGAGGCGAGCGCCAGGATCTGGTCGTCGGCCGCGCCGAGCTCGCGCTCGAGAATCGCGAGGGCGCGTGCCGGGCCCTCGGTCACCACCAGGTTCGGGCGGCCGAGCCGCTGGTCGCGGCGGGCGGTCTTGCCGCTCTCACCGGCGGACTGCGCGAGGTCGCGGAAGTCGTCGAGCGCCTGGTAGGCGTGGCCCCAGGCGGTGGCCAGCCGGTCGAGCGCGGCCTCGATCCCGGAGCCGGCGCCGGCCAGCGCGGCGGGCAGCAGCAGGGCGAGGCGGAGCAGCGGCGTCGTCTTGCCGGCCGCGACCTCGAGCGGGTCGCCGCCGGCGCGGAAGTGGAGATCGCGCGCCTGGCCGTCGAGGATGCCGCCGAGGCCGACATTCTGCTCCAGCCGGAGCCAGGCCTTGCGTTCGCACGCGGCGGGGAGCCCGGCAGCCGCCTCCGCGACCAGCGCGTGCGCGCGGTGGACGAGGGCCAGGCCGGCGAGGATCGCTGCGCCCTCGCCGTAGAGCACGTGCGGGCAGGGGCGGCCGCGGCGCTCACGGGCGTCGTCCATCGCCGGCAGGTCGTCGAAGACCAGGGACGCGGTGTGCAGGTACTCGACCGCCACCGCGGCCGAGCGCGCCGCGGCCGGCTCGAGCCCGAGCGCCCGGCCGACGCCCCAGGCGAGCTGGGCGCGGACCAGGCTCCCCGGCGCGGCGAGCAGGTCGCCGAGCGCGCCGGCGAGGTGCGCCTCGATCGCCGGCGTCGCACGCAGGCCGCGCCGGAAGCCGAGGTAGACCTGACGGAAATCGGCCGGCGGCAGCAGCCGAACGAGCCGTGAGACGCGGCGCCGAACGGGGCGAGTCGGAGCCGCCGGTGCGGGACGTTCGAGGGGCGCGCCGGCCGCGACGCCGGAGCGGCGGAGGGTGTCAACGACCATCGTGGGCCAGGGCGGCGACCGTCGGGCGCGCGAGGGTGCCTTCGCCCTCGATCCGGACCTGGACGACGTCGGCGACGCGCAGGAACATGATGCTCGGGTTGTGCAGGCCCCACTCGACGTAGGGCACCAGGAACTCGGCGCTCAGCTTGATCCGGTCCCCGCTGACGTCGACCGTGGCGGGCAGCGTCATCGGATGCGCGGCGCCGTGCAGGGCGACCACGCCGCGCAGCTCGACCTTCGCCGCGCCGCTCTCCGGCAGCGCGCCGATCAGCCGCTCGGGGGTGAAGACGAAGACCGGGAAGCGCTCGGTCTCGAGCACGTCGCCGCGCAACGTCTTGTCGCGCGAGCCGTTACCGGTCTCGGCCGACAGTGCGTCGACGCGGATCTCGCCGGCGGCGGCGCCGGTCGCCGGATCGAAGCGCACCGCGCCGCCGGTGATGTGGAAGCTGCCGTGGACGTCGTGGCCGGTGGCCTCGACGCTGAAGTGGACGGCGGTGGCGGTGGGATCCAGCGTGAGCGTCTGCTCCTCGGCGCGCGCGGCCGGAACCGCGAGGAGCGCGGCGAGTGCGACGACGGCGGGCTGGGCGAGCTTCATCGGTTCCTCCCCTGGGGCGGACCCCTGAGCTTTCGACCGCGAGACTAGGGGGACCGGAATGAACGGGGAATGAACGGGCGCGCCGGTCCGGGGGACTAGAATCGCGGGCGTGAAGATCCTGCTGGTCGAGGACGACGCCGGGCTCGCCGAGCCGCTCGCCGAAGCGCTCGCCGACGAGGCCTACGCCGTCGATCGGGCGGCGACCGGAGCCGAGGCCGACGAGCTCGCCGCGGTCCACGACTACGACCTGGTCATCCTCGACTGGGGGATCCCCGCGCCCTCCGGCATCGAGTTGCTGCGGCGCTGGCGGGCGGCCCGCCTCACCTTCCCGGTGCTGATGCTGACCGGCCGCGGCGACCTCTCCGACCGGGTGAGCGGCCTCGACGGCGGCGCCGACGACTACCTGACCAAGCCCTTCGCGCTGGGCGAGCTGCTCGCCCGCGTCCGCAGCCTGCTGCGCAGGCGGGCCAAGGGCGTCGCGACGCTCGCCGCCGACGACCTCGCCATGGACCGCGCCGCGCGCGCGGTGACGCTCGCCGGCGCGCCGGTCGCGCTCTCGCCCAAGGAGTTCGGCGTGCTCGAGTACCTGCTCGCCCACGCCGACCGCGCGGTCTCGCGCGAGGAGCTCTCCGAGCACGTCTGGGACCGCAACTTCGATCCCGCGAGCAACACGCTCGACGTCATCGTCTACCGGGTGCGCAAGAAGATCGACGGCGCGCGCGCCGAGCGCCTCCTCCACACCGTTCCCGGCGTCGGCTACCTGTTGAGCTCGACGCGCCGGGAGCCCGAGCGGGGCGCGCCCGGATGATCCCCCAGCGCCGCGCCGCGGAGCGTCCGGCCGCGCCGAGGCGCTGGGAGGCCTGGCTGCTGCCGGCCGTGGCGGCGGGCGCGCTGGCGCTCTCGGCGCTCCTGCTCCGCGCCGGAGTCGACCCGGAGCACGTCGGGCTGGTCGCGCTCTGGGCGGTCTCCCTGCTCGGCGCGGCCGCGGTGCTGCTGCGCCGCGAGCGGCGTCGGGCGGCGGCCGAGGCGGCGCTGCGCGAGAGCGAGCGGCGCCTGGCACAGGCCCAGAAGCTCGAGGCGGTGGGCCGGCTGGCCGGCGGCATCGCGCACGACGTCAACAACGTGCTGGCGACGGTGCGCACCAACTGCGAGCTCGTGCTCCAGAAGGAGATGCCGCGCGAGCGGATCGAGCGCCGTATGGAGACGGTGATCGACGCCGTGCTGCGCGCCTCCTCGCTGGTCGAGCGGCTGCTCACCTTCGCGCGCCGGCAGGCGACCAGCCCGGAGCTCGTGGACCTGGGCGAGGTCGTCGAGGGCTTCGAACGCCTGGCGCTCGGCTCGCTCGCCGGTCAGCGGCTCGAGATCGAGCGCGACCCCGGGCTCTGGCCGGTCGAGATCGACCTCGCGCAGGCCGAGCAGGCGCTCGCCAACCTCTTCTTCAACGCGCGCGACGCGACGCCTCCGGGCGGGACGATCCGGATCGCCGTGCGCAATGCGGCGGGCGCGGCGGGGGGCGACGCGGTCTGCCTCGAAGTCGCCGACACCGGCAGCGGCATCCCGCGCGAGATGCAGGACCAGATCTTCGAGCCCTTCTTCACCACCAAGGCGGGCGTCGGCTCGAGCGGCCTCGGGCTCGCGACCGTCTACGCGGTGGTCGAGGCGGCGGGCGGGCGGATCGAGCTCGACAGCGCCCCGGGGCGCGGAGCGCGCTTCCGTCTGTTCTTCCCGCGCGCGGCGGGAGCGGCGGAGCGACGCCGCGCCGGCGGAGCGGCGCCCGCGCGCTCCGCCGGCGAGCGGCTGCTGGTGATCGAGGACGAGGGAGATCTGCGCGGCGCGGTGGCGGCGCTGCTCGAGACCTGGGGCTACCGGGTCACCGCGGTGGCCGGGCCCGACGAAGCGCTCGCGGCGGCGCGCGCGGCGGGCGGCGGCTTCGATCTCGTCGTCTCCGACGTCCGGCTGGCGCAGGGCACCGGCCCGGAGCTGGTCGCGCGCCTGCGCGAGCTGGCGCCGGTGCGCGCGCTCTACCTCTCCGGCTACACGGACCGCATCGCGCTGCGCAGCGGTCCGGGCCGCGGCGAGGCGTTCTTCCTCAAGAAGCCGTTCTCGGCGGAGGGCCTCGCGCGCATGGTGCGCGAGCTGCTCGACCAGCCGCCCGCGCCGCCTCCGCCGGCGGTCTAGAATCGTCCGCGGATGATCTCCCCGCGCACCCTGCCGGTCCTCGCGCTCGCGGCGCTCCTCGGCGCGGCGCCGGGCGCGAGCGCAGGAGCCGGCGCCGCCCACGCTCGACAGCTTCGGTCTGCTCGTCGCCCAGCAGTCGCGGCCCTCGTTCACGATTCTCGGCGCCGGCGCGCGCGCGGCCGGCATGGGCGGCGCGTTCACGGCGCTCGCCGACGACGCCTCGGCGGCGTCGTTCAACCCGGCCGGGCTGGCGCTCCTGCTCCGGCCGGAGGCGACCGTCGTCGTCGGCGGCCGGCGGCGCGAGGAGGTCCACGCGCCGTTCGCGCAGGTCGAGGACGGCACGCTCGAGCTCTACGGCGGCTCGAGCGCCTCCGACGCGTCGGTGGCGGCGAACTTCGCCGCCTTCACGCTCCCCTTCGAGGCCGGCGGCCGCAACCTGTCGCTCCAGGTCTCGTACCACCGCAACATCGAGTTCGACTGGCAGGCGACGCGCGAGTTCGGCGAGAGCGCCGGCGGCGTCGAGACCGCCCGGTTGCACCAGTCGATCGACCAGACCGGCTCGGTCGACACCTTCTCGCTGGCGGCGGCCTACCAATGGACGGAGCGGCTCTCGGTCGGCCTCACGCTGTCGCGCTGGCAGGGGGCGTGGAGCTTCGCCACCACCAACTCCGAGACCGAGGCGGACACCGGCGCGACCGACACCGTGCGCTTCGCACAGGACAACGACTGGACGGGCTGGAACGCGACGTTCGGGGCGCTGCTCCGCTACCGGTACCTCAACGTGGGCCTGGCGCTGCGCTCGGAGTTCAGCGGCGACTACGCGGTCGACTCGCGGCTCGACGCCAGCTTCGAGACGCCCTACCCGGCGAGCTCGAGCTTCGACGGCAAGCTCGACTGGCCCGCGTCGTGGACGGTGGGGATCGCGCTCAAGCCGCTGCAGACCTGGTTCGTGACGGTCGACTATGCGCAGTTCGACTGGGACGACTTCGTGATCGTCGGCCTGCCGGAGGGGCCGGTGAACTTCCTCGACCTCCAGCCGGTGGCGACCTCGCGCACGCGCGCCACCGAGGACTGGCGCTTCGGCACCGAGTACACGTTCTTCGCCGACCGCGATCTGTGGGCGCTGCGCGCCGGCCACTGGCGGGCGCCGCGCGCGCAGCGCCTGAGCCCGAGCGACCCCGGCGACACCGAGCTCGGCTGGACGCTCGGCGCGGGCTGGCGGCGCGGCCCGCTCGCGCTCGACCTCGCCTGGCAGCGCTCCTCCTGGTCGGCGGTCACGCTCGAGTTCGTCGACCCCGAGCGATCGCGAGCGGCGGCGTCGAGCCGCAGTCCGAGGGGCACGTCGACGTGACCGAGCAGGGCTTCCTGCTGTCGGTGCTCTACCAGTTCGAGTCGCGCGACGCGCTGCGCCGCCTCTTCCATTTCCTCTTCGTCGGTCCGCTCGAGCCGAAGCCGGCGCCGTCCGCGCCGGCGGCGGCCGGATCTCCGAGTGGGTCGGGCTAGCCGGAGCCTCGCGGTCGCGCTGGCACTCGCGCTCGCGCTCGCCGGCGCGGCGGCCGCGCAGTTCTACGTCGCCTACGAGAGGGGACTGGAGGCCGAGGCGGCCGGCGACTGGCGCGCCGCGCTCGACGCCTTCGAGCAGGCCGAGCGGCTCGAGCCGCGCGCGCAGGCCCGCGTGCGCACCTACGGCAGCCGCTTCGTTTTCGACTACGACCCCGGCTTCCACCTCGCGCGCTGCCTGGCCGAGCTCGGCCGGCTCGACGAGGCGGCCGGGCTGTCCGCGGCGGCGCGCCGGGCGGGAGTGACCCCCGCCGCCGATCAGGACGCGCTCGCCCGGCGGATCGAGATCCTGCGCGCGCAGGCCCGGCGGACGGATCCGCCGGCGCCGTCGGCGACCGCCGCCCCCGCTCCGGCACGCCCGTTCGGCCCGGTCCCCGCCGCCGGTTCCGCGCCCGCGGCGACGTCCGCCCCGGCGCCGCGCTCCGCCACGCTGCGCATCGAGTCGCAGCCCGCGGGCGCCGCGGTGCTGCTCGACGGCCGTTCCGTCGGCGCCACCCCGATCGAGGTCGGCGCCACGCCGGGTGGCCATCGACTCGAGCTCGCGCGCGAAGGATTCGAACCCTGGGCGCAGGAAGTGGAGACGACCGCCGGCGAGACGCGCACCCTCGAAGTCGCGCTCCGACCGCTGCCGGCCGCCGCGCCTCCGCCGGGCGCCGCGACGGCGGCTCCGACTCCCGCGCCGAAGCCCTCGCCGACTCCGGCGCCCGTCGTCGCGGACTCGCCCACGCCGCTGCCGGCACCGGCTGCGGCCACCGCGGCGAGACCGATCCCGGATTCCGCGCCCTGGCGGCCCTACCTGGCGGGGATCGTCTTGCTTGCCCTCCTCGCCGGCGCGGGGTGGGCCGTGCGGCGCTGGCGCAGGCCGGCGCCGCGATCTCGCCTCGGGCTGGCTGCGCCGGCTGCCGGCCGGAGGCCGGCTCGGCCGCTACCGGGTGGTCTCCGAGCTCGGCCGCGGCGGCATGGCGACGACGTTCCGCGCGGTGCGACGGGGCGACGGCCTCGAGGTGGCCGTGAAGGTGCCGCATCCGAGCGGCGACCCGGCCTACCTCGAGCGCTTCCTGCGCGAGGGGCGGCTCGGCGAGACGCTCCACCATCCGGCGATCGTGCGCATCCTCGAGGCCGGGGAGGAGGACGGGATCCCCTTCCTCGCGATGGAGCTGATTCCGGGCGAGACCCTGCGCGAGCGGCTCGACCGCTCGCCCGGAGGGCTGCCCGAGCAAGTGGCGCTCGGCGTCGCGCGCGCGATCGCCGAGGCCCTCGACTATGCCCACGGCAAGGGCGTCGTGCACCGCGACCTGAAACCCGAGAACATCATGCTGCCGCCCGATGGGCTGGCCAAGGTGATGGACTTCGGGGTGGCGCGCGTCGAGGGGCAGCCCGGGCTCACCACCTCGCACCTCTTCTTCGGCTCGCCGCTCTACGGCGCGCCCGAGCTGGTCGAGCCGCGCTCGATCGACCGCCGGGCCGATCTCTACTCGCTCGGCGTCATCCTCTTCGAGATGCTCGAAGGGCGCCCGCCCTTCGTCCACGAGTCGGTGATGAAGCTGATCGAGATGCACCAGCGCGCCCCGCTGCCCGATCCGGCGACGCTGCCCAGGCCGCTGCCGGAGGCGATCTGGCGTCTCCTCGTCCGGCTCCTCGAGAAGGAGCGCGAGCAGCGCTATCCGAACGCGGAGGCGCTGCTCGTCGACCTGCGCCGCATCGCCGACGCGGCGCCCGCCGGCTAGGGGAGGCCGGGCTCCCGCTCCGCCGCGCGCGCCAGCTTGCCGCGCAGCGTCGCGACCAGCGACTCCAGCCCCGCGGCGTCCCCGGCGTCGAAATTCGCCGGCGCGTGGGAGTCGAGGTCGAGCACGGCGGCGATCGCCCCGGAATCGTCGAGGATCGGGACCACCACTTCGGAGCGGGCGCCCTCGTCGCAGGCGATGTGGCCGGGGAAGGCATGGACGTCGGGCACCAGCTGGGTGCGCCGCTCGCGGGCGGCGGCGCCGCAGACGCCCCGCTCGAACGGGATCTCGAGGCAGGGGAGCGGGCCCCGGTAGGGGCCGACCCGCAGCAGGCCCGGCGCCACCCGCCGGTAGAAGCCGGCCCAGCTCGTGCCCGGCACGTTGACGTAGACCTGCCCGGCGACGATCGCCATCGCGGTCACCGGGTCGTCGATGCCCTCGAGGATCGCCTGGCACTCGCGCGCCACGCGCGCGTAGCGCGCAGCCTTGCTCTCGTCGTCGGCGGGGGCGAAGCTCTTCATGGCGGGGAGCCTAGAACAGTCGGCGGAGGGGGCAGAGACCTCCTGGCCCTGCGGGGGCGGAGGAGCGAGTGCGCGGCGTCCGTGGTGGATGTCGAAAAGCGCCATAGAAGGGTGAAGCCGGCGGCGTCCGGAGCGAGCCCGCAGCGCCGGCCGACCCGCCAGCGCGGAGAGCGCGAGTGCGCGGCGTCCGAGGTGGATCTGGCGAAAAGCGCCATCGCAGGAGGGGTGCAAGCCGGCGGCGTCCGGCGAGTCCGCAGCGCCGGCAGGCGCCCCATGGGCTTTCGAGCGTCCATCCACGAGAGTTGGAGGAACTCCGGGGCTGAGCCGGACCTGTTCGGCCTCGATAGCTTCTCTCGGTCGTGAGTGAGACGAAGCTCCGGCGCGCAGGTTGCCCGGGCGGGCGCGGGTGGCGGCGGTGGGCGTGGCGCTGCTGCTCGCGGCGGCGCTCGTCGGGCCCTGGGTGGCGCCCTGGGCGCCCGACGCGCTCGATCTCGACCACCGGCTGACCGGGCCCACCTGGGATCACCCGCTCGGCCGCGACGAGCTCGGCCGCGACATGCTGTCGCGCCTGCTCGCCGGCGCGCGCGTCTCGGTGACCGTCGGGCTCACGGTGGTGGGCGTCGCCGGCACCCTGGGCACGCTGCTCGGGGTCTTCGCCGGCGCTCTCGGCGGGCGCTCCGACGCGGCGCTCCGGCGCGCGATCGACGTCTTCCTCGCCTTTCCCGGCATCCTGCTGGCGATCGCTCTCGTCGCGGTGCTCGGGCCTGCGCTGCGCCACGTGCTGCTCGCCCTGGTGGCGATCGGCTGGGTCGGCTACGCGCGGCTGGCGCGCGGCCAGACCCTGGCGCTGGTCGAGCAGGAGTTCGTGCTGGCCGCGCGCGCGGCGGGGGTGTCCACCGTCCGGCTGGTCTTCCGCCACCTGCTGCCCAACGTGCTGCCGCTCTCGATCGTGCAGGCCAGCCTCGGCCTCGCCGGCGCGATCCTCGCCGAGGCCTCGCTCTCTTTTCTCGGCCTCGGCATCCAGCCGCCGACGCCGAGCTGGGGCGCGATGATCAACGCCGGCCGGACGCACCTGCTCGACGCGCCGCACGTCACGCTCTTCCCGGGTCTCGGCGATCCTCGCGAGCGTGCTCGCGCTCAATTTCCTCGGCGACGCGCTGGTCGAACGGCTGGACCCGCGCGGGGAGCGGCGCGAGCTCGCCGCCGCGCCGCGCGTCTGACCGGTCAGCGGGCGAGGTGGTCCCAGCCGAGCCGGGGCAGGGGGTGACGTCGGCCGGCGGCGTCGCGCAGACGCAGGGCGCGGCCGTCGAGGATGGTGCCGATCCGGAGCGCCCGGTGGCCGCGCGGGGGCGCGACTCCGGGGCGGAGCGTGAAGAGCAGGACGTAGTCCTCGCCGCCGCCGAGAGCGAGGCCGACCGCGGAGAGGTCGAGCGCGGCGGCGAGCGGCTCGAAGCGCGGCGCGAGCGCCCGGTGCAACTGCGCGAGGTCGATCTCGGCGCCGACGCCGCTCGCGCGGCAGATGCGGCGCAGGTCGAGCGCCAGACCGTCGGAGAGATCGATCGCGGCGCCGGCGCCGCGGGTTCCCGCGAGCGCGCGGCCGAGCGCGAGCTGGGGCACGGGGCGGAGGTGGCGGGCAACGGCGCGGCGCGCCGCGGCGGCGAGCGGCGCCGGCACCAGGCCCGCGGGCAGCTCGACGCGCCGCTCCGCCGGCCGCGCGCCGCGCAGCAGGAGCTCCCGCCCGAGGCCCGAGTCGCCGACCGTGCCGCCGAGCCAGAGCGAGTCACCCGGCCGGGCGCGGTCGCGGCCAGCGGCGCCGCGCCGGGCGCGAGCGCGCCGACCAGCGTGAGCAGCCGCCGCCAGCCACGGCCCGCGGGCGAGATCGCCGCCGACCAGGCTCGACCCGGTGCTCGCGAGCTCGGCGGCGAGCAGACCGCGGAAGAGCGGCGGGGGTCGTAGCCGGACGGCAGGGTGAGCGCGAGCAGCGCCCAGAGCGGGCGCGCGCCCGAGGCCGCGAGGTCCGAGAGGTTGACGCGCGAGCAGGCGCCGGCCGATCGTGGCGCCGTCGAGCCCGGCGGGGAAGTGGACGCCCTCGATCTGCTGGTCGACGGTGACCACGTGCGGCCCCTGCGCCGGCAGGCGCGCCGTGTCGTCGCCGAGGCGGTCGCCGCCGCGCGGCAGGCGCCGGCGCAGCCAGGCGACGAGCTCGTCCTCGCGCTCGCTCACCGCCCGGACCGCGCCGGGCGGCGGCGCTCGGGCCCGGCCGGCTTGCCGGTCCTCGACTTGACCGGGCGGAGCAGGCGCTCGAGCGCGTCGTCGACGGTCTCGGCGTAGCGCAGGTCGACGCCGCGTTTGGCGACCTCGGGAACGTCCGCGAGGTCGCGCCGGTTGAGCTTCGGCATCACCACCTCGCGCACGCCGGCGGCGCGCGCCGCCAGCAGCTTTTCCTTCAGGCCGCCGACCGGCAGGATGTCGCCGCGCAGCGTGATCTCGCCGGTCAGCGCGACCTTGCGGTCGACCTTGCGGCCGGTGAGCACGCGAGAGGATGGCCACCGCGACCGTGACGCCGGCCGACGGGCCGTCCTTGGGGATCGCGCCCGCCGGCAGGTGGACGTGGAGGTCGTGCTGGTTGAAGAAATCGGTGGGGTAGCCGTGGCGCGCGGCCGCAGGCGCGGCAGAAGGTGACCGCGGCCTGCGCCGACTCCTTCATCACGTCGCCGAGCTGGCCGGTGAGCTGGAGCTGCCCCTTGCCCGGTGTCGCCACGACCTCGACGAAGATCAGCTCGCCGCCGACCGCGGTCCAGGCGAGCCCGGTCGCGACCCCGACGCGATCGCGCTCGAGCAGGTCCTCCTCCCAGTGCTTCGGCTGGCCGAGGAAGCGCTCGACCGCCTTGGGGCCGACCTTGACCCGGCGGGTGCGGCCGCTCGCCACCTCGACCGCCACCTTGCGGCAGACGCCGGCGATCTCGCGCTCGAGGTTGCGCAGCCCGGCTTCGCGCGTGTAGCCGCCGACGATGCGCGCGCACCGCGCGGTCGCCGATCGAGATCTGCTGGCGGCCCGAGGCCGTTCTCGACGATCTGCTTCGGCACCAGGTGGCGGCGCGCGATCGACCAGCTTCTCCTCGAGCGTGTAGCCGGAGAGGCGCAGTACCTCCATGCGGTCGAGGAAGGCCGGCTGGATCGGATCGAGCAGGTTCGCGGTGGTGACGAAGAGCACCTTCGACAGGTCGTAGGCGACGCCCAGGTAGTGGTCGCGGAACGTCGCGTTCTGCTCGGGGTCGAGCACCTCGAGCAGCGCCGACGACGGGTCGCCGCGGAAGTCGGCGCCGATCTTGTCGATCTCGTCGAGGATGAAGACCGGGTTCGAGGTGCCGGCCTGGTGGATCGCCTGCAGGATGCGGCCCGGCAAGGCGCCGACGTAGGTCCGGCGGTGGCCGCGGATCTCGGCCTCGTCGCGCACGCCGCCCAGCGACAGCCGCACGAACTTGCGGCCGAGCGCGCGGGCGATCGAGCGGCCGAGCGAGGTCTTGCCGACGCCGGGCGGACCGACGAAGCAGAGGATCGGGCCGCGCGCGTCGCCGCGCAGCCTGCGCACGGCCAGGTACTCGAGGATCCGCTCCTTGATCTTCTCGAGATCGTAGTGGTCCTCGTCGAGGATCCGGCGGGCGTTCTCGAGGTCGAGCGAGTCCTCGCTCTGCGATTTCCAGGGCAGGCCGGTCAGCCAGTCGAGGTAGGTGCGCTGGACCGAGCTCTCGGCCGAGTCGGGGTGCGCCCGCTCGAGCCGCTGGATCTGCCGCTCCATCTCCTCGCGGGCCTCGTCGGAGATCCCCTTGTCGGTGGCGAGCTTGCGGTAGCGCTCGATCTCCTCGGCGAGGTCGTCGCCCTCGCCGAGCTCCTGCTGGATGGCGCGCAGCTGCTGGCGCAGGAAGTACTCGCGCTGGCTCCGGTCCATCTCGCCGCGCGCCTGCGACGAGATCTCCTGCTGCATGGTGAGCAGCTGGATCTCGCGGTGCATGTGCTCGGCGACCTTGCGTAGGCGGCTGATCGGGTCGAGCTCCTCGAGCACGGCCTGGGCGTCGTCGAGCGTGAGCTCGAGGTTCGAGGCGATCAGGTCGGCCAGCCGGCCGGGGTCCTCGAGGTTGGCGATCAGCACCAGCACCTCGGGAGAGACCCCCTTGCCGAGCGCCACGACCTTGTCCATCGCCTCCTTGGCGGAGCGCACCAGCGCCTGCGTCTCGAGCGTGGGCTCGGGAACCGGCGCCTCGAGGATGCGCTCGATCCGCGCCTGCAGGAAGGGCTCGGCCTGCGAAACGTGGCCGATGCGCACGCGCGCGATGCCCTGGGCGAGGATCCGGATCCGGCCGTCGGGCAGCTTCAGCATGCGCATGATCGCGGCGGCGGTGCCGACCGGGTGGAGATCGTCGGCCCCGGGCTCGTCGATCGACGGATCGCGCTGGGCGACCAGCGCGACGAGGCGGTGCTCCGAGAGCGCCTCGTCCACCGCATGGATGCTGCTCTCGCGGCCGACCGAGAGCGGCACGATGATGAACGGGTAGAGCACCGCGTCCTTGAGCGGCAGGACGGGCAGGAGGTCGGGGAGCTTGGGGACCTCCTCGGGGGCGATCTCGCGCACGCGCGCCCCGCCGGTCACCGGCGCCCCTTCTTCTTCTTGGGTTTCTGGGTCTGCAGGAGGTGCTTGAGCTCCTCCATGAACTCGCCGACGTCCTCGAAGCGCCGGTAGACCGAGGCGAAGCGGACGTAGGCGACCTGGTCGAGCTCCGACAGCCGCTGCATCACGTAGGCGCCGAGGTCGCGGGTCGAGATCTCGCGGTCCTCGCGCTCGGCGAGCAGGTTTTCGGCGCCGTCGGCGATCTCGGCGAGCTGGAGCGGCGCGACGGGCCGTTTCTCGCAGGCCTTCTCGAGGCCGCGCAGGAGCTTGGTGCGGTCGAAGTCCTGGCGCGAGCCGTCGTTCTTGACCACCTTGTAGGCGATCTCCTCGACCTTCTCGTAGGTGGTGAAGCGGCGACCGCAGGTGAGGCACTCGCGCCGGCGGCGGATGGTCCCGCTGTCGCGGCTCTCGCGCGAGTCGACGACGCGATCCTCGACCGCGGCACAGAACGGGCAGCGCATGGCCCGGACTCTACCAGTCCGCTGCGCCGCTCCGGTCGATCAGTCCTTGGGCTTGAGGGCGACGTTGAGCTGCAGCAGGACCTTCTCGAGCTGGCCCGCCTCGGTGATCTCGATCGGCAGGTCCTTGATGGCGTCGACCACCCGGTGGTCGCCGTCCTCGACCCGCAGGTTGAGCAGGAAGCGGCGGGCGCGCTGGTACTCCGAGCGCTTGAGGGTGAGCTCGACCGAGCGGTGGATCTCGCCCTTGCCGTTGGTCGCCGCGCGGGCGGCCGCCGGGTGGGGCGGCGCCGGGGGAACGGGGCGGTGGACCGGCGCCGGGGGCGGAGGCGCGGGACGGGCGGCCGGCGAGTCGGCCGTCCCGGAGAGCGCCTGCTTGCGGATCTTCTCGAGCTCGGCCAGCACGTCGACCTGGCTCGACTTCGCCCTGCCCGGCACGGGGACGGCGCCGGTCCGGGCCGTGGGCAGGCTCGGCGTCGGCCGCGGCGCGGGCGCGGGCGTCGGCGCGGGCCGCGGCGCTGCGGCGACCGCGGGCGCCGCGGCGCGCGGAATGCCAGCGGCCGGCCGCGGCGAGTCGCTCGACATCTTGGTCAGGCGCTTCTTGAGGGTGATGAGCGTCAGCTTCGAGATCCCCTTGAGGGTCTCGAACACGCCCTGCCCGGTGACCGCCGACGCCTCGAAGTGGGGCCAGCCGCGCGGGTTCACGGCGCGGTTGAGCTCGTCGACCGGCAGGACGTCGGGCAGGTCGCGCTTGTTGTACTGGATGACGATCGGCAGGGTCTCGAGCGACAACCCCATCTCGCCGAGGTTCTCCTCGAGATTGCGCAGCGACTCGATGTTCGCCGACAGCATCGGCCGCTGCGAGTCGGCGACGAAGACCACGCCGTCGACGCCCTTGAGCACCAGCTTGCGGGTGGTGTTGTAGAAGACCTGCCCGGGGACGGTGTAGAGCTGGATGCGGGTGTTGAAACCGGCGATCGAACCGACGTCGATGGGCAGGAGGTCGAAGAACAGGGTGCGATCGGTCTCGGTCTCGAGCGAGACCATCTCGCCGCGGCTGTCGTTCGCGGTGTGGCCGTAGATGTACGAGAGGTTGGTCGTCTTGCCGCACAGACCGGGGCCGTAGTACACCACCTTGGCCGCCATCTGCATGGTGCTGTAGTTGAAGAAGACCATTCCTCAGCCCCGGGACTTGAGCGGCGAAGTTAGCACCCGATCTCTCGTGCGGTCAAGGAGATCGGGCCTCGAGAGGCGCTCCGCGAGCGCGTCCTGGGCCGGGCCGGGCGGCGCCCGCCGCGCGCGCTGGCGCAGCGTCTCGCGGGCGAGCGCGACGGCGAGCGGCAGGAGCTCGGGCGCCGCCGCGGCCAGCGCCCCGAGGTGCCCGTCGATCGTGGCGATGTCGCCCCGCGCGGCCGGTCCGGTGATCGCGTCGGCGGGATCGTCGGCGGCGAGCGCCGCCTCGAGCGCGCCGCGGGCGAGCGCCGCATAGCCCGAGCGCGCCGCGGACGGGACCCCGGCGCGCTCGGCCAGATCGAAAGCGGCGGCGACCAGCGTCGCGAGGCCGCCGGCGGCGAGCGTCGCGGCGAAGTGGTAGAGGAACCGCGCGGATTCGGGCACCTCGCCGCAGCGGGCGTCGAAGGCCGCCGCCAGGCGCGCGCCGAGCGCGCGGGCCGCCGGGTCGCCGTCGAGGGCGAAGAAGGTGCCGCGCGCGGCCGCGAGCTCCGGTTCGGGGGCCGGAAAGGCGCGCAGCGGATGAAAGCTGCCGACGGCCGAACCGGCGGCCGCGAGCGGCGCGAGCACCGAGGCGCCGAGCGCCCCGGCGGTGTGCAGCGCGACGGCCGCCTGGGCGCGCGCCGCCAGGCGGCCGGCGGCGGCGGCGAGCCCCGCGTCCGGCAGCGCCAGCAGCAGCAGATCGCAGCGCTGCGAGTCGAGCGCGTCGAGCTCGACCGCGCGCGCCTCGAGCCGGATGGCGAGGCGGGCCGCGGCCGGCGAGCCGGGCCGCCCGGCGATCGCCACCGCGCGCGCCCCCGCGGCGGCCGCCCAGACCGCCAGGCTGGCGCCCACGCGGCCGGGGCCGACGAGCGCGAAACGGAGTCCGGCGAGTGGCGGGGCGGAAGCGCTCACTGCGCTAAGATAGGCTCGCTTACGAGCCCGGCGCAACGTCGGCCGCGGGGAGTCGGGCGCGGCGGCAGCGCCCCGGGCAGGGCTTACGCAGATGACGCCGCCCCGCACGCCTGTCGAGCTCACTCCACGGGATCGCGAGATCCTCAAGGACGTCGTTCACACCTACATTCTGTCCGGCGATCCGGTCAGCTCGCGCGCCGTCGCCCGCCACTCCCGCCACGGCGTCTCGGCGGCCACTATCCGCAACGTCATGGCCGACCTCGAGGACTGGGGCTACCTCGAGCAGCCGCACACCTCCGCCGGACGCGTCCCCAGCCGGGTCGGTTATCACCTCTACATCGGCTCGCTGATGGAACCGCGCGGCGTGCCCGACGAGGAGCGGCGGCGCATCGAGAGCGGGCTCTCGGGTTCGAGCGCGGACGCCGAGCGGCTGATCGACACGACGGCCCAGCTCCTCTCCGAGCTCTCCGGCCAGATCGGGATCCTGGTCACCCCGGCGATCGGCGACAGCGTCCTCGAGGCGGTCGACTTCGTGCCGCTGTCGGGCCGCCGCGTGCTCTGCGTCGTGGTGTCGAAGAGCGGCTTCGTCGAGAACAAGCTGATCGAGTCGCCCGAGGAGCTGTCGCGGGAGGAGCTGGTGCGGATCTCCAACTACCTCACCGAGAACTTCCGGGGCGTCAGCCTGCGCTCGGTGCGCGAGCGGCTGCTCGCCCTCATGCACGAGGAGCGCGGCGAGGTCGACCGGCTGCTCGCCCGGGCGATCGCGCTCGCCAGCATCGGCTTCGAGCCGGTCGGCCGCCCCGAGCTGCGGGTCGAGGGCACGGCGCACGCCGTCGCGCAGCGCGAGCTGTCCGACGTCGACTGCGTGCGCCGGCTGCTCGACGCCTTCGCCGAGCGGCAGCGCCTGGTCGCGCTGCTCAACCAGTGCCTGGACGGCAACGGCGTGCGGGTCACCATCGGCGAGGACGACCAGGTCACCTCCGACCTCGGCCTGTCGCTGGTCGCCCGCCCGTTCGGCGCCGAGGGGCCGGCGCGCGGTACGCTGGGCATTCTCGGACCGGCGCGCATGCCCTACGATCGCATCATCCCGCTGGTCGATTTTCTGGGCGAGTCGCTGTCGCGCGCCCTGGTCGAGAGCGCGTCGCGGTGAAGAGAGAGGAACCGATGGACGAGCGTGGCGGTCGATTCGAGGACGAGCCGGGCGACGACACCGGCATCGCCGACGCCGAGACGGGGGACATCGAGATCCTCGGTTTCGAGGGCGAGGCGGACGCCGACGCGGTCGTCGTCGAGCCCGGACCGGCCGCCGCGCCCGCCGCCGCGCCCGACGAGGTCGCGCGGCTGCGCGCCGCGCTCCAGGCCGCCGAGGACCGCTACCTGCGGCTGCGCGCCGATTTCGACAACTACCGCAAGCGCAACGACCGCGAGCGCGAGGAGCTGCTGCGCTACGCGCTCGCCGAGCCGTTGCGGACGCTGCTGCCGGTGGTGGACAACCTGGAGCGCGCGATGGTCGCCCAGGGCGGCCTCGAGGACCTGCGCAAGGGCGTCGAGATGATCGCGCGCCAGCTCGGCGAGACGCTGCGGCGGTTCGGACTCGCGGAAGTCGCGGCGGTGGGCGAGCGCTTCGACCCGCGCATGCACGAAGCGGTGATGAGCGAGGAATCGGAGGCGGTCGCGGCACCGACGGTGGTCGCCGAGCTGCAGCGCGGCTACTGGTTGCACGACCGCCTGCTGCGGCCCGCGATGGTGCGCGTCGCGGTGCCCGCGGAGGGCGCCGGGGACGAGTCGCCGGGGGGGGAGGGCGCGTGAGCAAGATCATCGGCATCGACCTCGGTACGACCAACAGCTGCGTGGCGGTGGTCGAGGCCTTCTCGCCGCGGGTGCTCGCCAACCGCGACGGCAGCCGCACCACGCCGTCGATCGTCGCCTTCACTCCGGACGGCGACCGTCTGGTCGGGCAGATCGCCAAGCGCCAGGCGATCACCAACCCGCAGCAGACGGTGTTCGCGGTCAAGCGGCTGATCGGACGGAAGTTCGAGGACCCGAACGTCCAGCGCGCCCGCGACCTCCTGCCCTACGCGCTGGTCGAGGCCCCCAACGGCGACGTCAAGATCCAGATCCGCGACCGCCAGCACAGCCCGGAGGAGATCTCGGCCTTCGTGCTGCGCGAGCTCAAGGCGTTCTCCGAGGAGGTGCTCGGCGAGCCGGTGCGCGAGGCGATCATCACCGTGCCGGCGTACTTCGACGACTCCCAGCGCCAGGCCACCAAGGACGCCGGCCGCATCGCCGGCCTCGAGGTCCTGCGCATCCTCAACGAGCCGACCGCGGCGGCGCTGGCCTACGGGCTCGACCGCGTCCAGGGCCGCAAGCGCATCGCGGTCTACGACCTGGGCGGCGGCACCTTCGACATCTCGATCCTCGAGCTCTCCGAGGGCATTTTCGAGGTCAAGTCGACGGCCGGCGACACCTACCTCGGTGGCGAGGACTTCGACCAGCTGATCATCGACTGGCTGATCTCCGAGTTCCGCACCGAGACGACCATCGACCTGCGCGCCGACCGCATGGCCCTGCAGCGCCTCAAGGAGGCGGGGGAGCGCGCCAAGTGCGAGCTCTCCTCGGCGGTCGAGGCGGCGATCAACCTGCCCTTCATCTCCGCCGACGACAGCGGCCCGCGCCACCTGTCGCGCGTGCTCTCGCGCACGCACTTCGAGGAACTGGTGGCCGAGCTGGTGGCGCGCACCGAGGGCCCGTGCCGCGACGCCATCGACCAGGCCGGCATGTCGCCGGAGGAGATCGACGAAGTCCTGCTGGTGGGCGGGCAGACGCGCACGCCGCTCGTCGCCCGGACGGTCGAGCGGATCTTCGGCCGCGCCCCCAACCGCGACATCAATCCCGACGAGGTGGTCGCGATCGGCGCCGCGATCCAGGGCGGCATCATCCGCGGCGACATCAAGGACCTCGTGCTGCTCGACGTGACGCCGCTCTCGCTCGGCATCGAGACCCACGGCGGGCTGTTCGTCAAGCTGATCGAGCGCAACGCGACGATCCCGACCAAGAACACGCAGATCTTCACCACCGTCGTCGACAACCAGGACACGGTCGAGATCCACGTCCTGCAGGGCGAGCGCGAGATCGCGAACGAGAACCGCTCGCTCGGCCGTTTCGAGCTGGTCGGCATCCCGCCCGCGCCGCGCGGCGTGCCGCAGATCGAGGTGACGTTCGCGATCGACTCGAACGGCATCGTCTCCGTGTCGGCGCGCGACATCGCCACCAACCAGTCGCAGACCATCCAGATCAACCCGGCGGGCGGACTGTCGAAGGAGGAGATCGACCGTCTGGTGCAGGAGGCCGATCACTTCGCCCAGCAGGACGCGGTCAAGCGCGAGCTGCGCCGCCTGAAGAACCGCATCGAAGGCCTCGTCTACACCAACGAGAAGGTCTTCAACCAGTTCCGCTCGACGCTCGCCGAGAAGGACCGCAGGAAGATCTCCGAGACGCTGGTCCGCTCGCGGGTCGCGCTCGGCAGCGACCTGCGCGCCGATCTCGAGACGGCGCTCTTCGACCTCAACTCGATCTCGCGCCACCTCTCCGAGATGATGTTGTCCAAGGCGGGCGACGGCGACCTCGCCGCCGGGTCGGAAGCTCCGCCGAAATCCTGAGACGATGGCCGCTTCGCCGACTCGTGACTATTACGAGCTGCTGGGAGTCGCTCGCGACGCGAGCGCGCAGCAGATCAAGAGCGCCTATCGGAAGCTCGCGCTCCAGTACCACCCGGACAAGAACCCGGGTGATCACGGGGCCGAGGAACGCTTCAAGGCGGCGGCCGAGGCCTACGCCGTGCTCTCCGACCCGGAGAAGCGCGCGCGCTACGACCGCTTCGGCCAGACCGGGCCGAGCCCCTTCGCGGGCGGCGGCGGCTTCGACCCCTCCGTGTTCGGCGACTTCTCGGACATCCTGGGCGACCTGTTCGGCTTCGGCGGGCGGACGCGGCCGGGCGGCGCGGCGCCGGGAGCGGACCTGCGCTACGACCTCGAGATCACCTTCGAGGAGGCGGCGTTCGGCGCCGACCGGACGATCGAGATCCCGCGCCTCGAGACCTGCGGGACCTGCTCGGGCAGCGGCGCCGCGGCGGGCGCCGGGCGGGTCTCCTGCCGGGCCTGCTCCGGGCGGGGTCAGATCCGGTTCAGCCAGGGCTTCTTCACCGTGGCGCGCACCTGTCCGCAGTGCCAGGGCGAAGGCACGACGGTGGAGAAGCCGTGCGAGGAGTGCCGCGGGCAGGGGCTGGTCGAGCGCCAGCGCAGCCTCGAGGTGCGGATCCCCCCCGGCGTCGACACTGGCGCGCGCCTGCGCCTGACCGGCGAGGGCGAGCACGGCCGCCGCGGCGGGCGCACCGGCGATCTCTACGTGGTGCTCGAAGTCGCCGGCCACGATCGCTACCACCGCGAAGGGCCGCACGTGCTGACCGTCGAGGAGATCGGGTACGCGCAGGCCGTGCTGGGCGCGGAGATCGAAGTCGAGACGCTCCACGGCCGCGAGCGGCTGGAGATCCCGCCCGGCACGCAGTCCGGCCGCCAGTTCCGGCTGCGTGGCAAGGGCATTCCGAAGCTGGGCGGCAGCGGCCGGGGCGACCATGTCGTCGAAGCGGCGATCCACATTCCGAAGCCGGGCGAGATCGACGACGAGCGCCGCGAGCTGTTGCGCCGTCTCGCCGAGCTCGAGGCGCGGCCGGTCAAGGAGGGGCGCGGCGTGCTCGACCGCGTCAAGGACCTGTTCGGCGGATGAGCGGGACGCTCCGCCTGCGCGTCGCCGTCACGCCCGAGCAGGAGGAGACGCTTTCGGCCTGGCTCTGGGCGCACGGTGGCCAGGGACTCGTCTGGGAGCAGGCCGAGGGCGCGGCGGGCTCCGCGGCCGCCTGGCTCTTCTTCGCCGCGGAGACCGCGCCGGACGAGGCGGCGCTCGCGACGCTCGCTGCCTGGTGTCCGGGCGCCGACGCCGGCCCGCTCGAGGAGGTCGAAGCAGGAGACTGGCTCGCCGCCTGGCGCGCCCACGCCGACCCGATCGAGGTCGGCGCCCGCTTCCTGATCGACCCACGCGAGCCGGAGGAGGCGGGCGCGGCGCCGGATCCGGGCGACCGCTTCCTGCTCCGCCTGCCGGCCCGCACGGCGTTCGGCGTCGGCAGCCACGAGTCGACCCGGCTGGCGATCGAACTGCTCGAACAGTCCGGCTGCGCCGGCGCGCGCGTCCTCGACGTCGGCTGCGGCACCGGCATCCTCGCTTTCGCGGCGCAGCTGCTCGGCGCGCGCGACGTCGTCGCCTTCGACCTCGATCCGGCGGCGGCGCTGCTCTGTGATCAGTACCGGCGAATGAACGGGCTGCGGCGAGTGCCCGTCTTCTGTGGCTCGCTCGGCGCTCTTTCCATAGAAGGGAAAGGCCGGCTTTTCGATCTCGCGCTGGTCAATGTCATTCCCGCGGAGATCGGACCGGAGCTCGATTGCCTTCGGCTCGCCATGGTCCCCGGCGGACGGGCGCTCTTTTCCGGGATCCTCGCCGAGGAGGGGGCCGCGGCGCGGGCGCAACTGGCGCGGCACGGCTTCCGGGTGACCGGCGAGCGGACCGCGGCGGAGTGGATCGCCTTCGCCGCCGAGCTCGGGCCATGACGGCCGACGGACCGGCCGCGACCACGCTGCTGGTGCCGCCGGCGGCGCTCGACGGCGGGACTTTCCGGATCGAGGGCGACGCCTACCACCACCTGGTGCGGGTCAAGCGTCTGACAGTCGGCGATGCGCTTCGACTGACCGACGGCGCCGGCCGCGCCCGCTTCGCCGAGCTTGCGTCGATCTCGAAGAAGGACGCGCTCGCGCGCCTGGGCGACGAAGCGCCGACGAACGAGCCGGCCCTTCGCGTCGAGATCTGGACCGCCCCGCCCAAGCCCGAGCGCGCCGCCTGGCTGGTCGAGAAGGTGACGGAGGTCGGCGTCGTCGCCGTCCGCTTCCTGGCGACCGAGCGCGCGGCGCGCACCTTCGCCGCGCCCCAGCTCGAGCGCCTGACCCGGATCGCCGTCGCCGCAGTCGAGCAGTGCGGCCGCGCGCGCGTGCCCGAGATCGCCAACGAAGAGTCGATGCCAACGGCCCTCGAACACCTGAGTCGCTCCGGGACGAGGGTCGTCGTCCTCGACGCCGGAGGGACCAACCCCTTCTCTGGAGCTTTTGCTTCTTCTTCTGTGTCATCGGCGTCGACGCCAGGTGAAGCGGCGCGACCTCGCGCTGCTGATCGGCCCCGAAGGGGGCTGGACCGACGCCGAGCGGGCGCGATTCGCGGCGGCCGGCGCCGAAACCTGGTCGCTCGGCGAGCGCGCGCTGCGCGTCGAGACCGCGGCGATCGTGGCGGCGGGCATCGTCCTCGCCGGCGGCCGTCGGCCTTGATGGCGGCATCCGCGACCTGCGCCGCGCTCGTCGAGCGCGGCCGCGCCCGGCCCGACGCGCCGGCTTTCGTCTGCGGCGACGCCGTCCTGACCTGTGGCGAGCTTCTCGCCGACGCGACGCGGATCTCCGCCGGCCTCCGCGCGAAGGGCGTCGCGCCCGGGGCGCGCGTCGCCCTGGTCCTGCCCGCCGGCCTGCCCTTCGTGCGCGGCTTCGCCGGGGTGACGCTCGCCGGGGCGGTGCCGTTCGCGATCCCGGCGGCGCTCCACGCCCGCACCGCGACGCGCCGCGCGGAGCGCGGACTGCCCGCCCTGCTGCTGACGTCGGAGGCGCGCCGCGAGGAGCTCGCGGCGGCGGGCGCCGGCTTCGAAGTCGCGTCGCTCGAGCGGCTGCTCGCCACGTCGGCTCCCGCCGGAAACCTCCGGCTCGTCGAGGTCGATCCCGAGGCGCCGGCCTTCCTCCAGCTCACCTCCGGAACGACCGGCGAACCCCGCTTCGCCCAGCTCTCGCACCGCGCGATCGCCGCCTGGCGCCGGAGCATCGCGGGAGCGTTCGACAGCGGGGCGGGCGACGTCCTGGTCGGCTGGGTCCCGCCCTGGCACGTGATGGGCCTGGTCCGCTTCGTCCTCCAGCCGATCCTGACCGGCGTGGTGGCCCACCTGGTGCCGCCGGAGGTGGGGCGGCTCGGGGAGTGGCTGGAGACCGTGGCACGGGTGCGGGGCACCTTCACCTCGGCACCCGACTTCGCGCTGCGCACGGCGGTCCGGATGGTCGGCGACCGCCCGCTCGATCTCGGCTCGCTCCGTCTCGTCGTCACCGGCGGCGAGCCCGTGCGGCTCGCGACGATCCGTGCCTTCGAATCGAGATTCGACCTGCCGGGCGTCGTGCGTCCCGCCTACGGGCTGTCGGAGGCGACGCTCGCCGTGACGGCCGTGGCGCCCGGGGAGCCGCTCGAGGTCGATGCCACGGGCAACGTCTCCTGCGGCCATCCGCTGCCGGGTTTCGAGCTGCGCCTGGTCGACGCCGCCGGCGCCGAATGCGCCGCCGGGGCGCCGGGCGAGATCCTGGTGCGGAGCGCGAGTCTCTTCTCCGGCTACTTCGAATCTGCCGGGCCGGACACGGGCGTGCTGCGCGACGGGTGGCTGACGACCGGCGACTGGGGGCGGCTCGGCGCGCACGGCGAGCTCTACGTGCTCGGCCGGCGCCGCAACCTGCTCAAGCACGGCGGCGCGACCTACGCGCCGCGCGAGCTCGAAGACGCCGCGATCGAGGTCCCCGGCATTGTCGCCTCGGCGGCGGTTGCGCTGCGCGACCGGGCCCGCGGCGAAGAGCTCCCGGTCCTGGTCGTCGAGCTCGCGGCGGGCGCCGCCGGAGTCCCCGCGGACCTCGCGCGGGCCGTGGCCGAGTCGGTGCGTCGCGCGCTCGGCATCCTGCCGGGCGAAGTCCTGGTCGTGGCGCCCGGCACGCTGCCGCGCACCGACAACGGCAAGCTCCGCCACACCGAGCTGCGCCGGCTACTCGCGGCCGGGGAGCTCGAGAGCGGCCGGATCCTGTGCGGCCGCGCCGACGGCTGGGCCGAATAGCAGGTGGCGCAGCAAGCCGAGGCTGATCTGCCCCGGGCGGCGGCGGAGCAGATCCTCGAGCCAGCGCGCGGCCTCGGCCGGCCCGGCGAGGGGATCGCCGAGCTCGCAGACCACTCCCGCCCCCTCCCAGAGCGCCGCCACCGGCACGATGCCGGCGCCGGTCCAGCCGGCGAGCGCGAATCCGCCCAGGCCCAGCTCGAGCTTCCGGCCGAGGACCTCGAAGGTCCGCGCCGCGCCGAAGCCGCCGTCGACCGTCGTGGAGACGAAACCGCCGGCGCGCAGCTCGGCGGCCGCGTCGAGCAGCGCCTGCGCGCGGCGGCCGAGCCCCCCTTCGACGTGCGCGTTCCGCTCGCGGTCGGCGGGTTCGTGGATCTGCGACCAGCGCAGGACGGTGCGCGGTCCCGCGAGAGCGTCCATCGCGAGCGGAAGCAGGTGCAGGGCGCCGATGTGCGCGGTGATCAGGATCCTCGGCGGAGCGAGCGCGGCGGCCGCGGCCGGGTCGCGCCAGCGGACGACCGGCGCGAAGGGCGCGAGCGGCCGGCCCTCGCAGCGCCGGATCACCAGCCGGTGACACGCCTCCCGGCTGGCGATCCGGAGCGCGATCGTCCGGCTGGCGAGCGGGCCGGTGCCGAACAACGCCGCCACCTCGCGCGCGGCGGGCCACCGGCCGGAGAGGAAGCCGCGCGCGGCGCCGAGCATGCGCGCCACGGCGAGCGCGCGGCGCGCGTCGAGCCGGGACCCGGCCAGGCGGATCTCGAGGGCATCGAAGCCGGCGCGCCCGCGACGGAGATGACCGCGCTCCGCGCCGCGCGCGGCGAGGGTCATCCGCGCGCCGGCCGGACGGTCGCGTTGAGCTTCGCGTGGAGGCGTCCGACCGTCATGTCGGCTTCGACGAGGAGATCGGGCGGAAGGCGGATCCCCAGCTCGCGCTCGCAGGCGAGCAGCAGCTCGACCAGTCCGATCGAGTCGAGGCCGATGCCGGCGTCGTCGAGGCGGAGCTCCTCGGGCATCGGCTGGTCGCGCCAGAACGACGGCGCGTGGCGCCGCAGGAGCTCGCGGATCCGGTCGAGCGGGATCTCCATCGTCGCGGGGGGCGGCATGGCGTTCGTTTCCGGCATCGCGCGGGAGTCTAGCAACCGGCGCGCCGGGGCGGGTCTCGTTGACACCCCCCGGGGTGGGGATTAGCATCGAAAACGACTTCGGGAAGGAGGCGGAATGACGCAGACGAGCCCGTTCGACGGCATCCGGTACGTCTGGATGAACGGCCAGCTGGTGGAGTTCGAGAAGGCGACCGTGCACGTCATGGCGCACGCGCTCCACTACGGCTCCGGCCTGTTCGAAGGCATCCGCTGCTACCGCACGCCGCAGGGGCCCGCCATCTTCCGCCTGCAGGAGCACCTCAAGCGCCTCGAGAACTCCTGCAAGGTCTACCGGATGGACATCCCCTTCAGCCGCGAGGAGATGACCCAGGCCTGCTTCGACGCCATCCGCGGCAACGGGCTGGAGGAGTGCTACATCCGGCCGATCGTCTTCCGCGGCTTCGGCCAGGTCGGCATCAACCCGCTCAAGAGCCCGGTCGAGGTGGCGATCGCGGTCTGGACCTGGGGGCGCTATCTCGGCGACGACGCGATCGAGAAGGGCGTCGACGCCTGCGTTTCGAGCTGGCGTCGCTCGGGCCTCGGCAGCTCGCCGGCGCTCGCCAAGGCGACCGCCAACTACCTCAATTCGCAGCTCATCAAGATGGAGGCGATCGCCAACGGCTACGCCGAGGGCATCGCGCTCGACAGCAACGGCTACGTCTCGGAGGGCTCGGGCGAGAACATCTTCGTGGTCCAGGACGGCTCGGTCTACACGCCGCCGGTATCCTCGTCGATCCTGCCGGGGATCACCCGCGAGTCGATCATGACGCTCGCCGAGGAGGTGGGCATCGACGTCCGCCGCGAGGCCATCCCGCGCGGCATGCTCTACACCTGCGACGAGGCCTTCTTCACGGGCACCGCGGTGGAGGTGACGCCGATCCGATCCGTCGACCGTGTCACGGTGGGCGAAGCGACCCCCGGACCGGTCACCCGGCGGTTGATGACCGAGTTCCTGGACATCACCCACGGCCGCGTCGAGGACCGCTACGGCTGGCTCACGTCGGTGCCGGCGACGGTCGCCGCGCCGGTACCTGAGCCGCCGCGGCGCCAAGGGAGCGCGCCATGAATGTCAACGACCTGCTGAAGATCGCCGTCGAGCGCAAGGCCTCCGACCTCCACCTCAAGGTCGGCTCCCATCCGGTGATCCGCATCGACGGCCAGCTCATCCCGCTCGCCGAGCTCAAGCGGCTGATGCAGGAGGACACCATCGCGATGGCGTTCTCCATGATGAACGCCCGCCAGAAGCAGCGCTTCAAGGAGGAGTTCGAGATCGACATCGCCTACTCGGTGCCCGGCCTCGGCCGCTTCCGCTGCAACATCTTCCAGCAGCGCGGCACCGTCGGCCTGGTGCTGCGCGTCATCCCGGGCCGCATCCTCACCATCCGCGAGCTGATGCTGCCGCCGGTCGCTCGAGAAGATCTGCGAGGAGCAGCGCGGCCTGGTGCTGTGCACCGGCACCACCGGCTCGGGCAAGTCGACCACGCTGGCCGCCATGATCGACCTACATCAACGGCCACGCGCACCGAGCACATCGTCACCATCGAGGACCCCATCGAGTTCCTGCACCGCGACAAGAAGTCCATCGTCAACCAGCGCGAGATCGACGTCGACACCCGCAGCTTCGCCACCGCCCTGCGCTCGGCGCTGCGCCAGGACCCCGACGTCATCCTGGTCGGCGAGATGCGCGACTACGAGACGATCGAGACCGCGCTGCTCGCCGCCGAGACCGGCCACCTGGTCTTCTCGACCCTGCACACCCTCGACGCCACCGAGACGATCAACCGCATCATCTCGGTCTTCCCGCCCGCACCACCAGAAGCAGATCCGCATCCAGCTCGCGACCGTCCTCAAGGCGGTGATCGCCAGCGCCTGGTGCCCCGCGCCGACGGCCAGGGCCGCGTGCCCGCCGTGGAGGTCCTGATCGCGACGCCGTACATCAGGGACTGCATCGAGAACAAGGAGAAGACCAAGTACATCCGCGAGCAGATCGCGCTCGGCACCAGCCAGTACGGCATGCAGACCTTCGACCAGTCGCTCTTCCAGCTCTACAAGGCCGGGCTGATCACCGCTCGAGGAGGCGCTGAAGCGCGCCTCCAACCCGGACGAGTTCAAGCTCAAGCTGCAGGGCGTGCAGTTCACCTCCGACGCCGCCCGCGAGCAGATGGAGTCGTCGCTCGAGGGGGTGGGGGGCTTCGAAGGCACCGGTTCGCCGTTCGAGATCGAGCGCATCGAGGGACCCAAGCGCTAGCCGGAGCGGCGCGGACCGGGCCGCGACAGGGCGCCGATCGTCGTGGAGTTCACCGGACGTCTCACGGCCTTTCCGGCCGCCAACCTCCTGCAGTGGGCCGCGCACGAGCGCGCCAACGGCACGCTCGTGGTGCGGCGCACGAAGCGGGAGAAGCGCGTCGCGCTGCGCGCGGGGCGCGTGGTGGACTGCCGGTCGAACCAGCCGCAGGAGCTGTTCGGACAGTACCTGATCGCGCACGGCCTGCTCGACGCCGCGACCGTGATCGAGGCGCTGGTGCGCGCGCGCGCCGGCAAGCGGGCCCTCGGCGAGGCCCTGGCCGAGAGCGGCCAGCTGCCGGTCGAGACGCTGCGCGGCGCGCTCGAACAGGCGATCCGGGAGTCGGTCCAGGACCTCTTCCTCTGGCGCCGCGGGGTCTTCTACTTCGAGGAGGGGGAACCGGTCCGGCGCACGCTCGAAGTGGTGATCGAGCCCTCCGAGCTGGTGTTCGAGGGCACGCGCTGGATCGACGAATGGGCGCGGCTGCGCAAGGTCCTGGTCGACGACGCGGTCACCGTCGAGCCGGGGCCCAACCATCGCGACCGGAATCTCGATCCCTACGCCCGGCGCATCGCCGGACTGGTTGCCGCCGAGACCTCGTTGGGCCGCCTCTACGAGCACACCGGCGGCGTCCAGTACCCCTTCCTCGAGGCGGTTTCGCGGCTGATCGAGGGCGGCGTGCTGGCGATCGCGCGAGTGGACGGGTCGCGCGACGCTGACAGCCGGGAGCTCGACCTGCGCGAGGTGCTGCTCGGAGTCGACGGGGACGACGTGCTGCTCGGGCGCGAGCGGGCGATCCTGCCGGTCGAGACCTTCGAGTCGCTGGTCCCGGCATGGATCCGCGCGCCCGCCGAGCGCGAGCTCGCGGCCCTGGCGCCCGCGCAACGCGCCTTTCTCGAGGGCTTCGACGGCCGGTCGACCCTGCGCCGGCTGCTCGCCGTCGAGCCGGAGACCCGTTCGGATCAGATGGAGCTGCTCCTGCTCGAGCTGCGGCGTCGCAACGTCCTGCTGCTGCCGGCGAGCGTCGTCGACGTCGAACGCCGGATCGAGGAGGGGTCGAAGCTGCGCCGGATGGTCCGAAAGCTGAGAGGCTAGGCGGGTCATGGCGGCCAGGAGCCGGGGGGCGGGAGCGGAGCCCGGGAGCGGCCGCCGGGACGCATTCGCCGTCGCCCTGGACCTGCTGGCGCGCCGCCCCCACTTCCGCGCCGAGCTCGCCCGCAAGCTCCTCGCCCGGGGATTCGAGGGCGACGAGGTCGGAGCGGCGCTCGCGCGCGCGGCCGAGCTCGGTTACCTCGACGACGAGGGGCTGGCGACGGCCTACGCCGCCGAGCTCGCGGGCCGCAAGGGTCTCGGCCGCGCCCGCGTCGGCCGCGAGCTGGCGCGGCGGGGAGCGCCGGTGGCGGCGGTGGAGCGGGTCGCCGGCGAAGTCGATGCCGAGGCCGAGCTCGCCCGCGCCCGCGACGCCGCGGCCCGCTGGGCGCGCGGGCGCGCCGTCGACGGCGCGGCGCTCGCGCGGCATCTCGACCGCAAGGGCTTCGCGCGGCATGTTATCTTCAGCGTTTTGAAGGAGTTCGCGGCCGACGCCGGGGACCCGCTGCCCGCCGAGGAGTGATCGGCGTCGGCGGCCGTCCGGCGCCGCCCGAGCCGAAGTCGACACCCGGAAAGCGAGACGTACGATGAAGAGCGCCGACATCCGGCGGAGTTTCGTGGATTTCTTCGCGGAGCGCGGCCACCGCGCCCTGCCCAGCTCGCCGCTGGTGCCCCACGGGGATGCCACGCTGCTGTTCACCAACGCCGGCATGGTCCAGTTCAAGGACTACTTCACCGGCGCCGCGGCGCCCGACTTCCGCCGGGCGGTGACGGTGCAGAAGTGCCTGCGCGTCTCGGGCAAGCACAACGACCTCGAGAACGTCGGGCCCAGCCCGCGCCACCACACCTTCTTCGAGATGCTCGGCAACTTCTCGTTCGGCGACTACTTCAAGGAAGAGGCGATCGAGTGGGGCTGGGACCTGGTGACGCGCGTCTGGGGGTTGCCGAAGGCGCATCTCTTCGCGTCCGTGTTCGAGCAGGACGACGAGGCCTTCGATCTCTGGCGGCGAATCTCGGGCCTGCCCGCCGATCGGGTCGTGCGCTGCGGCGAAAAGGACAACTTCTGGGCGATGGGGGAGACCGGCCCCTGCGGCCCGTGCAGCGAGATCTACGTCGACCGGCGTCCGGATCTGCCGCAGGTGGCGTGGGAGGAAGGGACCGACTCGGGGCGCTATCTCGAGATCTGGAACCTCGTCTTCATGCAGTTCGAGCGCTCCGCGGCCGGCACGACGCCACTGCCGAAGCCGTCGATCGACACCGGCGCCGGCCTCGAGCGCGTCGCCGCGGTGATGGCGGGGGTCGACTCGAACTACGACACCGACCTGTTCCGGCCCATCCTCGAGGGCGCGGCGGAGCTCGCCGGCATCCGCTACGGCGCCGACGCCGGGCACGACGTCTCGATGCGCGTGGTCGCCGACCACCTGCGCGCGGTGGCCTTCCTGCTGGCCGACGGCGTCATCCCCTCCAACGAGGGACGCGGGTACGTGCTGCGCCGGCTGCTGCGCCGCGCCGTGCGCCACGGCATGCGGCTCGGCTTCGAGGAGCCCTTCCTCTGCCGGCTCCTGCCGCTGGTCGACGAGGCGATGGCGGGCGCCTACGGCGAGCTCGCCGCCACGCGGGCCGCCTCCGAGTCGACCGTGCGCACCGAGGAGGAGAAGTTCCTCGCCACCGTTGCGGTCGGCTCGCGGCAGGTGCAGGAGGCGATCGAAGCCGCCAAGCGCGAGGGCTCGGGCGCGGTGTCCGGCCCGGTGGTCTTCCGCCTCTACGACACCTACGGCCTGCCGATCCAGCTCATCCGCGAGATCGCCGAAGAGGAGCGCTTCGGTCTCGACGAGCCGGGATTCGAGTCTGCGCTGGCCGAGCAGCGCGAGCGCTCGCGCGCCGCCACGGGCGCGCTCAAGAAGTGGAAGCTCGAGCTGCAGGAGTCGCTGGCGAAGGAGCTCGAGGGCCATGCCGCCACCAGATTCGAGGGCTACGAAAAGCTTTCCATAGAAGGGGTTCAGGTCCTTGCCGCCCGTGGCCTGCACGCGACGCCCGAGGCGGCCGAGAAGGCGGCCGCGGCCGGGTGGGGCGAGTCCGCCGGGATCGGAGCGGGCGAGGTCGGTCTGGTGGTGACGGATCGCACCGTCTTCTACGCCGAGTCCGGCGGCCAGGTCGGCGACCGGGGCGAAATGCGCTGGCCTGGTGGCAAGGCAGCGGTCCGTGACACGCAGAAGGACCGCTCCGGCCGCGTCCTCCACGAAGTTGAAGTCCTCGAGGGAGCGCTGCGCCAGCCGTTCCCTTCTATGGAGCTTTTCGTCTTTCCTGAACACCGGCTGCCGACGCAGAGAAACCACACCGCGACGCATCTGCTGCACGCCGCGCTGCGCGAGGTGCTCGGCGCCGGGGTCCGCCAGGCCGGCTCGCTGGTCTCGCCCGACCACCTGCGCTTCGACTTCACGTACGGCAAGCCGATGACCGCCGGGGAGCGCGAGCGGGTCGAACGGCGGGTCGACGAGTGGGTGCTCAGGGCGGTCGACACCCGGATCACGCCGGAGCGCGACTACCGCGAGGCGGTCGCCGCCGGCGCGATGGCGCTGTTCGGCGAGAAGTACGGCGACCGGGTGCGCACGGTCGAGGTGCCCGGTTTCTCGCTCGAGCTGTGCGGCGGCTGCCACGTCCGCAACACCGGCGAGATCGGCCCCTTCCTGGTCCGCCACGAGCGGGGCGTCGCCTCGGGCGTGCGCCGCATCGAGGCGCTCACCGGTGAAGCGGCGATCGACTACCTGCGGCGCCGCGACGCGCAGCTGGCCGAGGTCGAGCAGGAGCTCGGCGCCGAGCCGGGGCGCGCGGCGGCCGAGGCCGAGGCGCTGCGCCGCGCCGTGCGCGAGCGCGACCAGGAGCTCGCGAAGCTCCGGCTTCAGCTCGCCGCGGGCGGCCCGGCGGCCGACGCCGGCGAGCGGATGGTCGCCGGCATCCGGGTCCTGGTCCGCGAAGTGCCGCCGGCCCCGGCCGCCGAGCTGCGCAACCTGGCCGACCTCCTGCGCGACAAGCTCGGCTCGGGCGTCGTGGTGATCGGCACGCGCGAGGAGGGCAAGGTGGCGCTCGTGGTCACCGTCTCCGAGGATCTCCGCCCGAGGGTGCCGGCCGGCCGCCTGGTCCGGGAGATCGCCGCGCTGGTCGGCGGCTCCGGCGGCGGGCGCGACGACTTCGCGCAGGCCGGCGGCAAGCACCCGGAGCGGCTCGGGGACGCGCTCGGCCGGGTTCCGGACCTGGTCGCCGGCCTCGCCGGCGGCCGGGAGTAGAATGGCCCCGGACCGATGCGATCCAGCCGTCTAGCCGTGGCGCTCGGCGCCCTGCTCGCCCTGCCGGCCTTCGCCGGCGAGGTGAAGATCGAGGTCCGCGCCGACGGCACGAGAGTGCTCGTCAACGAGCCGGGCGAGGCGCGCGCCCGCCGGCTCGCCGGGCGGCTCGTGCAGCCGCCCGACGGCGAGATGCTCCGGCTGATCGAGAACCACGCCTACGATCGCGACCTCGATCCGCGCCTGGTGCAGGCGGTCGTCCAGGTCGAGTCCGGCTACAACCCCCGGGCGCTCTCGAACAAGGGCGCGATCGGGCTCATGCAGCTGATGCCGGGCACCGCCGCCCAGCTGGCGGTCGACGATCCCTGGGACATCGAGCAGAACCTGCGCGGCGGCACTTCCTACCTGCGCCAGATGCTCGATCGCTTCGGCGACCTCGAGCTGGCGCTGGCCGCCTACAACGCCGGCCCGGAAGCGGTGGTCAAGCACTCGGGGATCCCCCCCTACGACGAGACGCGCGCCTACGTCCGCAAGATCTTCCGGCTGCTCGACGGCGACGCGGGCGGCGAAGAGCTGGACGGCCGCCGGGTGCGGATCCAGCGCGACGCCAACAACCGGATCCGGCTGACCACGGCCGGACTGGGCGGCTGAGCCCGGGCCGCTGGCGCCCCCGCAGCGCATGCTGAATCTGCCGACCCTGCTCACGCTCGGCCGCATCCTCCTCGTGCCGATCCTGGTCGTGGTGTTGTTCACCAAGATCGACGGCCGCGAGTTCTACGGGCTGGCGCTGTTCCTGGCGGCCGCCCTCACCGACTTCCTCGACGGCTTCCTCGCCCGGCGTCTGCGGCAGGTGACCAAGCTCGGTCAGCTGCTCGACCCGGCGGCGGACAAGATCCTGATGGCGTCGGCCTTCATCTCGCTGGTCGAGCTCAATCCGGCCGCCACGCCGGCCTGGATGGTGGCCGCGATCCTGGCGCGCGAATTCGCGGTCAGCGCGCTGCGCAACGTCGCCGCCACCGAGGGCGTGGTGATCGCCGCCGGCTGGGCGGGCAAGCTGAAGACCGGCGTCCAGATCGTGGCCGTCTCTCTGGCCATCATCCACAACCAGCTCGGCGAGTTCTCCCATCTGGCTCCGCTTTCGCTCTGGGTGGCCCTCGTGGTGACGGTCTTCTCGGGCGTCGAGTACTTCCTGCGCTACCGGAAGATCCTGATCGGCCAGGCGTCGAGTCCGGGGCCCGCCGCGGCGCCGTGAACCTGCGCCGCGCCACCGAGGCGCTCTTCCTCGCCGCCGGGCGACACCCGCTGCGGGTCTTCGCCGGCACGGCGGCGGTGTTGCTGCTCTCGCTGGGCGCCGCCTCGCGGCTCCACTTCGACCCCGACGTGTTGCGCCTGCTGCCGGCCAGGAACCCGGACGTCCAGCTCTTCCGGGAGACGGTCGACCGCTTCGGCTCGGGCGAGTACTTCGTGGTCGGCGTGCGGGTGCCCGAGGGGGCGCCGCTCGATCCGTACGAGGCCTTCGCCGACCGCCTGGCCGAGCGGATGAACGCGAGCGGCCTGTTCACCTCCGTCGAGCACCGGATCGGCGAGCCGGAGGACCTGCTTTCGGAGTTCCTGCCGCGCGCGGCGCTCTTCCTGGACGACGAAGGCCGCGCGCGCCTCGCCGCGCGGCTCGAACCCGAGGCGATCCGCGGCCGGGCCGCGGATCTGCGCCGGCTGCTCGAGACGCCCCAGGCCGTGGCCTGGAAGGAGCTCATCAAGCTCGACCCGCTGGGCGTGGCCGACGTCTTCCTCGACCGGGTCGGCGGCTCGCGCGGGCCGCTCGCCATCGACTGGACGAGCGGCCGCTACCTGTCGCGCGATCACCGCCTCCTGCTCGTGCTGGGCAAGCCGACGACCAGCCCGCAGGACCTCCAGTTCAACCTCCGCCTGCACGAGGTCATGAACCGGGAGGTCGACGCCGAGCGCGCCGGGTGGGCCGAGCTGGCCGAGGGCTCCGACACGGCGCCGCCCGAGACCTTCTTCGGCGGCCGCTACATGATCGCGCTCGACGACACCGGGCTGATCGCGCGCGACGTCGTCGTCAACGCCGTCACCTCGCTGCTCGGGGTGCTCGGCCTCTTCTACCTCGCCTATCGCCGCACGTCGCTCCTGCTGCTGGTGTTCTGGCCGCTCGCCTGCGGTCTGGCCATCACCTTCGGATTCGCCGCCCTCGCGGTGGGCGTGCTCGCCTCGACCACGGCGGGCGTGGCGGCCCTGCTGGTGGGTCTGGGCGACGACTTCGTGATCGTGCTCTACGGCCGCTACCTGCACGAGCGCCAGCGCGGCGCGCCGTTCGAGACGGCGCTGGCCTCGATGGGCGGCGCCACCGCGCGCGGCGTGATCCTCGGCGCGGTGACCACGGCGGCGACCTTCTTCGCGTTCCTGATCACCGATTTCACCGGACTCTGGCAGATGGGGCTGATCGTCGGCACCGGCATCCTCTTCTGCCTGATCGCCGTCCTCTGCCTGGTGCCGGCGATGATCGGCTGGAGCGAGGAGCACCACCGCAAGCGGGATCGCGAGCCGCCGCTCCACCTCTTCGCCTTCGGCATCGAGCGGGCGGCGCACTTCGCGATGCGGCGCCCGCGCACGGTGCTGGCGGCGACCGTGCTGGTGACCGCCGGCGCGCTCCTCGCCCTGCCCCGGCTCCAGTTCGACGACAACGTCGAGGCGCTGCGGCCGCCGGGCAACCGCGGCATCCTGGCCCTGGAGGAGATCAAGAGCCACTTCGGAACCGGCTTCGAGTCGATGTCGCTGGTGCTCGAGGCGCCGACCCTCGACGGGGTCCTGGCGCTGGCCGACCGGGCCTCGATCGAGGCGCGGCAGCTGGTCGCGGAGGGCCGGCTCGGCGGATTCGACGCCGTCACCGCGGTGATGCCGGCGGTCGCGAGCCAGCGGGCGGCCATCGACTGGCTGGCGAAGGAGCGGGCGGGCGGGCGTCTCGATCCCGCGCGGGTGCGGGCGGAGTTCGACGCGGCGGCGGCCGCGGAGGGGCTGCGACCGGAGCCGTTCGCGGCGGGTCTCGACCTGCTCGCCGGGATGCTCTCGATCGACCGGCCGCTGACCCGCGACGCGATCCTCGCGCTGCCGCAGGGGCGGACGCTGCTCGATCGCTACCTGCGCCAGACGCCGTCCGGGTGGATGAGCCTGGTGCAGGTCTACAACCTGCCCGGCCGGCCGAAGCGCGAGGTGCCGCCGGCGGCCCTCGATCTCGCCGAACGGGTCGGTCCGGGCGCGCGCCTGACCGGCATGAACTTCCTGTCGCGCAGCCTGCGCTACGAGATCCGCCGCGACGCGCTGGTCTCCGGCCTGATCGGCCTGGCGCTGGTGGTCGCGCTGCTCTGGGTCGACTTCCGGAGCTGGCGCAGCGCCATCCTCGCGCTGGTGCCGTTGCTGATCGGCGTGACCTGGATGGTCGGCGCCATGGTCGTGCTCGACCTCCACATGAACTTCATGAACATCTTCGTGATCACCATGATCATCGGGATCGGCGTCGACTACGGCATCCACGTCATCCACCGGTACCACGAGGAGGAGGCGGCGCCGGGCGGCAACGTCGAGGCGGCGGTCGAGGAGACGGTGCGCGGCATCTTCCTGGCCGCGCTCACCACCGTGGTCGGCTTCGGCTCGCTCGCCACCTCGCACTACCCGGGGCTGGTCTCGATGGGTGTCGTGTCGATCCTCGGCACGCTGGCGACGGCGGTGGTCGCGATCGTCGTCATTCCGGCCTGGCTGACCTGGCGCCGGGGGCACAGGCACGCCTCCGAGGGTCTCTGACCGACGCCCGGCGTCAGCTCGACAGCCCGATCCCCAGACGGTCCAGCAGACGCAGCAGGAAACCGGGCGGCTCGCCCTGGTCGAGCCGGCGCAGCGCCCGGGTGACCCTTCCGACCGCCCAGCCGCGCAGCGGCCCGGGCGGGAAAGGGAGCGGCGGCTTGCGCACCAGGGCGAGCTCGAGCAGGTCCGAGGACTTCTCGAGCGCCAGGTGGGCGAGGATCCGGCCCGCCACCCTCGTGGTTCCGACGCCGTGCCCGGTGTAGCCGAGCCCGTAGAGCAGCCGGCCGCCGCCGAGGGCGCCGAAGAAGGGCGTGAAGCGGGTCGTGGAACAGATCGGCCCGCCCCAGGCGAAGGGGAACTCGAGCGGACGCAGCTGCGGGAAATGGCGCCGGAAGCTCGCGGCGAGCGCCGCGTAGTGGGCGGGGGAATGGTCGCAGTCGCGGCCGACGCGGCCGCCGGGGTGGTAGACGGCGTCGCTCGTGCCCCAGACCATGCGCCGGTCGGGCGTCAGCCGGTAGTAGTGGAAGAAGGCGCGCGCGTCGGTCACCGCGCGGCGGCGGGTGAGCCAGCCGAGCGCCTCGAGGTCCCCGTCGGCGAGCGGCTCGCTGGCGGTGACGTAGTCGTAGAGCGCGAGGAACCGCCGTCCGAGCCCGGGCGCGAGCGCCGCCGACCAGGCGTTGGTCGCCAGCACGGCGCGGCGCGCGCGCACCGTGCCCGCCGGCGTGTCGAGCTCGATGCCCTCGCCCCGCGCGCGCCAGGCGGAGACCGGCGTCGACTCGTGGACGCGGACCCCCGCGCGCTGCGCTTCGCGCCGGAGCGCCAGGGCGAGCCGCGCCGGGTGCACGGTCGCCGCCCGCGGGTGGAGGAGGGCGCCCAGGTAGAGCGGCGAGGCGACCTCGGCGCGCGCTTCGTCGGCGGCGAGCAGCCGCCAGTCGTCGATGCCCACCTCCTCGGCCGCCCGCTTCGCCTCGGCCAGCTCCCCGAGGTGGCGCGGCTCGAGCGCGAAGACGAGCTGCCCGCTCCGCTCGAACGCGGCCTCGGGCGCGTGCGCGGCGCAGAAGGCCTCCATCTCGTCGAGGTTCCGGCGGGCGAGCGCGGCGAGCCGGCGCGCCTCGGCGACGCCGAAGTGGGAGATCGCCAGCGCATGGGAGTGGTCGAAGGTCTCGCCCACCATGCCGGCGTTGCGGCCGCTCGCGCCGTAGGCGATCCGCTCGGCCTCGAGCAGGACGACGTCGAGCGTCGGCTCGAGCTCCTTGAGGAAGTGCGCGGTCCAGAGCCCGGTGAAGCCGCCGCCGACGACGGCCACGTCGGCCTCGGTCGGACCTTCGAGCGGCGGCGCGGCCGGCGCGCCGGCGACGTCGGCCAGCCAGAAGCAGGACCGCTCGACCGGTTCCATGCGCGGGCTCCGGACGGCCGTCGCGTCAGCCGAGGCGGTGCTCCCGGTAGACGGCCGCCAGCGACTCGTCGAGCGCCGCGACGAAGCGGTCGAGCTGCGGATAGGAGATGGTGAGCGGCGGCTCGACGCGCAGCGTGCGCGAGTTGATGTAGGTGCCGCCGATCAGGATCTGGCGCGCGAACAGGTTCTTCGACACCGCGTAGCCGAGCTCGTCGTCGGCGAACTCGAGGCCGAGCATGAGGCCGCGGCCGCGCCAGAGCTTGAGCAGCGCGGGGTAGCGGGCGCCGAGCTCGGCGAACCGGCCGAGCAGGTAGTCCCCCTTCTCGCCGGCCTGCCGCGGCAGGTCCTCCTCGAGCAGCACGTTGAGGGTCGCGATCGCGGCGGCGCAGGCCACCGGGTTGCCGCCGAAGGTGGTGGTGTGGAGGAACGGGTTGTCGACGTAGCGCTCCCAGGTCTTCGGCGTGCCGACCACCGCGCCGATCGGCATCACGCCGCCGCCGAAGCCCTTGCCGAGGGCCATCAGGTCGGGCACGACGCCGTCGTGCTCGCAGGCGAACATCTTCCCCGAGCGCCCCATCCCGGACTGGATCTCGTCGAAGACCAGCATCGCGCCGTAGCGGTCGCAGAGCTCGCGCGCCGCGGCGAGGTAGCCGGGCGGGGCGACGTTGATGCCGCCCTCGCCCTGGATCGGCTCGATCACCACCGCGGCCACCCGGTCGCCGGTGAAGTCGAAGGTCTTCATCATCTTCGCCAGGATGTCGATGTCGCCCCAGGGCAGATGGGTCCAGTTGAGCAGCGGCAGGAAGGGCTCGCGGAAGACCGCCTTGGAGGTGCCGCCGAGCGAGCCGAGGCTCTTGCCGTGGAAGGCGCCGACGGTGCCGATCAGCTTGTGGCGGCCGGTGGTCAGGATCGCCATCTTGAGGCAGCCCTCGATCGACTCGGTGCCCGAGTTCGAGAAGAAGGCCATCGAGAGGTCGCCGGGCGTGACCAGCGAGACCAGGTGCGCGAGATAGGTGCGCAGCGGGTCGATCAGCTCCTGGGAGTGGATCGCCTGGCGGTCGAGCTGGTCGCGCACCGCCTTCATGACCTTCGGATGCCGGTGGCCGACCACGTAGATGCCGTAACCGCCGAGAATGTCGATGTACTCGCGCCCCTGGATGTCGCGGAAGACGGCGCCTTCGTCCTCCCATTCGACCGCGGTGTAATCGGTGGAGACCGACTTGCGGAACTGCAGGAAGCCCTCGTTGACGTGGTCGGTCCAGTAGCGGACCGACTCGTCGATCACCCGCTGGCGCTCGTCGGCGGTGAGCTGCTTCTTCGAGATCAGGTCGAGGACGTAGGCGGACTCGGCGGCGGCGGCGGCGAGGTTCTGGGGCATGGGTCCCTTCCGGTTCGGTAGCGCGCAGATGCTATCGCTTCGCGGTTCCCGGCGGGCGTTTCCGGGGCCTTGCCGGGATAGACTTTCGCGAGCGGGAGGAGCGATGAGCGAGCCGAGTGCGGCGGCTTCCGCCGAGGTGGTGAAGGGGGCGGTCGAGCTGCTCCTGGAGCTCTGCCGGATCTCGTCGGAGAGCGGCAACGTCGAGGGTCTGCGCCAGGTGGCGGAGCGCCTCGGCGGCGAGCTCGGGCGGCGGGGCCTGGCGGTCGGGATCGAGGAGGAGCCCGGACCGGACGGGCGGCTTCAGCCGCTCCTGCTGGCCGGCGGCGAGCGCGCCGACGAGCGGCCGCTGCTGCTGGTCGGGCACATGGACACGGTCCTGCCCGCCGTCGAGCCGCGGATCGAGGGTCGGCGACTGGTCGGCACCGGCGCCCTCGACATGAAGGGTGGCCTGGCCCTGCTGGTCGGCGCGCTCGACCTGCTGGCGGCGCGCGGCGAGGCCCCGCCCGACGACCTGCTGCTGCTCGCGGTGCCCGACGAGGAGGTCGGCGGCGAGATCGCGCAGCCGGTGGTGCGGCGGTGGAGCGAGCGGGCGCGGGCGGTGCTCGTGCTCGAACCCGGCGAGGCTCGCGCGGGCGCCGAGACGCTGGTCGCGGGCCGCCGCGGGCTGACCGAGTGGCGCCTGGAAGCGACCGGCCGGGCGGCGCATTCGGGCCTCGCCTTCTGGCAGGGGCGCTCGGCGCTCGCCGCGGCGGCGGACTGGTGCCGGCGCGCGGCGGGACTGTCGCGCGCGGCGGGGGGGCCGACGGTCAACGTCGGCCGCCTGATCGGCGGCACGGCGGACTTCGTGGACCGGCTCGAGGCGAATCACGGACTGCTCGGAACCTCGCGGCAGCGAAACGTCGTGCCGGATCGCGCCCGGGCCGAAGGCGAGGCGCGCTATCTCTCGCCGGCCGAGGGCCGCGAGATCGTCGCCGCGCTGGCCGAGCTGACGCGCCAGGTGGGCGCCGAGCACGAGGTCGAGCTCGCGTTCACGCCCGGCCTCGCGGTGCCTCCGGTCGACCCCAGGGGCCCCGGAGCCGAGCTGGTGGCGCGGACCGTGTCGCTCGCCGCGGCGCGCGGATTCCGCCTCGAGGTCGAGGCCGACCGCGGCGGCATCTCGTTTCCCAACTACCTGACGGATCCCTCCCGGATCCCGGTGATCGACGGCCTCGGCCCGGTCGGCGACGGCATGCACACCCGCGAGGAGTGGCTCGATCTCGAGTCGTTCGCGCGCCGCGTCCCGCTGCTCGCCGACCTGCTGGCGTCGCTGCGCGCCTGATCCGACCACCCCGCGACCCTCCCGGAGACGAACCCCGCATGACTCAAGCGCCGAACGCGTCCGAGCGCAGCTTCCGCATGCCCCACACGCTGGTGATCGTCGGATCGCTGATCGTGCTCGTCCTCGCGCTCTCCTGGCTGCTCCCGTCCGGGACCTACCAGCGCGTCGAGCAGGAGGGGCGGCAGATCACCGTCCCCGGCACGTACCAGCAGATCGAGAAGGTCTACCTCGGTCCGCAATGGCTGATGATCGCGCCCATCCGCGGCTTCCTCGACGGCGCGCTGATCATCGCCTTCCTGATCCTGATCGGCGGCGCGTTCAACGTCATCCAGGCGACCGGCACGATCGAGTTCTCGATCCGCAGGATCACCGCCGCGCTCACCGCGCATCCCCGGCTCGAGAAGCTGATGATCCCGGTGCTGATGGTGATCTTCTCGCTCGGCGGCTCGGTCTTCGGCATGTCCGAGGAGGTCATCCCCTTCATCCTGATCTTCGTCCCGCTGGCGCTCTCGCTCGGGTACGACTCGATCGTCGGCGTCGCGATCCCCTTCCTCGGCGCCGCGGCGGGCTTCGGGGCCGCCTTCTTCAACCCGTTCACCGTCGGCATCGCGCAGGGCCTGGTCGGTCTGCCCCTCTATTCGGGACTCGGCTACCGGCTGGTCACCTGGTTCGTCGGCACGGGCGTGATGATCGCCTGGGTCATGGTCTACGCGGCGCGGGTCAAGCGCCGGCCGGAATCGAGCCCGGTCTACGCGCTCGATCAGGCGCGCGACCGCTCGGCGTTCGCGGCCAACGGCGTCGTCGAGCCCTGGACCCGCCGGCGGGTCGCCGTGCTCCTGCTCTTCCTCGCCAGCATGGCGGCGCTGGTCTGGGGGATCCTCGAGGCGCAGTGGTTCATCGAGGAGATCGGCGCGCTCTTCCTCGCCATGGGGCTGGTGATGGGCGCCGTGGCCGGCCTCAAGGGCGACGAGATCGCCTCGAGCTTCGTCGCCGGGGCGAAGGACATGGTCAACGTCACCCTGATCATCGCCTGCGGACGCGCGCTGCTGATCATCGCCCGCGAGGGCCAGGTCCTCGACACGATCCTCTTCTACAGCTCGCACGCGATCTCGAGCCTGCCCACCGTCGTCGCCGCGCAGGTGATGTTCGTCGTGCAGGCGGTGATCAACTTCTTCATCCACTCGGGCACGGCTCAGGCGGCGCTCACCATGCCGATCATGGCGCCGCTCGCCGACCTCGTCGGCATCACGCGCCAGACCACGGTGTACGCCTATCAGCTCTGCGAGCTGGTCAATCCGATCCTGCCCACCTCGGCGGTGACGATGGGCGTGCTCGGCATGGCGAAGATCCCGTGGGAGAAGTGGGCCCGCTGGTTCCTGCCGCTGATGCTCGTGCTCGTGGCGCTGAGCTTCCTGCTCCTGATTCCGCCGGTGCTGACGAAGTGGGGCCCGTTCTGATCGCCGGACCGGGCGAGGAGTCCGCATGAAAGCGCTCGTCTCCGCCGCGCTGCTGCTGGCGGCCCTGGTGACCCGCCCGGCGCCCGCCGCCGGGATGCCCGCGACCCCCTGGATGCCGGAGGACTGGCGCGATCTCGCGCGTCCGGTCGCCTGGGAGGAAGCGCAGTCCTTTCTCGCCGCGGTCGACGGCGTGGGCGACGTGACGGTGTCCGTCGCCGGCGAGTCGACCCGCGGGCGCGCGATCCACCTGGTGCACGTCGGTCGCGCCGGCGGACCCCCGGCCTCCCGGCGGATCCTCTTCTATGCCCAGCAGCACGGCGACGAAGTCGCGGGCAAGGACGCCCTGCTCTACCTGATCCGTGACCTCGCGCGCGATCCGTCGCGTCTGCCCGCGGGCGTCGAGCTCTGGATCCTGCCGTTGATGAACCCGGACGGCGCGGTCGCCGGCATCCGCGAGAGCGGCGCCGGCGTCGATCTCAACCGCGACCACATCGGGCTCGAGCAGCCGGAGACGAGGGCGCTCCACGAGGTCGCGCGCAGGGTGCGGCCGCACATCGCCGTCGACTGCCACGAGTTCACGCGCGACCCCGAGCCCTGGGTCCGGCGCGGCTGGGAGAAGTGGCCGCAGATCACCATGGACGGCATGGACAACCCGCTGCTCGACCCCGAGCTCGTGGCGATCGCCCGGCGCTGGGTGGAGGAGTCGGCGGCGGTCGAGGCGGCCGCCGGCCACGACTTCTTCCGCTACACGGTCGGCGGCGTGCCGCCCGAGGAGGAGCTGCGCCACTCGGCCCCCGACCTCGACTGCGCGCTCAACACGATCGGCACCTACGGCGCGCTCTCCTTCATCGTCGAGTCCGCGGTCCGGCGGGCGCCGGAGACGGCGAACCGCGACCTCGGCGCGCGCGTCGACGCCTACCTGGTGCTGCTCCGGCGCTTCGTCGACGGCGGCTCGCGCTGGCCGGAGGACGAAGCCGCGCTCGAACGGGCGCGCGCCCGCCTGCTGCCGCGCTGGATCCCGACCAACTACCTCTGGGTCAACCCGCGCGGCGAGGAGCTCGACTTTCCCGTGCGGGTCCGCGCGACGGGGGAGCGGCTCCTGGTCCCGTCCGGCAACTGGACGACCGAGCTCGGGGTGAAGAAGTCGGTCCCGGCGCCGCTCGGGTGGGCGGTGTTGCCGGCCGGCGCCGCCGAGCTCGGTGCGTTGCTCGACCGCCACGGGATCCCGCACGAGACGCTGGACGCGCCGCGCGATGTGACCGCCGAGAGCTGCACGCTGCTGCGGGTCGAGACGGAGTTCGATCCGGTCTACGAGCGGTTCGAGGGGCGGCAGATCGTCACCCGCGGCGCCGCAGTGCGCCGCGCGCTGCCGGCCGGCTCGCTCTGGGTGCCCTACGCGGGCGAGACGGCGGTGCGCGCGGCCCTGCTGCTCGAGCCGACCGCGCTCTACGGCATCTACCAGTTGCCCCGCTTCGCGGCGCTCGCCGGCGCGGACGGCGCGCTGCCGGTGCTGCGGGTGACCGCGTTGGAGGCATCGCGATGAGCCCCGCACGGATCCCGGCGGGGCCCGCCGAACGCGAGCCGCTCGGCCGGATCGACAGGATCGACGAGATCGTCGTCCGCGTCCCCTTCGTCGCCCCGTTCTCGATCAGCTCGGCGACCTGGAACTGCAAGGAGACGGTGCTGCTGCGGGTCGAGGGGGAAGGCGCGGTCGGCTGGGGCGAGTGCGTCGCCGACCCCGACCCCTTCTACGCTCCCGAAACGGTCACCTCGGTCCGCCACATCGTGCGCGAGTTCCTGCTGCCGAAGGTGGAGGCAGGGATCACCCTGCTCGAGCTCGAGGAGCGCCTGGCGCCGGTCAAGGGCAACCGGATGGCGAAGGCGACGCTCGAGAACGCGCTCGTCGACTGGACCGCGAAGCGGCGCGGACTGCCGCTCTGCGAGTTCCTGGGATTCGCCCCGAAGCCGATTCCGAGCGGCATCAGCATCGGCCTCCAGGAGTCGCCCGAGGCGCTGGTCGCGAAGGTCGAAGAGGCGGTCGCGACCGGTTACCACCGGGTGAAGATGAAGATCGCCCGCGGCCGCGACGTCGCCTTCGTGCGCGCGGTGCGCGCGCAGTTTCCCGAGCTCCACCTGATGGTGGACGCCAACAGCGACTATCGCCTGGACGATGCCGCCGTCCTCGCCGAGCTCGACGGCTTCGGCCTGACCATGATCGAGCAGCCGCTCGCCTCGACCGACATCTACGAACACTCGCTGCTCCAGAAGCGGCTCACGACCCCGATCTGCCTCGACGAGTCGATCCACGACCTCGCCGACGCCGAGGCGGCGCTGGCGCTCGGCGCCTGCCGGATCCTCAACATCAAGCAGGGGCGGGTCGGCGGGCTCCTCGAAGCGCTGCGCATCGCGGCGTTTGCGGCCGAGCGGGGAGTGCCGGTCTGGTCGGGTGGGATGGACGAGACCGGCATCGGCCGCGCGGTCAACATCCACCTGCAGACCGCGCCCGGCTTCACCCTGCCCGGCGACACCTCGGAGACGCGGCGCTACTTCGACGAGGACCTGGTCGAGCCGCCGGTCGTTCTCGACGAGCGGGGCTTCATCGCCGTCCCCGCGGGGCCGGGGATCGGCGTCGAGGTCCTGCCCGACCGGCTCGAGAAGTTCACGCTGTCGAGCGAGCGGCTGCGTTGAGCCGGAAGCCCGCCAGCCGCGGATCACTGCTCGATGCACAACGGCGATCCGGAGCCGCCGTGGTGGCGGGAGCCGTGAAAGGCTCCATAGAAGGGAAGCTGGGGGTGCCGGGTTCGCTCGCGGGTCGCTTCGGCGTCCTCCGCGTCCCCGTGGCACGCGCCGTCGGCCAGATCCGCGGCGGCGCGCCGGCGGGAGCGCGAGCTCGCACGCCGCCGTCGCCGCGGCGGACGTGCACTCGCAGCGAGCGACCCGCTGACCACCCCCTTCTATGGGCTTTTTCTCTTTTCTGTTCGTTGCCTCCAGGGCTGCGGAACCTCGAGGACCTGCCATGAGACCTGTTGCTGAGCTCCGCCCCCTTTCGCATTCCGTTGCGTTGTTGTCGTGCTTCGCCCTGCTGGTTGCGCCTTCGGCGCACGCGGGGAGGGGGCGGCGCGCGCGGCGAGCGACGACTTCATCGCCGCGCGCCTGGCGGAGCCGGGAGAGGGATCGCTGGCGGCCGGGCTCGCCGCGATCCGGGCGCGCGCTCTCGGCGCGCACGTCGGATTCCTCGCCTCGCCCGCGCTCGAGGGGAGGGGGCTGGGCGCCCCGGGCCTCGAGGTGGCCGCCGAGTACGTGGCGGCGGCGCTCGCCGCTGCGGGCGTGGAGCCGTTCGGAGCGGAACCGGAGCCGGGCTCGCCCGCGAGCTACTTCCAGAGCGTGCCGTTGCGGGCCCTGTCGTCGATCTCCGGGGAGGTCGAAGTGACGCGCCGGGACGGCGCTCGCTCGGCGAGCCGGCTCTTCCGGGCCGGCGTGGACTGCCGCTTCGCGGCGCGCCCCGCGGAGACGGTGACCGCTCCCGTCGTCTTCGTCGGATTCGGCATTCGCGACGAGAAGCTCGGGCGCGACGACTACAAGGGCCTCGATGTGCGCGGCAAGATCGTGCTGGTCCTCGGCGGGCTGCCGGAGGGCGAGGCGTGGAAGGCGAAGGAGCTGGTCGAGCGCTGGGCGCCGGAGGATGCGGCGGAGCGCTGGAGCGCGCGGAAGGACCTCGCGGCCGGGCTCGGCGCCGCGGCGCTCCTCGCCGTGGAGAGCGATCCGGCGGTGGTGGCTGCGGCGCCCGATCCGGCGGTCGAAGAAGGCTTCTTCCGGCCGCTCGAGCGGCTGGCCGCGGCGGATCCGGCGCTGGTCCGTGTCTCGACCGCGGTCGCCGACGAGCTGCTCGCGGCGGCGGCGCTCGACACCGCGCGCGCCGCGGGCGCCGCGCCGCGCGAGCTGCCCGGGGTGACCGCGACCCTGCGCATCGCCGCGAGCGAGCGGCAGCTGCTCGCCCGCAACGTGGTCGGCATCCTGCGCGGGAGCGATCCCCGGCTCCGCGACGAGGCGCTGGTCCTGGGCGCCCACTTCGATCATCTCGGCCGCGTCGGCGGCGTCGTCCACCCGGGCGCCGACGACAACGCCTCGGGGGTCGCCGGGCTGCTCGAGATCGCGCGCGCCTTCGCGGCGTCGGCCGAGCCGCCCCGGCGAACCCTTGTCTTCGCCTTCTGGACCGGCGAGGAGGAGGGCAAGCTCGGCTCGGGCCACTACGTCCGCCATCCGCGCTGGCCGCTCGCTCGGACCGTCGCCTACCTGAACTTCGACATGATCGGGTATCCGTGGCTGGGCGAGGATGTCCGGAAGCTGGTGGAAGAGCGCGGCCTGCCGGAGGGAGACGCCTTCCTCGCCGGACTCGACCTGCGCGACTTCGTCGCGCCGGGACTGTCGCCCGGCACGCCGGCAGTCGAAGCGGCGCTGCGCACCGCGGCGGCCGCGACCGGGCTCGCGGTCTACCTCGACTTCACCGACGGCCTCAACGGCGGCAGCGACTACCGCGACTTCGCGCGCGCCGGCGTGCCGTTCGTCCGCTTCGTCGACAACTACGGCCCGAACTACCACCAGAGCACCGACACACCGGAGCGGCTGGACGCCGGCATTGTCGAGCGCTTCGCACGCCTCGCCTTTGCGACCGCCTGGGCTCTCGCCGGCTCCGGCTAGCTCAGGGCTGGGGGGCGGGCGGCAGCACCTCGCGCCGGGCGACGTCGTAGCGCTCGCCGGGCAACAGCACGTGCAACTTGAGGTCATGCACGCCGAGCGAGTCCTGACCGGTTTCGCGCGGCTGGCTCGACACGCTGGCGCCCCGTGCGTCGACCACGATCACCGCGCTCCGGCCGAGTACCTCGAAGGTGCCGTCGGGCTTCACCCAGACCGCGGTCGCCTCGTCGACGCCGACGCCGAGCTCCTCCGGGTGTTCGAGGATCACCGAGAGCAGGCGGTTGAAGCGCTGGCGCACGATGTGGTGCTGGTCGACGATGACTCCGGGCCAGAGGCCGAGGCCCTCCCACAGCTCGACGGCGTTGCGGCGAACGACGGTGAAGTCCCCGGCGCCGGTGATCATGCGCGGGGTCTGGCAGGCGGTGCCGGCCGAGGTGCCGCCGATCACGCCGCCTCGCGCGTAGACGGCGCGCACCGCGTCGAGCGCCGGGCTGCCCTGGAAGGCGGACAGGATGCGGACCTGGTCGCCGCCGCCGAAGAAGACGCCACGGGCGCGCTCGAGCGCCGCGACGAAATCGGGCCGGCGGGCGTCGGCGGGGCCGCGCACGTCGATCGCCACGACGTCAGTGCAACCGTAGTCCTTGCGGAACAGATCGAGGTAGTAGGGGATGGTGTCCGCCTCGGTCGAGGCGGTGGGCACGATCACGAGCGGCGCGTCCCTGCCGCCGGCGAGCTCGATGAACCTGGCCATCACCTCGGGCGGCTTGTCGCCGCCGCCGATCAGCACCAGATGGCCGCGGCCCTCGGCGACGCCGGCGCGGGCGCCGAGGAGAAGCCCGAACAGGGCGAAGCTGATCCAGCGTTTCATGGTGTCGACTCCTTGCCGCGGATCGGCCGGGAACGAACGGGGCGGCCCGCGGGCCGCCCCGGTTCTCCGTGCTTTCTACCTCAGTATCAGAACTCGAAGCGCAGTCCGGCGCGGATCTCCCGCGGCCGCTCGATCTGGTACGGCGTGCCGAAGTCGTCGCGCGGCGTCCAGGTGTCGCGCGAGATCCGGTAGGTGCCGTAACGGTTGTAGACGTCGACCACGGTGTCCTCGTTGAAGGCGTTGAAGACCTCGACCGAGGCGGTCATGCGCAGCGTGTCGCCGAACTCCGTCCGCCAGGCCAGCCGCAGGTCGACCAGGTTACGGTCGTCGAGCTGGTTGGAGCCGCGCGGGAGCAGGTTGATGTCGCGCCCGGTGCTCGAGTTGAAGTCCAGGCCCGAGACGCGGCCGTAGGGCGTCCAGTACCAGCCCGAAAGGTAGGTGTACTGGCCGCTGAACTGGAAGCCGGCCGGCAGGTCGACCGCGCCCGACAGCTTGAACTCCCACTCGCTGTAGGAAAGGTCCATCGTGCCGTCGTTGTTGTAGAGGCCGTTGCGGTCGCGCCACTCATTGGCGTAGCCGTTGTTCTTGAGGATGTTGCCCTCGAGATCGGTCCACACCACCGAGGCCCGGCCCGACCAGCCGCGGCTGTAACGCTTGTCGAAGCGCAGGGTCGCCGACTGGAAGTCGCGGTAGGCGCCGTTGTCGGTGGTCAGCACGAAGTCGGTCGGCGAGAGCAGGTTCCAGATCGGCAGGTCGCCGCCGGCGAGGGGGTTGGAGCCGGTGAGCAGCTCGTAGTCCTCGTTGACGTTGACCATCGCCATGATGTTGCTGAAGCGCCGGTCGAGGAAATCGAAGCCGAGCAGCATGTCGGTGCCGATCTGCTGCTCGAAGGAGAGCAGCGTCTCGTCGACGTAGGCGTGGTCGTCGCTGCCCATGCGGGCCGCGATCACCGTCGGCTCGTCGCAGTCGGTGTAGCCGCCGGTCTCGTCGTCCCAGTAGCAGTCCAGGTCCGGAATGACGGCCTCGCCCGAGGCCTCGCGATCGTAGAGGTAGGTGTACATCTTGTCGTGGTAGCGGCCCCAGTGGACCTTGACCGCGGAGCGCGAGTCGCCCTTGATGTCCCAGACCATGCCGATACGCGGGTCGACGTAGGTGGTGTCGTAGACGCTGCTGTCGCCGTGGCCGGACTGCCAGCCGCCGTCGTAGCCGCCGACGCGCAGGCCGGCGTTCAACGTGATGCGATCGAAGCGGACCGAGTCCTGCGCGTAGACCGCCCAGCCGGTGTATTCGGGGTGGGCGTTGTACTCGCCCCAGCCGCGCTCGACGTAGTACGGGCCGCAGCTCGGGTCGGCGAGGTAGGCCTCGAACGAGTCGCAGAGCGAAGAGTCGTCGTAGTAGGTGAAGCCGCCGTTGCGCTCCCAGCGGTCGGAGGAGCTGGCGTCCTCGTAGAGGGCGCCGAACTTGAACGTGTGGGCGTCGTTGGCGCCGAACAGGTCGTCGGCGAACAGGCTCCAGGAGCCGTCGAGCGTGACGATGCGGCGGTGGTTGAGCTCCTGGATGTCCTGGTTGGTCCAGGCGATGCCGCTGTCCTCGTCGATCCGGCCCGGCAGCTCGGTGCCGTTGTAGGGCAGGTAGTCGTCGCGGCCGTCGTAGCCGGTGAGGCGCACGTTGGTGAAGTTGGAGCTGTTGATCAGCGACTCCCAGCCCATCGAGACCGACATGCCGGGGGCGTCCTGCTTCGAGCTCGCCTCGGGCAGGGTCGACTCGCTGATGCCGCGGCGCTCGTTGGTCACCGCGTCGTACTCGGTCATCAGCGACAGGCGGTTGTCCGGATTGGCCTGGAAGGTCAGCTTGCCGAGGACGCGCGGGATCTTGCGGTCGGAGGTGTCGACGGCGCCGTAAGGGGTGCTCTCCTGGTGCCAGTACTCGCCGGAGAGGAAGTACCACATCCTGTCCCTGATGACCGGGCCGCCGAGGCTGGCGGCGTAGTCCTCGAACTTGAACTCCTCGTCCGGCGTGTCCGGGCTGTTGTCGGCCACCCAGGAGGACGGCTGGTAGTAGATCTCGACGCCGCCCTGGATCGTGTTGCCGCCCGACTTGGTGACGCCGTTGATGATGCCGCCGGTGTAGCCGCCGTACTCGGCGTTGGCGCCGAGTCCGCCGATCTGGATCTCCTCCATCCACTGGATGCTGGGCAGGATCCAGTGCTGGCCGGCGCCGGCGTCCGCGACGTTGACGCCGTCGAGGGTGAAGGCGTTCTGGCTCTCCGAAGTGCCGCCGTAGGCGAGCATCGCGCTGCCGCTGCTCGAAGTGTAGTCGGCGTTGACGCCCGGCGCCTGCTTGATGATGCTGTAGTAGTTGCGCTGGATCGGCTGCTTGTCGATGTACTCGGCGTTGAAGCTGGTGGCGACCGTGTTGTCGACGACGCTGACGATGGGCGCGCCGGCGGTCACCTCGATCGTCTCGCTCACCGTGCCGAGCTGGAGCACGAGGTCGAGGGAGAGCGCCGAGGCGAGCTGGATGCGGATGCCCTCCTGGCGCACCGCCTGGAAGCCCTCGAGGGCGGCCTGGACCGTGTAGCTGCCGACCGGCAGGGAGGGAAAGCGGTAGCCGCCGCGCTCGTCGGTGACCGTCACGAGCTCGCCGGCGATCAGCGCGTCGGACAGGACCGTCACGGTGACGCCCGGCAGGGCGCCGCCTTCCGCGTCACGAATTCGGCCTTGCAGGCTGCCCGAGACGGAGCTCTGGGCGGCGAGCGTGCCGGCCAGGCACAGCACGCACAGGACGAACAGCAGCAGGATCCTCGAACTGCCTCTCATGACTCCTCCTCGCAACGGGGAAACGGAAGCTCCCGGCTCTGGCCCCCCGCGGCCAGCTTCAGGGGTTGGGGTTGAGACGAACATGGCGATCAGTCCCGGGCCCGCAGCGCGGAGAGCAGCGCCTCTCCGGCGGCGGCGATGTGGCGGCCGACGGCGAGCTCGGCGGCCTCGGGATCGCGCGCGGCGAGCGCCCGCACGATGGCCTCGTGCTCGGCGGCGTCGGGCGCGTCGCGGCCGGGCGCCGAGCGCTGCGCGACGAGCGGGATGTTGCTCCAGAGCATGGTCGGGAACGCCGCCCAGAGCTGGGCGAGCGACCGGATCAGGAACGAGCGGCGGCTGGCGTTGAAGATCGCCGCGTGGAAGCGGCGGTTGAGCTCGCGGTACTCGGGCAGCTCGTCGGGCGTGGTGCAGCGCAGCATGCGGTGGTGGAGCTCGGTGACCTCGCGGATCTCCTCGTCCGTGATCGCCGACGCCGCGAAGCGCGCCGCCATGCCCTCGATGAAGAGGCGGCAGGCGTAGAGATCCTCCACGTCCTCGACGGTGAACTCGACGACCCTCACGCCCCGGTAGGGGATGTGCTCGACGAGACCCTCGGCCGCGAGCTGTTTGAGCGCTTCGCGCACCGGCATCTGGCTCACGCCGTGCTCCTGCGCCAGCCGCTCCTGCCGCAGCCATTCGCCCGGCCGGACGCGGCCTTCGAGAATCTCGGCGCGCAGCCGGTCCGCCACATGGTGGGCGAGCTGCTTGTGGGTGGTGGCCCTGGATCTCGAGGTCACGAGACTCTCTGATATTAGATATAAAATCGAAAGATTGAGGGAATCCTCGCTTTTCCCGAGCCCGGCGTCAAGGGTTTTTTCGCTGGAGCCCGGCGCCGGCGTCGGCGGTCGCCGGCGGGTTTCAAGTCAATGAATGCAATGAGATCCGGCCAGCAACCGGCTACGGACGGCGCGCGGACCGGAGAATCGGGGCCACGATTTCGCGGAAGACCCTGGTGTGGCGGTCGACGTCCTCCAGGGTCGTCTCCGGGGACATCAGGGCCATGTTGTGGAACGGGGTCATCAGGATGCCCCGGTTGATCGCCGCGAGGTGGAGATAGCGATCGAGATCGGCATCCAGGGCCGCTGCGGCCTCGCCGCCGTCAACCGGTGGCCGGGAGCGGAACCAGTACTCGACCCGGCAGCCGAGCCGCTGGACGGTCCAGGGCAGCCCGCAGCCGGCGATCGCGTCCGCGACGCCCGCGGCGAAGCGCTCGGCGACCGGCATCATGCGCGCATAGGCGGCCTCGGTCAGCACCTCTTCGAGCGTCGCCCGGACGGCGGCGAGCGCGAGGGCGTTGCCGGCGAGCGTGCCGCCGACGCCGCCGGTGTCGGATTCGTCCCGGCGGATCAGGACCTCCAACCGGTCCGCGACCTCCGCCGAGAAGCCGTAGACGGCGGCCGGGATGCCGCTGCCGATCGGCTTGCCCAGCGTCAGCAGGTCGGGCTCGAGACCCCAGGCGGCGGTGGCGCCGCCCGGTCCGGCGCAGAGGGTGTGGGTCTCGTCGAGCAGGAGCAGCGTCCCGGTCCGCCGCGTCAGGTCGCGCAGCGCAGCGTGGAAGCCCGGCCGGGGCAGCACGATGCCGATGTTGGTGAGCGCCGGCTCGGCGAGGACGCAGGCGACGTCGCCGTGGGCGAGCTCCCGCTCGAGCGCCGCGACGTCGTTGAACTCGACCACCCGCGTGGTCAGCGCGGGGTCGACCGGCGGGCCGAGGTTGCCCGGGCGGGGGACGACGCGGCCGCCGTCGAGGATCGCGAAGGCCTCGTCGACGGTGCCGTGGTAGCACCAGTTGAAGACCAGGATCTTCGGCCGTCCGGTCAGCTGGCGGGCGAGGCGGATCGCGAAGCGGTTGGCGTCGGTCGCGGTGAGCGCGAACTGCCAGCGCGGGAGTCCGAAGCGGCGCGCCAGCTCCGCGCCGACCCGGACGGCGTCCTCGGTCGGCAGCATCGACGTGATGCCGCGCTCGAGCTGGGCGCGGATGGCGGCGAGCGCGGGCTCCGGGCCGTGGCCGGTCATCGCGCCGGTGTCGCCGAGGCAGAAGTCGACGTACTCGTGGCCGTCGACGTCGACGAAGCGGGCGCCGCGCGCCCGTTCGACGAAGAGCGGGAAGCGGCCGGGCCAGCGCACCATCCAGTGCATCGGCACGCCGGCGAGCAGGTGCTCGCGCGCCGCCGCGGCCAGTTCCCGCGAGCGCGGGTGCGCGGCGTCGAAGCGCGCCAGCTCGTCCTCGAGGCGCGTGCGCAGGAGCTCGCGGTCGATCGTCATGTCCGGATCAGGAGCGGGTCGCTTCGATTCTCAGCCGGTGCGCGGCGAGCGCGAACGGAATCACGGCCGCAGCGGCCACGCCGACGCCGATCAGCAGACCGGTCGTCAGACCCTGGCGGTCGCCGATCCGGCCGGTCAGCCAGGCGCCGGGGCCGACGCCGAGCACGTTGAGCGCGAGCAGTCCGAAGGCGATCGTCGTCGAGCGGATGCGCTCCGGAGCGAGCTCCTGGACCGCCGCGAAGAGGGGGCCGAACCAGGCCGTGGTCCCGGCGCTGGCGAGGAACCAGCCGACGTGGAAGAGGGCCGAGCCGGCGGGCGCAAGGTAGAAGCAGGCTCCGGCCGGAGCGAAGAAGAGCGTCATCGCCGCGAGGCTCCAGAGCCGGCCCTGGGGATGGCGCCGAGCGAGCGCGTCGGTGAACGCGCCGCCGGCCAGGTTGCCGAGGAACCCCGCGAACACGGCGACCACCCCGGAGAGGTAGGCCGCGCGGGAGAACGTGAAGCCGCGCTCCTCGACCAGCCAGGTGACGCCGTGGATGGCCGCGGCGGAGCCCCAGACCAGCATCACACCGCCGCCAATCGTCAGGGCGAGGGCGGGACGGCGGGCGAGCGCACGGGAGACTTCGCCGGCGAGCGCGCCGAGCCCGGGGCGCGTCCCACCGGAGTCGCCGCGCCGCGCCGGTTCGCGCAGAACGGCCAGCGCCGCCAGCGCGGCGAGGCCGGCGAGCCCGAGCGCCCAGAAGCAGGCGCGCCAGCCCCAGCGCGGCGCGATGAATCCGGCCGCGACCAGGCTCGCCGCGGTACCGAGGGGGATGCCCGCGTAGTAGACGCTGCTCGCGAGGCCGAGGCGGCGGCGGGGGAAGGCGTCGCCCAGCATCGACAGCGCCGCGGGGGTGAGCGTGGCCTCGCCGATGCCGACGAAGAGTCGGGGGACCGCGAGGTGCGCGAAGCTCCGCGCGAAGCCCGATACCGCCGTCATCGCGCTCCAGAGCGCGAGGCCCGCGGCGACGAGCGGCAGCCGCGGCCAGCGGTCGGCGGCGAGGCCGAGCAGGAGGCCGGCGCCGCTGTAGAGCAGGACGAAAGCGAATCCGGCGAGCAGCCCGATCTGCTCGCGCGTCAGCCCGAGGTCGGCGATGAGCAGCGGCGCCAGGCTGGCGATCAGCGTGCGGTCGACGAAATTGAGGACGTTGAGGCCGGTCAGGAACGCGAGCAGTCCCCAGGCAGGGCGCGGAGCTGCTTGCGATGGGGTCGGCGGCATGGCGGCGGAGACGGCCACGGGCGGCCGGCGCCGCATTCTGCAACCGCCGGAGCCGGGAAGACAAGCCTCGACGGTTCAATGGGATGCGGAAGCGCGCGGGGTGCGGCGGCCGGCCGGCCGCGGACCCCGTGGTAGCCTTCGCGCCAAGAGCGATCCCTGAACGATTCCGCGACGGACGATCGCGCCCTCGCGTCATGTCAGCCATCGAACTGCGTACCGAAATTCCCGGACCGCGCTCGCGCGCGCTGCTCGAGCGCCGGCGGGCGGCCGTCTCGGCGTCGCTCGGTCACGCGACACCGCTCTTCATCGAGCGGGGCGAGGGAGCGCGGGTCTTCGATGTCGACGGCAACGCGCTGCTCGACTTCGCCGGCGGCATCGGCACGCTGAACGTCGGGCACGCGCAGGCGGAGGTCGTCGCCGCCGCGCGCGAGCAGCTCGGCCGTTTCACCCACGCCTGCTTCGCGGTGACCCCCTACGAGAGCTACGTCGCGCTGGCCGAGAAGCTCAACGCGATCGCTCCCGGCCGGGGTCCCAAGAAGACCATGCTCGCCAACAGCGGCGCCGAGGCGGTCGAGAACGCGGTCAAGATCGCGCGCCGGGCGACCGGCCGCCCGGCGGTGGTGGTCTTCGAACACGCCTTCCACGGCCGCACGCTGCTCGGCATGTCGATGACCAGCAAGGTGCAGCCCTACAAGCAGGGCTTCGGACCGTTCGCGCCCGAGATCTACCGGCTGCCCTTCCCCTACGAATACCGCGCCGACGGCCCGCTCGACGCCGCCGCCTGCCGGCGCGCGTTCGACGAGTTGTTCAGCTCCCACGTCGGCGCCGATCAGGTCGCCTGCGTGGTGATCGAGCCGGTGCTCGGCGAGGGCGGCTTCATCGTCGCGCCGGGGGCGTGGCTGCGCGAGCTGGCGACGATCTGCCGCGAGCGCGGCATCGTCCTGGTGGTCGACGAGGTGCAGACCGGATTCGCCCGCACCGGGAAGCTGTTCGCCTGCGAGCACCACGGCCTCGAGCCCGACCTCGTGACGCTGGCCAAGTCGATGGGCGGCGGCTTGCCGGTGAGCGCGGTGACCGGGCGCGCCGACCTGATGGACGCGGCGCAGACGGGCGGTCTGGGCGGCACCTACGTCGGCAATCCGGTGGCCTGCGCCGCGGCGCTCGCCGCCATCGAGTTCGTCGAGCGCGAGCGGCTCTGGGAGCGCGCGGCGGTGATCGGGGAGAAGGTGCGCGCGCGCTTCGAGTCCTGGCGCGACCGCGACGACCGGGTCGGCGACGCGCGCGGCCTGGGCGCCATGCGCGCGCTCGAGCTGGTGCGCGACAAGGCCGGCAAGGTCCCGGACAGGGAGCACACCGCCGCCGTCGTGCGCCGCGCCTGGGAGCACGGGCTGCTGCTGATCTCCGCCGGCACGCACGGCAACGTGATCCGCACGCTGATGCCGCTGGTCATCACCGACGCCCAGCTCGACGAGGGCCTGGAGGTGCTCGAACATGCGCTCGCGTAAGCTCTTCCACCCGCCGCTCTGCGGAGACCATTAGCGGTCCCGACCCCATCGCCGCAGCCGTCGCGCGAGCAACGAATCGAACGGGGCCGGGTATGAACTCCAAGGAGATCCTGAAGGAAACGCAGCGCTGGTTGGACATCATCTCCTCCAAGGAGCTGTCGGAGGAGGAGAAGCACCAGATCGTCGTCGACACCACCTCGAACTTCGCCCTCTACTACAACCGGGGCTATCTCGAATACCGCAAGTCGGTGATCGAGATGCGCGAAGAGCCGGCCTGCGAGTGGGAGGGGCAGGGCTCCTTCCTCTACGACATCTCCGGGCGCAAGTACATCGACTGCCTGGGCGGGTTCGGGATCTACAACGCCGGCATCCGCCATCCGAAGATCATCGCCGCGGTGCGCGACCAGCTCGAACGGATGCCGCTCTCCTCGCAGGAGCTGCTCGACCCCCTGCGCGGGGCGCTCGCCGAGCTGGTCGGCGAGATCGCGCCGGGGGACCTGCAGTACTCGTTCTTCATCAACAACGGCACCGACGCGGTCGAGGGCGCCTACAAGCTGGCGCGCCTGTTCACCGGCCGGACCAACTTCATCTCGTCGCTGCGCGGCTTCCACGGCAAGAGCTGCGGCTCGCTGTCGCTGATGGGCAAGTGGGAGTACCGCGAGCCCTTCCTGCCGCTGCTGCCCGGCGTCCAGTTCGTCGAGTTCGGCGACGCCGAGGCGGTCGAGGACGAGCTCTACAAGGCCGACGCCACCGGCAAGGGCGTCGCGGCGGTGATCATGGAGCCGGTGCAGGGCGAGGCCGGCGCGATCGTCCCGCCCGACGACTTCTGGCCGCGTGTGCGCAAGGCCTGCGACGAGTACGGCGCGCTGTTGATCGCCGACGAGGTGCAGACCGGCATGGGCCGCACCGGCAAGGTGTTCGGCGTCGAGCACTGGAACGTGGTGCCCGACATCATGTGCCTGGGCAAGGCCCTGGGCGGCGGCGTGATGCCGCTCTCGGCGTTCGTTTCGACCCCGCGCATCTGGGGCGTGCTCGAAGGCAACCCCTTCATCCACACCTCGACTTTCGGAGGCAACCCGCTCGCCTGCGCCGCCGGGATCGCGGCGATTCACGTGATGTTCGAGGAGGACCTGCCGGGGCAGGCCTACCGCAAGGGGCGCTACCTGCTCGGGCAGCTCAAGGCCCTCCAGCTCCAGTACGACCATCTGATCGTCGAGGCGCGGGGCAAGGGGCTGCTGCTCGGGCTCGAGTTCGTCAACACCGAGATCGGCTACAAGATCGTCTCCGGCCTCTTCCGGCGCGGCGTGCTGGTCGCCGGCACGCTGACCAATTCGAAGGTCGTCCGCGTCGAACCCGCCCTGAACATCCCCGACCCGATGCTCGACCAGGTGCTCGACATCCTCGAGGAGACCCTCAAGGAAGTCGACCGGAGCAACCCGGACCTCCGTCCGGACGAGGAGTGAGGGGGCCCGCCATGCGGATCGCGGTGGTCGGCGCGGCGGGCGCCATGGCCCAGGTGACGCTCGCCGACCTGCTCGAGTTCCAGGGCCCGGTCGAGGTCACGGCGATCGATCGCCGCCCGATCGCCCATCCCGACCCGCGGGTCCGCGCGGTCGCGGCGGACGTCCGCGACATCGGCGAGATGGCCCGGCTGCTCGCCGGACACGACGCGGTGCTCAACTGCGTCACCTACTACCTCAACCTCGAGGTGATGCGCGCCGCGCTCGCGGCGCGGGTCCCCTACTCGGACCTCGGCGGCCTCTACCACGGCACGCTCCGGCAGTTCGAGCTCGACGCCGAGTTCGCGGCGGCCGGGGTGCCGGCGCTGCTCGGCATGGGTTCGACGCCGGGCATCACCAACGCCATGGCGGGCGAGATCGCGCGCACGCTCGACGTGGTCGACGAGGTCCATGTCCGGGTCGGCTGCGTCGACGAGGGCGCCGGCGGCCCGCTGCCGGTGCCCTACGCGCTCGACACGCTGCTCGACGAGTTCGTCCTGCCGCCGATGATCGTCGAGGACGGCGTCGCGCGGGCGGTCGAGCCGATGAGCGGTTTCGAGGCCCTCGAGTTCCCGGCGCCGGTCGGGCGGGTCGAGGCCATGTACACGCTCCACTCCGAGGTGGCGATGTTCCCGCGCTCCTGGCCGGGGCTCGCCGGCGCCTCGTTCAAGGTCGCCTTCGGGCGCGAGCTCTACGAGAAGACCCGGTTCCTGGTCGAGCTCGGCTTCGCCGGGCGCGAGGCGTGCGTGCGCGACGTCGCGCCGCGCGAGATGCTGCTCGCGCTCGCCGGCGCCCAGGCTGCGCCGGGCGGCCCGCCGCGCGACGCGGACGGGCTGCGGGTGATCGTGCGCGGCCGCCGCGAGGGTCGCCGCGTCGAGCGCATCGGCGAGTGCATCGCGAAGCCCCGGCCCGGCCTGCCGTTCTCCGCCGGCGCGCTGGACACCGGCGTGCCGCTCGCCATCGCCGGCCAGCTGCTCGCCGAGAAGGCGATCGCCGGGGACGGTGTGCTCTGTCCCGAGCTCGCCCTGCCGCACCGCCGCTTCTTCTCCGAGCTCGCCCGGCGCGGGCTCGAGGTCCGCTTCGAGGAGAGTCCCTCATGACCATCGCATCCGTGAACCCGGCGACCGGCGCGACGCTGAGGAGCTTCGCGGAGCACGGCCCGGGCGAGGTCGAGACGGCGGTCGCGCGCGCCGCGGCGACCTTCCGGAGCTGGCGGCAGGTGCCGTTCGCCGGGCGCGCGGTCCGGATGAACGCGGCGGCCGCGCGTCTGGAGAGCGAGAAGCGGCGCTATGCCGAGGCGATGACGCTCGAGATGGGCAAGCCGATCGGCGCTGCGCTGGCCGAAGTGGAGAAGTGCGCGTGGGTCTGTCGCTACTACGCCGAGAAGGCCGGGGAGTTCCTGGCGCCCGAGCCGGTCGCGACCGACGCTGCGCGGAGCTACGTCCGCTACGACCCGCTCGGCTGCGTGCTGGCGGTGATGCCCTGGAACTTCCCGTTCTGGCAGGTCTTCCGCTTCGCGGCGCCGGCGCTGATGGCGGGCAATGTCGGCCTGCTCAAGCACGCCTCCAACGTGCCGCAGTCGGCGCTGGCGATCGAGGAGGTCTTCACCGCGGCGGGCTTCCCGCAGGGGTGCTTCCAGACCCTGCTGATCGGCTCGCGGGCGGTGGGCGCGCTGATCGACGACCCCCGGATCGCGGCGGTCACGCTCACCGGCAGCGAGGGCGCCGGCATCGCGGTCGGCCGCGCCGCGGGCGCCCAGATCAAGAAGGCGGTGCTCGAGCTGGGTGGCAGCGACCCCTTCGTGGTGATGCCGTCGGCCGACGTCGGGAAGGCGGCGGCGACGGCGGTCAAGGCGCGCACGATCAACAACGGCCAGTCCTGCATCGCGGCCAAGCGCTTCATCGTGCACGACGCGGTCTACGACGAATTCACGGAGCGCTTCGTCGCCGGCATGGCGGCGCTGAAGGTCGGCGATCCGATGGATCCGACGGTCGAGATCGGCCCGCTCGCCACCGGTCCGATCCGCGACGAGCTCGCCGAGCAGGTCGACCGCTCGGTCGCGGCCGGCGCGAAGCTCCTGCTCGGCGGGAAGCCGACGGATGGTCCTGGGAACTTCTACCCTCCGACCGTCCTCGCCGAACCGAAGCAGGGCACGCCGGCCTGGGACGACGAGCTGTTCGGCCCGGTGGCGACGCTCTTCCGGGTGCGCGACCTCGACGAGGCGATCGCGGTCGCCAACCACCGGGTCTTCGGCCTCGGCGCCTCGGCCTGGACGAACGATCCGGCGGAGCAGGAACGGCTCGCGGTCGAGATCGAGGCGGGCTCGGTGTTCCTCAACGGCATGGTCAAGAGCGACCCCCGCCTCCCCTTCGGCGGCATCAAGCGCTCCGGCTTCGGCCGCGAGCTCTCCGTCCAGGGCATCCGCGAGTTCGTCAACGTCAAGACCGTCTGGATCGCCTGAAACGCAGCTCAGACGTTGATCTTCGCCATGACGTGCTTGACCTGGGTGTAGTCCTCGAGCGCGTACATGGACATGTCCTTGCCGTAGCCCGACTGCTTGTAGCCGCCGTGGGGCATCTCGGAGACGAGCGGCAGGTGGTCGTTGATCCAGATAGATGATGCCGCTGCAATCAATTCAGCCATTTACGCTGCAAAAAATACTGGAGGGTCGTCGATTGTTTGTTTCACTTTCACAAGGGACTTACAAAGTTTGTTCTCCAATTGAGTTATCAAGGATCAGCGCGAATGAGGAAAATCTTGGCTATAGCAATATTATTATCCAAGGTGCCGGTTCGGATAAGACCTTTTTGCAGTTTTCTATTAGCAAGGATAATAACTGCTTTTACATTCATGGAAGACCTTTGGAAGAAACACAGGTATCAATCACATCAAATATCCTAAAAGATAATACAACGCTTGATGAAATTTTTCAAATACATATTCCATAGAAGGATATAGCACAAATTACTTACAGGGTGATTGGGTGCATCTCTGTGAACAATATTTCCCCTATGCAGAGGAGGAAAATGTTGGTCAAATAAATCAACTTGAAACAGTAAATAGTGGCATGGGGATCAACAAGGGCGTCATCCTTGGGTCGGGTATCAGTGGCTACGTCTTCCCAGGTAGCTACGAGGGCATCTCCGTGGCAATCAAGACAGCCCGTGCTGGCTCGAGGCAAGCACAGGTAGAGTGTTCGTAACAAGTTCCTGACATTTTTCTATCATTCTAGTACTGAGTGTATACTCATGTGTCAAGAATTATGTACAGCCACTATACAATCCGTGTTTTTCATGCTACATGCGCCTGAGCCTTGAAGGTGAATTGAGATTGTGTGGGTGGGGACTGATTTTCGTAGGTTGTATCCCCGACTAACAAATAAGTATGCACCATAATCGAAAGAGGAATGCACATCAGCCAGAATTCGTCTCGACACCTTGTCTTTATTTGGTGCATTGCGGGTACATGAAGTGTGTGGAGCTATGTTACTCGAAGTCTAGTTGAAAACAATGTATTCCACCCAAGGCAAAATAATAATATATTGCTCTAGAATACTATCTCCCATAGCATACCATCAACCCTAGAGTACTATATTTTTGTTGAGATGAGCTTCAATACCTTGGCAAAGCCTGACTTTGTCCACTTGGCCATATTATGCTCCGAAACTTGCAGGCCTTGGTAGAAATGTTGAGCATGATGCAGGCCTTGGTGAGTGAGGTTGGGGCCTACAAGCTGCTGGAGGGCCTTCAAGGGAATGGGATTCCTCAGCTTGTGGCCTTTGGAAGGGATGATGACCAGGTATTTCTGGCCACACAGCTGCTCAAGGGGAAGCATCTGGGGAAGGTCACTGCTACACCCCCCCAGGCTGAGGTAGGGTTTAGGGGTTTAGGGGTATAGGGGTTTAGGGGTTTAGTAAGATTGCAAAGGCCACAAAGTTTTGTAGTTGGGAATCTTTTTAGGTACCCGTATTTGTTGAGGTACCCATGTAAGCTAGGCTGGGGGCTAGGTGGGGGGCTCTGTATTGGTCCCCGTCTTCTGGGGCCATTTTGAGAGTTCCTTGATTTCCATTTCGAAATCGTGAAGTTTTTGCGCTGCAGGTTTAATCCATGTTTAGAGGCTACCCAGAAAGAGTCCAGGGCATTCGATCAGATGGTTATCGATGGTTTTGTCCAAAAACCCTCTTTGGGTGTGGGTATTGGGCGATTGGCCTGTCTAATAAGCTGCCCTTGCTGTCAGCTCTTCAGGAGGTACCTTTTTATGTCAATTCAGATGAATTAAAGGCCCCAGTCACACGAAGGTCCAAGGGGCAGAGAGTATTCTGCGCTCAAGTACTAGGATCGAGCCTCGACGAAAAATCGCTACTCGAAGCTCAGAACATGTTTGTTCCCTTGTGCGGTTGTGTGCGTGACTGGGTGCAACCCTGAAGAGTCTTCAATGTGGGCTCTGGCGACGAGTTTGAACGACAAGTTAAAACTATTTTCTCTGACGGCGAGTTTATGCTGACCATTTTCTCTGCACCCTGCCAAGGCTCTGCTGGCGACACTGGACATGGTGCATGCTGCCGGGCTGGTCCACGGGGACGTGAGGTCAGAGAATGTGGTGCTGGAGGGCATAGACCGAGGCTGGCTCATTGACTTTAATGCTGCCCACCGCTGCGAGGATCCCCGGAAGCAGAGAGCTGAGAAAGCGGAGCTACGTAGGATTTTAGGAGCTATCCAAGGTTAGGGTCTGACAAGGTGGTAGGTTTAGGGTTTAAGGTTTTAGGGTTTAGTACAGCGAGGCACTGTTCAGACAACACAGTGTCTTAGTTTGAGCCAACATTGCTTGTTGGCTGGGATGAAAGATTGCGATTAACCTATTTTTGCACATCCAGACAGATTTTATTTGGCGTTGCTAGTTGCGAAATGATTTGCATAATGATGTTGGGGGAAACTGAAGCTCTGGGTAGGCATTTTTATTGTCTCCAGCACAAAATGAAATGCACGGAAGATCAAGTAGTAGTTTCATTTTTCGCTAGGGTAAACCAATTTAGTTTTAAATCCACTTTGCGAATTTAATACTGCTGCTTAAGGTGAGATCGCGTATGTGGGATACCGGTAATCAGATGCAAGTGAATACCCATAAGCTCAACTATTACAACGACCATATTTTACACCTAAACACATATTTAACACTTTCATACCAAAGGATACTGGGTCTGCTACCTCAGGTTTAACACAACATTCAGTGCCTACACATTCGGCAGGCCGAAAACAAGTGCACTGGATATTAAGAACTAAGTACTGTAGAGGGTGATATTTTTCAAAAACTTTTGGCCCTTCCTGCATATATCTCATATGCTGGTATACATGCTGGCTCGACCTTCAGACAAAAATCGGCAACCAACGGTTGACCCAAAAACAACGGGCGCCAATCTTATTAACCTTGCATGCCCAGATAAGCCTCAGGATGTTTTTCCACTTGCCAACACTGCACCCACACCTGCCAGAGCGACTCAGACACATTTTGACTCTCCTACGCAAGAACTTAGGCAGTCTATGGCAGTAAGAAATGGAGCAGTGGACAACGCCAGATTCAAGAGACTTTCCAATAACCCCATCAAAAAAGGCAAAAATATGGCTTGCACCCCACTCAGACATGCTGAGGCCTTGGCCTGAGGCAACGGGTGTGTAATAGATGAGCTAGCCACTGCCTACAACTAAACTTGCTCACACACTGTGGCCTGTAAGACTTTCCCCACCAGTAGCTACCGCCAAAAAACATACGTCATTGTGAAGGAGGTGAACCACTAGGAAGTACGTACTACCAGGGCAAAGACTCCCGCTTGGGTGGACCATGTTCATCCCCCACATTTCACACGCAGCATCCTAGTACAGCAGCATCATTGCCTATTCATAGTGCTGTGGCTAGCCCACACAACTTAAAAAGCCAAAAGGGCCAACAACTCTGGAGAAACAGCGCCCAGTCACTGTACATACCTGTTGAGTACAGCTCCTAGCGCTATGCGAAGCACGCTGCGACCTGGGCTCTGACAGCAATTGGCTAGCTATCAATGGTCAAGGTCACAGACAAGCCAGATTCTTGTGGGGCCATTGTCTGCTCCTACCTCGCAGTTCCCCTGCGTTGGATCGGTTGAGACCACCCACGTTGGTGACCGGACAGTGATTATATATTCTCAGTTGAAGCCCTAGTTGCAGTTGCTG
>CAWDOT010000015.1:0-78413 GCA_963803995.1 uncultured Acidobacteriota bacterium
ATCCCGGCTCGCCAGAGGTCGAGGATGAACAGGCTGGTCAGCACCTCGTGAGCGCGGGTCGTCGGGTGACTCGGGTCCCAGAACCAGTAGTCCTCCGGGTTCTCGCAGACGGTCTCGTCGCTCCAGCGGCGATAGCAGGGATCGGTCGTATTGGTGAAGCCGAAGAGCTCTGGGAACTGGTCGATGAACTCCTTCAGGGCGTGGACGTTGCTGATTCGGATGGTGGAGTCCGGGAGCGCTGCGAGCCCCTGCAGTCGCGCGTTCCAGAGCAGGGTCATCTCGCTCAGCGCCTCGGCATACTCCGGAGGGAAGAAGTCCCGGATGAGTGGCAACTCGCCGATGTCGTTCAGGTTGGGAATCAGGAACTTGCGTGCGCCGGCAGCGTGGAGGCGGCCCAGCATGTCCACCAGCGTGGTGAAGGCCCACTCCGTGTACTCGGCCGGGGGATCGATGTCGTTGGATCCGAACCACACGACGTAAATCGCGGCCGGGTCGGCGCTGCCGTAGTCCTCAAGGAAACGGTCAACCTCCGCGAACCCGGTGACGTCAGGCCAGAGTGTGAGGTAGTTGTCCGGCGAGACCGTCGCCGCGGAAGCGGCGTAGTTCGAGCTTGCCGCCCTCGACCTCCGGGGCGATCGTCGTCTTGAGCACGTCGCCAACGTGGTCGACCCAGATCGGTCCGTTCGAGAACCGCGCCGGATCATACGGCGGCGGCATCTCGGGCCCCATGAACTCGGGGTGATAGGCGATGAGGTTGCCGTTGTCCGAAAGGCTGTCTCCGAAGACGAAGATCCTGAGCTGTTTGTGCGAGGCGGGCGGGCCCGCCAAGACGGAGGAGCTGAAGAGAACCATCAGGAACGACAGGAACTTTCGACTCATCTTGCATCTCCTTTCTGGCGGTGCGTGCCGGCACCCACCGGGTGCGGGGGCCATTCTGGGGGCCGACGGGGGCCCTCGAAGTGCACCGCTGTTCTCGCGTTCATGGCTTGCGGCCCGGGGGCGAGAACCTAGCGATGGGCGAGCAGCCAATCGACGATCGGCTGCCAGACCCAGGCCGGAGCCTCCGAAGCCAAGGAAGAGGTCGACGTGGGCGAGCCCTCCCTGATCTCCCGAAAACACGAAGCGCGTCAGGTCCTCGCTGGCGGTCAGATCCTGGGTGTAGTAACCGCTGTCGCCGTAGCCGCCCTCCGACCCGACGTACAGAATCGGCAACTTGATGTCTGCAATATGGTCGTCGTAGGCCGGGTCGTACGCGGGGTCGCCACACCAAGCGGCGTCCATGTCGTACCAGGCCTGGGTGGGCGCCCAGGGGAGGAAGGCGCGCAGGTGATCGACCCAGAGACGTGGCTCGACATAGGTGAGCTCGTAGGGAGGATCAATGGTTCCGGCCACGAAACCGATGGCCACACCGAGGTAGAGGGCGGCATCGTAGTTGGAGAGCGGCGGGAAGTAGGGAGACTCGTCGGACGGCGAGGCGAGGGCACGCTCGCCCAGGTCCGCGACGAAGGTCGTGTCCTGTTGGAGGATTCCCGCTTCGAGCATCCAGAGGTCCAAGGGGAGGAGGTTCTCGCAGGCGTCCACCCGAAGCGGATGCCCTTCCGGGAGATTCACCGGGCAGTCGACCGTGATCATCCCCTTGACGTTGCGCAGCCCCTTCGGCCACTGCGACTCGGACGCCGCGACCGCGTAGTCGACGAAAACGCCGTAGCTGAACCCGAGCAGATGCAGCGGTCCAGAACCCTGACCCGTCAGCGTGCGGATGACTCGCGCCATGACGAGCGCGACCTCCGTCTGCCAAGCATCCTTGTCCACTCCCCAGTTCTGCATGAAACCGAAGTCCGTGGCGTCGGGCGGCACGAGCGCCCATCCGTAGGTGACGCCCCAGACGTCGAAATCATGCTGCGCGAGATAGACGGCGAACGAACGATCCCGAACCGGGAACCGCGGACGTGCTACGCGGCATGAAGATGATTTCGAAGCTCTCGGGCATCCCCGGTACCCAAGGAGGACGCCGTCGTGGGTCCGAATCGGCCGAAAGGGCCGCTTCTCACGGACGACCCGGTGGACCTGCATCTGGTCGTGGTAGGGGCCCGACCCGAAGTCGACGTTCCAACGGTAGTGGACCACGTCGCCGAGCAGGGGCGCTCGTTCGGCGAGTTGCAGGTGCGGTGCTTGAGTTGATGGCGCGGAGGGGGCCGGCGGCGCGGCAGCGGTGGATCCCGAGGCGAGCAGCAAGCTGACCGCGAGGCAGAGGAACACCAGAACCGAGCGGGGTGCTGCCGAGGCCTCTGCCCGCCCTATCCGTACGTCGCTGGTGACACGCATGGCGCTTCCTTTCCGTCGCCCTCGCCGGCGCTCGCGGCACTTGGCATCTGGCCCCATGCGGTGTGGAGTCCGCGGGCTGCGGCGGAGCGGCTTCGTTGCGGCCGGAGACTCTGCCGAGAGCTGGCTCGGCGACTAGGACCCTGGATCGGGTCGGAGTGGGCTCCGCAGCCCTCGGTCTTTGCCCTCAGGGTGTGCCTGGTGGCGAGTGCCGGCAATGGACGTCGGATGGTCGATTGCCGACGACGCCTGACCGTCTCCTGATCGTTGGCTGAGGCGTACAATCAGAAGGCAGAACACTGCTCGATTCGATTGCGGGAGGTCGCTGGGTGCCCCGAGCCGCCTCATTAGTCCGGCGAGTCCGGTTCGCCGGGTTCGAGCGCGACGAACGCGCCGGAGAGCTGCGGCGCGACGGAGAGCTGATTCACCTGACCCCCCAGGTCTGGAGGGTCCTGTCGCTTCTGGTGTCGCGGGCCGGCGAGCTCGTCCTGCGGGAGGAGCTCCGGGAGGCGCTCTGGCAGACCGGGACCCTGGTCGACTTCGAGATCGGCCTCAACCACTGCATGAATCGCCTTCGGGCGGAGCTGGGCGACTCGCCCGAAGCGCCGCGTTTCATTCTCACCGTGCCGAGACGAGGTTACTTCGGTTCATCGCGAAAGTTGATGTGGTCGGAGTCCCCGAGCGGCTGGGCACTCGCCGTGCTGCCTTTCCAGAATCTCGATCGCGAGGGCGGGAGCGAGTCGCTGTCGGATGCCCTCACCGGGGCCGTGATCACCGAGCTCGCTCGCGCGTTCAACCCCCGTGTCCTCTCCCGGCAATCGGTCCTCCATCTCAAGGGAAGCGATCGAAGCCTCCGGGAGATCTGCTCGGAGTTGGGTGTGGAGGCTGTGGTGGAGGGCGCGACCTCCTTCTGCGGCGACGCCGTGCACGTCATGGTCGGACTGGTCCAGGTCGAGCCCGAAGGGCACCTCTGGGCTGGCCGATTCGAAGGCCGGCGATGCGATCCACTCGACCTCGAGCGACGAGTGGCCGAAGGGACTGCGGCCGGGATCCGCGCCGCGCTGGGTCTGCCGGAAAGCGATGGACCGGCCTGACGCGCTGTCGCGCCGCGAGTGGGGGTTCGGAGAGGGGTTGGCTTCCAGGCTCCCACCGAATACCCAATTGCAACCTGTTTCCGAACTCCGGAGGACGGATGCTCCTCCCGGTCCGCTTCCAGGGCTCGGTGCGGTTCGCCGACGCTCTCGAATGGGGATCGGCCCCATTCTGGAGCTGGCTGTGCCTGCTCACCAGGTTGTTCACGTCGACTGCCGGGGGAAGCTGGTTCCGCGGGGGCAGGTCAGTCCGACCGGTCTCCGCCACGTCGCGGTTGGCGACGGTCTCCGGCAGCGATCGTCGCGCTTGCGCGAGGCGCGCGGCTAGGATGCCGAACTGAATCGGATCCCTCCCGCTGCTCGCCCCTGCCGTCCGATGAGCTTCGACGAAGTCATCGATCTCTTCTACGGGGGCATGGCGCAGCTCGGGCCGGGGAGCGACGAGCAGACGCGATGCGTGCTCGGGCTGCTGCCGGCGCGCCGGCTCCGCAGCGTCGTCGACGCCGGTTGCGGAACCGGACGCCAGACGCTGGTGCTGGCGCGCGAGCTCGGGGTTCCGATCCAGGCGCTCGACAACCACGCGCCCTTCCTCGAGGAGCTCGCCCGGCGCGCGCGCGCCGCCCGCGTCGAACACCTGGTCGAGACGCATTGCATGGACATGGCGGAGATCCCGGCGCGATTCCGCGACATCGACCTGCTCTGGTCGGAGGGTGCGGCCTACAGCATCGGCTTCGCGCACGCGCTCGCGACGTGGGCTCCCGCGCTCGCTCCGGGCGGACTGCTGGTGGCCAGCGAGCTCACCGCACTGCGCGACGAGCTGTCGGGAAAGGTTCGGGAATTCTTCGCGCGCGAGTACCCGGCGATGACCAGCGTCGCGGCCAACCGCGCGGCGGCGGAGGCGGCGGGATTGCGGGTGCTCGCCACCCACGAGCTGCCGGCCGCGGCCTGGGTCGAGGGCTACTACACAGTGCTCGGGCCGCGCGCCGCAGCCCTCGTCGACCACCCCGACGCGGACGTGCGCGCCTACGCCCGCGAGACCCTGCGCGAGATCGAGGTCTTCGGGATCTCCGCGGGGAGCTACGGTTACGTCTTCTACGTCCTCCAGCGCCCCTGAACGCCCGCTCCCGGCGCGACCGCCGCGAGGGATGCGGAGATGCGGGGATTCGGGGCACGGTTCATTCCATGACCTGTTCCTGGACTCGGGGACAGGTTATTCGAGTCACCTGTCCCCGCAACGCTGAACGCCCGCTCTCGGCGCGACCGCCGCGAGGGATGCGGGTTGCGCGGGATGCGGGGACAGGTTGATTCCATAACCTGTCCCTGGCTTCCGGGCGGCCGGGTTAGGCTGCGGCTCCGGCCGGCGGGCCCGCCGGGCGGCAGGGGAGAGCGGGCGCGATGGAACCCTTCACGATCGACGTGCCCGAAGCGACCCTCGACGACCTGCGCCGACGGCTGGCGGCGACGCGCTGGCCCGACCAGGTCGAGGGCGCGGGGTGGGACTACGGCGCCGAGCTCTCCTACCTGCGCGAGCTGGTCGACTACTGGCTCCACGACTTCGACTGGCGGGCGGTCGAGCGGCGGCTCAACCGGCTGCCGCAGTTCCGCGCGACGGTCGACGGGCTCGGCATCCACTTCGTCCACGTCCGGGGTCGGCGCCGCGCCCGCTGCCGCTCGTGGTCAGCCACGGCTGGCCCGGCTCGTTCGCCGAGCTCGAAGGGATCCTCGGCCCGCTCACCGATCCGGCGCGCCACGGCGGCGACCCGGACGACGCGTTCGACGTCGTCGTCCCGTCGCTGCCCGGCTTCGGCTTCTCCGAGCCGCCGCTGCGCCGGGGTCTCGTTCGCCGTCGACGATCGGTGGCGCGGCTGATGACGGCGACGCTCGGCTACCCCCGCTTCGTCGCGCAGGGCACCGACGTCGGCGCGCGCGTCACCAGCGCGCTCGGCCGCTTCCACGCCGACGTCGTCGACGCCATCCACATCGGGAGCGTCGATCTCGACGGTCAGGAACCGCCGCCGCCCGACTCCGAGCTGAGCGCGGCCGAGCGCGACTACCTCGCGCGCGTCGCGCGCTGGGAGCGCGAAGAGGGCGGCTACGCCGCGCTCCAGGCGACCAGCCCGCAGACCGCGGCCTACGGCCTCAACGATTCACCGGTCGGCCTGGCCGCCTGGATCATCGAGAAGTTCCGGTCGTGGAGCGACTGCGACGGCGACCTCGAGCGCCGCTTCACGAAGGAGGCGCTGCTCACCAACGTCACGATCTACTGGGTCACCCAGACCATCAACTCCTCGATGCGCCGCTACTTCGAGGTGCGCCACGACGCCGAGCGCGACCCGCTGCGGCCGGGCCGGCGGATCGAGACCCCGGCCGGAATCGCCATGTTCCCGGGCGAGCGGGAGCTGCGGGTGCCGCGCGAGTGGGCCGAGCGTTCGTACAACATCCGGCGCTGGACCGAGCCGCCGCGCGGCGGCCACTTCCCGGCGCTCGAGGAGCCGGAGCTGCTGGTCGAGGATCTGCGCGAGTTCTTCCGCCCCTTCCGCCGATAGCCGGGCCGGGGCTCGCGAGTGAAGTGGGCGATCTGGCATCGATCCTGCTCCACACTTCGCGATCGGGCGACCCGCGGAGGGGACCGGCATGTACGACGACGACGACCGGAGCTCGCTGGAACTGCAGACGATGCGGACGGAGGCGCCGGCGGCGCGCCGCCCGGGCCCCGGAGCCGGGCTCGTGGCCGGAGTCGTGCTGGCCCTGCTCGTCGTGGCCGGGGGCTGGTGGTGGGTCCGCGGCCGCGCCAGACCGGCACCCGTGATCCCGGCGGCGGCCGCGCCCGTGGCCCCCGCGGTGGCCACGCCGGCCGCCGAGCCCGCCGTCCCGCTGCCCGGCCTCGACGCCAGCGACGCGTTCCTGCGCGAGATGGTCGCGCGCCTCTCCGCGCACCCGCAGTTCGCGGCCTGGCTGGTCGACGCCGACCTCGCCCGCCGCTTCGTTGCCGCGGTCGTCGCGGTGGCCGAGGGGAAGAGCCCGTCGACGCAGGTCGGCTTCCTCCGCCCCGTCGAGCCCTTCAGCGTCCGCACGTCGGCGGGCCGCACCTGGATCGACGACGCGTCGTTCCGGCGCTACGACCTGGCGACTGACGTCTTCGTGTCGATCGACGAGCGCGGCGCCGCCGAGCTCTACCGGCGGATCCGGCCGCTCCTCGCCGAGGCGTACCTCGAAGTCGGCGACCCGCGCGACAGCTTCGAGTCGACCCTCGGCCGGGCGCTCGGCCACCTGCTCGCGGTTCCGGTCCCCGCGGCGCCGGTCGAGGTGCTCGCCGCGAGCGTCTCCTACACCTTCGCGGTCCGCGACCTCGAGGGCCTCTCGCTCGCCCAGAAGCACCTCCTGCGCCTGGGGCCCGGCAACGCCCGCCGCGTCCAGGACAAGCTCCGCGCGCTGGCCCGGGCGCTCGAGCTGGAGGTCGCGGGCCCGGCCGCGTAGGGCGCCGGCGTCGAATGGGCGGGGTCACAGGGGAGCGGGGACAGGTTAATTGAGGGGACAGGTTAATTAAGTAACCTGTCCCCCAGGTCCGGATGGACGAGGTCACAACCCCTCGGGACCGACGTGGCTATACTCCGCGCTCCTCGCCCGATGGCGGGGCTGGGGGGATGGTCATGGATCACTCGAGTCGGAGTCGCTCGGCGTCGCTGTCTTACCTTACGTTCCTTGCCGCGGCGCTCTGCGCGTCCACGCTCTCCGCCGTCACCTGGCCCTCGGGCGCCTGCGCCGGCACGCTGCAGGCGTGCATCGACGCGGCGGCGGCCGGAGAGGTGATCGAGATCGCCACCAACGGGCCGATCAACGAATCGCCGCAGGTCAACGACAAGAGCCTCACGCTGCGGCCGGCTGCCGGGTTCGCGCCGGTCTTCTCCTCGCCCAACAGCATCTTCGTCTTCGGCGGCGACGTCGCGGCCACCAACGTGGTCGAGGGGATGACGATCGCCAACGGCCGGCTCGTCGCGGTCCAGGGGGGCGAGGGCGCGTTCGACGTCACCTTCCGCGCCAACGTCATCCTCGACACCTACAGCTACGGCGCGGCGGTCGAGATCCGCAGCGGCAACACCCAGCCGCCCTACGGACCGGTCACCTTCGACGTCTCGGACAACCGGATCACGGTCGATGGCTTCAGCGCCGGCGACCAGATCGGCGCCATCTCGGTCGGCTCCTTCGAGAGCGACGGCCGCGGGCGGATCGCCGGCAACGTCATCGTCCAGACCGGCGAGTCGACCCAGAACGCCGTGATCGGCGCCTACAGCGGCGCCCACGCCCTCACCGTCGACATCCTGGCCAACGACATCGGCGGCCAGGGCTTCAACAACGGCATCTCCCTCTTCCAGTTCGCGCCCGGCGGGTCGATCACCGCGCGGGTGGTGAACAACCTCGTGCGCGGCGGGCAGATCGACGTGGCCGGGCAGCCGGGGGGCATCGGGCTCAACGTCAGCCAGGGCAGCGGTGTCTTCACCGTCGTCAACAACACGATCGCGAACGGCGATCGAGGCATCCTCGTCGGTGGACGCGCCGACCTCGGTGCCACGCTCACTGGCGTCCTGGCCAACAACATCGTCGCCGGGCACGCCAGCGACGGCATCTCGATCGAGGACGACTTCGCGGCCACCTTCGTCAATCACCACAATCTCGTGTTCGGAAACGGCAGCGAGTACTTCACCCCCGGGCCGGGCACGCTCACCGTCGATCCGCAGTTCGCGGGCGCCAACGACTTCCACCTGCAGTCGAGCAGCCCGGCGCGGCAGGCCGGCGACGACGCGGCGGTCCCCGCCGACATCACCGGCGACCTCGACGGCGCCCCCCGCATCCAGGGTCCCGCGGTGGATCTGGGCGCCTACGAAGACGGGGTCTCCACTGCCGAGGTTCCGGCGCTCGGCCCGCTCGGCCTGGCGCTACTCGCGGGCGGGATCGGCGCCGCGGCGCTCGCGACGAGCCGCCGCCGGCGCTGACGGGGGCGGGGGGGCGGGGACAGGTTAATTAAGAAACCTGTCCCCGGGTCCCCGGGTCACCGGATCAGGGCGGCTCCGGGGGGGCACGCGAGCTCCGGCGTCGGTCGCGGCGGTAGGCTGGGAGGGCCATGGACGACCCGCGCATGCCGTCTCCGGTTCCGGTCGATCTCGCCACCGCGCCCGGCTACCTCTGGGGTGCCGGCTGCGAGGGGTGGCACCTGCTCGCCACCGACGAGCTCTCCGTCATCCGCGAGCGGATGCCGCCGGGAACCGCCGAGGTTCGTCACTTCCACCGCCGCGCGCAGCAGTTCTTCTTCCTGCTCGTCGGCGCGCTGACGATCGAGATCGAGGGGGTCGAGCGCGCGCTCGCGCCGGGGCAGGGGCTCGCGGTGCCGGCCGGCGCGGCGCACCAGGTGTTCAACCGGGGCGGATCGCCCGCCGAGTTCCTCGTCGTCTCGCAGCCGCCCAGCCATGGCGACCGCGTCGCCGCGGCGCGCGACGAGCGGGAGAGCGGGTGACCGCGGCGAACGCGAGCGCGCAGCGTCTCGAAGCGGTGCTGGCCGCCGTGCTGCCGACGCTCGGCGGAGTCGACGACGCGGCGGCCACGCGCTCGCCCGGCGCGGGGATCTGGTCGCCCAAGCAGGTGCTCGGGCACCTGGTCGACTCGGCGGCGGTCAACCACCAGCGCTTCCTGCGCGCCGCGGCGAACGACGAGCTGGTCTTCCCGACTTACGACCAGGAGGAGTGGGTCCGGCTCCAGGCCTGCGAAGGGCTGCCCTGGCTCCACCTGCTCGAGCTCTGGGCCGCCTACAACCGCCATCTGGCCTGGGTGATCGAACGCATCCCGACGGAGGCGCGTCGGCGGCTGCGCGCCCGCCACAACCTGCACCAGATCGCGTGGCGGAAGGTCGCGGCCGAAACGCCGGTCACTCTCGAGTACCTGATCGTCGACTACGTCGGCCACCTCGAGAACCACATCCGCCAGATCCACGAGCGCGTCGGCCTGGCGCTTCCCGCGGCGATCCGCGAACGCGAGTCTCCGCCCCCCTCATCTTTCTGCGGCCCGGGGACAGGTTGATTGAGTAACCTGTCCCCGCGCGGAGGCAGCGCATGTCCGATTCCGACGAGGCCCTGCTCGACGCCTGGCGCATCGGCAACCGGGTGACGATCCTGCTGGTCGAGAGCCTGCCCGAGGCGCTCTGGCCGCTGGCGCTCCCGGGCGCGCCGCGCCGGGCGGTGCGCAACGTCGCCGTGCACCTGCACAACTGCCGGGGACTCTGGCTGAAGAGCCTCGGCCGGGGCGCGGGCATCGCCGCGCCCTCGAGCCTCGATCCGAAGTCGGCGACCCGCGCGCGCACCGTCGCGGCGCTCGGCCGGAGCGGCGCGGCGATCCTCCGGCTGCTGCGCGCCGGGAGCGCGAACGGCGGCGACTTCCCGGGGGTCGCGAGCGCCTTCCATTACGGCGCGATGCCGAGGAACGCGGTTCTCTTCTGCGCCTACGCGGTCGCGCACGAAGCCCACCATCGGGGCCAGCTCCTGGTGATGGCGCGCCAGCTCGGCCACCGCCTGCCGCAGCCCGTCGTCAACGCCCTCTGGCAGTGGTCCACGCGACTGCGCGAGGCGCGCGGGGACTAGGATGGCCGGCATGGACCCGCTCTCGCCGATCGCCTGCGTCCTCGGCGCGCTCGCTCCGGACGAGCAGGAGCGCGAGCGCGCGCTGCTCGAGCGGGTGCGTTCGGCGGTCACGCGCAGCGAGAAGACGGCGGGCGGCTACCGGCTCCACTTCGTCCACGGCGAGGCGCTGCTCGGGGCGATCGGCGAGCTGATCGCGCTCGAGCGGCGCTGCTGCCCGTTCCTCGCCTTCGAGCTCCGTTCGGAGCCGGAGGGGGGGCCGGTCACCCTCGAGGTCGGCGGCCGCCCCGGCGCGCGCGACTTCGTGCGCGCGACCTTCCTGCCGCCGACCTGAGCGCCCCGTCCGCGGCGCGGCCCTTCGCCTCCGGCGCCGCGGGAGGTAGGCTGCGCCATCCGCCCCGACCGGCGCGGCCCGAACCCGGAGGTCCCATGCCGCTCGTCACCGTCACCCTCCGCAGGCCGAAATCGAGCGAGTTCAAGAGCGCCCTGCTCGACGCGGTGCACGCCGAGCTGGTCGACTCCGGGGTCCCCCCGGCCGACCTCTTCCAGCGCGTGCTCGAGCTCGACGCCGCGGACTTCCGCTTCGATCCCGGCTACCCCGACGTCCGCACCGTGCGCGACGACGATTTCGTGCTGATCCAGATCCTCTGGTCGGTGGGGCGCAGCGTGAAGGTCCGGCGCAAGCTGCTCGAGGGGCTGATGGCGGGGCTCGGACGGGCCGGCCACGACCCGGAAAAGGTGATGGTCGTCTTCCAGGAGACCGCCTGGGAGAACTGGTCCTTCGCCGGCGGCCGGCTCGTGCACACCTGAGGAGGCTCGGCCATGGACCTCGGCGACCTGCTCGATCTCTACCGGTACAACGACTGGGCCAACGCGCGGCTGCACGGCGCCGTCGGCGCGCTGCCGCTCGCGGCGACCCGGCGCGAGCTCGCGGGCAGCTTCCCGACCCTGCGCGCCCTCCTCGCCCACGTCGCGGGCGCCGAGTGGGTCTGGCTCCAGCGTTTCCGGGGCGCCAGCCCGACGGCGCTGCCGGAGTGGGCCGAGAGCGGCGACGCGGCGGCGCTCTGCGCCGAGCTCGCGGCGATCGCGGCCCGGCGCAGCGCCTTTCTTTCGGGGCTGTCGGAGGGCGCCCTCGACGCCCGGCTCGCTTTCAGCTACTTCAGCGGCGCGCCCGGGTCCCTGACGCTGCGCGACGCGCTCTTCCACGTCGCCAACCACGCCACGTACCACCGCGGCCAGCTGGCGTCGATGCTGCGCGCGCTCGGCGGCGCGCCGCCGGCCACCGATTTCACCGTCTACCGGACGGAGACGAGCGGCTGACGGGCCGCCGGGAACCGGCGCGCGAAAGGCGACGGCTCCGGGCGTGGGGGACAGGTTGATTGAGTAACCTGTCCCCGGCGTCCCCGGCGTCCATGGAGCGGCGGGCCCGGGGTTGACGGCGGACCGAGACGAGGTACGATCGGGACGGATACATCCGAACAGCGGGGGGTCCCAATGGCCAAGCCGACGATCGACGGTTTGCGGGAGCAGTGCCGTGGCCGCGTGGTCGCGCCCGCGGACCCCGGCTACGACGAAGCGCGCCGGGTCTACAACGGCATGATCGACAAGCGGCCGGCCGTGGTCGTGCGCGCGGCGGACGTCGGCGACGTCCAGGCCGCGGTCGGCTACGCCCGGGAGCGCGGAATCGACCTCGCGGTGCGCGGCGGCTCGCACAGCGTCCCGCGGCTTCGGGACCTGCGACCGCGGCGTGGTCATCGACCTCGGTCGACTTGCGCAGCGTGCGGGTCGATCCGGCCCGACCAGACCGCCCGCGTCGGCGGCGGCGCGACCGTGGGGCGACCTGCAACGCACGCGCGCCTACCCCTTCGGCCTGGCGACGACCGGCGGGATCATCGCCACGACGGGAGTCGGCGGGCTGACCCTCGGCGGCGGCATCGGCTACCTGTCGCGCGGCTGCGGGCTGTCGCTGCGACAACCTCGTGTCGGCCGACGTGGTCACCGCCGACGGACAGCTTCCCGGTCGCGAGCGAGAAGGACGAACGCGGACCTGTTCTGGGCGCTGCGCGGCGGCGGCGGCAACTTCGGCGTGGTGACGTCGTTCGAGTTCCGGCTGCAGCCCGGTCCAGGACATCTACGGCGGCCGATCTTCTTCTAGTCCGATCGACCGGGCGCGGGACGTGCTGCGGCTTCTACCGCGAGCTCGTCGCCGACGCACCGGAGCGAGCTGGGGCTGCTTCCCGGCGTACCAGATCGCGCCGCCGCTGCCGTTCATCCCGGAGAAGCGGCACGGCGAGCCGTTCATCGCGATCGTCGCCTGCTGGGCCGGGCCGGTGGACGAGGGCGAGGCCCATGCTCAAGCCGATCCGCGAACGTCGCGCCGATCGTCGCCGAGATGGTCGGCGCCGATGCCCTACCACGGCGCTGAACAGCGCGTTCGACGCGCTGCGTGCCCGCCGGGCCTCCAGCACTACTGGAAGGCCTACTTCGTCATCGAGCTGCACCGACGACGCGATCGCCGCGCACCCGAGCACGGGCCGAAGGTACCCGTGGTGCAACTCGACGATGCACATCTATCCGATCAACGGCGCCTGCCACCGGGTCGCCTCCGACGCCACCGCCTTCGCTTACCGTGACGCGACGCTTCGCCACGGTGATCGCCGGAATGTGGCCAGACCCCGCGGACAACGCGAAGAACACGAAGTGGGTCAGGGACTACTACGAGGCGCTCGGCCCCACTCGCTGCCGGCCGGCTACGTCAACTTCATGGCCGACGACGATGCCAGGCGCGTCCGCGAGAACTACCGCGGCAACTGGGACCGGCTGGTCTCGATCAAGCGGACGTACGACCCGGACAACCTGTTCCACCTGAACCAGAACATCCGGCCCTGACGGCAGCGGATGCGTAGGAAGCGGGGACAGGTTAGTCAAGTAACCTGTCCCCGCCCTCCCGCCTCCGATCGCGATCGCCACCCGCGCGCGCAAGCCGGACTAGAGTCGGGGCATGAGAACGGCCCGCAACCGCCGCCGCATCCCGCTGTCGACGATCACTGCGCTGCTCTGCCTCGCGCTCGCGCCGCGCCTCGCGACCGCCGAGAGCGCCGCCCCGGATCCGCGCGCCGAGGTGCTCGCCGCGGCGCGCGCCTTCTCGGCGGCTCTCGTGCGCGGCGACCTGACGGCGCTCGGCGAGTGCTACACCGAAAGCGCCCTGCTGTTGCCGCCGGGCGCGAGCGCGCGCGGGCGAGCGGCCATCCGCGAGTACTTCGCGCCGGCGCCCGGACGCAGGCAGGTCGCGCACGAACTGAAGAGCGACGAGCTGGTGATCGAGGGGGACCTCGCGGTCGACAGCGGCACCTGGATCTCGACCGTCCAGCGCGGCGACGGAGATCCGCAGACCGACTCCGAGCGCTACCTCGCGGTCTGGCGGCGGGAAGGGGACGGCCGCTGGCGGATGCAGTTCGACATGTGGCACCGCCCGGCGCCGCGTCCGCCGGCGCCCGTGGACCGGGCCGCGAAGCTTCCCGCGTCGGTGCCGCTGCCGCGCGAGCTCGACCGCGTCCTGCGCGACTACGAGGAGGCCTGGCGTGCGCGCGATGCGAGGAAGGTGGCGGCGCTCTTCGCAGAAGAGGGCTACGTGCTCTCCGGCGGCCGGCCGCCGGTCGCCGGGCGCGCCGCGATCGAGCAGTACTACGCCGGGCAAGGGGGGCCGCTCTTCCTGCGCGCGTTCCACTTCGGAGTCAGCGGCGACACCGCCTTCCTGCTCGGCGGCTATGCCTACGCCGAGGGGGCCCCCGACGACGGCAAGTTCACCCTGACCCTGCGCCGCGGCCCGGGGGGCCGCTGGCTGATCGTCTCCGACATGGACAACCCCAACCGGTCCCGTTAGACGAGCGCGGGGAGTGCGGGGACAGGTTAGTTAAGTAACCTGTCCCCGCACTCCCCGCACGCCGAGCGGTCAGTCGGCCTTGTAGAAGACGTAGTCGGCCGTGTACGGAACGAAGGTCTTGGCGCCGAGGACGTAGCAGGCCCCCGCGGGGGTGAGGCCGCCGGTGGTCGCGACGCGCTGGATGTAGGTCGTCCGCGACAGCTTGCGGCCGCCGGTCGGACCGGTTTCGGCGCCGACCACGTGGAGCAGGAGCCAGGGCACCGCGCCGGCCTCGACGAAGGCGGGGTCGGCGGAGCTGGCGATCGGCTCCGCCCAGACCGCGCTCGAGTCCTTCGAGTGCTGCCAGGTCGGGCGACCCTTGCCATCCTCGTAGGGGTTGGCGCTGAGGAAGTGGGTGGCGATCTGCTCGTCGCGGTCGCTCAACAGCGTCGCCTGCGGGCCGAAGAACGACCAGACCAGGCCGGTCTCCGAGGTCCCGGGCAGGCAGATCTGGTTCTGCGTGCCGCTGGCGCGGGCGATCAGGTAGGGGCGGTGCCCGGCGGGCACCTCGAGGTTGGCGGGCACCGCCGGCGCGACGACGTCGTCGTCGCCGTGGCCGTGGCCGTTGCCGTGGGCGTGAGCCGGCGCGACCGGGCCGAGGGTGGCGGCGGCGATCAGGCCGGCGAGGAGCAGGTGCTTCGTCGATGCAGTCATGGCGATCTCCATGTTTCCTGGTTGAGTGCTGCGGGTGGTGTGGTGGTGTCTCGGGCGGTTGCGGCTCAGCGCCGCTTGTCGATCACGACTTCGAGGTACTCGCTGGGCAGGACCAGCGTGCCGTCGCCGGCGCGGTTGTCCTGCTCCAGCAGCGCGAACAGGTCGCGGGTGAAGGCCGCCTGCTGCTCGGCGTCGAGCGCCGCGAAGGTCCGGTTCATCGGGCCGTACCAGGTGCGGAAGTGGTCGACCCAGTGCAGCGGCGAGCGGTAGCGGAAGACGAACTCGCGACGCTCGACGCGGATCGCCGAGGCGGCGGCGCCGAAAAGCTCCCCAAGCCGCGCCTCGGTGCCCCAGAGCGAGGGCGGCTTCACGCCGGGCGGCGGCGGCACGTAGCGGCCGATCGTCTTGAACAACTTGCCGATGAAGCCCTCGGGCGTCCAGTTGGCGAGGCCGATCCTGCCGCCCGGCCTGCAGACGCGCGCGAGCTCGGCCGCGGCCCGCTCCTGGTCGGGCGTGAACATCACGCCGAAGGTGGAGAGGACGACGTCGAACGAGGCGTCGGGGAAGGGGAGGTTCTCGGCGTCGGCGTCCTGGAAGTGGACCGCGAGCCCCTCGGCCGCGGCGCGCTTGCGGCCCGCCTCGAGCAGGGCCGGGACGTAGTCGGTCGAGACCACCTCGCCGAAGCGGCGCGCCGCGGCGAGCGTGGCGTTGCCGTTGCCGGCGGCGACGTCGAGCACGCGCGCGCCGGCGCGCAGGTCGAGCGCCTCGCACAGGCTCTCGCCGACGATCTGGAGGGTGGTGCCGACCTCCGCGTAGTTGCCCGTCGACCAGGCGCCCTGCTGGCGCGCCTTGATCGCGGAGTAGTCGATGGCCAGGGTCGTCATCATTCATTCCTTTCGTGGGGAGCGCCGCGTCAGGCGGGGCTCCTGTTCATACCGGATTACGCGCAAGGCAGGCGGCCAGGGACCATCGACCCGGTGCGGAGCGCCGGACCCTCCGGGAAGTCCCTTTGCCGTCAGGGGTTTCGGTCGTAGACTGCGGCGCCATGCCCCCCCCCCCCCGGCGCCCGCCGGGGTCACGGAGCTCCTCCAGTCCTGGCGGAGCGGCGATGCGCGCGCCGGCGAGGCGCTGCTCGGGCGCGTCTACGAGACGCTGCGCGCGATCGCCTCGGCGCAGCTGCGCGGCGAGCGGGTCGGGCACACGCTCGAGCCGACCGCGCTCGTCCACGAGGCCTACCTGCGCCTGCTCGGCCAGCAGGGTCTCGAGTGGCGCGACCGCGCCCATTTCTTCGGGCTCGCGGCGGTGACGATGCGCCGGGTGCTGGTCGACCACGCCCGCGCGCGCAACGCGCGCAAGCGGCGGCGCGCGGAGGACGCCGAACCGCTGACCCTGGCGACCCGGGGGGGACCGGAGGTCGAGCTGCTCGACCTCGACCGCGCGCTCACCCGCTTCGCCGAGCGCTTTCCGCGCCAGGCCCGGGTGGTCGAGATGCGCTACTTCGCCGAGCTCGAGCTCGACGAGATCGCGGTCTGCCTCGAGGTCTCGCCGACCACGGTGAAGCGCGACTGGAGCTTCGCCCGCGCCTGGCTGCGCGCGGAGCTCGACGGCGCGCCATGAGCGAGGACCGCCTCCAGGCGCTCTACCTCGAGGCGCTCGAGCTCGACGCGGCCGGGCGCCGCCGGCTGCTCGTCGATCTCACGCTCGAGGCCCCCGAGCTCGCCGCGGAGCTGGCGCGCCTGCTGCTCGTGCCGGTGTCGGCGCCCTCGCCGATCGACGGTTCGGCCTGGCGCGCGGCGGCGGGCGCGGACGGCGCGGACCCGGAGAGCGATCCGGTGCGCGTCGGGCGCTTCCGGATCCTGCGCGAGCTCGGGCGCGGCGGCATGGGGCGGGTCTTCCTCGCCGAGGAGGAGAGCGAGCACTTCCGGCGCACGGTCGCGCTCAAGCTGATCCACCGCCCCGGCCCCGAAGAGGAGGCGGTCCGGCGCTTCCGCGACGAGGTGCGCATTCTCGCCTCGCTCGAGCACCCCGGCATCGCGCGCTTCTACGACGGCGGCATCAGCCCGGAGGGGATCTGGTACCTGGCGCTCGAGTACGTCGACGGCGCCGACCTGCTCGAGCACGCGCGCGACGGCGACCTCTCGCTGCGCGCGCGGGTCGAGCTGTTCGCCGCGGTGCTCGACGCGGTCGCCTACGCCCACGGCCGGGGCGTCGTCCACCGCGATCTGAAGCCCTCCAATCTGATGGTCGGCCGCGACGGCCGCCCCCGCCTGCTCGACTTCGGGATCTCGAAGCTGGTCGAGCCCGGCCCCGACGGCGGCGCGCCGACGCTCACCGACTGGCGCCCGCTGACGCCGGCCTACGCGAGCCCCGAGCAGTTCCGCGGCGAGCGGGTCTCGGCCGCCTCCGACGTCTACTCGCTGGGCGTCGTGCTCTACGAGCTGGTCGCCGGCGCGCGCCCCTTCGCCGGCGCGCGCGACTCGCGCGGCGCCCTCGAGCGGGCGGTGCTCGAACGCGACCCCGAGCCGCCGAGCGTCGTCGCGCGCCACCTCCACCGCACGCTCGACCCCGCCGCGCCGCGCTCGGGCGGCGCGGGCGCGATCGACCGCGCGCTCGACCGCATCTGTCTCAAGGCGCTGCGGCGGGAGGCCGACCGCCGTTACGCCGACGCCGGCGCCTTCCTCGACGACCTGCGCCGCTATCTCGCCGGCGAGCCGGTCGCGGCGAAGACGGGCGACTGGAAAGTGGAGCTCGGCTTCCGGCTCCGGCGCCACCGTCGAGGGCTGGCCGCGGCGGCGGGCATCGGACTGCTCGCGGCGGCGATCGTGGCCGGCGTCGCGGCCCTCCGGCGCGGGGAGAGCGGCGGCGCGTCGTCGGCGGCCACCGTCGAGGCGCCGCGCTTCCCCTTCGATCCGACCAACCCGCCGCCGGCCGAGGAAAGCGAGCGCCGGCTGGCGGAGGCGCCCGAGGACCTCGTCGCCGGCAGCGCGCTGGTCTTCCGCCTGGCGCGCGACGGCCGGGTGGACGAGGCGCGCATCGCGATCGGGCGGATGCGCCAGGTGCCGGGCAACGAGCTCGAGCCCCTGGTCGACTACGCGGAGGGGAGGATCGCGAGCGTCGAGGGCGAGGACCAGCGCGCGCTCGTCTTCTACACCCGCGCCCGCGACCGCGCGCTCGCCGCCGGCCGCGCGGAGCTGCTCGGGGCGCTGCGCACCTCGCGTGCCGCGACGCTCTCCAAGCTCGGCCAGCGCGAGGCCTCGCTCGCCGAGCTCGAGACCGCGCGCGCCGACTCGCAGCGCATCGGCGACCAGCGCACGCTCTATCGCACGTTGAACGGACTCGCGCTCGAGCACCTGAACCGTGGCGAGATGGACCGCGGGGTGACCGATCTCGAGGACGCGCTCGCGGCGGCGGAGGTCGCCGGGATCGAGCCGATCGTCACCCTCGAGAACCTCGCTGTCGTGCGCGCCGTGCAGGGGCGGCCCGATCTCGGCGAGCCGCTCGCCCGCCGGCTGATCGAGCACTACCAGCGGGCGGGGCGGGCGTCCGACGAGGGCGAGGTCTCGCGCAACCTCGCGCTCATGCTGCGCGATCTGGGCCGTCCCGACGAGGCCGCGGCGCTGCTCGAGCGGTCGCTCGAGCTGCTGCGCCAGTCGAAGCATGGCAACGATGTGGCGGACGCGCTGCACGCGAAGGCCGCGGTGGCGCTCGAGGAGGGGCGGCTCGCGGACGTCGCGCCGCTCGTCGCCGAGCTCGAGGCGACTTCCAAGTGGAGCCTCAAGTGGCTGCCCCTGGGCTACGCGCACTCACTGCGCGGCCGCGAGGAGGTCCTTGCCGGCGATCTCGCGGCGTCGCGCCGGGAGTTCGCCGAGGCGCGCCGGCTGGTGCTCGCCGGCGGCGAGCGCGACCGCGCCGCGCTGCTCGATCTGGTCTGGGCGGAAGCGGAGAGGGCCGCCGGCGACGCCCCGGCGGCGCTGCGCGTCGCCGCCGAGGCGCTCGGAGCGCTCGACGACCCGGCCGGCACCGAGGCGGGCTACTTCGCCGAAACGCTGCGCGCCCGGATCGACGCCGAGGCGGGGCGCGTCGGCGCGGCGCGCGCTCGCCTGCAGGCGCTGGGCCCGGAAGCGGAGCGCTCGCCCAGCCAGAGCCGGCGCATCGCCTTTCTCCGCGCCCGCGCAGCGCTCGCCGCCGCCGAGGGGCGAGCCGGCGACGCGCGCGCCGACCTCGACACCGCGCTCGACGCCGCGCGCACCGGCCGCCGCAAGCTCACCGAGCTCGAGCTCCGGCTCGAGCTCGCCGCGGGTCACGGCGGACCCCGCCGCCGCGCGCGCGCTCGCCGCGGCGGCCGGCCGGGAAGCCAAGGCGCTCGGTTACGTCGCGCTCGCCGAACGGGCGCGCGGAACGGGCGCCGCCGGGTCTGCGGGGGCAGTCTGATTTCGGAATCGATGTCCGTCGTGCGGCCCGACTGAAACCCGAAGCACCGCGCTCGGGTAGGGTGGGGAGTCAGGGAGGCTCGATGACCGACTCCGCTCTTCGCCGCCCGGTCGGCGCCTGGCGCGCCTCCATCGGCGTGCTCACCGCCATCGCGATCACCACCGCGATGGACGCCACCGGCCTCAGCGCCTTCAGCGCGCTCCCGCTCTGCCCTCTCATGCTCCTCTTCTTGCGCCTCGAGCGCATATCGTGGCGAGACGCGGGCTTTGTCCGAGCTTGCTGGCGGCACTACGGTCTCGCCCTGTTCTATCCAGCGGTCGTGCCGGGTTTGCTCGCCGCCGTCGCGACGGTGGCCGGGGCGGTGGATCTCTCCGGCACCGACTGGCGCAAGGCCCTTCTCAACTGCGCGCTGATCGCGGTGTCGACGTTCCTGGTGGCGACGATCACGGAGGAGGGGTTCTTCCGCGGCTGGCTCTGGTCGTCGCTGGAGCGGGCGGGGTGGGGACCGGACCGGGTCCTGGTCGGGAGCAGCGTCGCGTTTTCGCTCTGGCACCTCTCGGCCGTCGCCCTCGACACCGGCTTCGACCTGCCCGCGGCTCGGATTCCGATCTTCCTCGTCAACGCCGGATTGCTCGGCGCGGCCTGGGGACTGATGCGCGCTCTCTCCGGGTCCCTGATCGTGGCGAGCGTGAGCCACGGACTCTGGAACGGCATCGTCTACGTGCTCTTCGGCTACGGCACCAAGGCCGGCGCTCTCGGCATCCGCGAGGCCTGGCTCTACGGGCCTGAAGTGGGAGTGCTCGGCCTCGCGCTCAACGCCGCGTTCGTCGCGCTGCTCTGGCGCGTCGGCGCGCGCCGGAGTCTCGTTGCGGGGGTTTCGGCGACAGGTTAGGAAATCAACCCGTCCCCGAGACGCCGTAATGCGGCGGCACTTCGCCGCGTTCCGCGCCGAGCCGGCCGAAGCCGGACGCTTCTTCGGCACCATGGCCGGCACGATCTCGATCCCCGAGTTCTACTCGCTCGCGAATCTCGAGCGGCTGATCGGCGCCGCCGAGGGCTGAGCCGGCGCCGGCTACTTCGGCAGCGCCGGCGTCCCAGCCGACGATCACCGAGACCGGCGCCGCCGTGTTGTCGCCGGCGGGGACGAGCGCGAGGAAGCGCTCGCCGTCGGGCGTGATCGCGATCTTGCGCAGCGAGTTGCCGCCGCCGAGCGGCAGCGCGAAGAGCGGCTCGGGGACGCCGGCGTCGAAGCTCGCGCCGGCCGCGACCTCGACCCGGGTCAGCTGCTGGTCGGCCGATCGGTAGAAGAGCTCGCCCCCCCTGGGACCCCAGATGGGCAGGACGCCCCCCGCCGTCGAGACCTGCCACTTCCGCCCGGGACCCGGGAAGGGCTGCACGTAGATCTCGGGCCGCCCCGACTCGTCCGACTGGAACGCGAGCCAGCGGCCGTCGGGCGAGAAGGAGGCGCGGCTCTCGGCGAAGTCGGGCGTCGCGGTGATCGCCGCGGGCTCTCCCGGACGGGAGAGGTCGAGGACGAACAGGTCGCCCTTTCCCTTGGGGAACTGGGCGAGGAGGAGACGCCGGCCGTCGGGAGAGACCGCGAGCGGTCCCTGGATCACGTCCGCGGCGAGGATCGGAGACCTCGTCGCCCGAGCCGAGCGGCCGGGAGAGGATCGCGTACCGCCCCTTGCCCTCGTCGCGCGTGAAGTAGAGCCGTTCGCCGTCGGGCGAGAAGACCGGCCCGAAGTCGTCCCCCGGCGCGAAGGTGAAGCGCGAGCTGACGCCGCGCTTGAGGTCCCGGAGCCAGACGTCGACGTTGCCGTCGTCGCCGCGCCGGTCGAAGGCCAGCCAGCGGCCGTCGGGCGAGAGGATCGGGTGGTTCACGTCGCCGGTCACGACCGGCGCGCTCTCGCGCGCGCCCCGGCGGTCGTAGAAGGCGAGCTGGTCCTGGCCGCCGCCGGTCGCGCGGTAGACGAGCACGCCCTCGCGCGCCACCGAGAACTCGGCGAGCCCGGTGCTGGTGATGCCGAGCCCGTCGGCGACCGGGATCGGCTCGCCGGAGAGCACGCCGCTCGCCGGGTCGAGCCGCTGCGCGACCAGCGTCGTCCCGCGCACGAACAGGAGCCAGCCGGGGGGCGCGAACTCGGCGCGCGACAGGCCGGCGACGACCCGCCGCCGGTTGCCACCGTCGGCGTCGGCCATCCAGACGCCGTCCTCGCTCTCCGTGCCGTCGAAGACCACGTAGAGGAAGCGCTCGCCGCCCGGCAGGAACTGCGGCCAGGCGACCAGGTAGCTCGTGTTCCTTGCCGTCGCCGCTCGCGACGACCACCTTCGACACGCCGCCCGCGGCCGGAACGCCGAGGATCGGCGCGTCGGCCGAGCCGTCGAAGAGGATCGCGCCCTGCTCGCTCCAGCTCGCGTCGGCGCCGACCGCGTCGCTGATCTTCTGCGGCGGGCCGCCGTCGATCGGCACCTTGAACAGCGTGTCGCTGGTGAAGTAGCCGACGTGGCGGCTGTCCGGCGACCAGAAGGGCCGGCCTTCGGTCTTGACGCCCTCGGTGCCGGCGAGCGGCCGCGCCTCGCTCGAGTCGAGCGAGCGGAGCCAGACCCGGGCGATCCCCTTGTCGTCGCGCGCGGCGTAGGCGATGTGGCGGCCGTCCGGCGAGATCTTGGGGGCGCCGGCGATCGGCAGGCCCTTCGGCTGCGCGATGTCGAAGCGCACCACGCGCGGCGCGGGCGGCGCGGGCGCGCTCCCGCGCAGGATCGCGAAGAGTGCGAGCGCGCCGAGGAGCGCGGCGCCGGCGAGCGCGACGGCGGTCTGCCAGGCGGGGCGCGCCGGCGCCGGGACGGCGGCGGGCGCGGCGGCCGCCTCGTCGCTCTCGCCGCGCAGCACCTCGTCGAGCACGATGCGCGCGTCGGCGATGTCGTGCAGGCGGTTCTTCGGGTTGCGCACCAGGCAGCGGCGCAGCAGACGGCGGATGGCCGGCGGCGTCGTCGCCGGCAGCGCGCCGAGGTCGATCTCCGCGCGCAGCACGCCGGCCAGCGTGTCGGGCACCGACTCGGCGGCGAACAGCCGCCGGCCGCTGAGCATCTCCCAGAGCACGACGCCGAAGGCCCAGATGTCGGCGCGCGCGTCGACCATGCCGCCGCGCGCCTGCTCGGGCGCCATGTAGGCGGCGGTGCCGAGGATCACGCCGAGCTGCGTGCCCGCGGCGGTGATGGTCGGCGAGTTCATCAGCGTCGGCGACGTGCTCGGGGCGCCCGAGCCCGAGGCGTCGACCGGGTCCATCGCCTTGGCCAGCCCGAAGTCGAGCACCTTGACCCCGCCGTCGCCGGCGAGCTTGACGTTCTGCGGCTTGAGATCGCGGTGGACGACGCCCCGCGCGTGCGCCTGCTCGAGCGCCTCGGCGATCTGCCGGGCGATGGTGAGGGCCTCGGCGACCGGCAGCGCCCCGCCCGCCAGCCGCTCGTCGAGCGTCGGCCCCTCGACCAGCTCCATGACCAGCGCGCGCACGCGCGCGGCGCTCTCGCCGCCGGTCTCGAGGCCGTAGATCTGCGCGATGTTGGCGTGGTTGAGGCTCGCGAGCACCTTGGCCTCGCGTTCGAATCGCGCCAGCCGCTCGGGATCGGCGCTCACGCCCTCGGGCAGCACCTTGATCGCGACTTCGCGGCCGAGCTGCGAGTCCTTCGCCCGGTAGACGACGCCCATGCCGCCTTCGCCCAGCTTGCCGGTGATCTCGTAGTGACCGAGCCGGGTTCCGATCATCGGTGAACCCCCCCCCGGGCGCGCGCGCTCCTCGCTGCCTGCATCAAGGAGCGCGACTCTACTCCGGGCCGGGACGAACGGGTCCGGCGGCGGTGCGAACCAGCGCAGGCGCGGGGAAACAGACGCCGGCCGCCCCCGCTCCGCAGCGGGGACGGCCCGGAGCGCTACGGGCAGACCGGGAAGGCGTTGACGTCCTGGATCGGCTGGAAGGGGGTCTGCTGCGGGTTGGTGCGCTCCCAGACGGTGTCGGTGACGGTGTCGCGCACGCGGATGTTCGTGAGCACGTCGGTCAGGCCGCCGGCGTAAACCCAGAAGCTGCCGTTGATGAAGCAGCCGTCGAGGACCTTGATCACCATCTCGACGTTGGCGGCGCCGAAGAACCAGAAGTAGCCGGTGTCGGGCGTCAACGCGACCGCCTGGCCGGCGCCCGACTGCCCCTGGAAGGTCGTCCAGTCGGTCGTCACCTCGAAGCGGCCGTCGTTCAGGCAGAGCGTCTCGGCGTTCGCGACGCAGGCCGTGGTCGCGGCGTTCGCCGGCGGCGCAGCGGTCACCGCCAGGGCGGCCGTGCGCGCGCCGTCCGGCGGGTTCGTCACGCCCGAGCAGACGAAGAAGTGGCCGGCGTCCTGGATCGGCTGGAACATGGTGCCGAGCGGGTTGCCGTAGGCGCGCGACTCGCCGGTGTCGGTGTCGGTCACCACGATCGTCGCCTCGACGTTGGTCAGCCCGCCCGCGAACACCCAGTAGTTGCCGAACGGCGTGCAGGCCTCGAGCACCTTGATCACGATCTCGACGTTCTCCTCGTTGAAGAACCAGAAGTAGCCGGTGTCCGCGGTGAGCGGCACCGCCTGCCCCTGGCCCGAGGTGCCGAGCGCGGTCGCCCAGGCGACGGTCACCTGGAAGCGGCCGTCGTTCAGGCAGAGCGTGTAGGGGCCCTGGATGCAGGGCTGGAGCGGCGTGCCGAAACGCTGCGCGAAGATCCCCCACGAGGAGCCGTCCTGGCCGAAGCTCGACCAGGTCGCGACGAAGCGGCCCCCGGGCAGGGCGGCGAGCGCGGGCGTCGACTGGTCCCCGGCGCCGGTCGTGTGGAGCGGGAACTCGCCGGTGAGCGGCGTGCCCACCGCGTCGAAGCGGCGGCCGAGCGACTGGGTGTCCCCCGTCGCGACGTCGCTCGCCTGCCAGCCGACCACGAAGCCGCCCGAGCTCTCCGCGGCGAGCGCCGGCGCCTCCTGGCGGTGGGTGGTCTCGGGGGTCACCTGGAGGTCGGGGCCGACCTTCTGCCCGCCGCCGTCGAGGCGCTGGGCGAGGATGATCGGCTGCGGTCCGATCGCCGAGCTGCCCGCCTGGAGCGCGCTCTGCCAGGCCACCGCGTAGCCGCCGGCGGCGAGCGCCACGGCGGCGGGCGCGTTCTGGTCGTAGAGCGTGTTGGTGGGCAGCAGCAGGTCGCTCGTCGTCGCGTTGCCGGCGGCGTCGAAGCGGCGGGCGAAGACGCCGTAGCCGGAGCCGTCGCCCTGGTCCGACGCCCAGACGACCAGGAAGGAGCCGTCGGCGGCCATCGCGACCGCGGGCTGGAGCTGGTTGCCGGAGGTCGCGGCGTTGACGCGGAACTCGCCCGACAGCGCCTGCCCGTTGAGCGCGAAGCGGCGCGCCCAGATCTCGGTCTGCGCGGGCGCGGCCGGGTTGGGGCCGGTCCAGACCACGACGAAGCCGGAGTCCGCCATGGCGATGTCGGGCTGGATCTGGCTGCCGGCGGTTGTCTGGTTGACCACCAGCTCGCCGCCGTACGGCCCGCCGATCGGCTCTCCGTACCAGTCGAAGAGGCGCAGCACGATGCCGTAGCCGTCGCCGTCCTTGTTCTGCGAGGCCCAGACCGCCTTGAACAGGTCGTAGCGGCTGGCGACCGCCGGCGTGATCTGGTCGCCGGCGGTGGTGGTGTTCAACCGGGTCTCGGCGCCGAGCGGGGTGCCGTCGGCCTCGAACGTGCGGCCGTAGACGCCGGCGCCGCTGCCGTCCTGATCGAAGCTCTGCCAGGCGACGAAGAAGCGCCCGGTGGTCGATCCGGCGGCGAGCGCTGGGGAGACCTGCGCGCCGGCGGCGGTGGTGTTGACCGGGATCTCGCCGCCCAGGTAGACGACCTGCGCGGCGGCGGGCGCGCCGGCGGCGAGCGCGGCGAGGAGGATCTGGACGGTTCTCATTCGGTCGTGCTCCCGGGAATGCGTTTGCCGTCGGCGTCGTACTCGTATACGCCGCGGCCGGCCTTCCTGCCCAGGCGTCCGGCGCGCACGTACTGGCGCATCAGGTGCGACGGCCGGAAGGTCTCGCCGAGCGTCGCGTGCAGGTGCTCGAGGATCGAGAGGCGCACGTCGAGCCCGACCAGGTCGGTCATCTCGAGCGGCCCCATCGGGTGGTTGAGGCCGAGCTTCATCGCGCGGTCGATGTCCTCGGCGGTGGCGACCCCCTGCTCGAGCATGCGGAAGGCCTCGTTGCCGATCAGCGCGTTGATCCGCGAGGTGGCGAAGCCGGGGGTGTCGGCGACCACCACGACCTCCTTGCCCATCCGCTCGCCGACCGCGGTGAGCACCTTGACGGTCTCGGTCGAGGTCTCCAGGCCGCGCACCAGCTCGAGCAGCTTCATCAGGTGCACCGGGTTGAAGAAGTGCATGCCGACGAAGCGCTCGGGCCGCCCGGAGGCCGCGGCCATCTCGGTCACCGACAGCGCCGAGGTGTTGGAGGCGAAGAGCGCGTCGTGGCGGGCGTGGAAGGCGACCTCGCGGAAGAGCTCGACCTTGAGCTCCATCGACTCGGGCGCCGCCTCGATCACCAGGTCGGCCTCCGCGACCGCGGCGGCGAGGTCGGTGTCGAGCGCCAGGCGCGCCGGCGGCGTCGGCGTCGGCGGCCGCGACCTTGCCGAGCGCGACCCCCTGGTCGAGGTTGGCGTGGATCGCCTGCTCGGCGCGCTCGAGCCGTGGACGTCGAGGTCGAAGACCTGCGTCTCGAAGCCGGCGAAGGCGGCGACGTGGGCGATGCCGCGCCCCATGGTGCCGGCGCCGAGGACGGCGATGCGCTCGATCGGTCGCGCCATGCCACGGGTCTCCTTACGAAACCGGGATCGGTCCGGGGCCGCCGCCGCGGGCGGCCAGGGTCGAGAGCTCGTCGGCGATCGCCAGCGTCGTGCGCGTGGCGGCGGCCGCCGCGGCCTGGAGCTCGGGGGTGACGCAGAGGCGCTCGAGCACCTCGCGGCCGAGGCGGTGGTGGAGCAGCTCGTCGGGCTGGATCACGTCGCGGTAGAGGCGCGCCGTCGCCTCGTCGCCCGCCCGCTCGCAGAAGGCGATGAACTGGGCGTTCCTCACCTCGGCGATCGCCTCGCGCGCGAAGGGTCCGCCGGCGATGCGCTCGACCGTCCCCCGGATCCCCTTGAGGTAGTGGTAGAGCGGGCTGTAGCCGTCGGCGAGCGGATCGACGCCGGCGCTCGCGACGCCCAGCTCGGCGAGCCGCGCGGCGATCAGCTGGTAGTGCTTCATCTCGTCGCCGCACTGGCGGGCGAAGACGAGCTTGGCGTCCATCTCGGGCGTCGTCGGCATCCAGAAACCGGCGAGCTCGGCGGCCTCGATCTCGCTCTTCAGCGCCGCGCCGAGCAGCACCGCGACCTCGACGCGCCCGGCCGACTCGGCCTCGAGCGTCTGCTGCTCGCCCAGCCGCGCGAAGATCGCGCGCATCTCGGCGACCAGGCCGGCGACGAACTCGGGGCCGGTCACGCCGGGACCTCGGGCGGCTCCGGCGGCCGTTCGGCCCCCGGGTCGACGGCGAGCACGACCTTGCCGAACTGCGCGCGCGATTCGAGGAACGCCTGCGCGGCGCGCGCCTCGGCGAGCGGGAAGACGCGCGCCACGACCGGCTTCAACCGTCCGCGCTCGAACCAGGGCAGCAGCGCGCCGAGCTCGGCGTTCGAGCCCATGGTCGAGCCGAGGATCGACTGCAGCTTGAAGAAGACCGCGCGCAGGTTGACCTTCGCCTCGGGCGCGGCGGTGGTGCCGCAGGTCACGATGCGGCCGCCGCGCGCGAGGCACTTGAGGCTCTGCTCGAAGGTCTCGCCGCCGACGTGGTCGACGACGACGTCGACGCCCCGGCCGCCGGTCGCCGTGCGCACGTTCTTCGCGAACTCGCCGGCGCGTGAATCGAGGACGTCGGTCGCGCCCAGCGCGAGCGCCTTCGCCCGCTTCTCCTCGCTCGACGCGGTGGCGAAGATCCGGCGCGCGCCGAGGAGCGCGGCGATCTGGATCGCGGCCGAGGAGACGCCCGAGCCGGCGGCGTGGACGAGCACGTCCTCGTGCATGCGGAGCTCGGCGCGCGCGGCGAGCATGTGCCAGGCGGTCAGGAAGACGAGCGGCACCGCGGCCGCCTCGACGTAGGAGAGGCCGGCCGGGATCGGGAAGAGGTTGCGCGCGGGCACCGCGGCGAGCTCGGCGTAGCCGCCGTCGCGGTCCTCGCCGAGCAGACCGAAACGGGCGCAGAGCGGGTCGCGCCCGGCGAAGCAGTGCGCGCAGGCGCCGCAGGAGACGCCGGCGCCGACGACGACCGGCGTGCCGGGCGCGGGTCCCGTCGCGCCGGGACCGAGCGCGACGACGTCGCCCGCCATCTCGGCGCCGGGCACGAGCGGCAGCGGGAAGCGGTGGCCGGGCACGCCGTCGCGCACCCAGAGGTCGAGCCGGTTGAGCGCGCAGGCGCGGACGCGGATCAGCACCTCGCCCGGTCCGGCGACGGGGTCGGGCCACTCGCCCCACTCGAGGGCCTCGGGCCCGCCGTGCTGCGCGACGCGGAAGCCTCTCATTGCCACTTGATCTCCGAACCGAAGAGGCTGTGCGGGATCGAGAAGACGATCATGGTGACCAGCGCGGCGGCGACGATCGCGCCGCGCGCCAGCTTGCCGGCGCGGCAGCGCCAGAGCGCGAAGGCCCAGGCGGCGACCACCACGGCGGTCTTGTTGTCGGTCAGGTCGTGGCCGAAAGGCCAGCCGGTCCAGTAGGCGTCGAAGGCGTACTTCTGCACCACCGGCCCGAGCGCGAGGCCGCCGATCGTGAGCAGGACGAAGGCGACCCAGGCCTGGTGGCGCGCCTGGTCGCGGCGGGCGAGGGCGGAGAGCGCGGCGGCGTTCGAGAAGAGCATGCCGAGGAACATCCCGGCGATGTGCGGCGCCAGGACGCCCGTCGGCACGGCGCCCTTGAAGCGCGCGACCGCGGGCGCGGGCGGGATCTCGATCGACGACGCGCCGCGCGCGAGCCGCACCCGGTACTCGAGCTTGCCCGCGGGAGGCAGGGTGGGCAGCGCGGCGACCAGCTCCTCGCCCGCGCGCGCGAGCGGCAGGGTCTGCCAGGGCTCGTCGGTCGGATAGCGACGCCAGACGACCTCGCCGCCCACCTCGGCGCCGGCGCGGATCCGCACCGGCAGCGTCTCGCCGGTCGTCTGCGAGCGGATCAGGCGGTAGCGGATCTCCTCGCCGCCCAGGGTCGCCGCGCCGCGCGCCGGATAGGTCGGTCCCGTGCGGCGTTGCCAGGAAGCCGTGGCGAGAGTGATCAGGAGGGCAGCGAGCCAGAGCAGGGCGACACGGGACGAGCTCATGACCGCGAAGCCTATAGGATCACGCGATGCGCGCCGTCCTCGCCCTGCTCCTGGTCGCAGTCCTCGGCTGCGCCACGCGTGCCCCGCTGCCGCCGCCGTCCGCCGCCCCTCCGGCGGCGGCCGGCCCGGTGGAGGAGGCCCCGCCGCCGCCGCGGCTCGCCGCCCTCGAGGGGCTGCTCACCCTGCGCGGCTACGCCACCGCGTTCCACTACGTCCCCGGGACGCTCGACCGCGCCGCCCACACGCAGTCGCGGCTCGAGGCGCTCGCCGAGACCTTCTTCAAGGTCGGGCGCCAGCCGCCGATGATCGAGGTCTGGGTGCTCGACCGCGAGACCTGGGAGGGGGCGGGGCTCGAGCGCCCCTACGGCCTGCCCCAGGTGGTCGGCCCGGCGGCGTTACGCCATCCCGGGGTGGGGGGACGAGGGGACGGTGGCGGCGGTCGAGGAGCTGCTCGGCGCGCCCGGTCGACCCGCTGCGCGACGTCCCGCTGCGCGGCACCGCCGAGGAGGGGGGCGCGCTCGCCGTGGCCGACGCGCTGCTCCAGGTCGAGGCATCGCTCGATCTCATGCTGTCCACCGGCCTCGAGGTCGAGCAGCCCTGGCTGCTCGGCCTGCTCTCCCAGCTCCTGGCGCGGCTCACGTTCGAGCGCTTCGAGCCGGGGCGGATGCCGGAGATCGCCGCGCTGTTCGACGCGATGGCGGCCGCGCACGGCGGGGCGCAGGCCCATCGGCTCGAGGACTACCGGTTCGACCTGCCGCTCGAGGAGGACGTCTGGTACCAGGCCCAGCTGCTGCGCGGCGCGGACGTGATCTGGGTCAAGGAGGGGGGCACCGCCTCCTCGCGCTGGCTCTACTGGCTGCTCGACCGGGGCAAGCCGGTCCCGCGCGCCGAGGTCGAGAAGCGCTTCAAGGGGCTCGCCGAGTGGGAGCGGGCGAGCTTCGCGCCCTGAGCGGTCAGAACGGCTTGAAGGCCATCAGCAGCACGAGCAGCACGAGGCCCAGCGCCTGGAGGTCGGCGACGATGCCCGGCAGCTTGTCGGCGGCCAGGCGCTTGAGCTCGTCGGTCGGCGCGCCGGCGGCGAGCGAGGCCTCGCCGGCCGCCAGCATCCGCTTGAGCCGGGGCGCGCTGTAGAAGAGCCCGACCCCGAGCAGCAGGAGCCAGAGCCCGACCGAGGCGTGCACCCAGCCCGGCTTGAAGCCATAGCCGAGCCGGAAGACGAGGACGACGCCGAGCAGCCCGGCGACCACGGAGCCCGGAATCGCGCAGACGGTGACCAGGCGCCAGCCGATGCGCAGCCCCTGGACCCGGGCGGCGAGCTCGGGCGCCCGGCGGGTCTGCGCCCGCACGACCGCGCCCGCAAAGGCGCCGGCGGCCAGCCAGAGCGCCGCCAGCACGTGCAGGAAGTTGATCCAGAGCGTCAGACTGGCCATGGTTTCCCCCCTCCGTCGGGCGGCGACTTTAGCATCCGACCCCGCTACCTTGGGCGCGATGGACCGTCTCCGGGAGCCCGCCATGACCGCGCACGACCGACCGACCTTCACCTGGCTCGGCCACTCCACCCTCCGCTGCGACCTGCCGGGCGGCGAGGTGGTGGTGATCGACCCCTTCATCGAGCAGAACCCCGCGACTCCCGAGGCCGCCCGGCGCTTCGAGCGCCTCGACCTCATCCTCGTCACCCACGCCCACGGCGACCACATGGCCGACGCGGTCGGGCTGGCCAAGCGCCACGGCGCGCTGGTGATCGCGACCTACGACCTCTGCGGCTGGCTCGCGAGCCAGGGCGTCGAGCGGACCTCCGGGATGAACCTCGGCGGCACGCAGAGCGCGTGCGGCCTGCGCATCACGCAGGTGCGCGCCGACCACACGAGCGGCGTCGAGCACGAGGGGCGGATCGTCTACGGCGGCGTCGCCACCGGCTTCGTCGTGCGCACGGCGAGCGGCTACTGCTTCTACCACGCGGGCGACACCGCGCTCTTCTCGGACATGCAGCTGATCGGCGAGCTCTACCGCCCCGACCTCGCCTTCCTGCCGATCGGCGACCACTTCACGATGGACCCGGTCGCAGGCCGCGCGCGCCTGCCGGCTGCTCAACGTCCGCCGCGTGGTGCCGATCCACTGGGGGACCTTCCCGCTGCTGCCCGGCCGCCCCGCCACCTGGTCGACGCCATCGCCCACCTCGGCGGCTGCCGCACCGAGGTCGTCGAGCTCGAGCCCGGCCGCCCCTGGACGCCGCCCGACTGACCGGCGCGGGCGCGGGCTAGACTCCGGCGCGTGCGCCGTGCCGACCGTCTCTTTCGCCTTCTGCTCGAGCTGCGCCGCGGCCGGGTGGTGACCGCCCGTCGTCTGGCCGAGCGGCTCGAGGTGTCCGAGCGCACGGTCTACCGGCTGGTCATCGGACCTCTCGCTCGGCCGGCGTGCCGATCGAGGGGGAGGCCGGCGTCGGCTACCGGCTGCGCAACTTCGACCTGCCGCCGCTGATGTTCGAGCGCGAGGAGATCGAGGCGATGGTGCTCGGCGCGCGCATGGTGGAGTCCTGGGGGGACGACGAGCTGGCGGGCGCCGCCGGCCGCGCGCTCGCCAAGATCGAGGCGGTCCTGCCGCGCGACCGTTCGCATCTGGTCGAGGAGACCCGGCTCTACGTGCCGACCCACGGCGAGCGGCCGGTCGAGCGGCTGCCGCTCTCGGTCCTGCGCGCGGCCGTGCGCGACCGGGCGAAGCTGTGGATTCACTACCGGGACGAGAAGGGGAGCGAGACGCGCCGGACCTTGCGGCCGCTCGCTCTCGCCTTCTACTCGCCGGTCTGGTTGCTGGTCGCCTGGTGCGAGCTGCGCGAGGACTTCCGGACCTTTCGCGCCGACCGGATCCTCGCGCTCGAAACCCTCCCCGAACGCTTCGCGCCGGAGCCGGGCAGGACGCTCGCCGACTATCTCGCGCGGTTCGGCGACGGGGAGGGCTGACCGCGCGCCGCGCTCACTCCTCCGAATAGGGCATCGGCGGCACCCGGCCGAGCAGGCGGGCGTAGACGGCGAGCGCGCCGCGGTGGTGCGCCGTGTGGTCGATCAGCGAGGGGATCGCGTGGGCGCGGGGCAGGCCGGGCAGGATCGGGTTGTCCGCCATCGTCTCGGCGAGCTTCGCCTCCGGCAGCGCCTCGACCTCCGCGCGCAACCGTTGCCAGGCCTCGGCGAGCCAGCGCCGTGCGGCGTCGAGCGAACCGACCGCTGCGGTCTCGGCGCCGAGCTTCTCCCAGTCGAGATTCCAGGCGTCGTGGAGGGCGCCGGCGCGGAACCAGTCGATGGTCTGCGCGACGTGCGCGACCTGGCCGGCCACGGTCATCGTGTCGGGCGTGGCGCGGAAGCCGGAGTCGGCCTCCTCGAGGACGCTGGTGGTGCGGTCGAAGAACTTGCGGGTGGCGTCGATGCCGCCCAGCGCGTCGGACTTGAGGTTCATCGGGGTCTCTCTCTCTGCGGCCGCCGGCGCCGGTGCCGGGCGCGCGAAGCGAGTCTCGCCGTCCGCTCCTGACAGCGTCGTGGCAGCAGCCTTATGTTACGTTGCCCGCGTTGGTCCCGCCGAAGCCGCCGCCGCGCGCCACGCCGCTGCGCTGGCTGGGGGAGCTCACCCCGGCCGGGCGCCGCGCGCTCTTCGCCGGCTTCGCCGGCTGGACGCTCGACGCCGCAGACTTCGTCGTCTACCTGCTCGCCATCCCGGCGATCCGCGCCGAGTTCGCGCTCGACGCGCGCGGCGCCGGCCTGCTGGCGACCGTCTCGCTGCTCTCCTCGGCGGCCGGTGGTGTCCTCTTCGGCCGGATCGCCGACCGCATCGGCCGCGCGCGCGCCCTCTCGCTCACCGTCCTCGTCTACTCCTTCGCCTCGCTCGGCAGCGCGACGGCGGCCTCCGTCGGCCAGCTCGTCGCCTGGCGGACGCTGCTCGGCCTCGGCCTCGGCGGCGAGTGGTCGGCGGGCGCGGTGCTGGTCGCCGAGAGCGTGCCGGCGGCGCACCGCGGCAAGGCGATCGGCGCGATGCAGTCGGGGTGGGCGGTGGGCTACCTCGTCGCCGTGCTCGCGGCGGCGGCGGTGCTGCCGGCGCTCGGCTGGCGCTGGCTCTTCGCGCTCGGCGCGCTGCCCGCGCTGCTCGTCGTCTGGATCCGGCGCCGGGTCGAGGAGCCGCCGGTCGCCGCCGCCGCGCGCGGCGCCGCCGGCGTCCGGCCGCGCGACCTGCTGCGGCCGCCGCTGCTCGCGCGGACGCTCGCCGCGACCGCGCTCTCGTCGCTCGTGATGTTCGGCTACTGGGGGCTCTTCACCTGGATGCCGTCGTTCTTCGCCGCGCCGCTCGAACAGGGCGGCGCGGGGCTGGGTCTGGTGCGTTCGACCGGCTGGCTGGTGCCGATGCAGGTCGGCGCCTTCTTCGGCTACCTCTCTTTCGGCTACGCGGCCGACCGCTTCGGCCGTCGCGCGAGCTTCGCGGCCTACCTCCTCGCGGCGGCGGCGACGGTGGCGGTCTATGGCTCGTTCGTCCGCTCGCCGGCGCTGCTGCTCGCGCTGGCGCCGGTGCTGGGCTTCTTCGGGCACGGCTACTTCAGCCTGTTCGGCGCGCAGCTGGCCGAGCTCTTCCCGACCGCCGTGCGCGGCACCGCGCAGGGGCTCTGCTACAACGCCGGGCGGGCGCTCTCGGCGGCCGCGCCGGCCACCATCGGCGCGCTCGCCGACGCGCGCGGACTCGCCGGGGCGATCGGCTCGACCGCCGCCTTCTTCGTCGCCGGCGCCCTGCTCGTCCTGCTGCTGCCGGAGACGCGCGGCCGGGACCTCGCCGCGGTCGACGCGGAGAGCGCGCGGTGAGCGGAGCGGTCGAGGTCCTGCGCGTCGCCGAGCGGGCGCTGCTCGTGCGTTTCGTCGACGTCGAGCTCGAGCGCGCGGTCGAGCGCGCCTGGCGGCTCGACGCCCGCCTCGCGCGCGAGCCGCTGCCGCCGGGCACCGAGCGCGTGCTCGGCGCCGGCAACCTGCTGCTCCGCTTCGAGCGCGCCGCGGGTCTCGACCTCGGCGAGCTCGCCGCGCGGCTCGAGCGGCTCGCCGCGCCGGAGCGCCGGCGCGGCGACGCGGGCCGGCGCGGCGCGCGCGAGCACCGCTTCGCCGTCGACTATGGCGGCGCCGCGGGTCCCGACCTCGACGCGGTCGCGGCCGCGGCCGGGCTCGCGCCCGAGCGCGTGGTCGAGCTCCACGCGGGCGCGCTCTACCGCGTCGCCTTCCTGGGCTTCTCGCCCGGTTTCCCCTACCTCGTCGGCCTGCCGCGCGAGCTCGAGCTCGCGCGGCGCGACACTCCCCGGCCGCGCGTGCCGGCGGGGTCGGTGGCGATCGCCGGCCCCTTCGCCGGCATCTATCCGTCGGCGACCCCAGGCGGCTGGCACCTGCTCGGGCGCACCGAGGCGCGCCTCTTCGATCCGGCGGCCGTGCCACCCGCGGCGCTGGCGCCCGGCGATCTCGTGCGCTTCGAGGCGCGGCGATGATCGAAGTTCTCCGCGCGGGACTGCAGACGACGGTGCAGGACCTCGGCCGCGCGGGCTGGCGCGCCTGCGGCGTGCCGGCGGGGGGCGCGATGGACCCCTGGGCGGCGCGCGCCGCCAACCGGCTGGTCGGCAATCCCGACGGCGCCGCGCTGCTCGAGATCCTGCTCGCCGGGACCGGAGCTGCGCTGCGCGCGGGCGGCTGACGGTCGCCTGGGTCGGCGGCGGACTCGAAGCGCGCGGCGCCGGCGGCGCGCTCGCGCCGGGCGTCGCCTGTCGCCTGGCGGCGGGCGAGCGTCTCGAGCTGGGCCGGACGGTCACCGGCGCGCGCGCCTGGCTCGCGGTCGGCGGCGGCGTCGACGTGCCGCCGGTGCTCGGCAGCCGCTCGACCGAGCTGGCCGCGGGCTTCGGCGGCCTGGGCGGGCGCGCGCTCGCCGCCGGCGACCGCCTGCCGCTGGGCCGGGAAACGCCCCACCGGGAGCGCCGTCTGGCGGGCGCGCTCGCCCGGCGCGAGGCGCCGGCCGCGACGCTCCGCATCCTGGTCGGGCCCGACGGCAGCCATCCGGTCGAGGCGCTCGGCGCGCTCGCCGGCCCCTGGCGGGTGAGCGCCCGCTCGGACCGGCGCGGCGTGCGCCTGGAGAGCGATGCACCGGTGCCGGGCGCGCCCGGGCTGCTGCGCTCGCAGGGAGTGCTGCCCGGCGCGGTGCAGTGGCTCCCTTCGGGTGGGCTCGTGCTGCTCGGGGTCGACGCGCCGGTGACCGGCGGCTACCCCTGGATCGCGCAGGTGATCGAGGCCGACCTCGCCCGGCTCGCCCATCTCCTGCCCGGCGCGCGCGTCGCCTTCGAGCCCTGCGACCCGGAGCGCGCCGCCGCCGCGCTCGCCGAGCGCGAACGAGAGCTGGAGGAAGGGGTGATCGGGTGATCCCGCCGCGGACCGACGATCGATGTCAACGCCGACGCCGGCGAGGGGTGCGAGGAGCCCGAGCTCTTCCGCTGGATCTCCTCGGCGAACGTCGCCTGCGGCGGCCACGCCGGCGACCGCGCGACGATGCGCGCGACGCTCGCGCTCGCCCGCGCCTGCGGCGTGACGATCGGCGCCCACCCCGGCTACGAGGATCGCGAGCGCTTCGGCCGCGTCGAGACCGGCCTGCCGCCGGCGGCGCTCGCGGCGCTGGTCGAACGGCAGCTCGGCGCGCTGGCGGCGGAGGCGGCCGGCGCCGGCGTCGCGCTCGCCCACGTCAAGCCGCACGGCGCGCTCTACCACCGGCTGGCGGCGGATGCCGCGGCCGCGCGCGCCGTGGCCGCGACGATCGCCGCCTTCGACGCCGGCCTCGCGGTCGTGGCGCCGCCCGGCTCGGCGCTGCTCGCGGCGGCGCACGGCGCGGGGCTCCGTCCGCTCGCCGAGGGCTTCGTCGACCGCGGCTATCGCGCCGACGGCGGCCTCGTCGCGCGCGGCGAACCGGGCGCGCTGCTCGGCATGGCGGCCGCCGCGGAGCCAGGCGCTGGCCCTGGCCGCGGGACGGCCGGTCGCGGCGGCGGGGGGCGCGCGCCTCGAGCTCGCGGTCGGCACGCTCTGCCTCCACTCGGACTCGCCCGGCGCGCCGGCGACCGCGCGCGCCGTCCGTCAGGCTCTTGAGGGGGCGGGCTTCGACGTCGCGAGCGCGGCGCCGCCCGCGCGGCGGGCGACGGCCGCGGAGGTCCACGTCGTCGGCGCGGCGCTGGTCGAGGGCGCGCGCGTGCTCGTCACCCGGCGCGGCCCGGCGATGTCGATGCCCGGCAAGTGGGAGTTCCCGGGGGGCAAGGTGGAGCGGGGCGAGTCGCCGGAGGCGGCGCTCGCGCGCGAGGTCGCCGAGGAGCTCGGCCTCGCGATCGAGGTCGGCGCCCACCTCGGGCGCGGCACCGCGCTGGTCGCCGGACGGCGGATCGTGCTCGACGTCTTCCTCGCGCGGGCGCTCGGCGGCGATCTCGCGCTCGTCGAGCACGACGCCGCGGCCTGGGTGACGGCGGGCGAGCTCGCCGGCCTCGACTGGCCCGAAGCCGACCTGCCGATCCTGCCGCTCCTCGCCGCGGCCCTCTCCGCCTAGTCGAGCTTGCCGGGCGCGCGCAGGAGGAGGACCGGGATGTCGACCCGGTGGCGCAGCTTGTTGGCGGTCGAGCCGAGGACGAGGTCGGCGAGGAAGCGGTGGCCGTGGGTGCTCATCGCGATCAGGTCGACGCCGCGCTCGGCGGCGAGCCGCGCGATCTCGTCGGCGGGCTCGCCGCGGGCGAGCTCGGTCTCGGCCGGGATGCCGCGCGCGGCGAAGCGGGCGGCGACCGACGCGAGATAGGCGCGGTCCACGCGCATCTCCTCGGACTCGGCGAGATTCAGCCGGTCGAAGTTGCGCGCCACCCAGCCGTCGGCGACGTGGACGAGCAGGAGGCTGCTGCCGAAGTGCGGCGCGAGCTCCTCGACATGGTCGAGGATCGCCTCGTCGGTGCGGCTGTTCTCGAGCGCGATCAGGATCTTGCGATACACGTCAGTCCCCCCGGTAGAACCATCGTACCCAGATCGTGAAGCCCGCGCCGACCGCCACGATCAGGGCCATCCAGGCCGGGCCGATCGACTGGTAGAGGAGCGCCAGGTTGAGCGCGGCGATCACGCTGCAGATCGTGTAGCCGAGGATCTTCGCCCAGAGCGGATTGGCGAACTCGCCCATCAGCCTGCGGTCGGAAGTGAACTTCATCAGCGGGAAGATCGCGAAGGAGAGCTGCATCGAGAGCACCACCTGCGAGAAGACCAGCAGGCCGACCGTGTCCTTGCCGCCCGTGGCCGAGATCAGCAGGATGGCGGGGCCGATCGCCAGCAGGCGGGTGATCAGCCGCCGCAGCCAGGGGCGGATCCGGATCCGGAGGAAGCCCTCCATGACGATCTGGCCGGCGAGCGTGCCGGTGATGGTCGAGGACTGCCCCGAGGCGAGCAGCGCGACGGCGAAGGCGGTCGAGGCGATCGGCGCGCCGAGCAGCGGCGCGAGCAGGCGGTGCGCCTCCTGCAGCTCGGAGACGTCGTGCAGGCCGGCGCGGTGGAAGACCGCGGCGGCGACCACCAGGATCGCGGCGTTGACGAAGAAGGCGGCGCCCAGCGCGACCACCGTGTCGGTCGTGTTGTAGCGGATCGCGAGGCGGCGCCCCTCGGAGGTCGGCGCGACGTCGCGGGTCTGGACGAGCGCCGTGTGCAGGTAGAGGTTGTGCGGCATCACCGTCGCGCCGAGGATGCCGAGCGCGATGTAGAAGGCCTCCTGGTCGGGCAGCGTCGGCACCATCATGCCGAGGGCGACGCCGCCCCAGTCGGGGGAGGCGAGGAAGATCTGGATCGCGAAGCAGAGGCCGACGGTCGAGACGAGGGTGAGCACGATCGCCTCGATCTTGCGGAAGCCGAAGTGCATGGCGGCGAGCAGCAGCATCACGTCGAAGCCGGTGAGCACCACGCCCCAGACCAGCGGCAGCCCGAACAGCAGGTTCAAGGCGACCGCCGAACCGATCACCTCGGCGAGATCGCAGGCGATGATCGCGATCTCGCAGAGGAACCAGAGCACGTAGGCGACCGGCTTCGAGTACTGCTCGCGGCAGGCCTGCGCGAGGTCGCGGCCGGTGACCACGCCGAGCCGCGCGCAGAGCGTCTGCAGGAAGATCGCCATCAGGTTGGAGAGCAGGATCACCCAGATCAGCGCGTAGCCGAACTTGGCGCCGCCCGCCAGGTCGGTCGCCCAGTTGCCGGGATCCATGTAGCCGACGCTGACCAGGTAGCCGGGACCGGCGAAGGCCAGGAAGCGGCGCAGCCAGCCGCGCGCGCCGGCGACCGGCACGCTGCCGTGGACCTCGGGCAGCGAGTGGCTCGCCGCCGTGACCGCCGCGGCGCCGGGAGTTGCTTCTTTTGACATATCAAAATTAGAATCTTTGAATGACAAGAAGTCAAGCCCCCGCGGGGATCGGGTAACCTCGCGCCGATGCCGACCTCGACCGTCGAGGACTACCTCAAGCAGATCCTCCTCGAGGAGGAGGAGCGGGGCGAGGCGCGCGTGCCGACCGGCCGCCTCGCCCAGGCGCTCGCCGTCACGCCGGGCACCGTCACCACCATGGTCAAGGCGCTCTCGGACGGCGGCCTGGTCGACTACGAGGCCTACGGCGGCGTGCGGCTCACCCCGGCCGGCCGCCAGCTCGCGCTCCACGTGCTGCGCCGCCACCGGCTGGTCGAGCTCTTTCTCGTCCGGGTGCTCGGTTTCGACTGGACCGAGGTCCACGACGAGGCCGAGCGTCTCGAGCACGCGGTTTCCGAGCGGGTGATCGAGCGGATCGACGAGATGCTCGGCCGCCCGGCCGTCGATCCGCACGGGGATCCGATCCCGAGCGCGGCGGGCGAGGTCGCCGCCGGCGAGCTCGCCCCGCTCTCGGCCTGGAAACCGGGGCGGCGCTGCCGGGTGGCGCGCATCGCCGACCAGGAGCCGGAGTTCCTGCGCCGGATCGAGGGCTTGGGGCTGCGGCCCGGGGCGCGGCTGAAGCTGATCGCGCACGATCCGGCGGCCGAGGCGCTCGAGCTCGAGCTCGCCTCCGGCCGGCGCATCGCGCTCGGCCTGCGGGTGGCGGAGAAGATCCTGGTCGCCCCGGCCGGGGCTCAGGCGAGAGAGGTCCAGCGCGCGCGCCAGTAGGCGCGCCGACGGGACCAGGACGACAGCCGCGGCGCGCGTCGCGCCAGCTCCTGCGGGCGCTCCTCGACCGCGCCGAGCAGCTCGAGCGCGGCCGGCACCAGGTAGACCAGCGGGCGGCGGAAGGTGAGCGGCGCTTCGGCGGCGGCGCGCGCGCCGCGCAGCAGCAGCGGGCGCAGCGCCTCGGCTTCGGCCGCGACGGCGGCGCCGATCTCCTCGACCCGGCGGTACTGGAGCGGGCCCGGCAGCACGTCGGCCGGAAGCGGGCAACGGCCCTGCGCGAGCTCGCCCGGCAGCGCGAGCAGGCGGCCGAGGCGGAGCAGCCCGGCCGCGAGATCGAGCGCGGCCACCGGCAGCTCGGCGCCGGCGAGGCCGGTGGCGAAGGCCCCGGCGAGCTCGTGCGCGCGCGCCGCGAGCTCGCCGGCGCTGGCCGGGCGCGGCGCCTCGATGGCGGCGCGCGCCGCGGCGAGCAGACCGTCGAGGGCGGGGCGGCCGAACGCCCGGCGCCCCGCCTCGGCGGCGAGCAGGCGGAGGAGCGCGCTGTCGGCCGGCTCGCCGGCGAGCGCGCGGGCGAGATGGAAGGCCGCGCGATGGAGGCGGGCGAGCCGGACGGCGCCGTCGCCCTCCTCGCGGGCGGTGTCCGCGAGCGCGCCGGTCCAGGCGACCAGCAGCTCGGCGCGCTGGCGTTCGCGCGCGGTGAGCAGCGTGAGCGCCGGCGCGAAATCCCCCAGCCGGGCGCGGGCGTCGAGCGCGACGGCGCGCTGGAACGACGGCGCGCCGGGGCTCGCCGACGGGGCGAGCCAGCGGCCGAGCGCGGTACCCGCCTCCCAGGGCGTCGAGGCGAGCAGCGCCGGCAGCTCGGGATGGAGTCCGGGGCCGGCCATCGCGGGCGCCTCCCGGCTCAGGCGAGCAGACGCAGCAGCTCGCGCTGCGGCTCGCCGCCGGTGACCTCGGCGACGGTCGCGGTGAGGGCGATGTTGATCTCGGTGCGCACGCCGAACTCGCCCGGCAGGTAGATGCCCGGCTCGATCGAGAAGCCGGTCATCGGCAGCAGGCGCCGGGTGTCGTGCGTCTCGAGGTTGTCCATGTTGGCGCCCTGGCCGTGGTCCTTGGTGCCGATCGAATGGCCGGTGCGGTGGAAGAAGTACTTGCCGTAGCCGGCCGCGTCGATCACCCCGCGCGTCGCGTCGTCGACCTCGAAACCGCGGATCTCGCGCGCGCGGCCAGCGCTCCTGCACCAGGGCGATGCCGGCGTCGCGCGCCGCGGCGGCGATCGACCAGATCTCCTGGTGGCGCGCGGTCGGCGCCGCCGCGCAGACGCCGCACCAGGTGATGTCGCCGTAGATCGCCTCTGGCGTCTTCTCCTTGGCCCAGAGGTCGATGAGCAGGAAGTCGCCGCGCCGCGATCGGCGCGGAGCCCTCGGCCAGCGTCTCGTAGTGCGGGTCGGCGGCGTGCGCGTTGACCCCGACGATCGGATCGCCCTCGGTCCTCATCGCCGAGCGCTCGAACGACTCGAGCAGGACGACTCTGCACGTCGCGCTCGTGGATCGGCTCGCCCGGCGCGCAGCGTCGCGGCGACGCGGGCGAAGGCCTCCTTGACGATCCGTGGAGGTGCGTGTTGGCGCGACGGTGGATTCGAGCTGCGTCGGGCGACCAGACCGCGGCGAAGGCGCTGCACGAGGTCGGCCGAGGAGACCAGCTCGACGCCGACAGGCGGCGAGCAGCTCGGCGGTGCCGGCGTCGAGCCGCGAGACCGCGGGGAGCTCGTTGCTTCGGGCTGTACTGCGCCGCGAGCGCGCCGGCAGTCGCGCACCAGCACGTCGAGCCGCGCGCGGTGCTGCTGCCAGGCAGTGTACAGGGTCTTCGCCGCCGGGCAGGTGGTCGAGCATCGCCTCCTCGAGGGCGAGACGAGCTTGCGCGGCTCGCCCTGGCGCGGGATCACGTAGTAGCAGCGGCGGGTGACCAGGCGCGTCCGCCCAGGGCCGAGCAGGTCGAGGGCGATCGGGTCGTTGCTCTGGAAGACGGTGAACAGCCAGCCGTCGACCTCCGCCTCGGTGAGCGCCGCCTGGATGTCGGCAATGCGATCGGCGAGCATCGATACCTCCGACCCCGAATCCTACGGGAATCCGCGCCCGGACGGAGGATCGTAGACTTTCCGCCGTGAGGCTCTTCCCCGCCGACCGCTGCGCGGTGCCGCTGGCGCCGGACCCTCGCCCTGCGATGGCGATGCGCGCTCCGCCGCGCGCGGCGCTCGAGCGGCCCGCGGTCGTCCTCGGCGGCCCCCGCGCGGGCCCGGTCCGCGGCGGGGGCGGACCGGGCCGTCCCCCGGAGTTCGCGGCCGGCCCCTCGTCGGGCTAGATTCGTCTCATGTCGCGCGCGCGCTCGCTCGCCCCGGCCGCCCGCTGGGTGGCGCTCTGGACGCTGCTCTGGATCGGCCTCGGCCTCTTCTTCGCCAGCGAGGCCGCCATCCGCCAGTTCCCCGGGCGCGAGCGCAGCCTCCCCTGGGTCGACGCGCTGACCGTCAACATCCCCTTCTACCTGCTCTGGGGCGTGGTGGCGCTCGGCGTGCTCGGCCTCTGCCGGCTCTGGCCGATCGCCGGCGACCGGCTCGCCCGCAACCTCGCGCTCCACCTCGCCGCCAGCCTGGCCGTCGCCTCCCTCGACCTGGCGCTCGCCGAAGGGCTCTTCCACGCCATCCGGGCCTGGCGCGGGGCGCCGGTCGACTTCTCCGAGGCGCTCTCGTTCTCCTTCCGCCACAATTTCCACGTCAACGTCGTCACCTACTGGGCGATCGTCGGCGTCCACCACCTGGTCGCCTACTACCGGGGCCTGCGCGAGAAGGAGCTGGTCGCCTCGCGGCTCGAGGAGCAGCTGGCGCGGGCCGAGCTGTCGGCGCTGCGCATGCAGCTCCAGCCCCATTTCCTGTTCAACGCCCTCAACTCGATCTCGGAGCTCGTCTACAGCGACCCGGCGGCGGCCGACCGGATGCTGGTGCGCCTCTCGGACCTCCTGCGCCGATCGCTCGAGACCACCCGCCAGCACGAGGTGCCGCTCGAGCAGGAGCTCGACTTCGTCCAGCGCTACCTCGAGATCGAGCGGATGCGCTACCCGGACCGGCTCCAGCTCCACTTCTTCGTCGACGAGTTCGTCCTCGACGCCGCGGTGCCGACCTTCCTGCTCCAGCCGCTGGTCGAGAACGCCGTCGTGCACGGCGTCGGCCGCAGCCGCGGCCCCTGCCGGGTCACGGTGCGCGGCCGCCGGGAGGGCGACGAGCTCTACCTGGAGGTCGAGAACGACCTGCCCCCGGGCGCCGCGCCGGGGCCCGGCCGGCGCCCCGAGCGGGAGGGGGTGGGGCTGCAGAACACCCGGTCCCGGCTGGCGCAGCTCTACGGCGACCGGGGGCGCCTCGAGCTCGAAATGCGGCCCGAGGGGATCGCGCTCGCCCGGGCCGTCCTCCCGTACCGGGAGCTCGACGGCGCCCGCTACGCGAAGAACCGGTAACTCTGCGGCGCCTGCCACGTAAGAAGTCGTTAAAGGCTGGTCGGGGGGCCCCTATGTCCGACGCTCTCAGAGTCCTGCTGGTGGATGACGAACCGCTCGCGCGCGGCAAGCTGCGCCGATTGCTCGCCGACGAGGAGGGCATCGAGATCGTCGGCGAGGCCGGCTCCGCCGACGAGGCGCGCGCCCTGATCGAGAGCGAGCGGCCGGCGCTCGTCTTCCTCGACATCCAGATGCCGGGGCAGGACGGCTTCGAGCTGATCGAGAGCCTGCCGCGCGACCTGCTGCCCGGGGTGGTCTTCGTGACCGCCTACGACCAGCACGCCGTGCGCGCCTTCGAGGTCCACGCCCTCGACTACCTGCTCAAGCCGTTCGACCGCGACCGCCTGCGGCTCGCGCTCGAGCGGGCGCGCGAGGCCATCGCCCGCGTCGACACCCAGGCCGGGTTCGACGAGCAGCTCAAGTCGATGCTGACGGAGCTGCGCGGCGAGCAGCCCTTCCTGTCGCGCTTCGTCGTGCGCAGCGTCGGCCGCATCGTCTTCGTGCGCGCCCAGGACGTCGACTGGATCGAGGCCGCGGGCAACTACGTGCGGCTGCGCATGGGCAAGGAGAGCCATCTGTTGCGCGAGACCATGAGCTCGCTCGAGACGCGCCTCGACCCCAGGGTCTTCGCCCGCATCCACCGCTCGACGATCGTCAACATCGATCGCATCAAGGAGCTCAACCACATCTTCCACGGCGACTACTCGGTGCAGCTCAAGGACGGAACCCGTCTGACTCTGTCGCGGGGATACCGGGAGCAGTTCGAGCGGATCGTGGGCGGGAACCAGCAGCTCCAGCCGGAGGTCTGACCGCCGCGCCCGCCGCCGCGGAGGCCGGCGCCTCGGGGGCCGCCGCCAGGCGATCCGCGTCGGACCAGCCGCCGCGCTCCGCGAGCGTCAGGAACCAGCGGTCGGCGGCCGCGCACTCCGCGGCGCGCACGCGCCGCTCGCGGACCGCCCCCGCGCGCGTCCGCACCAGCTGCCCCATGATGTAGCCGTCGCACTCCGGACCGTACTGGTCCTCCAGCCCGAGCACGTGGCCCATCTCGTGGGCCAGCGTCTCGGCCACGCGCCCGACCGTGCCGCAGGTGCGGATCCCGCCGTCGCGCGGATCGCGGGCGTGCGAGTAGACCAGGACCTGGTTGCCGCTGAAGCTCCCGCAGCTGCCCTCGAAGCGCGGGCTGGTGCCCGCGACCCAGCGCACGTGGATCACGCGATGGGGCTCTTCGGTCGTCGCGCGGAAGAGCGGGAAGCCGCCGGTGTTGCACTCCGGCGCGTTCCACATCGCCATCGCGCGCGCGACCGCGGGCGCGACCGCGGGCGGGAAGCCGTGGGCAATGACGCGCACCGCCTCGATCGCCTGCAGCGGGCGCTCGCGCGCGTCGACGCAGGCCTCGGCGCCGCGCGCGGCGGAAGCGGCCGCGAGCGCGGCGAGCGCCGCGGCGAGGATCCTGAGATGCACCCCGGCGGATGCGGACCGTGCGACGGCGATCGCGGTCATGGTGGCGTCCCTCCTCGCAGACGGGCTACGGGCGGCGCGCTGCGCCGTTACGCGGCATGGGACGAGCGCGCGCGGCGATGGTGCTCGCCGGCCCGCGCCCGGGACGCGCACGGCGCGCACGGCGCGCCGGCGCTGCGCGCGGTCGGCGGATGCCGCGCGCTGGACGGCGCGGGACGAGCGGGACCTGCGCGGGACGGCGGATCCATGGCGCCGGAGGCGGCGCCGGAGCGCGCGCGGCGCCGGGCCGCGCGCGGCGGGGTGAAGCGGACTCCCGGCGGTGGGGCGGGTCCGCGCGCGGGACGGATGGCGGGTCGCGTCCGCCGACGCCGGATGGCACGCGGGTGGCTAGTGCGGAGAACGAGTCTCCGCGGCGTGCGCGGAGCCGATGCGTCCCCGCAAGAGAAGGAGAGACAACATGACACGACGATTCCTCGGCCTCCTGGGCCTGCTGCTCGCCGTGCTGGCGGCCGCACCGGCCGCCCACGCGCAGGGAGTGCAGACCGGAGTGCTCCTCGGCACCGCGACCTCGAACGACGGCGAGCCGCTGCCGGGCGTGACCGTGACGGTGACCTCGCCGGCGATGATCGGCGAACGCTCGGTCGTCACCGCGGTCAACGGCGACTTCATCCTCAAGGGCCTGCCGCCGGGCTCCTACACGGTGCGCTTCACGCTCGAGGGCATGCAGACGGTCGAGCGCTCCGCCACCGTGCCGCTCGGCGGCACGGCGCGCTCGGACGCGACGCTCGAGGTGATGGCCGCGAGCGAGACGGTGGTGGTCGAGGGCGAGGCGCCGTCCGCGCTCGAGACGACCACGGTGGGCGCCAACTTCAACGCCCAGCAGGTCGACAACCTGCCCGTCAACCGCACGCCCAACGCCATCGTCGAGCTCGCCGGCGGCGTCACCGACAACACGCCCAACGTCGGGCAGGTGGCGATCAGCGGCGGCTTCGCCTACGACAACGTCTTCATGGTCAACGGCGTCGACATCACCGAGAACCTGTTCGGCGACTTCGACAACCTGTTCATCGAGGACGCGATCGCCGAGACCCAGGTGCTGACCTCGGGCGTCTCCGCCGAGTACGGACGCTTCTCGGGCGGCGTCATCAACGCCATCACCAAGAGCGGCGGCAACGAGTTCTCCGGGTCGGTGCGGGCCGACCTGACCAAGGCCGACTGGCGCGAGGAGACGCCCTACGAGAAGGACCGCGACATCGAGCGCGAGGGCGACCTGAACAAGATCTACCAGGCGACCCTCGGCGGACCGGTCCTGCGCGACAAGCTCTGGTTCTTCCTCGCCGGCCAGCAGGAGGAGACCGACAACGCCCTGGTCCTGGCGGTGACCGGCATCCCGTTCAACACCGTGCAGCAGAACGAGCGCTGGCAGGGGCAGCTGTCGGGCGCGATCACCGCCAGCCACTCGGTGCAGGCGAGCTACACCGACAACACGACCGACCAGCTCAACGTGCGGTCGAGCAGCCGGGTGATCGACGAGGCGGGCCTGATCGACCGCAACTTCCCCAACGTCGGCTGGTCGGTCGCCTACAACGGCGTGCTCACCAACAGCCTGTTCGCCGAGGTGCGCTACTCGGAGAAGGAGTTCGGCTTCCGCAACGCCGGCGGCTCGAGCACGGCGATCACCGACTCGCCCTTCCGCAGCCAGGGCGCGCGGCCGGGCGTGAGCTCCAACCGCAACTTCAACGCGCCCTACTTCGACGCCACCGACCCGGAGGACCGCAACAACGAGCAGATGTACGGCGCGCTTTCCTGGTTCCTGACCTCCGAGAGCCTGGGCAGCCACGACCTCAAGCTCGGCGCCGAGCGCTTCGTCGGCATCGGCCGCGGCGGCAATTCGCAGACCGCGACCGACTACGTCTTCTACACCGACTACGCGCTCGCCAACGGCGCCCCGGCGGTCGACGCCAACGGGCGCATCATCCCGATCTTCACGCCCTTCCTCTCCGGCATCGGCAACTGGCAGGCGACGCGCGGCGCGGAGTTCGACATCACGACCGACTCGCTCTTCGTCAACGACCGCTGGGCGCTCAACGCCAACTGGTCGCTCAACCTGGGCTTCCGCTACGAGGCGACCAACACCGAGACCAACGGCACGCTGACCACGATCGACAGCGACGCCCTCGTGCCCCGGCTCGGCGTCTCCTACGACGTCAAGGGCGACGGCAAGTACAAGGTCGACGTCACCTACGCCGAGTACGCCGGTCGCTACAACCAGGCGCAGGTCGCGGCCAACACCTCGGTCGGCAACCCGTCGCTGCTCTACGGCTACTACGTCGGCCCGGCCGGGCAGGGGATCGACTTCGCGCCCGGCTTCGATCCCTCCAACTACGTCTTCTACTACGCCGCGGTGCCCGAGGCGAACGTCTTCGTCGCCAGCGACCTGAAGACGCCGCGGACCCGCGAGTACTCGCTGTCGGGCGGCATGGAGCTGCCCAAGGGCGGCTACCTCAAGCTGACCTACGTCGACCGCGACGTCGCCGACTTCATCGAGGACTTCATCGACACCACGACCGGCACGACCGACGTGGTGCTCGACGGCGTCCCCGCGGGCACCTTCGAGAACGTGGTCATCCGCAACACCGACGCCCACGAGCGCAAGTACCAGGCGATGATCCTGCAGGGCTCCTACCGCCTGACCGACGTGTGGACCGTCGCCGGCAACTGGACCTGGCAGCTCGCCAACGAGGGCGACTTCGAGGGCGAGGCGGCGAACCAGCCCGGCCTGACCTCGGCGTACGGCAACTTCCCGGAGCTGTTCGTCGATCGCAACCTGCCGAGCGGCCGTTTCGACGACTTCCAGGAGCACAAGGTCCGGCTCTGGTCGAACTACTCGTTCGACTTCGGCCGCGCCGGCGGCCTCGACGTCGGCGCCGTCTACCGCTACGACTCGCCGATCGCGTTCAGCTACGTCGCCACCAACGTGCCCTACTCGGCGGCTCAGCTCGCGCGCGACCCCGGCTACTACAGCATCGGCCGCTCCCAGGCGCAGCTCTTCTTCGGCGAGCGCGGCGCCGGCGAGTTCGAACCGTCGCACGTCTTCGATTTCGCGCTCCAGTACCACATCCCGGTCTGGCGCTCGGTCGAACCGTGGGTCAAGTTCGAGCTGCGCAACGCGTTCAACGAGGACGCGCTGCAGACCTACGACACGACGGTGACCCCGAACTACGCGGGGCCGCTCGACGCCGACGGCCTGCCGACTCAGTACATCGAGAGCCCGACCTTCGGCCAGGCGACCTCGGAGGCGAGCCACGTGGTGCCGCGCGAGTACCTGATCTCGGCGGGCATCCGCTTCTGATCCCCCCGGGCCGGCGTCCGCCGGCCCTTCCCGCAGTCCCGACGGGGCGGCGCGAGCCGCCCCGTTTTTCGTGCCCGTCGCCAGGCACAAAAAAGGCGGCTCGCGCCGCCGTACCCAAGAAGGAGGTGGGGTCCCGTGGTCGGTCCTCCGCCTCGCCGGGGAAGCTAGCCCGGACCGGTCGGACCGGCCAGCGGAATGTGACGAAGGCGCCCCGGCGCGACGCCGGCCGGCTCGCAGGGGCGTCCATCCCGTCCCGGGCGTCTTTGCGGCTAGAATCCGCCGCGTGACAAGCGTTCCAGAGAAGGTCGGCCGTTACGAGATCGTGAGCGAGCTCGGGCATGGTGCGATGGGGGCGGTGTATCGCGCGAACGATCCGCAGCTCGGCCGCGAGGTCGCGATCAAGATGATCGCGACGCGCCATGGCGGGCGGTCTCGAGGAGCGCGAGGAGGTCGCCCAGCGCTTCCAGCGCGAGGCCCGCGTCGCCGCCCGCCTCCACCACCCGAACGTGGTCGCCGTCTACGATGCGGGCCGCGAAGGCGACGCGCTCTACCTGGTGATGGAGCTGGTCGACGGCGAGACGCTCGCGGCGCGGCTGGCGCGCGCCGAGTTCCCGTCGCCCGCGCAGGCGCTCGAGATCGCGGCGCAGGCGGCGGACGCCCTGGCCGAGGCGCACGCCGCGGGCGTCGTGCACCGCGACATCAAGCCGGCCAACCTCCTGATCCGCCGCGACGGCCGGGTCAAGGTGAGCGACTTCGGCGTCGCCAAGGCGATCGGCGACACCACCGAGCTCACGCGCACCGGCATGATGGTCGGCAGCCCGGCCTACATGGCGCCCGAGCAGGTCAAGGGGATCCCGCTCGACGGCAGGAGCGACCTCTTCTCGCTGGGCGTGGTGCTCTACGAGATGCTGCTCCGGCGCAAGCCCTTCCCGGCCGACACCGTCACCAGCCTCGTCTACCAGATCCTCCACGAGGATCCGCTCGCCGACGTGTCGATCGCGACGTCGATGTCGCGCGACCTCTCCGAGTTCCTGCGCTGGGTGCTCGCCAAGGATCGCGAGGAGCGCATCCCGGACGCCGCCACCTTCGCCGCCAAGGCGCGCGCGCTCGCCGCGCTGCCCCCCGGCGGGACGGCCGACGCGGCGCCCACGGCGCTGCTGTCGCGCAGCTCGACCGCCAAGACCACGCCGGCCGCGAAGCCGGCGCCGGCCCGCGCGGCGGCGCCGGCCGCCGCCGGGCGCTCGAAGACCGGGCTCTGGGTCGGGCTGGCCGCTCTGGTCGCGGCGGTTCTCGGTGTCGCCGCCTGGACGATGTCGACCCCCTCCGCGCCCGACGTCGGCGCTCCGACCCCCGAGCCGACGCTCACCGCCCAGCCGCTGCTGCAGCCCGACGCCGGCGCGATCCCGGCGCCGACCGCGACGCCGGCGCCGACGCCGACCCTCGCGCCGACCCCGAAGCCGACGCCGAAGGCCAGGGCGACGGCGACCCCGACGCCCACCCCGGAGCCGACGGCGACGCCGGAGCCGACGCCGGAGGCGACGCCGCAGATCGCCTTCTCGGGCGTCTTCGAGACCCGGCGCGCGGCCGAGTTCCACGTCTCGCCCGAGGAGACGCTGGTCAGCGTCAACGGCCGCCTGATCGGCGCCGCCGACGACTGGGACGGCATGGGCGGCGGCAAGAAGTACGTCTTCACCGGCTCCGGCCCGCAGCTGATCAAGCTCGAGCTGAAGGGCTACCGGACGGCCTGGGTGAAGATCACCGTGACCCCCGACGCCGCCGAGGACACGGTCGACGTCGACACCGATCTCGAAGAGATCGACTAGCCCTCAGTAGATCTTCTTGCCCAGCAGGCTGACCGCGAGGCCGACCATCAGATTGGCGGTGCGGTTCTCGCGGTCGAGGATCGGGTTGACCTCGACGATATCGAGCGAAGTCGCCTGGCCGGCGTCGGCGAAGAGCTCCATCAGCAGGTGCGCTTCGCGGTAGGTGAGGCCGCCCGGCACCGGCGTGCCGACTCCCGGCGCGATCTCCGGATCGAGCACGTCGGCGTCGAAGGAGACGTGCAGACGGGGCAGCCCCGAGAGGCGGTCCATGGTCTCCGCGGCGATGCGCGCGAGGCCGAGGTGGTCGATCTCGGTCATGGTGTAGACGGCGACGCCCGCCTCCCGCATCAGCCGGCGCTCCTCGCCGTCGAGGTCGCGCACGCCGATCAGCACGACGTCCTCGGGGCGCACCTTGGCGCCCGGCCAGGCGATGTCGACCAGGCGGTCGTCGCCGAAGCCGCAGAGCGCGGCGAGCGGCATGCCGTGGATGTTGCCGGAGGGGGAGGTGCCGGGGGTGTTGAAGTCGCCGTGCGCGTCGACCCAGACCAGGCCGCAGCGCTCGCGCCGGGCGCAGCCGGTGACCGAGCCCATCGCGATCGAATGGTCGCCGCCGAGAACGATCGGGAAGACCTCCGGGTCGAGCGCCAGCAGCTTTCCGACGGTCGATTCGCAAGCGGCGCGGATCGCCTCGAGGTAGCCCATGCCGCCGCCCGGATGGGCGTAGTCGATCTCGAGCTCCTCGGCGGTCGGCACCAGGACGTCGCCGAGGTCGTGGACCTCGAGGCCGAGGCTCTCGAGCTGCTCCTCCAGGCGGCCGTAGCGGATCGCCGACGGTCCCATGTCGACGCCGCGCCGGCCCTGACCGAGGTCCATCGGAATGCCCAGGATGGCGACTTTGCGCGGATTCATGGCCGTCGGATCCTAGCAGGGGCCCGCGCTCGAACCGGCGCGGCGCCCGGTGCTAGGGTCGCGCCGTGAGCGTCGACCAGCATCGCGCGGCGGCCGGGAATACCGGCTTCGGATTCATGGTGATCACCGCGAGCGACAGCCGGAAACCGGGCGACGACCTTTCGGGCGCTCTCGTCCGCGAGCGCGCCCTGGCCGCCGGCCACCGGGTGGTCGAGAGCCGGCTCGTCGCGGACGAGGCCACGGCTCTGCGCGCCGCCGTCGAGACCGCGCTGGCGTCGCCCGCGGTCGACGCGGTGGTGGTCACCGGCGGCACCGGGCTCGCGCCGCGCGACGTGACGATCGAGGCGGTCGCGCCGCTCTTCGGCAAGACGATCGACGGCTTCGGCGAGCTCTTCCGCCGCCTCTCCTGGGACGAGATCGGCCCGGCCGCGATGCTCTCGCGCGCCACCGCCGGCGTCGCCGCCGGCAAGGCCGTCTTCCTCCTGCCCGGCTCGCCCGCCGCCGTCCGGCTGGCGCTCGACCGGCTCATCCTGCCCGAGCTCGCTCACCTCCTCGCCCAGGCGCGGCGCGCGCGCTGACGGAGCCCCGCGTTCAGCCCTTGCCGCCGCCCCGGAAGATCCGGACGACGAGCAGCAGCAGGACCGCGCCGAGGGTCGCGACGACGAGGCTGTAGCCGTCGAAGCCGCGGAAGCCGCCGAAGCCGAGGAGGGTGGCGAGGAAGCCGCCGAGGTAGGCGCCGGCGACGCCCACGATGAGGGTCGGGAGGCAGCCGATCGGGTCCCGGCCGGGGAGGACGAAGCGCGCGAGCGCGCCCGCCGCGAGGCCCAGGACCAGCCAGAGGAAGCCGTTCATCGTCGCGAATTCGGGCATCGTCTCCTCCCGCAGCGAGCCTAGCGCAGGCTTGCTAGTCTCGGCCGGTGTCCGAGAAGAAGAAGCTCCTGCTGATCGACGGCTTCCACACCATCTTCCGCGCGTTCTACGCGATCCGGGAGCTCTCCAACTCGAAGGGGCAGCCGACCAACGCCGTCTACGGCTTCCTCCAGATCCTGAGGAAGGTCCTGCGCGACGAGGCGCCCGATCTCGTCGGCGTCGCCTGGGACGTCTCCGACCAGACCGTGCGCACCGAGAAGTTCGCCGACTACAAGGCGAACCGCGCGCCGATGCCCGACGACCTGCGCGTCCAGATCCCCTGGCTGCGGCGCGCCATCGAGGCCTACCGCATCCCGATCCTCGAGCTCGACAACTACGAGGCGGACGACCTGATGGGCACGCTCGCGAAGCAGGCGGCCGCCGCGGGCTACGAGGTCGTCCTGGTCTCGGCCGACAAGGACTTGATGCAGCTCGTCGCGCCCGGCGTCTCGCTCTTCCACACCGGGCGCGGCAAGCGCTACGACCCGGCCGAGGTCGAGAAGGACTACGGGCTGCCGCCGGACAAGATCGCCGACTACCTCGCGCTCACCGGCGACGCGGTCGACAACGTGCCGGGCGTGCCGGGCATCGGCGAGAAGGGGGCGCAGAGCCTGATCGCCGAGTACGGCTCGGTCGAGGCGCTGCTCGAGCGCGCCGGCGAGATCTCCCGCAAGGGCTACCGCGAGGGGCTGCAGAACCACCGCGAGCAGGCGCTGCTCTCGAAGGAGCTGGTCACCATCCACACCGACCTGCCGGTCGAGCTCCACCCCGAGTCGCTGCGCCTCGACCCGCCCGACACCGAGGCGCTGCGCGCGCTCTACGCCGAGCTCGAGTTCCGGACGCTGCTCGCCGAGCTCGGCTCCGGCGCCGCGCCCGCCGCGGCCGCCGCCCCGCTCGAGGAGGCCGAAACCGCCGAGGCGCTGGGCGCGGGCGACCGACGGGCTCGCCGGACGGATCGCCGTCGTCCTGATCGGCGCCGACCGCCCCGTGGCGGTCGCGGTCGCGGGCGAAGCGGGCGCCGGAGTGCTCGCCGACCTGCGCCGTCCGGGGCTCGACGCCGCCGTGCGCGCGACGCTCGGGCGCTGGGCCGCCGACCCCGGCGTCGAGCTCGCCGGGCACGACCTCAAGGAAACGCTCCGCCTCGCCCCGGGGGGAGCGCGCGCGCAGGCACGGCTCCGCGACCTCATGCTCGCCTCCTACCTGCTGCGCTCCTCGGCGCACGGGCACTCGCTCGCGGAGATCGCCGCCGAGCGCACCGGCCGCGCGCCGAAGAGCGAGAAGGAGGCGGGCTTCGACAAGGGGCACGAGCCGCCGGTGGGCGACGCGCGCCTGGCCGAGCTCGCCGCCGAGCGGCTGGCGCTGGTCGCCGCGCTGGTGCCCGCGGCCTTCGCCGAGCTCGAGTCCACCGGCCGGCTCGCCGCGGTCTACCGGGAGATCGAGGCGCCGCTCGTGCCCGTGCTCCTCGGCATGGAGGAGACCGGCATCGGGCTCGACACCGGGTACCTCGCGGCGATGTCGGCCGCGATGGGCGCCGAGATGGCGACGCTCGAGGCGGAGATCCACGCGCTCGCCGGCGAGCGGTTCAACCTGAACTCGCCGCAGCAGCTCGGCGTCATCCTGTTCGAGAAGCTGAAGCTGCCGGCCGGACGGCGGACGAAGAAGACGAAGAGCTGGTCGACCGACGCCGACACGCTCGACGAGCTCGCCCGCCAGGGGCACGAGCTGCCGCAGAAGCTGCTGCGCTTCCGCGAGCTGGGCAAGCTGAAGTCGACCTACGTCGACGCCCTGCCGCAGATGGTCGGCGCCGACGGCCGCCTGCACACGCGCATCCAGCAGGCGGTGGCGGCGACCGGCCGGCTCTCCTCGGTCAACCCGAACCTGCAGAACATCCCGGTGCGCACCGAGCAGGGGCAGAAGATCCGCAAGGCCTTCCGCGCCGGGCCCGGCCGGCTCCTGCTGGTCGCCGACTACAGCCAGATCGAGCTGCGGGTGCTCGCCCACATCGCGCGCGAGCCGGCGATGATCGCGGCCTTCCGCGCCGGCGAGGACATCCACCGGACCACGGCGGCGAGCGTGCTCGGGGTCGCGCCCGAGCTGGTCAACGCCGACCAGCGGCGCGCCGCCAAGACCATCAACTTCGGCCTGATCTACGGCATGAGCGCCTTCGGCCTGTCGCAGGCCCTCGGCATCTCCAACAAGGAGGCCGAGCAGTTCATGGCCGCCTACTTCGCCCGCTTCGGCGGCGTCCAGGACTACATGCAGCAGACCCTCGCCGCCGCCGAGCGGGAGGGCCGGGTCGAGACCCTCTACGGCCGCGTGCGCCACCTGCCGGAGCTCACGAGCCCCAACTTCGCCGTCCGCGACAACGGCCGCCGGATCGCGATCAACGCCCGCATCCAGGGCACCGCGGCGGATCTGCTCAAGCTGGCGATGATCGCGGTCGACCGCCGGCTCGCCGCCGAGCACCCGGCGGCCCGCCTGCTGCTCACCGTCCACGACGAGCTCGTGCTCGAGGTGCCGGCCGGGGAGGTCGAGGCGGTCGCCGCCCTGGTCCGCGAGGAGATGGAAGGGGTCGCGCGGCTCGACGTCCCGCTGGTCGCCGAGGCGGGCTGGGGCGAGACCTGGTACGACGCCAAGGGCTAGCGCCGGAATCGCCGAGGGTGCCGAGGTGATCCCGCCCCCGCCGCTCGGCGATCTCGTTCTCCAGTATCCCTTTCCGGGCGGCGACGGCCAGGACTGGATCGCCAACGGCCTGGCGCTCGCGGGCGAGCCGGTGCGCTGGAGCGGCCGCCCCCCGCTGCTCCCCGCGCTGATCGCGCTGCTCGAGCGCCTCGGGCTGCTCGACGCGCTGCCGCTCTTCCTGCTCGGCGCCTTCGCGCTGCAGGTGGCGACATCGGTACGGTTGGCGACCGCCGGCGGCGAGCGCCGGGCCGGGCGGGCGGTGCGGCTGGCGCTCCTCCTCGGGCTGTCGGCCTGCTGTCTCGGTCTCGCGTTCGAGGTGATGGCGGATGTCCTCGCGGCCGCGCTCGCCGCGCTGGCGCTCCGCCTCGGAGTCGGCGACGAGCGTCGACCGGCGGCTCCGGTCCTGGCCGGGGCGGTGGCGGGGCTCGCCGCGCTGGCGCAGCCGGCGGGGCTCTGCGCGGTGGCGGGGCTGGCGGCCGTGCAGCTCGTCGCTGGCCGGCCGCGGCACGGCACGCGCGCGCACTGGCTCGGGCTGGCGCTCGCGCTGGCGCCAGGTCTGGCCTTCGAGGCGCTGCGCGCGCACGCCCTCGGCACGGCGGGGGATGTCGTCTACCGCCACTCGACGCTGCTCGGCTGGTACCCGGAGCAGCTCGCCTTCTACCGGGACGCCCTGGCTTCGCTGCTCGGCCTGCCCGCCCTGCTCCTGGCGCTGGTCGGGGGGATCGAGCTGCTCCGCTCGAAGCGGATCCTCGAGCCGCGCGCCCTCGCGACGGGCGGCGCCGCGCTCGCGGTTCTGGTCTTCTTCGGCCTCTTCTACGGCTTCACCGCCCGCCGCTTCCTCGTCTACCTGCTGCCCTTCCTCGCGATCGCGCTCGACGCGGGTCTCGAGCTCGTGCGGTCGCGCGCGGGGCGGACGGCCGCGGCGGCCGCCGCGGCGATCGCCGTCGCGGCGGCGGCGCTCGCGCCCGGCGGCGAGCGCGCCGCCATCGCCTGGCCGCTGCCCGCGTTCGAGGTCGAAGGCGCGCCGTTCGCCCTCGCGCGGATCGCGGCGGCGGAGCGGCTCGGCCGGCATCCGCTGGCGGTGGCCTGGCGGGCGGCGGCGGCGCGCGAGGCGCCGGGCTTCGGCCCGAACGACTTCGCCGACGTGCGCGCGGCGGTCTACCTGCACGGCGGCGAGGCGGAGGCGGTCAACTACTTCGATCGCGCCCTGCGCCTCGGCAACGCCGTGCGGCGCCGGGCGCGCGCCCTGCCGCTCGCGAGCGTGCCCGGCGAGCTCTACCGGGCCGGCGCCTGGCGCCCGGCGGGGGGCGGTCAGGGCTACCGTCTCTTCCGGTTCCAGCCGCCGGGGGAGCCGCGACCCTGGCTGGTCGGCTTCGCCGCCGAGTCGCCGCTGCCGGCCCCGCTCGCCGGGTCGCCGCCGCCGCCGCTCCGGCCGCGCGCGGTGCGCCGCGCGCTCGACGACGCCCGCTGCGTCGAGGCCGCCGCCGCCCGCCGCGAGACCCCGGTCGTGCTCCTCGGCGACGAGCGGGACCTCGCCTTGGCGCTGGTGGCGTTCACGACCGGCTCCGGAACCCTCCTGGTGGTTCCCCCCGCCGACGCCGGCCGCCTGCGGGACCTCGCCGGTCGGGCGGAGGAGGCGTCGGGACGCTGCGCTGCGGCGGGCTGCTCGCCCGCCGGGTGCGCTACCAGGGGATGGAGTACAACCTGGTGACCCTCGCCGCCGGGACGCCCGGGCCCGGCTCCTGACCGCATCGGACCCGGTTCGACAGCGGCCGCCCGGGTCGATAGGATTCCAAGTTCCGATGCGTCGCCAAGCCCCCGTCCTCGCCCTGCTCCTGCTCCTCGGGCTCCTCGCCTCGGCCCGCCCGGCCGCGGCCGGCGCCGCCTTCTCCTTCTACGGCACCACGAACACCGGGCGCACCTTCGAACGCCCGTCGATTCCGGGTCCCGGGCTCTCGGGCAAGCTGGTCGGCTACAGCGCGCAGCCCTTCTTCGTCGACGCCGACGCCACCTGCAGCGTGACCGGCATCCAGGAGGGGAGCTTCAACGGCGTCGTCTACCTCTATTCGGGGGCCTTCGACCCGTCGAACTCGCAGGCCAATCTGGTGGCGTCGAACGACGACGGCCCGGGCGGGCCCGGCACTTCGGCGCTCGCCGCGGTGGCGCTCGACCACACCAAGAGCTACTACCTGGTGACCGCCTCGAACGAGCCCGGCGCGACCGGCAGCTTCGACAACTTCATCGCCTGCACCGGGGCGTCGAAGGTGCTCGCCGGCGACGGCTCGATGCCGTCCTACGACGGCCGCTACCAGGAGCTGAACCGGGGGCGGTTCCGGATCAGCGCGACCTGGCGCGACTTCCAGGGCGGGACCGGCAGCGGCCGCTTCGTGCCGCTCGGCTCGGAGGACTCGGGCGTGATCTGGTTCTTCTCGCCCTCGAACTTCGAGGTGATGGTCAAGGTGCTCGACGCCTGCAGCTACAACAACCGCTACTGGGTGTTCTTCGCGGCGGTGACCAGCGTCGAGTTCAAGATCACCGTCACCGACACCTTCACCAACATCACCAAGACCTACTCGAACGCGCTCGGCGTCTCGGCCCCGGCCGTCACCGACACCTCCGCCTTCGAGACCTGTCCGTAACTCCCGCCCGCCGGGCCCCCGGGCGCGCCCGGGAGTAGAGTAGGGCCACGGTGCTCCCGCTCCGCAGGATCGAGGGCAAGTACGAGGTCGTCCGCAAACTCTCCGAGGGCGGCATGGGGGTCCTCTACCTCGTCCGCCACCGGCAGCTCGAGGAGCTGCGGGTCATCAAGGTCCTCCGCTCCTCGATCGACGCCGAGCCCGACCTGCGCGCCCGCTTCCTGCGCGAGGCGAAGTCCGCCATCCAGCTGCGCCATCCCAACATCGCCCAGCTCTACGACTTCTCGGTCGACGAGGACGGCGCGGCCTACATGGTCATGGAGTTCATCGACGGCGTGAACCTCGAGGAGTTCTGCCGGCCCGACGCCCTCGTCGAGGTGCCGCTGGCGGTCGAGATCGCGCTCCAGGCGCTGCGCGCGCTCCGTTTCCTGCACGCCAAGGGCTTCATCCACCGCGACATCGCGCCCGACAACCTGATGATCACCCGCGACGCGGAGGGGCAGCTGCTGGTCAAGCTGATCGACCTCGGCATCGTCAAGATCCTGCGCGACGAGTCGCAGAAGTCGGTCTCGGGCATCTACCTCGGCAAGCCCCGCTACTCCTCGCCGGAGCAGCTCATGGGCCAGCCGCTCGACGGGCGCTCCGACCTCTACTCCTTCGCCATCCTGATGTTCGAGCTGCTGACCGGGCACTTCCCGATCAGCGGCAAGGACTTCGCCTCGCTGGTGACCGGGCACATCCACCGGCCGCCGATGACCTTCGAGGAAGCCGACCCGCGCGGGCGGGTGCCGCAGGCGCTGCGCCGCCTGCTCGCCAAGTCGATGGCGAAGGAGCCCGGCGACCGGCTCTCCGGCACCGAGGAGCTCTCCCGGCTCCTCTCCGGCCTGCCCATCGCGCGCTGGGAGGACCCGGACGGCTCGCGGCTCGCGGCGCTCCTCGCGCACCGCCCGGTGTCCGAGACGGCGGCGACGCCGCGCACCACCACGCAGGAGGAGCTCGACCGCCAGTTCGAGCGCGACCGCACCACGCCCTCGCCCGGCGCGGTCCGGCCGCTGGCGCCGCCGCCGACCGCGGCCGAAAAACGGCTCGCGGCGATGCGCACCGGCATCGACGCCGCGCTCGTCTCGGGCGATCTCGCCGAGGCGACCCGCCTGCTCGCAGGCGCGACGGACGAGGAGATGGCGACGCCCTCCCTGCGCGCGCTGCGCGAGCAGATCGAGCACCGGATGGCCGAGCGCGAGGCGGCGCGCCGCGGCGTGCGCGAGCCCGACGCCGAGGCGCTCGCCTGGGCCGACTCGCAGCTGAAGAAGCTGGTCGCCCAGGAAGTGTCGCCGCGCGGCACCGGCGCGCGGCGCGCGCCAGCGGCCGAGATCTCGCGCGAGGCGATCGAGACGACCGCCCCCGTCTCGACCGCCGGGAGCCTCGACGAGCACGCGCGGCACGCGCTCGAAGGGGGGATCGCGGAGGCCGAGCGGCTGCTCCGTCTGGGCGACACCGACGCCGCCGCCGACCTGCTCGCCGGACTCGAGGCGAGGACGCCGGTCTGGGAGATGCCGGCCGGCCTCCAGATCCGCTTCCGCGGTCTCGACGACGAGGCGCGCGCGCTGCGCGTCGCGGCGCGCATCGCCCGCGCGGAGCACGCGCTCGCCGAGGGCGCCACGGTCGACGCGGTCTACGAGCTCGACGCGGCGCGCGCGCTCGACAAGAGCCACCCGGCGATTCCGGCGCTCGCCGAGCGGGTGCGCCTGGCGCGGCAGGACACCCAGGCCGCCTTCGTGCCGCCGGCGTCCGCTCCGGTCCGGCCCGCCTGGCTGCTGCCGGCGGCGATCGCCGCCGGCGCCGTCGTCCTCCTGCTGCTGCTCTGGCTGCTGCTGCGCTAGGCGCGGCCGGCGCCCGACCTCCAGTAGACTCCGCCCGCTTGAGCCGATCCCTGCCCGCCGCCGGAGCTCCGGACGCCGTCCGGTCCGCCCGCAGCGCCACGGTCCCGCCGGTCACCCGGAAGGAGATCGTCGCCTGGGCGATGTTCGACTTCGCCAACTCGAGCTACACGACGGTCGTCGTCACCTTCGCCTTCAGCCTCTTCTTCACCCGGCTGGTCGCCGCCGGCCCGAACGCCGACCTCTGGTGGGGGCGCAGCATCCTCGCCTCGAATCTGGTCGTGCTGCTGCTGTCGCCCCTGCTCGGCGCGCTCGCCGACGAGTCGGGGCGCAAGAAGCACTTCCTCGCCGTGACCTATCTCGCTCTGCGTCGGCGGCACGGCGGCGCTCTGGTTCGTGCGGCCGGGCGACATCTGGCTCGGCATGCTGCTCTTCGTCGTCTCCAACGTCGCCTTCTCCTTCGGCGAGAACTTCGCCGGCGCCTTCCTGCCCGAGATCTCGACGCCGGCGAACGTCGGCAAGATCTCCGGCTTCGGCTGGGGGCTCGGCTACTTCGGCGGGCTGCTGTCGCTCCTGGCGATCCTCCCCTTCGTCGCGCCCGGCTTCACGCTCGAGAACCTCGCCAACCTGCGCCGGGTCTGGCCGGTCACCGCGCTCTTCTTCCTGGTCGCGGCGCTGCCCACCTTCCTGATCCTGCGCGAGCGCGCGCCGCGCCACGCGCACCCGCTCGGCTACTACGCGCGGGTCGGCTTCGAGCGGCTGGCGACCACGGTCCACTCGGTGCGCCACTTCCGCCACCTGGTCCGCTTCCTCTCGGTCTTCTTCCTCTTCTCGATGGGGCTGACCAGCATCATCGCCTTCGTCAGCGTCTACGCCGAACGGACCATCCGGCTGTCGATCCCGGAGCTGCTCGGCCTGCTGCTCGTCCTCCAGGTCTCGGCCGCCGGCGGCGCCATCGGCTTCGGCTTCGTCCAGGACCGGATCGGCGCCCGGCGCACGATCCAGATCGCGCTGGTCAACTGGATGGCGGTCTCGGCCGTCGTGGTGGCGACCTCCGACAAGGCGGTCTTCTGGGTGGCGGCGATCTTCGCGGGGCTCGGCATCGGCTCGCTGCAGTCGGCCTCGCGCGCGCTGGTCGGCGCTTTCGCGCCGGTGACCAAGAGCGGCGAGTTCTTCGGCCTCTGGGGGCTCGCCGGCAAGTCCGCCTACGCGGTCGGGCCGCTCGTCTTCGGCTGGATCTCCTCGGCGACCGGCTCGCAGCGGGCGGCGGCGCTCGCCAACGGCGTCTTCTTCGTGCTCGGTTTCCTCGGCATGTTCCTGGTCGACGAGCGCGCCGGGTGCGCGGCGGCCGCGGCCTGGCGCGAGCCCGAGGAGGGCGCGGCCGGCGATGCTCCGCCGCCTGCTTGACCGCGCCGTCGGCGCGCTCTGCCGGTTCGTCCTCGGCATCTTCTACCGGCGCGTCGAGGTGGTCGGCCGCGACCGCCTGCCGCCCGCGCCGCGCATCGTCGTCGCCAACCACATCAACGGCCTGATCGACCCGCTGTTCGTCCTCGGGACGCTGCGCCTGCCCGCGCGCACGCTCGGCAAGAGCACGCTCTGGAAGATCCCGGTCCTCGCCCAGCTCCTCGATCTCGCCGGCGTCATCCCGGTCTACCGCCGGCAGGACGAGGGGGCCGACCCCGCGCGCAACCGCGAGTCGTTCGCCCGCTCGGTCGCGGAGCTGGCGCGCGGCGCGACGATCGCGATCTTCCCCGAGGGGGTGAGCCACGACGCGCCGCAACTCCAGCCGTTGCGCACCGGCGCCGCGCGCATCGCGATCGAGGCCGAGCTCGAGCGGGGCCCGCTCGGCGTCGCGATCGCTCCGGTCGGCCTGGTCTTCGAGGAGCGGACGCTGTTCCGCTCGCGCGCGCTGGTGGTGGTCGGCGAGGCGCTCGACCCGGCGCCCGAGGTGGCGCAGGCGCGCGCGGACGAGGTCGCCGCGGCGCGCGCGCTGACCGCGCGGATCGCCGACGCGCTCGAGCGGGTCACGCTCAACTACCGGTCGTGGGAGGAGGCGCGCTGGATCGAGGTGGGCGCCGGGATCTTCGAGCGCCAGCGCCTCGAGCTGCCGCGCTCGCGGCGGCTGGCCGCGGAGTTCGAGGTGCGCCGGAACCTGGCGGAGGGGCTCGAGACGCTGCGCGAGCGCCACCCGGAGGAGATCGCCGCGGCGGTCGACGCGATCCGCGACTACGACCGCCTGCTCGCCACCTGCGGCCTGCGCGACGAGCAGGTGGTCGCGCGCTACCCGCTGGGGCCCGCGCTCTCGCTCGCGCTGCGCACACTCGCGCGCATCCTCGTGGCGGCGCCGGTGGCCCTCGCCGGCGTGCTCGCCAACGCGCTGCCCTACCTCGCGGTGCGCGCGGTGGCGGCCCGCGTCGGCGACGAGCCGAACCAGGTGGCGACCTACAAGCTCTATCCGTCGCTGGTCGCCTACCCCTTCACCTGGGCGGCGGAGAGCGCGCTCGCCGGCTGGCTGCTGGGTGGGCGCGCGGCGCTGGCGGCCGCGCTCGTGGCGCCCGCCGCGGGGTTCGTCGCGATCCGCTTCCTCGAGCGGAGCGAGGCGCTCTGGAAGGAGACGCGCGCGTTCCTGCTGCTGCGCCGCCGCCGGAGAATCGCCGCCGAGCTCACCGCGCGGCGGCTCGAGGTCGAGCGCCGGATGGCGGTGCTGGTCGAGCGCTGGCGCGCGCTTCAGCCGGGCGACGACTCGAGCAGCCGCGCGTAGTCGGCCTCGGTGTCGACGTCGAAGCGGCCGCCCGGGAAGGCGACCAGGGCGAGACCCGCGGCGGAGGCGCGCCGCCGCTCGAGCAGCGGGCGCGCGCCGCGCGGGCCGGAGAGGGCGGCGAGCTCGGCGAGCGCCGCGCCGGGCAGGTGCGCCGGCGGGCCCCAGCCGCCGTTGCCGTAGTCGGAAGCCGCCCAGCCCTCCGCCGCGGCCGCCGCCGCGATCAGTCGACGGAGCAGCTCCGCGTCGACCAGCGGCTGGTCGACCAGCAGCAGCAGCACGCCGGCGCTTCCGGCGCCGCGCGCGGCGAGCGCGGCCGCGGCGAGCGCGAGCGAGGAGGCCTGGCCGCGCGCCGGGTCGGGGTTCACGAGCAGGTCGATCGGCAGTCCCGCGAGCTCGGCGACGGCCTCCTCGGCGCCGGGCGGCACGACCGCCAGCGCGGGCGACGCCACGCTGGCCAGCGTCTCTCCGGCGCGGCGCAGGAAGGTCTTCCCCTGGAAGACGAGCCGGCGCTTGTCGCGGCCGAGCCGCGACGAGCCGCCGGCGGCGAGCAGGATGCCGGCCGGGGCGCTCACGCGCCCGCCTCCGGCGCCTTCGCCGAGAGGCGCCCGGCCGAGCGGCCGCGGAAGGCGGCCTGGATCTCCGCGACCACCGACAGCGCGACCTCCTCGGGCGCGCGCCCGCCGAGATCGAGACCGGCGGGGCAGGAGATCCGGGCGCGCACGCGCGCGGCGAGCCCGGGGTCGAGCCGGGCAAGGTCGGCGAGGATCCGCTCGCGCCGGCGCACCGGCCCGAGCAGACCGAGCCAGCCGACCGGCGCGTCGCCGATCTCGGCGAGGAAGGCGAGGTCGTCGAGGTAGCGGTGGGTGGCGAGCAGCAGCGCGGTGCGCCCCGACAGCTCGATCCCGGACGACGGCAGCGCGCGCGGCGCGACGCCGGCGTAGATCACCTCGGGCGGGAAGCGGGCGCGCGCGGCGTCGCCCGGACGCGGATCGGCGACCGTCACCGCCCAGCCGAGCTCGACCCCGAGCCGCGCCAGCGCCGGCACGTCGCGCTCGGCGCCGATCAGCAGCAGGTGGATCGGCGGCTGGAGCGACTCGACGAGCAGCGCGGCGGCTCCGCCCTCGACGGCAAGGTCGCTCGCTCGGGCCTCGCCGCCGGCCAGGGCTTCGAGCTGACGCAGCATCGGTGGGAGCGGGGTCGTTGAAAAAAAGCTTCCATAGAAGGAAAGGCCCGGGGGCGCGGCGCCTGCTGGTCGGTCCGGCAGCCTCGCCGGCGCGCGCGCCTGGGGCGTGGATCCCGCGGTTCCCTGGCTGCCGCCTTCGGCGGCGGGGGGCGCGATGCGTGACGTCGGTGGCAGTCGGGTCGGCTCGTCCACCGCGGTGCCGCGACCTCGCCGCGCTGCTCCGTCCGCCACCCCTTCTATGGACAGGATGATGCGATCGCCGGCATGCGCCGCGAACTCGCCGCGGTCGCTGTCGCTGTCGGTGTCGTAGAGCGTCGCCACGCGCAGCTCGCTGCGCTGCTCGAGGAGGGTCTCGAGAAGTTGGATTTCCGCCTGGCGGCGGGGGGTGGCGAGCGGCTCGATCAGGAGCGTGACCCGGCCGGCGCAGCCGGTGCCGCTGCCCCAGATCGCCTCTTCGTCGGCGGTCAGGTCGTAGACCTGCGTGCGCGGGGCGTCGGCCGCGATCGCCTCCGCGGCGAGCGCGACGATGTCGCGCTCGAGGCAGCCGCCGGAGAGGACGCCGGTCAGCCTGCCGTCGGGCTCGACCAGCAGGCGCGCGCCCTCGCGCCGGTAGCTCGAGCCCTCGACGCGGACGAGGGTCACCAGGGCGGCGGGTGCGTTCCCGCGCTCGAGCTCGCGCAGGCGGGAGAGGATCTCGCGCAGCTCGCGCATCGTCGTCTCAGCGCCCGCGCGACGCGGGCCGGCTCGTCGCGGCCGCCGCGGCGGCCGGGCGCGCGCCGGCGGCGCGGGCGCGGCGGCGCCAGGCCTCGGCGTCCTCGCCGTTGCCGAGCCGGTCGAGGGTCTCGGCGGCGAGCAGCATGGTGCGCGGGATCGGCAGGGCGGCGACCATCGCCTCGAGCGTCGGCTCGATCTCGCCGAAGCGGTGCTGGGAGGCGAACAGGATCGCCAGCCGGACGTAGGGATCGGGGTTGCGCGGGAAGCGCTCGATCTCGCGCCGGAACGCCTGCTCGGCCTCGGCGTCGCGGCCGAGGCGGGCGAGGATGTCGCCGTAGGTCGCCTCGAGCGTCGGCACTCCCGGCGCGCCGGGGGCGCGGGCGCGGGCGAGCGCGCGCTCGATCTCGACGCGGGCCTCCTCGAGCCTGCCCTCGGCGGCGAGCGCCTGGCCGAGCATCAGCAGCGCCGGGACGCGCGGATGCGCGGGGTCGCCCAGCCCCTGGCGGGCCTCGGCGGCGGCGGCGGCGAAGTCGCCGCGGCGGACGGCGATCGCGGCGAGGATCAGCCGCGCCTCGAGCGGGTTGGCGGCGAGCGCGCGGCGCGCCGCGGTCTCGGCGCGGTCGACGCGCCCGAGGTCGAGCTCGATCTTGGCGCGCTCGATGGCGAGCGACTCGGCGAGCTGCGGGAAGCGCCGCTCGGTCTCGTCGTAGACGGCGAGCGCCTCCTCGTGGCGGCCGAGCCGGCGCAGGACGCCCGCGAGCTGGTTGCGCACGTCGAGCAGGTCGGGGCGTTCGCCGAGCAGCTGCACGCAGAGCGCGAGCGCCTCCTCGAGCTTCCCCTCGGAGGTCAGCGAGAAGGCGCGCTGGACCTCGGCGAGCAGGCCGATGTTGGCCTTGGGGTCGGGGAGCGGGCCGCTGCCGGTCGCCGCCGTGCCGCCGACGTAGCCGAGCGCCTGCAGGCGCGCCATCTCCTCGGGGCTGGCGGGCGCGGGCGCCTCGAAGGCGAGCGGGATCGCGGCGAGCGCCGCCTCGCGCTCGGCGTACTCGCGGCGCGCCTCGGCGCGCAGGTTCTTCGTCTCGCGCGGGTCGGCGGCGATGTCGTAGAGCTCGGGATCGGGCCCGGCGATGGCGTGCCAGCGCGCGTCGGTCAGCGAGCGCAGCTCGCTCCAGCCGAGATGGAGCCGGGGGTAGAGGGTCTCCGAGTAGACGCGGCGCTCGGCGTCGGCCGCGCCCAGCGCGAGCAGCGACTTGCCGGCGCCTTTCGCGACCGGCGCGAGGCCGGCGACCTCGGCGACCGTCGGGAAGAGGTCGACCAGCGCCGCGGGCGCCGTGACCACCTCGCCGGCGCGCCGGCCGCCGGGCAGCTTCAGCACCAGCGGCACGTGCAGGACCTCGCGGTAGAGGAGGACGCCATGCTCCTTCTCGCCATGGTCGCCGAGCCCCTCGCCATGATCGGAGAGGACGGCGAGCAGGGCGCGGTCGAGGTCGCCGCGCGCGCGCAGCCCGTCGAGCAGCGTGCCGAGCGCGGCGTCGGCCGCGGCGATCTCGCCGTCGTAGGGGTCGGCGAGCTCGCGGTCGAACGGCGCCGGGGGCTCGTAGGGGAAGTGGGGCTCGAACAGATGGACGAAGAGGAAGTAGGGCTCGCCCTCCGGCACCGTCGCCAGCCACTCGAGCGCCCGCTTGACGGTCTCGCCGCCGGGGCGCTGCAGGGCGCCGAGCGTCGACGACTCCCAGACGTCCATCGCGTCGTCGAAGTGCTGGAAGGCGTCGCCGAAGCCGGTCTCGCGGCGCAGCACGTAGGCGGAGACGAACCCCGCCGTCCGGTAGCCCTTCTCGCCGGCGAGCGCGCCCGGGATGCTGCGGTGCCGCTGCGCGTCGAAGCGGTAGCCGATGTTCGAGCGGACGCCGTCGTCGGGCGGCAGCAGGCCGGTGAGCAGCGAGGAGTGCGAGGGGAGCGTCAGCGGCACCTGGGCGTAGGCGTTGGCGAAGCGCACGCCCTGGCCGACCAGCGCCGACAGGTGCGGGGTACGGCCGGCGCGGTACCCCCAGTCGGGCAGGCGGTCGGCGCGCAGGGTGTCGATCGAGACCAGCACGACCGGCGGCCGGCGGTCGCCGCCGCAGGCCGCGGCCGCGAGGAGCAGGACGAGCAGGAAGGTACCGCGGAGCGCGCGCACGCCACGCATTCTACGGAAGCGGGGGAACGGGCGGTGCGGCTCAGGCGCCGCCGCGCGCGAGGGTCGCCAGACCCTCCTTCGCGTCGGGGTCGTCGGGCGAGATCTCGAGCGCGCGCTCGAGCAGCCGCTTCGCCTCGGCCGGGTCGCCCATCCGGAAGCGGAGCACGGCGAGCATCTTGGTCGCCTGCAGGTGGCGCGGCTCGACCCCGAGCGCCGCGCGCAGATCGGCCTCGGTCTGCTCGGCCCGGCCGAGGGTGAGCGAGACCACGGCGCGCTGGTAGAACGCATCCGCCGCGCGCGGGTCGTTCTTCACCGCCGCGTCGGCGGCGGCCAGGGCCTCCGGGGCGCGGCCGAGAACGAGCAGCGCGCGCGACTCGACGACGCGCAGATCGGCGCTCGCCGGGTCCTTGACGATCTCGCGGCGGACCAGGTCGAGCGCCTGCTCGGTGCGGCCGAGGTCGAGCAGGCGCAGCGCCGCCGAGGTCGTCAGGAAGCTCTGGCGCTGGGCGCCGTGCAGCGTGTTGGCGTAGGCGGCCTTGGCCTCGGCCTTGCGGCCGAGCGCGTCGAGCGCGCGCCCGAGGTACTGCCAGCCGAGCAGGGCGTTGGGCTGCTCGGCGACCGCCGGCTGCAGCACGTCGATCGCCTCCTGGAAGCGCCCCTCGTTGACCAGGCGCATGCCGCGCAGGATCGGCGCGGTCTTGACCAGCTCGTCGCGCGGGTTCGCCTTCGGGCCCTCGTGCGCGACCGGCGCGGCCGCCGTGACGTAGCCGAGCGCCGCGAGCTTGCGCAGGGTCTCGGGATCGGTCTCCTGCTTGGGCGGCTCGAGCTCGCGCGGGAACTGCTCGAGGAAGGCGCGCAGGGCGGCCCCGGGACGGCGCTCCTCTTCGATCAGGTTGCGCGTCTCGCCCGGGTCGGCGTCGAGGTCGAACAGCTCGGGCTTCGGCGAATCGATGTAGTGGAAGCGGCCGTCCACCGCGGAGAGCAGCTCGCTCCAGCCGAAGTGGATATAGGTCGACCAGGTCTCCGAGTAGACCGGGCGCGAGGGTTCGGGCGCCGGGCCGAGCAGGTCGTGGCCGCCGAGCTCGACGGGGGCGGGCAGGCCGGCAGCGGCGGCGAGCGTCGGCAGCACGTCGATCAGACCGGCGGTGCGCCGGTCCCGTTCGCCGGCGCGCGCCGATTTCGGCAGCTTCACGATCAGCGGCACCTGGATCGCCTCCCGGTAGAGCAGGAAGCCGTGTTCCTGGTCGCCGTGATCGCCCAGCCCCTCGCCATGGTCGGAGAGCAGGACGATCAGCGACCGGTCGTAGAGGCCGAGGCGGTCGAGCGCCGCGAGCAGCTCGCCGACCGCCCGGTCCGCGGCGGCGACCTCGCCGTCGTACGGATCGGCGAACTTCGCCGCGAGGTCGGCCGGCGGCCGGTAGGGCGCGTGGGGCTCGTAGAGATGGTAGAAGAGGAAGAAGCGCCGCTCGCGCCACTCCTCGAGCCAGGGCAGCAGGCGGGCGAAGGTCGCGCTCCCCGGCCGGTCGGCCTCCTCCGGCGCGTCCCAGCGCTCGAACCCCCGATGGATGCCGGTGGCGGCGCGCAGCACGTAGGAGGAGGCGGCGCCGCCGGTCGCGTAGCCCGCGCCGACCGAGCCGCTCGGCCAGCGTCGTCCCCTTGTCGGCCGGCAGCGAGAAGCCGATGTTGTCGCGGGCCGAGTGCTCCGGCGGCAGCAGCCCGGTGAACAGCGAGGAGTGCGACGGCAGGGTGAGCGGCACGTGCGCGAAGGCGCGCTCGAACAGGATCCCGTCCCGGGCCAGCCGGTCGATCGCCGGGGTCGAGCCGGCGGCGTACCCGTAGGCCGGCAACCGGTCGGAGCGCAGCGTGTCGATCGAGACGAGGACGATGGGTGGCGGCTCGGCGGCCCGGCGGCAGCCGAACGGCGCCAGGGCCGCCGCGAGCGACAGCACGACGGCGAGACGGCGGGCAGTGGGAGGGAGCCGACGAGCGCTCAAGCCGGGAAAGTATAGAGCGCCCGGCCACCCGGGATCCGAGCTCGGCGGGCAAGAAAAAACCCCCGGTCCACGCAGGACCGGGGGTTCGCTGCCCTCCGGCCGGAACCGGAGGGTTCGCTCAGATCTGGATCAGAACCGGATGCCGACCGAGACGAAGTACTCGCGCGGGATCTGGTAGTTGGCCGCGGCGGTGCCCTTGCCGAAGTTCACGCCCTTGGTGTAGGTCGTCGGCAGGCCGTACTGGTCGCGCGGGGCGCCAGCCGTCGTGACCGGGTTGATCTGGGTGTTGAAGGTGACCAGACCGTCCTCGTTGGTGATGTTGGTGGCCGAGAACTTGATCCAGGGCTCGAGCGTCTTCCAGACCGGGATCGAGTACTGGAGCGAGAGGTCGATGCTCTGGATCGACTCGTACTCGCCCGCGCCGCGCTCGCCGAAGTAGAGAGTCTGGCCAGCCGGCAGCGAGCGGTAGCCCGTGCCGGCGAGGCGCTGCTGGGTCGACAGCGGGAAGTTGGTGCGTGCGTAGGAGAAGGACAGCGGCGAGTCGTAGCGGTAGATGCCGCCGATGTCGATCGCGCCTGCCCGGCCCATGTCGATCGTGTAGTTGGTCCAGAGCCGGATCTTGTCCTCCTGGTAGTTGTCCAGGTGGCCGATCGGGAAGTTGCGCTCGGCGTTGAAGACCTCCGGGAAGTCGCCGAAGGTCGAGGAGATGCCCGGCGACTGGCCGGCCTCGCCCTCGAAGTTGCCGTCGTTCGTCAACTCGTGCGTCCAGTTGCCGCCGAGGGTCCAGTTGTCGAGGATCCGGTAGCTGCCCTGCAGCAGGAGGGCCTCGTACTCACGCGTCGGCTCGTTGGTGTTGGTGATGCGCTGGACCTCGGTGAGGTCGCCGGTGATCGGGCCGACCGTGACCGGGACGAGGGCCGAGTTGCGGTCCGTGAAGTCTTCGACGAAGTCCTTCTGGTCGCGGTTCGAGTAGGTCAGCTTGAGGTAGCCGCCCTTCGGCAGCTCCATGCCGCCCGACACCGTGAACTCGCGGGTCCGCGGGGTCTTCAGGCTGTCGTCGACGTCCTTGGTGACCAGCGGGTTCGAGAAGTAGAACCAGAAGTAGTTGTTGATGTCGAAGCCCGGCGCGTAGTTGGTGCCGAGGCCCTCGGGGCCCAGGTAGATGCCATAGGCGAGCGCCGGGTTGCCGGCCGGCGACGAGGCGCCGAACTGGTTGGCGATCGCCTTGCCCGAGTATTCGGAGTAGGTGACGTCGACCTTGTACTTGCCGTTGCCCTGGACGTCATAGGAGACGCCGAGACGGGGAACGATCGAGTCGCTGCCGACCTCCGGGATGCCGGACTCGGACTTGGAGACGATGTCCTCGTAGCGGACGCCGACGTTGAACGACCAGTTGGCGTTCAGGTTCCAGCGGTCGTTGACGAAGATCGAGGTGGTCTCGATCTGGTTCTTGGCGCCGCGCACCGGGACCCAGTAGGCCATGTAGCTGTAGTAGCCGGACTCGTACGGGCTGGTCCAGTAGGGGATCAGGTTGCCGTTGGCGTCGTACACGGGGTCGCCGCCGGCGTTGGTCAGGAAGTCGACCTGCGGGTTGAAGCCGGTCGAGGTCTGCGAGTTGCCGCCGATGCCGATGTCGTTGAAGTACTCGACGCCGACCTTGAAGTCGTGGCTGCCCGTGTTCTCGGTCGAGAGGAAGTACGACAGCGCGCCGTACCACTGCTCGTTGTCGCGGTCCTCGGGGTCGGAGGCGTCGAAGTAGGGCGCGTTGTAGGTGCCGAACTCGGTGCCCGGGTAGTTGCCGAGCGCGATGAACGGCGAGTCTTCCGGACGGGTGCCGGTGCCGCCGAGGCCGACGAAGCCGAAGTGCTTCTCGGAGTAACGGACCTCGCCGAACAGGTTGTTCGTGAAGACGCCGTTGTAGGCGATCACGAACGCGTCGTTCACGCGGGTCGAGTTCTCCGACAGCGCGTCGGCCTCGAGCGGGGTGACCTGGCGCTCGAGCGAGTTGACGCTCTCGGAGTCCGTGTAGGTGAACTGCAGCGAGTGGTTGGAGGTGATGTTGCCGGTGAGCTTGCCCTCGTAGCGGGTCTGCTCGTTGGTGTTGGTGCCGTCGTAGGCCGTGACCGGCAGGGAGAAGGCCACGTCCTGGGTGACGTCGCGGCCGGCCAGGAAGAACCAGAGCCGGTCCTTGACGATCGGGCCGCCGAAGGTCGCGGAGTAGATCTTGGAGAGGTCGCCCTCGCGCTCGGTGCCGCGCTCCTTCTCGATCGGCGTCTCGTCGCGCCACTCCGGCTTGTTGTAGTCGATGCGGAAGCTGCCGGTGAACTGGTTGCCGCCGCTCTTGGTGACGGCGTTGATGACGCCGCCCGAGAACCGGCCGTACTCGGCCGAGATGCCGGCGGTCAGGACCTGGGTCTCGTCGACGGCCTCTTCGATGACCAGCAGGTCGTTCGAGGTGCCGAAGAAGCGGTCGTTGATGTCCACGCCGTTGACCAGGAAGACGTTGTCGTAGGCGAACGCGCCGCCGATGGTGACCTGGCCGGCGACGGTGCCGTTGTCGGTCAGACCGCCCGACAGCTCGGCGACCGCCGACAGGTTGCGGGCGACCGGCAGGCTCTGGACCGTCTCGGCCGTGAAGTTGGCGCCCACCGTGGTCGTCTCGAGGGCGGACGGCGCCTCGCCGGTGACCACGATCGTCTCTTCCGCGGCCGAGACTTCCATCGCCGCGTCGGAACGCGCGGTGCCACCCAGGGGCAGCGTCGCGGTGCGCTCGACCGCCTTCATGCCTTCCAGCGTGAAGCGGACCGTGTAGGCGCCCGACGGCACGTTCTTGATGATGTAGTCGCCGTTGACACCCGACACCGCGGTGCGCTCGCCGATGAGGGCGGGCGACGTCACGGTGATGGTGACGCCCGGAAGGGGCTCGCCATCGGCCGAGGTGACGGTGCCGATCAGGTTGGCGGTCTGCGAGCCCTGAGCGAAGCCGGCGGTCGCAAGCGCGAATCCGGCGATCAGGGCGAAGCAAACCATCAGGCTGCGTCGCATCATTTTCTCTACCTCCTTGGGTGGGAACATCCGGCCTGCGTACACCGCAAGGCCTCAAACACCGGGTGCAAGAGGCGAAGTCCGTGCCAGTTCGTCCCTCTGGAGCGGATTCGGCGACTTACTGGAGAACTGCTTGAAAGTCAGGCAGTTGTGCACTTCACAGAAGCGGATCCAGAGGGCTGGAGATCGCATATCGGCATGGCTGATCCAACTCTCTGAGTGCCGATTCAATCCTCTGGATTGACGGCAAGGAATTGGGTGCGGAAGGTCCCGCCCGATGGGGTGGGTGAGCGGCGACGATCCGGCGGCGAAAGACCCTACGCTTCACCCCGTCCCGGCGCGCTTCGCGGGGGTCGCAGGTGCCGCTGGTCCCCGACCCGCCGGGTGACCCCGGTCGAGTCGAGGTGCTCGAGCAGCGGAATCGCCCACTTGCGGGTGAGCCCGAAGCGCTCCTTGAAGTCGGCCACGGTGAAGCGTTCGATCCCGGCCGTGCGCAGCGCCGCGACCATGCGGTCGATCGCCGCGACCGAGAGCACCAGCCCGGCGGGGAGCCGCACCAGCCGCCGGCGGCCGACGAGGTAGCGCACCAGGCCCTCGACGATCTCGGGCTTGGCGGCGAGCGTGCGCGCGACCTCGGCGGGGGAGGGCGCCTCGAGCCCGGCTTGCTCGTAGACCTCGAGGAGGGTGGCGGCGAGGCCCGTCTCCGCCCCGGTCAGCTCGGGGCGGCGCCCCGGCAGCCGCACTTCGCCGCCGTCGAGCTCGAGCACGCGGCGCTCGGCGAGCCAGCCGAGGTGGAAGTCGGCGCGGCCGGCGGCCCGGCGCGGCAGCAGGCGGCGCGCGGCCTCGGCGCGCGGCATGGCGGCGGCGAGGCGGTCGCGGCCGAAGTAGTCGTCGAGCAGCGCGCGGGCGCGCTTCTCGAGCGCCGCGAGGCGCGCCGGGGAGAAGTAGAGCCGCCCGCCGGCGGCGTCCGGCCCGGCGAAGAGGCGTCCGGCGGCGGCGAGAGCGGCGAGCCGGCGCTCGGCTTCGGCGGGCGCGCTCCCGAGCCGGCGCGCGAGGTCGTCGGCGCCCGCTCCCGCCTCCGCGGCCTGGTCGATCCAGAACCCGAGCGCCTCGTCGTCGCCCTCCCCGAGCGCGGCGAGCGCGACACCCAGCGCCGGTCCGCGCGGTCGCCGGAAGCGGGGGTCGAGCACCTCGCCGCCGCCCAGCGTCGCCGCCGGCGACAGCCGCCGGACGATCAGCCGGTCGCCCCGCGCGGCCACCAGCGGGCGGGCCAGACGCAGCTCGACCAGCCCCTCGGCGCCCGGCTCGATCCGCTCCGGGGCGAGCGCGCGCGCGAAGGCGACGCGCTCGGCCGCGAACAGGTGGACGCGCAGCTCGCGCCGCCCTTCGAGCGCCGGCGCCTCCGGCAGCCAGCGCAGGCGGACGAGCAGCCGGCGACTCGCGAGGAAGCGCCCGGGCGCGACGAGCTCGTCGCCCCGTTCGACCTCGCCGAGCTCGAGGCCGGCGACCTGGAGCGCCGTCCGCGAGCCCGCGACGGCGGCCTCGCGCGCCCGGCCGTGGACGTGGACGGCGCGCACCCGGGCGCGGCGCCCGGCCGGCAGCTGCTCGAGCTCGTCGCCGGCGGCGACCGCGCCGGCGGCGAGGGTGCCGGTCACCACCAGCCCGCGCCCCTCGAGGAGGAAGGCGCGATCGATCGGCAGCCGCGCGGGCGCCGGAGCGGCGTCCGCGGGAGGCGCGGCGCGCGCATCGTCGAGCAGCCGCGCCGCGAGCTCGTCGATGCCGCGGCCGGTCACGCTCGACGTGCGCACGACCGGCGCGCCGCGGAAGCGTGTCGGGGCGAGCAGCTCGCCGACCTCGAGCTCGACCAGGTCGGCGAGCTCGTCGCCGGCGAGGTCGAGCTTGGTCAGCACGACCAGCGCCCGCGGGATGCCGAGCAGGTCGGCGATCTCGAGGTGCTCGCGGGTCTGCGGCCGGACCCCCTCGTCGGCGGCGACCACCAGCAGCAGGAGGCGGATCCCGCCCAGCCCGGCGAGCGCGTTGTCGAGGAAGCGCTCGTGCCCGGGCACGTCGACGAAGCCGATCTCGACGCCCTCCCGCTCGAGGTGCGCGAAGCCGAGATCGAGCGTGATGCCGCGCCGCTTCTCCTCGGGCAGCCGGTCGCAGTCGATGCCGGTGAGCGCGGCGAGCAGCGCGGTCTTGCCGTGGTCGACGTGGCCCGCGGTGCCGACGAGCAGCGCCGGCCGCGTCACGCGCCGCTCCCGCCGCCGACCGGCAGCTCGATGCGGAAGACGCTGCCGCGCGGGCGGTTGTCTTCGACCCGGATGGTGCCGGCGTGGTCGGAGACGATGCGCTGCACGATCGCGAGCCCCATGCCGGTGCCGCGCCCCTTGCGCGAGAAGAAGGGGAGGAAGAGCTTGTCGCGGTCCTCGGGCGGGATGCCGCGGCCGGTGTCGGCGACCGCCAGCTCGAGCGTCTCGTCGCGCCGTTCGGCCGAGACCAGGATCTGGCCGGGCGCCTCGGTCGCCTCGATCGCGTTGTCGATCAGGTTGATGAGGACCCGCCGGATCTGTTCGGGATCGACCCAGGCCTCGCCGAGGTCGGCGCCCGCCTCGGAGCGCACGTCGACGCCCGGCTTGACCTCGCGGTAGAGGGCGAGCACTTCGGCGATCAGCCGCTCGACGCGCGTCGCCGCGAGCTGGGGACCGGGCATGCGGGCGTAGCGCGAGAACTCGTCGACCAGGCCCTGCATCGTGGCGACCTCGCGCACGATGATGTCGACCGAGGGCTCGACCAGCTCCGCCATCCCTTCGCCGCCCTGGCGGTGGCGGGCGCGCAGGCGCTCGGCGGCGAGCCGGATCGGGGTGAGCGGGTTCTTGATCTCGTGCGCGATGCGGCGCGCCGCCTCGGTCCATGCGGCGAGCTTCTGGGCCTTGATGAGGTCGGTCAGGTCCTCGAGCACCAGCACGCGGCCGGCCGGCACGTCCGCCTCACCGGGCAGGTCGGTCAGCTTGGCCTCGAAGGTCCGCCGCTCGCCGCCGAGCACCAGGCTCACCTGCGCCGGCGAGGCGCCCGCAGGGGTGGCGACCAGCGTGGCGAGGCGGGCGCGCTCGCGGTCGGCCCAGGCCTCCCGGATCGGGCGCCCGACCAGCTCGTCCTCGCGCTGGCGCAGCATCCGTTCGGCGGCGCCGTTGACGGTCAGCACCCGCCCCTCGGCGTCGAGCGCGAGCACGCCGGCGGCGAGGTTCTCGAGGATGGCGCCGACCAGCGCGCGCTCCTCCGCCAGGGTGCGGTTGGCGGCCAGCAGCTCGTGCTGGTTGCGGTCGATGAGCTCGCGGTTGCGCGCCAGCTCCTCGGTCATCCGGTTGAAGGAGTCGACCACGCCGGCCATCTCGTCGTCGGCGGCGACCTCGACCCGCCGGTCGAGGTCGCCGGAGGAGATGCGCCGCGTCCCTTCGGCGAGCGCCTCGATCGGCGCCATCAGGCGGCGCGCGAGGTAGAGGCCCATCCAGGAGGAAGCGAGCAGGATGAGGAGCGTGACCAGCACGAACATCAGGAGGTAGCTCGCCTTGAACTGCCCCTTCTGGACCTCGAGCTGGCGATAGCTCTGGTAGCTCTGGATCAGCTCCTCGCTCTTCGAGGCGATGCGCGGGTCGAGCAGCGTGCCGACGACGATCAGGTTGCGCCGCCCGCCGCTCGGGCGGAAGCCGCCGGCGCCCGCGAGGATCACCCGCCCGCGGCCGCCGGCCGGCACCAGCACCTTCTCCGCGCGGCCGGTTTCGGCGACCGCGAGCAGGAACGAGCGGCCGACCTCGGGCAGGTCCTCGAGCCCCGAGCTGGGGTCGAGCACGGCCTGCACGAAGTCGGTCTCTTCGTAGAGCGCGAGGAAGTCGGCGCCCAGCTCCTGGCGCCAGCCCGCCAGCCGGCGCGTGGTCGCCGCGCGCACCTCGGGGTCGGCCAGGTTCTCGCCCTGCACCGCGCGCGCGATCCGCGTGGCGTCGCGCAGGTTGCGGCGGGAGATCTCCTCCTGGAGCTCCTGGGCGATCGTCGCGCTGCCCTCGAGCACCGAGCGCAGCGAACCCGAGAACCAGCGGTCGACCGCCCCCTGCAGCAGCTCGCTGGCGTAGAAGAAGAGGACCAGCACCGGGACCAGCGAGAGGCCGATGTAGGTGGCGACCAGCTTGGTCTTGAAGCGCGCGCCGAGCGCGCGCGAGCGCCGCTCGAGCCAGAGCTTCAGCAGGTTCCTGGCCAGCACGAACAGGATGACCAGGATGAGCAGCGCGTTGACGTTGCGCAGCACGAAGAGCAGGACCCGGTTGGTGACCAGGGTCTCGGGCAGGTCGCGCCCGCGCTGGATCAGGTAGTAGAGGACGGTGAAGATGACGAGCAGCAGCCCGAGCACCGCCGCCACCCAGCGGGCGTCGCGCCGGCGCAGCTCGAACTTCTGGCGGAAGTCCACGCTCGGCCCCCGCCCTCAGCGCCGGACCCGCACCTTGTTCGACTCGACCCAGGAGGTGGTGCGCCGCATCGGGATGAAGCCGAGCACCTCGCCGGGCGCCAGCTCGACGCGCGTGCGCACGAGGTAGCGCTCGGCGGGCGAGGGGTCCTCGAGCGTGAAGGCGGGCAGCGCGGTGAAGCGGGTCATGGCGCGCTCGAGCCCGGCGCGGTCGGTGATCGTCCGGCTCTCGAGCAGGCGGCCGTCCTGCTTGGTGTTGACCAGGAACTCGTGGGTCACCGCGTTGTACATGGCGACCACCTCGACCCGCGACGAGGCGAGGCCGTCGTCCCACCAGCGCTTGCGGTCGCGCGCCAGCTCGAGCTCGTAGACGAAGCCGGAGGGCAGGCCCGATTCGATCCGTTCGGCGAGCTCGGCCGAGAGGCCGTTCTCGAGCTGGAAGCTGACCAGGACCTGGACGCCGTCGAGCGCGATCGAGAGGTCGCGGATCGCCGGCTCGCGGGCGCCGGCGGCGGCCAGGCCGACCAGCAGGAGGGCCGGCCAGAGTTTCATTCCGGGCGGGACTGTAGCATTGGCTCCGAGGACGCCGACCGATGGCCGAGACCCCCCCCGCGATCCGACCGCTGGCGAGCAACCGCCGGGCGCTCCACGACTACTTCGTGCACGACCGCGTGGAGGCCGGCCTGGTGCTGACCGGCACGGAGGTCAAGTCCTGCCGGATGGGCAAGATCCAGCTCCGGGACGGCCACGTCGCGTTCCGCGGCGGCGAGGCCTTCCTCGAAGGGGTCCACATCAGCCCCTACAGCCACGGCCACCGCGACAACCCCCTCCCCGACCGGGAGCGCAAGCTCCTGCTCTCCCGCCGCGAGATCGACAAGCTCGGCGGGCGCGCCCAGGCCAAGGGCTTCACGGTCGTGCCGCTGCTCGATCTACCTCAAGGGCGACCGGATCAAGGTCGAGATCGCGCTCGTCCAGGGCAAGAAGCTGTTCGACAAGCGCGAGACCGAGCGGCGGCGCGAGATGGACCGGGAAGCCGCCGCGGCGATCCGCGGCGAGCGCGACTGACCTGCCCCGCGGTGCGTTGACAGCCCCGGAGGGCGGGCTTATGTTGCCTGCATCGTTCGCGGTTCGGAGCAGGGTCCAGGTCGACGCATGGGAGGAACATCATGAGCAGGTGGGTCAGAGCGGCCGCGTCGGCGGCCTGCGCAGCGCTTTGTCTCGGGACCGCGCCGGCCGGCGCGGCGGGATTCGGGCTCTTCGAAGCGGGCACCAAGGCGATGGGCATGGCCGGCGCGTTCACCGCGCAGGCCGACGACGGCTCGGCGCTCTGGCACAACGTCGGCGGGCTCGCCTTCGCGAGCGAGCGGCAGTTCATGGTCGGCGCGACCTACATCACTTTTTCGGAAGCGAGCTTCGACGGCGCCGATCCTTACCCGGGACGAAGGGATCTCCGAGGAGCAGACGACGCTCTCCGAGATACCCGCCGCACGCCTACTGGGTGCAACCGCTCGTCCGGCGAATGGAAGTTCGGCCTCGGCCTCTACGCGCCGTTCGGGCTCACCACCGAGTGGCAGGATCCGGCGAGCTTCAGCGGCCGCTATCTCTCCACCCGAGCCGCGCTGCGCGTCTTCGACCTCAACCCGAGCCTGGCCTGGCAGGTGACGCCGAACTTCGGCATCGGCATCGGCGCGATCGTCCGCTTCTCCGACGTCGAGCTCGACCGCTACGTGCCGTTCGTCAACCCGTTCACCCAGCAGGTGATCGACGCCGGCCGGGTCGCCCTCGACAGCGACTTCGGCAACGCCTACGGCTTCAACGTCGGCATCCTGCACAAGTACAACAACAGCTTCTCCTGGGGCCTCTCCTACCGGAGCAAGGCGAAAGTCGAGTACGAAGGCGACGCCCGCTTCACGCAGATCTCGACCGGCATTCCGCCGCTCGACGCGGCGATCGCGGCGAACATCCCCTTCGGCCAGGACCTCCCGGTCGAGACCGAGATCGAGTTCCCCGACATGGCGAGCCTGGGCGTCGCCATCGCGATCTCGCCGACCGTGCGGCTCGAGGTCGACGCCAACTGGACCGGCTGGTCGAGCTTCGACGAGGTGCCGTTGACGATCGTCGGCTATCCGCAGCTCTCCACCGCGCTGCCCGAGGAGTGGGAGGACTGCTACAACTACCGCGCCGGCCTGAGCTGGAAGGCGAACCCGACCTCGGAGTGGCGCTTCGGCTACGTCTACGACGAATCGCCGCAGCCCGAGCGGCACGTGAGCCCGCTGCTGCCCGACAACGACCGCAACGGCTTCACGCTCGGCTACGGGCACCGGTTCTCGACGACCACGCTCGACCTCGCCCTGATGTACCTGCCGTTCGACGAGCGCGAGGTCGACGAGAGCGCCAGCCGTTACTACGGGACCTACCAGACGACCGCCTGGCTGCTCGGATTCACCCTCGGCTTCTAGCCCGACAGGAGAGCTCCGATGAGAATCCATCGCGCCGCTGCATTCGTCGCCGCACTGCTGCTGCCGGGCGCCGCCCTCGCGCAGGGCGGCGGGGTGGACTTCAGCCGCTACGTCGCGCTCGGCGACAGCCTGACCGCCGCCTTCCAGAGCGGGGGCCTCGCCCAGTCGGGCCAGACGGGCAGCTACCCGCGCATCCTGCACGAGCTGGCCACCGGCAACGACGCCTTCGAGCAGCCGCTGGTCTCCGATCCCGGCATCCCGGCGCAGCTGCGCCTGGTGAGCCTCGTCCCGCTCGTGCTCGCGCCCAAGCCGGGCGCCGGCCAGCCGATCAACATCGCGCTGCCGCGGCCTTACGACAACCTGGGCGTGCCGGGCGCCCGCGTCCACGACACGCTCGCCACCAGCGCGGGCGGGCTGCACGACGTGGTGCTGCGCGGCGTCTACATCCCGCAGTTCGCGGGCACCACGCGCGCTCCAGCAGGCGCTCGCGCTCGATCCGACCTTCGTCACGCTCTGGATCGGCAACAACGACATCCTCGCCGCGGCGACCTCGGGCGTGGTGATCGAGGGCGTGACGCTGACGCCGCTCGCCCAGTTCGAGTCCGACTACCGGACGATCGTCGGCGCGCTCGCGCAGGGCGGCCGCAAGCTCGCGCTCGCCACTCTCCCGCGCGTCACGGCGATTCCGTTCGTCACGACGGTGCCGCCGATCGTCGTCAATCCGGCCACCCGCCAGCCGGTGCTGATCAACGGCCAGACCGTGCCGTTGATCGGCCCCAACGGGCCGCTCGCCGCCAACGACCGCGTGCTGCTCACCGCGCAGGCCGAGATGGCGCAGGGCAAGGGCATCCCGCCGGCGCTCGGCGGCACCGGCCAGCCGCTGTCGAACTCGGTGGTCCTGTCGGCCGCCGAGGTCCAGGCGATCCAGACCCGGGCCGACGGCTTCAACAGCGTCATCCGCGCGGTCGCCGGCGAGCGGGGCGCCGCGCTGTTCGACGCCGAGCGCTTCTTCGACGGCGTGGTCAGCGAAGGCTACGAGCTGGGTGGAGTCGGCTTCACCGCGTCGTTCCTGACCGGCGGGCTCTTCTCCTACGACGGCGTGCATCCGACGGCGATGGGCTACGGCATCATCGCCGACGAGCTGGTGCAGGCGATCAACGCCAGGTACGGTTCGTCGATCCCGCGCGTGAAGCTGGGCAAGCTGATGCGCTCGGGCGCCGCCACCACGGCGCCGGTGACCGCCCTCGAGGCGAGGACCGCGCAGTTGTCCGAGCGCTGGGACGAGAACTGGCGCTGGACGCTCGGCCTGCCCTCGAAGGCGAAGCTCGAGAAGCTGGCCGCCGAGGCCGGCGATCCCGTCAACAACGGCGGCGGCGGCCACCGCGGCGGGCACCGGCAGGGCGAGGAGACGCCGGAGCCCTGAGGCCCGGTCTTCACCCTCCCGCAGCGACCGGGGCGCCGGAGAGATCCGGCGCCCTTTCCTTTTCCACTGCATTCCTTTGAGTCATCCGACGGACGGGCTCTGCGGGCGATGGCGAGTCGGGCGCGGCGCTCGGGGTGGCTGCAGCGCTCGAACAGCTCCATAGAAGGGGTGGTTCACGGGCCGCCTGTGGCTTTGCGCGGCGGCCGTCGAACCGGCAGCGCCCGCGGCGCCGAACCCGGCCCCGGGGCTGGTCCGGGAGCAGATCCGCGCCCGGCCCGCGCCGTTCTGCGGCGCCTGAAGGCGAAGCCGCTGGCGTGTCATTCGAGGCCCGGCAGTGTCGCCCGGGTCGTTCCCTCACCGGGAGAGGCGCGGACGCCTCGCCTGCCACGACCCCCTTCTCTGGAGCTTTTCGGTTGGCGGGCTCCA
>CAWDOT010000016.1:0-74381 GCA_963803995.1 uncultured Acidobacteriota bacterium
GGGGTCCGACCTGGATCTTCTCGCCGCTGAAGTTCCAGGCCGACATGGGCATCCTGCTCTGCTTCTGCTTCGTGATGAACATGGTCGGCGCGCTGGTGCTGCTGCCGGCCCTGATCCGCTGGCTGCCGGGAACGGTCAAGGGCTGACGACGCTCACCCCACTCCTCCCCGGCGGTCAGAACGCTTCGTCGGGAAAATCCATGAGCGTCGCGCTGCCCGCCATCACGGTGGCGAACAGCGCGCTGTGCCGCGGCAGCACGCGCTGCATGTAGAACCGCGCCGTCGCGAGCTTGGCCTCGTAGAAGGCGTTGTCCTCGCCGCCGCGCTTGTCGAGCGCGACCTCGGCCATGCGCGCCCAGAGGTAGCCGAGCGCGACGTAGCCGAACATGTGGAGGTACTCGACCGACGCCGCGCCGGCCTGGTTCGGGTTCTTCATGGCCTCCTGGGCGAGCCACGCCGTCGCCCGCTGCAGCCTGTCGAAGGCCTTGGCGACCGGCTCGACGAACTCCGTCATCCGCGCGTCGCCCGCGCGCGCGGCGAGGTACTCCTGGACCGGGTGGAAGAAGCGGCGCAGGTAGCGGCCCATGTGCATCGGCATCTTGCGCCCGACCAGGTCGAGCGCCTGGATGCCGTTGGTCCCCTCGTAGATCTGCGTGATCCGGCAGTCGCGGACGAGCTGCTCCATGCCGTAGTCCATGGTGTAGCCGTAGCCCCCGCAGACCTGCATCGCGAGATTGGTCGCCTCGAAGCCGAGGTCGGTCTGGAAGGCCTTGACGATCGGCGTCATCAGGGAGCACATGTCGTCGGCCGCGACGGCGCGCTCCGGGTCGGGGTCCTTCTCGGCGTGGTCGATCTCGATCGAGGTCCAGGCGGTGAGCGCCCGCATCCCCTCCGTGAACGCGCGCGCGGTGAGCAGCATGCGGCGGACGTCCGGATGGACGAGGATCGGGTCGGCCTCCTGGTCGGGGTACTTCGGCCCGGTGAGGGCGCGGCCCTGCAGCCGCTCGCGCGCGAACTGGACGCCGCCCTGGTAGGCGGCCTCGGCCACCGCGAGCCCCTGGATACCGACGTGCAGCCGGGCGCCGTTCATGAAAGTGAACATCGCCTTCATGCCCTTGTGCGGCTCGCCGACCAGCCAGCCGAGCGCGCCGTCGAAGTTGACCACGCAGGTCGGGGAGGCCTTGATCCCCATCTTGTGCTCGATCGAGCCGCAGCAGACGCGGTTCGGCAGGAGCTTGCCCCCCTCCTCGCGCAGCTTGGGCACCACGAACAGGCTGATGCCCTTGATGCCGACCGGAGCGTCGGGCAGACGGGCCAGCACGAGATGGACGATGTTCTCGGTCAGGTCGTGGTCGCCCGCGGAGATGAAGATCTTGGTGCCGGTGATCTTCCAGGCGCCGCCCTCGGCCGGCTCGGCCCGCGACCGCACCAGGCCGAGATCGGTGCCGCTCTGCGGCTCGGTCAGGCACATCGTGCCCGCCCAGGTGCCGTCGATCAGCCGGGCCAGGAAGGCCTGCTGGATCTCGTGGGTGGCGTGCTTCTCGAGCGCCGCGCAGGCGCCGTGCGAGAGCGCGGTCGACATCGAGAAAGAGAGGTTCGCGCTGCACAGGATCTCGGTCAGCATGCTGCCGAGCGAGTAGGGCAGGCCCTGGCCGCCGAACTCCGGCGGCGCCGTCACCGACGGCCAGCCGCTCTCCTGGTAGATCTTGTACGCGTCCTTGAAGCCGGTCGGCGTCGTGACCTTGCCCGCCTCGAACCTGCAGCCCTCCTGATCGCCCACCTTGTTGAGCGGCTGGAGGACCTTCTCGGCGAAGCGCGCCGCCTCGGTGGCGACGTCCATCACCAGTTCCTGGGAGGCCTCTTCGTAGCCGGGCAGCCGGGTCAGCCGCTCGGCGTCGAACAGCTCGTAGTAGACGAAGCGCAGGTCGCGGAGCGGCGCCTTGTACGTGGGCATGCGCTAGTTCCTCAGGGGCTTGCCGGTTTCGAGCATGTGCTCGATCCGGGCGAGAGTGGCCGGAGTGCGGACGAGGTCGAGGAAGGCCTCGCGCTCGAGCTGGTAGAGGCGGTCCTCGGTGACGGTCTCGGTCGGATCGGTGTCGCCGCCGGTGACCACCGTGGCCAGGCGGTGCGAGACGACCGCATCGTGCGGCGTCGCGGCGCCGCTGGCGCGGAAGCCCTCGACCGCCAGATCGAGCGCGGCCTTGCCGCTCGGACCGGGCAGGGCGATCTCGACCGGCGCCGGCGGCTGGTAGCCGGCGGCGACGAGCGCGAGGGCCTTTGCCTTGGCGTCGGCGAGCAGGCGGTCGCGGTTCATGGTGACGCCGTCCCCGTCGCGCAGGAAGAGCAGGTCGCGCGCCTCGTCGCACGAGGTCGAGACCTTGGCCGTCGAGATCGTCTCGAAGGTCTGCGCGACCCCGGGCATCGGTCCGCCGGGCCGCTTCGGGTTCGTCGCCCAGCGCGTCGTCAGCTCCTTGCAGCCGCCCCAGCCGGGGATCACGCCGACGCCGACCTCGACCAGGCCCATGTAGAGCTCGGCGTGGGCCTGCACGGCGTCGCAGTGGAGCAGGATCTCGCAGCCGCCGCCGAGCGCCATGTTGGCGGGGGCGCCGACCACCGGGAACGGCGCGTACTTGAGCGCCTTGTAGGTCTGCTGACCTTCGTAGATCGAGTTCTCGATCGCCATCCAGAGCCCGACGTTCGCGGCGAACAGCGCGACGCCGATGTTGGCGCCGACCGAGAAGTTGCTCCCCTCGTTGTAGAGGACCAGCGCCTTGTACGCCTTGCCGTCGACCAGGCCGGTCGCCTTGCGCAGCTGGCGGATGACGCCGTCGTCGAGCGAGTTCATCTTGGTGGTGAACTCGAGGCAGAGGACGCCGTCGCCGAGGTCCCAGATCGAGGCCGACGAGTTCTTCGCCACCGGCTTGCCGGCGCGCCGGAGGTCGGCGAGCAGGAGGACGCCCTCCGGCCGCCGGACCGGGACGTAGCCGCCGCCGACCGCGAGCTGCTCGAGGCGGCCGCCCTCGACCCGGTAGAAGGTCCCGTCGCCGACCGCCGCGAGGAGCGGCGGCACCGCCCGTCCCTCGTCGGCCAGGCGCTTGGCGAACCAGGCCGGGCCGATCCTGTCGAGCAGCTCGAACGGGCCCATCTCCCAGCCGTAGCCGCAGCGCATCGCCTCGTCGACCGCGAAGATCTCGTCGGCGATCGCGGGCACCAGCGAAGCGGCGTAGGCGAGCGTCTGCGAGAGCATCTTCCAGGCGTACTGGCCGCCCTTGTCGGCGTGGCCGAGGAGGAGACGGATGCCGCCCTTGCGCGCCGCGTCGACGCTGGCCAGCCGGGGCGACTTCTGCGCCCGGTACTCGCCGGTCTTCAGATCGATCGCCTGCTTGGTCTTCCTGCCCTCGCTGGTGTCGAGCCGGTAGAACCCGCCCTTGCCCTTGCGGCCGGTGTAGCCGGTCTCGATCATCTTCTTCACCAGCGGCCGGTCCTCCTGGATCCGCCGGTAGTCGTCGTCGGGCGGCAGGGTCGCGAGCAGCGAGGCCGAGATGTGGGGCCCGAGGTCGATGCCGACCAGGTCCATCAGGCCGAAGACGCCGGTCTTCGGGAAGCCGAGGGGCTTGCCCGCCACCGCGTCCGCCTCTTCGACCTCGAGGCCGAGCGCGAGCGCCTCGCGGGTCGCGGACTCGATCCAGTAGGTGCCGATCCGGTTGGCGATGAAGCCCGGGGTGTCCTTGCACTCGACCACGCTCTTGCCGAGGTGGTAGTCGCAGAAGGCGCGGATCGCCGCGAGCGCCTCCGGCCGCGTCGCCGGGCCGCCGACCAGCTCGAGCAGCCGCATGTAGCGGGGCGGATTGAAGAAGTGGGTGACCAGGAAGTCGCGCGCGAAGGCCGCGGACAGCCCCTCGGTCAGTTTCGCGAGCGGGATGGTCGAGGTGTTGGTCGAGACGATCGAGCCCGGCTTGCGCACGGCGTCGACCGCCCGGTAGACCTTCTGCTTGATGTCGATCCGCTCGACCACGGCCTCGACGATCCAGTCGCAGTCGGCGAGCAGGCCGAGGTCGTCCTCGAGGTTGCCCGGGGTGACCCGCTGCGCCCGCGCCGCCGAGAAGAACGCCGCCGGCTTCGCTTTCTTCAGCTTCTCGATGGCGCCGGCGGCGAGCGCGTTGCGGTCGCTCGCGCCCGCCGGGACGATGTCGAGCAGCACCACCGGGAACCCGGCGTTGGCGACGTGGGCCGCGATCCCGGCGCCCATCACGCCGGCGCCGAGCACGCCGACCTTCCGGATGCCGCCAGTCTCCGTGCCGGCCATGGTCAGACCGCCTCGAGCACGGTGGCGATGCCCTGGCCGCCGCCGATGCACTGGGTCGCGACCGCGTAGCGCTTGCCCTCGCGGACGAGGAGCGCGGCGGCCTTGCCGGCGATGCGCGCGCCGGTGGCGCCCAGCGGGTGGCCGAGCGCGATGGCGCCGCCGTCGAGATTGATCTTCGCCATGTCGAGCCCGAGCTCGTCGATGCAGGCGAGCGACTGCGAGGCGAAGGCCTCGTTGAGCTCCCAGATGTCGATGTCGGCGATCTTCAGTCCGGCGCGCGCGAGCGCCTTGCGGGTCGAGGCCACCGGGCCGATGCCCATGATCTCGGGCGCGCAGCCGGCGACCGCGTAGCTGACGATGCGGGCCAGGGGCTTGATGCCCTTGTCCTTCGCGTAGTCCTCGGAGCAGACCAGCGTCGCGGCCGCGCCGTCGGTGACCGGCGAGGAGGTGCCGGCGGTGACGGTGCCCTGGGCGTCGAAGGCCAGCTTCAGGCCGGCCAGCCCCTCGAGCGTGGTCTCGGGACGGGGGCAGCCGTCCTTCGCGACGACGCCGCCCTTCCAGGCGATCGGCACGATCTCGTCGTCGTAGCGTCCGGCGGCGATCGCCGCGGCGGTCTTCTGCTGCGAGGCCACCGCGAACTCCTCCTGACGCGCGCGCGGGATGTTGCGCTGCTTGGCCAGGTTCTCGGCGGTCTCGCCCATCGCGGCGAAGGACTGCGGGTAGCGGGCGATCAGCCCCGGATTGGGCAGCGGGTTGAAGCCGCCCATCGGCACGCGGGTCATCGACTCGACGCCGGCGCAGAGAAAGGCCTCGCCCGCGTTCATCTGGATGGCGCCGGCGGCCATGAGCATCGCCTGCATCGAGGAGCCGCAGAAGCGGTTGACGGTGGCGCCGGCGACGGTGAGCGGCAGCTCGGCGAGGAAGCCGATGATGCGCGCGACGTTGAAGCCCTGTTCGCCCTCGGGGAAGGCGCAGCCGACGATCAGGTCCTCGATGTCCTCGGGCGCGACGCCGGTCCTGGCGAGCAGGCCGCGGACCGTCTGGGCGGCGAGGTCGTCCGGGCGCACCCGGGCGAGCTCGCCCTTCTTGGCGGGCGTGAACGGGGACCGGACGTAGCCGGCGATGACGACGTTCCTCATGGCTTGCTCCACCTCCGTCGAGACTGCGTGTGCGATGCGCTGCGAACCCGAGCGGCGTCCCGCGCCGCGGGGCTCAGATCCCCTCGGCCTTCTCGGGCGGTTCGAACCCGAGCCGGCGCATGGCTTCCAGACAGAGCTGCTCGATCTCGTGCAGCTCCTCGATGGTCAATTCGAGATCCTGGCGTTGCGTCTCGAGCTCGCCGATGCGCTGGCGGGCGCCGCGCAGGAGCGTCTCGATCTGGGTTTTGTGCGTGGGGTCGGCGTCGTAGAGGTCGAGGTACTTCTTGACCAGCGACAGCGAGAAGCCGAGCCGCTTGCCGCGCAGGATGATCAGCAGCCGCGCGCGATCGCGATAGGTGTAGACCCGGTTCGAGCCGGCGCGCTGGGGCGCGAGCAGGCCCTTGGCTTCGTAGAAGCGGATCGCGCGGGGAGTGACGCCGAGCTCGTCCGAGAGCTCGGTGATCGTGTACAGCCGGTTCGTGTCGGCCTGGGCTGCCATGTCGACGGTTCCGCGCGGAGCGGTGGCACCGAGGCTAGCTGCACTTGACGTATACGTCAACACCCTGACGCATTGGATACGCCGCTCCGCGGCGCGCGATTGCCGCGTTCCTGGCGCAGACTGAACAGGAGAATAAAGCCCATAGAATAAACACTTTTATAGATTCACATCGGTAGCGGAGCCACTGGAGGCGGGGCGCCAGCGATTGCGTGCAAAGCCGCCGATTGCCGCAACGCGCCGCGGATTCGCTCGACTCGCCTCGTCGCGGCCTTGGCTCGAGCGGGAAGGGCCTGCCACGAGCTGGGGTGGGGGCTCCAGCCCCGCGGCGAAGTGCTACCCTGTTCGCAGAGCTGCGGAGCAACCTGCAGGGAGGCGGACATGAAGGCGTCCGAAGCCGCCCCGCCGCGCTCGCAAGGACGGCCGGCCTCGACGCCGCCCGACCCGAGACACCGGCATCCGGTCCGAACTGGTGACCGGCTCGCTCACTACGAAATCCTGTCGACGATCGGTGAGGGCGGTATGGGTGTGGTCTTCCGCGCCCGCGACCTGGCGCTCGAGCGCGACGTCGCGCTCAAGTGCCCCTGGCCGCAGCTGGCTGCCGATCCGACCGTCCGCGCGCGCTTCCTCCGCGAAGCTCGCGCGGCGGCCAGCCTTGCGCACCCCAACATCGTGCCGGTGTTCGAGATTCTCGAGTGGCACGGTCTCCCGTGGGTCGCGATGGAGCTGGTCGAGGGCAAGAGCCTGACCGCGCTCCTGCGCGGCGGCGAGCCGATGGCCGTCGAGCAGGCCCTCGCCTGCGCCGAGGGGATCGCGGCGGCGCTCGAGACCGCGCACGCTCACCGCATCCTGCACCGCGACGTGACTCCGAACAACGTGCTGATCCGCGAGGACGGCTGGCCCCTGCTCACCGACTTCGGGCTGGCGCACGGCCTGGCGGAGGAGGGCCGGCTCAGCGTTGCGAGCACGGTCGATGGGAGCCTCACGCAACCAGGGCAGGTCCTGGGCACGCTGCCCTACATGTCGCCGGAGCAGGCGCTCGGGCGACCGCTCGACGCGCGCAGCGACCTCTTCTCGTTCGGCGCGGTGCTCTATGAGATGTGCACCGGACGCCGGGCCTTCGGATCCGGCGCTGGGACGGGCGCGCTCGACGCGGTCCTGCACGCCACCCCGCGACCGGTGCGCGAGCTCAATCCCGGGATGCCTCCCGAGCTGGAGAGCATCATCGACCGCGCACTCGCCAAGGCTCCGGCGGCGCGCTGGCAGAGCGCGAGCGAGCTGCACGCGGCGCTCGCCGCCCTGCGCCGTCGCGTCGAGTCGGGAATCGTGGGGCAGAGCCCGCCCGGCGCTTCCCGGCGATCGTTCCGTCTCGCGGGGATCGCTGTGGCGGTGGCCGCCGTCGCCGGGACGACATGGCTGGGCCTGGGCGCCCGCCGCTCTCCCGGCGTGTTCCCCGTCGGCACGCCGCATCAGGTCACCAGCGAGCGCGGATGCGAGGCCGACCCTGCGATCTCGCCCGACGGCAGGTCCGTGGTTTACACGGCCGACACGACGGGCAATCCGGACATCTGGCTGATCGACGTCGAGGGTGGAACGCCGCTGCAGCTGACGGCCGATTCGGCGGTCGATGAAAGCCCCGCCTGGTTCCCCGACGGCGCCTCGTTGGCCTTCGCCTCCGACCGCGGGGGCGAGTGGTCGATCTGGAGAGTGCCGCGGCTGGGTGGCCCGGCGATCCTGCTGGTTCCCAACGCAACCGATCCGGCCCTCTCGCCGGACGGCCACCGGATCGCCTTCGCGCGGCCGAACTCGGCGGGAATCCTGCGTCTGGGCCTCGCCGCTGTCGAGGACCCGGGTGCTGCGGTCTGGCTGACTCGCGAAGATGAAGCGCTGGCGGACCATCGGCATCCGACCTGGTCTCCGGACGGTCTCGCCCTCGCTTACACCGACGGGCGAGACCTCTGGGTCGTCGAGCCGGGGTTGGGCGCACCGCGACGGCTGACGACCGACCGGGCCGTGGACCTGGACCCGGAGTGGTCCGCAGACGGCCGGTGGGTTCTCTTCTCCTCCTACCGCGGCGGCACCTTGGCGCTCTGGAAGGTCGCCGCGACCGGCGGGGACCCGGTCCGGCTCACCGTCGGCACCGGGCCCGAGGTCGAACCCGGTGTCTCCAGGGACGGATCCCGGCTCGTCTACTCGACCTCCCTCGACAGCTTCGACATCGAGCTCTTCAACCTGAGAACCGGCGAACGAGGCGCGGTCCACGGTGCGTACGACGAGTCGGCCGCGGCGCTCTCTCCGGACGGCAGCGCCCTGGCCTATGCCGGCTCGGGCCGAGGCACGCCCGACCGCCTCTGGCTGCAGCCGCTCCAAGGTCTGCAGCCGGCGCGCCCGGCGCGTCCGCTGACGCAGCTGCCCGGGCGGGTGAACACGCCGGCATTCTCGCCCGACGGGCTCTGGATCGCGTTCAAGCGCGAGCTCGAGGACCGGCGGGAGATCTGGATCCTGCCTTCGAAGGGCGGCGCCCCCGCGCGCTTCAGCGACGGCGCCGGCGACGACCTGCATCCGGCTTGGTCGCCGGACGGAACCGAGCTCGTCTACGTCTCGGAGCGAACCGGGGAAGCGCACCTCTGGAGGGCACCGGTGCGCGGCGGACGGCGCACCGGCCCGGCGCGGCGCGTGACCTCCGGCACGGGGTCGGACTATCTGCCCGCCTGGTCGTGGGACGGCCGCTGGATCGCCTTCGTGCGGGGAGAGGGTGATCGCTATTCGCTGCAGGTGGTTCCCACCTCGGGCGACGAACCGCCACGGCGCCTGGCGGAGAGCCCGCGAATCGGACGAATCCGGTGGGAGAAGGCGACGGGCAGGATCTGGTTCGCCGCCGTGCCGCAGGGTGATCGGGTCCGGCTCTTCTCCCTGTCTCCCCTCGGCGGCGAACCGATCGAGGTGGCGGAGGGCGCGACGGCCAAGTCCGCGCCGCCCGGTGAGTTCGACCTGTCGGCCGATGGCGAGGTGGTGGCGATCACGTTGCGCGAGACCCGAGGCGACATCTGGATTCTCGAAGCCGAGGAGGGGACCTACTGAGTCGTGGTGCAAGAGAGGAGAAGATCGTGCCCGAGATACTGCTATGCCTCAAGCAGGACGAGTGGAATCGACTGATGAAGTCGATAGCGGTCATCATCAAGAAGGTCGACGATGCGAAGAATCTGACTAAGAGCGACGCGCAGAGTGCAATCGACCGTCTGGACAAGGTGTCGGCCGACCTTGAAAAGGTGCGGCAGTTCCTCGATGTGGGAACGCCATCAACTCCGATGCAGGAAGGGCCCGTGAGGCCGACCTTGATCGCCGACGTCTGCTAGGGCGGAACCCGACCCGAGAATGGCGGGAACCGATCGAGTGCGCGGAAGCCCGGTCAGTTCGGCAGCGGCAGAGGTGGCGCGGAGGGCGAGCGAAGCCCTCGCGCCTCGCGACAGGGGAGTCGAGAACCGGCGGGACGCCTTGCTCGCCCTCGACACGCTCGAGATCGTCCTGACCTCGGCCTGCAACCTGCGTTGCAGCTACTGCTACGAGAACGCGAAGCGGAACCGGCGGATCGACTGGGAACCGCTCCGCGCGGCGCTCGATCTCCTCGTCCGGTCGCCGGCCCGCGAGCTTTCCGTCGTCTTCCTCGGCGGCGAACCCCTGCTCGAGCGGCAGCTGCTCGGGCGGGCGATCGAGCACCTGCGGCGAGGTCGGCGCGACGGCCGACGGGTGGAGGTCTCTCTCAGCACCAATGGTCTGCTGCTGGATCTCGAGGCCGTACGCTTCCTCGCTCGCCACCGCATCCGCACGCAGCTCAGCTTCGACGGCGTGCGCGGAGCGCAGGATCTGCGCGCGGCCGGGACCTTCGACTTGCTCGACGCGCTGCTCGACCGGCTGCGCAGGGACTTCCCAGGGTTCTTCCGTCGTCGGTTGAGCGTCGCCCTGACCCTGACTCCGGCCGACCTGCCGCGTCTGGCGGACTCGGTTCGCTACTTCCTAGCCAAGGGGGTCGCCGACCTCGCGATCGCGCCGGTGATCACGCACGAGCCGGGCTGGAGCCCGGGGCTGGAGGCGGCGATGGCGCGCCAGCTCGCGCGGGTCCGCTGGCGCTGCCTCGTCCACTATCGGCGCACCGGCGAAGTGCCGCTCCGCCTGTTCCGCCGGCAGGTCGGCGAGAGTTTGATGGGAGCGGGCGATGCGGCCTCCTGCCGTGCCGCCACCGGTCGCGCGCTGGCGGTCGACGTCGATGGTCAGGCCTACGCTTGCGCGGTCTTCGCGAGCTCCTTCCAGCGCTTCAGGTCTCCGCTTCTCGGCGAATGTTCGGCCGCGCTCTGCCTTGGCGACGTGCGCGCGGCCGACCTGCCCGAGCGCCTGGCGCGGCTGCCTGAGGTGGCGCGGCGTCTGGGGATCTTCCACGGCACCGCCGATCGCCACTCGAACGACGCCCGCTGTGGCGAATGCCGATTCCGCGCGCTCTGCTGGATCTGCCCGGCGGCGATCGGCCACATTCCAGGCAACCGGGACGTCCACCGAATGCCCGACTTCGCCTGCGCGTTCCAGCGGACGGCTCTCGCCGGCCGCGAGCGCTTCCCGGCGCAGCCGACGCCGCTCGAGGAGCTGAGCGGCGAGGTCCGGGCCGATGGGCCGCGAGGCGGGACCCGGAAGAGGCAGGGCGTCCGGCCGCGGGCGGTCAGCGCTGCCGCTCCCAGCGCGTCGGTCCGAGCTCCCAGGTGACGAGGGTGGCGACCGCGCCGGTGGGGTCGCGTTCGAAGGAGATCGGGAAGGGGAAGCCGATTCCGCGCAGGCGGCCGCCGGCGACCGGGACGAGCTCGATGTCGGCCTCGGCGAAGCCGGTGATCCAGAGGCGGCCGTCGCGGGCGGCGACCTCGAGGTCGTCGATGCCGAAGAAGTACCTGCCGGCGTAGGCCTCGAGCGGCCCCAGGTCGGCCGCCACGCGCTCGAGCACCGGCGGGGCGTTGAGCGCTCCGAGCCCGTGCTGCTGCCCGCAGACCGGACAGGGCGTCGGGGGCGCCGCGTTGTGGACCCGGTGGGCGACGGGCGGCAGCAGGCGGAGCGCGCGCCAGATCGCACGCAGGTCTTCGTCGGTCATCCTGCCGTAGGAGATCCAGGGCATCACCGGGTGGATCGTCCCGCCGCGCCCGCTGCGCAGCACCCCGATGAAGATCTCCTCGGTGTAGCCACCGAGGCCGGAGGGATCCGGCGTGAGGTTGGCGCTGAAGACCTTCTCGCCGCCGCGCTCGACGGCGTTGCCGCCGGCTCCGAGGCCGGCGTTGACCGGCGCTTCCCACGCGCTGTGGCAGCCCATGCAGTCGGCGATCTCGATCAGATAGCGGCCGCGCGCGACGGGATCGGAGAGGTCGCGCGCGGGAACCGGGCTGTCGAGCGGCATCGCCTGCTCGGCCCGCCCCCGCTCGCGCTCGGGCGAGAGCAGGCGCGGCGGCAGGGGGTGGCGCACCGCCGGCAGCGTTCGCAGGTAGACGACGATCGACGCCAGGTCCTCGTCCGAGAGCGCGCGGAAGGCCCACCACCACATCTGGCCGCCGAGACCGCGGCCGTCGTGGCCGACCCCTTCGCGGATGGCGCGCGCGAGCATGTCGTCCGACCAGGATCCGGCGCCGGTCGCGAGGTCCGGCGTCAGATTCGGCGCCACCAGGCGGTAGCCGGGCTCTTCCGAAAGGACCGCCCCGGCGAACTCCATTCCGGCGACCGGCGGCGCCCCGGGGCGGCCACGGTCCCGCTCGGAGTGGCAGACGACACAGCCGACCGCCGCCGTGGCGAGATACCCGCCGCGCGCCCGACGCGCGGGCGTCGGCTCGAAACGGCGGTCGGTGAGCGGCCGCTGGTGCACGGCCTGGAGCGGAGGCGGCGGGCTCTCTCCGCCGCGCGCGCAGGCTGCCGCGAGCAGGGCGAGCAGCAGGGCGGACCTCCGCCGGCGGACGGCTCTCATCGGGACCTCCTGACCGGAAACCGCAGCGGCCGGACTCTATCCACGATCCGGAGAACGGGATGCGGACGACGCGGGTGACGGCGGCCGGCGAGGGCGCGCGCGGGTAGGATGCCCCATCCCGCGATGAGCCTCGTCAGCATCGTGATCCCCGTCTACGAGACCCGGCCCTGGGTCCGGCGCGCGGTCGAGAGCGCGCTCGCGCAGAGGCACGAGCCGATCGAGGTGATCGTGGTGGACGACGGCTCGACCGACGGCTCGATCGGCGAGATCCGCGACCTGCTGGTGGACGGGCGGGTGCGGCTGATCCGGCAGCCCAACCGCGGAGTCGCCGCCGCCCGGAACCTGGGCTGGCGCGCGAGCCGGGGCGACCACCTGCTCTTCCTCGACAGCGACGACGAGATCGCTCCCGACCTGATCGGAGCGCTGCTCGGCGCCCTCGAGCCCGGTCACCCGCGGCAGGTGGCCTACTGCCAGACGGACCGCATGGACGAATCCGGCCGGCAGCTGCCGGCGCAGGCGCGCTCCCTCGGGCCGGCGCGCCTGCACCACGAGGGCAATCTGCTGCCCGCCCTCGCCTTCGGGGGGTTCTTTCAGATCCACTCGCTCCTGCTGCGGCGCGCGCTGCTCGAGGAGTGCGGCGGGTTCGACGAACGCTTCCGCTGGTGCGAGGATTTCCAGCTCCACCTGCGGCTCTTCGCGCTCGGCGCCACCGCGCGCTTCCTGCCGCTGCCGCTGGCGCGCTACCGGATCCGGCCGGGCAACAAGAGCTCGAACCTGGCGCGCATGCGGAGCTGGACGGCCGCCGCGATCGCCGACGCCGTGCGCCGGCATCCCGCGGCCTTCGCCGCCGCGCTGCCGGAGTGCCGCCTGGAGTTCGAGTGGCTGCTCGCGAAGGTCCGCCACGACGGCGAAGAACACGTCGCCCGCTGCGCCGCCTACGCGGGCGAGCTCGAGCGGGAACTGCGCCCGGGCGCGGTCGCGGCCCACGATCGGCTGCTCCGGCCCACGCGCCAGCCGGGTCCGCCCGGCCCGCTCACGCCGCGCTCCCGGGCGGAAGCGCCCCGCGTGACGGAGGTCGACACCGCGAGCGGGCCCGAAGAGGTCGCGGGCATCTACCTGCGGATGTTTCTGGAGGCCACGGCGGAGTCGGCGGCGCTCTGGCGCGCCGCGCGCGCCCGGCTCGAGCGGTGCGAGGGGCGAGCGCGCCGCCTCGAGCGCGCGCTCGCCCGACGCGCCGCGCGGCGAACGGGCTGACCGGTCGCCGCGCGACGCGGACGGTTCCGCCTCAGCCCCCGGCGCCGACGCCGGAGACGGCGCCCCAGAAGGAGAGCCCGGCGCCGATCGCCCAGACCGGCAGACAGGCGGCCCAGCGCAGGAAGGGGGTCTTGCACGCCTCCCAGTTCTTGGCCACGTAGACGAAGATCACGAACGGGATGAACAGGCTGGCCAGGCCCCAGCCGACGCTGGTCTTGAAGGCCAGGATGAGGATCTGGATGCCGAAGATCAGCATGCCGATCCCGCCGGCGATCGAAAGAACCGTTCCCAACATGCCCATGGCGAAGTCTCCCCGGACGAGCGGACCCGGCCCCCCGGAGCGCAGGTGCAGCGGGCCCCATGCCCGGCGCGACAGGCGCTTCTCCTCGGTCCGGCGATCGCTCGATCTCTCATCCGAGAATACGACGTCTCGCGCCGGCGGAGTGACAGGAACCGCGAAAACGGGCCGGAAGGCCTCTCAGACCCGCTCGAGCAGGCGGCGGATCTCCGGCAGGGCGGCCTGCGCCGTCCGGTAGCCGAGGTCGTGGATCTCCTGGCGGCGTTTGACGTCGTTGAGCCCGAACTGTTCGAGGCCCTCCGGGCAGAGCACCAGGTCGCACTGGTGGAAGCGGCGGCGCGAGGCGTGGAACATGCCGATCTCGTAGGCGCGCTGCGAGATGGCGAGCGAGCTCTCGAGCCCGCCGTCGGCGACCGTCGAGAGCGGGCTCGCGTAGACGCCGAGGATGACGTCGCACAGGCCGAGCAGCGGCGAGACGGGGAAGTTGTCGATGACGCCGCCGTCGACGTAGAGGCGTTCTCCGACGCGGGTCGGCGTGAAGACCATCGGCACCGACGACGAGGCGATCATCGGCCGGATCAGCGGCCCGGAGGCGAAGACCTCCAGGCGCGCGGCGACGAGGTCGGTCGCCGAGATGAAGAGCCGCCGCCCGAGCGCCTCGAAGGAGTCGGCCGGGAAGAAGGGGAGGAAGTCGGGGACGATCTTCTCGGTGTCGAGCAGGCCCGGCCTGCCGAAGGAGATCTTCGAGAGCCGGAACGGGCTGGTGGTCGCGAAGAACTCGAGCGACTCCTCCCAGGAGTGGCCGGCGGCGTAGAGCGCGCCGACGATGGCGCCGGCGCTGGTGCCGGAGACGACCTCCGGAACGATCCCCGCCTCGGCCAGCGCGCGCAGCACCCCGATGTGCGCGATACCCCGGCTGCCGCCTCCCGACAGCACGATGCCGATTCGATACTGCATGGCCGATGGCGCGCGCCGGCGGAACCGGGGCGCGGCGGCCAACGTATCACCGCGTTCGGACGGGAGCCAGCGGCGCGGTACGATGCGATCCCGTTCCCCCCCGGAAGACACGATGCCCGAATCGCACCGCCGCTCCGCCGCCCTCGCCCCGCTCTGCGCGCTGCTCGCCGCGCTCGCCGCCGCCGCGCCCGCCCCCTTCCCGCCGCCGCTCACCGAGCAGATGCGGATCCGCGACGGCTGGCTCGAGCTGCGCCACGCCGGGCTCCTCGAGCAGATGCGGCGCCACGGCGTCGGCATGTGGATCGTCCTCAACGAGGAGTTCCACGACGATCCGCTGACCCCCTACGTCGCACCGGCGCGCCCCTACGTCGGCGGCCGCGACCTCTTCGTCTTCGTCGACGCGGGCGAGAAGGGGCTGCGCAGGGTGGCGATCACCGGGTTCTTCGAGGAGCAGCTCGCGCGCTTCTTCGAGGCGCCGGTCGATCCGAGACCGGCGAAGGAGGTCCTGCCCGAGCTCGTCCGCGCGCACGAGCCGAAGACGATCGCGCTCGCGACCGGCGGCAAGCGGGGAGCGACCCGCAGCCTCGGCCACGACTCCCGGGCCTGGCTCGAGGAGATCCTCGGGGCCGAGGTGGCGCAGCGCTTCGTCCCCGCCGAGCCGCTGATCGAGGAGTACCTCGACACGCGGCTCCCCGAGGAGCGCCCGGTCTACGAGCAGCTCGTCGAGGCGACCGAGGCGCTCGCGCGGCGCGCCCTCTCCGGCGAGGTGATCGTGCCCGGCAGGACGCGCGTCGGCGACGTCCGCCGCTTCCTCTACGACGAGAGCTGGCGGCTCGGCTACGGCCTCTGGTTCCAGCCCGACCTGCGCGTGCAGAGGAAGGGCCTGACCGGCGACATGTCGAGGGGCTTCCTCGCCGTCGCGCCGGAGGACCGCGTGATCGAGCGCGGCGACCTCGTCCACCTCGACTTCGGGTTGACCCTGATGGGTCTCGCGAGCGACTGGCAGAAGATGGCCTACGTGCTGCGCGAGGGGGAGAGCGAGCCGCCGGCCGGCCTGCGCGCGGCGCTCGCGCGCACGAACCAGCTGCAGGACGCGCTCTGTCGCGCGGCCCGCCCGGGACGCGCAGCCGGCGAGGTCTACACCGAGGTGATGGCGGAGATGGAGCAGCGGGGCATCGTGGCCCAGGTCTACAGCCACCCGCTCGGTGCGCACGGCCACGGGCTCGGCCCCTCGATCGACTTCCGCGCCGCGAAAGAGGGCGACGCCGACCGCCAGGCGAAGAGGCTCCGTCCCGGCAGCTATCTGGCGGTCGAGCTCAACACCCGCTCGGCGGTGCCCGAGTGGGAGGGCCAGGAGGTCTTCGTGATGGAGGAGGACCCGGCCTGGCTCTCCGATGCCGGCTACGTCTTCTTCCGGCCGCGGCAGGAGCGCTTCGATCTCATCCCCTGAGGTGGCGCGCGATCCGTCGGCGGCGCGCGAGCGTAAGAACCGGCGATGCGCGACGTAGTGTTCTCGATGGCGACCCGGATCCGCGGCTTCGCGGCCTGCGGCCTGCTGGTGCTCGCGGCGCATGCCGCGGGCGCGGCGGCCGCGCCGATCGCGCTCTCGCCCGCCCGGCTCGAGATCGACGGTCTGCCGATGGCGCTCCACGCCGCCGACGTCGACCGCGACGGCGTCACCGATCTCGTGGTGCTGGCGGCGTCGACCCGCTGGGGAGAGGTCGGCGTCTCCGAAGCGGCCGAGATCGACGCGAGCGGCATCCTGACCGAGGTTCTCACGGTGGTGCCGGCGCTGTTCGACCGGCGCGAGCTGCTGCTGTTCCGCGGCCGCGCGGGCGGCGGCTTCGACCCGACGCCGCTCCGGCTCGAGCTGCCCGAAAGCGTCCACGCGGTGGAGGCGGGAGCGCCGGCGACGCCGCTCGTCGCCCTCACGGACGGCGGCGTCGCGGTCCTGCGCCTCGCCCCCGACGGCGTTCTCGCGTTCGAGCCCCGGGCCGGGATCCGCAGCCTGCTGGCCGACTCGAGCGCCTTCCTCCCCAGGCCCCGCCTCGCTCACGACCTCGACGGCGACGGCGACCTCGACCTGCTGGTCCCCGGCGAAGCGGGGCTCGCGATTCTCCTGGCGGGGCCCGACGGGCTGGCGGGCGAGCCGGTCGCGACGTTCGAGCCGCCGCTGGCGGAGCGGCTGCCGGGGGACGCCGGCCACTACCGGGAGGGTCCGGTGCGCCAGCTGCCGCTCCCGGTCGTCCGTGACGTCGACGGGGACGGCCGTCCCGATCTGCTCTTCCGCGGGCACGAGCGCGGGTGGAACCGTGTGCGCATCCGCTTCGGGCTCGGCGGCGGCCGCTTCGGCGAACCGGTCGATCCTCTGGATGGGCGCCCGCCCGAAGCCGAGCCCGAAGTGGTCTGGATCGGCGACCTCGACGGCGATCATCGCGGCGAGGTAGTCACCGCCGAGCCGATCGAGAGCGGGGACGACTCGATGCGCGCCGAGCTGAAACAGGCCAAGCGGCCGCGCTACCGTTATGCGGTGCACCCGCTCGGCCCCGACGGCCTGGTGGCGGGCCGAGCCGTCGACCCGCTTCGAGGCGGAGGGCTACGCCTTCGAGAACGGCGGCGAAAGGGAGGGCGGCTGGTCGCTGCCCGGCGGACTCCAGGATCTCGACGGCGACGGCCGCCTCGACCTGCTCGCGCTCACGCTTCGACTTCTCGCTGTTCGAGGCCGCGCGGGTCCTGACCGCGCGCTCGATCCGCCTCGGCCTCGACTTCGGCGTCTACTGTCAGGCGGCCGGCGGGCGCTTCGCGCCGGTCGCCGGGCTCGACCTCGCGGGCGAGCTGCGGCTCCGGCTCGACCGGCTGGCGCTCGGCCAGCTCTCGTCGTTCGCGGGCGATTTCGACGGCGACGGCCGCGCCGACTTCGTGCAGCTCGGCCGCGGGCGCAAGGTGACGCTGCACCGCGGCCGCGAGGGGTGCCGCTACGGCCGCGAGCCCGATGCCACGATCGAGCTCGCGCGCGAACCGCTCGACCTCGCGCTGGTCGCGGTCGCCGACTACGACGGCGACGGCCGCAGCGACCTCGTGATCACCCAGCCCGCCGAGGGCGGCGACGTCGGCCGCCGCGCCGCGCTCGACCTCTACCTCTCGCGGAGCGCCGCGCCATGACGAGAAGGCGACGCACGGGAGCCGGACTGGCGCTGCTCGCGGGGGCGCTCGCCGCGACGGGAGCCGCCGCGGGCGAGACCGTCGCCATCGAGCGGCTCCGCTCGGAGAGCGCCGAGGGCGCGGCGCTCGCGCTGGGCGGCACGCTCGTCGCGGCGCTGGCGAGCGGCGTGGACGGCGCCCTCTGGCTGCTCGTCCGGCCGGTCGGGGAGCCCGACGGCCCCCGTCGGCTGCTGCGCGTCGCCCTCGCCCCCGAGCCCGGAGCGGCCGTAGTACTGGAAGGGATCGAGGGTTGGACGAAGACGCTGGCCGCGATCGACCTCGGGTCCGGGTCCGAGCTCATGGTCGGCGGTCTCGGCCGGCTCGCTTCGCTCGGAGCGCTCGCGACGCCCGCCGCTCCCGGCCGCGAGCTGATCGAGCACCCGGGTTTCGACCTGCGCTCGCTCGCGCCGGGGCTTCTGCGCGCGGGTGTCGAGCGCTCGCTGGCCGCCGCCGAGGTCGGGCGGTTCCGGCGCTGGGAGGGGAGCGGCGGCGGGCTCCGGCTCGCCGCCGAGGTCGCCCTGCCGTTCACCGCGGAGCGGACCGTCTCGGGGCTCCGCCTGCGCGGCCCGCGGGTCGCGGCGGTCGCGACCGCCGCCCAGGGCGCGCGCTGGGTGGTGGGACCGGTCGCGGTCGGCCGCGGCCGGCTGCGCACGCTGCTCCTCGGCGCAGGCGGCGAGCCGCCGGTCGAGGCCTGGTCGGCGCTGCCGGGTCCGGAGCAGGTGGAGGAGGCCTGGGCCGTCACGCTCGACGGCGAACCGACGCTGGTCGTCCGCACCCAGGGCGCGGAGGCGCTCGACCTCTTCGAGCGTCAGCGGCTCCGGGTCCTGCCGCTGCGCGCCGACCGGACGCGCGCCGGCGTGCCCCCGACCCTCGCGGTCGAGGTCGACGCCAAGCGCTGGCAGCCGACCGCGGTGGTGGCGGGGGACACCGACGGCGACGGCCGGGACGATCTCGCGGCGGTCTTTCCCGAGGGGATGTCGGGCGGCGATCTGGTGGTCCAGACCTGGCGCGGCGAGGGCGGCGGCCGCCTCGAGAGGAGAGCGCGTCGATCCGACCTCGACGACGCGCCGGCGGACTGGCGGCTGGCCGGCGCCGCGACGGCCGAAGGGGGACCGGCGCTCGTGCTGGCCTGGCCGGACCGGATCGAATTGCGCGCGCTCGGCGGCGGAGGGCGGCGCGCGATCGAGGCGGAGCCGCGCTTCGCGCTGCCGCTCGCCGCTCCTGGAGACGCCCGCAAAGAGGTGGCGGTGACGATCGAAGTCCCCGGCGGCGCCGAGGTCGAGCGGCGGACCGAGGTCGAGGTGCTGGGCGTCGCCGAGCTCGACGGCCGTCCCGGCTCCGAGGTCCTGGTCCTCGCGCCCGCGGCCGACGGCGGCGACCGTCTGGTCCTGGTTCGCCACCGCGCTGGCGGCGCCTGACGCCGCCTCGAAGCCGCCACCTGCTCCCACTAGCCTTGCCGGCCGGCGAGATTCCTGTACTCGCCGCGAACAAGCAGCGTTGCGCAGGGCAGCGATGGGCTATTTTCGCGCTCCATCTGTTTACCTTAGGGGGGTAGTCGGTATGCGAAAGACGATGTTGGGCATCGTGGGCGCAGCGCTGGTCGCGGCAACGCCGGTTCTCGCTCAGAAGCAGCCGGACGTCTGCCAGGTGTCGGTCTGGACGGCCAAGGCCGGATCCGAGGCGGCCTGGGCCGAAGGCCGCAAGAAGCACATGGAGTTCCACAAGACGCAGAAGGACGGCTTCGCCTGGTTCGCCTGGGAGATCGTGAACGGCGATCGGGCCGGCAGCTTCATCACCGGGACCTTCGACCACTACTGGAAGGACTACGACGGCCGCGACGCCTTCGACGCGCTCGACGGCGCCGACATGGCGAAGACCTTCGGGCCCGCGACCGGTTCGGCCACGACCGGCTTCTGGATCCACATGAGCGGCGCCAGCCGGAGCAAGCCGGGCGCGACGGCGCCCGCGAAGTACTCGCAGCTCACCCACTACTACGTGAACCTGGCCGACGCCCCCCGCTTCGAGGACGCGCTCGAGGCGGTCAAGGTCGAGCTCGACAAGATCTCGTGGCCCACCTATTCGAGCTGGTACCGCCTGGCGAGCGGCGGCGAGGGCCCCCACTACGTGCTGTCGACCGGCCGCGACAGCTACGCCGACTTCGCGCCCGGCGAGAAGACCCTGATCCAGGCTCTCTCCGAGGCGATGGGACCGCGCAAGGCCGACGAGCTGATGTCGACGGTGCGCGCGAGCACCACGAAGATGTACTCCGAGCTCGCGCAGTACCGCCCCGACCTCAGCTACGTGCCGGCCGCGAAGTAGCCGTCAGATCTCGAAGTCGATCCCCGGCGGCGGCTCGGCGCCCCTGACCGACAGCTCCGGCGGTTTCACCGCCACCCGCGAGCCCGCGGGCACCGAGCGGGTCAGGAAGACCGAGCCGCCGACGATCGAGTCGGCGCCGATCTCGGTGGCGCCGCCGAGCACGGTGGCGTTGGCGTAGAGCGTGGCGCCGTCGCCGACCGTGGGGTGGCGCTTGGTCTGCCGGACCACCCGCCCCTGGGCGTCGCGCGGATGCGACAGCGCGCCCAGCGTCACACCCTGGTAGAGCTTGACGCCGCGGCCGATCCGGGTGGTCTCACCGACCACCGTGCCGGTCGCGTGGTCGATGAAGAAGCTCTCGCCGATCGCGGCGCCCGGGTGGATGTCGCAACCGGTCTCGCTGTGCGCCCACTCCGAGAGGATGCGCGGCATCAGCGGCACGCCGAGCCGGTAGAGCTCGTGGGCGACGCGGTGGACGGTGATCGCGCGGAAGCCGGGGTAGGCGAGGATGACCTCGTCGAGGCTCTGCGCCGCCGGGTCGCCGTCGTAAGCGGCCTGGACGTCGAGAATCAGCGCGTCGCGGATCGCCGGCAGCCGGGCGAGCAGCGCGGCCGACGCGCGCCGGGCGCTCTCCGAGCAGCCGCCGGCGCCGCCCCCCTCCGTCTCGCGCGCGAAGCAGAGGCAGGTCTCGATCTGGCGCTCGAGCTTCTCGCGCAGCGTCGAGAGCAGGGTCCCCACGTGGAACGGCAGGTTCTCGTCGGTCAGGTCCTGCCGGCCGTAGTAGCCGGGGTAGAAGAGCTCGAGCAGCAGCTCGACGATCTCGTGGATCTCGTCGCGCGAGGGCAGGTAGCGCTGGTTGACGTGCTGCCCGCGCGGATCGCTTGCCGTAGCTCGCCAGCATCGCGTCGACCAGCCGTGGCAGGTCGCCGGATTCGGCCGGAGCGGCCATCGCGATCAGATCCCGACCGGCACGGCCTGCGCGCTCTCGACCTCGGTGAACATCCCCTCGAACAGCGCGCCGGAGAGGTAGCGCTCGCCGGCGTCGGGCAGCACGACGACGATCGTCTTGCCGGCCCAGGCCGAGTCGAAGGCGAGGCGGAGCGCCGCCGCCATCGCCGCGCCACAGGAGATGCCGACGAGGATCCCCTCCTCGCGCGCCAGGCGCCGCGCCGTGGCGATCGCCTCCTCGTTCGAGACCTGCTCGACGCGGTCGACCAGCGCGAGGTCGAGGTTCTTCGGCACGAAGCCGCCGCCGATCCCCTGGATCTTGTGGGGCGAAGGCTTGAGCGGCTCGCCGGCGAGCGTCTGCGTGATCACCGGCGACGCCGAGGGCTCGACCGCGACGGTGACGATCGGCCTGCCGCGCGTCTTCTTGATGTAGCGAGAGACGCCGGTCAGCGTGCCGCCGGTGCCGACACCGGAGACGAAAGCGTCGACCGCGCCGTCGGTGTCGTCCCAGATCTCGGGCCCGGTCGTCGCTTCGTGGATCGCCGGGTTGGCCGGGTTCTCGAACTGGCGCATCGGCACGAAGCGGTCCGGCTCCGCGGCGTAGAGCTGCTCGGCCCTGGCGATCGCGCCCGGCATGCCGAGCGAGCCCGGCGTCAGGACGAGCTGCGCGCCGAAGGCGACCAGGACCTTGCGCCGCTCCATGGTCATCGTCTCGGGCATGGTCAACACGCAGTCGTAGCCGCGCGAGGCTGCGGCGAATGCGAGCGCGATGCCGGTGTTGCCGCTGGTCGCCTCGAGGATCGCCTTGCCCGGCGCGAGCAGGCCCTTCTCCTCGGCGTCCCAGACCATCGCGGCGCCGATGCGGCACTTGACGGAGTAGGCCGGATTGCGCCCCTCGATCTTGGCGAGCACGCGGGCGTGCGCGCCGTGGGTCATCCGGCGGATCTCGACCAGCGGGGTGCGGCCGATCGAGCGGGAGTTGTCTGCATAGATGCGGGCCATGGTGGGTGCCTCCCTGTCGTGCGGCGCAGTCTAGATCAGACCGGCCGGGCGGGTCGCGGGCGCCCCGCGAATGGGGCGGTTCGGCCTGCGCGCGGGGCCGCCCGGCCGGGTGGCCCCGACGCGCGGCCCTGCGCATAGCCTGAGGCCACCGGAAGCTGCCGGATCCGGATTCCCGGGGAGAGAGCGAGCGATGGCGAGCGAGTCCGTCCGCAGAGGGGTCCTGAGCACCGTCGAGGCGCGCATCGCGGCGGGCGCACTGACCGCGATCGCGGTCCACCTCGCGCTCCGCTTCGGCTGGGCGGAGGCGCCGCGCGCCGGTCGCTTCGCGCTCGCCGACCTGCCGCTGCTCGCGGCCCTCGCCGGCGGCGGACTGCCTCTGGTCTGGGGACTCGCTCGCCAGGCGTTGCGCCGCCAGTTCGGCTCCGACCTGCTCGCCGGCATCTCGATCGTCACCGCGGTCGCTGCTCGGCGAGTACCTCGCCGGCACCCTGGTCGTGCTGATGCTCTCGGGCGGGCAGGCGCTCGAGTCCTACGCCGTGCGCAGCGCCTCCTCGGTGCTCGAGGCGCTCGCCCGGCGCATGCCCTCCGTCGCGCACCGCAAGGTGGCCGGCCGCCTCGACGACGTGCCGCTCGAGTCGCTCGCCATCGGCGACGAGGTGATCGTCCTGCCCCACGAGACCTGCCCGGTCGACGGCGTCGTCGAGGAGGGGCACGGCGTGATGGACGAGTCGTATCTGACCGGCGAGCCGTACCGGATCTCGAAGACGCCCGGCTCGGCGGTGCTGTCGGGCGCCATCAACGGCGAGAGCGCGCTCACCGATGCGCGCCTCGAAGCTCGCGGTCGACTCGCGCTACGCCAAGATCATGCAGGTGATGCGCGACTCCGAGCAGCGGCGGCCGCAGCTGCGTCGGCTGGGCGACCAGCTCGGCGCGGTCTACACGCCGGTGGCGGTCGCCCTCGCGGTCGCCGCCTGGGTCCTCTCGGGCGAGCCGGTGCGCTTCCTGGCGGTGCTGGTGGTGGCGACGCCCTGCCCGCTGCTGATCGCGATCCCGGTCGCCATCATCGGCTCGATCTCGCTCGCGGCGCGCCGCGGGCATCATCGTCAAGGATCCGGCGGTGCTCGAGCAGATCGACACCTGCCGGGTGGCGATCTTCGACAAGACCGGCACGCTCACCTACGGCGAGCCCGAGGTGACGGAGACGATCGCGCTGCCCGGGTTCGACGCCGACGAGGTGCTGGCGCTCGCCGCCAGCCTCGAGCACTACTCGCGCCATCCGCTCGCCGGGGCGGTGGTGGCTGCCGCCGTCGCGCGCGCGACCGTCACCGCACGAAGCGAGCGAGATCCACGAGATTCCGGGCGAAGGGCTGACGGAGTGGTCGGCGGGCGCGCGGTGGCGATCGTCAACCGCGCCTGGGTGGCGGCCCAGCGCGCCGGCGAGCTCGCCGATCTGCCGCCCGCCGAGGGTGGAATGGAGTGCATCGTGCGCGGTCGACGACCGCGCCGCCGCGCTCCTGCGCTTCCGCGACACGCCCCGGCGCGAAGGCGCGAGCTTCATCCGGCACCTCAAGCCGAAGCACCACTTCGACCGCGTCCTGCTCGTCTCCGGCGACCGCGAGTCCGAGGTGCGCTACCTCGCCGCGCAGGTCGGCATCGACGGAGGTGCACTCTTCGCAGTCGCCCGAGCAGAAGCTCGCGCTGGTGCGCGCGGAGACGGCGAAGGCGCGCACGCTCTTCCTGGGCGACGGCATCAACGACGCCCCGGCGCTCGCCGCCGCGACCGTCGGCATCGCCTTCGGCCAGAACAGCGACGTCACCGCCGAGGCGGCCGGCGCGGTGGTGCATGGACAGCTCGCTGCAGCGCGTCGACGAGTTCCTCCACATCAGCCGGCGCATGCGCGCGATCGCGCTGCAGAGCGCCGTCGGCGGCATGGCGCTGTCGGTCGTCGGCATGGGACTGGCGGCCGCCGGCCTGCTGTCGCCGGTGGCCGGCGCCATCGCCCAGGAGGTGATCGACGTCGTCGCCGTCCTCAACGCGTTGCGCGCCGCCTGGCCGCCGCGGGACCTGACCGACTATTGAGCGCCTGTGCGCTGTCTCACGCCCAAAGCGGCGTTTTTTTGAGATTGTCGGGAGCCGAACCGAGGGGAGAGCGCGACATGGCGAAGCCGACCAGAACCGCCGCCGGGCGTGGCGCGAAGAAGGCCGTGAAGAAGGCCGTCAGGAAGACCGTCGGGAAGTCCGCGAAACCGACCCGCAGGGCCGCGACGAAGAGATCCACGCCCGTTCCCGCCGACCGCGCTCCGCGCTCCGCTCCGAGGCCGGCCGCGAGGCCGGAGCCGATCGTGCGCGCGAGGCCCGAGACCCTGCGGCTGCGCTCGATCGCGGCGAGCCTCACCGTGGGAGATCTCGAGCGCTCGCTGGCCCTTTACACGAAGGGCTTCGGCTTCATGGTCCAGCAGCGCTGGGAGAACGGCGGGCGGCTCGAGGGCGTGACGCTGCACGCCGGAACCTGCGAAGTGAACCTGAGCCGGGACGACGGCGCCAAGGGAGCCGACCGCGTCAAGGGCACGGGGATCCGCCTCTGGCTCGAGACCGTCCAGGATCTCGCCGCCCTGGCCGAGCGCGCCGAGAGCTTCGGCGCCCACATCACCGACTGGCCCGCCGACCGCGAGTGGGGTGTCCGCAGCTTCTCCGCGGACGACCTCGACGGTTACCACCTGAGCTTCTTCCACAAGCTCGAATAGCCGGTCGGTCCGCCGGCCCGACCGATCCGATCCGTTCCAGGCTGGCCCCTGCCGGTTCCGGACCGGTCGGTGAACGTCCCGGCCGAGAAAGGCTCCAGAGAAGGGGTTGGCCGGCAGGGCGTCCGCGCGCAGCCTGTCAGCGATCGCGCCGATAGGAACTCCAGGACTTGCGACCGGAAGGAGCCGGGAAGGTACCAGCCGACTGCCTGGTCCGGGAGTGGAGATCAGCGACAAGAAGCTCCAGAGAAGGGGGTGGCCGACAAGGCGTGGTCGCATCACCAGACCGCCGCGGCACCGGCAGCAGCTCCAGGACTTGCCGCCGCCAATGGCGAGTCCATTTCTTCTATGGAGCTTTTCCAGCGCTGTCGAGCCCACCCTCGGCGCGGGGACAGGTACACGGACGAGCAACAGGTGGTGCAGGTGCCGAAGCAGGTGCCCGAAGCAGGTGCCAGCCGATTGGCAAGTCTTTGTCTTCAATAGAGTTGTTCGGTGCTGACCGGCGCGGTGCGCAGTGGCGGAGCCGTCGAGAGATCGGATTTCGTGTATGATTCGTGCATGGCTTTCAAGACGATCACGGTCGACCTCGAGGCGTACGAGCTGCTGCGGTCCCGCAAGCTGCCGGGGCAGTCGTTCTCGGCGGTGATCAAGAGCGGCCTGCGGCGGGGAGGCACCGGGCGCGACCTGCTCGCGGCGCTCGCGGCGACGCCGATCTCCGAGGAGACGTTGAACCTGATCGACGCGGGAATCGCGGAGCGGCAGAAGAACAGGGCGCGGCGGGTGCGCCTGTGATCCACCTCGACACGACCTTTCTCGTCGACCTGCTGCGCGAGGCGCGCCGCCGGGAGCGGGGCGCGGCCACGAAGAAACTCGAGTCGCTCGGCGACGAGGAGCTCGGCATCTCGCTCTTCGTGCTCTGCGAGCTCGAGGCGGGCGCCGCGCTCGCCGCGCGGGCGGACGAGGAGCGAGACCGCGTGCGCGCCGTGGTCTCCAGGCTCGCGCTCGTCCTCCCCGACGCCACGCTCGCCGGGCGCTACGGTGAGCTGCTCGCCGCACTCCGGAGCCGGGGCGAGGCCATCGCCACGATGGATCTGCTGATCGCCTCGGCCGCGCTCGCCGACGCCGCTCCGCTCGTCACTCGCAACGTCCGCCACTTCGATCGCGTTCCCGGACTCGAGGTCCTCGGGTACTGAGCCCTCTCCAGAAGCCCTCTCTTGCGGGCCATGGGGCGGAGGATTGCCAGCCGACTGGCAGCTCCTGGAGCGGGATCAGCGAGAAGAAGCTCGAGAGAAGGGGGTGGCCGGCGAGGCGCGGACGCATAGCCTGTCCGCGGTGGCGCCGGCAGCAGCACCGGGACCGGGGGAGGGGAGGTGCCAGCCGATTGGTTGGTCCTGGAGTGGTGATCAGCGAGAAGAAGCTCCAGAGAAGAGGGTGGCCGGCGAAGCGTCGACGCGTAGCCTGTCCGCGGTGGCGCCGGCAGGAACTCCAGGACTTGCAGCCGGCAGTGGCGAGCCCATCTCTTACATGGAGCTTTTCCGGCGGCGGCGCCGGCCGCAGCCGCAGGTGCCAGCCGATTGGCAAGTCCTTTCCTTCTATTGAGTTGATTGATGGTCAGGGGCGGGGTACGCTGACCTCGTGGCGGCTTCCGGGGCAGGGGAGAAGGGGAATCCGGGGGCCGCGACGGGTTCCGGCGGGCGCTGGCCGGTGGCGCTCCGGGCGCTGGCGCACCGCAACTACCGCCTCTACTTCCTCGGCCAGCTGGTGTCGCTCACCGGCACCTGGATGCAATCGGTGGCGCAGTCCTGGCTCGCCTACCGGCTGACCGGGTCGGCGGTGCTGCTCGGGGTGGTCGGTTTCGTCAGCCAGGTCCCCTCCCTCCTGCTCGCGCCGGCCGGCGGGGTGATCGCCGATCGCGCCGACCGCCGGCGGACGCTGATCGCCACCCAGTCGGCCTCGATGGCGCTCGCCTTCGCGCTCGCGGTCCTGACGCTCTCCGGCCAGGTCCGGGTGACGCACATCCTGGTGCTCGCGGGGCTGCTCGGCGCGGTCAACGGCATCGACATCCCCGTGCGCCAGTCCTTCGTCGTCGACATGGTCGGGCGCGACACGCTGGCCAACGCGATCGCGCTCAACTCCTCGGTCTTCAACGGCGCGCGCGTGGTGGGCCCGGCGGTCGCGGGCATTCTGGTCGCCGCGATCGGCGAGGGGTGGTGCTTCGCCGCCAACGGCGTCTCGTTCCTCGCGGTGATCGCGAGCCTCGTCGCGATGCGCCTGCCCCCCTTTCGCCCGCACCCGGCCACGACCAGCCCCTGGGCGAGCCTGCTCGCGGGCCTCGGCTACGTCCGCCGGACGCGGCCGGTGCGCGCCCTGCTGCTGCTGCTCGGACTGGTGAGCCTGACCGGCATGCCCTACACGGTGCTGATGCCGATCTTCGCGGACCGCATCCTGCACGGCGGCGCGCGCGGCCTCGGACTCCTGATGGGTGCCACCGGGGTCGGCGCCGTGACCGGCGCGATCGCGCTCGCGGCGCGCCGCGGCACGAGCGGGCTCGGCCGCTGGCTGGCGTTCTGCGCGGCCGGATTCGGCGTCGCGCTCATCCTCTTCGCGTTCTCGCGGAGCTTCTGGCTGTCGATGGCGCTGCTCGTGCCGGTCGGCTTCTTCTTCGTCAACCAGATGGCGGCGAGCAACACGCTGCTCCAGTCGCTGGTGCCCGATGGGTACCGCGGGCGGGTGATGGCGGCCTACGCGATGATGTTCATGGGCATGGCGCCGCTCGGCGCCCTCGCCGCGGGCGCCGCGGCCGAGCGCATCGGCGCGCCCTGGACCGTCGCCGCCGGCGGGCTCTGCTGCATCGTCGGCGCGGCGGTCTTCGCCGCGCGGATCGCGACGCTGCGCGACGACGCGCGCAGGATGCTGCTCGAGATCGATCTGCCCGGAGCCTAGGCGGCGTCGTCGCCGTCGGCGGGGAAGTCGCGGCGCAGGTATTCGGCGAACAGGCGGCAGGCGTCGGTGGTGGTGAAGATGCCGACGACTCTCTCGCCGCGCAGCACGAGCGCCGAGCCTACCCGCTCGGTCGCCATGTGGATCAGCACGTTGTCGAGCGGCTCGTCGAGCTGGACGGCGTAGGCCGGGAAGCGGCAGACGTCGCCGACCCGGGCGGGGTGCGGATCGCCGGCCACAGCCATCGCGGCCTCGGCGCGCTCGAGATCGCGGTTCGAGAGAATCCCGATCGGCTCGCCGTCGACCAGCACGGGCAGGTGCCGGATGCCGTGCTCCTCCATCCGGCGGCGCGCCTCGGCGATGTCCTCGCCGGCCTCGATCGAGAACGGGAAGGGCGTCATCACCGTCTTGATCGGGGGGATCCGGTTCATGCGCGGGCCTCCTGAGTGCTGCCCTGGAGAGTCTTTCGCCGGTCCGGGGCGCGCGCACCCTCCGGGCGGGTGGGGAAGCGCGGCCGCGGCTTGCCAAGCGGCGCCCGCGGCGATGGAATGCAGCCGCCGTGAAGACGCTCCGCGCCGCTCTCGCTCGTCTGCGCGCCGCGCTCGCCGGCCCGCGGGGCCGACGGCGCGCCCTGGTCGCGCTCGCGCTGCCGGTGGCGGCGCTCGCCGCGGTGGCCGTCGCCCGCTCGGGACGGGTGGCCCCCGAGCCGACGCTGCTCGTGCGCGACCGCGCCGGCCGCTTCCTCGGCGAGCTGCCGGAGCGCGGCGACGAGCGGCTCGGCTTCTGGCGCCTCGACGAGGTCCCGGCGCGGGTCGCGGCGGCGACCATCGCGATCGAGGACCGCCGCTTCCGGAGCTTCTGGCATCCCGGCGTCGACCCGCTCGCGGTCGGCCGCGCGCTCCTCCAGAACCTCGGCGCCGGCGCGCCGCGTCTCGGGCGCCTCGACGCTCGCGATGCAGGTCGCGCGCATGCAGCACCCGGGTGCGCGGGGCTACCTGCGCAAGGCGGTCGAGGCGGCCACCGCGGTCGCGCTGACGCTGCGCCACGGCCGCGACGGCGTGCTCGCGCACTACCTGCGCATCGTCCCGTACGGCAACCGCATCCACGGCATCGGCTACGCCGCCCGGCGCTACCTCGACAAGCCGGTCGACGATCTCTCCTGGGCCGAGGTCGCGTTCCTCGCCGCGATCCCGCAGGCGCCGGCGCGCATGAACCCCTACGATCCGCGCGGGCGCGCGCGCGCGCATCCGGCGCGGCCGGCGAGATCCTCGCGCGGCTGCGCGGAAGCGGGCGAGCTCTCCGCCGGTCGAGCTCGCCGCGGCGCTCGAGCGAGATCGACGCGTTGCGGCTGCCCTGGCAAGCGGCGCGCCCGGAGGCGGCGCTCCACCCGCTGCTCGCGCTCGGCGACGCGCCGCACGGCCGGGGAGTCTCGGGCGGGTCCGCCGCGCGTCGCCACCACGCTCGACCTCGACCTCCAGCAGGAGGTCGAGCGCCTCGCCTGGCGCGCGGTGCGGACGCCGCCGACCGGGGCGCCGGCAACGCCGCGGTGCTGGTCGCCGACCGCGGCACCTGGCGAGGTGCTGGCCGGCGGTCGGCTCGACCGGCTACTTCGACGCCGACCACGCCGGCGCGATCGACTACCTGCGGCTGCCCCGCTCGTCGGGCTCGACGCTCAAGCCGTTCCTCTACGCGCTCGCGCTCGAGCGCGGCACGATCACGCCGGCCACCGTGCTCGACGACCTCGCGCCGCGGCCCGGGCGGCATCCTCAACTCCGACGAGCGCTTCCTCGGCCCGCTGCTGCCGCGCGTCGCGCTCGCCAACTCGCGCAACGTCCCGGCGGTCGAGCTGCTGGCGCGCGTCGGCCTCGACCCCTTCTACGCGGCTGCTCGCCGACCTCGGGCTGCACGCCACGAGCGGCCGTCGGCGCGCTACGGGCTCGGGCTCGCGATCGGCGCGCTGCCGGTGACGCTCGAGCGGCTGGTCACGGCCTACACCGCGCTCGCCGGCGACGGCCGTCGGCGCGAGCTCGCCTGGCTCGACGGGGAGACGGCGGCGACGGGCCCGCGCGTCGTCTCGGAGGAGACCGCCCGCCAGGTCACGCTCTTCCTCGTCCGATCCGCAGGCGCGGCTGCCGACCTTCCCGCGGCATGGGCTTCTCGGAGTACCCCTTCCCGGTGGCGGTCAAGACCGGCACTTCGTCGCGCTATCGCGACGCCTGGACGGTCGCCTGGTCGGAGCGCTACCTGTCGGGGTCTGGGTCGGCCACCCCGACGAGCGGCCGATGATCGCAGCTCTCCGGCTACCGGATCGCCGCGCCGGCTCGCGCAGCGGGTGCTCGAGCGGCTCCACCGCGACGAGCTCGACGGGCTCGTCCGGCGCGCCCTTCCCGCCGCCGCGCGGCTAGCGCGCCGAGCGGCTCTGCGCGCTCACCGGCGCGCGCGCCACGCCGGCCTGCGACCGGGTGGTGGTGGAGTGGCTGCCGGCGTCGGCCGCCGCTCGAGGACTGCCGGGCGCACCGCGCGGTGGCGGTCGACCGGCGCAGCGGCGCGCTCGCCAGCGCCGCGACGCCCGCGTCCGAGATCGAGGCGCGGACCTTCGTCGAGCTGCCGGCGCGCTACGCCGGCTGGCTCGAGCGGCAGGGGCTGCCGGCCTGCCCGACGCGATCGCGGGCGCCGAGCGGCGCGCCGGCGGCGCTGTCGGGGCTCGACGGGACCGAGGTGCGGATCATCTCGCCCGAGCCCGGCCTGCGCCTGCTGTTCGATCCCGGAGACGCCGCGCGAGCAGAGCACGCTGGCGTTGACCGCGGTGGTCGAGCCGCCGGTCGAGCAGCTCGTCTGGTACGTCGACGGCGAGCCCTTCGCCACCGTCGACCGCCCCTACGCGGCGCGCTGGCCGCTCGCGCCGGGAGAGCACCGGATCGAGGCGCGCGTGCCGTTCAGCGCCGCGCGCTCCCGATCGGTGCGCATCGTGGTCGAGTAGCGGCCCCTGCGCCGGGCGGGGGCGAGCGCTACTGGTTCATGTCCTTGCCCTGCTCGAGCAGGCCGATCATCCGCTCGAGGTTCTTCCGGTTGACGTCGTCGGGCGCGATGGCGAGCGCGGCCCGGGCGTGCTTCAGGGCCTGCTTGTAGTCGCCCATCGCCGAGTAGGCGCGCGCGATGCCGACGTCGGTCGGCCAGGCTCCCGGCCAGCGCTTGGCGGCCTGCTGGAAGAGGGTCATCGCCTCGGCCGCCTTGCCGTCGCGGATCATCGGCCGCGCGTACTGGTAGTAGTCGGTCACCGTCGCGGTCGGGTGCGCGAGCGCCTTGGCCATCGTCGCCTTCGCCGCGTCCGCCTTGCCGTTGGCCGCCTGCGCCTCGGCGAGGGTCTTGAGCGTTCCGAAGCTCTCTTTGCCGATGAACGGAAGCGAGACCGCGTTCTGGGCCCAGGTCTCGGCCCAGTCGAGGTGGGCCTTCTGCTGGACGAGGTACTGGGCGGCCTGCTGCCAGGCGTCGGCGGTGAAGCCGGGGGAGCTGCGCAGCTCGCGCTTCAGGTTCTCGGCGTAGAGCTCGACGGCGTTCGGCACCGCGATCCGGATCGGCACCGCGAGGTCCTCCCAGGCGAGCGCGAGCGTCGCCTTGTCGCTCTCGCGATCCGTGAAGTCGTAGGTCAGCCACTCGCGGTAGGCCGCCTTCTTCGGGCTTCACGGTGACCCGCAGGGCGTCCTCGGCCGCGTCGTAGAAGTAGTGGCCCCAGGAGGTCGAGTTCTTCGAGAAGATGACGATCCACTCGCTCTCGCCGGGCACGAAGAAGAGGCCGTAGCGGCCGGCCGGCAGCGACTGGCCCTCGACCTGCACGTCGTGCGAGGCGGTGAAGACGGTGTTCTCGTTGGCGCCGCCCCGCCAGGGGCACTGCTTGCCGCAGGCGCCGAAGTTGTCCTCCTGCCAGCCGTAGGGGACGAGCCCGCCCCAGATCTTGCCGCGCCGGTCGGCGCCGTCGGGGGCGTGGACGTCGGGGCTCGAGTAGTCGACGGTGACGGTCACCAGCCCGATGTGCTGGGAGACCGAGGACTTCTGGTTGTCCCCCGACGGGGGCAGGGTCACCGACAGCGCCGCCGTCGGCAGCGCGGCGGCGAGGGCGAGGGCGGACAGGACGGACGGAAGTCGCTTCAGCATGGACGGAGATCTCCCTTCGGATGGAAGTGCTTCGCGTGAAGTACGTGCGACCGCCGTCCCGGGTTGCCCCTTCCTTAACCACGGGCGGCCGAATTGCCGCCCGGGCTCCGGCCGGAGGCCGGAGCGGCGGCGGCGATTGAAGCGGCGGTGGCGGCGGAGAGGCCCTGAAAAGCCTTCTGTTGAAGGGGGTGGCTGGCGGGTCGGCGGCGGGTCGGTCGGGCCTCCGCGTCCGCGCGGGCGTTGTGAACCCATCGGCCCACCGACGTCGCGTTGCCCCCGGTCTTCCCTTCGATGGAGCTTGTCGCGTGCGTCGTCGCGGAAGCTGGATGGACCGCTGGCTCAGGCGCCGAAGCGGCCGGACCAGTAGATCCCGCCGGCCACGATCCACCAGATCCCGACCAGGCGGAAGATCCAGAGGATCGCGGCGACGCCGAGCAGCGAGAAGTTGTGGAGCGGGAAGACCGCCCGGGGGGGCGTGTCGGTGGGGCGGCCGAGGAAGGGGCCGAGCGCGCCGAGGTGGACGGTCAGCCCGACGACGAAGCGGAAGAGCTCGGTTGCGTCCCCGAGCGGGACGAGCCCGCCGGAGGCCGTCGCCGCCAGCGCGAGGAGCAGGAGGATCAGCGGCAGGCCGATCCCCGCGCGCAGCGGCAGCTTCATCCTCTCGATCCAGGCGAAGGTGCGCAGCGCGGGCGCCGCGTGCCCCGCGCAGGCGACGAACCGCACCCGCCCGTCTCCGCGGTCCACCTCGAACGACTCGGGCGCGCCCTCGCCCAGCCAGCGGTTGCACCAGGCGCACTTCCTCTCCCGCGTCCTCTCGAAGTAGGGCCGCGCCAGGAACCGGTGCCCGAGCATCAGCGCGATCCCTGCGACCAGGCTGGCGCCGACCGGCTCGGGGTGGCGGACGAAGAGGAAGAGGACGACCGGGATGAAGAGGAAGAGGGCGACGCCGAGCAGCTGCTGCGGCAGCGGACGCACGGGCTTCGGCGCGCTCACGCGGTGGAGTCTATCGGACGCCGGCCGGCGCCCCCGCCTCAGTCGTCGTAGTAGCCCTCGCGCGCGCGCAGCGCGACGCCGCCCTGGGCGACGTCGATGCGGATCTTCCGCCAGGCGCCGTCGTGGCGGGCGGCGGAGGGGTAGTAGCCGAGGACGTACTGGTTGCGCAGCTCGGCGAGGACCTCCTCGAACGCGCTCGTCGCCTGCTCGACCCGCGGCAGGTCGACGATCCGGCCGCCGCTCCTCGCGACGAGCTGCGCCAGGCCCTCGAGCTCGGCGGCGTGCTCGTCGAAGTCGCGCCAGGGCGAGCGGTGGCGGGCGCCGCGCGCGGTCGGGTTGAGGCGGATCCAGTAGAGGAGAGCCTGGCTCCGGCCGACCACGGCCTCGAGCTCGCGCGACCCGAGCAGGCTGTCGACGTCGACGCCGTCGGAGAGCAGGACGACCACCTTGCGCCCCTGCCGGCGGTCGAGCTCGAGCAGCGCGAGGTAGAGGTGATCGAAGATCGCCGAGCCGCCGCGCGCGGAGGCCCCCGAGACCCCGGCGACCAGCGCCTGCGGGTCCCCGGTGAACTCGGTGTGGCCGATCACGCGGTCGGAGACGGCGAGCAGCATCGCCTCGTCGAGCGGCGCCATGCCGGCGGCGAAGGCGCGCGCGCCGGCGAGCGCGGCGGCGAGCGGGCGGCCGCGCATCGAGGTCGAGGAGTCGACCACCAGCACCGCGGTGAGCGGCACGTCGCCGCGCTCGAAGGTGACCAGCGTCTGCTCCCGGCCGTCGTCGTGGACTTCGAAAGCGCCGCGCTCGAGGTCGAGCGCCGGTTCGCCGCCGCGCGTCGCGGTGACGTAGAGCTGCTGGAGCGGCAGCTCGATCTCCTCGTCGACGCGGATCGCCGGCAGCACCAGCTCGGCCTCGTCGCGCGCGCCGTCGGCCGCGATCGCCACCACGCGGAAGCGGCGTTCGGCGTTCTCCTGGCCGACGTCGAGGCTCAGGCGCCAGGGCGGGCGCTCGAGCGCGCCGACCAGCCGGCCGTCGTACCAGAACTCGACCCGCGCCGCCTCGCCGCCGCGCACCTCGGCCGCGAGCTCGACCGTGCCGAAGGCGGGCTGGCCGGCGAGCGGCTCGATCAGGCCGACCTCGAAGACCGGCACGGCCGCCGCTGCACCCGCGGCCAGAGCAAGGGCGAGAAGGACCGCCGCGGCCCGCGCGGCGTCGCGCAGCGCGCGGCTCACGAGGCACCCCCGCCGGCGGTCGCCTGCAGCGCCTCGCCGAGCGAGGCGGTGGCCAGCAGCCCCACGGTCTCGACCTCGCCGCGGCCGGCCGACAGCGTCTCGATCGGCGGCGCCGTGTAGCGCTTGCGCGGCGCGGCGCCGAAGCCGGAGCCGCCCGCGATCGCGCGATCGGCCGCGGCGCGCGCGTCGCCCCGCCGCCCGGAGCGCTCGTAGGCGTAGGAGAGGGCGAGCGCCAGCGAGGGCTCGGAGGGGAAGCGGCGGGCCGCCGTCTCGAGCAGCGCAACGGCCCGCGGCAGCTCGCCGTCCGCGAGCAGCAGCCGGGCGCGCTCCTGGACCGCGACGACGCCGATCCAGTCGGCGACCGGTTCGGCGGCGAGGCCGTCGAGCAGCTCGGCGGCGCGCCGCGGGTTCTGCCGGAGGAGCTCGACCCGGGCCCGCCGCAGACGCGCCTCGCGCTGGCGCGGCTCGAGCTCGAGCGCGCGGTCGAGCGCGCCGAGCGCCGTCTCGAGCCGGCGCTCGCGCTCGTAGATCGCGCCGAGGGCGACCCAGTTCTCGACCCGGTCGGGCGCCAGGCGCGACGCGCGCTCGAGCAGCGCCGCGGCGCGCTGCGGCGCCTCGGCCGCCAGCAGGTCGGCGGCCATGCCGGCGAAGGCGGCCGCGGCGAGGCGGCGCTCGGCGTCGTCGGCGGCCGCCGCGGCGTAGCGCTCGAGCAGCTCGCCGGCGCGCATCTCGGCGCGGCGCGCGAGGCCGATGCGCCCGGTGCCCAGGTGCGCGCGGAAGAGCTCGCCGTAGAAGAGGGCGAGCGGCAGCGCGGCGGCGGGGCGCGCGGCGGCGAGCCCGGCGGTGAGCGGACGGTCGGCCTGCTCGAGCCAGCCCATCGCGCGGCGCTTGTCGCTCGCCAGCGCGCCGGCTTCGAACGTCTGCAGCGCGGCGATGCCGCCGTCCTGGTCGCCCTCGGCCCAGCGCGCGAACGCGTCGCGGTAGGCGGCGCGGAAGCGCTCGAGATCGTCCCGGTTGGCGGGCGGCGCGATCGGCGCCGGCGCCGGCGCCGCGCTCTCCTCGGCGACGGTCGTCGCGCGCAGCAGGTCGATCCAGGCGCCGCCCTCCGCGCCCGAGCGCACGACGAGGCGGCGCGGCGGGGCCGCGCCCGCGCGGGAGGCGAGGGTGAGGTCGCGCAGGCCCGCCGCGCCCCCCGGCGCCGCCAGCTCGAGCTCGACGGCGGCCAGGCCGGTCCCGAGCTCGACGGGCTCCTTCGCGGTGATCGCGGGCTCGCCCGCCGGGCGCCCGAGGCCGTCGGTGAGCGTGGCCGCGAGGCCGTCCGGCGCGCCGCCTCCGGTGAGCGCCCAGAGCCGCGCCGGGGCGTCGGCCGCGAGCAGCGGCAGGGCGGCCGGCGGGCCGCCGAACGCGGCGATCGCGGCGGCCGCCGCGGGGTCGAGCGCCGGCGAGACGGCGTCGAGGAAGCCGGGCGCGGCGGGTGCGACCGGGGCGAGGAAACGGGCGCCGCCGCCCGGCAGCACCAGACGGGTCTCGCGCAGGCCGAAGGCGCCGGTCTTGCGGACGCGCGCCAGCACGCGCAGCGACCACTCGCCCGGGTCGAGCGCGAGGCTGCCGGTCCAGCGCAGCCCGCCGGCGGCGAGCTGCTCGCCCGCGCGGTCGAGGTCGAGCGCGATGCCCTCGAGACGGGAGGCGGCGACCCGGCCGCCGGCGTCGACGGCGTAGAGGGTCAGCTCGATGCCGAGCCGGCCGCCGGGGTGCTGCGCGACGAGCGACGGGCCGTCGAGCTCGACCACCACCAGCACCGGAATCGCCAGCGCCGGCAGGGCGACCGGCAGCGCGGTCGCCTGCAGACGCAGCGCCCCGCCGCTGCCGCCGCGCGCGAGCAGCGCCGCGGCCGCCGGGTTGGCGCCGCCGAGCGGCCGGACGATCGGCGCGGGGTCCTGGGCGAGGGCGGCCGTGGCCAGCGCGAGGGCGGCGAGCAGCGCCGCCCGAAAGGCGGTTCTCATCGCGCCTTCACGACGTCGAACCCGGCCGTCGCCGCGCTCGTCGCGCTGCCGATCCGGTCGACGACGGCGACGCCGAGCTGATAGGCGCCCGGTTCGAGCTGGAGCTCGACCTTGAACGAGATCGACTGGCCGAGCGACGCGGAGAGCTTCTCGTTCGGCACGCTGAAGTCGAGCGGCCGCGGCTCGAGCCGGCGGTAGCCGCCGTCCGGGTCGCGCAGCGAGAAGTGGAAGGCGAGCTGCGCGCGGTGGGCGGCGCCGTCCGGCAGCAGGGTGAGCGCGCGCAGCGGCACGCGCACCACCACCGGCACCAGCATCGACCTGCCGCTCTTCGCCTTGGTGGCTTCGCCGATCTCGATCTTCGCGCCGAACGGATTCTCGGGCGGCGTCGCCGCGAGCAGCGCCGCGGTCGCCTCGTCGCCGGCGATCTGCTCGGGGGTCTTCTCGTCCACGCCGCGCCGGTGGACGACCTTCACCCCTTCGCGCTTGACGCGGACGTCGATCTTCCGGAAGCCCTCGGGCGCGCCCTCGGCGGGGTGGAATCCGAGCGAGTAGTAGGTGGAGAGGTCCCGGCGCGCGGTCTCCAGCCGCTCGGAGAGATCGGGCGCGCCGACGAAGGCGCGGCCGCCGGTCTCGGTCGCGAAGGCGGCGAGGGTCGAGCTCGATTCCGGGCTCTCGAGCGAGAGCGAGGGCCCGGAGACGCCGGGGTCGCCGCCGACGTCGGCCCCGACCACGCCGCCGCGATCGCCGGCGAAGATCGAGTAGACGGTGACGCGGGAGGAGTTCACGGTGCGGAGCAGGCGCGCGTAGTCGGTCTGGATCTGGGTGTTCAACGGGTCGCGCCGGCGGTTCGGCGACGGGCCCGTGTCGAAGCTGCCGACCATCCGGGACTGGAGCAGGCGGTAGAGGTTCTCGGTCGGATCGGCCTCGAAGCCGCCGCCGCCGTAGAGGAGGGCGACCCGCCCTTCGACCCCGGCGACGATGGCGAGAAGGTCGTTGAAGGCGGTGAAGGAGGCCCTGAGCCGGAGCGCGAGCTCCTGCCCCGCGACTTCGATCTCGCTCTCGATCGCCGCCGCGTCGGCCGCCGCGCTCGCCGACCCGGGCACGATCTGCGAGATGTCGCGCTGGATCTGGTTGGCGCGGCCGCGCATCCCGGACGGGTAGCCGACCTGCTTCTCGAGCCGGGTGAGGGCGTCGAGGGCGAGCTGACGGTCGGCCGAGAGCGCCGAGAGGATCTTGAGCGAGTTGCCGTCGAAGGTGGCCGCCATCGTCCGGTCGCCCGGGCGCAGGGAGCGCGTCAGGAAGTCCCGCACCTCCGACACCATCTGGTTGCGCGGCCCCGGCTGCAGGCTCGACTGGTCGACGTAGACGATCCAGGTCGCGGGCGGCGCGGCGCGCGGCGCCTCGACCGGCGGCGCCTCGGGCGCGGCGGCCGGCGTGTCGAGGGTGAGCTCCCCGGACGGAGCTGCCCCCTCCTCGTACGAGGCGAAGTTCGACAGCTCGACCGGCGTGCCCCCCACCGTGAGCTCGAAGTCGTCGCGGGTCAGCCCGACGACCGGCTTGCCCTCGCCGTCGAGGACGATCACGTCGACGTTGACGACCCGGACCTCGATCGAGTCGAGGAAGGTCGTCGGGTCGCTCGGGGACTGCTGCGCGACGAGGCCGAGCGGGAGGAGCAGGCCGGCCGCGGCGGTCGCTGCGACCAGCTGGCGCAGGGCGGTTCGCGCGCGCATGCGCGTAGCGCTCATCGCGGCTTCGCGACGCTGAAGCCGGTGGTCGCGACGCTGGTGGCGCCGCCGATCTTGTCGACCACCGCGACGCCGAGCTGGTAGGCGCCCGGCTCGAGCTGGAGCTCGACCTTGTAGGCGATCGACTGGTCGAGCGAGGCCTGGAGCTTCTCGCTCGGCACGCTGAACTCGAGCGGGCGGGGCTCGAGGCGGCGGTAGCCGCCGTCGGGGTCGCGCAGCGAGAAGTGGAAGGCGAGCTGGGCGCGGTTCTCGGCGCCGTCCGGCAGGAGCGTGAGCGCGCGCACCGGCACCCGCACCAGCACCGGCACCTGCATCGTGTTGCGCGCCTTCGCCTTGCTGACGTCGCCGATCACGATCTGGGTGCCGAACGGGTTGGCCGGCGGCGCCGCCGCGACCAGCGCCGAGATCGCGGCGTCGCCGGCGATCTGCTCGGGCGCCTTCTCCTGCACGCCGCGGCGGGAGACCACGCGCACGCCGTCGCGCTTGACCCGGACCTCGACCTTGTGGAAGTTGCCGGGGTCCTTGCCCTGCGGCTGATAGCCGAGCGAGTAGTAGGTGGCGAGGTCCTGGCGGGCGAAGTCGAGCCGCTCGGCGAGGTCGGGCGCGCCGACGAAGGCACGGCCGCCGGTCTCGGTCGCGAAGGCGGAGATCGTCGAGCCCGCGCCGGCGCTGTCGACGGCGAGCGAGGGTCCGGACGTGCCGGGGTCGCCGCCGACGTCGGCGCCGATCATGCCGGTCATCCGCTCCCCGCCGAAGATCGAGTAGACCGTGACCCGCGAGCCGTTGACCTCGTCGAGCAGCCGGTCGTAGTCGAGCTCGTTCTGGGTGGTCAGCGGGTCGCGGTTCCGGTTCGGGCTCGGCGCCGGATCGAAGCTCCCGCCCATCTTCGAGCGGAGCAGGCGGTAGAGGTTCTCGGTCGGATCGGCCTCGAAGCCGCCGCCGCCGAAGAGCACGGCCACGCGTCCCTCGACGCCGGCGACGATCGCCAGCAGGTCGCGGAAGGCGGCGAAGGCGGAGCGCAGCCGCAGCGAGTGCTCCTCGGCCAGGACCTGGATCTCGGTCTCGATGTTCTGGGCCTCGAAGCCGGCGCTCAACGAGCTCGTGTTGAGGCGGTCGATGTCGGACTGGATCTTCTTGGCGCTGGTGCGGAATCCGCTCGGATTGCCGACCTGCTTCTCGAGCTTCGCGAGCGCGTCGAGCGCCGGCTGGCGGTCGGCCGAGAGCTGCGAGGAGATCTTGAGCGAGCGGCCGTCGAAGGTCGCGACCATCGAGCGGTCGCCGGGCTTGAGCGAAGTGGCCACGAAGTCGCGGGTCTCGCGGACGATCTGGTTGCGTCCCGAGGGCTGCAGGTTGGACTGGTCGATGTAGACGATCCAGGTCGAGGGAGGGGCGGCGCGCGGAACCTCCATCGCGGCCGTTTCCGCCGAGGCGCCGGGCGTCTCGAGGGTCAGCTCCTGCGCCGTGAGGGCGGCCGTTTCCTCGTAGGCGGCGAAGTTCGACAGCGCGGTGGGCTTGCCGTCCACGAACAGCTCGAAATCGCCGCGCGCGAGACCGACCACCGGCCGGCCGTCCCGGTCGAGGACGACGACGTCGACGTTGACCACGCGCACCTCGACCGTGTCGACGAAGGTCGTCGGTTCGGCCGGGGGCTGGGCGGCGACGGGAAGGGGGAGGAGCAGTCCGGCCGCGAGGACCGGTACGAGCAGGCTGTGGAGAGAGCGGGATCCGGACATGTTGTGCATTCTACGGGTTGCTTCGCGGTGCCGTGGGACCGGTTCGTCCCGCCGGAGATCCGTTCTAGAGTCGCCCGGTCCGGACGCCACCCCGGCCGACTCCATGCCGCGCCCCCCGCACCCCGCCCGCCACCTCGCCGCGATCCTCCCCTCGGTCTACTCGGGGCTCGCCCACCGACTGGAGAGCTTTCGCGGGGAGACCTACCCGCTCCACATCGGCGACACCTGGATGGAGCCGGCCGCGGGGTGCCGGATGGAGGACCTGACGGTCGCCGAGCACCCGGGGATGCACCGCTACGCCTCGGTCCACGGCGACCGCCGCCTGCTCGACGCCGTGGTCGAGCACGAGCGGGAGCGGACCGGGCTCGCGCTCGAGCGCGACGACGTGCTGGTGACCGCCGGCGCCACCGGCGGCCTCGGCGCCGTGGCCGGGGCGCTGCTCGAGGCGGGCGACGAGGTGCTGATCCTCGCCCCCTACTGGCCGCTGATCGAGGGCATCGTGCGCTCCTTCCACGGCGTGCCCGTGGCGGTGCCGGCGCTCGCCGGCGAGGTCGACTCGCCGGAGGGGCTGGTCGCGGCGCTCGAGGAGCGCGCGACGGAGCGCACCGTCGCCGTCTACCTGTCCACGCCCAACAACCCGAGCGGGCGGGTGCTGCCGCGCGCCTGGGTCGAGGCGCTGGTCGGGTGGGCGCGGCGACGCGACCTCTGGATCCTCTCCGACGAGGTCTACGACCAGATCGTCTACGCGGGCGAGGCGGTGGCGACGCTGCCGCTCGCCCCGGAGCGCACCTTCCTGGCCCAGAGCTTCTCGAAGAGCTTCGGCATGGCAGGCAACCGCTGCGGCTACGTGGTCGGCCCGCGTGCGCTGATGGTCGAGCTGCGCAAGGTCGCCACCCACACCTTCTACTCGACGCCGACCGCCGCGCAGATCGCCGCGGCGCGGGCCCTCGCCGGACCGGGCCTGGAGTGGGCGCGCGCGGCGCGCGGGCAGTACGCCGCGACGGCGCCGGGCGGCCGCCGCGCGGCTCGGCCTGCCGCCGCCGGAGGGCTCGACCTTCCTCTTCTTCGACGTCGACGTCCCGGCTCGACGGACGCGGCCTCGGCGGGCTGCTCGAGGACTGCGTCGCACGCGGGCTGCTGGTGGCGCCGGGGCCGAGCTTCGGCCCCTATCCGACGCACGTCCGCCTCTGCTACACCGCCGTCGAGCCGGCGCGCGCGCTGCGCGGCGTCGACCTCCTGGCCGGCCTGCTCGGGCGCTGAGCGGGGCGCCGGCGCCCCCGGCGCCGGGTTTGACGGCGGCCCGGAGCGGGCGCATGATGGTCGGCGTAGATCCGATGACGATGGAAGTCTCCGCCTTCGCGCTGATGGCCGCGGCGGCGTTCTGGATCGCCAGCATGGGGGCCGCGCTCGCCTGGGCGCGGCGCCGGCAGGCGCCCGGCGCCCGCTCGCTGTTCCACCTCCTGCTCGCGGTCGCGATCTGGTCGCTCGGCGCGGCGATCGAGCTGACCGCGGTCGGCGTCGACGCCAAGCTGCGCTGGTCGCTGTTCGAGTACCTCGGAACGCTCTCCGCGCCCGTCCTCTGGTTCGTCTTCGCGCTCGACTTCGCGCGCCGGAGCGCCTGGCTGACCCGCGCCCGCGCCCTGGCGCTGGCGGTGGTGCCGGTCGCGACCTGGCTGCTCGCCGCGACCAACGACCGGCATCGGTGGATCTGGCTCGGCTTCCATCCGAGCGCCGACGGCCCCAACCTGCTCGTTTTCGAGCGGGGACCCTGGTTCTGGATCGGCGTCGTCGGCTACTCCTATCTCTGCCTGATCGCCGGGACGCTGGTCGTCCTGCACGCGGCTTTCCGCATGCCGCGCACGGTGCGCCGCCAGGCGTTCACGCTGCTCGTCGCGGTCGGCATTCCCTGGCTCGCGAACGCCAGCTACATCTTCGGCTATCACCCGGTGCACGGGCTCGACCCGACGCCGCTGTCGATGGCGGCGATGGGGCTGGTCTGCGCCTACGCGATCCTCCGCCAGGGGCTCCTGGACCTGCTGCCGCGGGCGCGGGAGATCGCGATCGACCGGATGCCGGACGGCGTCGTCGTGTTCGACGCCGAGGGCCGGCTGGTCGACGCCAACCCGGCCGCGCACCGCCTGCTCGGGGTCGGTGAGTTCGAGACCGGGGCGGCGCTCTCGAAGCTGCTGGCGCGCTGGCCCGAGCTGGTCCGGGCGTCGGCGGGGGACGCGCCGGCCCGGCTCGCGGTCAGCGTCGAGGGCGATCCGCCGCGCGCGCTCGAGGCCGACCTCGCGCCGGTCGTCGACCCGGGCGGGCGGCGCGGCGGCCACCTGCTGGTGGTGCGCGACGTCACCGAGCGCGAGCGCGCCGCGCGCGAGCAGCGGGAGACGAACGTGCAGCTCGCCGCCAACCTGGCGCGGATCGAATCCCTGCAGTCGTCGCTGGTCGAGCAGGCGATGCGCGACGCCCTCACCGGGCTCTACAACCGGCGCTACCTCGACGAGACCCTCGCCCGCGAGTTCTCCCGCGCCGAGCGGATGGGCGAGCCGCTCGCGGTCGTCCTGCTCGACCTCGACCATTTCAAGGCCCTCAACGACACCAGCGGGCACGCCGCGGGAGACGAGGTGCTGCGCGAGCTCGGGCTCCTGCTGCGGGCGCACACGCGCCGCGCCGACATCGCCTGCCGCTACGGCGGCGAGGAGTTCCTGATCGCGATGCCGAACATCGACGTCGCTCACGCGACGGAGCGCGCCGAGGAGCTGCGCGCCGCCTTCGCGGCGGTGCGCTTCGGCGGCGCCGCCGAAGGACTCTCCTGCACGCTGTCGGCCGGCGTCGCCTCGTTTCCCGAGCACGCCCAGACCCTCGACGGCCTGCTGGCGAGCGCGGACCTCGCGCTCTACGCCGCCAAGGCCGGCGGGCGCAACTGCGTGCGCGTCGCCGCGCACGAGGTGACGAGGGCGTGAGCGGCCGGAGCCGGCCGGCCTAGCGCGACGGCCCGAGCGGCAGGGTGAGGATCAGGGTCGGCTCGAGCACGGCACCGGCGGCGAGCGCGCCGTTCTCGTCGAACTTCGGCCACTGGCTGTTGGCCACGTACCAGAACTCGTCACCGAGAATCGCCCCGAGGGTCGGCTCGTCCCAGTCGGGGCGGCCCCGCTCGAGCGTCTCGGCGCGCAGGATCGACCGGCCGCCGGGGCCGAGGACGAAGCGCTGGATGCGCGGCGGGTGGACGCCGTTCTGGATCGCGATGAGGGTCTCGCCCCGGCGGCGCAGCCCGTCGATGCCGACGGTGGTCGTGTCGGCGGGCGAGTCGAGCCAACGCAGCCGGCCGCTGCGCAGCTCGACGGCGGCCAGCCCCACCGTCCAGTCGGCGACGTAGAGCAGCGTGCCGTCGGCCGAGAGCGCGAGCCCGCCGGGGGAGCGCAGGCCCTGGTCGTGGACCAGGGTCGTGACCGAGCCGTCCTTGCCGACCTTGTGGATCGCTCGGCCGGCCGGATCGCTCGCGTAGACGGCGCCGTCGGGCGCCAGCTCGAGGTCGTTCCAGAGCGCGCCGGCCGGCGCCTCGATCCGCTTCTCGATCGTGCCGCGGTCGATGTGGAGCGCGAGCAGCGAGGAGCGCTGGAGCTGATCGGCGGGGAGGCCGACGGCCTGCGGCAGCCCGGAGGAGACGATCCAGAGCAGGCGGCGCTCCCGGTCGACGGCGAGCCCCAGGGCCGCGCGCAGGCCGAGCTCGCCGGAGGAGACGAACTCGGTGGGCTCGCCGGCGCGTCCGCGGCGGAGGATGCGGCGTTCGCGCACGCTCGACAGGAAGACGGTCCCGGAGACCGGGTCGTGGGCGATTCCTTCGATGAGGTCGCCGCGGTCGAGACGGAAGGCCTCGGTGGCGTGGGCCACCGGCTCGCGCAGCTTCAGCATCCGATCCACGTCGGCGCGGAAGGCGGGATCCTCGAGGAGGGCAGCGAAATCCGGATCGGTTCGCGGATCGCGGTCGATGCCGGCGTCGACCTGGCGCTTGAAGGCCTCGAGCGCCCCGGCGCGGTCGCCGGCGAGCAGCCGCGCCGCGGCCAGCCGGTACCAGAGCCGGCTGGGGTCGTGCAGGCCGGCGATCGTCTGCTCCAGCAGGTCGCGGTAGCGCGGCCAGTCGGACGCTTTCTGCGCCGCGAGCGCCTGCTGGAACAGGGCCTCGGGCGAGCGTCCGGCGGGCGCCTCAGGCCGTGAGGCGGGCGCGGCGGCGGCGTCTGCTGCCGGCGGCGGGGCCGGGGCGGCGGCCGGCAGGTCGGCGGCGAGCGCGAGGGCGAGGGCGAGCGTGGCGGCGAAGATCATGCGAGAAAGCTCCTCCGATGTCGGGCGACGGGGATGGCGGCTCGCGCGCGGGCGACGCGGGCGAGATCGATCTCGGCGACGGCGATGCCGACTCCCTCCGGGACCTGCGCCAGAACCACGCCCCAGGGATCGACGATCATCGACTGGCCATGGCTCTCGCGCAGACCGCCGTCGTCGTGGCGGCCCGACTGGCCGGGGGCGAGCACGTAGGCCTGACACTCGATCGCGCGCGCGCGGACGAGCACCTCCCAGTGCGCCTTGCCGGTGGCCGCGGTGAAGGCCGAGGGGATCGTGAGCACTTCGGCGCCGCCCGCCACGAGGGCGCGGTAGAGCTCGCCGAAGCGCAGGTCGTAACAGATGGAGAGGCCGAGCTTCGCGATCGGGGACTCGATCACGACGACTTCGGAGCCCGGCGCCACCGTGTCCGACTCCCGGAAGGAGACCCCGCCCGGCACGTCCACGTCGAAGAGGTGGAGCTTCCGGTAGACACCCAGCTGCTCGCCCCGAGGGCCGAAAAGCACGGAGCTGTTGAAGCAGCGCCCCTTCTCTGGAGCTCTTTCGTTGAAGGACCCCAGGAGCAGGTGGACCCGCAGCTCCGCCGCGAGGTCCGCGAAGCGCGCGCAGGTCGGCCCGTCGAGCGGCTCGGCCCGGCGCACCTTCTCGGCGTGGGGCCCGAGGTAGTTGGTGTTCTCGGGGGTGACGACGAGCGCCGCGCCGCGCGCGGCGGCGGAACGCACCAGGGACTCGGCCTGCAGGAGATTCGCCTCCGCGTCCGAGGTCGAGGTCATCTGGCAGACGGCGGCGAGGAAGCTCACGGGAAGGGAGTCTACCCGGCCCGTTCGGCGGGCCACGCATCGTCACCCCGACGGAGTCCTCTCCGGCTTGCGCTGTAGGCATTTCAAGACTTGACGAAGGCGATCGGCGGAAGCGAATAATCCGGCCATGCCTCAGCCAGGCTCCGGCGGTGGAGCGGGGGAGTCGAGCGGCGCGGTCTGGCGCCGCGCGGCGCGGCTGGGCCTGGGCCTGGCGCTCGGCGCGGCGGAGCCCCTGCTCACCCGGCGGCTCGATCCCGGCAGCGCGCTCGCCGCGGTCGACTGGGGGGCCGCGGGCAGCGTGCTCGCGGCCATGCTGCTCGGACCCTGGGGCTGGCTCGGCCATTTCCTGGGGGCGTGGCTTCCGCTCTGGGGAGGAATGCCCGCTTCGCTGCCGCGCTCCGCGCTCCTCCTGCTCGTGCAGAGCGCGCCGGCGGTCCTGGCGTTGATCTCCTTCGCGCCCCGCCGGCGGTCCGCGCGGGGCCTCCCGGACCTCCCGTCGTACCTGACGCTCATCGCGGCGGCGATGGCCGGCAGCGTGGTGGGCGGGTCGCTCGCCAGCCGGATCGTCTTCCGCGCCTGGCTACCCAACGCCGCCTGGATCTGGAGCGCCGGCATGGCCACGGCGATCGTGCTCCTGGTGCCTCCCGTGTGCGTCCTGGCGGCGAACGTCCGCAGGCAGCCCTGGCGCGGCCTGCTCTGCCTGCGTGACGACGCGACGGACGGAGTCGGGGCGCCGGACCTCGGGAGCCGGGCCCGGCTCGCGGGGATCGGCGCCTTCGTGGTCGCTGCGACCGCCTCGATCGCGTTCGCCCTCTCCCGGATGCTGCCGCGGACCGAGCCCTGGCTGAATCTGGTTTTGCTGGTGCCCGTGCTCTGGGGAGCCACGGTCGCCGGGCTGCGTGGGGGCATCTACACCGGTTCGGCGGTGAGCTTCGCGTTTCTCGCCGGGCACGAGCTGATCGGACCGCACCGCGCGCCTCCCGGAGCGCACGAAGAGGCGATCGCCCTCTTCCCGGCGCTCTTTCTCTTCTGCATGGTCGGCGCGCTGTTCGGCGCCGCCCGCGAGCGCGAGATCGGACTCAACCGGGCCCTGCGCGACGCCAACCGGTTCCTGCGCGAGGACCTCGACCGCGCGGTGCGCGCGCTGACGGCCGCGATCGAGGCGAAGGACGCCTATACGGAGGGGCACGTCGATCGCGTCTCCCGATACGCGGAAGCGGTCGGGCGGCGGCTCGGCCTCGACGGATCCGACCGCGACGCCCTGCGCTGGGCGAGCATCCTGCACGACGTCGGCAAGATCGGCGTGCCCGAGCAGATCCTGCGCAAGCCGGGGCCGCTGACCGAGGAGGAGCGCGAGCTGATGCAGCGCCACGCCGAGCTCGGCGCGCGGATCCTCGGCAACGTCGCCGGGATGGAGGTCGCCGCGCGGCTGGTCCTCCATCACCAGGAGCGGTTCGACGGCCGCCGCGACGGCCCCTTCCCGGGCTATCCCGGCGGCCTCGCGGGGGAGGCGATTCCGCTCGGTGCGCGGGTCATCGCGGTGGTCGACGCCTTCGACGCCATGACCACGGACCGGCCGTACCGCGCCGGGCGGAGCCGCGAGGCGGCGATCGACGAACTGCGGCGCGAGAGCGGCCGCCAGTTCGACCCGCGCGTGGTCGCGGCTTTTCTCGGCGAGCTCGGAGCGGGCAACGCCGAGCGGGTCGCCGGCTGACGACCGCGCCTGCGCGGGCTCAGCGCTGGTGGGCGCGGCGGCGCCACTCGCGCAGGAACTCGAACACCGCGGGGAGCATCGACACCACGATGATGCCGAGGATCACCAGGCTGAAGTTCTCCTGGACGATCTTCAGGTTGCCGAAGAAGTAGCCGGCGAGCGAGCAGACGACGACCCAGAGGATGCCGCCCACGACGTTGAAGGTCATGAAGCGGACGTAGGTCATGTGGCCGGCGCCCGCGACGAAGGGGGCGAAGGTGCGGACGATCGGCACGAAGCGGGCGATGATGATGGTCTTGCCGCCGTAGCGCTCGAAGAAGGCGTGGGTCTTGTCGAGGTGCTCGCGCCGGATCAGGCGCGGATAGCGGTGCTGGAGCCCCTCGCCGGTGGTCCGCCCGATCCAGTAGTTGACCGAGTCGCCGACGATCGCCGCGAGCGTCAGCAGGCCGATCAGGAGCCCGATGTTCATCCGGCCGCTGGCGGCGAGCGCGCCGGCGGCGAAGAGCAGCGAGTCGCCGGGCAGGAATGGGGTCACGACGAGACCGGTCTCGCAGAAGACGATCAGGAACATCAGCCCGTAGACCCAGACGCCGTAGTCCGCGACCAGCTGGTCGAGGTGGCGGTTCAGGTGCAGGACGATGTCGAAGAGCTGGCGCAGCAGATCCATGGCGGGGGCGGTTCTCCAGAGGCGGCCCGGACCGGACCGAGCCGCCGCATTCTACCCGCGCCGCGCCCGGCATCCCGTCCGGACTGGTTCAGACAGGAGCGATCAGGGGGTAGGTGGACGCGAGAGCGAGGGCGGAAGCAGCAGCGAAGGCAGAAGCAACAGCAAAGGCAGAAGCGACAGCAAAGGCAACTGCCCTTAGAAGGGAAGGGCTCTCGGGCGCAGTCGTTCGAGGGCCCTTCTGGCGTTCGGGCTTCCTGGCGTCGGCGTTCTGGCGATCGGGTGTTCCGGGCTTGCGCAGCCCTGGCGTTGCCGAGGCCGCTGGAGGTCCTCCCGGAGGGAAGCTTGAAGGCCGCATCTCCACCGCCGCGCCGACCACCACCGCCACAGAAAGCGGCCTGAACGCAGGCGCGCGCCTGCGCACCAACGACGTACAGCGCGCGCCGGTTCCCGGAGGGAGGACCTCCAGCGGCCGCTCAGCGACTCGACTCGCCGTGCCGGAGGGCCGTTCGAGAAGATCAGCCCAGGAGTGCGCACCCGGTTCACCAGCCGCGCAGGATCTTCTCGGTCTCCTCGTAGTGGCCGGTCTCGTCCTCGACGATGGTCTCGAGGTGCGTGGCCAGGCCCTTGTCGCCGTAGGACGCCGCCATCTCGGCATGCGCCTTGTAGTCGGCCATCGCCTGCTTCTCGGCGGCCAGCACGTTGGCCAGCATCTGGCGCGGGTCGGTCGTTTGCGGCACCTTGCGCGGCTGGGTGGTCGGCGTGCCGCCCAGGCTGGCGATCTTGTCGGCCAGGAACTGGGCGTGCGCCAGCTCTTCCGGAATCTCGGCCTGGAAGAACTGCCGCAGCATCGGCCGGTGCGGCCCCATCGCCGTGGCGGCGTAGGTCGTGTACATGATCACCGCCTGCAGCTCGCCGGCGAGATCGTCGTTCAGGGCTTCGATGAGCTCTTGCTTGCGGTCGGACTTGGGCATGCCTCGCTCTCCTCGTTTTCCTTCTCCAACTTCGCTTCGCTGACTCCACATCCGGTGCGTTCCCGGCTCCCGGCCGGGTTGGGAACCGCTCACGTGGGTACCCCGAGCCGGGGGAGGATCCTGGCCTGGAGGATCCACCAGAAGACCAGGAAGCCGACGAACATCAGGAAATCCCTCATGGCTGGACTCTCCTCGCCGAGGCGACCGCGCGCCGCAGCAGCCGGCGCTCGGAGTCGGCCCGCTGCTCGAGGGCGTCGCAGACGCTCCGGCAGACCGCGAAGGCCGCCGGGTCGATCACCCGGTAGTAGACGTTGACTCCCTCGCGGCGCGAGTCGAGGACGCCGACGCGGCGCATCAGGCCGAGGTGCTTCGAGACGTTGGCCTGGCTGCCGCCGACCTCTTCCAGGATCTCCGTGACGGTCCGTTCCCCCTCCTCGAGCGAGTGGAGGATCTTCAGTCGCGTCGGGTCGGCGAGCGCCTTCAGGCGCTCGGCGATCCGGGTGAGCAGCTCGTGGCTCGGTCTCATGGCGCGAGGTCGATGTCTTCGACGTCCCAGGCGACCATCTTGAGACGTTCACCGCAATTCTCGCAGAAGCGCCGCAAGGTCCCCCGCAGGCCGGCCAGGGACTCCGCGGAGAGCACCGTGAAGATCACGGCGGAAGTCCGGGGGAAGGCCCGCGAGCCGAGCTTGGGCCCGGTCAGGCCGCGCCCGGCGGCGCGCGACAGCTCGGTGTAGCCGGCGACGCCGGCCCCCTCGAGCACCACCTCGAGCTCCTCCTTGCGGGCTTCGTCGACCACCAGCATGACCATCTTCACGTCGTCACCCCTTCAGCCCGGCCTTGCGCAGGAAGAACATCATCGGGCACCAGCCGCTGAACGCCGACTGGAAGAGGTTCAGGCCGACGAAGGCCGTGAAGAAGTACCAGTAGGGATGGACGAACCAGCCCAGGGCGATCGACAGCATCACGAAGAGCCCAGCGATGGCACGGAGCGCGGCTTCCACGGTCATGCGACACCTCCTTGTTCGGGATCGTCGTGGCGGATGACGGCATCGATGCCGACGGTCGACACGTACATGTAGTAGAGGAGCGGGATCACGACGAGCGTGAGCGCCGTCGAGACGACGACGCCCGCGATGAGCGCCACCGCGAGCCCCTGGAAGATCGGGTCGAGCAGGATGACGACGCCGCCCACGACCAGCGCGGCGGCGGTGAGCGCGATCGGCCGGAAGCGGACCGCGGCGGCCTTGGTGACCGCGGCGGCGAGCGGCTCGCCGGCCTCGAGCTCGAGATTGACGAAGTCGACCAGCAGGATGGAGTTGCGGACGATGATTCCGGCGAGCGCGATGAAGCCGATCATCGACGTGGCGGTGAAGAAGACGCCGCCGAAGGCGTGCGCCGGCACGATGCCGATCAGCGTGAGCGGGATCGGCGCCATGATGATCATCGGCGTCACGAACGAACGGAACCAGCCGACCACCAGCAGGTAGATGAGCACCAGCACCGCGCCGAAGGCGATGCCCATGTCGAGGAAGACGTCGTGGGTGACCTGCCACTCGCCGTCCCAGACGAGCGCCGAACGGGTGCCGTCCGCCGGACGGCCGGCGAAGAGGATCTCGAGCGGGCGGCCGGCGGAGTCGCGCAGCGCCTCGATCTTGTCGCCCATGTCGAGCAGCGCGTAGACCGGCGACTCGGCGGCGCCGGCGACGTCGCCGAGCACGTAGGTCACCGGGCGCAGGTTCTTGTGGTAGACGAACGGCGCCCGTCTCGACGCGACCGGCTTGACCAGCTCGGAGAGCGGGACGAGCTGCCCCGAGGCGCCGTGGACGTCGACCGACAGCAGCTCGGCGACGCCCGAGCGCTGCGCGCGATCGAGCCGGAGCGTGACCGGCACCGTCTCCCGCGCGCGCGGGTCGGACAGGTGGGCGGCGTCGGCGCCGGCGAGCGCCACGCGCAGCGTCCGCGCCACCACCTCGGGCGAGACCCCCGCGCGCGCCGCCTTCTCGCGGTCGACCTCGAGCTCGAGCTTCGGGCCGGGTCCTTCGACGTACCAGTCGATGTCGACCACGCCGGGCGTCGACTCGAAGACCCCCTTGACCTGCTCGGCCAGGGCCAGCCGCTCGCCGGGCGTCGGCGAGTAGATCTCCGCGACGAGCGTCGAGAGGACGGGCGGTCCGGGGGGCACCTCGGTCACCTTGACGTTGGCGCCGTGGCGCTTCGCGATCGGTTCGAGCAGCGGGCGCAGCTCCTTGGCGAAGGGGTGGCTCGCCCGGTCGCGGTGGTGCTTGGGCAGCAGGTTGACCTGGAGGTCGGCGACCAGCGGCCCCGAGCGCAGGAAGTAGTGGCGGACGAGGCCGTTGAAGTTGAACGGCGCCGAGGTGCCGACGTAGGTCTGGACGTCGGTGACCTCGGGGAGCCGGCGCACCGCCATGGCGAGGTCGCGCGCGACCGCGGCGGTGCGCTCGAGCGTCGTCCCCTCGGGCATGTCGACCACCACCTGGAGCTCGCTCTTGTTGTCGTGCGGCAGCATCTTGACCACCGCCACCCGCAGCGGGAACAGCGTGACCGAGAGGACCATCAACGCGGCCACAGCGGCGAGCAGGGCCCAGCGCTTGAGGCGCGACGCGAGCAGCGGCGCGAAGATCCTCTGGTAGAGGCGGTCGAGCCGCCCCTCCTGCTCGGTCTCGGCCTCCGGCTTCGCGTGGTGCCCGGCGGCCATCTCCTCCGCGTGCTTCCTGAAGAGCCGGAAAGTGAGCCAGGGCGAGACCACGAACGCGACCAGCAGCGAGAAGAGCATCGCCGCCGAGGCGTTGATCGGGATCGGCCGCATGTAGGGGCCCATCAGGCCGGAGACGAAGGCGAGCGGCAGCAGCGCGCCGATCACCGTGAAGGTGGCGAGGATGGTCGGATTGCCGACCTCGTCGGTGGCGTAGATCGTCGCGTGGCGCGGGTTGGTCCAGCCGAGCTGGAAGTGGCGGTGGATGTTCTCGACCACCACGATGGCGTCGTCGACCAGGATGCCGATCGCGAAGATGAGCGCGAAGAGGGTCACCCGGTTGAGCGTGTAGCCGAACAGGTACGACGCGGCGAGCGTCAGCGCGAGCGTCACGGGCACCGCGACCATCACGACCACCGCCTCGCGGCGGCCGAGCGCGAAGGCCATCAGCAGGACCACCGACAGCGTGGCGAGCCCGAGGTGCTTCATCAGCTCCGAGGACTTCTCGTCGGCGGTGAAGCCGTAGTCGCGGGTCTTGGTGATCTCGACGTTGCCCGGCAGCACCGGGCCGCGCAGCCGCGCGACGAGCGCGTCGAGCTCGGCGACCAGCTCGACCGCGTTGGTGCCCGGTTTCTTGGCGATGGCGAGCGTCACCGCGGGGGTGTCGAGACCGGCGGGCAGCCCCTTCTCGGCACCGGCGGCGCCGGCGGTCATCCAGACGTACTGGGCCGGCTCGTCGGGGCCGTCGGTGACGGTGGCGACGTCGCGCAGGTAGACGGGGCGGCCGCCGTAGACGCCGACGACCGCGGCGGCGACCTCGTCGGCCGAGCGGAAGAGCGCGCCGACCTCGACCTCGGTCTCGACGTCGCCCTGGGAGAAGCTGCCGGCCGGCAGCTTCCAGTCGAGCCCGGCGAGCGCCTGGTAGACCTGCAGGATCGAAACCTGGTGCGTGGCGAGGCGCTCGCGGTCGAAGCGGACCGTGACGGCGCGGCGCACGCCCCCCAGCACCTGCACCTGGGCGACGCGCGGATGGCGCACCAGCTCGGCGCGCAGCTCCTGCGCGACCTGGCGCAGCTCGAGCGGCGTCGCGGTCGTCGACCAGAGCGTGTAGGCGAGCGCCGGCACGTCGTCGATGCCGCGCGGCACGACCAGCGGCGGCGGCGCCCCGGCGGGCAGCTCCGCGGCCTTCTCGGCGAGCTTGGTGTGGACGGCGAGCGCGGCGCGGTCGGGGTCGGTGCCGACCAGGTAGCGGACGATGATCATGCCGCCCGAGGGCTGCGAGGTCGAGTAGACGTGCTCGACGCCGGGGATCTCGAACAGCGCCTTCTCGAGCGGCGTGACCAGGCGGCGCTCGACCTCGTCGGCGGTGGCTCCCGGCAGCTGCAGGAAGACGTCGACCATCGGGACCTTGATCTGCGGCTCCTCCTCGCGCGGCGTCACCAGCACGGCGAAGGCGCCGAGCAGGAGCGAGGCGACCACCAGCAGCGGCGTCAGCTTGGAGTCGAGGAAGGCGGCCGCGACCTTGCCGGCGAAGCCCATCGGCTTGCGCGACTGGCGCAGGCGCAGCGCCTCGCGGCGGGTGGCGTCGGGCAGCCCCTCGGCGCCCGGGGCGATCCCCGGGCGCGTCGATTCGCCATGATTCACGGCTGCACCTCGAGCATCGCCCCGGCGGCCGGCGCGACGGCGAGGCCGAGCGCCAGGGTCTCGCCGCCGGCGAGACCGGAGAGGACCTCGACGCGGCCGTCGGCGCCGGCGTCGCCGAGCGTCACGACGCGCGACTGGGCGCGCCCCTCGGCGTCGCGGACGACGACCAGCGTGAGGCCGCCGCTCTCGATCAGCGCCTCGCGCGGAACCCGCACGGCTTCCTGCTGCCCGATCGGCAGGAAGGCGCGCCCTGCGGCGCCGGCGGCGATCCGGGTGTCCGGGGCGAGCGGCAGGTCGATCTTCACGGTGTAGGCGTGGGTGACCGGGTCGGGTCCCGGCGAGACCTCGGCGACGCGGCCGGCGATCTCGCCGAGCGCCGGCTGGGCGTCGAGAGTGACCATGAGGGGGTCGCCGGGCTCGAGGGCGGCGGCCTGGGCGACGGTCTCCGGCACCGAGACGACCAGACGGCGCCCGGACCGCGACTCGATCATCGCGAGCGGCCGGCCGGGAGCGGCGAGGTCGCCGACCTCGACGAGCCGCGCCGAAACGCGCCCGGCGAAGGGCGCGACGACGCGCGATTCGCGCGCCACGGACTGCGCGGCGGCGACGGCGCCCTTCGCCTGGTCGACCGCGCCCAGGGCCTGCTCGAACTGCATGCGCGCGAGGTCGACCTCGAGCTCCGAGGCGGACCGGGTGGCGGCGAGCGCCTGGAAACGCTCGTGATTGCGGCGGGCGAGGGTGAGGGCGGCCTCGGCCTGCGCGAGCGCGCCGCGCGCCTGGGCGACCTGCCCTTCGGCGGCGCTCGGATCGATCGAGACCAGCGCCTGGCCGGCGGCGACCTCGTCGCCCATCTCGACGTGGACCGCGGTGACCATCGCCATGACGCGCGAGGAGACGGCGGTCGACTTCTCGGCGGCGACGGTGCCGGCGAGCTCGGTGCGGCGGTCGGCGGTGACGCGCTCGGCGACGGCGACCCGGGCGGAGACCGCGGGCGGCTCGGCGGCCGGAGCGCCGGAGTGGGAGCCGCCGCAGGCGGCGAGCGCCAGGGCGACGAGGGGAAGCGAAGCGAGAGCGATGCGATTCGTCACGGTGAACGTCTCCGTCAGGAGTTCGAAGGGGCAGGGGAAGGAACGAGGATCGATTCGGGAGCCTCGCCGGCGGCGAGAGCGAGCCGGAGCTGGGCGAGCCAGGCCTCGGCGCGCGCCACCAGCTCGCGCATCTCGGCCTCGCGGCGCGCGGTGGCGACGTCGAGCACGTCGGTGGTCTTGACCACGCCGGCCTGGAAGCGGTCTTCGATGATGCGCACGGCCTCGGCGGCGGCGTCGAGCGCCGAGGCGGCCGTGGCGCGCCGCTCGAGGGCGACGGCCGCGCTCTCCCAGGCGTGCTTGGCTTCGAGCCGGACGCCCTCGGCGAAGCGGTCGACGTCGGCGCGGCCGGCCTCGGCCTCGGCCCGGGCGGCCGCCATCGCGGCGCGCTTCCTGCCGCCGTCGAAGATGTCGAAGCTCGCCAGCGCGACGATCGTCGTCGAGTCGCCGTTGCTGCCGAAGAGCTGGTCGTCGACCAGGTCGTAGCGGCCCACCACGCCGATGCGCGGGAAGAGCCCGCCCTGGATGGCCTTGGCCTCGAGCTCGCCGGCGCTGAGCAGCTTCCTCGCCCCGGAGAGGTCGCGCCGGCCTTCGGCGGCGGCGATCCACTCCTCGCGCGAGCGCGCGAGCGGTGGCGGAACGTCGAGCGCCTCGAGCGCGTAGCCGGTGCCGATCGGCTCGCCGAAGCGGTAACCGAGGTTGGCCTCGGCGACCCGCTCGTTGCCGCGCGCCTCGGCGACCAGGTCGTCGATGCGGGCGAGCTCGACCTCGGCGCGGAGCAGGTCGGAGCGGACGATCATGCCCTGGGCGGCGTAGTTCCTCGCCAGCTCGACGTGGGCGGCGACCGTCTCGCGCGACTTCTCGAGCAGGGCCGCCGCTTCGCGCGCCTGCGCGAGCCGGATCCAGGCCTCGGCGGCGGAGACCGCCGCCTGGTCGCCCGTGCGCGCCGCGCCCTCCGCCGCGGCCTCGGCGGCGAGGCGGGCCTGCTGGAGGCGCGTCGAGATCTCGCCGCCGGTCCAGATCGGAACCTCGACCTCGAAGCGGGTGATCGCGGTCTCGAGCGGCTCGGGGTCGTTGGGGTCGCCGCTGACGAAGTCGGGGAACGAGAAGCGTTCCTGGTTGAGGAGGAGGGCGAAGGCCTCGGCGGGGGAGTCGGTGCGGATCCACTGCTCGGAGACCCGGACCTGCGGCAGCCGGTAGCCCTCGGCCTGTTTCGCCTTGGCCTCGGCGGCGCGCTGGCGCGCCGAAGCGGCCACGGTCTCGCGGGCGCCGGCCCGGCCCCGGGCCAGCGCGTCGGCGAGCGAGAGCGGCGCGGCGTCCTGCGCCAGGGCCGGTCCGGCGGCGATCAGGACGGTCAGGAGAACGGCGTAGGTCGTTCGATTCATAGCCATACAGTTATGAATATAGACCTGTCGCGGCGACTCGTCAATACCCCCGGACGCAGGACGCCGGCGACGGCCGCGACGATTCGTTTCGCCCCGCGGTTAACCTGCGGGCCGGAACCGCGTAAACCCCCTGTCGAGAGCCGCCCGAGCCCCGGGCGGCCAGCGACCGGAGAACGCCATGAACTTCCTCGCCCCGATGCTGGTCCTGATCACCGCCTTCCTGGTGATCGGGTCGATCTTCCGCTCCTACTTCCTCAACCGCCGCCTGCGCGAGAACGCCAGGCTCTGGGTCGAGCTCCAGGGCAAGGTGGTCGACCGCTTCGGCTCGGCGCCGGAGGTGGTCCGCTACCTCGAGAGCGAGGCCGGCCAGCGCATGCTCGAGGGCCAGGTGACCTCCAGCGCCGGTCCGCACGCCCGGGTGCTCGACGCGGTCCACACCGGGCTGCTGGTGCTGCTCGGTGGCGTCGGCCTGCAGGCGGCGAGCGGCGTGGCGGACGCCGAGGTGCGCGCGGTCCTCCAGGCCGTCGGCACGGTGGGCGCGATCCTCGGCGTCGGATTCCTGGCCTCGGCCGCGATCTCCTGGTTCCTGCTCCGGCGCTGGGGTCTGCTCGCGGCTCCGGCGACCCAGGAAGGCGGAGAGACGGCGTGACGCCGGTGGCGGCCGCCGCTCCCGCCGCGGAGACCCCGCGCGGGGGCGCGCTCGCCGGCCGCCTCGACGAGGCGGCGTTCACGGCCTTCTACGAGGCCGTGGCGCCCCGTCTCTGGAAGTACGCCTGGTTCGCCTGCCGCGACCGCGCGGCCGCGGACGATCTGGTGCAGGAGTGCTTCGCCCGCGTGCTCGCGGCGCGCTTCGCGCCCGAGAGCGACGAGCACCTCACGCGCTATCTGTTCAAGACCGCGACCCACCTGCTGCACGATCGCCACCGGCGGCGGCTCCCGCCGACGACCCCGCTCGAGGAGTGGGATGCACCGAGCCCCGAGGCGGACCCTGCGGGCCGCATCGACCTCGAACGGGCGCTCGCGGCCCTGCGCCCCAGGGAGCGCGAGCTGCTCTATCTGGCGCACTTCGAGGCGCTCGACCACCGCGCGATCGCCGGGCTGGTCGGCGCCCGCCCGGCGAGCATCCGCGTGATGCTGTTCCGCGCCCGGCGCCGGCTCGCCCGCGCGCTCGAGGGCGTCGCCGAACCCGAGAGGAGAGAGCGATGATCCCCGGAGTCTGCCGCCGCGAAGCCGAGCTGCTCGCCGCCTTCCGCTCCCCGGCCGGCCTCGGCGAAGAGGCGCGCCGCCACGTCGCGGGCTGCGCAGGCTGCGCCGACGCGCTGGCGGTCGAGCGGGCGCTCGCGCCGCTCGCGCGCCGGCCCCTGCCGGCGCCGCTGCCCCCGGCCTCGACCGTTCTCCTGCGCGCCCGTCTCGCGGCCCGGCGCGAGGCGATCGAGCGGTCGGTGGCGCCGCTCACGCTCTGGCGCTACCTCGCGGTCGCGGCCGCGGTCGTCGGGGTCGTCGCGCTGGGTCTGCCGGCGCTCGCCGGCGGCCTGGGCTCGGGCGCGGCGCCCGCGATGCCGACCGCGGCGCGTGCGCTCGCCGGCGCCGGCCTGCTGTGGATCGTCCTGCTCCCGTTCCTCGGCCGGCTGCGCGCGGGATTCGGGCCGGTATAGCGCGGACGCCGTCTACGACTTGCGGCCGCGCCTGCGCTCCGACGGCGCCCTCGTCGGCGCGGCGACGGTGCGGCGGGTGACGGGGGAGGAGAGGACGATCGAGGTCGAGGTCGAGCCGAACGGCGTCAGGCGGTCGATGAGGCGCTCGAGATGCTCGACCGAGGCGACCGCGACTTTCATGATGAACGAGTCGGCGCCGGTGCCGCGGTGGCATTCGAGGACCTCGGGCAGGTCCTGCGCGATCGCGGTGATGCGCGCGAGGACGTCGCCCATCACGCTCATGCGGACGACGGCGAGGATCGGCAGGCCGACCTTCGCGAGATCGACCTCGGCGCGGAAGCCGCGGATCACTCCGGTGGCCTCGAGCTGACGGACCCGCTCGGCGGCGGCCGGCGTCGAGAGCCCGACCCGGCGGCCGAGCTCGGTGAAAGTCAGGCGGCCGTCCTCCTGGAGCTCCTCCAGGATCTTCCAGCCGATGGCATCGAGGGGTTTCGAGTGGTCGAGGCTCAAGTCGGTCTCCCTGTCGCGGTCCGGCTCAGGGTTGCGCACCGAGGCCGGCGCGCGGGGGCGGCGATTCGAGCGTCCATGGCCGGGGAACGTCGCGAAGAAGCTCCCATAGAAGGGGGCGGTGTCTGAGTCGGCGTCGGGTCGACGCGGCGGCGGTGGCTGCGGCAGAGGCAAAGGCGCGTACCGGCGCGGTCGGCCATCTTCGGGCGCAGCCGGAGCCCGGGCGTTCGAGCGACGGAGCGAGGCGGATCGCCGGCACCCCCTTCAACAGAAGGCCTTTCTTCGATGGGCTTGCCACAAGCCGCCGGGGCTTGGCGGGAGACAAAGACTTGCGCCGGGAAGATTCTACAGAAGAATGTTAAGCAAGAATGCAATCATGGCTCAGGGAAGCGCTTCATTCGAACCCCCCTGGCTTCCTACAATTTTCTGGTTCCGTAGGAGATCCCTGCCATGACGGCATTCAGCTCGCCCATTCACGAGCCGCACAAGTTCAAGACCATCCGCCCGATCGCCTTCCCTTCGCTCGAGGAGCGCAAGCGCAACCTCGCGACGGCCCGTTTCAACGTCTTCCAGCTGACGCCCTCGCACGTGACCTTCGACATGGTCTCCTACGGCACCAGCGCGATGACCCAGGAGCAGCTCGCCGGCCAGCTCGTCGGCGACGAGGCCTACGCCGGCGCGCGCAACTTCGAGACGCTGAACGGGGTGATCACGAACGTCCTGGGCCAGACCTACGTCTGCCCGACGCACAACTCGCTGGGCGCGGTGAAGCTCCTGCTGCGCGCCTTCGCGCAGGCGGGGCAGACCCTGCCCTCGAACGCCCGTGGCCGCATCGACCTGCACGCCCCGCGCGGCATCGAGATCCAGGACGCCCGGGACCACGCCGAGCCGCTCTTCACCGGCAACTACGACCTCGGCCGCCTGGAGGCGCTGGTCGCCGCGTCGAAACCGCCGTTCATCGGCGGCCAGGCCTTCGCCGACGGCCAGCATCCGTTCAGCCTGGCGAACCTGCGCGCCGTGCGCGCGCTGGCCGACCGCGAGGGCCTGCGCCTCGTGCTCGACGTCTCGCGGGTGATCGAGAACGCCTGGTACATCCAGCGCCACGAGCCGGGCATGGCGGATCGCACGATCGCCGAGATCGTCAAGTCGATCGCCAAGACCGCCCACGTCGTTCTGATGGACGGCGCCCAGGACCCGCGCGCCAACACCGGCGGCTTCCTCGCCACCGACAACCCGGCCGACCACGAGCACTTCATCAACGACGTGGTGCTGTTCGAGGGGCTGCACACCTACGGCGGCATGGCGGGGCGCACGATGGAGGTGCTCGCCCGCGGCCTCGCCGAGATGTGCGACGAGGCCGGGGTGCAGTGGGTCATGCACCAGACCGAGCGCTTCACCGAGCGGCTGCGCGCGGCCGGCATCCCGCTCGAGCGGGGCTGCGACGGCGCCTACCTCCGGTCCGCGGAGTTCCTGCCGCACGTCGGCGAGCACCCGGCCCACGCGCTCGCCTGCGCGCTCTACCAGACCTCCGGCGTGCGGGCCCTGGTCCAGGGGCTGATCGGCCGCGACACGCTGCTGCCGGTCCAGATCCCGCGCCAGGCGATGACCAACACCCAGCTCGACCAGGTCGCCGACGCGCTGATCGCCCTCTTTGGCCAGCGCGACCGGGTGGCGCCGCTCGAGGTCGAGCGCGACGGCGAATGGCACGACGAGCTCCGCTTCCGCTCCTTCTTCGCCGACCTCGAGAGCTACGCCTTCGACTGCGAGCCCTACGTCGTCCACACCCTCGAGCCGATCGCCCGCACGACGCGCGAGCAGCGCGCGCGCGCGATCCGCGAGGCGGGCTGGAACACCTTCCTGCTCCGCTCGGCGGAGGTCTCGATCGACCTGCTGACCGACTCGGGCACGACCGCGATGTCGACCGCGCAGTGGGCCGCCTACGACGCCGCGCTGCCGACGCCGGCGACCAGCGACGCCTATCTCGACTTCGCCGCCGCGGTACGCGAGGTCTACGGCTACGAGCACGTGCTGCCGACGCACCAGGGGCGCGCCGCGGAGCAGATCCTCTCCGAGGTGCTGATCAAGCCCGGCCAGCTCGTGCCCGGCAACATGTACTTCACGACGACCAAGGCCCACCAGGAGCTCGCCGGCGGCGTCTTCGTCGACGTGATCGTCGACGCGGCGCACGATCCGACCTCCGAGTTCCACTGGAAGGGCAACATCGATCTCGGCAAGCTGGACGCGCAGGTCCGCGAGCATGGCGCCGCGCGCATCGCCTACATCTCCTTCGAGTTCTCGGTGAACATGGCGGGCGGCCAGCCGGTATCGATGGACAACCTGCGCGAGGTCTACGCCTACTGCAGCGCGCAGGGGATCCCGGTCCTGTTCGACGCCACCCGCGCGGTCGAGAACGCCTACCTGATCCAGAAGCACGACCCGCGCTTCCACTCGACGAAGGTCAAGGAGATCCTGCGCGAGATGATGCTCTACGGCGACGGCGCGACCGTCTCCGGCAAGAAGGACTACCTGATCAACATCGGCGGCCTGCTCACCTTCAAGGACAACGCCGAGTGGGCGCGCGCTGCCGAGGCGAAGATCCGGATCTACGAGGGCGGCGTGCGCGACGGCGGCCTGCCGGCCGCCGACCTCGCGGCGATGGCGCAGGGGCTGCGCGAGATGGTCGACGACCACTACATCCGCTCGCGCGTCGAGCAGTCGGCGCGTCTCGCCGGCTGGCTCAAGGCGGCCGGCGTGCCGGTGGTCGAGCCGACCGGCAGCCACGCGGTCTTCCTCGACGTCAAGCGCTTCCTGCCGCACGTCGATCAGGACGAGTACCCGGCGCAGCGGCTGGCCGGCGAGATCTACCTCGAGACCGGCGTCCGGGCGATGGAGCGCGGCAACGTCTCGAAGGGGCGCGACCACTCCGGCAAGAACTACCGCCCTGCGCTCGAGCTGGTGCGGCTGACCCTGCCGCGGCGCGTCTACAGCGACGACCACCTCAAGGCGGTCGCCGACGGCATCGTCCGCCTCTACCAGCGCCGCGAGTCGATCCGCGGGCTGCGCTTCACCTACGAGCCGAAGGACCTCCGCTTCTTCCAGGGCCGCTTCGAGCCCCTGTCCTGAAAAGTAGACAAACTGGGGACAGGCACGCCATCTCTGTGACGTGCCTGTCCCCCTTGTTCGCGTCGCGAACGAGCTTGCGGCGGCGCGGGGCAGGAGGGAACCGCGCGGGGCGGACGGGCTTGCCTGGCTGTCGGGGCGGCGCTAGGGTTCCTCCGATTTCCAGCAAACCGTGCCGGAGGCGCTCGACGGCCCCGGCGGACTAGGGGGGACCATGAACTGGGGCCGCATCCTCGCCGGTGGCATCGTCAGTGGGATCGTCGTCAACCTGGTCGACTTCGTGCTGCACGGTCAGGTGATGGCGAACACCTACAAGAAGTACGACACCGTGTTCAGCCAGACGCAGGCCAATCCCGGCTACTTCTTCGCGGCGGCGATCCTGATCGGGATCTGCGTCGCCGCGCTCTTCGCGAAGACGCGCTCGAGCTGGGCGGATGGCTGGCAGGGGGGCGCGATGTTCGGCCTCTTCTTCGGTCTCGCGACCTTCTTCACGAACTTCTACAACCCGCTGGTGATCGCCGACTTCCCCTACTACCTCTCCTGGTGCTGGGGCGGCATCGGCGTCATCCACGGCGTGATCGGCGGCGCGGTCCTGGGTTCGATCGTCAGGCGCTGATCCCGCGGTCCTCCGCCGCGGGCGGAGGAAGCAAGAGAGGGGCAGGCACCTCGGTGTCTGCCCCTTCTGTTTTTCGGACGAGGGCCCCCGGGAAGGAAAAGACCAGAGAAGGAAGAGTCCCTGATCGGTAGGGTACCTGGAGGAGGCGGCCTTCGAAGCGCCGCTCACAGGGGGCTGGGAAGCAGGAGGGGACCTCCGGGCCTGTGGGCCGGGCGGCGCGGGTTCCTGGACTTCGACTTCGTCCTTCAGGCACCGCGGCGACCCGCCGAGCAGTCCTTATCTGGAGCTTCTCTCCGACGGCACCACCGACGGTGAGAGGGCCAGCCGACGCTTCGTCGGGTCCTCCTTCTCTGGAGCTTCTCTCCGCCGGCACCACCCGCGGTGACAGGGCCTGCCCATGCTCCGTGGGTCCCTTCTTCTCTGGAGCTTCTCTCCGGCGGTTCCACTGACGGCGACAGGGCCGGACGACGCCTGGCCGGTCCTTCGTTCTCTGGAGCTTCTCTCCGCGGGCACGACCCGCGACGGCGAGCGGCGGATCCGGAGGCCGGGCGCTAGACTGTCGGCCGTCATGAATCCGATTTCGCGCCGGACTTTCACCTGGCTCGCCGCGCTGGCCCCCGCTTCGGCTTCCCGCCTGCTCGGCCAGCTGTTCTCGGACGTCGGACGGCTCGGCGGCGGCGAGCACGAGCTGACGCTGCTCTACACCAACGACTTCCACAGCGCGTTCGACCCGATCCCCGCCTACTGGCTCGAAGGCTCGCCGAGGCTGGGCGGTGCCGCCCACCTCGCCGCCCTGATCGAGCGCGAGCGCGCTGCGGCGAAGACCAGCTTCCTGCTCGACTCCGGCGACATGTTCACGGGCACGATGTCGCTGCTCACCCAGGGCGAGGCGCTGATGGAGATGATGACCGTGATGGGCTACGACGCGATGGGCGTCGGCAATCACGAGTTCGACTACGGCTGGGAGGTCTTCGAGCGGCAGATCACGCGCGTGCCCTTCCCGATCCTCTGCTGCAACGTCCGCTACAAGGGGGCCTGCGTTCCGTTCTGCCGCCCGTACACGATCCTCGAGCGGGACGGTGTCCGCCTGGGCGTCGTCGGCGTCATGGGCTGGCGCGCCGCCCGCTTCACGATCATGCCCTCGAAGGTCGCCGAGCTCGCCTTCACCGATCCGGTGGAGGAGACCGCCGCCTGCGTCGAGGCGCTGCGCCCGGCGGTCGACGTCGTCGTCGTCCTCGCCCACCAGGGCCTGCCCGGTCCGATGCAGACCGATGCCGAGAACGACCCGAGCGTGCAACGCCCGCTCGACGAGGACCTCGCCTTCTGCGGCCAGGTGCCGGGTATCGACGTCTACATTGCCGCGCACTCCCACCGCGGCATCGAGACGCCGATCGTCCACCCGGAGACCGGCACGCTGCTGGTCCAGACCTACGGCTACGGCACCCGCCTGGGCGTGCTCCGGCTCCAGGTGCGGGACCGCAAGGTGGTCGGGCACCGGGGCGAGCTGCTCAAGGTCTGGAGCGACGAGCTGCCGGCCCATGCGGCGGTCGCCAGCCGCGTGGCGCACTACCGGCAAGTCGTCGCGCCGCAGATCGGGCCGGAGCTCGGGCGCGCGACGCGCCGTTTCATCCGCAAGTACAACCGGGAGTCGCCGCTCGGCGGCTTCGTCGCCGACGTCATGCGCGAACGGGTCGCCTGCGAGGTGGGCATCACCAACGCCGGCGGCCTGCGCGCCGATCTGCCCGAGGGCGGCCTCCACCGCGGCCACGTCCTCGACGCGCTGCCGTTCCTCAACAGCGTGGTGGCGCTCGAGCTCTCCGGGCGCGATCTGCGCGCCGTCGTCGAGCAGGGCGTCTCGCTCTCGGCCGGCATGGTCCAGGTCTCCGGGCTGCGCGCGGTCTACGACCTGGCGAGGCCGGCGGGGAGCCGGGTGGTCGACCTGCGCGTCGGCGACCAGCCGCTCGGCGAGGATCGCCTCTATCGGGTGGCGACCAACAGCTTCCTCGCCGAGGGGGGCGACCGCTACCTCCCGTTCCGCAACGGCCGCGAGATCGCGCGCGACGCGCTGATCGCCGACTGCGTGATCGACCACCTCACGCGCCGCCGGCACGATCGAACCCCCGCCCCCGGGTCGCCTGGTTCCGGCCTGAGCCTCCTGGCCCCAAGTCGCGGCGACCGGATCGGGTCCACCGGTAGGCTCGGGGAAGGCGAAGAAGCAAAGACCATAGAAGGGAAAGGCAGGGCGGGCTGCCGTGGCGAGCCCGTGGCCGGGGCTCGAATGGAGCGGCGTTTCACGGCGGCCTGTAACGGACGAAGCGAGACCGCCCGCGACCCCCGGATTCGTCATCCTGAGCGCAGCGAAGGATCTCGACGCCTACGGCCTCGTTCCAGCCCCCGGCACCGAGATGCTTCGCTCCGCTCAGCATGACCAGGCGAAAGGGCGGAAGCGACGAACCCCGGAGCAGGGAAGGGCAGCGGCGTCCAGCGTCCTGGCGCGAGTTCGAGCGCGCCTCGGAACGCCGTGGCTGCCCGCAACCCAACCCCTTCTATGGAAGCTTTTCGCCGGGGATCGAACCCTGCACTTCGAAGGCTTGCGGAGGTTCGCTAGAGCACAGCCCCTTCTCCCGCAGCCACTCGTCGCTGTAGATCGTCGACAGGTAGCGGTTGCCCGAGTCGGGAAAGATGGTGGCGATGCGCGCGGGGAGTCGAGCCGGGCGGCGAGCTGGCGCACGCCCCAGAGGGTGGCGCCCGAGGAGCCGCCGGCGAAGATCGCCTCGCTCCGCGCCAGCTCGCGCACGGCGTGGAACGCGTCGCGGTCGGTCGCCTGCACCATCTCATCGATCCGCTCGAACTCGGGGCAGGCGATGATCTCCTCGTCGCCCAGTCCCTCGACGAACGAATGACCCGGGGGCACGGGCCGGCCGCTCCTGAACCACTCGGTGAAGACCGAGCCCTGGATGTCGACGGCGAGGACCTTCACCTTCGGGTCCTGCTCCTTGAGGTAGCGCGCGACGCCGGAGATCGTGCCGCCGGTGCCGATGCCGGCGACGAACCAGTCGATCCGCCCCTGCATCTGCCTCCAGATCTCGGGGCCGGTCGTCTCGTAGTGCGCGCGGTTGTTCTCGCGGTTGTTGTGCTGGTCGGGGAAGAAGGCGCCGGGGATCTCCCCGGCGAGGCGCCGCGCCATCCGGTTGTAGCTCTCCGGGTGTTCGGGCGGCAGGTCGCCGTCGACCAGGACCAGCTCGACGCCGAGCGCGGCGAGCGCATCGCGCTTCTCGCGGCTGGTCTGCCGGCGGACCACCATCACGCAGCGCAGCCCCTGCTCGATCGCCATCATCGCGAGGCCCATCGCGGTGTTGCCCGAGGAGGCCTCGATCACCGTGCCGCCCGGCTTCAGCCGGCCGTCGGCGAGCGCCTGGCGGACCATGTGACGGGCGATCCGGTCCTTGATGCTGCCCATCGGGTTCAGGAACTCGAGCTTGGCGTAGACCTCGCCCGTGAAACCGGGCACCGCCCGGGACAGACGCACCATCGGCGTCTCGCCGACGGCGTCGGAGACCCTGTCGAAAACGCGTGCGGAGCTCATCGCGAATCAGGATAGCAAGGGCGCCGGCGCGCGGCGCGGCCCGACTAGCCCGCGTGCGCGCGCAGGCCGACGCCCGACTCGCCGACCAGGCGCTGATAGAGCGACTCGAGCTCCTGGTCGTAGACCATCGGCTCGGCGAAGACGATCTGGCGGATGCCGGCCTGGATCGCCTCCTTGAGGCAGCCGAAGCAGGGGCGGAGCGTGGAGTAGAGGGTGCCGCCCTGCGTCGCGTTGCCGTGGCGGGCGGCGAAGACGATGGCGTTCTGCTCGGCGTGGACGCAGATGCAGGAGTCGTAGCCGGCGCCGACCGGCGCGTCCGAGGCGCAGCGCGGGCAGCCGCCGTCGATGCAGTTGCGCACGCCGACGGGTGTGCCGTTGTAGCCGGTCGCGATGATCGCGTTGTCGACCACCACGAGAGCGCCGACCTGCCGCCGCCGGCAGTTCGAGCGCGCCGCGACCGCGCGCGCGATGTCGAGGTAGTACTGGTCCCAGCCGGGTCGCGTCACTTCGGGCCTCCCGTGCGAGCCTGCGTAGCGTAACCCAGCGCTTCCATCGATGGCTGGGGGGGGCGGGCTCTGGCCCGCCCGGGCAGGTGGGGAGGGGGTGGTGACCGGGTGCTACCTTGACCTCTGTCGAGTCTCCCGAAAGGGGCGCAGCACATGTTCCGGTTTCCGGTCGTGCTTCTGCTTCCGATAGCGGTCCTCTCCTCGTCACCTCTCGCCGCCGCAGCCACCGAACCCGCCGACCCACCTCGGCTGCAGGCCTCGTGCCTCGGCGCTTCCGCGGCGGGTGCGCCCGCGCGGCTCGCAGTGCGCTGGTCGGGCGACGAAGCCCTGGGCCTCGTCGCCTGGGGCGACACCGACGGCGACCGGGTGCGCGATCCGGGCGAGGAGATCGTGGCGATCCGCGTCGTGGATCCCGGCTTCACCGGTGCTCGAGCTCGACCGGCTGCCGGAGGCGCCCCTGGTCGTGGGTCCGGAGACGGATTCTCCAGGGGGCGTCGTCGTGGTGCTCGCCGGCGGTTGCGAGTGGTCTGGCGACTACTTTCTCGCGGACCTCGACGGAACGGTGCGCGCGTTCGCGGTCTACGACGACGGTTCAGGGTCCAGGCTCTACGTCGGCGGCGATTTCGGGACTGCGGGCGACCGGGTCGTGAACTACATCGCGAGGTGGGACGGCACGAGCTGGTCGCCGCTGGGCGGCCCGGGTGGAGTCGTCGGCGCGAGTTCGAACGTGAACGCGCTCGCGGTGTACGCCGGAGCTCTCTACGTGGGCGGAGGCTTCACGACGGCGGGCGGCCTCGCGGCCTCGCACGTTGCGCGCTGGGACGCCACTGGATGGTCCACCGTCGATGGAATCGACGGCCAGGTCAACGCGCTGATCGATCACGACGACGGTTCCGGCTCGAAGCTCTACGCCGGGGGGGCGTTCTCGCACGCGGGCGGCGAGTCGGTCGGGAACATCGCGCGCTGGAACGGCACCTCCTGGGAGACCGTCGGGTCCGGCGTCGTAGCCCTTCCCGGGTGAGCGGACCGGTCCACGCGCTCGAACGGGCCATCGATGGCGGGGCCGGTTACAAGCTGTTCGTCGGCGGCTCCTTCGCGTCCTCGTCCGACGGGGCCGCGAAGAACATAGCGCGCTGGAACGGCACAGCCTGGACGAGCGTCGGCGCCGGCGCGTCGGACGGCGTCGACGGCACGGTCTGGGCCCTGGAGGCCGAGGGCGGCACGCTCTATGTCGGCGGCGAGTTCGAGCACGCTGGCGACGGCATCGTCTGCCGGGCCATCGCGCGCTGGAGCACGGGAGCCTGGAACGCCCTGGATAGCGGCATGTTCCTGACGACCGGCGAGACCGGTCGGGTCTATGCGCTGTACGTATACGACGATGGCATGCACCGCCGTCTCTATGCGGGCGGCGAGTTCGAGTACGCGGGGGGCCAGCCGGCGAAGAACCTTGCGGCGTGGAGCGGCTCGGCCTGGACGGGACAGATCGGCACTTCGATGGCGGGAATGAGCAAGAAGGTCTGGGCCCTCGGGGAGTTCGGATACGAGCTGTACGCGGGCGGTGTTTTCGTGAACGCCGGAAGCGTGACTGCGCGGCGCGTCGCGCGCTGGAACGGGCTGCCCACGCAGACCTGGCGGGCTCTCGAGAACCGTTGGGGCCAGGGGTTCGACGGCGGCGTCAGTGTCTGGGCGGTCTACGACGAGGGGGACGGCGCCCGGCTGTTCGCGGGAGGGGAATTCCGCCAGGTGGGCGTGGTGTCGGCGGAGTATCTCGCGCGCTGGGATGGTGAGAGTTGGACGGCGGTGAGGAACGCGTCGGGAGTCGAGCTCAACTGGCCAGCGCTGGCGCTCGCGGTGCACGACGACGGCTCGGGGCCGAAGCTCTATGCGGGCGGGGCCTTCAGCCAACCCGGATCGCGCGTCGTCGCCTGGGACGGGAGCGATTGGATGACCCTGGGAGCCGGGGACGCGCAGGGAATGAACTCCGACGTTTACGCTCTCGCCAGTTACGACGATGGTTCCGGAGCCCAGCTCTATGCCGGAGGGCGGTTCGACGCCGCGGGTGGGGTCACGGCTCATGGGGTCGCGCGCTGGGACGGCTCGGCCTGGCAGGCCCTGGTCGGTCCGTTCTCGCCGCCCGACACCACTCTCGAGAACAGCGAGATTTACGCCCTGCAAGTCTTCGACGACGGCGGTGGCCCCGATCTCTACGTCGGCGGCTTTTTCGATCTCTCCGTGACGCCCGCGCAGAATTTCGCGCGATGGAATGGCAGCTCCTGGTCGACGGTGGGGGGCGTGAGCCCGGACAACGCAGTGAATGCGCTCGCGGTGCACGACGACGGCGGCGGCGCGGCGCTCTTCGCGGGTGGCTGGTTCACCCACCTGGGCGGACTCGAGGCGAACCGGGTCGCGCGCTGGAGCGGCTCGGTCTGGTCGACCCTTGATGGCCCGGCCGGCAACGGGACCAACGACATTGTCTGGGCGCTCGCCGCCTACGACGACGGCGACGGCCCAGCACTTTACGCCGCCGGCCTGTTCACGCAGGCGGGCGGTTCCCCGGCCGAGAGGATTGCGCGTTGGGACGGGAGCGCCTGGTCGGCCCTTCCCGACCCATCGGGCCTCGGGTTGAACGGTCTGCCCCTCGCACTGCGCTCCTACGACGACGGCAGTGGACCGGCGCTCTGGGTCGGAGGGTATTTCTACTCCGCAGGCGGCAGAGTCTCGTCCCACGTCGCCCGCTGGTCCTGCGGGCTCCTCTTCAAGGACGACTTCGAGGGCGGCGGCACGAACGCCTGGGATCTGGCAGTCGGCGTGCCGGGCGGGCCCTAGCGATCCGGCGCTCAGCGAGGCGCGGCAGCCTGGGAGAACCCGCACCGCTGCAGGAAAGAGTGGAGGGCTCTATGAAGCTTGGTCTCGGAATCCTCGCGATCCTGTCGCTCCCGCTTTCGATCTCCCCCGCGCTCGCTTCCGAAGGGGGGCCGCCTTCGGGCCGGCTGACAGCTTCCTGCCTCGGCGCCGCCGCGGCGGGCGCGCCGGCACGGATCGCGGTGCGCTGGAGCGGCGCCGAGCCGCTGGAGATCCAGGCCTGGGGCGATGCCGACCGCGACGGACTGCGTGACGCCGGGGAGGAGATCGTGGCGATCCGCGTTGTCGATCCCGGCTACACGGTGCTCGAGCTCGACCGCCTGCCGGAGGGTGCCCTGGCCCTGGGACCGGAGTCGGATTCGTCAGCGGGCGTCGCCGTGGCGCTCGCCGCCGGTTGCGAGTGGTCCGGCAACTACTTCTTCGCGGACCTCGACGGGACAGTGCGCGCTTTCGCGGTCTACAACGACGGTTCAGGGTCCAGGCTCTACGTCGGCGGCGAGTTCGGGGCTGCGGGCGACCAGGTCGTGAACCACATCGCGAGGTGGGACGGCACGAGCTGGTCGCCGCTGAACGGGCCGGGCGGAGTCGTCGGCACGAACTCGAACGTCCTCGCGCTCGCGGTGCACGCCGGGGCGCTCTACGTGGGCGGCGACTTCACGACGGCGGGCGGCCTCGCGGCCTCGCACGTCGCGCGCTGGGACGCCGCCGGGTGGTCCACCCTCGACGGGATCGACGGCCCGGTCCACGCGCTGATCAGTCACGACGACGGTTCCGGCTCGAAGCTCTACGTCGGGGGGGCGTTCTCCCATGCGGGCGGCGAGTCGGTCGGGCACGTCGCGCGCTGGAACGGCACCTCCTGGGAGACCGTCGGTTCCAGCGTCGTAGCAGTTCCCGGGGTGAGCGGACCGGTCTACGCGCTCGAACGGGCCCTCGATGGCGGGACCGGTTACAAGCTGTTCGTCGGCGGCTCCTTCACGTCCTCGTCCGACGGGGCCGCGAAGAACATCGCGCGCTGGAACGGCACGACCTGGACGAGCGTCGGCAGCGGCGCGTCGAACGGCGTCGACGGCACGGTGCGGGCCCTGGAGGCCGAGGGCGGCACGCTCTATGTCGGCGGCGAGTTCGAGCACGCCGGCGACGGCATCGTCTGCCGGGCCATCGCGCGCTGGAGCTCCGGAACCTGGAGCGCCATGGGCCTCGGCGTGTTCTTTCCGAGCGGCCAGACCGGGAGGGTCCGAGCGCTCTACGTGTACGACGACGGCATGGACCGCCGTCTCTATGCGGGCGGCGAGTTCGAGTACGCCGGCGGCCAGCCGGCGAAGAACCTGGCGGTGTGGACCGGTTCGGCCTGGTCGGGGCAGATCGGGAGCTCGATGGCGGGCATGGACCTGCCGGTCTGGGCCCTCGGCGAGCTCGGATACGAGCTCTACGCGGGCGGTCAGTTCGTGAACGGCGGAGGCGTGACAGCGCGGCGCATCGCGCGCTGGAACGGGCTGCCCGCCCAGACCTGGCGCGCGCTCGAGAACCGGTGGGGCCAGGGGTTCGACGGCGACGTCTTCGCCTGGGCGGTCTTCGACGAAGGGGACGGCCCCCGGCTCTTCGCGGGAGGGGAATTCCGCCAGGTGGGCTCGGTGGCGGCGGATTACCTCGCGCGCTGGGATGGCCAGAGCTGGACGGCGGTGAAGAACGCCCTGGGAGTCGCCCTCAACTGGAGGGCGATGGCGCTCGCGGTGCACGACGACGGCTCGGGGCCGAAGCTCTATGCCGGGGGATTCTTCAGCCAGCCGGGCGCGAACGTCGTCGCCTGGAACGGGACCGACTGGCTGACGGTGGGGACCGGCGGAGCGCAGGGAACGAACGGAGGCGTCTTCGCCCTTGCGAGCCATGACGACGGCTCCGGCGCCCATCTGTATGCCGGTGGGTGGTTCGATGCCGCGGGGGGGCTCACCGCCCATGGGGTCGCGCGCTGGGACGGCTCGGTCTGGCATGCCCTGATCGGTCCGTTCTCGCCGCCCGACACCACTCTCGAGAACAGCGAGATCTACGCCTTCCAAGTCTTCGACGACGGCGGTGGCCCCGATCTCTACATCGGCGGCTACTTCGATCTCTCCGTGACGCCGGCGCTCAACCTGGCACGATGGAATGGCACCGGCTGGTCGACGGTGGGGGGCGTGAGCCCGGACAACAGCGTGAACGCACTCGCGGTGCACGACGACGGCGGCGGCTCGGCGCTCTTCGCGGGCGGCTGGTTCACCCACGTGGGTGGACTCGAGGCGAACCGCGTCGCGCGCTGGAGCGGTTCGGACTGGTCCGCGCTCTCCGGCCCGTCCGGCAACGGCGTCGACAACACCGTTTGGGCGCTCGCCTCCTACGACGACGGCGACGGACCCGCGCTGTACGCGGTCGGCCTGTTCACGCAGGCGGGCGGTTCCCCGGTCGAGAGAATTGCGCGTTGGGACGGGAGCGCCTGGTCGAGCCCGCCCGACCCTTCGGGCCTCGGGTTGAGCGGCCAGGCCTACGCTCTGCGCTCCTACGACGACGGCAGTGGGCCGGCGCTCTGGGTCGGCGGAGAATTCTCAACCGCGGGAGGGAGAGTCTCGTCCCACGCCGCCCGCTGGTCCTGCGGGCTCCTCTTCAAGGATGATTTCGAGAGCGGCGGCGTCGGCGTCTGGGACCTCGCAGTCGGCGTGCCCGGCGGACCGTAGCGGGGACCTCTCGTCACCGGGCGGGAGCGGTCAGGTCAGCGCGGCCGCCGCAGCCGGCGCTCGGGGCGCGCGGTCGCGGGGTACTCGGGCCAGGCGTGTTTCGGATACCTGCCGGCGAGCTCCTTCCTCACCTGCGGATAGGTGTTGGCCCAGAAGCTCGCGAGGTCGTGGGTGACCTGCTGCGGGCGGCCGTTGGGGGCGAGCAGGTGGAGCAGGAGCGGCACCCGGCCGCCCGCGATGCGCGGCGTCTCGGCGAGGCCGAAGAGCTCCTGGATCTTTACCGCGAGCACGGGACGCTCCGGGTCCGAGTAGTTGATCCGGACGCGACTCCCCGACGGGACCTCGATCCGCTCCGGGGCCTCGCGCTCGAGCGCGAGGCGCTGGTGGCGGTCCAGGCTTCCCAGGAAAAGCTCATCTAAGGGAAAGGCACGCAGTTCGGCGTAGGAGCGTCTGCCGGAGGCGATCTGGGGGAGCAGCTCGCGCAGACGATCGTCCCACGACGGAAGCTGAAGCTCGGGCCGCAGGGGCCCCAGGAACTCCATTCTCTTTCTCAGGTCTTTTCGCCTTTCTTCTCCGAGGTCCAGCGCGCGATCGAGCTCGGCCGTGGCGCGATCAGCGAGAAGGGTGGCGGCGGCCTCGGGGTCGTGGATCGGGATCTCCTTCTCCTCGAGGACCAGGTCCTCGAAGCGGACGACGGCGCGGGCGACGACGCGCTCGCGCGCGTCGTCCCACGCGAGTTCGCGCGTTGCGTGGACCAGCTCGGGTGGCAGCCAGGCGCGGTCGACCGCCGAGGCGGCGCGCACGAGGCCCTCGGCGCGCTCGCCGGCGCGGCCGGCGTCGAGCGCGACCGCGACGAACAGCTCGGCGTCGCGCACCGCGCTCTCGCGTCCCAGCCGCACGCCCCGCCCGCCGACCATCACCGCGCGGTCCGACCCCGCCTCGCGCCGCCGGCAGAGGCGGTCGAGATAGGCCGCGGCGATGGCGCGCAGAAGTGCTTCCTCGCGTCCCAGTCCCCCGGCCGCGCCGGCAGGCGAAACGCCGCGGATCGTGGCTCGCTCCCGCTCGGAACCCGCAGCGGTTGCGCTGCGAACTGCTCCAGAGAAGGGGGTCGAGGAGGACGAAGCGGCGGTGGCTCGCTGCCGCTCGGTCGGCGAAGTCGTCGACGGAGCGGGCGAGGGCGACAGTGGCGGTTTGCCGGAGTCATCGTCGCCCCGCCGGCGCAGGATGCCGAGCAGCTCGTCCCTTAGATGGAAGAGCGTGGAGGAGTCCGCCGACCTCGCCGAGCGGAGCGAGTCGAGGCGGTCGAGCAGGTCGGAGCCGGATCCCGCTCGATGGTCTCTGCGCTCGGATCTCCCCGGGTCGCGCTCGGAGAGGAGCGCGGCGAGCAGCGCGGCGTCCTGCTCGACGCCCAGCCGCTCGCCCTCGATCATCAGGCGTGCCGAGCCGGGGCGGGAGCGGGAGCGCGGCGAGGCGCCGGCCGAGCGGGGTGATGCCGTTCGGGTCGAGCGCGCCGAGGTCGGTGAGCTCGGCCATCGCGCGCTCGAGGCGGGCGGGCTCGGGGGCCTCGAACCAGAGAAAAGTGCGGGGGTCGGGCGTCCCCCAGGCGGCGACTTCGAGGACGGCGCCGGCGAGGTCGACGCGGCGGATCTCCGCCGGTTCGAAGGGGCGCAGCGCGAGGTCGTCGGCGGCGGTCCAGAGGCGGAGGCAGAGGCCGGGGGCCTCGCGGCCGGCGCGCCCGGCGCGCTGGTCGGCGGCGGAGCGCGCGATGCGCACGGTCTCCAGGCGGTCGAGGCCGGTCGCCGGGTCGAAGCGGAGCTGACGGGCGAGGCCGGAGTCGACCACCGCGCGGACCCCTTCGACGGTGACGGAGGTCTCGGCGACGTTGGTCGCGAGCACGATCCGCCGGCGCGGGCCCGGCCGCAGCGCCGCGTCCTGGGCATCGATCGGCAGGTCGCCGTAGAGGGGGCAGAGCGCGAGGTCCCGTTCGGCGGCGAGCGGCGCGAGCGCCTCCTCGACGCGGCGGATCTCGCCGAGGCCGGGCAGGAAAACGAGCAGGTCGCCGCCGGTCTCGGCGAGCGCGCGGCGGACGGCCGAGGCGGCCTGGGCCGGCAGCGGGCGGTCGTCGGGGCGATCGAGGAGGCGGGTCTCGACCGGATGGAGACGGCCGTCGCTGCGCACGACCGGCGCGTCACCGAGAAAAGCCGCGAGGGGGCCGGTGTCGAGCGTCGCGGACATCGCGACCAGCTTCAGATCGGGTCGCGCGTCCTGCTGCACCTGGCGGGCGAGCGCGAGCGCGAGATCGGCCGCCAGGGCGCGTTCGTGGAACTCGTCGAAGACCAGCGCGCCGACGCCCTCGAGGAAGGGGTCGCGTTGCAGCCAGCGGACGACGATGCCCTCGGTGGCGAAGACGACGCGGGTGTCGGCGCGGAAGCGCCGCTCGAAGCGGATCCACCAGCCGACCTCGCGGCCGAGCGTCCAGCCCCGCTCGGCGGCGATCCGCCGCGCCGCCGCGCGCGCCGCGACCCGGCGCGGCTCGAGCACGACGACCTGACCCGGCCCCGCGAGCCCCGCGTCGGCGAGCGCCGGCGGCACCCGCGTCGTCTTGCCGGCGCCCGGCGGCGCGTGGAGCACGGCGTTGCCGCGCGCCGCGAGGGCGCCGAGCAACTCGGGGAGGACCTCGTCGATCGGCAGCGGAGCGCGCGGCGGCACGCGGTGATTCCACCACAGGCGTGGCGGCCGTGGCCGGCGCGGCCCGCGCTTACTCCCAGCGCAGGGCTTCGATCGGAGCGAGCTTCGAGGCCTTCATCGCCGGCCACATGCCGAAGGTCAGGCCGACGACGGTGCAGAAGACCAGGCCGTTCACCGCCCAGCCCAGCGGGACGTGGATCGGGAAGTCGGTGAAGATCGTGACCAGGTTGCCCAGCCCGAAGCCGACCATCACGCCGATGATGCCCCCGAGGTTGCACAGGAGCACGGCTTCGAGCAGGAACTGGGCGAGCACATGGCGGCGCTTGGCGCCGAGCGCCTTGCGGATGCCGATCTCGCGGGTCCGCTCGGTGACCGACACCAGCATGATGTTCATGATGCCGATGCCGGCCACCACCAGGGCGATGATGCCGATCACGAAGGCGCCCAGCTTGACGCCGAAGGTCGCCTTGTTGAACGACTTGATCTGGCTGTCGTTGGTGAAGATGTCGAAGTTGTCGTCCTCGCCCGGGCGGACGCCGCGCTGGGACCCGCAGCACCGCCTTGGTCTCCTCGAGCGCCTCGTCGAGCAGCTGCGGCGTGAGCGCGCGCACGGTGATGTTGACCGAGCGCTCGCGGTTGCCGTCGCTGTCGCGCCAGCCGTAGGCGCGGATCCAGGTGCTGATCGGGACCAGGACGTAGTTGTCGAAGTTCCCGCCGGTGGCCGACTTCTTCTCCTCGAAGACGCCCACCACGGTGTACTTGCGGCCGTCGACCTTGATCTCCTGGTCGAGCGGATCGACGAACGGGAAGAGCCGGTCGGCGAGCGCGTAGCCGATCACCGCGACCTTGCGCCCGACGCGCACGTCCTCGTCGGTCAGGTTCCGCCCGAGGCCCACCAGGTGGGTGTTGTTCGGCGCGTACTGCGGGTCGCCGCCGACGATCCAGAGGTTGCCGTCCGTGGACTCGCCGCGGTGGCTGGCCGTGGCTCCGAACCGCCAGAGCTCGGCGCCGACGAGATCGACGCTCCGCACCCTGGCGCGGATCGCCTCCGCGTCCGCCACCGTGATGGGCGGCCGGGCCTGGATCTTGCGCCAGTCGATGTCGCGCGGACCGAAGCCGCCCGCCGGCCATTTCTGGACCTGGAAGGTCTGCGTGCCGAGCACGGAGAGCTCGGCCTCCATCGTCGACTGGATCACCGAGATGCCGGTCATCACGGCGATGATCGAGGCCACGCCGGCGACGATGCCGACCAGGGTGAGGACCGAGCGCAGCTTGTTGGCGCGGATCGCCTCGAGCGCCATCGGCAGGGTTTCGCGGATCCTCATCGGCGGACCTCCACGGCGCGGCTCATTCGTAGCGCAGCGCCTCGATCGGGTCGAGGCGG
>CAWDOT010000017.1:0-83489 GCA_963803995.1 uncultured Acidobacteriota bacterium
GAGGCGCGGTAGGCGGGCACGATGCCCGCGGCCACGCCGGTCAGGGTCGACACCAGCAGGGCGACGACGACGATGCCGGGGGAGATGCTCGCCGGCATCAGCGTGCGGTCGATGATCTCGGTGACGGCGATCGCGAGCAGCAGGCCCATCAGGCCGCCGATCAGGCAGATCGCGGCCGACTCCATGAGGAACTGGGTGAGGATCGCCCGCTTCCTGGCGCCGATCGCCTTGCGGATGCCGATCTCGCGGGTGCGCTCGGTGACCGAGACGAACATGATGTTCATCACGCCGACGCCGCCGACGAACAGCGAGATGCCGGTGATCACGATGCCGACCAGCAGCACGACGCCCATGACGTTGTTGAACATCGCGACCAGGGAGTCCATCTTGTTGATCGAGAAGTTCTCCTGCTCGCCGGGGGCGAGCTTGCGCACCTTGCGCATCTCGCCGACCACCTCGAGCTCGAAGTCCGCGACCGGGACGGACGGCGGCGCCTTGACCGCGATGTCGATGTTGCGCTGCGCCCCGCCGAAGAACTTGGTGAAGGCGGTGATCGGCACGAAGATCTGCGAGTCGAAGTTGGGGCCGCCGAAGAACCCGGCGCTGCCCTGCTTCTCCATGACCCCGATCACCCGGAAGGTGGCGCGCCCGATCTTCAGCTGCTTGTTGAGCGGATCGACCCCCTCGAACAGCCGGTCGCGGATCTCGGAGCCGATCACGCAGACCCGCCGCTTGGCCTGGACGTCGAACGGGGTGAGGAAGCGCCCCGCCTCGGGCACCGAGGCCGAGACCACCATCTGCTTGTCGGTGGTGCCGATCACGTCGATGTTGTCGATCGCGCGCGAGGCGTACTTGACGCTGCGCTCGGTGTGCGTGGTGGGATTGACCGCCACGGCGTCGCCGAGGCGCTGCTCGAGCTTCTCGACCTCCTTCAGGCTGACGTTCGGCCGGTTGCGGAACTCGAAGAAGTTGCCGCGGATGATCCACGGCATGCGCGAGACGTAGACGACGTCGGAGCCGAGCGCCGAGACGCTCTCGCGGAAGTTGTTGGCGAGCCCGTTGGCGGCGGTCATCGTGGTGATGACGCCGAGCACGCCGATCACGATGCCGAGCGTGGTGAGCACGCCGCGGGCGGTATTGGCGCGGAGCGCCGCGGCGGCGATGCGCGCGGCCTCGATCGTCTCCAGCCAGCGGCGCCGCATCTCAGGCTCCGGTGGCGGCTCCGGCGTCCGTCGCGAGCGGGCGGCGGGCGGCGCCGCCGGCCGCGGGGCCCCGGCGCGGTCGGCGGCGACCGGCAGGTCGCTCTCGACCAGGCCGTCGCGCAGCCGGACGATCCGCGCCGCGCGGCGGGCGACGTCGTCCTCGTGGGTGACCAGGATGATGGTGTTGCCGTCGGCGTGCAGGCCGGCGAAGACGTCGAGGATCTCCTCTCCGGTGCGCGAGTCGAGGTTGCCGGTCGGCTCGTCGGCGAGGAGGATCGACGGGTTGTTGACCAGCGCGCGCGCGATGGCCACGCGCTGGCGCTGGCCGCCCGAGAGCTCGTTCGGCTTGTGGCGCATGCGGTCGGCGAGCCCGACGCGCGCGATCGCCTCCTCGGCCAGCCGCTTGCGGGCGCCCGGCGAGACGCCGGCGTAGACCAGCGGCAGCTCGACGTTGCGGAAGACGTCGGCGCGCGGAATGAGGTTGAAGGTCTGGAAGACGAAGCCGATCTTCCGGTTGCGGATGTCGGCGAGCTGGTCGTCGGTGAGACGGCTGACGTCCTCTCCGTCGAGCAGGTAGCTGCCGGAGGTCGGCGCGTCGAGGCAGCCGACGATGTTCATCATCGTCGACTTGCCCGACCCCGAGGGTCCCATGATGGCGACGTACTCGCTGGCCGCGATCGACAGCGAGACCCCGCGCAGCGCCTGGACCTGGATCCCCTCGAGGTCGTAGTTCTTGACGACGTCGCGCAGTTCGAGCGCGACCGGACGGACCGCCGCGGCGTTCACGACTTGCCCTCCTCGCCGCCGACCGCCACCCTGGCGCCGTCTTTGAGGTCGCGGCTGATCGCGCGGTAGCTGCCCGTCACGACCTGCTCCCCGGCGGCGATCCCCTCGACGAGCTCGATGTGGGTGTCGCTCTGGATGCCGGTCTTCACCTGCTTGGCGTGGGCGATGCCGTCCTCGACCACGAAGACCACCTGCACGAAGCCCTCCTTGTCCGGCTTGAACTGCGGCGCGGCGCCCTCGTCCTTGCCCTCGGACGGGACCTTGACCCCGAGCTGGTCGGGAGTGCGCACCGCGACGCTCTGGATCGGGACGCCGAGCGCCCCCGGGCGCATCTCGGTGACGATGTCGGCGCTCGCGGTCATGCCCGGGCGCAGCTCCGTGCCGGGCGTCGCGATGGCGATCTTGACCTCGAACTCGGTCTTCTGGTCGGAGGTGCCCTGGGCGGTGGTCTTGGCGCTGTTGGCGATCTCGGTGACGTGGCCCTCGAAGGTGATCCCGGGCAGCGCGTCGACCTCGATCGACGCCTGGTCGCCGAGGGCGAGCAGGACGATGTCGTTCTCGTCGACGTCGACCAGGGCCTCCATGCCGGCGAGGTTGGACGATCTCAGGATCACGTCCTCCTGGAACTGGGAGCCGAGGCGATCTCCCCGACCTCCTTGTTGAGCTTCGACACGGTGCCGGCCATCGGCGCGTAGATCGTGGTCTTGGAGAGCTCGTCGCGCGCCTGCTTGAGGGCGGCGCGGCTCTGCTCGACGCGGTCCAGGGCCGAGCGCAGGCGGGCCCGCTCGACCCCCACCGCCGAGGCGGCGGCGTCGAGGTTGGCCTGCGACTCGAGGTTCTTGCCGAGGAGGTGCTGGATGCGCGCGAGGTCCTTGCCCGCCTTGTCGAGGTTCTCGGCGACCACCGCCGCCTCGGCTTCGGACGAGCGGAGGTTGGCCTCGGCGCTCTCGACCTCGGCGAGGTAGCGCTCGCGGTCGAGCTCGAGCAGGAACTGGCCCTTCTCGACCCAGTCCCCCTCCTTGACCGCGAGGCGGGTGATCTTGGCGGAGACGTCGGCGCTGATGTCGACCTGGGTCTGCGGCTGGATGTGGCCGTTGGCGACCACGGTCTGGACGATCTCGCGGGTCTCGACCGCGGCGGTCTGCACTTCGATCCGGTCGGACTTGCCGGTGCGGGACTTGAGGCCGATGGTGCCGGCCACCAGCAGCAGCGGTACGCCGGCGAAGAGGGTGATCTTGGCTCTCTTGGACATCGGTCGCAGGCTCCGTTCCGTCGGCTCGGGATGAACGGGCTCCGCGCGGGGAGCCCCGCAGCTGTCGACTCCGTGGCGCGGCGCGCTTCCGGAGCCGGGGCTGCTTCCCGGCTAGATACGGCGCCGACTTTGCGGAGTTTCCCCGCCGCGGAGTCCTGCGGGCGCCCGCGGAGGCGCGGGGGGACGAGACGGTCCCGGAGTGGGGCGAACGGTTCGCGCGAACGGGAGAGGGCGGGTCGCGGAGGGTGGATCGCCGCCGGGTCAGCGCGCCGCGGCCGGCCAACGCGACCGGTCGAGGCCCGGGATCACGCGCAAGGCGTTCTCGTAGTAGAGCGCGCGCAGGACCTCGTCGGGGAGGTCGAGGCCGTAGAGCTTCCAGAAGGCGTGGCGGCGGCGGTAGTAGGGGAAGGAATCGTCGGCGGTCTCGAGGACCCGGAAGTAGTAGGGGTACTCGGAAGGCTCCCAGGCGTCCTTGCCGAACATGACGCGGTCCCGGTGGCGGACGAGCCAGTCGTGCGCGGTGCGGGGCTGGCGGCCGAGCTCGGCGAGCACGGCGCCGATCTCGGTGTGGAGGTTGGGCAGCTCGTCGAGCAGCGCGCCGAGCCGCGCGAGGTCGTTGCCCATCCAGCCGAGGTGGGCGTCGATGAAGGTCGTCTTCGGATGGCGGCGGAAGCGCGCGTGCTGCTCGCGCGAGGATCTGCTCGAACGGAACGTTCTCCGCTGGATCGCGATAGCGGCCGGGGATCTCGACGAGCTCGTAGAGCCGTTCGTTGTCCGCGTCCTTCGGCTGCCAGAACTGGAACGGGTCGGCGCTGTGGATCAGGACCGGGATGCCCAGCCGCGCGCAGGCTTCGAAGACCGGGTCGAGCCGGGGATCGTCGATCGCGATGCGCCGGCCCTCGACGTCGACCGAGTCCATGCCGAGACTCTTGTAGATCTTGAGACCCCGCGCGCCGGCGCGGACGTCCGCCTCGAGCTCGGCGACCGCGCGCGCGGCCCAGCCGGGAGAACCGACTCCGGACCAGTCGACGTTGGTGAAGTGGACGATCCGCCCGGGCGCCACGCGCTCGGTGAGCGCCAGCATCGAGCGCAGGTACTCGGGGCCCCGGATCGAGTAGCGCGGCTGTCCGTCGGGTCCGGTCACACGCTGGAAGCCGCGGCCCGAGAGGTTGACCATCACCGCCATGTTCATCGCGTCCATCGCGGCGACGACCTCGCGCACCGCGGCTTCGTCGAGGTCGAACTGGTGGTTGTGGACGTCGACGAACGGGTACTTCGCGCGCGCGACCGGATGCTGCGGCACCACCAGCGTCTGCGGCGGGTCGTACTTCATGAACGAGAGCGCGGCGGGATCCTCCGCGCCGGCTGGCGGCGAAGGGCTCGCGGTCGGCGTCTGGGCGATCAGCAGCGAGGCGGCGGCGACGAGGATCGCGGCGGCGACTGGCGGCAGGAATCGGCGCATCGGCGGATCCTACTCGGAGCGGAGAGGTCCGCCGCGGGGATTCGCACCGCGGGCCGGACGGCCGGACCCGGCGCCGCTCGCGTCAGAACGCCGGGCCGAGCAGCAGCGCGTTCGACGAACAGCAGCGCGGCGCCTCGGCGTAGCCGCGGAACGCGGGGTCCTCGGCGAAGGCGATCAGGTGGCCGTCGCCGATCGGCTGGTCGATCAGGAAGGCCTTGCGCGCCAGCTGCGTCGCGCGCCTCGGGCCAGACCAGGCCGCCGGCGACCAGCCGGTCGGCCGCGGCGTAGACGCCGACGTTGCGCCCCTGGTCGAGCTTGATCGGCGTGAAGACGCGGCGGCTCTCGACCACGCGCCTGGATCTCGCCGTCGGTGCCGGCGGAGAGCCAGTGCTCGCGGTCGAGCTCGACCCGGAGCACGGCGCCCGGGGTCGGTCGGGGAGCTCCCGCTCGGGGCGGATCGCCTGGTCGAAGTCGTAGGGGCCTGGCGGCGGTCCTTCGCCTCCTCCGCGCCGGCTCTCCGTCGTCGCCCTCCCCGGCTTCTCTCGGGCGCGCCGTCGCGCAGCTCGGTGGTCGTCGCGAGCAGGCCGACCTTCTCGTGCGGCCGCCCAGCGCGAGGCCTCGCCGACGGTCACCAGCGTGCCGCCGCGCGCGCACCCAGCCGCGCAGCCGCTCGACGGCCTCGTCGTCGAGCGGCTTCGAGTAGTCGCCGGAGGGGAGCACGAGCGCGTCGTAGCGGCGAGCTCGACGCGGCGGAGCGAGCCCGTGCGCACCGCGGTGACCGGCAGGCCGAAGCGGCGCTCGAGCACCCAGCGCGTCCAGCCCGCCGACAGGCTCGAGGCCGGGCGGTCCCAGGCGAGCAGGACGCGCGGCGCGCGCAGCGCCCGCATCGCGCCGCTGCCGAGCGAGATCCCGTCGTCGACCCAGCCGCTGTCGACCGGCACCGCCTCGACGCCGTGGCGCGCGGCGATCGCGCCCAGCCGCGACGCGAGCTCCGGAGCGTTGTCGGCGGTCCGGAACAGCGTGGCGCCGATCTCGAGTCGTCGGCCCGCCGAGCGTGAACGGCTCGCCGGCGACGCGCACCGCGAGCCCGGCGCGCAGCGCCTCGTTCACCGCCGCCGCGGCCGCCGCGCCCCACGGGACGAGGTAGCCGACCCGCGCCGGCGGGGAGGTCCGGCCGCCAGCGGCGCGGGCGGCCGTGCGTCGACCGGAGTCGAGCGGACGACGAGCGGCGCGGCCGAGCGGTGGTCGCAGCCTCGACGTCGAAGAGCCGGGCAGGCTCCAGGCGGTGACGTCGTAGATCTCGTCGGGGAGGCGCTCGCGCCGCCGCCGGTCCTGCTCGGCGACGAAGGCCGGGGTCGAGCGCCGGGTCCGGGTCGAGCAGGTTGCGCAGCAGCCGGCCGGCCGGCTGCGCGGCCGTCGACGACGAAGGTCCCGGCGGGGAGACGCGCCGCGAGCCGAGCGACGCGGCTCGTCCGCGCGGCGCACCTCGATGCCCTGCGCGGCGAGCAGCCGGGCGAGCCGCTCGGCGCGCGACGGATCGCTGCCCGGCACGAGCAGGTACTCGCGCACCGGACCGCGCTGCCCCTCGTCGACCGCGCTGCGCCGGAACTCGCAGGAAGTCGCGCAGCAGGCGCTCGCGGTGCCGCGCCGCGGTCGCGAGCGTGGTGAGCGCGGCGGTGAAGTGGCTGGACGACGCGCCTCGCGCAAGGTGAGCGTCGGTGCCGTCGCGCGCGGCGCCAGGCGAGGCCGCGCGGCGAGGCCTGCTCGTAGGTCATGCCGATCGCGCCCTGGAAGAGCGGCCAGGACTCGCCGTAGCCGGGGTAGAAGGCGTCGAAGACCTCGCGCATGAACTAGGCGAAGCCGCGCGCGTCGAAGCGCGTCGGCGTTGGCGCGGCCGAAGAGCTCGAGCCAGCGGCGATCTGCGCCGGCGAGATGCAGGGGTTGGCCGGCGGCGCGGGCGGCGCGAAGTAGTAGGTGGTCGCCGCCCATCTCGTGCAGGTCGACGACGACCTGCGGGAAGCAGTCGAGGGCGAGCGCCGATCCGCGCCCCGCGTCTCCGGCTGCGTGAGCGCGAACCAGTCGCGGTTCATGTCGAAGAGGTAGTGGTTCGAGCGGCCGCCGGGCCAGGGCTCGTCGTGCTCGGCGGCGAGCGGCTCGGGGTCGGGCGGCGGCGGCCCGGCCGAGCAGGTTCTGGACGAGGAAGCGGGCGCGGCCGTCGGGGTTCTGCAGCGGGTCGATCAGCACCAGCGACTCGCGCAGCACGAGCGTCGACGCTCGGCGTCCCCGCGCGCCGCCAGCAGGTGGTAGGCCACGGCGAGCGCCGCGTCGGGCGAGCGAGATCTCGTTGCCGTGCACGCCGTGCAGCAGCCAGACGACCACCGGCAGCGTCGGGATCAGCGCCTCGGCCTCGGCCGGCGCGAGGTCCGCGCGGGTCGGCGAAGCGGGCGAGTCGGGCGCGGACGTCGTCGAGCGCCGGCGATCCGCTCCGGCGAGCCGACGATCGAGCAGGTGGAGCGGCCGGCCCTCCCAGCTGCGCGCCGTACTCGACCAGCCGGGTGCGCTCCGGCGCCGCCCGCTGGAGCGCGGCGAGGTAGACCGCCGATCTCGTCGGGCGAGGTGATCTCCGCGCCGAAGTCGTGGCCGACCACCTGCCGCCAGCGTCGGGATCGCGGGATCGTGCACGGCCCCGGGGAAGATCTCCTCGGAGCCCGCCGAGGCGGCGGCCGGACCGGCCACGAACAGCGCTGCAATCATCCAGGACGCGAAGCGTCGAACCATCGGAAGCGTCCCCTTTCGTGCCGTCGAGAGGGTAGCAGGAGGGGGGCCGCGGCCGGGTCCCGGGCCCGGCGGCGGGCTCGACGAGGCGATCTGGTATCCTTGCGGCTCGCGCCGGCGCTCCTGTCGCGCGCGCCCTCCGGGACAGTCGATGACCAGTCGCCACCCGCGACGACGTCCGCAACATCGCCATCATCGCCCACGTTGACCACGGCAAGACCACGCTCGTCGACGCCCTGCTCTGGCAGAGCGGCACCTTCCGCGCCAACGAGACCGTCGCCGTGCGCGTCATGGACTCGATGACCCTCGAGCGCGAGAAGGGCATCACGATCATGGCCAAGAACACCTCGGTCGAGTTCAACGGCGTGCACATCAACATCGTCGACACCCCGGGCCACGCCGACTTCGGCGGCGAGGTCGAGCGCACGCTCTCGATGGTCGACGGCGTGATGCTGCTCGTCGACGCGAGCGAGGGGCCGCTGCCGCAGACGCGCTTCGTGCTCGGCAAGGCGCTCGAGAAGAAGCTGCACGCCGATCCTGGTCATCAACAAGATCGACCGCCCCGACGCGCGCACGAAGGAGGTGCTCGACGAGGTCTACGACCTGTTCATCGACCTCGACGCCGCCGAGGACCAGCTGGACTTCCCGGTCTTCTACTGCAACGCGCGCAAGGGGACCTGCCGCACCAGCGCTCGACGGGCGAGGACCAGCTGCTGATGCCCCTGCTCGAGGCGATCGTCAAGACGGTGCCCGCCCCGCGCTACGACCCGGCGCTGCCGCTGCAGCTGCTGGTGGCGAACATCGACTACGACGACTACATCGGCCGGCTGATCGTCGGCCGGATCTTCAACGGCTCGATCCGCAAGGACCAGCAGGCCGCGCTCTGCCGCCTCGGCGGCGAGATCGTGACCGCGAAGATCACCGGGCTCTTCGGCCAGACCGGCCTGCAAGCGGGTCGCCGATCGCCGAGGCGGGGCCGGGCGACATCGTCGCGCTCTCCGGCTTCTCCGACGTGCACATCGGCGAGACGGTCTCGTCCGCCGAGACGCCGCTCGCGCTGCCGCCGATCAAGGTCGACGAGCCGACGATCGCCGTCGTCTTCTCCGTGAACTCCTCGCCGCTCTCGGGCCGCGACGGGAAATACGTCACCTCGCGCCACCTGCGCGACCGGCTCGCCAAGGAGAGCCTGGCCAACGTCTCGATCCGCATCGAGCCGACGGACGCGCCCGACGCCTTCCTCGTCGCCGGCCGCGGCGAGCTGCAGCTGGCGATCATCATCGAGACGATGCGGCGCGAGGGGTACGAGCTCTCGGTCGGGCCGCCCGGAGGTGGTGACCAAGATGATCGACGGCGAGCGCCACGAGCCGGTCGAGATCCTGATCGTCGACTGCCCCGAGGAGGTCGTCGGCGCCGTGACGCAGATGGTCGGGACGCGCCGCGGGCGGATGATGAAGATGGTCAACCACGGCAGCGGCCGCGCGCGCCTGGAGTTCCGCATCCCCGCGCGCGGGCTGATCGGCTTCCGCACGCCAGTTCCTGACCGAGACGCGCGGCGCCGGCATCATGAACCACATCTTCGACGGGCACGAGCCCTGGAAGGGCGCCATCTCCCAGCGGCCGAACGGCGCCCTGGTGGCCGACCGCTCCGGCAAGGCGACCTCGTACGCGATCGAGAACCTCCAGCCGCGCGGGACGCTCTTCGTCTCGCCGACCGAGGAGGTCTACGAGGGGATGATCGTCGGCGAGAACGCGCGGCCGAACGACCTCGACGTGAACATCGTCAAGGAGAAGAAGCTGACCAACATGCGGGCCTCCGGCTCGGACGACACGGTGCAGCTGGTGCCGCCGCGCACCTTCAGCCTCGAGCAGGCGCTCGAGTTCCTGCGCGAGGACGAGCTGCTCGAGGTGACGCCGAAGGCCTTCCGGCTGCGCAAGCGGGTGCTCAACCCCAGCTTCCGCTGAGGGTTCCGGCTCGCTGCCGGAGCCGGCCGGGCGCGTCGCCCCGATGTGTTGAAATAGCCGGCGATGGCCGAGCTCGAACCGCGGCTGCGCGAGGCCCTGGAGGACCTCCAGGGCTACCTCGCCGATCACATCGCGCCGCTGCTCGTGGCCGACGCGGTCGAAACGCTGCTCGAGTACCCGCCGGCGCTCACTGCCGAGCAGCTGCGCATCTGGGCCTTCTTCCAGTTCCAGGGCCGGGGCGGGGTGACGCCGGTCTCCGACCTGCTCTACCACGCGATCAAGAAGATCCAGCAGCTCGAGGAGCACCACCTGGTGCCTGGCGACCGCTTCGAGCGGTACCTCCAGGGCCTCGCCGCGGCGCTGCTCGCCGCCTGTCCCGAGGCGGAACGCGACCGTCTCGCCGGCCAGCTGCGCCACCTGCGTGAATCGGTGGGTGGCGCCACCGCCCTGGTCGACCACCTGCACCGGGCAGCGGGCGCATCGGTGGCCGCTCCTGCCGCGGAGGCTCGTCCGTCGATGCCGGCGACGGCCGCGGGAACGCCGCTGCCGCTCTCGGCCGCGGAGGTGCGCGACCTGCGCCGCTTCACCCTGGCCCTGGAGCGGGCCGCGGCGGGCCTGGGCGCGGGCGGTGGCCTCGCCCCGGCCGGCGCGACAGGGACCGCACCCGGTGGATCGGCGGGAGTGGCCCAGCAGCTCCTGGTACTCGCCGCCGCCGGCGCCAGCTCGGGCACCGACCTCGAGGCGCGCCTGGCGAGGCTGCGCGACGTGGGCGTGGCTCCCGCCGGAACTCCCGAGCTCTTCCATTCGCTGATCGGCGCGGTACCCGACTGGGCGCTCGCCCTGCCCGGAGGCCAGCGCACGCCGAACTCGGGATCGCTCGAGGCGTTGCACCGTGCCGTGCGACTGTCCGGGGATCGGGAGAAGGCGGGGACGCGCTGGCAGGATCTCCTGCGCGCCGCCGCCGAGCAGTTCAACAAGCGCTCCTTCGGCCGCGCGCTCGCCCTGGTCGACCTCGCCGACCGCATGCTGCGCGATGGCGAGATCGACGCGCGGTTCGGCGAGCTCGCGCGCGGCAACGCGCACGAGGCCTACGACATCCAGGTGCTGCTCGAAGCCTGCGCCGAGCGCCGGCACTGGCCGGTGGTGCGCCGGCTGCTCGAGTTTTACCCCGCCTGGTCGATGCGCGAGTTGCTCGACGCCCTGGTCTTCCAGCCCGATCCCAAGAGGCGTCGCCTGCTGATCGCGCAGCTCGAGATCTGGGGAGGCGAGGCGCGGCCGCTCGTGTTCGAGCGGCTCGAGGCGTCCGTAGTCGAGGGCTCGCGCGATCCCAACTTCTGGTGGTACCAGCGCAACCTGGTCTATCTGCTCAACCGGCTGCCGCGCTCGTGCGATGGCGACGCGAGGCGGGAGCTCGACCTGGTCGCGCCGTTCTCCGCGCTCGCCCAGCCGCCCGCGTTCCAGAAGGAGGCCATCGTCCTGCTGTCCCAGCTGCCGGGCTCCGAGGGAGCCCCGACCCTGGTGCAGCGGCTCGCCGAGGCCGAGCGGGCGCTCGAGGGCCCGAACCCGCCGCCGCAGCCGGTGCCCGAGATCTGGAAGGTGATGAACGCGCTCGCGGCGGCGCTCGCGCGCTCCGGCTCGCACTCTGCGCGCCGGGCGCTGCTCGACCACGCGCTCGCCCGCCGCGCCCGCGACGGCGACCCGCTGGCGCGCTTGCGCGAGCTCGCCCGGATCGACCTCGCCGGCGACCAGGAGGCGGTCGGCCGCCTGATCGCCGCGCTCAAGGAGCTCGGCCCGCGCAAGCTCTTCGGCTTCACGGTCGGCCGGCGCGACGAGGACCTGGCCCACGTGGCACGCGCTCTGGCGGGCACTTCCACGCCGCAGGTGCGCGACGCGCTCGCCGAGCTGGCTGCACGCCACCCCGAGCTCGCCGCCGCCGCCGAAACGGCCGAGACTCGCCCCGCCGCGGGTGACACCGCCGCGCCGGCTCCGGTCGAGAGCGAGTCGAGCCACTTTCCGCCGGCGGAGCAGCCCACGTCCGGACGCCTCTCGATGTCGGGGGACCTCGAGGTGTTCGGCCTGGCCGGCCTGATCCAGACCTTCCAGCAATCGGAGAGCTCGGGTCGGCTCGCGCTGCGCGACGCCGGCGGGCAGAGACATGGCGAGATCGTGCTCCACCGTGGACGCGTCGTCGAGTGCCGGACCGGACGGTTGACCGGTCGCGAGGCCTTCTACCAGATCTTCGAGATTCCGGTCGCGGGCACTTTCGAGTTCATCCGGGGCGAGCCGGCGACGCCACACGGCGGGCGAGCCGCTGGAGGTTCTCGGGCTGCTGATGGAAGCCATGCGCCGGTACGACGAGCTGCAGCGCGCGCGTGCCCTGGTGCCGGATGACGCCCGGCTCAGGCCGACCGGCGCGCGGCCGACCGTGCCGCCCGAGGAAACCGCGGGCGAGCTGGTGGGCGCGGTCTGGGGAATGCTGCGGGGCGGTGCGCGCGCCACCGACTGCGAGCAGGCGGCCGAGGTCGACACCTACCGCGTGCGCGCGCTGCTCGGCGCACTGGCTCGAGGAGGGTGCGATCGCGGTCGGGGTCCCGGGCGCCTGACGTCGCACGCCATGTCGACCTGGGCGATCGGCGACGTTCACGGCTGCTACCGCACGCTGCGCAAGCTGCTCAAGCGGATCGCGTTCGATGCCGCCGTCGACCGCCTCTGGCTGACCGGCGACCTGGTCAACCGCGGTCCGGGCTCGCTCGAGACGCTCGAGTGGGCGCGCGACCTCGACGAGCGGATCACGGTGGTCCTCGGCAACCACGACCTCCATCTGCTCGCCCTCGCCGGCGGGCTCGCCGAGATGCGCTCGCGCGACACGCTGCGCGAGGTGCTCCGCGCCAAGCGGCGCGACGACCTGCTCGACTGGCTGGTGCGGCGCCCGCTCGTCGCCCGCCAGGGGCGCTTCCTGCTCGTCCACGCCGGCCTCCTGCCGGAGTGGTCGGCGGACGACGCGGAGCGGGTGGCGCGCGCGCTCGAGGACTGGCTGCCGAGCGAGGACGGCGCGGCGCTGCTCGCCGCCTACCGCAGCAAGCGCGAGGCCGTCGCGAGCTTCGAGCTGCACGCGCTCTACGCCATGACCATGCTGCGCACGCTGCGCGCCGACGGCGCCCCCTGCCGCGAGTTCAGCGGCCCGCCCGAGGAGGCGCCGGAGGGGTGCGTGCCCTGGTTCGACGCGCCCGGCCGGCGCAGCGACGACACGACCGTCATCTGCGGCCACTGGGCCGCGCTCGGCCTGCGGCTGCGCCCGGACCTCTTCGCGCTCGACTCGGGCTGCGCCTGGGGGGGGCGTCTCTCGGCGGTCTGCCTCGAGGACGGCCGCGTCGAGCAGGTGCCGAACTCCGAATGAGCCTGCGCGTCGACGGCACGCTCGACGCCGGCCGCCTGCCGCGCGTCGCCGGGCGGATCGCCGCCGAGCTCGCGCGCGGCGGCGCGCTCGGCGGACAGCTCTGGGTCGAGGCCGCCGGCCGGCCGGTCGCCGACGCCGGCTTCGGCGAGGCGCGGCCGGGCGAGCCGATGACGCGCGCCCACCTGATGGCCTGGATGTCGACCGGCAAGCCGGTCGCCGCCGCGGCGATCCTCCGCCTCTGGGAGCTCGGCGCCCTCGAGCTCGACGATCCGGTGGCGCGCCACTGGCCGGAGTTCGCGGCGGGCGGCAAGGAAGCGATCACGGTCCGCCACCTGCTCACCCACACGGCCGGCCTGCGCATGCTCGATACCGGCTGGCCCGAGGCCTCCTGGGAGGAGATCCTCGCGCGCATCGCGGCGCGCCGGATCGAGCCGCGCTGGACGCCGGGCCGGAAGGCCGGCTACCACCTGACCTCGAGCTGGTTCGTGCTCGGCGAGCTGGTGCGCCGGCTCGACGGCCGCCGCTTCGAGCGCTGGGTGCGCGAGGAGCTGTTCGAACCGCTCGGCGCCGCCGACTGCTGGATCGGCATGCCGGAGGAGCGCCACCGCGGCTATGGCTCGCGGCTGGCGCCGATGTACGAGGTCGGGGACGGCGGCCTGCGCGACGTCGGCTGGCAGAGCGCCGGGCGGGCGACGCGCCCCTCGCCGGGCGCGAGCGGCTGGGGGCCGATCGGCGAGCTGGCGCGCTTCTACCGGATGCTCGCGGCGGGCGGCGAGAGCGGCGGCCGCCGCTACCTCGCGCGCGGGACGGTCGAGGCGATGACCGCCCGCCACCGCGTCGGCCTGCTCGACCACACCTTCCGCGCCCGCCTCGACTGGGGGCTCGGCGTCATCGTCGACTCCGCGCACTACGGCGAGGCGCGCATCCCGTACGGCTACGGGCCGCACGCCGGCCCGCGCACGTGGGGGCACTCGGGCGCCCGCAGCTCGGTCGCCCTGGTCGATCCGGACACGCGTCTGGTGGCGCTCCTCGCCTGGAACGGGCTGCGCGACGACGAGGCTCATCGCCTGCGCACCGAGGAGACGCTCGCCGCGCTCTACGAGGATCTCGGGGTCGCACCGACTGTGGTGGAATAGGCGACCGTGATCCCCCCCGCGGCCCCGGGCCGTCCGTCACGACTGCCGGCCGAGCGCGGCCCCGACTGGTGGTCGATCTCCGAGCTCGGCCGGCTGGGCGGGCACCCGCGCGTACGGCGCGTGCTCGCGATCTGGCTGCTGGCGCTGGCGCTGTCGGTCGCCACGGGCATCCTCAACGTCACCCAGAACTGGAACGGCCTCGAGCTCGATCTCGCCGGCCTCGACTTCGCGGTCACCGTCTATCCGCCGTTCGTGATCTCGGTGCTGCTCGCGCTCTGGCTCGGACCGACCTGGGCGGGAGTCGCCATCTACCTCGCCAACCTCGCCAGCGCGCTGGCGAGCGGCATGTCGCCGGCGATGAGCGGGCTCTTCGCGCTGGCCGGGGTGATCGAGACGCTGATGCTGTGGGGCTCGATGGTGATGCTGCGGGTCGACCCCAACCTGCGCCGCCTGCGCGACCTCGGCTGGTTCCTCGGCGCCGCGCTCGTCGCCGCGGTCACCGCGTCGCTCGCGGCGATCCTCTGGAACAGCAGCCACGCCCTCGATCCGGCGGCCGGGCAGCGGGTCTGGCGCGGCTGGGTGATCGGCGACCTGCTGCAGATCGTGTTGCTCGTGCTGCCGGTGCTCTGGCTGTCCGGTCCACGCGTGCGCTCCTGGCTCGATCGCCAGTTCGTGTCGCCGCCCAACCACGACTTCAGCTACACCCACGGCGTCGGACTGATCGTCGCCGCGTTCGCCATCCTCGGCCTGGTCGTCTTCCTCGGCGTCCACCAGGCGCTCGGCTCGATCGAGGTCGCCATCGACGCCCGCACCGCCAGCGGCGACCTGCTGGTGCCGCGGCTGCGCGAGATCATCCTGGTGATGGGCCTGCTGTCGACGGCGCTGATCGTGGCGACGGGCATGTTCTCGACGGCGCTCGCCCGGCTGGGCGAGCGCCAGCGCCGCGAGGCCCAGGTCGACTCGCTCACCGGCTGCCTCAACCGGCGCGCCTTCGACGACCAGTTCCACAAGGAGGCCGAGCGCAGCCGGCGGCTCGGCATGGGCATCGCCGTGCTCTTTCTCGACCTCGACCGCTTCAAGGAGTTGAACGACCGCCACGGCCACGCGGTCGGCGACCGGGCGCTCGAGCAGGTGGCGGAGCGGGTCGAGAGCGCGCTGCGCGAGACCGATCTGCTGTTCCGATGGGGCGGCGAGGAGTTCGTGGTCCTGATGCCGCACACCGCCCACGGCGAGGTCGCCGGCGTCGCCGAGCGGGTCCGCCTGGCGGTGGGGGAGTCGGCGCTGCTCGCCGCGCCCGGCGAGGGTCCGTTCCGGATGACCGCCAGCGTCGGCGCCGCGGCGACCGACCGCTTCCCGGCCGACGCCGCCGACCTCGTGCGCCGTGCCGACGAAGCCTGCTACCGGGCCAAGAGCCTCGGCCGCGACCGCGTCGTCCTCGCCGCCTCCTGACTCAGGCGTGCCTTCGCTCGGCGCTTCTGGTCACTAGGAGTAGAAGAGAAAGAAGCTCAGTTAAGGGAAGGCGTCCGGATCGGCGGTGGTTCGACGTGATCGACCTCGGCGCCGGCGGCGTCGGGCCCGCGCCCGACTCAGGGTCGGCCGGTGGAAGTCCCTCTCCGCTATCCAGGTCGACGATGCCGTGAGCGCTGCCGGGGCTGCGCGCGATCGATCGAGCGACCGCCATTCCCCTCCAGGGACCCCTTCTATGGAGCTGTTCGCATCCGCCTCCACGAACGCCCGGGAACCACCCTCCGCCCCCGGCAGGGCAGCGGGTGTCCCGCCCCGCCTCGCGTCGGCGTGAAGGAAAGGGCCCCGCCGGAGCGGGGCCCTCGGTGCTGCGGGGGGTCGCGGGTCGCGCCCGCGACCGGGGGACTCAGAAGCGGTAGCGCAGTCCGACGCGGATCGAGCGCTGGCCGGTGAACGCGGTGCCCCGGCGGAGGAAGTCGGGGTTGGTCGCGGTCGCGCGCGGGTTGTCGAGCTGTCCGATCGGGTCGAGCGTCGCGCCGTCGTGCTGCAGGCCGCCGTCGCCGTTGCACAGCTCGTCGGGGATGCCGGCGCAGGCGGCCGTCTCCAGGTTGTAGCGCTGGTCGTAGGTGGTGATCGCCTGGCGGTCCAGCAGGTTGAAGACGTCGAGCTGGAGCTGGAGCTCGCCCGGGCCGAGCTGGAGCGGATAGCTGAGGTGGAGATCCGCCTCGTACTCGCTCGGGTTGCGGCCGAGCGAGCCGCGCGGCGTCAGGTAGTACTCCCAGTTGCTGTAGGCGAACGAGTAGCCGTACGCGGTGAGCGGCGTGCCACTGCGCCAGTAGGCCGCCAGGCCGACCGTCAGGTTGGCGAGCGCGCCCTCCTGGACCGTGTAGCTGCCGTTGACCTTGAAGCTGTGCTCGCGGTCGTTGGACAGATCGCCGTCGGCGTTGATCAGGAAGTCGGCGTAGTCGAACGCCGAGTTGATGTTCGGGTCGAGCTGGCCGGTCGAGGCCTGGAAGACGCCGTCGTAGCTGCCCTCGAGATGTCGACCAGAGGTAGCTGGCGTAGAGCTGCCAGCCGTCGGAGTAGCGCTTGCGCGCGGTCAGCTCGACGCCGGTGTACTCGCGCCGCGGCTTCTCGGCGGGCACCTCGGCGTAGTCGTAGAAGGTCGCCACCGAGCCGATGCCCTCGCCGGGGTTGGCGATGAAGTAGTTGCCCTCGGAGATGATCAGGAAGTCCTCGATCACGCGGCCGAGCTCGCGATAGGTGCCCTGGATGCCGAGCGCGAAGTTGGGCCGCACCTCGTACTCGTAGCCGATCATGTACTCGTCGATGTACTGGCCCTTGAGGTCGGGATCGACCGGGGTGGCGCCGCCGAGCAACGCCGTGCCGAAGCCCGACTCGTCGTCGGGGATCGGCTGGAAGTCGCGCGGATCGGGGCTGTAGTTGTAGCAGAAGCACTGGTTCTCGCCGCCGAAGGCGCGCACGTTGATGTCGAGCGGCACCGACTCGTAGTAGCGGCCGAAGGAGCCGAAGAGCTTGCTGCGGCCGTCGGCGTTCGGGTCCCAGATCATCTGCAGGCGGGGCGCGTAGTTGTCGTCGATCTTGATCGAAGAGTTGCCGTCGCGATCCTTGACGTCCTGCGCTTCCCAGCGGAAGCCGGCGTTGACGGTGAAGTTCGGCAGGACCTTCCACGACGCCTGCGCGTAGGCCGAGGTGTTGACCGTCTCGGGCTCCGCGACGAGCGGGAAGAGGAGCTGCCAGGTCGAGGCGTCGTCGCGGTCGAAGCCCGGGGAGCGGTCGTCGACGTAGAAGCGGTGCCGGTAGACCGGCGGCCCGTTCGGGTCGTTGGCGTTGTTGAAGATGTAGATGCGCTGGCCGGCGCCGCCGTTGAAGATGCGGGAGGTGATCGAGAGATCCTCCTGGTCGGCGCCGAACTTCAGCTCGAGCGAGCTGCCGACGAACTTCGAAACGTCGAGCTTGAACACCTGGCGCTCGACGTCGTCGTCCTGGTGGAAGCCGAAGCCGCCGGCGTTCGGGTACGGACGCGCGCCGCGCCGGTCGATGTAGAGCGGGATCTCCTTGCCGGGGCCCGTGGTGCGCGAGGACTCCTGGTGGAGGCCGGCGAGGCCTTCGACCACCCAGCTGCCGCCGAAGACGCCGTCGTAGCGGGCGACGAAGTCGTCGCTGCCGGTCTCGAACTCGCCCTGGAAGGTCGACTCGGGGCCGGCGACCGGGAAGACCACGCCGTCGGTCGTGCGCGGATCGCCGATCACCGAGACCGCCAGGTTCTGCGAGTTGGTCAGGCGCCAGGTCAGCTTGCCCGAGTAGAGGTCGCTGGTGGTGTCGGCGTCGAAGGTCGAGCCGGTGGGCGGCGGATCGCCGAACCCGAGCACCGGCGCGATCGGCCGGATGACGCTGGTCTGGTTGGTGACGTTCTGCCGGTTGTAGGCGGCGAAGTACCAGAGCTTGTCGGTGACGAAGGCGCCGCCGAGGGTGAAGCCGTAGTCGTACTGGCCGTCGACGTTGTTGATCGCGGCCACGGTGTCGGGCGTGTCGGGCCCGGTCGAGTTGTCGCTCTGCAGTCCGCCGCCCTCGAAGAACCCGAAGACGCTGCCCTCGAAGTTGTTGCCGCCCGACTTGGTGATGGCGTTGATCAGGCCGCCGGTGAGGCGGCCGTACTCGGCCGGCAGTCCGCCGGTCTTGACCTCGACCTCCTGGATGAAGTCGAAGTTGAGCGTCTTGCCCTCGTCGCCGAAGCGGCCGCCCGTGGTGTTGAGGCCCTCGATCACGTACTGGTTCTCGGCGCCGGTCGAGCCGTAGAAGGTGGTGCCGGAGCCGTCGCGGCCGGAGCCGCTGGCGATCTGGGCGACCGCGTAGAAGTCGCGCGCGAGCGGCAGCTGCTCGAAGGTGTCCGAAGAGACGCTGACGCCGGAGGTGACCGACGTCGTGTCGACCACCGGCGCCTCGGAGAGCACCGTCAGCTCGCCGGCGAACGCCGCCGTGATCGTGATGTCGAGCGTCACGGTGCGGTCGATGCCGACCTTGATGTCACGCTGCTCCACGGAGTTGAAGCCGTCGAGCTCGGCCTTGAGCTGGTAGACGCCGGGCGGCAGCTTGACCAGGCGGAACATGCCCTCCTGGTCGGTGACCGTGCGGACCTCGCCGGGCAGCGTTTCGGCGGTGGCGACCACCGCCACGCCGGGCACCGCGGCGCCCGCGTCGTCGCGGATCCGGCCCTCGATGCGCCCGGTGGTCTGGGCGAAGAGGGCCGACGCCGCGAGCAGCGCCACGGCGAACAGGCTGGAGACTCTCGTCCGTTTCATTCCTGGTTCCTCCTTCCGCGTTCGTGAAACCACGCTCCGGCGGTCCGCACCGTTCGTCCCGTCTCCGGAGGTGTGTCTGCCGGCGACAGCGCAAGCTCCGTACCGGCTCGCGCTCAGGCCTGGCGAAACGAAGGGAAGTGCAGCGTTGTCCGGCTCTTACGGCGCGAACGGCCGCGCCCCGGCGCGCGCCGCGCGGCGCTTCCGATCCGCCCGGACGGACGCGTGCGGGGAGTGGCTGGACCGATTGCCGCGAGCTGTCCCTCGGCCGGGCCGGATCGCGGACGGGCGGCCCGGGATCGGTTCGGGAGCGGCCGACCGGCGCACTTGCTACAATGCCCGCGCGTGATCGCACAGGCGCCGATCGAACCCCGAGTCCTCCCCCGCGCCGAGCACTCGATCTCCCGCAAGGACATCCCGAAAGAGGCCCTCAAGGTCCTCTATCGGCTCGCCGGCGCGGGCCACCGCGCCTATCTGGTGGGGGGCAGCGTGCGCGACCTCATGCTCGGCCGCACGCCGAAGGACTTCGACATCGCGACCGACGCGCGCCCCAACGAGGTGCGCCGGCTCTTCCGCAACGCGCGCGTCATCGGCCGCCGGTTCCGGCTCGTGCACGTCATCTTCCACGACACGGTCGTCGAGGTCTCGACCTTCCGGCGCGAGCCCGATCCCGCGGAGCAGCGCGGCGACGCGCCGGACGACCTGCTGATCACCAGCGACAACGCCTTCGGCACGCCGCAGCAGGACGCGTTCCGGCGCGACTTCACGGTCAACGCGCTCTTCTACGACATCTCCGACTTCTCGGTCATCGATTTCGTGGGCGGCGTCGCCGACCTCGAACGGCGCACGATCCGCACGATCGGCGATCCGCTGGTCCGTTTCCGCGAGGACCCGGTGCGGATGATGCGCGCCTGCGAGCTCGCCGGCCGGCTCGGTTTCGGGCTGGAGCCCGCGACCCAGGCGGCGATCCAGGAGCTCAAGCGCGAGATGGAGCGCGCCGCCCCGGCGCGGCTCGCCGAGGAGCTGGTCGAGCTGCTCCGGTGCGGCAAGGCCGGCGCCGCGCTGCAGTGGATGCTCGAGCTCGGCCTGCTCGAGGTCCTGCTGCCCGAGGCCTACGCGATGATCGCCGCCGGCGAGCGCGGGCTGGGCGACTTCGGACAGATCCTGCCGACGCTCGACCGCAAGGTGGCGGGCGGGCGCCAGGCGTCGGACGGCGGTCTGCTGGCGGCGCTGCTGCTGCCCTCGGTCCTGCTGCGGCGCTTCGATGTCGAGGCGGTCGGGCAGCGCGCGCTGCGCCGCGTCGAGCTCGCGCATCTGGTGGAGGAGGCCGTCGAGCCGTTCTTCCGGCGCTATTCGCTCTCGAAGGACCGGGCGCGCCAGACGCAGGAGGCGCTGGTCGGCTTCCTGCGCCTCTGCGAGTCGCCGCGCAGCGCCGCGGAGCGGGTGCGGGTCGCCACCCGCTCGTTCTTCCCCGACGCGCTCTGGCTCTTCGAGCTGCTCGCGGAGGCCACCGGCGAGGGCTTCGAGGAGCTGGCGCAGTGGCAGGCCGCGGCCCGCCGCCGGCCGGTGCTGGCGTCGAGCGGCGATCCCGAGGCCGAGACGGGGGCGCGGCCGGCCGAACAGGCGCCGGGCTCCCGCCGCCGGCGTCGTCGCCGCCGTCGCTGATCGGCGGCCCGGCCGCCTTTCGGCGCCGTCGCGGTCCGCCCGAGGCGCAGCGCCTTGCCCGCCCCGGGGGGCAGTCTCTCCGGCGCCAGGGTGTGAAAGGGTCGCCGTGGTCCGCACGAGCGGTTACGATTCCGCGCAGGAGGAGATCCGGATGAAAGGTGTCGCGAGCCTCTACCGGACGGCCGTCGGCAAGAAAGCCGTGATGGCCGTCACGGGGTTGGTTCTGTTCGGCTTCGTGCTGGTGCACATGTTCGGCAACCTCAAGCTGTACATGGGGAAGTACGCCGACGGCCCGCACGCCGGGCAGTACGTGATCGACGTCTACGGCGAGGGGCTGCGCGCCTTCGGCGCGCCGTTCTTCGGCCACGGCCAGTTCCTGTGGGTGGCGCGCTTCGCCCTGCTCGCCGCGGTCGCGTTCCACATGTGGTCGGCCTGGGTGGTGACCCGGCAGAGCTGGGCAGCGCGCCCCGACCGCTACGCGATCAGGACCTACCTGAAGGCGGACTACGCCGCGCGCACGATGCGCTGGGGCGGCGTGATCCTGGCCTTCTACATCGCCTTCCACCTGGCCGACCTGACGCTCGGCGTCGCCAACCCCGGATTCCAGCCCGGGCAGGTCTATCGCAACATGGTGGCGAGCTTCTCCAACCCGCTGGTTGCCGGCCTCTACGTGGTCGCCAACGCGCTGCTCGGCCTCCACCTCTACCACGGGCTGTGGAGCTTCTTCCAGACGCTCGGCTGGAACAACCCGAAGTTCAACTCCTGGCGGCGGTCGTTCGCCACCGCGTTCGCCTGGATCGTGACGCTCGGCAACGTGTCGTTCCCGTTCTCCGTGCTGATGGGATGGGTGCGATGATGGCCACCACCACCGAAACCGGCAACGCGGTCCGCCTCGACGCCCGCGCCCCCGGCGGGCCGATCGAGACGCGCTGGGAGCGCGCGAAGTTCGACCTCAAGCTGGTCAACCCGGCCAACAAGCGCAAGTTCAAGGTCATCGTCGTCGGCACCGGCCTCGCCGGCGCCTCGGCCGCGGCCTCGCTCGCCGAGCTCGGCTACAAGGTCGAGGTGCTTCTGCTACCAGGACATCGCCGCGCCGCGCGCACTCGATCGCCGCCCAGGGCGGCATCAACGCCGCCAAGAACTACCAGAACGACGGCGACTAGCGTCTACCGGCTGTTCTACGACACCGTCAAGGGCGGCGACTTCCGCGCCCGCGAGGCCAACGTCTACCGGCTGGCCCAGGTCAGCGTCAACATCATCGACCAGTGCGTCGCCCAGGGCGTGCCGTTCGCCCGCGAGTACGGCGGCCTGCTCGACAACCGCTCCTTCGGCGGCGCCCAGGTCTCGCGCACGTTCTACGCGCGCGGCCAGACCGGCCAGCAGCTGCTGCTCGGCGCCTACCCGGCGCTGGCGCGCCAGATCGCGGCCGGCACGGTCAAGATGTTCACGCGCACCGAGATGCTCGACCTCGTCGTGATCGACGGCCACGCGCGCGGCATCGTCGCGCGCGACCTGGTGACCGGCGAGATCCGAGCGCCACGCCGCCGACGCCGTGCGTGCTCGCCACCGGCGGCTACGGCAACGTCTTCTTCCTGTCGACCAACGCCAAGGGCTGCAACGTCACCGCGATCTGGCGCGCGTACAAGCGCGGCGCGCTGCTTCGCCAACCCCTGCTTCACGCAGATCCACCCGACCTGCATCCCGGTCGCCGGCGACTACCAGTCGAAGCTGACGCTGATGTCGCGAGTCGCTGCGCAACGACGGCCGCATCTGGGTGCCGAAGAAGGCAGGCGACACGCGCAGCGCCGGACGAGATCCCCGAGGCCGAGCGCGACTACTATCCTCGAGCGGCAAGCTACCCGAGCTTCGGCAACCTCGTGCCGCGCGACATCGCCTCGCGCGCCGCCAAGGAGGTCTGCGACGAGGGCCGCGGCGTCGGGCCCGGGCGGGCGCGGCGTCTACCTCGACTTCGCCGACGCCATCGAGCGCCTCGGGCGAGGACGTCGATCGAGGAGCGCTACGGCAACCTGTTCGAGATGTACGAGCGGATCACCGGCGAGAACCCGTACCAGGCGCCGATGCGCATCTACCCGGCGGTCCACTACACGATGGGCGGGCTGTGGGTCGACTACAACCTGATGAGCACCATCCCGGGCCTGCTTCGTGCTCGGCGAGGCCAACTTCTCCGACCACGGCGCCAACCGCCTCGGCGCCCGCGCGCTGATGCAGGGCCTCGCCGACGGCTACTTCGTCCTCCCCTACACGATCGGCGACTACCTGGCGCGCCAGCTCGGGCAGCCAGGTCGACGACCGACCACCCGGCGTTCACGGCAGGCCGAGGCGCGAGGTCGCGGGCCGCGTCGAAGCAGCTGCTCGGCGTCAAGCGGCAAGCGCACGCGTCGACTCCTTCCACCGCGAGCTCGGCACGCATCATGTGGGAGCAACTGCGGCATGGCCCGCAACGAGGCCGGGCTGCAAGAAGGCGCTCGCAGCAGATCCCGCAGCTGCGCGAGGAGTTCTGGCAGCAACGTGCGCGTGCCCGGCGCCGGCGACGAGCCTCAACCAGTCGCTCGAGAAGGCCGGCCGCGTGGCCGACTTCCTCGAGTTCGCCGAGCTGATGTGCCGCGACGCGCTGGACGCGCGAGCGAGTCCTGCGGCGGCCACTTCCGCGAGGAGAACCAGACCGCCGGACGGCGAGGCGCAGCGCGACGACGAGAACTTCGCCTACGTCGCGGCCTGGGAGTGGCACGGGCGACGGCAACGCGCCCGCCCTGCACAAGGAGCCGCTGACCTTCGAGTACGTCAAGCCTGCGCAGCGGAGCTACAAGTGAGCGAGCGAGCGATGAACCTCACGCTGAACGTCTGGCGCCAGACAGGACCCGCAGGCCCCGGGCCGGCTTCGTGCACCTACGAGGCGACCGGCGTCATCGCCGGACATGTCCTTCCTCGAGATGCTCGACGTCGTCAACGAGCAGCTGATCGACGAAGGGCGAGGAGCCGATCGCCTTCGACCACGACTGCCGCGAGGGCATCTGCGGCACCTGCGGCGCTGGTGATCAACGGCATCGCGCACGGCCGCCAGAAGGGCACCACCGCCTGCCAGCTCCACATGCGCCACTTCAAGGACGGCGACGACGATCTACGATCGAGCCGTGGCGCGCGCAAGGCCTTCCCGGTGCTCAAGGACCTGGTCGTCGACCGCAGCGCCTTCGACCGCATCATCCAGGCCGGCGGCTTCGTCTCGGTCAACACCGGCGCGGCGCCCGACGGCAACGCGATCCCGATCGCCGAAGACCGACGCCGAGCATCGCGATGGACGCCGCCGCCTGCATCGGCTGCGGCGCCTGCGTCGCGCCTGCCCGAACGGCGCCGCCGATGCTCTTCACCTCGGCCAAGGTCTCCCAGCTCGCCCTCCTGCCGCAGGGCCAGCCCGAGCGCTGGAGCGCGCGCGAGAGCGATGGTCGCGCAGATGGAGCAGGAGGCGTTCGGCAGCTGCACCAACCACGGCGAGTGCGAAGCGGTCTGCCCGAAGGAGATCTCGATCGACTTCATCGCCATGCTGAACGCCGACCGGCTGCGGGCCGCGTTCCGCGTCGACCGCGAGCCGCGCGGCGGCGGCGGCGGGGGCTGAGCGGGGCGCCGGCTCCGTCGAGACTGGCGCGCGGGCGTCGGTCGCGGTAGATTTTCGCCCCACCGTGATCGTCGACTCGCCCGCGACCTTCCGCGCCGCGCTGGCCAGCGGCTCCTATCCGCCATCCCGGCGGGCGACCGCGCGCGCGGCGTTCCTGATCGAGCCGCTCGGCTTCCACCTGCCCGAGGAGTCGGGGCTCGACAACCGCTACATGGACTTCGCGCGCGGCGCGGTCGAGGAGCACGCGCTGCTCGAGCACGCGCGGCTGGCGCGTGCCCTGCGCGACAGCGTGCCGACGGTGGTCTTCCCGGGCGACCCGGAGACGCCGTCGGCGGTCTTCGCCAACAACGTCTTCGCCAGCGTCCCCGGCCGGCTGATCGTCGGCCGCATGCGGCACTCGGTGCGGCGGCGGGAGGCGGCGCGCTCCGACGTCCGTCGCTTCTTCGTGGAGCAGATGGGTTGCGATCTGGTCGACCTGTCGGGGCGCGAGGAACTGGTCGCCGAGCTCACCGGACCGCTGGTCGTCGACCGCGCCCGCAACATCGGCTTCTGCGGCCTGTCCGAGCGCTGCAGCCGCGCCGGCGCCGAGGCCATGCACGAGGCCTTCGGGCTCGCCCTCACCTTCGTCTTCGAGCTCGACCCGGCCGAGTACCACACCAACGTGGTGCTCTCGGTCCTCGCCGGCCGGGCGCTGGTCGTCTACCCGCCGGCCTTTCAGGACCCGGATGCCGCGCTGGCGATCGCCGAGCTCTACGACCCGCGCGTGCTGGTGCTCGACGAGGCGGAGAAGCGGGCTTTCGCCGGAAACTGCCTCGCGCTCTCGGAGCGCGACCTCTGGCTTTCGGCGGCGGCGCACCAGGCGCTGCGCCCGGCGTCGCGCGCCGCCCTCGAGAGCTGGGACTTCCGCCTGCGCGCCGTGGCGCTGCCCGAGATCGAGCGCGCCGGCGGCAGCCTGCGCTGCTGCGTCGCCGAGATCTACTGAGCGGCCGCGGCCGCCCGTGCGAGGCGCTTCCGGGCGCCCTGCTCGAGCCGTCGGAACCAGAAGGCGAGCAGCTTGCGATTGAAGCCGGTCAGCTTCTTCTTCCGCCAGAGGTCGCCCGCGCGCCGGACCACCTCGGCCTGGGTCGGGTAGGGGTGGATGGTGGCCGACAGCGCGTCGAGCCCGATCCCGCTCCGCATCGCGAGCACCAGCTCGCCGATCGTCTCGCCGGCGTGCTCGCCGACCAGGGTCGCGCCCAGGATCTCGTCCTTGCCGCGCCGGTGATGGACGCGCAGGAAGCCATCGGCCGCGCCGTCGAGCCGCGCCCGGTCGTTCTCCGCGAGCGGCACCGCGATCGTCTCGAAGCGGATCCCGCGCTCCTTGAGCTGATCCTCCGAGAGCCCGACCCGGGCGACCTCCGGGCTCGTGAAGGTCGTCCAGGGGATGACCAGGTCGCTCACCCGCTCCTTGCCCCGGAACAGCGCGTTGCGCACGACCAGGCGCGCCATGGCGTCGGCGGCGTGCGTGAACTTGTGCTCCGAGGCGACGTCGCCGGCGGCGTAGACCGCCGGGTTGGAGGTGCGCAGCCGGTCGTCGACCGTGACGCCGTGCGCGGTCCAGGCGATGCCGGCCGCGTCGAGGCCGAGATCGGCGACGTTCGCCTGGCGTCCCGTCGCGACCAGGATCTCGTCGACCGGGAGACGGTGCTCCTGCCCGCCGCTCGTGAAGCGGAGGAGCTTCGAGCGCGCCCCGCGATCGACGGCGTCGAGCCGGGCGCCGGTGACCAGGCGGACGCCGTCGGCGGCGAGCGCGCGCTCGACCACCGCGGCGGCTTCCGGCTCCTCGCGCGGCAGCAGGCGCTCGCCGACGACCAGCATCGTGACCTGCGCGCCGAAGCGCGCGAAGGCCTGCGCCAGCTCGCAGCCGAGCGGGCCGCCGCCGACCACCGCCAGCCGCGCCGGCAGCTGCTGCAGGGAGAAGACGGTGTCGCTGGTCAGATGGCCGGCGTCGGCGAGGCCCGGAACCTCGGGCAGCGCGGGGCGTCCGCCGGTGGCGACGAGGGCGCGGTGGAAGGCGAGCCGGCGGCCGTCGACCTCGACCTCGTGCGGCGACACGAAGCGGCCATGGCCGAGGAAGACGTCGACCCCGAGCTCCTTGAAGCGCCAGGCCGAGTCCTGCGGGGCGAGCCCGGCGCGCACCTCGCGCATCCGCTTCATCACGGCGCCGAAGTCGCGCACCGCGGCGGCCTCGCGCAGGCCGTGCGTCGCCGCCGTGGCGAGCTCTTTCCAGGCGCGCGCGGCGCGGATCAGCGACTTCGAGGGGACGCAGCCGGTGTTCAGGCAGTCGCCGCCCAGCAGGTGGCGCTCGACCAGCGCCACCCGGCCCCCCAGCCCGGCGGTCGCCGCGGCCGCCACCAGACCGGCGGTGCCGCCGCCGATCACCACCAGGTGGTAGATCCCGGCGGGCTCGGGGTTGGTCCAGTCCGAGGGGTGGACCTGATCGACCAGCTTCTGGTTGTTCTCGTCGAACGGAGTGACCAGCACCGGCTCCGGCATCGGATCAGCCCCCGAGCAGGGCCTGCTTGAACTCGGGGCCCGGCCCGGGCCGCGGTCCGATCCAGCAGGCGAGCACCGCGTCCGCGAACGGCTTGCCCGCGATCGTGCCGACGCCCTTGCCGGCGACCGAGATCGAGGTCCCCTGGCCGGGCAGGTAGTCGAGCGCGACGAGGGTCCCCGCTTCGGTGTCGGGCACCAGGGCGCAGAGCTGGTCGAACTGCCGCTTCAGCTCGGCCGGGGCGTCGGGAGTGTTCGCGGCGAGCCCTTCCATCCAGCCCTCGCAGACTTTGTCGGAGCCGACCGCACGCAGGAAGTGCATCTCCATGCGCCGCGGCTGATCGGCGGCGAGGATCGCCGCAGCGTCGGAGCTCTTCGCCGGCAGGTAGAGCGCCGCGACGTAGACCTTGAACATCATCTTGCTGCGCAGGGCGCCGCCCTGGAGCACGAGGCCGGCCTCGCCGAGGCGGGTCGAATCGGCGAGGTCGACTCCGGCCACGGTCGCGCCGAACGCCGCGCTCGCCAGGGCGAGACCGAGGACGAAGGCAGTGCACTTCATGGGTTCTCCTCCGGACAGGATGACGACAGGACGGGGAAGTCGTGGGGTAGTCTATCGGTCCGGAGGCCCCGAAAGAAGAGGTGCGAGAGCGGCTGGGGGAGCGGTCCGACGAGGCGCTCGCGGTCGAAGCCCGGCGCGGGTCGGAGGCGGCATTCCAGCTGCTCGTCGAGCGCTACGAGCGGCCGGTCTACGGCCTGCTCCTGCGCATCGTGCGCCGCCCCGAGACGGCGGAGGACCTGGCCCAGGAGACCTTCCTCAAGGCTTTCCGGGCGCTCGGGCGATTCGATCCGGAGCGCAAGTTCTCGAGCTGGCTGTTCAAGATCGCGCACAACGCGGCGCTCGACGCCCTGCGCCGCGACGGGCACGAACCGCTCTCGCTCGACGCTCCGCTCGGCGACTCCGAGGAGGCTCCCGAGCTGCCCGCCGACCCGAAGGCCGAGAACCCCTTCGCCCGCGCCGCCGGACGCGACCTGGGGCGGGCGCTCGAAGCCGCGCTGCGCGGCCTGCGGCCCCAGTACCGGGAGATCCTGCTGCTCCGGTTCGTCGAGGAGCTCTCCTACGAGGAGATGGCCGAGGTCCTGGGGGCGCCGCTCGGCACGGTCAAGATCCACCTCTTCCGCGCCCGCCGCGACCTTGCCCGGGCCCTGGCCGGCCTGGGCTGGGACCCGGGGGAGCTGGGCGGGGGGGGACGCGAGGGACGAAACAAGGAGCGGCCCTCCCCGTAGGGCCGATTGGAGCCGCAGACGATGAACCGCCACCGACCCGAACCCTGGCAGCGCTTCCTGGAGGCCGAACGAGACGGCCGACCCGGAGAGGCGGACCACGCCCTCTCGGAGCTCTTCCGGGAGCTGCCCCGCCCGCGTCCCGCGGCCGGTTTCGCGGCCCGGGTGATGGCGCAGGTCGTCAGGCGCTCGGTCTTCGCCCGTCCGGCGGTCCGCTTCGGACTGGCCGCCGCCCTGGTTGCGGTCGCCCTCGCGGCCGGCCTCGCCCTGCCCGCGATCGGCCCGCTCGCCGGGCTGATCGGTCCGGCCGGCGTGCTCCACCTGCTCGTCGACTCCGCCACCGACCTGACGATCCGGGTCGGCCACGGCATCGAGATCTGGCAGACGCTCGCTGTCGCCGCCCGAGCGGTCGGCGCGGTGGCCCTGCACCCTCCGGTCCTGTTCCTGCTGGTCCTCCAGCTCGCGATCGCGGCGGCGGCGCTCCATGCCCTCGCCGGCCTCGCGGTTCCCAAGAGGAGCTCGTCCCATGCTTCCCTGTAACGCTTCCTCCCGCTCCTTCGCCCCCTTCGGCGCCCTGGCCTTCGCCCTGGCGCTCGCCCTCGCCGGGCTGGCGCCGCTCGCCGCCCCGACGCCGCTCGCGGCGGCGGAGACCGCCGCCGAGTCCGATCTGGCCGAGCGCGTCCGCGCCCGCTTCGAGGTCGACACCCTGCGCGACGGTCTGCTGCTGCGCCCCGCGACCCCGGGCGGCGTGATCCGCTCGATCGAGCTCGCCGACGACGGCGAGGTCCTGGTCAACGGCAAGGCGTTCGACGAGTCCGAGCTCGAGAGCTTCCTCGGCGCCGACGGCGCCCTGGTGGTCGAGCTGGTACGGCTCGATCCCGACGCGCGCCGTGTGCGCCTCGGCCTGACGCCGGCCGAACCCGAGGCCCCCGGCGACGAGGAAGAAGTCGGCGTGGAGGTCGAGGTTCCGGGCCTGCCCAACGTGCGCGTGCGCGCCTCGAAGGAGGATCGCATCTCGGTCGGACGCTCGATCCATCTCGAGGCGGGCGAGACCGCGCGCGACGTCGTCTGCATCGGCTGCTCGGTGGAGATCGACGGCTCCGCGTCGGGCGACGCGGTCGCGGTCGGCGGCAGCGTGCGGATCGGCAGCGGCGGCCACGTCGGCGGCGGCACGGTCGCGGTGGGCGGGTCGACCGAAGTCGCGGCCGGCGCCGTCGTCGAGGGGGACGCGGTGGCGGTCGGTGGCGCGGTCGAGATCGAGCCGGGCGGCGAGGTCCAGGGCCAGCGCTCCTCGGTCGGCTGGGGCGGGCGCGTGTTCGGACCCTGGGGCGACGGCTGGATGCCCTTCGGCCTCTCGACCACGGTCGGCGGCCTCTTCTGGGCGGTCTTCCGGACCCTGTTCCTCGCCCTGCTGGTCGGGCTCTGCCTGCTCGCCGCGCGCCCCGCGGTGGCGGCAGCCGCGCGCCGGGTGACCGGCGAACCCTGGAAGGCGGTCTTCGCCGGCCTGCTCACCCAGCTCCTCTTCCTGCCGGTGCTCGTCCTGGTGACGGTGATCCTGGCGGTGTCGATCATCGGCATTCCGCTGCTGGTGCTCGTGCCGGTCGCGGTGGTGGCGCTGATCGTCGGCGCCCTGGTCGGGTTCGCGGCGGTCGCCGAGGTGCTCGGCAGGTCGATCGAGGCCCGCTTCGGGGCGCGCTTGGCGAGCCCGTTCCTGATCGCGCTGGTCGGCGTCACCGCGATCCAGGGCGTGACGCTCCTCGGGCGCCTGATCGGCGTGCCCGGCGGGATCCTCGGCTTCTTCGGCTTCGGCCTGATCGCGCTCGGGTTCTGCATCAAGTTCGTGGCGTGGACGCTCGGCCTCGGGGCGATGACCCTGGTGGCGCTCGGGCGCGACTGGCGGCAGCCGGCGCCACCGGCGCGCGAGGCGCTGGAGGAAGAGCCCGCGCCGCCGTCCGCTCTGCTGCCGCCCCCGGCGCCGCCGACGCCTCCCGCGGCGCCTCCCGCTGGAGCGCCCGAGCCGGAGTGAGGGCGGTTCCGGACCGGCTCCCGGGCGCGCTTTGTGGGCGCGCGCGGGGGCCGGGTAGACTGGCGGCGAGCCAGTTGGAATGAACGGGTTCACGAGCTCGGCCTCGCCCAGGAAGTCGTTCCTGCATCCCGCCGCCGCCAGCGCCCTGCGCGCGGCGGCGATCGTCGTCGGCACCGCGATCGCGTTCAAGGTCCTCTCCGACCTCTCGGCCCAGTTCAGCGAAGCCTGGGGCGCCTCCTTCGTCTTCCCGGCGGCGGCGCTCTCGCTCGCGGCAGGAGGCGCCTGGGGGCTCTGGGGCGTCGCCGGCGTGATCGGCGGCGTCTTCCTCTCGCCCTGGGGCGCGGCGACTACGCCCTGGGCGCTAGCGCTCTTCGCGCTGGTCAACGCCGTGACGGCGTTGATCCCGGCCCTGGTTCTGCGGCCGGCGCGCGGCAGCGGCGGCGAGCGGCTCGTGCGGCTCCTGCTCTACGGCGTCGTGCTCAACAACCTGGCCTCGGCGCTGCTCGGCACGCTGACGCTCGTGCTGCTCGGCCGCCTGCCGCTCGCGGGCTTCGCCATCGCCGACAATCTGCTGACCTGGTGGGTGAGCGACGCGGTTCCCTGCCTGGTCCTCGGGCTGCCGCTGCTGCTGTCGCTCGCGCCCGATCTGGTGCTCGACGAGGGCGCGCTCGCGGTCGCGCGCGGCTGGCGCTTCGAGACCCGCAAGGTGCTGGCCGCGATGGCCCTGCTGATCGCGGCGATGAGCATGGTCGGCCTGCTCGAGCGCTCGGACTGGGCGCACGCCCAGTGGGGCGTCGTCGGGCTGGTGACGCCGATCGCGCTGGCGGCGTTCCAGGGCGGGCTCGGCGCCGCGATCTGGATGAACCTGCCGGTCTGCATCGCCTACCTCGGGCTGAGCGTCGTGCCGTCGCTGTTCGAGATCGAGGGCTCGCCGCGCGAGCTGATGGTGCCGGCGTACGGGGTACTGATCTTCTTCAGCTCCTTCAGCCTGGTCGCGGGCTTCGTGGCCGGGCGCAACCGGCAGCTCCTGAACGAGGCGCGCCGGAACCAGCATCGGCTCGAGCGCGACTTCGAGCGCACCGTCCGCTCGCTGGCGGCCGCGATCGAGGCGAAGGACGCGAACACGGTCGGCCACCTGCAGCGGGTGTCGAACCTCGCGCTCCGGCTCGGCGAGGAGCTCGGCCTGTCGGAGATCGAGCTCGAGAGGCTGCGCTACGCGGCCCTGCTTCACGACGTCGGCAAGATCGGCGTGCCGGAGGCGGTGCTCAACAAGCCGGGGCCGCTCGACGCCGCCGAGACCGCCCTGATGCAGCAGCACGTCGACATCGGCCTGCGCATCCTGGGCGCGATCGAGGTGCTGCGCGACGTGCTGCCGCTGGTCGAGTTCCACCAGGAGCGCTGGGACGGCCGCCGCTACGGCGTCTCCTTTCCCGGATACACCGGGCTGGCCGGCGAGTCGATCCCGATCGGCGCGCGCATCCTGGCGGTGGTCGACGCCTTCGACGCGATGACCAACGACCGCCCCTACCGTTCCGCGCGGACGGTCGAAGCCGCGCTCGCCGAGCTCGAAGCCGAGTCGGCGCGGCAGTTCGATCCGCGGGTGGTCGAGGCGATGACGAAGCTGGTGCGCGCCGAAGGGCCCAACGCGCGCTCGCGGCGCAGACGGTCGTCGGACGTGGCGATCCCGGTCATGGTTCCGCCGGCGACCGGCGCCGGGGGCCGGCGCCCCGCCGCCGGCGCCTGATTCGCGCCGCGCCCCGCTGCTAGACTGCCCCGCATGTCCGACGCCTCCCGGGCGGAGCTCCGTCGCCGCGTCGAGCGCCTGCGCGCGGAGCTCCATCGCCACGAGGACCTCTACAACCGGGGGCGGCCCGAGATCCCCGACCGCGAGTTCGACGCCCTCATGGCGGAGCTCGGCGCGCTCGAGGCGGAGCACCCGGAGTTGGCCGCCGCCGACAGCCCGACCCAGCGGGTCGGCGGCGCCCCGGTCGAGGGCTTCGCGCAAGTCGTGCACGACCCGCCGATGCAGTCGCTCGACAACACCTACAGCCTCGACGAGCTCGCGGAGTGGGGCGAACGGCTGAAGCGGCTCGCTCCCGACGCTGGGCTCGAGTTCGTCGCCGAGCTCAAGGTCGACGGTGTGTCGATCTCGCTCGAGTACCGGGACGGCGTGCTGGTCCGCGGCGCCACGCGCGGCAACGGCGTCGTCGGCGACGACGTGACGGTCAACCTGAGGACGATCCGCAACCTGCCGCTGCGCCTGCGCGCCGGAGCGCCGGAGCGCCTGGTGGTGCGCGGCGAGATCTTCATGCCGCGCTCGGTGTTCCGCCGGCTCAACCAGCGCCGCGAGGAGGCGGGCGAGCCGCTCTTCGTCAACCCGCGCAACTCGACCGCCGGCTCGGTCCGGCTGCTCGACAGCCGCGAGGTCGCGGCGCGCCGGCTCTCGGCGCTGCTCTACCAGGTCGCGGACGGCGCGGAGTTCGAGACCCACGCCGAGAGCCTCGAGGCGCTCGCGCGCTGGGGTTTCCCGGTGCACGACGGCTGGCGGCGGTGCGCGGATCTCGAGGCGGTGGCCGCCTTCGTCGAAGCCTGGCGGGAGAAGCGCCGGGAGCTCGACTTCGAGACCGACGGCGTGGTCGTGAAGATCGACCGCATCGACCTGCGCCGCCGGCTCGGCGCGACCGCCAAGGCGCCGCGCTGGGCGGTGGCCTACAAGTACGAGCCGGAGCGGGTCTCGACCAGGGTGCTCGGCATCGCGGTCCAGGTCGGGCGCACCGGCGTCCTGACCCCGGTGGCCGAGCTCGAGCCGGTCTTCGTCGGCGGCTCGACCGTGGCGCGCGCGACGCTCCACAACTACGAGGACCTCGCGCGCAAGGACGTGCGGGTGGGCGACACGGTCTTCGTCGAGAAGGGGGGCGACGTCATCCCCAAGGTGGTCGAGGTGCTGCTCGACCAGCGCCCCGGCGACGCCCGGCCCTTCGAGATGCCCGCGACCTGTCCGGAGTGCGGCGAGCCGGTGACCCGCTTCGAGGGCGAAGTCGCCTGGCGCTGCGTCAACCCGGACTGTCCGGCAATCCTCCAGGAGTCGATCCGCCACTTCGTCTCGCGCAACGCGATGGACATCGAAGGCCTGGGCGGCGAGCGCATCGCACAGCTCGTCGAGCAGAAGCTGATCGACGATCTCCCGTCGCTCTACCTGCTGAAGCGAGAGGCGCTCGTCGAGCTCGAGGGCTGGGGCGAGAAGTCGGCCGACAAGCTCCTCGGCGAGCTCGAGGCGAGCCGGCACCGCGAGCTCCACCGCTTCCTCTTCGCGGTGGGCATCCGCATGGTGGGGGAGCGGGTGGCGAAGCTGCTCGCCCGCCACTTCGGCTCGCTCGCCGCGCTCGAGACGGCGAGCGAGGAGGAGCTGATGGCGGTCGCCGAGGTCGGTCCCAAGGTCGCCGCCAGCGTGCGCGCTTTCTTCGCCGACCCCCGCCAGCGCCGCCGCCTCGACGCGCTCGCCGCGGGGGGCGTCGAGCCCCCCGCCCAGGAGCCGGTGCGCGACGCTCCGCGAGAAGAGGACGACGGCGGCGGGACGGGCCCCGCTTCCGAGCTCGCCGGCAAGACCGTCGTGCTGACCGGCAGCCTGGAGCGGCTCACCCGCGAGGAGGCCACCGCCCGCCTCGAGGCCCTCGGCGCGCGCGTCGCCTCGTCGGTGTCGAAGAAGACCGACTTCGTGGTCGCCGGCGAGAAGGCGGGGAGCAAGCTCGAGAAGGCGAGAAACCTGAACGTGCCGGTGCTCGACGAGGCCGGCCTGCTCGAGCTGCTCGAACGCGCCGAAGGCGCAACCGGGGAAGCAGTCTAGACATCAAGAACACCGACCCGGGGGCGCGAGTTCGAGGCGCCCGTGGTCACGGAAACGAAAAGCCCATAGAAGGGAAGAACCCAAGGGAGGCGAAGGTTGATCGAATCTCACACGGGCCGCGACCGAAAGGGCGCTGCGGCGGCCGGGTCGCTCCGAACTCGCCACGAGAGCTGCAAGACGCACCCCTTTAACTGGAGCTTTTCTGCTTTTGCTTTTTCTACTACTACCTCTTCTTCTTCCTTGCTGAGCGTGACTGGCCGTGCCGCGTCGTGGGCCGGTCTGGCGCTCGTGGGTCTGCTCGCGCTCGGTTGCGCCGGGCGTCCGGCGCCGGCGCCACCGCCGGCCGCCGCGGCGCCCGTGGGGTTCACCATCCTCCAGGTCAACGACACCTACAAGATCGAGGGCCTGGAGGCCGGGCGGGTTGGCGGCATGGCGCGGCTGCGGACGCTGCGCCGCGAGCTCGAGGCGGAGGGACGGCCGGTGCTGGTGCTCCACGCCGGCGACATCTTCTTCCCGTCGGTGATGAGCAAGTTCCTCAAGGGCGAGGGGATGGTCGACGCGCTCAACGCGCTCGACGGCTCCGAGGACTTCGACTCCCGCTTCGTCGCCACCTTCGGCAACCACGAGTTCGACGACCGCGATCCAGCCGTCCTGCTGGCGCGGCTCGGGCAGTCGAAGTTCTCCTGGGTCGCTTCGAATCTCCGTTTCCGCGGCTCGGAGGCCGAGCCCTTCGCGTCGCTCGCGACGCGCTTCGACAACGTCCACGACACCCTCGTTCTCGACCTCGGCGGTCTGCGCGTCGGCCTGCTCGGCCTGACCGTCGACGACCAGCGCCGGGACTGGCTCGAGTACGACTACGCCATCGAGAGCCGCAACCGCGCCGTGCGCGGCGCGCTCGACCGCCTGAGGGCGGAGGGCGCCCAGGTGCTGATCGCGGTGACCCACCAGGAGGTCGGCCAGGACGAGCGGCTGGCGCGCGACTTCCCCGAGCTCGACTGGATCGTCGGCGGCCACGAGCACGTCTATCTCTCGAGGCGGGTCGGCGCGACCGGCATCACCAAGGCCGACGCCGACGCCAAGAGCGCGATCCGGATCGACGTCCGGTCCGGGGGGGCGCGTCCCGCGCTGACCGCGACGAAGATCGACCTCGTCGGCCAGCAGGTGGCGCCCGATCCCGAGATGCAGGGGCGGGTGGCGCGCTGGCTGGTGCGCCTCGCCGAGACCGTGAAGGTCCAGACCGGGCGCAGCCTGCTCGACGTGGTGGCGACCACCGAGCATCCCCTCGAGGGGGTCGAGCCGACCATCCGCGGCCGCGAGAGCGCGCTCGGCAACTTCCTGACCGACGTGCTGCGCGAACGGCTCGAGACCGACCTCGCCTTCGTCAACGGCGGCTCGATCCGGGTCAACGACGACGTGCCGGCGGGCGGCGACGTGCGCATCTACGAGATGGAGGGGATCTTCTACTTCGACAACAAGCCGGTGGCGACCCGCGTCACCGGCGCCGAGCTGCTCGAGCTGTTGCGCAAGTCGGTCAGCGAGGCGGCGATCGGACACGGCCGCTTCCTGCAGGTCGCAGGGATCCGCTTTCGCTACCACGCGCGGCCGGAGGGCTATGGCGAGACGACCCGCGTCGAGGCGCCCGAAGTCGAGGTCCGGCCGCGCGGCGCGGCGGACTTCGTCCCGCTCGAGCTCGACCGGACCTACTCGGTGGCCACCCTGGACTATCTCTGGAAGAACGGCTACCGCGACGGGTATCCTCTCTTCTCGCTCGGCGCGGGGGCCACCAGCCCGCCGCTCCTGCCCCGGCCGGAGCTCTCCTGGCGGGGCATCACCGAAGAGGCGATCGCGGCCCTCCCGGGCCGACGGATCACGGCGGACATCGACGGGCGCATCCAGCGGATCCAGGAGTGATCGCCCTGCGCCAGGGAGGAAGACCATGCTTCAGAACCTGCGGATTCCGGGCGCTCTCGCGCTCGCCGCGGCGCTCACGATGAGCGCCGCCTGCTCGCGCCCGGCGCCTTCGGGCGAGGCTGCAACGACCGCTCCGGCGCCCGCCGGCCCGGCGATCGCCGCCGACGTCGAGCGCCGGCTCGCGCAGTTCGTCCAGGTCGACGTCAGCGCCGACCTCTCGGCGCTCACGGCCGAGGACCTCGCCGCGCTCGACGAGATCGTCGCCGCCTCGAGAGTGGTCGACGAGATCTTCCGACTCCAGCAGGGCCCGCACGTCGCTCACCTCGCCGGCGAGCTCGAGCGCGCGAGCGGACCGCTGGTGCCCGCGGCGCGCGAGTACTTCCGGATCATGCAGGGCCCCTGGGACCGGCTCGACGGCGACCGGCCGTTCGTCGGCTCGACGGCCAAGCCTCCGGGCGCCGGTTTCTACCCCGAGGGCCTGACGAAGGAGGAGCTCGAGCGCTGGATCGCCGCGCACCCCGCCGACGCGGACGCGCTCCGCTCCGATTTCACGGTGGTCCGGCGCGACGGCGACCGGCTGGTCGCGGTGCCCTTCGCGGAGGCCTACCGCGAGCCGCTCGCCCGGGCCGCCGCGCACCTGCGCGCCGCGGCGAAGAAGACCGCGAACGCCTCGCTCGTCCGCTTCCTCGAGACCCGCGCGGCGGCGTTCGAGTCGAACGACTACGTCGAGAGCGACATGGCGTGGATGGATCTCGACGCGCCGCTCGAGCCGACGATCGGACCCTACGAGACCTACGAGGACGGCCTGTTCGGCTACAAGGCGTCGTTCGAGGCCTACGCCGCCGTGACGCTGCCGGCGGAGTCGGCGGCGCTCGCCCGCTACAAGGAGCGGCTGCCCTGGCTCGAGCGCAACCTGCCGATCCCGGACGAGCACAAGAACTTCAAGCGCGGCACCGAGAGCCCGATCAAGGTGGTGGACGTGGTCTTCGCCGCCGGCGACGCCAACTCCGGAGTGAAGGCGATCGCCTACAACCTGCCGAACCTCGAGAAGGTGCGCGAGTCCAAGGGCTCGAAGAAGGTGATGATGCGCAACATCATCCGCGCCAAGTACGACGCCATGCTGGTTCCGATCGCCGGGCGCGTGCTGGCGCCGGCCGACGCCGCCCGCGTCACCTTCGACGCCTTCTTCGAGGAGGTCCTCCACCACGAGCTGTCGCACGGGCTCGGCCCGGGGACGATCGTGGTCGGGGGGCGCGCGACCGAGGTGCGCACCGAGCTCAAGGAGCTCTACTCGACGCTCGAGGAGGCGAAGGCCGACGTGATGGGGGTCTACAACATCCTCGCGCTGGTCGAGCAGGGCGTCATGTCGAAGGAGCTGCGCGCCGCGCTCGACCCGACCTACGTCGCCGGCCTCTTCCGCTCCGCCCGCTTCGGCGTCCACGAAGCCCACGGCCAGGGCGTGATCTCGCAGTTCAACTACCTGATGGAGAAGGGCGCGCTCGCGCTCGACGCCGACGGCCGCTACCGCACCGTGCCCGACAAGTTCGCGGCGGGTCTGAAAGACCTCCTCCACGACATGCTGATGCTGCAGGCGACCGGGGACTACGAAGGCACGAAGGCCTTCCTCGCCCGTTACGGCCAGCCGTCGAAGGAGATGCTCGCCGCGATCGATCGCCTGCAGGACCTGCCGGTCGATCTCGACACCCGCTTCCCGCAGGCGGCGACGGCGAGGTGATCTCGACGCCCGTCCGTTCGCGGTCGACGCGGCGAACTGCTCCATAGAAGGAGACCGGGCGCCAGGCGACCGCGGCGAGCTCCGGCCGCCGGGCGGTTGCGGCAGGAGCAGCCGGCGGCGCGGCCGTCGCGTCGGTCCGCGACCGTCGCGTCGGCCCGCGGTCGTCGCCTCGCCCCCGGTCGATCTGTCGTCCGCCGTCCTCCCTTCTCTGGAGCTTCTCGATGCGGTGACCTCGATGGCCGCACGGACCGGCGCTCTCGAGAATGCGGCTGGTGGTCGAGTCCGGAATGTCCGTGGCAGACTCCGGTCCCGGAATCGCTTCCGCGTCCGGAGGCGGAGGAGGGGGGATGGCGATGGACGATCTGCGCCTGCTGGTGGTGGCGGCACATCCGGACGACGAGTCGCTCGGCTTCGGCGGGATGCTCGCGCGCTACGGGGCCGAGGGGGTCGAGACCCATCTGGTGACCGCGACGCTGGGGGAGCGGGGGAGGATCGGCACCGAGCGGCCCGGGCCGGCGGTGGTCGGCCCCGTGCGCGAGCGCGAGTTGCGCCAGGCGGCCGCGATCCTCGGGGTGTCGGGGCTCGAGCTGCTCGGCTTCCACGACGGCGAGCTCGCGCGGGTCGGTGTCTCGGTCGCGGTGGCGCGGCTGGTCTCTTCGGTGCGCCGGACCCGGCCCCAGGTCGTGGTCACCTTCGGCGCCGACGGCGCCTACGGCCACCCCGACCACATCGCGGTCTCGCAGTGGACGAGCGCGGCGCTGGTGGCGGCCGCCGATCCCGACCTTCCCGGTCGCCGCCGACGCCGCGCCGCACCGGGTCGACAAGCTCTACTGGATGGCGATGACCCGGGCCGACTGGGCGGTCTACACGGAGGCTTTCGGCGAGCTGGTCTCCGCGTCGATGGCGTCGAGCGGCGCGCCGCCGCCTGGCCCGACTGGGAGGTGACCACCGAGCTCGACACCCGCGAGCACTGGGAGAGAGTCTGGAGCGCCGTCCAGTGCCACCAGTCGCAGATCACCGGCTACGGACGGCTCGCCGACTTCCCGCTCGAGCGCCACGTCGAGATCTGGGGCCACCACTCGCTCTACCGGGTCTTCTCGAGCGTCGACGTCGGCCCGGGACGGGAGCAGGACCTCTTCCAGGGTCTGCGCGCCGCTTCCTGAGATCGGGACCCGGCCGCGGGCCGGGCTGCGTCAGAATCGGGTCCATGGCATCCCGGCTGGGGTTCGGCGCCCTGCTGCTCGTCGCCGCGTACTTCGGCTATGTCGTGCTCTGGATCGGGGTGACCCAGGCGCGCTTCCTCGCCTGGCACCGGCGCGCCGGCAGCCACGTCCTGCCGCTCGGCGGGTCCGGCTGGGCGGCGTTCTACCTGCGGACGATCGCGTCGATTCTCCGCCTCAGCTGGTGGTGGGCGGTGACGCCCTCGGGGCGGCCGCTGCCCCGGCTCGCGCCGGGCGCCGAAGCGGATTCCGACGAGATCGTCGTGTGCGTCCACGGCTTCCACATGGACGGCAGCTGCTTCTGGGGGCTGCGCCGGGGGCTGGCGCGGCGGGGCCGGACCAGCTTCGCGGTCGATCTGGGGCTGCCCTATCGGAGGCCGGAGGTCTACGCGCGGGCGCTGCATCGCGACCTCGCCACGCTCGCCGCGTCCTTCCCGGCGGCGCGGATCGACGTCGTCGCCCACTCGATGGGCGGGCTGGTGTTGCGCCATGTCCTCGGCGAAGCGCCCGCGCTCGCCGCGCGGATCGACCGGATCGTGACGCTCGGCACGCCGCACCATGGCACGGCGCTGCTCGGCTGGTTCCGCCGCGGCCAGGTCTACCGGATGATGAGCCGGGAGTCCGAGTACCTGAAGCGACTGCCGCCGCTCGCCGAGAGCGCGCCCGCCGCGCGGGTCACCACGCTCGCCTCGGCCCACGACCTGCTCGTCTACCCGGTCGAGTGCGCGCACCTCGACCACGCCCGGCGGATCACGATCGAGGCCGTCGGCCATCTCGGCCTGCTCACCGACGCCGGCGTCCACGCGCGGGTGGCGGAGCTGCTCGGGTCGCCGTCAGCGCCCGGAGCGGGCGAAGCGGACCACGGCGGTCCCGAACAGCAGCACCCCCAGTAGCGCGAGCGCCGCGAGCTGCGGCGCGAGATCGGCCGCCGTGGCGCCGCGCAGGAAGATCCCGCGCACGCACTCCAGGAAGTGGCGCATCGGGTTGCCGAGCGTCAGCCAGCGAAAGAAGGGGGGCATGCTGGAGACCGGGAACATGAAGCCGGAGAGCAGGATGGTCGGGATGAAGATCAGGAAGGAGGAGAGGAAGGCCTCCTGCTGCGTCTTCGAGACGGTCGAGACGAGGAGCCCGAGGCCGAGGCCGCAGAGCAGGAAGAGCAGGGTGGCCCCGAGCAGCAGCCAGACGCTGCCCCGGAGCGGCACGCCGAACCAGAGCAGCGCCACGCTGGTCACGAGCACGAGGTCGGCGACGCCGACCAGCGCGAACGGGATGGTCTTGCCGAGCAGCAGCTCGAAGGCGCCGAGCGGCGAGACCAGGAGCTGGTCGAGAGTGCCGATCTCGCGCTCGCGCACGACCGCGAGCGAGGTCAGCAGCAGCGAGATCAGCATCAGCAGCAGGCCGATCACCGCCGGCACGTTGTAGTTGCGGCTGTCGAGGTCGGGGTTGTACCAGGCCGACAGGCGCAGATCGATGGCCGGTGCGCGCGCGAAGCCGGCGCGGTCGAGCGCGAAGCGCTGGACGATCCGCTCGGCGTAGCCCTTGGCGATCGTCGCGGTGTTCGAGTTGGTGCCGTCGAACAGGAGCTGGACGCGGGCGGTGCCGGCCGCGAGATCGCGCTCGAACCCGGCCGGCAGGACCAGCCCGGCGATCGCGTCGCCGTGCTCGAGGACCGAGACCAGGTCGGCGGGGCGGTCGCTGCCGCCGACGACGCGGAAGTAGCCGCTCGCCGTGAACGCCTCGACCAGCTCGCGCGCGGCGCGGCTCCCCTCGGGGTCGACGACGATAGAGCGAGGTGTTGCGCACCTCGGTCGAGACGGCGTAGCCGAAGAGCAGGAGCTGGAGGATCGGCGCGACGAACAGGATGCGGACGAGCTTGGGGTCGCGGAAGAGCTGCAGGAACTCCTTGCGCACCATCTCGCGGACCCGACCGAGGCTGCCGGAGGTCATCCCTGGATCTCCTTGCGGAACTTCACGACGGCGAGACCGAGGCCGACCACCGCGTAGAGCAACATGACCGCCGCCTGGGGCGCCAGCACCTCGGCGCCGACCCCCTTGAGGAAGATGCCGCGGGTGACGACGAGGAAGTAGCGCGCCGGCACCAGCATCGTGACCAGCTGGAGCGGCTTCGGCATCACCTCGATCGCGTACATGAAGCCGGAGAGCAGGAAGGCGGGCAGGAAGGTCACCACCATCGCGACCTGGGTGGCGAGCACCTGCGAGCGGGCGGCGGCCGAGATGAAGATGCCGAGGCCGAGCGAACCGACGAGGAAGAGGAGCGACAACCCGGCGAACAGCGGCGCGAAGCCGCGGAAGGGGACGTCGAAGATCCAGACGCCGAGCGCGCTCGACAGCACGGTGTCGAAGAAGCCGATCGCGAGGTAGGGGAGGAGCTTGCCCAGCACCACCTCGAGCCTGGTCACCGGCGTCGCCGCGAGCTGCTCCATGGTGCCGCGCTCCCACTCGCGGGCGATGGTGAGCGAGGTGAGCAGGGCGGCGATGATCATCATGATCACCGCGACGAGCCCCGGCACGATCATGTTGCGGCTGGCGAGCTCCTCGTTGAACCAGACCCGGGACTCGGCGGTGAGAGGCAGCGTCAGCCGCTCGCCGCGCAGCAGCACGCGCTGGCTGAAGGCCTGCGCGGTCGCCTCGCGCGTAGCCCTGGGCGATCGTCGCGGTGTTGGCGTCGGAGCCGTCGAGCAGCGCCTGCACCTCGACCGGCACGCCCTGACCGAGGTCGGCGGCGAAGCCGGGCGGGATCACCAGCACCAGGATCGCGCGGCCGCGGGCGAAGAGCTCGCGCGCCGCGCCCGGATCGGCCGGCCGGGCGACCACCGTGAAGTAGCCCGAGGCCTCGAAGCTCTGGACCAGTTCGCGGCTCTTCGCGGTGCCGTCGTGGTCGACCACGGCGAGCGCGATGTCGCGCACATCCCAGGAGATGGCGTAGCCGAAGAGGACCAGCAGCAGCAGCGGCAGCAGGAACGCGAGCAGCAGGCTCCTGCGGTCGCGGCGGAGCTGGCGCGCCTCCTTCTTCGCAATGGCGAGCAGTCGGGTCGGATCGAGCACGGCCATGCCCTCAGTCCTCCAGCGCTCCGCCGGTCGCGGCGACCAGCGCGATGAAGACGTCCTCGAGCGAGGCGGGGATTTCGCGCAGGCCGGTGACGTGGACCCCGCGCGCGGCGAGCCGCTCGGGGAGCGCCCGGAGCGCGGCGTCCCGGTCGGCGACGGTGACGTGGAGGTCGCGGCCGAAGAGACCGGCGCGCACCACCCCGGCGGCGCCGTCGAGCGCGCCGAGCGCCGCGACGGCGTCGGGCGTCGCCAGCTCGAGCAGCGGCTCGCGCGCGCCGGCGCGCAGCGCCGCCGGCGTGTCGAGCGCGATCAGCCGCCCCCGGTTCATCAGCGCCAGCCGGTGGCAGTACTCGGCCTCCTCCATGTAGTGGGTGGTCACGAAGACCGTCGTCCCGCCGTCGGCGAGGGCGTAGATCAGGTCCCAGAAGCGGCGGCGCGAGATCGGGTCGACGCCCGAGGTCGGCTCGTCGAGGAAGAGGATCGGCGGCTCGTGCAGCACGGCGCAGCCGAGCGCCAGCCGCTGCTTCCAGCCGAGCGACAGCTCGCCGGTGAGACGCTTCCTCTGGTCCTCGAGGCCCGCCATCCCGAGCACCCAGTCGCGGCGCGCCGCCCGGCGCTCCGCCGGGACGCTGTAGAGGCCGGCGAAAAAGGCGATGTTCTCCTCGACGGTCAGGTCGCCGTAGAGCGAGAAGAGCTGCGACATGTAGCCGATCGAGCGCTTGATCGCGGCGCGCTCGCGGGTGATGTCGAAGCCGGCGACGCGCCCCGCGCCCGAGCTCGGCGGCAGCAGGCCGTTGAGCATCTTGATCGTGGTCGTCTTGCCGGCGCCGTTGGGGCCGAGGAAGCCGAAGACCTCGCCGGGCGCGACCGCGAAGGTGACCCGGTCGACCGCGACGAAGTCGCCGAAGCGGCGGGTCAGGTCCCGGACCTCGACCGCGGGCGCGCCGGCCGCTCCGTTCACGCGGCCTCCCGCTCGGCCTCGGCGACTCGGGCCAGGAAGACGTCCTCGAGCGAGGGGGCGAGCGGCGCGATCGCTTCGGCCGGGTGCCCGGCCGCGGCGAGGCGGCGGCCGAGCTCCTCGGGCGTGCTCTCCGGCGCGACGGTGACGTGCAGCCGGTCCCCGAACAGATGCGCGCGGACGACCCCGGGCAGCGCCTCGATCGCGGGCCGCGCGGCGCGGGCGGCCGCGACGCGCACGTCGACCAGCCGGCCCGCGAAGGCGGCGGTCAGCGCGCGCGGCGTGTCGAGCGCCAGCACGCGCCCCTGGTGGAGCAGCGCCACGCGGTCGAAGCGCTCGGCCTCGTCCAGGTAGGCGGTCGAGACCACCGCCGTGACGCCGCGCGCGACCATCTCGTGGACGATCCGCCAGAGGTCGCGGCGGGAGATCGGGTCGACCCCGAAGGTCGGCTCGTCGAGCAGCAGCACCTTCGGCTCGTGGACGAGCGCGCAGGAGAGGCCGAGCTTCTGCTTCATGCCGCCGGAGAGGGCGCCGGCGAGGCGGTCGCGGAAGGGCGCGAGGTTCGAGAAGGCGAAGAGCCGCTCGAGGCGCTCGGCGCGCTCGCCCGCCGGGACCTTGAAGAGGTCGGCGTAGAACTCGAGGTTCTCGTCGACGGTGAGGTCGGCGTAGAGCCCGAAGCGCTGCGACATGTAGGCGAGGTCGGGCTTGATCCGCTCGGGGTCGCGGGCGACCGAGACGCCTCCGATCGTGGCGTCGCCGGCGCTCGGGCGGAGCACGCCGGCGAGCATGCGCAGCGTCGTCGTCTTGCCCGCGCCGTCGGGACCGACCAGCCCGAACAGCTCGCCCGGCGCGACGTCGAAGTCGAGCCCGGCGACCGCCGGGTGGTCGCCGAAGCGGCGGGCGAGACCGCGCACCTCGATCGCGGCGGGCGCCGCCGCCGGCTTCACCGCGTCTCCGCCAGCCGGACGTCGGCCGGCAACCCCGGCTTCAGCTCCTGCGCCGCGTCGCCGGTGATGCGAACCTTGACCGCGTAGACCAGGCGCACGCGCTCCTCGGTGGTCTGCACGTTCTTGGGCGTGAACTCGGCGCTGCTCGCGATGAAGGAGACCTCGCCCTCGTACTCCCTGCCCGGGAACGTATCCGAGGTGATCGCCGCCCGCTGGCCGAGCGCGACGCGCGACAGGCGGTTCTCGGGCACGTAGATCCGCACCCAGCGGTCGTCGGGATCCATCAGGGTGACGACGGGCGCGCCCGGGCCGACGATCTCGCCCGGCTCGCGGTGGCGCACCGTGACCACGCCGCCGAACGGCGCCGTGATGCGCAGGTTGGCGAGGGTGGCGTCGAGGGTCGCGACGGCCGCCTCGGCCGAGGCGAGCTGGGCGCGCGCCGCGGCGATGCGCTCCGGACGCGGCCCCTGCTCGAGCAGGGCGAGCTGCTCGGCGGCCTGGTCGCGCTGGCGGCCGGCGAGCTCGACGGCGAGCGCCGCCTTGTCCACGGCCTCGCGCGAGACGGCGCGGCCGGCGAAGAGGGTGTTGGCCCGCTCGAGGTCGCGCCTGGCGTCCGCGACCCGCTCGTCGGCCGCGGCGAGGGCGGAACGGCCCTGGGCGACCTCCTCCTTGCGCGAGCCGGCCTCGAGCTCGGCGAGCGCGGCGCGCGCCGACTCGACCCGCGCCGCGGCTTCGGCGCGCCGGGCGTCGAGCTCGGTCGAGTCGAGGCGGGCGACGAGCGCGCCCGGCGCGAGGCGGTCGCCTTCGCGCGGCGCCAGCTCGACGATGCGGCCCGGCGCCTGGAAGCCGAGCTGGGCGTCGGTCGCCTCGACGGTGCCGGAGGCGGCGAGGCCGTCGCCGGCCGCCGCGCGCGGCTTCCAGACCAGGTTCCAGGCGGCGAAGCCACCCGCGGCGAGCAGGACGACGACGGGAACGATGCGCTTCGGGCTCATCGGGCGGTCTCCAGATTGCGGCGCAGCCATTCGGGGGAGAGCTCGCCGGTCGCGCGCGCGAGCTCGACGCGGGCGAGGCGGGCGGAGGTTTCGGCTTCGGCGAAGCGGGCGCGGGTCGCGGCGAGCTCGGACTCGGCCGCGAGGTAGTCGGTCTGGGTGCCCGAGCCGACCTCGAGCAGGAGCTTCTGGATGCGCGCGACCTCGGCGAGCCGCGCGGCGGCGCGCTCGAGGGCGGCGGCGCGCGCCTCCGACTCGGCGAGCGCGGCGAGCGCGCGGTCGACCGCCTCGCGGGCGTCGAGCTCGGCCTGCGCGAGCGCGCTCTTCGCGGTGTCGGTGGCGGCGGCGGCGCGGGCGACGCGACTCCCGGTCATGCCGCCGTCCCAGAGCGGGATCGAGACCTGGACGCCGGCGTTCCAGTCGGCGACCGGATCGACGCCCGCGGCCGCGAACTCCTGGAGCGCGCCGACCAGCCTGAGCTCGGGGAAGTAGGCGGTGCGGGCGAGCGCGCGGGCGGCGTCGGCGGCCGCGGCCGAGCGGCGGGCGGCCTCGACCGCGGGGCTCGCGGCCACCGCGCGGTCGTGCAGCACGGGGCGCGCCGGCGGCGGCGTGGCGGGCGAGACGAGCGGCGCGAGGCCCGCGGCGCGGGTCTCCTCGACGTCGGCGCCGAGCAGACGCGCGAGGTCGCGCTCGGCGCTGTCGAGGGCGGTCGCCGCCCGGGTCCGGTCGGCCTCGGCGCCGGCGAGCGCCGCCTCGGCGCGCAGCCGCTCGACCTCGGGCGACTTGCCGGCGGTGAACATCAGCGCGGCGCGCTCGAGCTCGAGGCCGAGCGCGACGATCCGCGCCTCCTCCGCGGCGAGGATCTCGCGGCGCGCCAACGCCTGGCCGAAGGCGGTCGCCACCCGCGCGGCGAGCGCCTGTTCGGTGGCGCCGAGCGCGGCGGCGGCGGCGGCCTGCTGCTCGGTCGCCGCCCGCGTCCGCTCGCGGCGCGCGCCCGAGTCGAAGAAGGTCCAGCTCACGTTGAGCGAGCCCTGGAAGAGCGTCTCGTCGAAGGGCGGGATCCCGGCCGGAGTGAAGGAGTGGATCGGGCTGGTCAGCATCGGGTCGTCGTACTGGAGGCCGGAGAGGGTGGCGCGGACGAGCGGGCCCTGGGTGGCGCGCGCCTCGGCGACGGTCTCGCCGGCCTCGGCGAGGCGCGAGCGCGCCGCGGCGACGCTCGGGTAGGCGCCGAGCGCCGTCTCGACCGCGCCCGCGAGGGTGAGCTGCGGCTCGGCGGCGAGGGCCGGCGGCGCAGGCAACGCGAGCGCGGCGGCAAGGGCGCCGGCGAGCGCCGCGGGTCCGAGCGCGGCCGGCCTCCTCCGGAGCAGGGTCGGGGCTGTCATGTCGGGTCTCCTCCGGCGCCGGCGAAGATGGCGCGCACGTAGTGGCTGACGAGAACGTCGATCTGGGCGTCGTCGGGCGCCTGGTCGGGGAAGGCGCGGAACTGGATGCCGAGCACCGCGGGCAGCCCGAAGAAGAGCATCGCCTGATGGGGGAGCGGCGGCGACGGCGGCACGCCGGCCTCCTCGAGCAGCGCGACGAGCATCGACTGGTAGCCGCGCAGCACCCCGTTCATCTTCGCGAGCAGCGCGGAGTCGCCCGAGGCGAGCCCTTCTGCGACCAGCAGCAGCGGCAGGCCGCGCGTCTGGCGGAGGATGCCGACGTGATGGCGGACCATCCGCTCGATCCGCGCGCGCGGCGGCAGAGAAGTCTCGGCCGCGATCGCGCGCATGCCGCCGAGCAGCCGCTCGCGCAGCAGGTCGACGAGCGCGAGGACGAGCTCCTGCTTGCTCGCGAAGTGGCGGTAGATCGCCGGCTCCGAGAAGCCGACCCGCTCCGCCACCTTCTTCAGGGTGAGGTTGGCGAGCCCGGTCTCCTCGACCAGCTCCCGCGCCCGCTCGAGGATCTCCCGCTGCCGTTCGGTGAACGGCGCGACCTCGGGAGCGGGTGGCAGGGAAAGTGAGTTAGTCATAACTAACATCTATTCTAGACTGACTCGAGGCCGTGTCAAGCCCCTGCGGCAAGCCGCTTCGGGATCCGCCGCTGCCCTGCCGGGGGCGGAGAGGGGCTGCGAAGCGCCGGCTGGGTCGGGGGCGAAAAGCTCCATCTAAGGGGGTTGTCGGCGACCGGGGCGTCTTCGAGTCAGCGTTTCGAAGCGGCGCCCGAAGGCCAGGTGCCAGCCGATGGGTCGGCTCGGCGCCGCCGAAGTCGCCGAGACCAGGTGCCAGCCGATTGTTCGGTTCGGCGCTCCCCTTGGGCCCCCGGCAGGGCAGCAGCTCTCGCGCGGCCGAGGTGGCCTAGGGCTTGCCACCCCAGGCCAGCGGGGCCCTTCTCTGGAGCTTCTCGCTGGCGGGTCCACGAGCGCCCAGCTTTGCGCCCTCCGCCCCCGGCAGGGCAGCGGCTGCACGTAGACTCCGCTTGCGCGCCGTGCCGGCGCGCGGGGGGCGGAGATGAGGCTCGGTTCGAAGTGCGGCTCGGCGCTGGTACTGGTCCTCGCTCTGGCGGTGGGCGGCGTGGCGCCGGCGTCCGCGACCGAGCCGGCGGCGGCGCCGGCGGTGGATCCCGACCGCGCGCACTTCACGGCGGGGGAGGAGCTGGCGAAGACGGTGACGGTGGTCACCGGCGTGCCGATCTCGCCGCTGCTCGGCGTCTCCGCGCTCGGCGCCTTCCGCTGGTACCGCACCGCCGAGCCGCAGCGCGCCGCGCTCCCCTGGTACGCGCAACCCTGGTTCTGGGGGAGCGGGCTCGCGCTCGTTTTCCTCTTCTTCGCCAACACCACGATCGGCGGCCTGATCCCGGGCCTGAAGAAGCCGATGGACTTCGTCGAGGAGCACGAGAACAAGCTCTCGGCGCTGCTCGCGACGCCGATCGTCGTGCTCGAGGGGCAGCGGCTGCTCGCCGCCTCCGGGCTGCTCGCCTGGCTTCCGGCGGCGGACGGTCGCGGCGCGCCGCTGTCGTCGGCCGGGGTCGCTTCGCTCGTCGTCGCGGGGAGCGTCGACGCCTGGGTCGCCCCGCTGGTGAAGCTCGGGCTCGGCGTGCTCTCGATCGCCTGCTTCGTGGTCGTCTTCCTCGCCTTCCACGCGATCCAGGTGCTGATCGCGCTGTCGCCCTCGGCGATCCTCGACATGGTGCTGCGTACCTTCCGCGTCTCGATGCTGGTGGTCGTGGCGGGCGCCGCGGGTCTCGATCCTTACCTCGGCGCCGCGGTCGGGCTCTCGATCCTGCTGGTCGCCTGGTTCGTCGCCGGCTGGTCGTTCCGGTTGACGGTCTACGGCAGCGTGCTGTCGTGGGACTTCCTGACCGGCCGCGACGGCGGCGCCGACCCCGCGACGGCGCCGCTCGCAGCGTTCTCGGCGAAGGGGCTCCGGGGAGTGCCGCCGCGCTCTTACGGCCGCCTCGAGACCCGCGCCCGCCGGCGGCTGGCGCTTCCGCTGGCGCCCCTGGCTGATCCTCCCCGCGCGCGCCGTCGAGCTCGGCGCCGGCGCGCGCCTCGCGCTGCGTCGCGGCGCGATCTCGCCGACGCTCTTCGCAACGGGCGTCGTCCGCGAGCCCACGTACGTCCGTTTCCCCCCGCTTCCGCGGCCGCGAGGAGGAGCTTGCGAAGCGCCTCGGCGCCGCCGAGGTCCGCGACGGCCGCATCGTGCGCGGCCTCAGAGCCGCCTGGGCCTGGCTGCGCGAGCTGGTGCTGGGAGTAGAGCCCGCCGAGACGCCGGCGGGCGGCAGCGGGCTGTGACTTCTCGCTACGCCTCGCCGGGATCGGCCTCGGCTTCGGCGGGCGCGACGGGCTCGGTCGCCTTGCGCCGCGCCAGGGCGTCCTTGCCGCGCGCGGCGACCAGGTAGAAGGCGGGGACCACCACCAGGGAGAGCGCGGTCGAGACGATCAGGCCGCCGATCACCGCGATCGCCATCGGCGCGCGGGTCTCGGAGCCGGCGCCCATGCCGAGCGAGGCGGGGATCGCCGCCATCATCGTCGCCGCCGAGGTCATCAGGATCGGGCGCAGCCGGATCGGGCCGGCGGCGAGCAGCGCGTCGCGCGCGCTCTTGCCGCGCCCGCGCAGCTGGTTGGTGTAGTCGACCAGGATGATCGAGTTCTTCTTGACGATGCCCATCAGCAGCAGCAGGCCGATCATCGAGAAGATGTTGAGGCTGAAGCCGGCCGCCCAGAGCGCGAAGGCCGCGCCGGCGATCGACAGCGGCAGGATGGTGAGCACCGTCACCGGGTGCAGGAACGAGTTGAACTGCGAGGCGAGGATCATGTAGGCGACGACGATGCCCAGGAAGAGCGCGAAGAGCAGCGAGGACATCGACTCGCGGAAGGCGACGCTGGCGCCGCCGAGCACCAGGCGCGTGCCGACCGGCACCTGGCGCGCGAGCCGCTCGACCTCGGCGAGCGCCTTGTCCTGCGAGGCGCCCGGAGCGACGTTGGCGTAGACGGTGATCGCCCGCTCGCGGTCGCGCCGGGTGATCGCCTGGAGCGCCGGGCGCTCCTCGGTGGTGACCAGCGAGGAGAGCGGCACGAGGTCGCCCGAGGCGGTGCGCACGCGCAGCCGCGAGACGTCCTCCGGGCGCGAGCGCTGGTCGGCGAGCAGGCGCAGGCGGACGTCGAAGCGGCGCCCGCCGTCGCTGTACTTGCCGACCCGGATGCCGCCGACCAGCGCGTTGAGCGCGGTGGCGACGTCGTCGATCGCGACGCCCAGGTCGGCGCAGCGGGCGCGGTCGGGGATCACGCGCAGCTCCGGCTGGCCGAGCTGGTAGTCGGTGTCGAGGTCGACCACCAGGCCCGACTCGCGCAGCGAGGCCATCGTGGTCTGCGTGGTCTCGATCAGCTGGTTCCAGTCCGAGCCGCGCACCGAGAACTCGACCGGGAAGCCGCGCTGGGCGGTGAAGCCCTGCTGTGACAGGTCCTGGACGACCGCGCGCAGGCCCGGGTAGGAGTTGAACTCCCGGCGGATGATCGCCATGTACTCGGTCTGTGTGGTCTGGCGCACGCCGGGCGGGTCGAAGGTGACGAACAGCACGCCCGAGTTGACCGCCGAGCCGCCGCCGAAGCCGCCGACCACGCCGAACACCCGGTCGATGTCGGGCCGGTCGAGCAGGAACCGCTCGGCGCGCTGCATGACCCGGTCGGTCTCGGAGAGGCTGGAGCCGACCGCCGTCTGGAGGCGGATCATCAGGCGCGACAGGTCCTGCGACGGCACCATCTCCTTGGGCATGGCGCGGAAGACCAGGATCGCCACGACGAACAGCGCGGCGCCGGCGGCGAGGGTGAGCACGGGCCGGTCGAGCGCGCCGGGCAGCACGCGCGCGTAGAGCCGCTCGAGGCGGGAGAAGCCGCGGTCGACCGCGCGGCCGATCCGGCTCCGCTTGTCGCGCGAGGTGTCGAGCATCTGGGAGAGCCGCGACGGCGCCAGCGTCACCGCCTCGATGTAGGAGAACAGCACGCAGAGGCAGAGGGTGACGCCGAACTGCAGGAAGAACTTGCCGATCACCCCCGACATGAAGACGACGGGGATGAAGATCGCGCAGACGGCGAGGGTCGCGGCGAGCGCCGCGAAGGCGATCTCCCGGGTCCCCTCGCGCGCCGCGGTGACCCGGTCGACGCCGCCCTCGGCGTGGCGGTAGATGTTCTCGAGCACCATGATGGCGTCGTCGACGACGATGCCGACCGCGAGGCCCAGCGCGAGCAGGGTGAAGGTGTTGAGCGTGAAGCCCAGGAAGTAGATGACCGCCACGGTGCCGAGCAGCGACATCGGGATGGCGAGCACGACGTTGAGGGTCGAGGAGAAGGAGCCGAGGAAGAGCCAGCAGACGAGCGCGGTCAGGATCACCGCGAGCAGGAGCTCGAACTCGATCTCGTCGACTGACTCCTCGATGAAGGTGGTGGAGTCGAAGTTGATGCCGAGCTTCATCCCCGCGGGCAGGGTCTCCTGGATCTCGGCCATCGCGGCCTTGACGCCCTGGGCGACCGCCACGGCGTTGGCGCCGCGCTGCTTGCGGATGCCGAGGCCCTGGGCCGGCTCGCCGTTGACGCGGGCGAAGCGGCGGATGTCCTCGAAGCCGTCTTCGACGAGCGCGACGTCGTCGAGGTGGATCGGGGAGCCCCCGCGGTCGCTGACGACGATCTTGCGCAGGGTGTCGAGGTCGACGGCCTCGCCGAGGACGCGCACGTTGACCTCGCGGCCGGGCACCTCGATGCGGCCGGCCGGCAGCTCGACGTGCTGGCGCTGGAGCGCGCGGGTGACGTCGCCGACGGTGAGCTGCTTGGCGTCGAGCGCGGCGGCGTCGACCCAGATGCGGACGTTGCGCTCGGTCGTCCCGCCTTCGGTGATCTCACCGACTCCGGGAACGGTCTGCAGCTTCTCCTTGACCCGGTAGCGCGAGTAGTCGGCGATGACCTGGCGCGGGTAGGGGCCGGAGAGCCCCAGCCACATGATCGGGTTGTCCTCGGGGTTGGTCTTCGAGACGACCGGCGGGTCGATGTCGCGCGGCAGTCGCCGCATCGCCTGCTGGATGCGGGTCGAGACGTCCTGCATCGCGAGGTCGACGTTGCGCGCGATGTCGAGCTCGACGGTGACGTTGCCGCTGCCCAGCCGCGAGGTGGAGGTGAGGCTCCGCACCCCCTCGACCTGGATCAGCGCCTCCTCGAGCGGCTGGATGACGTCGTTCTCGACCACCTCGGGCGCGGCGCCCTCCCAGGTGACCGAGACGTTGATGGTGGGGAAGTCGACGTCCGGCATCTGCGAGATGCCGATCCGCGTCGCCGCCACCAGCCCGAACACGACCGTCCCCGCCATCAACATCCAGGCGAGGACTGGTTTGCGAATGCAGATTTCGGTGAGGTTCAAAGCGCGCTCCGTACCCGGGGTCCCTGACCCCGTCGAGGGAGTCTAGCAGCCGGCCAGACCGGGGACAGGCACGCGCTGCGTGTTACGCGTGTTACGTGCCTGTCCCCGATTTCCCGCCGAGCGCGGCAATTCCGTCGTCGAAAACCTTCTTCTGCGCGGCGAAGTCGGTGCCGTCGGGGGCGAGGGTCTGCAGGCGGTCGAGGTCGCGGCGGCCGGCGGTGAAGTGGGCGAGGGCGGCGGCGCGGTGGCCGCGCTGGCGTTCGACTTCGGCGAGCTGGCCGCGGGCGGAGACCAGGCCCTGGAGACCGACGACGTTGTCGGGGCGCTGGGCGACGACCGGTCCGTAGCCGGCGACGGACTCGGTGAAGGCGTCGGCGGCGCCGGGGAGGTCGTCGGCCGCGGCGGCGCTCATCCCGATCCAGTACCAGGCGGTGGCGACGTCGAAGCGGGCCTCGACGTTCGCCGGATCCGCCGCGGCGATCTCGCTGGCGCAGCTGCGAGCGTGCGCTCGGCGAGCGCGCGCGCCTCCTGCGCCTCGCCCTGCTCGAGCAGCACGACGATCGTGCGGTCGGCGACCGCGGTCCAGTCGGCGCGCGCGTCGGGACGGTCCGGCGCCGCGGCGAGGCGGCGCTCGGCGATCGCGAGCGCGTCGCGCTGGGCGGCGGCGGCCTCCGGCAGCCGGCCGGCGGTGAGCAGCGCGTTGCCGAGCAGCGCCTGGGCGACCATCACACTCCGCTCGAAGCGCGCCGGGTCCGCCGCGGCGAGGCGGCGCGACTCCGCGAGGTTCTCCGTCAGGCCGCGGATCGCGTCGTCGAGGCGGCCGAGCGTCTGGTCGGCCGAGGCCATCCGCTGCAGGAGCGACGACGCGATCCGCTGCAGCTCGAGATCCTCCGGTGCGGCGGCTCCCGCCCGGCGTGCCGCCGCCAGCGCCGCTTCGAACGTCGCGCGCGCCGCGGTCGCCCGGCCGAACGTCACCTCCAGGTCGCCGCGCAGGCGCAGCGCCAGCGCCTGCCGCTCCGGGCCGGAGCGTTCTCCGGGACGGAGCTCGGCGAGACGGGTGGCGTGGACGAGCGCGCGGCCGGCGCTCTCGAGGGCGGCCTCGGGATTGCCGAGATTCGGTTCGTACGGGCTGCCCTGGATCTCGGCGACCTTCACGTAGCCGCGCGCCAGATCGACGAGCAGCGCCGGGTCGTCGGCGGCCTCGGCCGCGAGCAGCTCGAGGTAGCGCAGCGCCGTCGTCACCACCTGCTCGCGCAGTTTCGTGCTGCCGGCGAGCTCGCGCAGGCCGATCTCCATCTCGAAGAGAAAGCTGCCGGCGAGCTCGCGCATCTCCGCGAGGTGGCGCTCGGCGCGCTCCGCCTCGCGCCGGGCGCGCGCCGCCTGGGCGAGGCTCACCATCCCCGAGCCGACCAGGAGCAGGGTGGCGAGCGCGCCGGCGCCGACCGCCAGCGCGTGCCGCCGCGCGAACTTCGCGACGCGGTAGAGGAGCGCCGGCGGGTGGGCCGCGACCGGCCGGCCCGCGAGGAAGGCCTCGACGTCCGTGGCGAGCGCGCCGGCGCTTCGGTAGCGCGCCTCGGGGTCGGGCTCGAGCGCCTTCGCCGCGATCCGTTCGAGATCGCCGCCGAGGCGCTGCCGGTCGACTCCGGGCGCGGCGCCGCCGGCCGCGAGCGCGGCGAGGCGCACCCGCCCCGCGGCTTCGATCCGCCGCGCCTGCGCGGCGTGCGAGCTGGTGCGCTCGACCGCGTGCGGCGGCCGGCCGGCGGTGAGTACGCAGAGCAGCACGCCGAGCGAGTAGACGTCGGAGGCGACCGTGAGCGGCTCGCCGCGCAGCTGCTCCGGGCTCGCCCAGCCGGGGGTGAGCGGGCGCGGCAGGCCGAGCGCGGTCCACTCCCCCTCCCCCTCGTCGGCTTCGAGCAGTTTGGCGATGCCGAAGTCGAGCAGCTTCACCCGCCCTTCGGCGTCGACCAGGATGTTGGCGGTCTTCAGGTCGCGGTGCAGCACGAGCTGCCGGTGCGCGAAGGCGACCGCGCCGCAGACCTCGAGGAAGAGGCGGAGCCGTTCGGCGAGCGGCCGGCGGCGCGCGTCGCACCAGGCGTCGATCCGCTCCCCCTCGACATGTTCGAGCACCAGCCAGGGAGCGCCCGCCTCGGTGGTGCCGCCGTCGAGCAGGCGGGCGATCGCCGGGTGCGCGAGGCGCGCCAGGATCCGGCGCTCGCGCACGAGGTGGCGGCGGAAGAGCTCGGAGGAGAGCTCGGAGCGGACCAGCTTGACCGCGACCGTGCCCTCGAAGGCGCCGTCGGCGCGGCGCGCGCGCCAGACGCTGCCCATGCCGCCGCGGCCGATCTCGGCCTCGAGCCGCCAGGGACCGACCTGCTCCGGCGTCGAGCCGGGAGCGGACGGCCGGGGCGCGGCGGCGCGCGCGCGCTCGAGCACCGGGCGGTCGAACGGCGCCGCCTCGCCGGCGGCGGCGGCGAGCTCGCCGAGCTCGCGGGCGAGCTCGGGCTCGGCGCCCGCCAGGCGGTCGAGCGCCGCCGCGCGCGCGTCTTCGTCGAGCGCGAGCAGCGCGTCGAGCTCGTCGCGCAGCCGCTCCCAGCTCGGGGCGGTGGTCATGGGGTGGCGAGCTCCCGGCGGAGCCAGGCCCGCGCGGCGGTCCACTCGCGCTTGACCGTCGCGAGCGAGATGCCGAGCGCCACGCCGATCTCCTCGAGCGAGAGCCCGGCGAAGTAGCGCAGCGTCACCACGCGCGCCGCCCGCGCGTCGAGGCGCTCGAGCTTCTCGAGCGCGAAGTCGACCGCGAGGATCTCCTCCGAGAGCCCGGCGTCGAGCTCGCCGACGATCTCGTCGAGCGCGTCGACGGAGACGGCGGGGTGGCCGCCGCCGCGCTTGGCGGCGGCGCGCGCGCGCGCGTGCTCGACCAGGATCCGGCGCATGACCAGGCCGGCGACGCCGAGGAAGTGGCCGCGGTCGCGGTAGCGCGAGCCCTCCTGGCCGGCGAGCTCGAGGAAGACCTCGTGGACGACGGCGGTGGGCTGCAGGGTGTGGCCGGTGCGCTCGCGCCGCATCGCCCGGCCGGCGATCTCGCGCAGCTCCGGATAGAGCTCGCGGAAGAGCCGGTCGAACGCGGCCGCGTCGCCGGCGCCCCAGGCGTCGAGCAGCGCGGTGATCTCGTGGGATTCGGTGGCAGTGTCGTCCATGGCGCCCGGCCGGGGCGGAATCCTCCCACAGCGCGCCGGCCGGGCGAGTGGAGCGCGCGGCTCACGGCACCGAGAGCGACCAGAGCGCGCGGTTGCCGGTCTCGAAGTCGTCGGCGAAGAGCAGCCGGATCGAGAGCCGGCGGGCCTGGATGCTGGCGCCGATCTGGTCGTCGCCGGGCGACCCGGCGCTCTGCCAGACGAGCAGCATCCCGCCGCGTGCGTCGACGGCGATGGCGGGGTAGAGCTGGTTGCCGCTGGTGAAGGTGTTCGACTGGCGGTCGCCGGCGAGCGGCGCGTCGTTGGCCGCGAAGCCGCGGGCCTGGATGCTCCATTCGTCGGCGTCGTCGCCGCTCGAGCCGTAGCTCTGCCAGGTGGCGACGAAGGTGCCGTCGACGTCGAGGGCGACGCGCGCGAAGCGCTGGTCGTCCGGCGTGTAGCCGTTGACCTGGAACTGCGCGCCGGCGGCGCCGGCCGCGGAGTAGCGCCGGGCCTGGATCGCGTAGCGGCTGCTGTCGTTGCCGATCGAGCCGAAGGCCGTCCAGATCACGATCGCCGACCCGTCCGAGCGCCACCGCGACGGCGGGCTCCGACTCGTCCATCACCGGCGGGTGGTCGTTGACCTGGAAGCTCGCGGTGGAGAAGCCGCCGAGGATCCAGCGCGCCTGGATGCTGGTGGTCGTCGTGTCGGTGCCGGCGGAGGTGCCGCTCTGCCAGACGGCGAGGAAGTCGTCGCCGGCGGCGGCGACGGCGGGGTTGGTCTGCGCCCCGGCCAGCGTTTCGTTGACCTGCAGCTCGCCGGTCAGCGCGACGCCGGCGGCGTCGTAGACGCGGGCGACGATGTTGTTCTCGGTGCCCGCGCCGGTGTCGTCGTCGCTCTGCCAGACGACGACGAAACCCTCGGCGGCGCCGGCGACCCCCGGGAAGAGCTGGTCGCCGGTGGTGAAGGTGTTGACTAGGAAATCGGCGCCGAGCGGCGTGCCGTTCGCCTCGAAGAGGCGGGCGCGCAGGTCGAAGCCGTCGGCGGCGCCGGCGCCGGGGCTTTCCCAGACCACCATCACTCGCCCGGAGACCGGATCGCAGGCGACGGCCGGGGTCTTCTGCTCGCCGGCGGTGACGCTGTTGACCTGGAGCTGCGCGCCGAAGAGCGTGCCGCCGGCGCCGAGCCGCTGCATCTGGACGCTGCGGCCGTCGGCGTCGTTGCCGGGAGATGTGTAGCTCTCCCAGACGACGTAGCCGCCGCCGCCCGGCGCCAGGGCGACGACGGGGGCGCGCTGGTCGCTCCCGATCGTCTGGTTGACCTGGGCCTGCGCGCCGAGGAAATCGGGCAGCTGGGCCGCCGCCGGAGCGGAGGCGAGCGCGAGCAGGACGAGGGGCAGGGGGCAGGCACGGCGACGTTCGATCATCGTTTCTCCTCCTTCACCCCTTGATGCGCGAAGCGGCGGAGAAACGGCTCAGGCCCTCCGTGGAGGGCCCGAGGAGAGGGAGCGATCCGCGGGCCGCCGACGTGTCCGGCGACCCGCGGATCGGGTGGAGTGGGGCTCAGAACCGCGAGCTGGTCAGCGTGAAGTCCGCCGCCTTCCAGGCGGCTGTCGAGCTGGGTGCGGACCGCCGTCGCTTCCGCGGCCCGGCCCTGCGCCTCGAGCGCGTTGGCGAGACCGAAGAGGCTCCAGCCGTTGGCGGGGAGCTCGACCAGGTCCTCGCGGTAGACCTGCTCGGCCTCGGCGGGCCGGCCGGCTTCGAGGTAGACCGCGCCGAGGATCTGGCGCACCGGGAGGTACCAGTCCGGGGGCTCCTGATAGATCAGGGTGTCCTCGACCTTGGTCGCCTCGCGGAGCGTCGCGATCGCGGCGTCGTGGTTGCCCGCCGCGGCCTCGAGCTCGCCGCGCAGGACGAGACGGGCGACCGTCAGCACCTGGCGGAAGCTGTTGAACCCGGCGATCGTCCAGCCCTCGATCTCGGAACCCTCGGCGATCGCGGAGAGCGCGGCGAGCTCGGCCTGCGCCTCGGCCGGGCGCCCTGTGCGCAGGTAGGCGAGACCGCGCGCGTAGTGGCGGACGGCGCGGGCGTAGAGCAGGTCGCGCGCCGGCTCCGGGTCGGCGAGGATCCGGTCCCACTTGCCGAAGCGCGCCCAGGCATACAGCGGCGAGGCGCCGTAGTGCTGCAGGAACGCCATGTCCTTCGTCCCGTGCATCGGCATCACGTCCGCCGTCGCGACCTGCGCGCGAACCTTGACCGCGGCGGCGATGGCCTCCTCGGAGAATCCGGCGAACGCCGCCGCCACCCAGCGGAAGTGGTTGTTGTGCGGATGGTAGACGAGCGGGTAGACCCCGGTCGCCGCGCACCCGGCGCGGTAGGCCTCGTCGGCGGCGTCGGCCCTGCGGTTGGCTTCCACCGCGTCCATGTAGCGGCCGATCCGGATGTAGGTGTGACCCGGCATGTGGACGAGATGCCCCGCCGCCGGGACCAGGCTCCCCAGCCGGTCGGCCTCGTCCTCGGCGCGGCGCGGATCGGGCGACGCCTCGGTGAGATGGATGTAGAGGTGGAGCGCCAGCGGGTGGACCGGATCGCGCCCGAGCACCGACTCCAGCACCTCGATCAGCTCCGGCGTGAACGGGCGCGGCGAGCCGTCGGCCTCCCAGTAGTTCCAGGGGTTCTTGTCCATCACCGCCTCGGCGAAGAGCGCCGCCGCGTCGAGGTCGTCCGGATACTTCTTCATCACCGCGCGCATGGCGTCGGCCCAGGCGGCGTCGAGGCCGCTGCGGTCGGCGCCCGGCTCGGCGGCGTAGCGGGTGGCGAGGGCGGCGATGTAGTCGCGCTCGCGCGGCGTGGCGCCCGGCGCCAGGCGCTGCGCCTCGCGGATCGCCCGCCAGGCCTCGGGCACGTCGTCCGGGCTCATCGGCACGTTGATGTTGGGCCCGAGCACGAGCGCGAGGCCCCAGGAGCACATCGCGCACCCGGGGTCGAGCTTCGAGGCCTCGCGGAACGAGCGCGCCGCCTCGGCGTGGTTGAAGCCGAACGAGAGCGTCATGCCCTGGTCGAAGTAGCGCTGGGCCTGCTCCGAGCGGGTGGTGATCTTCATTCGGTAATCGCCGAGCCCCTCGAAGAGCGGCGCCGGCCGGGCGCTCGACAGCGGCGTCGCGGGCGCGGCGGATTGCGGCGTGGTGGTGCTGCTGGTGCTGGCGCAGCCGGCGAGCAGGAGCCCGCCGAGCGCGGCGAGCAGGTTCGGAAGCGAACGGATCTGCATGTCGGTCTCCTCCTCGCGCCCGTCCGGTGGCGTTCCCCCCCGGAGCGCCGCGGCGGGCGCGGTCGACGGCGACAACTCTCTCCCGGGTCCGGGCCGGCGCCCACCGACGACGGACAGCGCCGCGGCCCTGACTTTCGTCGTGGGCCGCGGGCCGAACCGGTCCTGCACCGGGGTGAGTCGTCTGCGCGTTTCGATGCCTGCGGGGGCGGCGCGGTTTCGCGCCCGGCGGGCTCAGGGCTCGGCCGTGCGGACCGTCACCTGGGCGCCCTCCCTCAGCGCCTCGGCGCCGCGCACGACCAGGCTCTCGCCCGCGGCGAGGCCGGAGCGGACCTCGACCCGGCCGTCCGCGGTGCGCAGGCCGAGCTGCAGCACCCGCTCGCGGGCGACACCCTCCTCGACCACGAAGGCGAGGAAGCCGCGATCCGAAGGGCGGATCGCGGTCTGCGGGATCACCGGCGCCTCCTTGGCCGAGCCGACCGGCACCTCGACCTCGGCGAAGGCGCCGGGCCGCAGCTCGGCTCGGCTCGGGTCGTCGACGTGCGCGGTGACGGCGACCATGCGGTCGCGCGCGTCGGCGGCGGCGGCGACCAGCGTGATCGTGGCGCGGTAGAGCTTGTCCTGCGGCCCGCCGCGCACCCGGAAACGGGCCTCCTGGCCGGTCGCCAGCGGCGCGGCCTCGCCCTCCGCGACCCGGAAGCGGAGCAGCAGCGGCTCACGCCGCACCAGCGTCGCGATCACCGTTCCGGGCTGGACGTAGCGTCCGGTTTCGACCGTCCGGCTCTGCACGATGCCGGCCGCCGGGGGGCGGACGAAGGCGTCGCGCAGGTTGAGCTCGGCCAGCGCGAGCGCGGTCTTCGACGCCTCGGTGTCGGCGACCGCGGAGGCGAGCCGCGTGCGCCAGGCCTCGACCTCCTCGCCGCGCACGAGATCGGGGTTCCGGGCGTTGACGCTCTCGCGCCGTTCGAGGCCCGAGCGGGCCTCGGCGACTCCCGCGTCGGCCTTGGCGAGCGCGGCGCGCGCCGACTCGGCGGCGAGCCGGTAGCGCTCGGGATCGATCTCGGCGAGCACGCTGTCGGTGCCGACCGAATCCCCCTCCTGGAACCGGATCCGCTCGACCACGCCGCCGACCCGCGCGGTGACCGCGACCTCCTCGAAGGCCTCGACCGAACCGACCGCGGAGACCGAGTACTCGACGCGGCGGGACTCGACGGTCGCGACCTCGACCGGGAACTTCACCGTTTCGCGCGCCGGACGCCCCGCTCCGCCGCCGGGGCCCGCGGACTTCTTGCCGCCGCAGCCGGCGAGCGGCAGCGCGGCGACGAGCGAGAGGAGCAGGGCGCGGCGGAGAGGCGTCATGGCGTCGGGGTCTCCTCGGCGGGGGCGGGGGGTTCGTCCTGGGGCTGGGAGTCGGCGAGCGGCCAGGCGCCGATCGCGCGCTCGACGTTCAACCGGGTCACCGCGCGCAGGAAACCCTGGCGCGCGGTCTCCGCCTCGGCCTCGAACTGCGAGACCGCGGCGTCGGCCTGCTCGAGCGCGGTGGCGAGGCCGGCGCGATAGCGCTCGCGCACTTCGTCGGCGTTCTGGCTCGCCGCCGAGAGCTGGGCCTCGGCCTGCGTGTAGGCGGCGTCGGCGGCGGCGAGGTCGGCGAGCGCCTGCTCGACCTCGAGCGCGACGCGCCGTCTGCGGTCGGAGAGCGCCAGCGTCGCCTCGCGGTAGTCGGCGTCGCGCGCGGCGGCGGTCGCCGAGCGGTCGCCGCCGTCCCAGATCGACCAGCCGAAGAGCAGCGCGACGTTCCAGTCCTCCTCGCGCCCCGAGAGGCCCGCCTCGTTGGTCCAGCGGTACGTGCCGCGCAGGTCGAGGGTCGGCACGATGCCGAGCCGGGGCGCGATCGCCGCCTGGCGCGCCGCCTCGGCCCGTTCGCCGAGCGCGGCGATCTCGTTGCGCCGGGCGAGCGCCTGGTCGACCAGCGCCGGAAGTCTCCCCGGCGGGGGCCGCGAGCTCCGCCGGCGCGGCGAGCGGACGGTCGACCGGCGCCGCGATCAGGTAGGAGAGCGCGAGGCGGGCGGCGTCGGTGTCGCGCGCGGCGCGCGTCGCGGTCAGGCGCGCGGTGGCGAGCTCGAGCTCGGCGCGGGTCAGGTCGTTGCGGTTGGCGAGCCCCGCTTCGAGGCGGAGCTTCGACTCCTCGACGGTCTGCTCGGCGACCCGCACCCGCCGCTCGGCGGCGGCGAGCAGCGCGTCGGTGCCGAGCGCGGTGAAGAAGGTGTCGGCGACGTCGAAGGCGAGGGTCCGTTCGAGCTCCGCCGACTCGAGCTTCTGGGCCTCGACCGAGCGGGTCGCCGCGCGCAGCAGCGGCACCGCGCGCAGGTCGAAGAGCACGCTGTCGACGACCGCCTGGCCCGAGTAGGCGTCGAGCGCCTGGACGACGACCTCGTCGCCGCCGACTTCGCGGGTGACCTCGCGCGCGCGCCGGGTGTAGGTGCCGTTGAGCGAGAGCGACGGGATGAGCTGGGCGACCGCCTGCTGGCGCAGCGCCTGCGCCCGCTCGACGCGCGCCTGGGCCACGCCCGAGACCTCGTTGCCCTGCCGCGCGAGGGCGAGGGCCTGGTCGAGCGTGAGCGCCCCGGCCGGCGGGTCCGAGGCCGGGACGGGCGCGAGCTGGACCTGTCCCCGCGCCGGCAGCGCGAGCAGGGCGAGGCCGAGGGCCAGCGCAGGGGAGCGTCGGGAGAGCGTCGTCATCGTTCGGAGATGGAGTGGCGCCCGCGGGCGGCGCCGATCGGCGAACCCGGTGAGGATAGCGGCCGCGCGCGCGGACTGTCAAAGCGTCGGCGATAGGATCGGCGCCCCAGAGGAGGGGATTTGCCGATGATCCGCCGTCCGTCGCTCGCTCCGTCGCTCGCCGCCGCCCAGGCCGCGGCCGTCGTGCTCGTCGCCCTTGCCGCGCCCGCGCGCGGCGAGGGCGTGCTGCGCGATCCGCGCGAGGTCCACCTCGCCGACGTCGTCCAGCTCACCTTCGCCGGCGAGAACGCCGAGGCCTACTGGTCGCCCGACGGCGAGCGGCTGGTTTTCCAGTCGACCCACCCGCCCTATGCCTGCGACCAGATGTTCACGATGTCGAGCCGCGCTCCCGGCCCGCTCCAGCTCGTCTCGACCGGCAAGGGACGCACGACCTGCGGCTATTACTCCTACCCGGCGGGCGATCGAGTGCTCTTTGCCTCGACCCACGCCGCCGGCGACGCCTGTCCGCCGCCGCCCGACTTCTCGAAGGGCTACGTCTGGCGCATCGACCCGGGCTACGACCTCTGGATCGCGAAGCCGGACGGCACCGACCTGAAGCGGCTGACCGACTCGCCCGGCTACGACGCCGAGGCGACCGTCTGCCCGCTCGACGGGCGCATCGTCTTCACCTCGACGCGCGACGGCGACCTCGAGATCTACACGATGAACGGCGACGGCTCGAACGTCGCGCGCATCACGAACCACCCCGGCTACGACGGCGGCGCCTTCTTCTCGGCCGACTGCCGGCAGATCGTCTGGCGCTCGTCGCGTCCGGAAGGGGCGGCGCTCGACGAGTACCGCGCGCTGCTCGCGGAGCACCTGGTGCGGCCGAGCCAGCTCGACCTCTGGGTGGCCGACGCCCAGGGCCGCAACGCGCGCCAGGTCACGAAGCTCGGCGTCGCCTCGTTCGCGCCTTACTTCTTCCCGAATGGCCGCCGCATCCTCTTCTCCTCGAACTACGGCGACCCGAAGGGGCGCGAGTTCGACATCTGGGCGGTCGACGTCAGCGGCGAGAACCTCGAGCGGATCACCTGGACCGGCGGCTTCGACGGCTTCCCGGTCTTCTCGCCCGACGGGAAGCGCCTCGCCTTCGGCTCGAACCGCAACCAGGGCAAGCCGGGCGAGACCGACGTCTACGTCGCCCGCTGGGTCGAGACGCCGGCCGCCCCGGCCGCGAAATAGCGCGCCGCCGCCCTCGGAATGACGCGGCTCTCCGGGCATCTCTGGACGATCGCTCCGGCGGCCCGGGCCCGGCTGCGGCCGCGCGCACCGGCCGCGGCCGGGGAGCCCTTCCGGCTGACCGTCGCGGACCCGGAGATCGGGCCGGTCGATGTCACCGGCCGGCTGCGGCGGAGCGGCGACGGCCGCCGCGTCGCGCTCCTCCTGCACGGGCTCGGCGGCAGCGCCGACAGCATCTACCTCGCACCAATCGAGCGGGAGCTCGCCCGGCGCGGCTGGACGACGCTCGCGCTCAACCAGCGCGGCTGCGACCGCGAAGGAGGCGACCTCCACCACGCCGGGTTCACCGCCGACCTGCCGCGCGTGCTCGAGAGCGCGCCGCTCGGCGCGGCCGAGAAGCTGGCGCTCGTCGGCATCTCGCTCGGCGGCCACGTCGCGCTGCGCTATGCCACCGAGGAGCACGATCCCCGTCTGGCGGCGCTCGCGGCGATCTGCGCGCCGGTCGACCTCGAGCTCGGGGCGCGCAATCTCGACCGCCCCGGTTGCTGGCTCTACCGCGGCTACCTGCTGCGCGCCCTGAACGAGGTCTACCGGGAGGTTGCGGCGCGGCGCCCGTTGCTTCATCCGGTGGCGCGCGTCGCGCGGGCGCGGACGATCCGCGCGTGGGACGGACTGGTGGTCGCGCCCCGCTTCGGCTTCGCCTCGGCCGAGGACTACTACGCGCGGGCGAGCGTCGCGCCCCGGCTCGGCCGGCTCGATCGCCCGGCGCTGATGGTCTGGAGCGAGGCGGACCCGATGGTGCCCCCTTCGACGGTGCGCCCCGCGCTCGGGCGGCTGCCGGAGCTCGCGCAGGTGATCTGGACCCCGCGCGGCGGGCACGTCGGCTTTCCGGCGGACCTCGATCTCGGCCTGGGTGGCCCGCCCGGCCTCGCCGGCCAGCTCGCCGGCTGGCTCGACCGCACCGCCCGCTGACTCCCGAAACGGAAACCGCCCCGACGCAGACAGACGCCGGGGCGGTTGCGAAGGCGCAGGGCCCTCGGGATCAGCGGCCGGCGCGCAGCACCACGTTGCCGCTGCCGGTGTCGATCAGGCCGCGGCCGCGGGCGGTGCCGAGCTCGGCGACGAAATCGCCGTGCGACTTGTGCACGCGGGCGTCGGGCAGGTCGACCTCGACGTCGCCCGAGCCGGTCGAGATCGTCAGGCGCAGCGACGGGGTGCGGCCCACGCTCAGCGCGACGTCGCCGCTGCCGGTGTCGATCGAGAGATCGGTGACGGCGGTGAAGTCGCCCTCCAGGCGGACGTCCCCCGAACCGGTGTCGGCCCGCAGACGGGCGCCGAGCACGAGGTCCTTGCCGGTCACGTCGCCCGAGCCGGTGTTGGCGTCGACGGCGCCCTCGACCGCGACGAGCTCGACGTTGCCGGAGCCGGTGTCGGCGACGATGGACTCGCCGCGCACCCGCTCGAGGCGGACGTCGCCCGAGCCGGTGTCGGCCGAGACGCCGCCGGCGTGGCCGGTGACGGTCACGTCGCCGGAGCCGGTGTCGACCCGCAGCTCGCCCTGGCCGTCGCTCACCACCACGTTGCCCGAGGCGGTGTCGAGGCTCTGGTCGCCCTGGACGCCGCGCGACCCGATGGCGCCGACCGCGTTCTTGACCGTCACCGCCATGCCCGCGGGGACCTCGATCCGGAAGTCGACGAAGAGCGCGGGCGCCGACTCCGACGGGCGGCCGACCACGGTGACCCGCTCGCCGCGGTAGGTCACCGTCGACGAGCTGCCGGACTCGATCAGCCAGGAGAGCGGCCAGGGCACGTCGGCGCCCTCGTCGCCCTGCCGGGGATAGGCGTAGCGCTTGTAGCGGTCGAGCGGATAGAGGGCGGCCACGGTGAGGCGGTCGCCCTTGGGCTCGAAGCGGATCTCGATCGAGTCGGCGAGCTCGCGGGCGCGGGCGTCGCTGTCGCCCTCGGCCTGGACGTGGCCGACCACCCGGACCTCGGCGCCCTGGGCGCGCTCGATCGAGATGGCGCCGGCGAGGTTCTCGAGCTCGAGCACCCGCGGGGCGGGGAGGCTGCGGTCGACGGTCCTGTCCTGACGGGCGGCGAACGCCGGGCCGGCGAGGGCGAGGGCGAGCAGCGCGCCCGCCGCGGCGGTCCGGAGCGAAGGGATGCGGCGCATCGAAGGTCTCCTTTCGGGGCGGGCGCGAACGACCGCCATCACCTTTACCTACCGGCCCCGGCGGAAAAGGTTTCGCGCTTCCGGGCTCCGGGCCGTGCTACCCTGCCGGCCCATGCGGCGGTCGCCCCTCCCCTGGCGGCTGGTGGTCCCCAACCTGGTCACCGGCGCCAACATCGCGATCGGTTTCTGCGCGGTCCTCGCCGCCGCGCACGGGGACTACGACCTCTCGGTCTACCTCCTGGTGGCAGCCGTCTTCTGCGACATGTTCGACGGCCAGCTCGCGCGCAGACTGCGCGCGACCAGCCGGTTCGGGCAGGAGCTCGACAGCCTCTCCGACGTCCTCTCCTTCGGCGCCGCCCCGGCCTTCCTGGTCTACATGTGTCTGCTCCGCGACCTGGGCCCCTGGGGCGTGGCCGTGGTGGTCCTCTACCTGATGGCCGGCGCGCTCCGCCTGGCGCGCTTCAACGTCGTATCGGACGCCCACGCCAAGGACCGCAAGACCCTCGGGGTGCCGATCCCGATCGGCGCGGGGTACGCCATGGTGGTCGCCCTGATGCGTGACCGGATCGATCCGGTGGCGGGCGCGGCGGTCATGGTCGCGATGGCGCTGCTCATGGTCTCCCGGGTGCGGCTGCCCGCCATGAAGGGCAGCAACCTCGTGACCTGGATGTTGCTGGTCGGGGTCTGCAACTACTTGGCGGTCGTCGCCCGCCCGGGCTGGCCGACGGTGATCTGGTGGAACCTCTGGAACGTGGTCATCCTCGCCACCGCCTGGGCCACCGAGCGCCGCCACCGCCCCGAGGACGCCGACGCGGACGCGCCGGCGACCTGACGCGCGCCCTGGCGGCGCCGGCGCGAGCCGGCCAGAAGAGAAGCCCATCGAACAAGAAGAGAAGCCCCAGAGTAAGAGAAGAAGCTCCGAGATGAAAAGACAAAGCCCATAGAAGGGGAGTGGGTGGCCGTCGAGGCGTCGGCGCGGTTGCCCGGCGTCCCGGTTCTTCACCATCGCGCCGGAGCCGGTCCCTTCTATGGAAGCTGTTTGCTTTTCTCTTCCCGGAATGCTGTGGAGGCTCCCGGTGTCACCTCGGGAGCCTGCCCTCCGCCCCGTGGCGGGGTACATTGCCGCGGCGCGGGGCTGCGGCTAGCCTCGGACGGTGATCCGATCGCGTTCGACGCTTCTCGGGGCCGGGGCGCTCGCGCTCGCCGCCGCGTTCGCTGCCCTTCCCGCCCTTGCCACGACCTACTACGTCGCGCCGCCGCCGGGGGGCAGCGACGGCAATCCGGGCACGCTCGGCCAGCCGTGGGGGACGCTGCAGCACGCCGCGGACACCGTCGGGCCCGGCGACGTCGTGATCGCGCTGGCCGGCGACCACGCGGCCTTCGAGGTGACCACTTCGGGGACCTCGGTCGCGCCGATCACCTTCCGCGCCGCGCCCGGGCCGCCGGTGAGAATCGTCACCGACGTGGCGGGGCGGGGCGCGGGCATCAACGTCGAGGGCGCGGCCTGGATCGTGCTCGAGGGGTTCACGATCGAGAACCGGGCGACGCGTCGGCATCCGCGCCGTGCTCTGCGACCACGTCACGATCCGGGGCAACGTCGCGCAGGACAACGGGCGCTGGGGGATCTTCACCGGCTGCTGCGACGACCTGGTGATCGAGGGCAACGTCGCCTCGGGCAGCTGCATCGAGCACGGCATCTACGTCTCGAACAGCGGCGACCGGCCGGTGATTCGCGGCAACGTCGTCCGGTCGAACGACAAGAACGGCATCCACATGAACGGCGACCTCTCGGTCGACTGCGACGGCACGACGCCGCAGGACGGCGTCATCTCGGACGCGCGTGGTCGAAGGGCAACCTGATCTTCGACAACGGCCACGGCAGCTGCAGCGGCGCCGGCGGCGGCTCCGGGATCAACTGCGACGGCGTGCAGGACTCGACGATCCGCAACAATCTGATCTGGAACAGCCACGCCTCCGGGATCTCGCTCTACCAGATCGACGGCGGCGAACCGGCGACCGGCAACCGGGTGATCGGCAACACGATCCACGTCGCGAGCGACGGCCGCTGGGCGGTCAACATCCAGGACGGGTCGACCGGCAACACGGTGGTCGGCAACGCGCTCTGGAGCGAGCACGCGAACCGCGGCGCGATTTCCGCCTGCGCCAGCTGCCTGAGCGGCCTGGTGAGCGACCGCAACGCCGTCGAGGATCGCTTCAGCGCCGACGGCGGCGACACCTTCATCACGCTCGCCCAGTGGCGCACGGCGACCGGCCAGGACCAGCAGTCGCTGATCGCGACGCCGGCCGCGCTCTTCGTCGACCCCGCCAACGGCGACTACCATCCGAAGCCGGGCAGCGCCGCGCTCGACCTCGCGCCGGTGCTCGTCGACCTGACGACGCGATCTCGAGGGAGCGCCGCGCCCGCAGGGCGCGAGCAGCGACGCGGGCGCCTACGAGGGCGTCGGCACGCTCTTCCGCGACGACTACGAGTCCGCCTCCCACCTGCGCTGGTCGACCTGGGCGCCCTGAGCGGGCGGTGCCGAGGCGAAGAAGCGAAGAAGCGAAGAAGTAGAGCAGAAGAAAAGAGAAAAGAAGCCCATAGAAGGGAAGTCGAGGCCGTTGCAGCCTCCTCTCGAGCTCGTGGCGTCCCCTGGAAGTCCAACAATGAGCCGGGCGCCGACCCTTTCTATGGAAGCTTTTCCAGCGCTGCCGCTGCCACGAGCCGGCCGCGAAGTGGGGGAGCGTTTTCGAGCGAGGTCCGAGGGCCGGATCAGGTTCCGTGGAGCGCGGTCAGGGTTTCGACGCCGTCGACCAGGCGGGGGCCGGGGCGGCTGAAGCAGCCGTTGGCGTCGAGCGGAACGACGCGACCTTCGCGCACCGCGCGCAGCGCTGCGTAGACGGCATTCCCGGCGAGCTTGCCGAGCTCTCCCGAGGCGCCCGCCGCGTCGAAGCCGCAGGGCATCGCGAGCAGCCAATCGGGGTCGGCGGCGGCGATCTCCTCCCAGGAGGCGCGCCGCGATCGCTCGCCCGGGGCGACCGCGAAAGGGTCGCGGAAGCCGGCGATCGACAGCATCTGCGGCACCCAGTGGCCGCCGAGGAAGGGCGGGTCGAGCCACTCGAGCGCCACGGCGGTCGGCCGCGGCAGCCCGCGCCGCGCCCGCTCGACTCTCTCGAGCCGGGCGCGCAGGGCGTCGACCAGGTCGCCCGCCTCCCGCTCACGCCCGATCCGGGCGCCGACGTGCAGGATGTCGGCGAGCACGTCCTCCAGCCGCTGCGGGTCGAGCGAGATCACCTCGGGACAGCGGGGCAGCGGCGCCAGCGCGCCGTCGACCTGCGCGGTCGACACCGCGCAGACCGGGCAGAGCTCCTGGGTGAAGAGCAGGTCGCAGTCGAGCTCGGCGAGCCGCCGCGGGTCGAGGGTGTAGAGGCTCCGGCCGGAGGCGAGCTGCGCCGAGACCGCGGCGTCGATCGCGGCGGGGGCGAGCCCGGGCGCGAGCGCGCTGCCGGTGAGGATCGGCAGCGAGCGCGCCGCGGGCGGCCAGTCGCACTCGTGCGAGACGCCGACCAGGCAATCCCCGGCGCCCAGCGCGTAGAGGATCTCGGTGGCGTTGGGGACGAGGGAGACGATTCTCAGGGCGCCGGCTCCTCGAGCCACTCGACGGAGTCGCCGACCCGGATCTCGCCGTCGTCGAGCAGCTCGCCGTAGGCGCCGGCGCGCCAGTCGGGCTCGAGCGCCTTGCGCAGGCCCGCGAAGGCCTCGTCCATCCGGTGGCAGGGGCGGGTCTCGCCGCGCACGGCGATGCGCACGGCGCCGATCCGCAGCACGCGGCCGCGACTCTCCAGGTAGTCGATCCCGGTGGTGAGCAGGTTGGCGCGCCGGGCGCGTGGGTCGACCTCGGCGCCCAGCTCGGACTCCGCTTCCCGCCAGCGCTCGGCGGCGATGAGGGTGACCTGGCGCTTGCCGCCCCGGTCGGCGTTGCCGGCCAGTCCGGCGCCCGCTTCGCAGCGGGCGGCGGGCGCCGGATCCATCGGACCCCGGTGCGCGCGCTTCAGAAAGATCGCGGTGAGCTCGCCCATGGGGCGCGATCCTAGCGCGCCCGTAGAATGCCCCGCATGTCCGGAAAGCCCGCGCCCGCCAACCGTCTCGCGCTCGAGAGCTCACCCTATCTCCGCCTGCACGCCCACAACCCGGTCGACTGGTACCCCTGGGGGTCGGAGGCGATCGCCCGCGCGCGCGCCGAAGACAAGCCGATCTTCCTCTCGGTGGGCTACTCGACCTGCTACTGGTGCCACGTGATGGAGCGCGAGTCGTTCTCCGACCCGGCCATCGCCGCGGCGATGAACGAGCACTTCGTCAACGTCAAGGTCGACCGCGAGGAGCGCCCCGACCTCGACGAGATCTACATGCTGGCGACCCAGCTCCTCGCCGGCCAGGGGGGGTGGCCGAACTCGGTCTTCCTCACGCCCGACCTGCGCCCGTTCTTCGCCGGGACCTACTTCCCGCCGGAGGACAAGTGGGGGAGGCCCGGCTTTCCGACGGTGCTCGAGTCGATGGTGCACGCCTGGCAGGAGCGGCGCGAGGACGTCGAGACGCAGGCGTCCGAGCTCGCCGAAGGGATGCGCCGCCACCTGGCCGAGGTCGAGCCGCGCGCCGGCGAGCTGCCCGGGCGGGACCTCGCCACGCTCGCCGCCGACGGCCTGCGCAAGCGCTTCGACGGCACCTGGGGGGGCTTCGGCGAGGCGCCAAAGTTCCCGACGCCGTCCAACCTCTGGCTGCTCGCCGAGCTCGCTCCCGTCCGCGCCGACGCGGCGATGATGCTCGAGTCGACGCTCGACGGCATGTCGCGCGGCGGGATCCGCGACCATCTCGCCGGCGGCTTCCACCGCTACTCGACCGACCGCGAGTGGCGCGTGCCCCACTTCGAGAAAATGCTCTACGACAACGGGCTGCTGCTCGAGGCCTGCGCGACCGAGCACGCGCGCACCGGCAACCCGGAGGCGGCCCGCGCCGCGGCGGAGACCGCGGAGTTCCTGGCGCGCGAGATGACTTCCGCGGAAGGCGCCTTCTACTCGGCGATCGACGCCGAGACGGACGGCCGCGAGGGCGCCTACTACGTCTGGACGCGCGCCGAGCTCGACGCCGCGCTGGGCGCCGAGGACGCCGAGTTCCTGGCGCCGCTCTTCGGCTTCGCCGGCGAGCCGACCTTCGAGTCGGAGGCCTACGTCCTCCACCTGCCGCGCCCGCTCGAGGTGGCGGCGCGCGAGCGGCGGACGACCCGGGAGAGGCTCCTCGCCGAGATCGAGCCGCTGCGCGCGCGGCTGCTCGCGGCGCGCGACCGGCGCCCGCGGCCGGCCACCGACGACAAGATCCTCGCCGACTGGAACGGCACCGCGATCGCCGGACTCGCGGTCGCGGCGCGTGCCCTCGCGCGCCCCGAGCTCGCGGCACGCGCCGCCCGCGCGGCGGAGTTCGTGCTCACGGCGCTGCGCGCGCCCGACGGCACGCTCCTCCATGCCTGGCGCGGCGGCGCCGGACGGGTGCCGGCGTTCCTCTCCGACTACGCCTTCCTGATCCGCGGGCTGCTCCGTCTGGCCGAGGCCGACGGCAACCGACGCTGGGTCGACGAGGCCGCCCGTCTCGCCGACGAGATGGCCGCGCGGCTCGAGTCGCCGGCCGGCGGCTACTACAACGCGGCGGAGTCCGAGGACCTGCTCTACCGCGGCAAGGAGCTCTTCGACGGCGCGCTCCCGGCCGCCAACGCGGTCGCCGCGCTCGACCTGCTCGACCTCGCCGAGGCGACCGGCGAGGAGCGCTTCGCCGCCGCAGCGGAGCGGACCCTGAGAGCCTTCGCCTCGCTCGCCGCCCGCCACGCCGACGGGGTGCGGGCGATGGCCCTCGCGTTCGCCCGCCTGGAGGCGAGGCAGAAGTCGGAAACCGGCAGGGGCGCCGGGGCATCGGAAGCGGCGACGGGGCCGGCACGGACGGCCGGCTCGCCCGCGGCCCTGCGGCAGCTCGAGGAAGAGGCGGCGGCCGTGGTGAGCCCGCGCGTGGACACCAGCCCGGCCGCGGCCGACGGCTGGCGGAACTTCACCCTGTCGCTGAACGTCCGCGCGGGCTGGCACCTGGCAGCCGGGACGGAGGGAGAGGACGCGCTGAAGATCGAGGGAATCGGCGTCGAGCTCGAGGACCTGGAGCTGCCGGTCGCCGCGCCGATCGCAGACGGTGGCCCGATGGGGCTGACCGGCGGAGTCGTCGCCCGTGGCCGCATGAAGGATCAGCCCGGTGCTACGCGCCGCGCGATCCGTCTGAGCTACCAGCCCTGCTCGGAAGACCGCTGCCTGCCAACGGTGGCGCTCGACCTGCAGGTACAGGACTAGCAGGGCTTGGAGAAGCAAGAGCCAGAGCAAGAGCGAAAGCAAAAGCAAAAGCAGAAGCTCAGCTAAGGGGTGTGGTGGCCGATGAGGCGGTGGGGGCGAGGTCGTGGCAATCTCGAAGTCGCTGCAATCACGAGATCGGGGCAATCGCGAGGCCGCGGCGGTCGTGAGGATCTGCGGTCCGAGCGGAAGTGGCGGGGTGGAGGTCGAGGTCGGTCCGGTGGTGGGAGCTTGCGCTTGAGGGCGCTCGGGATCGCTCCTCTGCCGCGCGAGAGCCACCGGTGCTCGGGGAGCCACCCCCTTCTATGGAGCTTCTCGTCAGGGATCTCCTCGCCGCTGCGCCCTCACGCTGGCCTCGAGGGCGCGGCTTGAACGCGGTGGCGGTCGCGACCTGGCTGGTGTGTGGAGTGCTTCTCTACCTAGGCTGTGGTGTTCTCTTCGCGATTCCTTTTCTTGCCCGCGGCGCGGCGGCGATCGATCCGGCGGCGCGGGAGGGGACCTGGGGTTTCCGGGTGATCGTGTTGCCGGGCGTCGTCGCGCTCTGGCCGGTGCTGCTCCGGCGCTGGCTCTCGGGAAGCGGCGCGCCGGCGGTCGAACGCACGGCGCACCGGCGGGTCGCGCAGTCCGCGCAGCCCGCGCGAGCCGGTGGGTCTTCCGAGGAGCGCGTCTGATGCTCGCGGGGCACCGGCGGGTGCATCGGTGGCTCTGGCTGTTCCTGGCCCCGGCGCTGGTGGCGCTCCTGGTCGCCGCACTCGCCGCTCGGCGGGAAGCGCCGCGCGGGCCGCTCGATCCCGCGCTCGCGCCGGTCACGGTGCCCGACGACCTCGCGCCGAAGGCGGGGGGCTGACCATGGGGCACGGCTACCAGGCGGTCGGCTGGTCCCCGTTCAAGAAGCGCTACGACCTGGCGCTGCTCGGCGGGGTCGCGCTCTATCTGGCGCTGTTCATCGTCGTGTCGCTCCTGGTGCGGCCGGAGATCACGGCCGAGACGCTCCTGATCCGGGCGTTCGGCACGGCGGCGATCCTGTTGCTGCACGTGATCCTCGCCATCGGTCCGCTCGCCCGGCTCGACCGCCGCTTCCTGCCGCTGCTCTACAACCGCCGCCACCTCGGCGTCACGATGTTCGTCCTCGCGCTCGTCCACGGCGCGCTCGCGACCTTCCAGTTCCACGCGCTCGGCGACCGGCCGGCCGTCGTCTCTCTCCTCACCTCGAACCTGCGTGTCGATTCGCTCGGCCAGTTCCCGTTCCACCAGCTCGGGCTGGCCGCGCTCGTCATCCTCTTCCTGATGGCGGCGACCTCCCACGACTTCTGGCTCGCGCAGCTCACGGCGCCGGTCTGGAAGGCGCTCCACATGGGCGTTTACCTCGCGTACGCGCTGCTCGTCGCGCACGTCGCGCTCGGCGCGCTCCAGGACGAGCGCTCGCCGCTCGCTGCCGGCGCGCTCGGGCTGGGGGTCGCGACGATCGGTGCGCTGCATCTCGCCGCCGGCTGGCGAGAACGGGCGGCGGACCGCGCGCGCGAGACGCTCGCCGCCGAGGGCTTCGTCGAGGTCTGCGGCGTCGACGAGATCGCCGAGAAGCGCGCGAAGGTGGTCACGCTCGGCGGCGAACGGGTGGCGGTCTTCCGCTATGACGGGCAGGTGTCGGCGCTCTCGAACGTCTGCCAGCACCAGAACGGCCCGCTGGGGGAGGGGCGGATCCTCGACGGCTGCGTCACCTGTCCCTGGCACGGCTTCCAGTACCTGCCCGCGACGGGCGCCTCGCCGCCCCCCTTTACCGAGAGGGTGCCGACGTTCCGGGTGCGGCTCGCCGGGCGCCGGGTCTTCGTCGATCCGCGGCCGCTGCCCGCGGGCACCTTCGTCGAGCCGGCGCGCTTCGCCGCCGCGGAGCCCGCGCCGTGAGGGGCCGCCGCGACGAGCCGGAGTTCTTCGTCGGTTACCTGCCGGTGCCCGCGGGGGTCTCGAGCTTCCTGTTCCGCGTCTCGATCGCTCTGGCGGCGCTCGCCGTGCTGGTGGCGCTCGCGCTCGCCGCCGCGCAACAGCCGCTCGGCTCGGGCGAGTACGAGTTCGGCGTCGACCGTACGCTGGAGGGCGCTCTCCGCCTCCAGCCGGTGCCCTCGCTCTGGACGGTTACGGAGGCCGGGAGCGGGGATCCCGCCGCCCTGCGGGTCGTGCCCCTCGTGGGCGAAGGCAAGCATGGCGTCGCGGCCGAGGTCGCCGCGCTCGCCGGCCAGGAGGTGCGCCTGACCGGGCGCTGGATCCGGCGCGCTGGCGTGGAGCTGTTCGAGACCTCCCGCGCCGAGACGCTCGGCGCCGAAGCGGGGCGGGGCGCTGGCGCGACGCCGCTCGGGCGCGTCCGGCTCGCCGGCGAGATCGTCGATTCGAAATGCTGGCTGGGCGTGATGAAACCCGCGGAGGGCAAGTCCCACAAGGACTGCGCGATCCGCTGCATCTCCGGCGGGGCGCCGGCGGCCCTGGTGGCGCGCGACGGGCGCGGCGGCGCGGCCGTGCTCCTGCTGGTCGGGGAGGACGGCCGCCCGCTCGGACCGGAGCTGCTCGACGTCGTCGGCGAGCCGGTCGAGGTCGAGGGCGAGGCGCTCCGGGTCGGCGGGCTCGCGCTGTTCGCCACTTCCCGCGCGCAGGTCCATAGAATCGGCGTGTGAGAGCGATCTGGGTCCGTGTGCGCGCGCTCCTGCGCTATCTGGGAGCGGCCGTTGTCACGCTGCCCTGCTACCTGCTCGCGCTCTCGGCGGCGATCCTCCTTGCCCCCTGGCCGCGGCCGCGGGTGAAGGTCCAGGGTCTCGCCTTCCGGCTCTGGTCGCGCGGGCTCTGCCGGGTCTTCGGCGTCCGGGTCCGGGTCGCGGGCCCGCCGCCGCGGCCGCCGTTCTTCCTGGTCTCCAACCACCTCTCCTACCTCGACATCATCGTGCTCGGCACGCAGCTGCCCTGTGTCTTCGTCGCCAAGGCGGAGATCGACAGCTGGCCTCTGTTCGGTGCGATCTGCCGTTCGGTCAACACGATCTACATCGACCGCAAGTCGAAGCGGAAGCTGCCGATGGTGATCGAGCAGATCGAGCAGACGCTCGCCGCGGGGCAGGGGGTCGTGATCTTCCCGGAGGGCACCTCGGGCGCGGGGCACCAGGTGCTCCCCTTCCGCTCGCCGCTGCTCGAGCTGCCGGCGCGCATGAGCCACGCGGTCCACTGGGCTGCGATCTCCTACCGTTCGCCCGCGGGCGCGACGCCGACGCACCTGTCGGTGACCTGGTGGGGGGACATGCCGCTCGGCGCGCACCTGAAGGAGCTGACGCGGCTCGACTGGGTGGAGGCGCCGCTCGCGTTCAGCCCGAGGCCGGTCGCGCACGGCGATCGCAAGGAGCTCGCCGAGACGCTCCACCGCGAGATCTCCGGCGCCTTCGTGCCGCTCGTCGATCGTGCCGAGATCGAGCGCCTGCTCGATCTCAAGGCCCACGATCCGGGGGCCCTCCCTCCCGTCATGCGCGGTTCGCACGAGGCGGAGTTCTAGGCAGGAGAGCTCTGGCTTCCGCCTCTGCGGCGGGCGTAGGTCGGCGGGACGTGCGCCGCGAATCGAGGGAGCGCCGGATCGACTCGACGCTCCCTCGTTGGACTCGGTAAGCTACTCGCGGTCGCGCTCGTTCTCGTGCCGGTCTTCGTGCTCCGCGGGTTCGCCGCGGCGGCCGGCGAGGCGGGAGGCGGTGGCGGCGAGGTCGGCGAGCTCGCGGGCGCGCTCGTCGCCGCGGCGGTCGCGGGCGACCCGGCGGGCCTCGTCGGCGAGCTCGGCGAGGTCGGCGTCCTTCGCCCAGTAGCTCCCCCTGAGGATTTCGGCGAGCTCGGCGGCGACGCCGGCCAGGCGGAGCGAGCTGGGCGCCTCTTCCCAGCCCGGCGCGAGGTCGCGGACGAGGAGCGGGCGCTCGATCTCCTCGACCCGACCCGAGGTCTTCGACTTCCAGCGCAGGTGCAGGGTCGCGACGCGATCGCTGCGCCGCGCGCCCGGAGCGAGCCGGACCTCGTAGAGCGCGGTCGCGGCGTGGCCGGCGCCGAGCTCGCCGGCGTCGATCCGGTCGTTGCGGAAGTCGCGGTCGGCGACGTCCCGGTTCTCGTAGCCGAGCAGCCGCCAGCGCTCGACGGCCGCCGGGTCGAACTCCACCTGCGCCTTGGCGTCTCCGGCGACCGTCTCGAGCGTGCCGGTGAGCTCTTCGACGAAGATCCGCCGTGCCTCCTCGATCGTGTCGACGTAGGCGTAGCGGCCGTCGCCCTGGTCGGCGAGCCGCTCCATCAGGGCGTCGTTGTAGTTGCCCATGCCGAAGCCGACCGTGGTGAGCTCGATGCCGCGGCGGGCCTCTCGGCCGATGCGCTCGAGGATCGACTCGGGGCCGGTGGCGCCGACGTTGGCGACGCCGTCCGAGCAGAGGATCAGGCGGTTGACGGCGCCGGAGCGGTAGCCCTGGTCGGCCACTTCGTAGCCGAGGCGCAGCCCCTCTTCGGCGTTGGTCGAGCCGTCGGGGACGAGCCGCGTGATCGCGTCGCGGATCGCCTCGAGGTCGCGCGTGTGGCGCAGCAGGATGCGGCCGTTCGAGCCGTAGACGACCAGCGCGACGCGGTCCCCCTCGTCGAGCTCGTCGAGCAGCAGGCCGAGCGCGCGCTTGACGAGACCGAGCCGGTTCTCCTGGTCCATCGAGCCCGAGACGTCGATCACGAAGGTGAGCACGGCGCTCTTGCGGTCGGCGGCGTCGACCTCGCGCGCCTTCGCCGCGAAGCGGAGCAGGCGGTAGCGGTCGCCCGGCGAGAAGGGCGAGGGCGCGCCTTCGGCGCTCAGCGCGAAGTCGCCGCGCCGGGGCGCCGGATCGCGGTAGTCGAAGGCGTTGACGAACTCCTCGACCCGGATCGCCTCCGCCGGCGGCAGATGGCCCCGGCGCAGGTAGTCGCGGGCGAGCGTGTAGGAGCCGGTGTCGACGTCGAGCGCGAAGGTCGAGAGCGCGTCCTCCGCGGTGTCGACGAACGGGTTCGTCCCCGCGGGCCGGAAGAACATGTCGCCATACGCCTGGTCGTTCGGCTCCGCGCTGCCGCCGGTCGAGGGGGCTGCGCTGGGCGCAGCGACGGCTTTCGCGCGCTCCTCATTGCGCCGCGCCATTTCGAGCCGGGCTTGCCGCTGCTCGGCCGGTGCCGGTGCCGGTGGCGCGGCGCTCGCCGCAACCTGGCGGGTCTGCACGTTGGCCACACGGCCGCCGGCTCCTCCCGCGGGCGCCTCGGGGATTCCGACGACGGCGTCGTCGATCGGGATGTCCTGCGAGTCCGCGAGGGCCGTGGCGGCCGAAGGCGAAACTGCTTCCATAGAAGAGGAAGGTGCCTGCGGGGCGCTGGCGGCCAGTGCTTTGCGGTCGAGGTCTCGCCGCGTTTCGAGCTCCGCGACTTCGTCTGCGCTCGGCACTTGCCGCGACGCTTCGGAAGGCACCCCCTTAACTGGGAGCTTTTCGAGCGCATCGCTTTCAGCGAGAGGCTCGTGTGCGCGCTGCTTCGGCTCGGCCGGAGGCGCGAAGGCGAGCGAGCGATCGCCGGCCTGCGGCGGCGTGGAGGTGTCGGCGGCGATCTGCGGTTGCGCGCCTGCGGCGCGCGGGGGGGCGGGAGCGAAGCGCTCGTTGACCTGCCAGGCGACGACGCCGCCGAGGACGGCAAAGGCGAGCGAAGCGGCGAGGCGGAGCAGCCAGCGGCGGGCCGGGGCCTTCGACTGCGTGGGCGTCGCCGCGGTCCCGGAATCGTGGCCCTGGTTGGCGGCGCCGAGGTCCGCCGGAATCTCCGCCTTGAGGCGGTCGAGCAGATCGGACGGCGGCGGCGGCGAGGGGAGCGAACGGAGCTCGGCTTCGAGCTTCCGGCGGTCGGTGCGGTTGAGACGGTTCATCGCGAAGTCTCCTCGAGGGCGGCGGCGAGGCGACGGCAGGCCTTCGCCAGGCGCTTGCGGACGGCGACGGGAGTGATGCCCTCGGCGCGCGCGATCTCGGCGACGGGGAGCTCGGAGAAGTAGTGGGCGGCGACCGTGGCGCGCAGGGGTTCGGGCAGGTCGGCGACGGCGCGGCGCAGCCGTGCCGCCCGTTCGGCGCCGGAGGCCTCCGCCTCCGGGCCGGGGCCGGGGTCGGGCGGATCGAGCGGCGGATCGTCGGGATCGGGCTGCACCAGCCGGAGCGACGGCCGCTTCGACTTGAGGAAGGTGGTGAAGGCGATGCGGTGGAGCCAGGTCGAGACCCTCGACTCGCCGCGGAACTCGGGCAGCGCGGCCCAGGCTTTGCGGTAGACCTCCTGGGTGAGGTCGGCGGCGCGGTCGCGGTCGCCGGCGAGGCGGCAGAGCAGGCCGAAGACCCGGCCGTAGGTGATTTCGACCAGCCGCTCGGCGGCCGCGCGTTCGCCGGCGCGGGCGCGCGCGAGCAGCTCGTCCTCGTCGTCGACGGCGCGGGGGTCGGGGAGGGTCTCGCGCATGGCGGCTCCTCGCGGGTTCGGGATCGTCATGCCGGGTTGGACCCGGGCGCGGGGTACGACGATACCGGATTGCCGAGAGTCGCGGCGATTCTAGGCGCGCCCCGAGCCGGAACTAGGGCGGGGGAACGGTGGCCGACCAGGCGAGACTGTCGCCGTCCTCGAAGGAGTCCAGGAAGAGCTCCAGGGACTCGTAGGCGCCGATGTCGACTTCGCTGCCGAACAGGCGGGGGCGCCCGGCGACGTCGGTCGCGGCGATGGTCGCGACCGACTGGGTGCCTGCGTCCCTCAGCGGCGAGACGACCCGCAGGCGGTAGTCGCCGCCGCCCACGAAGCCGGCCGGATCGGTCAGGTTGCCCAGCGTGGTCGTGAACGCGCCGGAGACCTCGCCGAGGTCATTGCGCTCGAGCACGTAGTCGTTGGTCGCCGCGTCGAGGAGCAGGAGGTCGAAGCCGTCGTTGCCCGAGAGGATGTTGTCGGCAAGGAGCGCGACGGGCGCGCGGACGATGACCCCGCCGTAGCCGTTGACGTCGTCGTTGCCGGCGATGGTGTTGTGCACGAGGGTGACCCCCGCGCCAGGGCCCGGGGCGGTGCTGTCCAGGAAGCCGGCGCCGCCGCCGGTGGCGTTGTTGCCCGCGACCAGGTTGTTCTCGAACCGGATGGCGCCGCCGCCGGCGTAGACCTGGAACGCACCCCCGGAGGGGGAGAAGTTCCCGGTCAGGATGCAGTGATGGACGAAAGTGCCGATGTTGGCGACGGCCGCGTTCCAGATCGACAGGCCGTTGCCGGGACTGCTCGCATCGGAGCCGTTGCGCAGCGTGAGCTTCTCCACCGTGAAGTCGACGACGCTGCCGCTGCCGGCTTCCTCGAGGAAGAGCACGGGCCGCGCCCCTTCGCCGTCGAGCACGGTCGCCTCGGCGCCGCCGGTCTGGACGCAGTCGATGCCGATCAGCTCGTAGCCGCCGCGCAGGGCGAGGTCCTGGTCCTCGCTGGAGATGTAGGAGAAGCCGCCGACGGGGGAGAGGTAGACGCCTTGCCGGATCCGGATCTCGTCGTCCTCGCCGTTGACCTCCGCGGCGTCGAGTGCCGCCTGCAGGCTGGCGGCATTGCTGACGCAGGTGACGGCCGCTGATGCGATCGATCCGGGCCCGGCCAGGGCTCCCCACAGGAACAGCGCGGACGAAACGGGAAACGGTGTGACGGCGCGAGAGCGAGCGGTGACCATGGTGGCCCTCCTCTTTCGACGGTGCTCTGTCGCCCCCCCCGGGGTCGGATGTGCTCGAACGCTTCCGGCCCGAGTGTCTAGCACGATTCCGGCGCGAGGGGGTAGGAGGCGGCGCTCGGCTACTTTCTCTCGTACCTCCAGTTGCGCGACTTGCCTTCGGCGAGCCAGTCGAGGGTGGTGGCGAGGCGCCGGGCGCGGGCATCTCGATCGGCGGCTTCGCGTGCTTGACCGGCAGCGCCTTCTTCGGTCCCGCAGCGTCGAGCACGAAGTGGGGGAAGCCCCACTTGATCGTCTCCACGATCTCCGGGCACCCCTGGTGCACGAGCTCCCGCAGGCGCCGGAGGATCGGCCGCGCGAACTCGGCGGACCTCTCGATGTACGCGTCGACGCGGGGATCGGTACCGGGCACGAAACTTCCCTGGGATCCCGGAGGAGTCCTCGCCGGATCCCGCCGCGACTCCACCCGCCATCGATCCGATGGACTATCCTGAACCTGGCAGGTTTTTCGCCGGTGGGCGCGGCGAAGTCGTCGGAAGCGCTGGGATCCAGATCGTCGGGGCGGCCGGCAGGGTTCGCGGTCAGCTTCGTGACCGTCGCAGTGGCAGGACCCAGTCTCCGACCTCCGTCGCGGCCGCCATGGACCACGAGTGCGGCGCGAGAGAGGGGTCTGGCCGATGCCTGGTATCGGGAAGCATGCAGGTGGCGTCGAAGGTCGTCGCAGGTTTCCGGACAGACTACAGGGCCCGTGGGTCGCCGGCCTGGCGCTGATCGCGGCCGCGACCGGCCCGGCGTGGAGCGGGCTCCTCGAGCTCGCGTCCGCGATCGACCGGCCGGTCGCGGGCCCGCCGGTTCCGGCGCCCGCGGAGATCGCGGTCGGCAGGGCGCGATTCGTTCCCGGCGCCGCGACCTCCGTCCGACCGCTCTTCGCGGGCGACGAGCGCTGCGGGCTCTGGATCGACGGTCCGGGCGAGCTGCGCTATGCCGTGACCGATCCGTTCAGCGTGCCGGTCGCGAAGCGCAACCTGAAATCGGCGTCCAGCCTGGAGTTCGAGGAAGGCGCCGGCGGGCTCGTCGTTCGCGAGCCCTTCGACGGCGCCCTGATCTGGAGCTGGGATGTCGGTACGAGCGGGGAGGCCGGAGCCCGGGCGGCGCTGCCGGCCTGGGCCTCGACCGCTCTCGAGCGGGCCTTCGTCTCGCCGCCCGCGCACGAACTGCTCTCCGCGCGCGCGACCGGCACTGCAGGCGTCGCCTACGCGCTCGTCCACGGGCGCGGCGGCGACCTGCTGCTCTCGGTCGATCCCGCTGCCGACGCCAGGATCGAGGTGCTCTATCGCTTCAAGGAGCTGCCGCGCGGGCAGGGCGACCTCTCCGCGAGGACCCGACCGGTCGCGCTGGTCGCGCAGCCGGTGGCGCGAGCCTGGGCGGATCCGACCGAGGACCCGGTGCGTTTCGTCGCGGGCGACGTCACGCTGACGGTGCTCGCGGAAGAGTCGGCGCGCATCGAGGCGCGTCTCAGGTTCCGCGTGGAACGGTCCGGCCTCTCTCTGCTCAGGCTCTCCTTCGCCGACACGCTCTATGACGACGAGGGCCACAGTCACCGGGTCCAGATCGAATCGATCTCCGTCGACGGGAAGCCAGCCGCGACCCGGTGGCAGGGAGGGGAGCTCCTGGTCGCGCTGCCGGCCGGGCTCCCGGCCGGCGCGACGGTCGAGCTCGCCGCGACGTACTCGGGACTGTTCGCCGAGGAGGCCGGAGGCAACAGCTACTGGTCGCAGTCGTGGGACGACTGGTTGCCGATGCCCGCCGCGCTGTCGGCGCGTCACGGCTCCTGGCATCTCACGGTGCGCTCCCCGGCGCCCTTCGTGCCCTACGCCAGCGGCGAGACCGTGGCGCTGCGCCAGGAGGGGAATGTCTGGGTGCTGGAGAGCCGGCTCGACGGGCCGTTCCGGTCCGTCGCGGTAGGCGCGGGGAAGTACGACGTGGAGGAGGTGCGGGAGGGGAGCGGGCCGACCGTGCGGGTCGCCTCGTACGTCTTCGCCAAGCAGCGCCAACGCCAGCAGCTCGCCCACAACCTGCTGGCGGCCCAGGCGTATTTCGCGGGGCTCTTCGGCGCGCCCTACCCCTACCGCGAGATCGACGTGGTCGAAGTCAACAGCTGGGGATTCGGAATGGCGCCGCCGGGAGTCATCTTCATCACGCGCGAGGCGTTCGATCCCGCGGCGATGATCCGGCTCCAGGGCGCCGAGGAGTACAGCCGCGGCACCAACGGGCGGTTCGTCCACGAGGTGGCCCACGCTTGGTGGGGCAATCTCGTCGAGTATCCGTCGGGCGAGGAGCAGTGGCTCTCCGAGAGCTTCGCGGACTACTCGGCGGCGCTCTGCCTGGAGGCGATGCGCGGCGGCGGCCGCGGCGGCCAGCGCGAGTTCCGATCTGCATATTCCGAATGGAAGAGCCGCGCCGGCGATCTCGGGGAGGGCGCCTCGCTGTTCCTCGCGAACCGGCTCGCCTTCGACGCCGACCGGGATTCCTGGGACCGGACGAACCTGCTCTACAACAAGGGCCCGCTCGTGATCCACGCCATCCGGCGCGAGCTCGAGCGCCTGCGCGGCGGCGAGGCGGAAGGAGACCGCTACTTCTTCGCCTTCCTCAAGACCGTGGTCAAGAACTTCGCCGGCAAGCCCGCGAGCACGCGCCATCTCGCCGGCATCCTGGGCCAGATGACCGGCACCGACTGGCGCCCCTTCTTCGACCGCTACGTCTACGGCACCGAGATGCCGCCGCTCGACTGACCCGGGCTGCGGCTCAGGCGGGAGCCTTCTCGAGGAAACTCCGGCAGCGGGCGGCGGGGGAATCTTCGCCCTCGGCCGGGAAGCGGCCGCAGGCGGCGTGGACCTGGGACCTGATGTCCTCGACGACGCGGGTGCGCTCGGCATCTTCGCCCTGCCACTGCGTGAGTGCGGAGCCGACGCCCTGCAGGCGACTCCAGTTGCCGTGCGAGAACGCGTCGGGGCTGGCGAGAAGGTCTCCGAAGACGATGGCCGCGTCGGCGCCGATCGCGTCGGTCGCGTCGGGCGTCAACTTGGTCGCCTGGCGCAGGTAGTTCGAGCCCCAGCGGAACGGGGTCATCGCGGCGCCCGAGCTCTGCTGGCGCGCGCCCTGCCAGGCCTGGCGGTAGAGGGCGATCGCTCCGGTCCCGTTGCCCGACCTCGCCTCCATGCCGGCGAGCCAGCCGGTGTAGTAGTAGGGCGCGGCCGCCTCCGCGAGCTTCTCGGTCAGCAGCTGCTTCGCCTCGCCGGCGAGTCCGGCCTCCTCGAGCAGGCCGGCCATGGTGTCGATCAGGAACTGCATCTCCTCCTCGTCGTGGGGGAGGGCGCTCGCCCAGCGGATGCGCGCGCGCACCCGCTCCTGGAGGGCGAGCGAGACCGGCGGCGGTTCGCCGTTCGGACCCTCCGGCAGGCCGAGCGTCTCGAGCTCGATCTGCGGCACGAGCGCGGTCAGCCGGACGTCGGTGCCGAGCGACTCGTCGCCCTCGATCGCGCGCGCGGCGGCGTTCCAGGCGGCGACCAGCGACTGCCGCTCCGGGCCCGGCGCCGGCTCGAGCAGAGCGACGACGTCGCCCGCCCGGTAGAGGACGAGGTCGAGGTTGGTGTCGAACAGCTCCCGGTCTCCGAGCAGCGTGCGCAGCCCGGTCGAGAGCTCCGCCTGCTCGGCGGTCGGCAGCGCCGGCGGCGCCTCGCCCTCTTCGCGGGTCGCGAGCGCGCCGAGCTCGAGCGCGAGGAAGCGCGCCTTCTCGACCTTGCGCTGGACCGGCGTCCCCGCCCGCAGCCGGGAGAAGAGCGCGCGCCGCGCCGCGAGGTCGAGGCCGAGCGCCTCGTTCTGGTCCCAGGCGTGGAAGGCGAGCAGGTTGAGCTCCGCCTCGGGCAGCGCGCCGACCCCGTTCGCCTCCGCCGCGGCGAGCACCTCGGAGATCGGCCGCGTGGCGTCGAGGGCGCGGGAGAGCACGTCCGCGTACTGCTCGAAGGGGAGCGCGCTCGGGATGCGCGTCACCTCGCGGCCGTCGGCGTCGAACACGATCACCGTCGGATAACCCTGCGTGCCGAGCTTCTCGCCCCAGACCTGCGCGCGCTCGGTGTCGCCGTCGAGGTAGACCGGCACCGTCGAAGCGAGCCGCGCCTGGAACTCGGGACGGGTGAAGAGCTTGGTGCGCAGCGCGTGGCAGGGCGGGCACCAGACCGCGCCCCAGTAGAGGAAGACCGGCTTGCGCTCGCTCTTGGCGAGCGCGAAGGCCTCCTCGACCGTGCCCTGGAACCAGGGGATGGTGTCGGTCTTCTCACTTTTCGCGATCGCGCCGGCGGCCGTCGTCGCCGCGTCGGGCGCGGGAGGGGCCGAGGGCTGCAGGCGGCAAGGGCGGCGACGGCAAGGGCCGCGAGCGGCCGGAGGAGCGGGGCGGGGCGGAGGGCGGCGGGGGAGCGGCGCGACATGCCCCGGATTCTACGGCCGCTCAGCCCTCCGCGGCGGGCTCGCGGGCGTCGTGGTAGGCCTTGCGGCCGCCCCGTTCGAGCCGGCGCTCCTCGATCGCCGAGGCGAGCAGCACCTCGGCCATGGCGACCGCCCGGCAGGCGAGCTGGCGGGCGCCGTCGTGGAGCTCGCGCGAGCCGCGGACGATGGCGACGTTGCTCTCCATGTCCTCGGCGGTCCAGCCGCGCGAGTGCGCGATGTAGGGGTACTGCGGGAAGACGCACCCGAGCTCGGCGAAGAAGCCGAGCATCTGGCCGGCGACCGCCTGGATGTTGTCCTGGCCGCCGGTGATGATGAAGCCCGCGACCTTGTTCTGGATCAGGACCCGGTTGGCGATGGTGATCTGGTTCTGGATGCAGTTCAGCCGCTCGACCATCCGGTAGTAGAGCGAGGAGGCGGTGCCCCAGCGGATCGGCGTCGCGACCAGGATCACGTCGGCCCAGTGGACGAAGGCCTCGTAGACCCGGTCGAGCTGGTCTTCGGGTCCATCTGGGTGATCGAGCACGGCCAGGTGCAGGCGCGCGCGCTCTTCGAGTAGTAGCCCTCGCAGGCGCGGAAGGAGAGGTCGTTGAGGCGGATCAGCCGCGTCTCGCACCCGCGCGTCTTCCGCGTGCGTCGAGCGCGGTGTCCAGCAGCTCGTCCGAGGTCGAGAAGCGGGGGTTGGCGCGGTCCATCACGGTGGTCGAGATGCCGACCACGCGGATCGGCCCGGCCGCCCGCTCGGGCTTGCGCGCGAGCGGATGCGGCTCGTGCGGCTTCTTGTTGCGTGTCGTGCGCGCCACCGGGTCGATCAGCACCCGGCCGCCTTCGACCCGGACGGCGTAGGAGGGGACGCGATCCTCCTCGAACCCGGGCTCGCCCTCGCCGGTCGCGAA
>CAWDOT010000018.1:0-19848 GCA_963803995.1 uncultured Acidobacteriota bacterium
CGTATCTCCCTGGGATCCCGGAGGAGTCCTCGCCGGGTCCCGCCGCGACTCCACCCGCCATCGATCCGATGGACTATCCTGAACCTGGCAGGTTTTTCGCCGGTGGGCGCGGCGAAGTCGTCGGAAGCGCTGGGATCCAGATCGTCGGGGCGGCCGGCAGGGTTCGCGGTCAGCTTCGTGACCGTCGCAGTGGCAGGACCCAGTCTCCGACCTCCGTCGCGGCCGCCATGGACCACGAGTGCGGCGCCGAGAGAGGGGTCTGGCCGATGCCTGGTATCGGGAAGCATGCAGGTGGCGTCGAAGGTCGTCGCAGGTTTCCGGACAACTACAGGGCCCTGTGGGTCGTCGGCCTGGCGCTGATCGCAGCCGCGACCGGCCCGGCGTGGAGCGGGCTCCTCGAGCTCGCGTCCGCGATCGACCGGCCGGTCGCGGGTCCGCCGGTTCCGGCGCCCGCGGGAGATCGCGGTCGGCAGGGCGCGATTCGTTCCCGGCGCAGGGGCTTCCGTTCGTCCGCTCTTCGCGGGCGACGAGCGCTGCGGGCTCTGGATCGACGGTCCGGGCGAGCTGCGCTATGCCGTGACCGATCCGTTCAGTGTGCCGGTCGCGAAGCGCAATCTGAAATCGGCGTCCAGCCTGGAGTTCGAGGAAGGCGCCGGGCGGGCTCCGTCGTTGCGCGGGAGCCGCTTCCGACGGCGCTCTGATCTGGAGCTGGGACGCTCGGCACGAGCGGAGAGGCCGGAGCCCGGGCGGCGCTGCCGGCCTGGGCCTCGACCGCTCTCGAGCGGGCTTTCGTCTCGCCGCCCGCGCACGACCTGCTCTCCGCGCGCGACCAGCACCGCGGGCGTCGCGTACGCGCTGGTCCATGGGCGCGGCGGCGACCTGCTGCTCTCGGTCGATCCCGCTGCCGACGCCAGGATCGAGGTGCTCTATCGCTTCAAGGAGCTGCCGCGCGGGCAGGGCGACCTCTCCGCGAGGACCCGGCCGGTCACGGGCTGGTCGCGCAGCCAGTGGCGCGAGCCTGGGCGGATCCGACCGAGGACCCGGTGCGTTTCGTCGCCGGCGACGTCACGCTGACGGTGCTCGCGGAAGAGTCGGCGCGCATCGAGGCGCGTCTCAGGTTCCGCGTGGACACGGTCCGGCCTCTCTTCTGCTCAGGCTCTCCTTTCACCGACACGCTCTATGACGACGAGGGCCACAGTCACCGGGTCCAGATCGAATCGATCTCCGTCGACGGGAAGCCAGCCGCGACCCGGTGGCAGGGAGGAGAGCTCCTGGTCGCGCTGCCGGCCGGGCTCCCGGCCGGCGCGACGGTCGAACTCGCCGCGACGTACTCGGGACTGTTCGCCGAGGAGGCCGGAGGCAACAGCTACTGGTCGCAGTCGTGGGACGACTGGTTGCCGATGCCCGCCGCGCTGTCGGCGCGTCACGGCTCCTGGCATCTCACGGTGCGCTCCCCGGCGCCCTTTGTGCCCTACGCCAGCGGCGAGACCGTGGCGCTGCGCCAGGAGGGGAATGTCTGGGTGCTGGAGAGCCGGCTCGACGGGCCGTTCCGGTCCGTCGCGGTAGGCGCAGGAATGCAACGTGGAGGAGGTGCGGGAGGGGAGCGGGCCGACCGTGCGGGTCGCCTCGTACGTCTTCGCCAAGCAGCGCCAACGCCAGCAGCTCGCCCACAACCTGCTGGCGGCCCAGGCGTATTTCGCGGGGCTCTTCGGCGCGCCTTACCCCTACCGCGAGATCGACGTGGTCGAAGTCGACGGCTGCGGATCGGAATGGCGCCCCCGGGAGTCATCTTCATCACGCGTGAGGCGTTCGATCCCGCGGCGATGATCCGGCTCCAGGGCGCCGAGGAGTACAGCCGCGGCACCAACGGGCGGTTCGTCCACGAGGTGGCCCACGCCTGGTGGGGCAACCTCGTCGAGTATCCGTCGGGCGAGGAGCAGTGGCTCTCCGAGGCTTCCGCGAGCTCTTCGGCGGCGCTCTGCCTGGAGGCGATGCGCGGCGGCGGCCGCGGCGGGCAGCGCGAGTTCCGATCTGCATATTCCGAATGGAAGAGCCGCGCCGGCGATCTCGGGGAGGGCGCCTCGCTGTTCCTCGCGAACCGGCTCGCCTTCGACGCCGACCGGGATTCCTGGGACCGGACGAACCTGCTTTACAACAAGGGCCCGCTCGTGATCCACGCCATCCGGCGCGAGCTCGGGCGCCTGCGCGGCGGCGAGGCGGAAGGAGACCGCTACTTCTTCGCCTTCCTCAAGACCGTGGTCAAGAACTTCGCCGGCAAGCCCTCGAGCACGCGCCATCTCGCCGGCATCCTGGGCCAGATGACCGGCACCGACTGGCGCCCCTTCTTCGACCGCTACGTCTACGGCACCCGAGATGCCGCCGCTCGACTGACCCGGGCTGCGGCTCAGGCGGGAGCCTTCTCGAGGAAGCTCCGGCAGCGGGCGGCGGGCGAGTCTTCGCCCTCGGCCGGGAAGCGGCCGCAGGCGGCGTGGACCTGGGACCTGATGTCCTCGACGACGCGGGTGCGCTCGGCGTCCTCGCCCTGCCACTGCGTGAGTGCGGAGCCGACGCCCTGCAGACGACTCCAGTTGCCGTGCGAGAACGCGTCGGGGCTGGCGAGAAGGTCTCCGAAGACGATGGCCGCGTCGGCGCCGATGGCCGCGGTCGCGTCGGGCGTCAGCTTGGTCGCCTGCCGCAGGTAGTTCGAGCCCCAGCGGAACGGGGTCATCGCAGCGCCCGAGCTCTGCGCGCGCGCGCCCTGCCAGGCCTGGCGATAGAGGGCGATGGCTGGGTCCCCGTCCCCCGACCTCGCCTCCATGCCGGCGAGCCAGCCGGTGTAGTAGTAGGGCGCGGCCGCCTCCGCGAGCTTCTCGGTCAGCAGCTGCTTCGCCTCGCCGGCGAGTCCGGCCTGCTCGAGCAGGCCGGCCATGGTGTCGATCAGGAACTGCATCTCCTCTTCGTCGTGGGGCAGCGCGCTCGCCCAGCGGATGCGCGCGCGCACCCGCTCCTGGAGGGCGAGCGAGACCGGCGGCGGCTCGCCGTTCGGGCCCTCCGGCAGGCCGAGCGTCTCGAGCTCGATCTGCGGCACGAGCGCGGTCAGGCGGACGTCGGTGCCGAGCGACTCGTCGCCCTCGATCGCGCGCGCGGCGGCGTTCCAGGCGGCGACCAGCGACTGCCGCTCGGGGCCCGGCTCCGGCTCGAGCAGAGCGACGACATCGCCCGCCCGGTAGAGGACGAGGTCGAGGTTCGTGACGAAAAGCTCCCGGTCTCCGAGCAGCGTGCGCAGCCCGGTCGAGAGCTCCGCCTGCTCGGCGGTCGGCAGCGCCGGCGGCGCCTCGCCCTCTTCGCGGGTTCGAGCGCGCCGAGCTCGAGCGCGAGGAAGCGTGCCTTGTCGACCTTGCGCTGGACCCACGTCCCCGCCCGCAGTCGGGAGAAGAGCGCGCGCCACTCCGCGAGGTCGAGGGCGAGGCCTCGTTCTCGTCCCCGGCGTGGAAGGCGAGCAGGTTCAGCTCCGCCTGGGCAGCGCGCCGACCCCGTTCACCTCCGCCGCGGCGAGCACCTCGGAGATCGGCCGCGTGGCGTCGGGCGCGGGAGGCACGTCCGCGTACTGCTCGAAGGGGGGCGCGCGCTCGGGATACGCGTCACCTCGCGGCCGTCGGCGTGAACACGACCACCGTCGGGTGACCCTGCGTGCCGAGCTTCTCGCCCCAGACCTCGCGCGCTCGGTGTCGCCGTCGAGGTCGACCGGCACCGTCGAAGCGGGCACGCGCCTGGAACTCGGGACGGGTGAAGAGCTTGGTGCGCAGCGCGTGGCAGGGCGGGCACCAGACCGCGCCCCGGTCAGGAAGCCGGCGTGTCGCTCGCTCTTGGCGGAGCGAAGGCCTCCTCGACCGTGCCCCGGAACCAGGGGATGGTGTCGGTCTTCTCACTTTTCGCGATCGCGCCGGCGGCCGTCGTCGCCGCCCGTCGGGCGCGGGAGGGGCCGCGGGGCTGCAGGCGGCAAGGGCGGCGACGGCGAGGGCCGCGAGCGGCCGGAGGAGGGGCGGGGCGGATGGCGGCGGGGGAGCGGCGCGACATGCCCGGTCTCGGCCGCTCAGCCCTCCGCGGGCGGGCTCGCGGGCGTCGTGGTAGGCCTGCAGCCGCCCCGCTCGAGCCGGCGCTCCTCGATCGCCGAGGCGAGCAGCACCTCGGCCATCGCGACCGACCGGCAGGCGGCTGGCAGGATGCCGTCGTGGAGCCGCCGGCGAGCCCGGACGGAGGCGACGTTCCGCTCCATGTCCTCGGCGGTCCAGCCGCGCGAGTGCGCGATGTACGGGAACTGCGGGAAACTGCAGCCGAGCTCGGCGAAGAACGCCAGCATCTGGCCGGCCACGGCCTGTACGTTGTCCTGGCCGCCGGTGATGATGAAGCCCGCCACCTTGTTCTTGATCAGCACGCGGTTGCGCGATGGTGATCTGGTTCTGGACGCAGTTCATGCCGCTCGACCATCTTGTAGTAGAGCGAGCGCGGCGGCGCCCCAGCGGATCGGCGTCGCGACCAGGACCACGTCGGCCCAGTGCACGAGGGCCTCGTAGACCCGGTCGAGCTGGTCGTCCGGGTCCATCTGGGTGATCGAGCAGGGCCAGGTGCAGGCGCGCGCGCTCTTCGAGTAGTAGCCCTCGCAGGCGCGGAAGGAGAGGTCGCTCAGCCGGATCAGCCGCGTCTCGCAGCCGAGCGTCTGCGCGGCCTGGTCGAGCGCGGTGGCCGAGCAGCTCGTCCGAGGTCGAGAAGCGCGGGCAGGTCGCGGTTCATCACGGTGGTCGAGATGCCGACCACGCGGATCGGCCCCGGCGCACGTTCGGGCTTGCGCGCGAGCGGATGCGGCTGCGTGCGGCTTCTTGTTGCGCGTCGTGCGCGCCACCGGGTCGACCAACACCCGGCCGTTCTCGACCCGGACCGCGTAGGAGGGGACCGCGATCCTCCTCGAAGCCCGGCTCGCCCTCGCCGGTCGCGCAGTGGAACTTCCAGCCGTGCCAGGGGCAGACGATGTAGTCGCCGTCGCAGCGCCCCTCGCCGAGCGGCCCGCCGGCGTGGTTGCAGACCGCGGAGACGGCGCCGAAGCGGCCCTCGCGGAAGGAGAGCGCGATGCGCGCGCGCCCGGCGGTGATCGTCTGCAGCGGCTGCGCGGACAGCTCTTCGACACTGCCGACATCGACCCACTCCGTCTCGGCCATGGTTCCTCCCTCGGGGGGGCTGGCATTCGATGATGCCAAAGGCTCTCCGGTTTCTCCAGCGCCGCCGGCGGTCGGATCGCTGTCGCCCGTCCGTCGCGTGCCCGCCACACCACGCGCCCGGCGGCCGGGCTACACTCTCCGGCCATGAGCCTGCCCGCGGAAGACACCCTGCCGGACATCCTCGAGACACACCCCGGAGTCGCCGGCTACCCCCGGGCCGTCGCCTCGCTGCCGGCGGCAGAGATCGTCGAGGGCAACTACGCGGTGCGCTACGCGCGCTCCGTTGCCGAGCTCGACGAGCTCGCCCGGCTCCGCTTCCGGGTCTTCAACCTGGAGCTGAACGAGGGGCTCGAGGAGTCGTTCCTGACCGGGCGCGACCTCGACGAGTACGACGCGCAGTGCCATCACCTGATCGTTCTCCACCGGCCGAGCGGCGCGATCATCGGCACCTACCGGATCCAGACCACGCCCATGGCGGAGTCGTGCCGGGGCTTCTACACGGAGAGCGAGTTCGACCTGTCGCGGTTGCCGCGTGCGATCCTGGACGAAGCGGTCGAGGTCGGGCGCGCCTGCATCGCGCGCGAGCACCGATTGAAGCCGGTGCTCTTCCTGCTCTGGAAGGGGCTCGCGCTCTACATGGAGCACAACCGGAAGCGCTGGCTGTTCGGACCCTGCTCGTTGACCAGCCAGGACCCCTGGGACGGCAAGCGGGCGCTCGACGAGCTCGAGCGCCGCGGCAAGCTCGATCGCGAGCACGTGGTCACGCCGCAGCCGGGCTACGAGTGCATCTGGGAAGGGGAGGACCCCGAGCCGGGGCGCGCGGGAACGCTCGAGCTGCCCCCGCTGTTCGAGATCTACCTGCGGTACGCCGGCATGGTCTGCGGGCTGCCGATCATCGACCGGCGCTTCAAGACCATCGACTTCTTCGTGCTGTTCGACGTCGAGGCGCTCTCGCCGCGCGCCCGCCGCATCTTCTTCGGCTGATCCTCAGTCGCCCGCCTTGCCGCTGAAGTCGAGGTCGCGCTGGAGCAACACCTCGAGGCGGACGGGTGTCGCCTCGCCGGTGGTGTGGACCACGATGCGCAGGCCGTCGGGCGAGGCGGTCTGCCCGATCCAGCGCACGCAGCCGACCTCCGGCTCGGTGCTCGGCAGCGCGCGCTCGGAGCTCCCCTCGTAGATCGAGAGCCGGGCGCCGTTCGACTTCGAGGAGACCCCGATGGTGAGCGCCACTCCGGGCGGCGCCGCGAACAGGAAGGTCGCCGGCTGTCCGGCAGCGACGTCGGCGGGCACCGTCGCCTGGCTCTGGCCAGCCGGGATGTCGACCCGGATCGGCCCCGCCGGGGCGAGCACCGCCTCGGCCGAAGCGGCGGGGCGGGCGGCGAGCGGCGTCTGTGCGGCGCCGGGAGCGGGGCCCAGGGCGAAGAGGGTCAGCAGCGACAGGGGCAGGGTTCGAAGAACTTTCACGGTGGTCAGTCTCCGCGCGCGCCGGGGATGGTAGCAGAGCGCCGGCGCCGCTCGACGAGCAGGCCGAGGAGCTCGCCGAGCGGCGTCACCGCCGCGCCGCGCGCGGCGTTCTCGCGGCCGATCGCGAAGGCGAGCCGCCACTGTTCGAAGAGCGTGCGCCAGGCGGCGAGCAGGCTCGCCCCCGGTTCGTAGATGTGCGTCGCCTCCGAAGTGACGCCGTTGAGCTCGATCACTTTCAGCCCCTCGCCGCGCCGGAAGGCCTCGACGCTCGGCGCGCGCAGGTCGAAGCGCCCGAAGTAGAAGCCGTCGAAGGCGCGGGCGATCCCGTCGATGCGCGCGGCGAGCTCCGGCGTCTCCAGCGCCCGCCCGTCGCGGAAGACCGCGCCCCGGCAGTGGTTGCCGATGTCGACCAGCGCGATGCGCTCGCCGTCGCCCGGCACCTCGGCGAGCCGCTCGGCGTTGCGCTCGAGGTAGGTCGGCGCCATGCAGACCGCCCGGTCGTCGGCGAGGATGAGCTCCTCGAGGCTGCGCCGGCCGTCGCCGACGACGGTGGGGAAGCTCTTGGCGGTGATCGAGAAGATGCGGCCGTACGGCTCCGCCGGGTGGCGGACGTAGAAGACGCCGAACTCCTCGCCCGGCGCGTAGGCCTGGAGAAGGACCACGCCGGTCGCCGCCTCGAGCCAGATGCGGAGGTCCTCGCCGTCGTGCAGGATCGCGACGCCGGCGCCACGCTCGCCGACGTCGGGCTTGCCGACGACCGGGAAGTCGAGGCCGAGCGCCTCGATGGCCGCGGCCGCGCGGCGCACGCGCTCGGCCGGATCGGCGGGCAGCTCGAGGCGGGCGAAGCGGGGCACCACCTCCGGCGGCAGCCGCGCGAGGATCGCGCTCTTCGACTCCAGCACGAAGCCGCCGGCCGGGATCGCCGGGTTGGCCGCCGTGAACAGCGTCGGGCTGCGATGGCGCAGCGCCAGCCAGAGCCAGTGGGCGAGGACCGGCAGGTTGAACAGCCAGAGCGGCCAGAACTCCCAGCGCGTCAGGCGGCGCCAGCGCGAGAGCAGCAGCCGGCGGCCCCGCCAGGTGAGCGCGGGCAGGGCGATCCGCGCCACGAACAGGACCACCAGCACCGCGGCGGCGAGCGCCGGCAGGGCGTAGCGCTCGTAGCTCTCGAGCGAGGCGAGGATGGCGCCGTGGGTGCGCGCGGCCAACCCGACCAGCAGCGGGGTCCAGACGCCGCCGGCGAGCAGCAGGGTGAGCGCCACCTCGCGCAGCGGCGCGTGGAGGATCCCGGCCGCGACGAACAGCGGCAGCCGGCTTCCGGGCAGGAAGCGGGAGAGCAGGATCACCTTCGGGCCCTGGGCGCGGAACCAGCGCGCGCTCGCCTCGACCGTGGTCGGGGTGAGGAACCACCTGAGCGGCGCGCGGGCGAGCGCCGGCCGCCCCAGCCAGCGCCCGGCGGCCACCAGCAGGAGGTCGCCGACGAAGATCCCGGCCAGGCAGGCGCCGGTGGCGGCGCCGAAGGAGAGCAGGCCGCGCGCCACCAGCACTCCGGCGGCGATGCAGGTGAGGTCCTCGGTGACGAGGGTGGCGAGCGCGATCGCGCCCAGCACCCAGTAGAGGCGGGCTCCGGAGAATGGCTCGACGCCCTCTTCGAGCGGCCCGACGGTGGCGCCGAGCAGCTGGCCGACGCGGCCCGTCGCCGCGCCGGGAGCGGTCCCCGCGGGTGGCGCGGGAGAGCCGTCGAGCGCGCCCGCGGCCGCCGCGCCGAGCACGCCCGCGAGCCCGACGGCGATCCAGAAGCGGCGTGCTGGCACGGTGAGCGGCGATCCTCCCTCCCCGGGCCGCGGGCGGTCAAGCCGTCCGGTCGCCGCCGGACGCCGCGGCGCCTCCGCCTGGGCTATCCTAGTTGCGAGATGCCGCGACCTTTCCGCCGGTTCGACAGGCTGGTCCGGCTCGCCCTCGTCGCCACGGTGGCGCTGCTCGGCGCGCCGCGTGACCTCCACGCAGCGAGCGGTCCGGTGCGGGTGGTGCGCATCGACTCGATCATCCAGCCGGTCGCCGGCGAACACCTGGTCGACGCGCTGGCCGAGGCCGACCGCGACGGCGCCGCGGCCCTGGTCGTCGAGCTCGACACGCCAGGCGGGCTGCTCACCTCGACCCGCACCATCACCGAGGCGATGCTCGCCGCCGAGACGCCGGTCGTCGTCTGGGTCTACCCCGACGGCGCCCAGGCCGCATCGGCCGGCTTCTTCCTGCTGATGGCCGCGGACTTCGCGGTGATGGCGCCCGCGACCAATACCGGCGCGGCGCATCCGGTCGGCGGCGCCGGCGAGACGATCGAGGGCGTCATGGGCGACAAGGTCGAGCACGACGCGGCGGCGACCATCCGCGCGCTCGCCGCGCGCCGTGGCCGCAACGTCGAGAAAGCCGAGGAGGCGGTGCGCAAGAGCATCTCCTTCACCGCCGAGGAGGCGCGCGCCGCCGGACTGATCGACCTGGTGGCGCCCGATTTCGCCGCGCTGGTGGCCGGGCTCGACGGCAAGACCTTCGAGAAGCCGCAGGGACGCGAGCGCAAGCTCGCCCTCGCCGGCGCCGCGGTCGAGCGCCGCGAGCTGTCGACCTTCCGGCGGCTGTTGTCGACGCTGATCCACCCCAACATCGCCTACCTGCTGATGACGCTCGGCATGCTCGGGCTCTACTTCGAGCTCTCCCACCCCGGGGCGATCTTCCCGGGCGTGGTGGGCGGCATCTGCCTGCTGCTCGGCCTCTACGCCATGTCCATCCTGCCGGTCGACTTCGCGGGGGTGGCGCTGATCCTGCTGGCGCTCGCCCTCTTCCTGGCCGAAATCAAGGTGACCAGCTACGGCCTGCTGACGCTGGGCGGCGTCGTGTCGCTCGCCCTCGGCTCGCTGATGCTGTTCAAGAGCGCCGACCCGGCGCTGCGCGCCTCGTTCACCCTGGTGGTGCCGGTGGCGCTGGCCTTCGCGGCGGTCGCCATCTTCCTCGCCCGGCTGGCGTTTCGCGCGCAGGCGCGGCGGCCGGTGACCGGGTGCGACGGCCTGGTCGGCGCGCACGCGCTGGCGCGCACCGCGCTGGCGCCCGCCGGCAAGGTCTTCGTCCAGGGCGAGCTCTGGAACGCGGTCTCGGAGGCCGAGGCGCCGGCCGGCGCCGAGGTCGAGATCACCGCCGTCGACGGCATGACGCTGCGGGTCCGGCCGGTTTTCCATGCCTGAAGCTCAGAATCTGGAGGTTCCGATGAACGCGCTCTCCGCGTTGCCGATCATCTTCGTCCTGGTGGTCTTCCTGGTCTCGCGCTGGATCCGGGTGCTCAACGAGTACGAGCGGGCGGTGATCTTCCGGCTCGGCCGCCTGATCGCCGCAGGTCAAGGGGCCCGGCCTGATCCTCCTGATCCCGTTCATCGACCGGATGGTCCAAGGTCGACGCTGCGCACGGTGACGCTCAACGTGCCGCCGCAGGAGGTGATCACCCGCGACAACGTCTCGGTCCAGGTCAACGCGGTCGTCTACTTCCGCGTCGTCGACCCGAACCGCGCGGTGATCGAGGTCGAGAACTACCTCTTCGCCACCTCGCAGATCGTCGCAGACGACGCTGCGCTCGGTGCTCGGCAAGGCCGAGCTCGACACGCTGCTGTCCGAGCGCGAGCAAGCTCAACGAGCGAGCTGCAGGAGATCATCGACGAGCAGACCGAGCCGTGGGGGATCAAGGTCTCGACGGTCGAGGTCAAGGACGTCGAGCTGCCCGCAGGAGATGCAGCGGGCGATGGCCCGCCAGGCGGAGGCCGAGCGCGAGCGGCGCGCGAAGATCATCCACGCCGAGGGCGAGTTCCCAGGCGGCCCAGAAGCTCTCCGACGCGGCCGACGTGATCAGTCGGCCAACCCGGCGACGCTGCAGCTGCGCTACCTGCAGACGCTGCCGAGATCGCGCGAGAACAACTCGACGATCGTCTTCCCGCTGCCGATCGACCTGATCAAGATGTTCCTGCCGGGGACGGCCCCGGAGAAGTAGGAGGGGGATTTTGGAGCCGAGCGAGTCGCGCGAGCCGAGCTACTACGAGGTCGCGCTCACCAACCGGCAGGTGCTGGTGGCGTTCGTCGCCCTGCTCACCTGCATGCTGGCGGCGTTCCTCTCGGGCGTCTGGATCGGGCGGGGCGGAGCGTCGAGCTCCCCGCCGCCGGCCGTCGCCCAGGCCCCCGCGCCCAACGAGCCCCAGCTCGAGCAGCTCACTTTCTTCACCGGCAAGGAGCCCGGCGCGCGCACCGCGACCGCCGTGGCGACGCCCCCGCCCGCCGCGCCCCGCCCGGCCCCGACGACGGCCGCGCCGCCGCCCGCGATCGAGACCGCGGCGCCGGCCCCGGCCGTCGCCCCGACCCCGAAGCCGACCGCCGCCAGGCCCACGCCGACGCCGGCGCCGGCGGCCGCCCGGCCCGCGGCGACCGCGGCCGCCCGGCCGGCCGCCACGACCGGCAAGCTCTTCGTCCAGGTCTACTCGTCGACCAACGGCGCGCGCGCGAAGGAGATCGTCGCCCAGCTCAAGAAGGGCGGCTTCAAGGTGCAGCTCAACGAGACGCCGAAGTCGGGCGGGCAGACCAGCTACCGGGTGCGGGTGGGTCCGTACGACAGTCGATCCGCCGCCGACACGGCCGCCGGACGCCTGCGTCGCGAGTACCGGCTCGACACCTGGGTCACCGACACGCCCTGAGCTCCGCGCCGCCGACCCCGCTCGACGCCGCGCCACTGCCGGCGCGGGACCTCGCTGGCTGGCTGCTCGCGCTGGCGGGGGGAGCCCTCTGGGGGCTCTGTTTCGGGGCGCGCCCGCTGCCCTGGCTGGCGCCGCTCGCGCCGGCGCTCCTCTTCCTGCTGCTCGGCCGACGGCGCCCCTTTCTGCTCGGTCTCCTGCACGGCGTCGCCTCCTGGCTGGTGGCGATTCCCTGGATCGTCTCGACCCTCACGGTCTACGGGCAGCTCGACGGCTGGCTCGCCGGTCTCTCGCTGCTGCTGCTCGCGGCCTTCCTTGGGCTCTACACCGCGCTGTTCGCGGCGCTCGGCGCGCGTCTCTGGCGCGCCGGAGACCTCGTCTCGCTGGCGGCGCTCCCCGCGCTCTGGGTGGCGCTCGAGGTGGCGCGCGGCTGGGCCTTCACCGGCTTTCCCTGGAATCTCGCGGCGTACTCCTGGTTGGCGATCCCGGGCGCGCTGCCGATCTCGGCCTGGATCGGCGCCTGGGGAGTCTCGTACCTGGCGCTCGTTCCGGGCCTCGGGCTCGCCCGGGGGGTCGTCGCCCGGCGCTGGGAGCCGGCGGCTCTCGGGCTGCTGATCCCGGCGACGCTCCTCGCGCTCGGAGCGCGCTGGGCGGTCCCCGCGGGCATGGGAGGCTCCGTGGTTCGCGAGGCGGCGATCGTTCAGCCGAACACGCCGGCGCGGCCGACGTTCGACGCCGTCCGGGTCGAAGCCGACTACCGCCGATTGATGGACCTCTCGGACGCGGCCTGCCGACCCGGGGCCCTGCTCCTCTGGCCCGAGAGCGCGGCGTGGCCGTTCGCCTGGCCCGACGACGCGCGCCTCGCCCGCGACGTCGGGGCGCTCGCCGCGCGCGGCTGCGCGGTGCTGGTCAACACCCCGACCGGCGCCGGCGCGAAGTACTTCAACTCCGTCGCGCTGGTCTCGTCGGGCGGCGTCGAGCGCTACGACAAGCGCCATCTGGTGCCGTTCGGCGAGTACGTCCCGCTCGCCGGAGTCTTCGGCTGGCTCGACAAGATCGCGCGCAACGCCGGCGACTTCACGGCGGCCGAGAAGCTCGAGCTGCTCGACTGGAGCGGCGAGCGGCTCGGCGCGGCGATCTGCTACGAGGTGGTCTTCCCGGGCGAGGTCGCGGCGCTCGCCCGCGCCGGTGCGACCGCGCTGGTGACGGTGACCAACGACTCCTGGTACGGCCCGACCGCGGCGCCCTGGCAGCACCTCGCGGCCGCCCGCTTCCGCGCCGCCGAGAACCGGCGCTGGCTGCTGCGCGCGGCGATCACCGGAGTCTCCGCCGTCGTGCGCCCCGACGGCTCGCTCGCTTCGAGCCTCGGGGTGGGGGAGGAGGGCACCCTCGTCGCGCGTTTCGTCGGCCGCTCCGACCTCTCCCCCTACACCCGCGCGCCCTGGCTGGTGCCCGGGCTCTGCCTGCTGCTCGCGTCGGCCGGGCTCCTGCGCGCCCGGCGGCCTCACCAGGGGTCTTCGCCGAACCAGAGGTCGATGCCGAAGCCGACCAGCGCGGAGCCCTCGCGCGGGTCCTCGAGCTCCTCGCGCGGGTAGGAGTAGCCGAGGATCAGCTCGCCGAAGAGCCAGCGGCGCAGGAACGAGAAGCGATAGATGCCGCGGACGCCGTACTCGCGCAGCGGCACGTCGGCCTTGCTCTCGCCGCGCACGAAGAGCTCGGTCGAGAAGGCGCCCGAGCCGGGCAGGTTCTTGTAGCCGAGCAGGCTGCTGCGCCAGGCGAGACCTTCGACCTTGCCGGAGATGGTTCCGACGTTGCCCCACCGGATCAGGAAGTCGGGGCGCACCACGCGGTCGAAATCGAAGCTGGTGGTCGAGCCGAACTTCGCCTCCCGATTCTCCCAGAACACTGTCTCGCGGAAGCGCAGCACCGAGACGTCGCCGAGAAAGAAATTCTTCCGGTAGCGGCCCTGGACGTAGACCTTGGTCTCGCTCTGGATCTTGAGGCCGAGACGGAAATCGAACTTGTCGGCGTACCGGCCGGGCGGCGAGTAGCCGAGCCCGGTCAGCCACTGGTCGTCGGCCTCGATCCCGAACACCGAGGAGCGCACGGCGAAGGGCTCGCGGCGGTCCTCGATCGCCTCCTCGGCGTTCTCGCGGCCGAGGAAGAGGTTGAAGCGGTGCTTGAGCGTGGGCAGGTCGTAGTTGAGGCGCAGCCGGGCCTTCGGGCTGTAGCCGTCCGCCTCGGTGTAGATCGAGGAGAGCTCGATCCGCCCCGCCACGCGCCGCGCGTTCTCGACGTTCAGGTCGCCGCCGAGCAGGGTGTCGAGCCAGAGGTTGGCGCCGCAGATCGTCTCGTGCAGCACCCGGCGGGTGGCGTCGAGCTTCGGCTCCAGCTCGGGCGCGTAGCGCCGGCAGAGCTCGCGCAGGCTCGGGCGGGGCTGCCCCGCGACCTCGGCCTCGGCCCTCCCCTGCGCCATCGCTTCGCGGGCGGCGGCGCGGGCCTCCGCGCGCGACGCGAAGCGCGGTTCCGCCTCCGCCGCCGCACCGGGCTGCCGCCCGCCGCCGTCGAGCAGGACCTGCTGGTGGTCGACAAAGGCCTGCAGGTCGCCCGGCGGGGGCTCGAGCGCGTCGAGGAGCCTCTGCAGGTCGTCGATGAAGGCCTGCAGCTCGGCGAGAGGGTCCCGCGCGGCCGGCGCTGGCGCCGGCGATCCGGCGGCCGGAGCGGGCTGCTCCACGGCGGCCGTCGCCGGCGTCGCGTCGCCCGCCGCGGTGGCGGGGGCCGGCAGGCGTCCGGCGCAGCCGCCGATGCCCAGGGCCGCGATCAGCAAAGGCGCGAGGGCAACCGGGCCGGAGCGCATCAGGCACATGCTAGTCCAGGCCGCGCGCAGCCAGAAGGCAACGTCGCCTCTGGTATTCTCTGGCCCCCGCCGGCGGCCGTCGCGCGCCGCGCCGAACGAACACAGGAAGGGACCCACGCATGCTCGCTTCCGACGTCCAGCAGCGCCTGATCGAGCTCGGCGAGAAGCTCGCCGTGCTCCGGGGGTATCTTTGAGGCCAGCGGCGCCGAGGACGAGCTCGCCGACCTCGACCGGCAGATGGAGATGCCCGGCTTCTGGGACCGGCCGACCGAATCGGCCGGCCTGATGCAGAAGCGGCGTGCCGTCGAACGGCGCGTCGAGACTCTCCGCAAGCTGCGCATCGACGAGGAGGAGCTCGCCACCTGGCGCGAGCTGCTGGGGGATGCCGGCGACGCCGATCCCGACGCGCTCGCCTTCCTCGCCCGCCTGGGCCCCGAGGTCGACGCGCTCGACCTCCACCTCAAGCTCGCCGGGCCCGACGACGACAAGAACGCCATCGTCGCCATCAACTCCGGCGCGGGCGGCACCGAGAGCCAGGACTGGGCCGAGATGCTGCTGCGCATGTACGTGCGGTGGGCCGAGCGCAAGGGCTTCGAGCTCGAGCTGATCGACCGCCAGGACGGCGAGGAGGCGGGCATCAAGAACGCCACCGTCGCGGTGCGCGGCACTTACGCCTACGGCCTGCTGCACGGCCGAGGCGGGCGTGCACCGCCTGGTGCGGATCAGTCCCTTCGACGCGCAGGCGCGCCGCCACACCTCGTTCGCCTCGGTCGACGTGCTGCCCGAGATCGACGACTCGATCGAGATCGACATCCAGGACAAGGACCTGCGGGTCGACATCTTCCGTGCGTCGGGCGCCGGCGGCCAGCACGTCAACAGGACCGAGTCGGCGGTGCGCATCACCCACCTGCCGACCGGCATCGTCGTGCAGCTGCCAGAACGAGCGCAGCCAGCACAAGAACCGCGCCACGGCGATGAAGGTGCTGCGCGCGCGGCTCTACGAGCTCGAGCTGCGCAAGCGCGAGGCCGAGCAGGCGAAGCAAGAGGACGCCAAGAAGGACATCGGCTGGGGCTCGCAGATCCGCAGCTACGTGCTGCAGCCCTACCGGATGGTCAAGGACCACCGCACCGGCGTAGACGGTCGGCGACGCCGACGTCGGTCCTCGACGGCGACATCGACCCCTTCATCGAGGCCTTCCTCAAGGGCAAGATCGCCAGCCCCGAGGACCGCGACGCCGCCGTCTAGGCCGGTGCTCTCTCAGCTCTTCCCGCGCACCACCGCCGTCGCGAAGCGCTCCGCGCCGAGGTAGCGGCCCGCCACCTGGCGGATCTCGTCGAGCGTGACCGTGCGCGCCCGCTCGAGGTCGCGCTCGGTCGAGTCCAGCTCGCGCCCGGCGAGCAGGTTGCTGGCGTAGTCGGCGGCGAGCGCGCCGTTGGTCTGCAGCTCGATGCGCGTCGACCCCTCGAACGACTTCTGGCCGCGCACGAAGTCGGCCTCGGTCAGCCCGTCGGCCGCGAGCCGGCGCAGCTCGGCGAGGAGGGCGCCCTTCGCCTCGGTTTCCTTGTCCGCCGCGGTCGCCATGTAGGCGAGCATCGCCCCGCCCTCGCGCCGCGGCAGGTAGCCGCAGAAGACCGTGTAGGCGAGCGAGCGCCTCCCGCGCAGCTCCGCGAAGAGCGTGCCGGCGAGGCCCGAGCTCGACGACTGGAGCAGCCGCAGCGGCAGGGCGTCGGCGTGGCCGGGAGGCACCGCGGCGAAGGTCATCGCGATCGCCGACTGCTTGCGGTCGCGGAACTCGACCATCTCGGTGCGGGTCGGCGGCGCCGGCGGCGGCGCGAGCGCCGGCGCGGGACCGCCGCGCGCCGGCAGCGCCGAGAAGGCCGTCTCCACCAGCCGCTTCGCCTCGGCGGCGTCGACGTCGCCGACCACCACGATCAACGCGCCCTCGGCCACCGCGAAGCGGCGCCACCAGGCGGCGAGCGCGGCGGCGTCGAGCCCGCCGACCGACGCTTCGGTGCCGTTGGCGGCGAGGGCATAGGGGTGGGTGCCGTAGAGGTCGCGGAAGGCGAGCGCGATCGGCCGTTGGGTCGCCGAGTCGAAGGAGCGGCGGATCGCGGCGAGCTGGAGCGCGCGCTCCTCGCCGACACCGGCCGCGGGGAAGGTCGGGTGGAGCAGCACGTCCGCGACCAGGTCGAGCGCGGGGCGCAGATTCGCCGCGACGACGTCGACGGTGACGCCGAACCAGTCGTTGCCGACGTCGGCCCCGAGCTGCGTGCCGAGGAACTCGAACTCGCGGTCGATCTGCTCTCCGTCGCGGGTCGCGGTGCCCCGGCGGATCGACGCCACCGCGAGCTGGGTCACGCCGGCGTCGGCGCTCGACTCCGCGCTGCGGCCGCCCGGGAACCAGACGCCGAACGAGACGGCGGGGGCGCCGGGGCGCTCGCGCACCACCAGCTTCGCGCCATTGGCGAGCGCGCTGATCACGGGCGCGCGGTCGGCGCGCGCGGCGGCGACCGGCGCCGGCGCCGCCGGCAGCGCCGCGGCCGCCTCGGCGGCGGGCGGCGTCGCTGAGGCCGCGCGCACGGCCGCCCGGGCGGCGTCGCGGTCGAGCGCCGGGGCGCCCTTGGGCGCGTAGTGGTAGAGCGTGAGGCGCTCGGCTTCGAGGTAGCGCCGGGCGGCGTCGCGCACCTGTTCGGGAGTGACCGCGGCGAGCGCCGTCAGGCGTCCACCGAGCGCCTGGTAGCCGTAGCGCGCCTCGCTCTGGGCGAGCGCCTGCGCCTGCCCGAGCACGCTCTCGAGGCCGAGGACCACTTCCGAGGTCAGCGAGTTCACCGCCAGGCGGAGCTCGTAGGGGGTCGGTCCGTGCGCCTCATCCGCTCGATCTCGGCCAGCACGCGGCGGTCGACCTCGGCGCGGCGCGGCTCGTCGAACGAGGCCTGGATCGAGAAGATGCCGATGTCCTCGAACTGGTAGTGCGAGGCGTTCGCGGTGGCCGCGCCGTCGGGCCCGACGACGTGGCGGAAGAGCCGGGAGGAGCGCCCCTCGCCGAGGATTCGCGCGAGCAGGTCGAGCGCCAGCTCGTCGGCGCCGCCGACCCCCTGCGTGTGCCAGCCGAGCACGCTGTAGCCCTGGCGCAGGTCCCCTTCGGAGCGGCCGAAGCGGAACTCCGTCTGCGCGGGCTCGGCGGGGCCGCCGCGCTTGTCGAGGGTGCCGCGGGGCAGAGCGCCGAAAGTCCGCGCGACCAGCGCTTCGGCCTCGGCGGCGGAGACGTCGCCGGCGATCGAGACGATCAGGTTCTCCGGGCGATAGAGAGTCTCGAAGAAGGCGAGCAGGTTGGCGCGCTGGATGTTGCGCAGGACCTCGTTCGAGCCGATCCGCCAGCGCTTGATCCGGTGCTGCGTGTAGGAGGTCGCGAGCATCCGCTCGAAGGAGACCGGCCCCGGGTTGTCGAGCTTCCGGTTGGACTCCTCGATGACGACCTCGGCCTCCTTGGCGAGCTCGGCCGAGTCGAAGAGCGGCGCGCGGATGGCGTCGGCCTGGATCTCGACCGCCCGCTCGAAGCCCGCCTTCGGCACCACGAAGTAGTAGTTGGTCGAGTCGTAGATGGTGCCGGCGTTCGACTCGCCGCCGACCGCGGCGAGCTCCTGCGCGATCTGCTCGGCGCCCGGGAACTTCTCCGACCCCTTGAAGAACATGTGCTCGAACAGGTGCGCCATGCCGGCGACCTCGTCCGGCTCGTGGAAGTAGCCGGCCTCGACCCAGGTGTCGATCGCGACGACGCCGGTGCCCGGCTGCTCGCGCACGAGCAGCGTCAGGCCGTTGGGCAGGACGCTCTTCCTCACTCCGGCGAGGAAGCCGTCGAGCGGGGTCGAGGCAGGGGTCGAGGCGGCGAAGGCCGGGGCGGCGAGCGCGGCGGCGATCAGGGGGGCGGCGAAACGGGCGGCGCGGAGCATGTCTCGGGATTCCTCTCGGTGCGGGTGGACGGGCGCGGGAATTCTCCCCCAATCTAGACGCGCGCCGGCTCCGGAAGTTCTCGCACGGGTCCGGACGGCCCGGCACGGGGCGGTCGGGATCCTTCCGGGGGCGAACGGGAAGGGGCGCGCGCGGCGGCGCGGGCTAGACTGCGCCCGCCCCGCGAGCCCCCGCCATGTCCCGCCCGAAACGCTACGACCGCCGCTACTACGAGCGCTTCTACCGGGCGAAGGCGACGCGCGTGCTGACGCCCGCCGAGCGCCGGTTGCGGGTGGCGGCGGTCGTGGCGCTCGCCGAGCACCATCTGGGGCGGCGGCTCCGCTCGGCGCTCGACGTCGGATGCGGGGCGGGTCTCTGGGGACGCGAGCTGGTGCGGTTGCGGCCGGGGCTGCGCTACCTCGGGCTCGACCCTTCGCCGGCGGCCTTCGCCCTGGCGCCGAGGGGCTTGGACGTCCGGCGGGGCGGCCTCGAGGACCTCGCGGCCCTCGGGCGGTCCCGCTTCGACCTGGTCGTCTGCGCCGACGTGCTGCACTACCTCGACGCCCGCGCCGCACGGGCGGCGCTGCCCGCGCTGGCCGCCCGCGCACGCGGACCGCTCTACCTGGAAGTGCTGACCTCCGCCGAAGCGGTCGAAGGGGACCGCGGGGAGCTGCGGCGGCGCGCGCCCGGCTGGTATCTCGAGCTCTTCGGGCGGGCCGGTCTGACCCCCGCGGGACTCCACCTCTACCTGCCTCCCGGGCTCGCCGGGAAGCCGGCGGCGCTCGAGCTGGCGCGCGCGCCCCGGCGGCCGGCGACGCGCGGCTAGAATGGCCCCGGTGAGGCCCCGACTCGACTACCTCTCGCCGCTGCCGCCGGTTCGCTCGGGCATCTCGGACTACAGCGTCGACCTGCTGCCGGAGCTGGCCCGGGAGGTCGACCTGCGCGTCGTCCGGCTGCCGGGCCTGCCGATCGAGGACGGGATCGAGGCGCGCTACCGACCGGTGCCGATCGACGAGACCGGCCGCGACGGGCGCCTGCCGCTCTACCACATGGGCAACAACCACTACCACGCCGCGATCGCCGAGCTCGCGCTCGAGCGCCCCGGCGTGATGGTGCTGCACGACCTCGTGCTCCACCACTTCCTGCTCGATCGCACGGTCGGGCGGGGGGAGTTCGAGCCCTACCGTGCCGCGCTCGAGCGCGACCATGGCTGGATCGGCGACGCCGCGGCGCGGCCGGTGCGCTGGGGCGCCTTCGGCCGGGCGGCGCAATTCGCGCTGCCCGCGCACCGGACCCTGCTGCGCCGGCAGCGCGGCGTGCTCGTCCACGGCCACTGGGCCGCCGACATGCTCGCCGAGGAGGATCCCCGGCTCGCGGTGCGGCGCGTGCCGATGGGGATCCCGCTGCCGGCGGCGGCGAGCCGCGCGGCCGGGCTCGCCTTCCGCCGCGCGCGCGGGATCGCGCCGGACGCCCCGCTGATCGGTTCGTTCGGCTTCCAGACGCCGATCAAGCGCACCGAGGTGGCGATCCGCGCGCTCGCGGCCCCCGGGCTCGAGCGGGTCCGGCTGCTGGTCGCCGGCGAGCTCTCGCCGTACGCCAACTACGAGGCGCTCGCCGCCGAGCTGGGCGTCGCCGACCGGGTGCACGTCA
>CAWDOT010000019.1:0-175477 GCA_963803995.1 uncultured Acidobacteriota bacterium
ACGACCATCGAGTTGATCGGCGAGCGGCGCAGCGCGAGCGTCAGGCCGCGGTCGGTGCGGGCGTCGTAGAGGTTGGCCAAGACGCCGGCGATCGTCGCGCCGTGCGCCAACTCGAGCGGCGCGACGCCGCACGGGGGCGTCGAACCGGAGGCGTTCGGCGGATAGGTGCCGAGCGCGCCGTCGAAACCCAGGGCCACTCTGGGGTTTTCGCCGCCGACGAGAAGCTCGCCGCCGAGAGCCACTTGGTCGCGAAGGCGGGAGGCGGCGCGCCCCAGGCCGACGTGTCGCCCGATTCGAAGTCGTCGGCGAAGAGGGTGAGCTGATAATCGACCCGGATCGAATAGAGCCGCTGCGAGGTCGTGAGCGGGTTACCCGAGGTGGTCAGGTAGTAGATGTAGACGTCGTCGACGACAGGGTACTGTAGCGTCGGGTCGACGACCAGCACCTGCCCCGCCGGCGAGATGCCCAGCGAGCTGATCCGCGCCACCTGCTGAGCCGCCACCGCGTTGCCCCGCCGCTTGCGCAGCAACTCGACCCAGAAGTCGCCGCTCGCCTCGCTGTCTCCCAGGTAGCCACTGAACTGGGTGATCACCGCGCCGTCCGGCAGATCGACCGGAGCGATCAGGTGCCCGGAGCCGCCCCCCTTCTGGATCCAGCCGGAAAACTCCGTGAACGCGTGGCCCGAGCCGTCGGCGTTGTGGAAGTCGGCCGCGGAGACGATGACGACCTCCGCGCCGGCCGGCGCGACCGAGAGTGCCGCGAGGAGGAGGAGCCGTGGGTTCGAGCGGAAGCGCATGGCCACCTCGTTCGTGAAGCTGACGTAGAGACCGCGAACTAGGTCGGACCGTCGGGGTCTGAGAAACGGGGCAGGCAGACGTGGACGAAATACCAGTACGTTGAATTGTCGACGACGCCGCTCGAGATCGAGAAGTCGGAGAAAACCCTCGAGTTGGCCGTCGACCCCGAGCTCGTGACCGCCGCGAGCTCCAGAACGCCCGTCGAGCCGTCGACCGTGAAGCGCCTGAGGATTGCGGTGGAATCCTCGACCGAGTTGCTGTCGCGGACCCACATGAGGAACCCGGTGACCGTCGCCGCCTGTGGCAAGTGGATCGGGGCGTAGCCACAGCTTCCTTGGTTGTCGTCGATCCACACGGAGCCCGTCGCGGAATCGAGGACGAGGTCCTGGGTGGGTTGGCCGGCCTGGAAAAGCGACGCCGGCGACACCGCATGGTAGCTGGTGGTGCCCTCGTGGGCCTGGAGGATCCACTCGACGACCGCGCCGCCGCCCTTCTCGGCCGGCACGCCGTCGAGAGCCGACTGAATCTGGGCGTCGAGGTCGTCGCTCGCGCCCGCCGCCGCGAGGGCCGGCGGGATCCCGACGGCCGCGAGCCCGAGCTGCACGAGAGTCAGCGCCGCCACGAAAGGCCGCCGTGGTCGCGCGGAACCGCTCACGGAGCGTTCTCGAGACACGGTCTGTTCCTCCGATCTTCGGGGGAATATAGCAGTGAAGCTGCAACGACTGATCCGATCGGCACTCGACTGTCGCACCCGGCCCGAGCTCGGCGGCGGTGGCGCGCTGAGCGTTTCACGCAGTTCCTCCAGGGCGCCGATCGCCACCCTGGTGCTGCCCGGCGTGCGGCGCGACCGACCGCCCGCCGGCGCCCTGGTCTTCCTGACCGATCCCGAGCGCCAGCCTCTGCCGCCCGCCGATCTCTTGCGCAGCTGTTTCGGTCTGTCCAACGCGGAGGCGAGGCTCGTACTCGGCCTCGCACAGGAGCCCAGTCTGCCTCGAGCCGCCTCTCGCCTGAAAATCGGACGCGAGACCGCCCGCACCCAGCTCAGCAGCGTGTTCCGCAAGGTCGGAGTGACCAACCAGGCCGAGCTCCTCGCCCTCGTCGCTCGCCTGCCGGCCCCTGCGGTTCCGGCCTGAGCTCCTGACGCGCCTGGCGGACGGGCGCTACGCGCCGCTCGACTTCGGCCCGCGGCGAGCGGCGAGGTCACTCCGTGCGCGGCGCGGGCGGGGGGGAGACGCGGCTCTTCGTCAGCACGAGGTGGACGAGCTCGGCCTGACGGGTGGTGCCGAGCTTCTGGTAGATGCGCTTGAGGTGGGAGCGCACCGTCTCGACGCAGATTCCCTGCTGCTGCGCGACCTGCACGATCGACGAGCCGCAGACGAACGCCGCCGCCACCCGGGTTTCGGCGGGGGTCAGACCGTACACGCCGCGCAGCGTGGTCTCCACCTCGTGCAGAAGCTCCTCCGGCGCGGACCGCGGCAGCAGCACCTCGGCCGCCGGGGGCGGCAGCGCCGGGCCGGCGCCGGCGCGCAGCGAGAGGCGGAGCGCGCGCTCGAGATGCGCGGCGACCCTCGCGATTCCGCCACGATCCGCCTCGCGCCAGGGCCTGGAGGCCGAACCGCGCGCCAGCGTCAGCCGGGCGACCAGCGACGTGCCCCGCAGCGGAAACCGGCAGATCGCCGCGCGGCCGTCGAAGTGCAGCGCGAGTGGCGGCCCCTCCGCTGCCGGGGCCGACCGCTCCACGAGGCGCAGCTCGCTCGCCGACCGCCCCGGTCGCCGCGGGGCGGTCGCGGCCGCGAAGCGCAGCGCGCCGCTCGCGAGGTCCACGACCTCGATCCCGGCGCGCCGGGCACCGAGCCGACCCGCGACGGCGCCGAGCGCGCACGGCCAGCGGGCGACATCGGCCGCGGCCTCGTAGAGCTCGGCCAGCCAGTCCGCTTCGACCTCGTGCGGCGTCGCCACGCCCTCGCCGTCGGTGGCCTCGGGGACCCTCGGGCTCGGGTTGGCGATTCCAGCCGACTCCAGCCCCCCAGGTCGTCTCGATCTCATTCCGAAACCTCCGGACTTCTCACTCCCCCCGACGAGACCGAAACCCCGACCAGGAAACTTCCGGAAACGGGCGCGAAAGAGCTGCGGTATCTACCACACTCGGCGGCCTGTGCCATGACGGGCGTCAGGCAGCGCAGCGCGAGCGGGCCCAGGGGGCTACCTCTGCCACCCCGCCCCGACCGGACCTCCCCCGGTCGACGCCTCCCGGCGCGCGGCCCGCTGGCGACGCTGCCCTATACTCCTGCCATGGAATCGACCGCGGTGGCGCTCGCCGGGGCGACCGCGTTCGCGCGCGCGATGCGACCCGACCTGCCTCTCGTCGACCAGGGCCTGACGGCCCTGCGCGGGCTCCTCGCCGAAGCCGGCGTCGCCGCACGCGCTGGTGGGAGGCGTCGCCGTCCTCCATCACGGCTACGTCCGCGCCACCCGCGACCTCGACCTGCTGCTCGCGCGCGCCGACGTCGAAAGCCTCGAACCCCTGCTCGATCGGCACGGCTTCGCGCGCACCGCGGCCAACCGGCTCCGGCACGGGCCGAGCGGGGTCGACGTCGATCTGCTGTTCGCCGGCGAACCGAGACCGCGGCCGGGCGCGCCGCCCTACCCGTCGCCGCTCGAGCTCGGCCGCAGCGCACGCGAGCCCGACGTCGTCGATCTGCCCGGGCTGCTCGAGCTCAAGTTGACCGCAGCGAGGCACCAGGACCTCGCCGACGTCGTCGCCCTGCTCAAGGGCCTCGACGACGCGGGCTACCTCGCGGTCGAATCCCGCCTGCGCCCCGAGCTGCGGGCCCAGCTACTCCGCCTGCGCCGCGACGCCCTCGACGAGCTCGCGCTCGACGACCGTTCGCGCTGAAGCGCTCGAGGCCGTCGCGCGGACGCGCGTCCCGTGCCGGAAAACACGACGCCGGTCAGTTCCGATCCCTCGCGAGGAACTCTGCGATCGCGGTCGAGGCGCTTGCCGCGCCTTCGGAGGGGAGCGGCGTCGAACGGGGCTCGGTGAGCAGGGCGTCGAGCCGCTCCACCCAGGAGCCGCTCTCGAGCTCCTCCCAGGCGATCGCCGCGGAGGGCAGTCGCTCCGCCACGTAGCGCTCGAGCACCGCCGACTCCCGGAAACCGGAACGCGGCACGTAGAGCATCCGCGCGCCGGCGGCGACGGCCTCGGTGACGGTCGAGTAGCCGAGTTTGCCGACGAGGAGGTCCGCGGCGGCGACCAGGTCGGGATGGTGCACTGGAGAGTGGTGCGGCAGCAGCCGGAGATTCCCCGCCCATCTCTCCCGGTCGGCGGCGCCGGGCAGGACGAAGACCGCCTCCCCGCGCTCGCGCAGCCGCGCCAGCCGATCGAGGCGGTGTTCGACGCCGCCCAGCGAGACCAGGACCAGCGAGAAGCCGGGCTCGATTCCGAGCCGCTGCCGCACGGCGAGCCGTCCCGCGCGCGGCGAACGCGCGACCAGCGGCACGACCCGCGCACCCGGCGCCGGCGCGCAGACCGGCTCCATCTGGATCCGCAGATCGGCGAGCGCGCACCAGGAGCGGAAGCGCTCGACCCAGGGCACCAGTCGCGGCTCGGCCGCGACCAGCTGCGCGTAGATCCAATCCCAGGTGAAGTTCTCCAACAGAACGGATCGCACCCCGGCGTCGCGCGCCGCCACCAGACCGAGGGGGGCGATGTCGCACACGACCAGATCGCACCGCTCGGCCACGAGCGCCCCGACCACCTCCCTTAGATGGAGCTTTTCGACGGCAGTCCACCACCGCTCCAGCCCGGCGACCGTCGCCGGCAGATCCTCCTCGACCGGGCTCTTCTGGACCAGTCCGACATCGCAGGCCAGCGGGCGGTACCGGAAGGGGACGGTCAGCGACTCCCGGAAGAACCACTCCGGAACCGTCGTCCAGAGGTCGAGCTCGAGGCCGGGGAGTCGCAGGCCGAGCGCCTCGGCGATCGCCGCCGAGCGCGCGGCGTGGCCGAAACCGTGGGGACTGACGAACCAGGCGACGCGCGGCACGGACGGGACTCTATCGAGCCCCGCTCCGAGGGCCTCGGAACCAAAATTGCATCCGTCCGTATCTCATGTTGCTCCCATGGAGGTCCATGCCATGAGCACGGGATCCCCGCGCCGGTTCCTGCAGGCCCTGGCCGTCACGCTGCCGCTGGGCCTCGACCCGGCCGGCGACGGCGGCGTCGCGCCGCGCGTCGCGGTGCCGCCGGAGATCGTCGCCGACACCGGTTCGTTGGGGGCCGTCGGCCTGGTCTTCCGCCCCGGCATCCGCTCCGAAGTCTGCGCCGCCGTGGCGCTGCGCGACCGCGCGCTGGCGCCGCTGCTCGCGTCGCTGCACTGGCGCGCGTCCGCCGGTCCCGGCCAGGCCGAGATTCTGCCCGTCGAGCGGCTCCCCTCCGTCGAGACGCCGGAGGGCTTCACGGTCTGGTTCGGCTGCGCTCCGGCCGCTTCGCCAGGGCCCGGCGCCGCGGTCTCCGCGATCCTCGTCCCGCCGAAGACGGCGCCAACCCCGGCCTGGCGGCGGATCGACCTGCCCGGGGATTCGAGCGGCGTCTGGCACTGGCGCCTCGTGGCGCCGGTCGAAGCCCGCGCGGAGCTCGCCGTGGCGCCGCAGCGGCCGCGGACCGAGGAGCGGCCGCGCGGCGTCGCCGTCTTCGCCGCGACGCCGCCCGACTGATCCGCGCGCGTCGGGGGAAAGTCAACACCCCGGCGGGCGCGACGGCCCGCGGATCGGCGCGGTTTCGCGGCGCGCGTCTTCTGCGGTATCCTCTCGACTCCGGTCCCGAGGTCTCGCGCCCGGGGCCCCTGTCGGCCCGACCCGCTACATCACCGCCGGAGTTCGCCATGTCAGAGAACGAGAACGCCCCCTTCGCCACCGTAACCGCGCCCGAGCCCGAGCCGGCCGCCCAGGCCGAGATCGTCGCCGCGGAGTCGCCGGCGGAGGCGGGTGAACCGGCCGAGGTCGCCGCCGCCGAACAGATCATCGCGGGCGACGCCGTCGCCGTCGACAGCGAACCGGTCGCCGCCGAAGCCGTCGCCACCGAGGCGGGCGCCGAGGCGCCCGCGGCCGATGCGACGCCGAAGGCGGCCAAGGGGCCGCGCACGACCGCCAAGAAGGCCCACAAGGGCAAGCCCCGGCGGCCTGGCAAGGTGGACGAGGTCGTCCCGCCCAGCCCCGAGGACCTCGCCGGCATCCCGAGCGACGTCGCCCGCGCTGCGGTCGAGGCCGGGCATCCGGTCGAGGGCAAGGTCATCGGCTGGAACCAGGGCGGCTTCCACGTCGTGGTCGACGGCATGACCGCCTTCTGCCCGCGCTCCTCGATGGAGCTCGGCGCGCCCCACGAGCCGGGCCAGTATCTCGACAAGACCTTCGCCTTCCGCGTCCTGCGCGTCGAGGAGAAGGGTCATCGCCTGGTGCTCTCGCGCGCCGCGATGCTGCGCGAGGAGCGCAAGCACGCGGCCGACGAGCTGCGCAAGAAGATCCAGGTCGGCGAGATCGTGAAGGGCAAGGTCGTCTCGCTCACCGACTTCGGCGCGTTCGTCGACCTCGGCGGCATCGAGGGGATGATCCACGTCTCCGAGATCCGCCACGTCCGGGTGGCCAAGCCCGCCGACGCGCTCGCGCTCGGCCAGGAGGTCGAGGCCAGGGTGCTGAAGCTCGCCTCCGGCGGCGACCGCATCTCGCTGTCGATGAAGTCGCTCGAGCGCGACCCGTGGGACGGCGTCGCGGAGCGCTTCCCGGCGGGCGGCAAGGCCACCGGCAAGGTGCTGCGCAAGAGCGAGTTCGGCTGGTTCATCGAGCTCGAGCCGGGCGTGGAGGGGCTGATGCACCACACCCAGCTCGCGCCCGGCATGCACGCCGACGACGCCCGCCTCGCCGCCGGCGAGACGCTCGAGCTGTTCGTGCGCGAAGTGGACGGCCGGCGCAAGCGCATCTCGCTCTCGATGCGCGAGACGCCCACGTCCGATCCCTGGCACGGCGTCGAGGGGCGCTACCCCGAGGGCGCCGTGGTCAGCGGCACGGTCGAGAAGATCGAGAAGTTCGGGGTCTTCGTGATCCTCGAGCCCGGCCTGACCGGCCTGCTGCCCGGCTCCGAAATGGGCCTGCCGCGCGGCGCCAACGTCGGCCGCGTCTATTCGGTCGGCAAGCAGGTCAAGGTCCAGGTCGCCCACATCGACGTCAAGCGGAAGCGCGTCTCGCTCACCCTCGAAGGCAAGACCCTCGAAGGCTCGCGCTCCGACTACCAGACCTACGTCAAGCAGACCCGCAAGTCGACCGGCCTCGGCGCCCTCGCCGCCGCGCTCGAGAAGATCCGCCCGCAGGGCTGAGACCGCAGGGACTTCGAACGGGCGAAAGCCCCCAGAGAGCCGGGAACGCGTGAGCGGTTCCGGCTCTTTCACTTTCACTTTCTCTTCCTTTCCTGTCCCGTCCTTTCCCTCTTCGTCGGTCTCTCTGGCTCCTCCCACCGGGCGTCGACTCACGAAGCGCGGTTGGACCCGGCAACTGAAACAGCCCATAGAAGGAACGACGCACGCGAGGCGCCCGACGATCGATGGACCGACGATCGGCTCGGGGTCGTCGCATTCCCTTTCTGGTCTTCTCATGGCGGACGCACGGCAGCCCCGCCATCGAAGGACGGCAGCCGGCGAGGCCCGGGTCGATCGATGGACCCGCGATCGACCCGGGGTCTCGCATTCCCTTCTCTGGTCTTTTCGTGGCGGCCGCCACGGCAGCCCGCCATCGAAGGACGGCAGCCGGCGAGGCCCGGGTCGATCGATGGACCCGCGATCGACCGGGTCCTCTCATTCCCTTCTCTGGTCTTTTCGAGGCGGCCGCCACGGCAGCCCCGCCAGCCGGTCGGGCCCCCGGCAGGGCTCGGAACTCGGATGCCTCCGGCGGCTGGTAGCATTCTCGGCCTCATGTTGTCGGGGATCGGCGGTGGGGACGCACGGCTGAAGCGGCGGCTGCTCTCGGGTGCGGTCGAGGACAACGTCCGCGCCATCGAGAACCGGCCGGCGGGCAGGCTCTACCGGAAGAAGCCCTTCCCATGGGTGCTCTTCTTCTCCGCGCTGGTGGTGGTCGTCGCCGGCGCGCTGGTCGCGCTGCCCCGCCTCGGCCGGGGGCCGTTCGCCGAACCGGCGCCGGGTTCGATCGTGCCGACGGTCCGGCCGCAGGCGGATGGAACCGGTCCGGCTCCCGGCACGGCGGCGACGCCGAAGCCCACCCGGCTGCCCGGGATGGTCTTCCCGGTCGAGGTGCAGCGCATCGTCGTCGACCCCGGGCACGGCGGCGGCGACGAGGGGACCAAGACCCCCGCCGGGCTCGCCGAGAAGGAGATCACGCTCGACGTCGCCCGCCGCCTGGCCTCCCGTCTGCGTGCCGCCGGCTACGAGACCCTGCTCACTCGCGACAGCGACCAGCGCGTGCTGCTCAAGGACCGCTCGCGGACGGCCAACGAGCACCAGGCCGACCTGTTCGTCTCGATCCACGTCAACTTGCTTCGAGGACGGCCGCACGAACCGCGGCATCGAGACCTACTTCCTCGGCCCCACCGACGACCCCTACCTGATCCGCCTGGCGAGCGCCGAGAACGTCGAGTCGGGCTACTCGATGACCGACGTCCGGCGGCTGCTCGAGAGCGATCTACCGCGACTTCCGCCAGGAGCAGTCGCAGGCGCTCGCCACTGCGGTCCAGCGCCGCCTGGTGCGCTCCGTGCGCGAGGTCGCTCCCGAGGTGGTCGACCGCGGCGTCAAGTCGGCCCCGTTCCTGGTGCTGGTCGTCGACGGAGATGCCGGCGATCCTGGCCGAGATCTCCTGCCTGTCGAACCGGGAGGAGGCCGCAGCTCCTGGCCCGCCCGGAGTACCGCGACCGGCTCGCCGCAGGCGCTTTTCGAGGGAATTCGAGTCATACTCGCATTCCGTGAGCAAAGGCGGCTAGAAGAGGGGGTATCGTGAGCGCCAAATCCGCAGATCCTTTCGGTCGGCATCGACCTCGGAACCTCGCAGAGCGCGATCGCGACCTCCACCGACGCGCGCCACGTCGTCGACAGCTACGTCGGCTGGCCGGTCGACATGGTGGCGAAGAAGGTGGTGAAGAAGCAGGTCCTGATCGGCGCCGAGGCGCTCGAGAACCGCTCGCTGCTCGACCTCCACCGGCCGCTCGAGCAGGGCCTGATCAAGGAGGGCTCGGAGAAGGACATCGCGGCGGTCGGGAGATCCTCGGCCACCTGATCGGGCTCGCCACCGAGGGCGACCGGCGAGCGCAAGGCACGCGCCGTGGTGGGCGTGCCCGCCGAGACGCTGCGCGTCAACCAACAGCAGCTCCGCGCAGGTCGATGCGCGGCATGGTCGACGCCCTGATCATCGTCTCCGAGCCGTTCGCGGTCGCCTACGGCATCGAGGCGCTGCTCCACACCATGATCGTCGACGTCGGCGCCGGCACCACCGACTTCTGCGTGATGAAGGGGCGCTACCCCACCGAGGAGGACCAGCGCACGCTGACCAAGGCGGGCGACTCGGTCGACGAGCTGCTCGCCAAGCTGATCGCCGAGCGCCACCCCGGCATCCAGTTCACCATCCACATGGTGCGCGGAGTGGAAGGAGCAGCACGGCTTCGTCGGCGAGCCGGCGGGCAAGGTCGTGGTGAACGCGCCGTCGCACGGCAAGCCGACCGAGCTGGACATCACCGACGAGGTCCGTCTCGCCTGCGAGAGCCTGGTCGCGCCCTTCACCGAGACGATGCTCGACCTGCTCGCCGCGGTCGAGCCCGAGTACCAGGAGAAGGTGCGGCAGCAACGTCATCCTGTCCGGACGCGGCTCGACGGATCCGCGGGCCTGACCGACGCCCTCGAGAAGGCCCTCGCCGAGCTCGGCGGCGGCAAGGTCCGCCTGGTCGAGGACCCGGTCTTCGCCGGCGCCGACGGCGGCCTCGCCACTCGCGCTCGACGCCGACGAATCCGATTGGGAGAAGCTGCAGGCGTAAGCCGAAGCGAAAACGATGGACTTGCGCGAAATCGACGCCTCCGGACCCTTCAAGCGTTCCACCCGCATGCCGCTCGACGCGGTGGTGCGGCTCCACTTCGAAGGCACCGTCGCCTACCAGAACGGCTTCGCCGCGAACGTGTCGGCGACCGGGATGTTCGTCAAGCACCCCGATCCGCCGCCGCTCGGCGTCCGCCTGGTGTTCGAGTTCGTGATCGGCGAGCAGAGAAAGCCCGTGCAGGGCGCGGGCATCGTCGCCTGGGTGCGCGAGCGCTACGACGGCCCCGGGCGCCCCGCGGGCATCGGCATCCAGTTCACCGAAGTCGACGCACAGAGCCGGCAGCACCTCGCCGAGGCGCTCTTCGAGTTCCTCGAGATGTCGCTCGGCGCCGAGTCTCTCGACGCCGGCGAGGAGGAGCCGGTCGTCGCGCGCGCGCTCGAGCCGCTGCCACCCGAGCTCGAGGCCAATCTGACCGAGGAGCAGGAAGCGGCGCCGGAGCCCGTGCCGGAGCCCCTCCCTGCGTCTCCGCCTCCGGCGCGGCCGACCCGCTCGTTCGCCATGGCGACTCCTGTCGACGGCATCGAGGCGCCGCCCGACTTCTCGCCCGCCATTCCTCCCGACGTCGCCCCGACGTCCGCGGAAGCGCGGCGAGCCACCTTCTCCTACGCAACGCCGAGCGCCGAGCCGGAGGTCGCGCCCGCGGAGAGCGACGACGAGCGGATCGATCGCCTGGTGCGCGCCGCGCTCTCCGAGGAGCCGCTGGTGGGCATCGAGACCGGCGCGGCGGCGAGCGTGAAGGCATCGCGGAACCTGCCGCTCTGGGTCTGGGTCGCCGCCGGCTTCGTGCTGCTCGGCGCCGGCTGGGCGGGGTGGCAGTACTGGCTGGCACCCCGCGCGAAGGCCGAGCGCCTGCCTCCGGCGGCAGCCGCCAGCGCGGCGCCGACGCCCGCGCCGCGCCCGCCGCTGTCCGCCGTGGCCGCGCCGCAGACGACGCTCGCCGACACCGTCGGTGCGACGGACGCCGCGCAGACCGCGCCCGAGATTCCGCTGCCCAGGGGTGTCGCTCCGCCGGCCGACGCTGGCGCCGCGGACGAGGCGTCCGAGGGCGCCCCCGTCGCCGCGGCCGCAACGCCGCTTGCGACGGCCGCCGCCCCGACGCCGGCGCGCGACGCAGCGCCGGACCGCTCCGCGCCCGCCGTCGAGCCGATGCCGGCCGAGGAGGGGCAACCCCGCGCCCGGTCGGTCAGCGACATCGACTGGACCGAGGCAACCGGCGTCACGGTCGTGACCATCGCCGGCGACGGCCCCTTCCCCGCGGGGTCGTTCAGCTACTCGGAGATCGGCGGCGAGAAGGCGCGCGTGCTGGTGCGCTTCAAGGGGCTCGAGCTTCCCTTCCGCAAGTCGAGCCTGCCGGTCGGCACCGCCGCCGTCGCCGGCATCCGCACCGGCTGGCACGACCGCCCCGGTGGCGCCGAACAGCACATCGTGATCGACCTCGCCGGAGCCGGCGTCCGCCTCGAGGGCTTCGAGTCCCTCGGCAGCCGGATCGTCCTCAAGCTCGCCGTGCGCTGAGGAGAGCGCCCGGCCCGGCGCCTACGGGCAGCCGGAGAGGGCGTCGACGTCGGCGACCGTGTGGAAGGGCTCGCCCAGCGGGCTCGTGTAGACGGCGCTCTCGCCGCTCACCGTGTCCTCGACGGTGAGCGTCACACCGAGATCGGTCAGCCCCCCGGCGTAGACCCAGAAGCGGCCGTTCGCCGGGCAGCCGTCGAGCACCTTGACCACCACTTCCAGGTTGGCCGCGTCGAAGAACCAGAAGGCGCCGGTGTCGGCGGTCAGCGGGCGGACGTAGCCTGCGCCGCCGCCGGCACTCGTGGACCAGGCCGCGGTGACCCGGAAACGCCCGTCGCGCAGGCAGAGGCTGGTCGCGTTCTGCAGGCAGGTGCCCGAGCCGCCCGCGACGACCTCGAAGGCGGCCTGGTCGAACAGGGCGTAGACCGGAAAGTCACCGCCCGCTTCGAGCTTCTCGGTGCCGAGCCGGACGCTCGCGGCGGCCGCGGCGAGCGGCGCCGTCACCTCGCCCCGGAGCTCGATCCAGAACCAGTAGCGCTCGTCCGTCGACGCCAGCCGCTCGGTGGCGAGGGGGGCGCCGGCACAGGCCCCGTCGGAATGCCAGGCCACCTCCAGGAACGAGGCTGCCCGCGGATGGTCGGGCCCGAGCAGCGCGGCGAGCGCGCTCGCCCGGTAGGGCGCGCCGGCCTCGACCGGAACGCACTGCCAGGCACCGAAGGAAGCCCCCTGCGGGTCGGCGATCGCGACGTCGACCTGCATCGAACCCGACTCGGGATCGAACCCGGCGTCCGGCCCGGCGAAGTGGACCTGCGGGAAGTCGACCCGCCAGGGCTGCAGGCCGCCGTCGAAGTCCGGATTCGCCAGCAGGTTCGCGGCGCGAACGCCGGCCGAACCGATCAGGGTGAGGAGAGCGGCGCAGAGGGCGGCGCGAACCGCGAGCGAGACCGGGCGACGGGGCATGGAGCACCTCCTGGTGATTTCGGACCGATTGTAGACCTCCGCTCCAGTGCCGGCCATGTCTTCATAACTCATTCACATCAAACGGCTTGAATGATTCAAGACAGATCCAAGCTGGATTTCGGGCAGCGCGGACCGGCCGCCGCCTACCTTCCTCCCGACGGCCCGCCATGCCGGCGGGTCGCGACGACCCTGGGGGGATCGCCATGACCAGCCGCCCGCAGCTTCCGGACCATCCGTTCACTCGTCCCGTTTCGCGTCGTCCGACCGGCGGCCGTGCCGGCGGTCGCCTCGAGCGCGAAGCGACGAGTCCCCCCAGGGCGGAGAGTCGGGGCCCGGTCGGCGGCGCGCTCCGGGCCGTCGCGCCCCGCGGCCGGCGGGCCGTCGCTTTCCTCCTGGTCGCCGCCGGCGCCCTGCTCTCCGCCGGCAGCGTACGCGCGGCGGACGGCGATGTCGACCCGTCCTTTCGCTCGACGGGGAGCTATGTCTACGGCACCCCGATTTCGGGCGCCGGCGTCGCCTTGGCCTTTCGCGCCGACGGCGTGCCGCTGGCCGGCTACACGGTCAAGCTCTCCGGTACGGACACCGACATGCGCGTCGTGCCGGTACCCGACCAGGGCATCGTCACCCATTGCGCCTCCTACCATCCTGATCTCGGCGGCACCGACGCGGACGTCCTGACCGATCTCGCGGTGGACGGCGACCGCGTCTATCTCGCCGGCCGTGCTGCCGGACCGCCGGAGGATCCGAAGAACCGGGGCGCGATCGCCGCGTTCCAGCTCGACACTTGCAGCCTCGAGTCGTCGTTCGGAGGCAACAACGGGGCCATCATCGATTCGGCGTCCACGGTCGATTCCGCCGCCCTCGAGCTGGCTTCGAACGGAGCGCCGCGGCTCGCCCTCGCGCGCGACCCGGGCCTCGCCACCGGCGATCTCCTGACCTATGGTCTCTACTCGACCAATGGCGCGATCGACGCCGGATTCACCACGGCTTCGGTCGACTTCTCCAGCTCGGAGCGACCTCCTTCGAGCCGAGGGGTAGCCACCGGCAACCCGACGGCAAGCTGCTCGTCGTGGGCCTGGTTTCCTTCGCCGGCGACACCACCGACGTCGGTGTCGTCCGCTTCCACCCCAATGGGGCGCTCGACAACACCTTCAGCGGCGACGGCATGCTCACTTTCGCCTACGACATCGTCGACCAGAGCAACGACCAGGGCAACGCGATCGCCGTGCTGCCGGATCGCCGGATCGTGGTCGCGGGCGCGATCCTGCGCGACACCGGGGCCGAAGTGGCGGTCGCCGTCCTCGACTCCCACCGGGGGCTACGACAACGGGTTCGGTGTCGTCGGCCGCTACAGCTTCAGGTTCTCCGACTCGGGTCTCGACCAGCGCGCCGTCGCCCTGGCCGTGCAGGGCGACGGCCGGATCCTCGTCGGCGGCCAGGTCTCCTTCGCTCTCGCTTCCGACCGTGATTTCGGCATCGCCCGGCTCTTGGCGTCCGGCGACGAGCCGCTCGACCCGTCGTTCTCCGGCGATGGCCGGCGCACTCTTGCCTTCGACCTCGCCGGAAGCGGCGAGGACGTGCTGACCGCCCTCGCGCTCGACCCCACCGGCCGCATCGTCGTAGCGGGCCCGATCTACGACGGAGACTCCGCCTTCAGCCTCGGCATCGTCCGCCTCCAGAACGGCTACATCTTCGCGGACGGCTTCGAGTGGGGGAACACCGCCGCCTGGTGAACCCGGCGCGCGGCCGGAGGTCTCTCCGCCGGCTGCCGCTCCGCTTGGGGCGGCGGCCGGTTCTTCTCTAGACTCGGCGTGAATGCCTCCCGCGCCTCCCGCTGCCGCGCGCGCCGACGCGCCCGCCGGCTACCGCTTCGGCCGCTTCACGCTCGAGCCGGGCGAACGCCGGCTCGCGCGCGACGGTGCCGAGGTCGCGCTCACCGCCAAACAGCTCGACACGCTGCTCGTCCTGGTCGCGAACGCGGGCCGCCTGGTTTCGCGCGAGGAGCTGATCGCCGCGGTCTGGCCCGACACCATCGTCGAGGAGGGCAACCTCACCTGGGCGATCAGCCACCTGCGGCGGACCCTCGGCGACGCCCCGAGCGACCCGATCGCCACAGTGCGCGGCCACGGCTACCGCTTCGTCTGGCCGGTGGAGAGCGTGCACGGCGAGGCTCCGGGAAGCGAGCCGAAGCCGCGCTCCTCCGCCACGTCGCCGCCGCCCGGGGTCGCACCGACCGGGCTTCCGCTTTCGGTCCGACTGCGCGCGGGTCGGAGGCGATGGCTGCTCGCCGCGGTCGCCGGGCTGGCCGCAGTCGGCGGCGTGCTGGCCGTCGCCCACGCGCCCGCGGCGGACGCCGCGCTCGCCGCGGCGCCGCGCGCGCGGCGGCTGGCGGTGCTCGCCTTCCAGGATGCCGGCGGACGCGCGGAAACAGCATGGCTCGCGCCGGCTCTCGCCGAACTGGTCTCGGCGGAGCTCGCGCAGTCGGATCGGATCGAGGTGGTTTCGCGCGAGGAGGTGGCTCGCGCGACGATCGAGCTCGGCCTGCGCCCGGCCGAGTCCTATTCTCCCGAGAGCCTGATCCGCCTCGGCCGCAGCCTGACCGTCGAGTACGTCGTCGCCGGGGGAACCGTGGCCGTGCCGGGAGAACCCGCGCGGGTGCAGCTGAGCGTCCGCCTGCAGCGGATCGCGACCGGGCGGACGATCGCCACGGTCGCCCGCGCGGGACCGGCCGCGGACCTGATCGAGCTCGCGGCGACGGCGGCTGACGGATTGCGCGACGCGCTCGGCTCCTCGACGCCCGCGGCGCGCGACGCGCGCGCGGAAGCGCTCCTGCCCGCAGGGGCCGAGGCGCGGCGCGCCTACATCGAGGGCGGCGAGGCCCTGAGGCGCTCCGAGCTGCGCGAGGCGCGCGAGCGCTACGAGCGGACGATCGCGCTCGCGCCCGACTTCGCGCTCGGCTGGCACGGCCTCGCCCGCGCGCTCGTCCGGCAGGGCGAGGAGGCGCGCGCCCGCCCCGCGGCCGAGCGCGCTTTTCTGCTCTCCGCCGGGCTCCCGGAGGCGAACCGCCTGCGCCTTGAAGCGGGTCACCGGCGGCTGCAAAGAGACCTGCCGGCCGCCGTCGCCGCGCTCGAGCGTCTGACCGCCACCGATCCGCGCAATATCGACGACGCGCTCGAGCTGGCGCTGGCGCTGGCCGACGCCGGCCGGGCGCGCGAGGCCCACGAGCGGCTCTCGGCCCTGCGCGTGAAGGTACCCGCCGCGGCTCGCGACGCGCGAGTCGATCTGCAGCTGGCGACGCTCGACGACCGGCTGGGACGGAGCTCGGCGGCGATCGCGGAGGCGCGCCGGGGGCGTGCGGCCGCACGCGACCAGGGCTCCCCACGGCTGGAGCTCTCGAACCTGCTGGCCGAGGCCTTCGCCCTGGCGGGGGCGAGCCCGCCCAGGCCCGTCGAGGGACTGGCCCTGCTCGCCGGCGCCGAGCCGCTCCTGGCGCGTGCGAGCGATCCGCTGCTGGAAGTCCGGCTGGAGTGGGCGCACGGGAATCTCGAGAACGCGGTGGGACCCGCCGACTGGTCGCGCCGCGAACGCGCGCAGGCTCACTGGCGGCGCGCTCTCGAGCGGGCACGCGCGGTCGGCATGAGCGGCGCCGAGCTCTCGCTGCTGCGCAACCTGGGACTCGTCGGCTCCGCGCTCGGCGACCTCGCGGGGGCCGAGGCCGTGCTGCGCGAGGGGCGCGACCGCGCCACCGCCCTCGATTCGCAGGATGGCCGCGCGCGCTTCGGCATGCAGCTCTCGCAGGTCCTGCGCCTGCGCGGCGAGCTCGCGGAGGCGCACCGACTGGCCACCGAAGCCGCCGCGTTCTTCGCCGCGGTGGGCAACTCGCTGCTCGAGAGCGAGTCGCTCTCCGAGCTCGCCGACCTCGATCTCGCCGCGGATCGACCGGAGTCGGCCGCCGCGGCCTTCCACGACATCGCCGGGCGCTTCCGCGCGCTCGACCGGCCCGCGGGCGCGCTCTGGGCCGAGATGGACGCGGCCTGGGCGGAGCAGGACCTTCCGGCTCCGCCGGCCGGTCTTCCGGAGCGCATCCGGAGCGCGCTGGCCGCGCAGGACGTCGCGGGAGACACCGCCTTCGAGGCTTACGCGCGGGCCCTGCTCGCGAGCTCGCTGCGCCGGTCGGGCGCGCTCCTCGAGGCCGAGCGCGAAGCGCGCCGCGGGCTCGAGCTGATGCCGCCACCCCGCCGGCCGCCGGTGTCGATGCGCGTGGCGCAGGCCCACGCCGAAGCGCTGGTCGCGCTCGGCCAGGACCGCGACGCCGCGGCGGCGGCACATCGCCTGGTCGAGGCCGCGCGACGGAGCGGAGCGCGCCTCGGTGAGCTCGAGGGTCGTTTCCTGCTCGCCCGCCTCGCCGTGCGTGCGGGGGACCGCTCCGCAGCGCTGGCCCGTCTCGAGGACCTCGCGGCGGAGGCCGGGACGATCGGCTACCGGAACCTGCTGCGCAGGGTCGAAGCCGAGCGCGCCGCGCTCACGCTCTGACGCGATCCGCGGGCTCTGCCCCGAGGCGACGTCGCGGTCAACCCAGCCCGAAGACGGGGATGGCGGCGCCGTGGATGGCGCGCGCGGCCGGGGACGAGAGAAAGAGGAGGGCGTCGACCAGGGCGTCGAGCTCGACCCAGGTCGACGGATCGGCGTCCGGCATCGCGGCGCGGTTGGCCGGCGTGTCGAGCGTGTGCGGCAGCACGCAGTTGACGCGCACGCCCTGCCCCTTGCCCTCGGCGGCCAGGCTCTCGGTCAGGCGCACCACCGCGGTCTTCGCGATGCTGTAGGCGGCCACTCCGGCGTCGCCGTGGAGCGAGGCGCGCGAACCGACGTTGACGATCGTGCCCGCGCCCTGGCGCTTCATCCAGGGGGCGGCGGCGCGACAGGCGTTGAGCGTCGCCACGAAGTTGGCGTTCCAGAGGCGCGTCCAGAGCTCCTCGCTCGTGGCTTCCACCGACTCGGCCATGCCGAAGGTGCCGGCGACGTTGAAGAGGTGGTCGAGACGGCCGTGGCGCGCCACCACTCCGGCGACCAGCTCCGCCACCGCGGCGGCGTCGGCGAGGTCGGCGCCGTGCGCGGAGAGCCGCTCGCCCGGCTCGAGCCCGGCGGCTCGGAGGCCTGCGGCGAGACGCTCCGGATCCCGGTCGACCGCCGCCACGCGCGCGCCCGTCGCCACGAGGCGGCCGACCAGCGCGCCGCCCAGGGCGCCCGAGGCGCCCGCCACCATCGCCACCCGATCCCTGAAGTCGAACATCGCCGCTCCTCTCGCCCCCGGAAAATCGTCGAGGCGCGCCGGCCGCTGCTGTGATGCGGACCGGACGCGCCCCGTTTCCTCCTGTCGCGGAGTTACTTCGCGGCCGCGATCGGCAGCCGGACCTCGGTCCGGATCCAGCGGAAGACCAGGTCGGCCCCGGTGGCCGTCTTCTCGAAATCGAAGGTCATCTGGTCGACCTCCTTGTCGGCGGCGAGCGTGGCCGGCTTGGCTTCGACCACGAGCACGTCGTTCTTCGGCAGGTCCGCCGGCGTGAAGGTCTGCGTCGCGCGGTCGAAGTGGCCGGTGCCGTCGAGGCCGAGCAGCGAGTTGAAGTGGAACTTCCAGCTCTCGGCGCCGGGGGTGGTGTGGACCGAGTAGGTGCCGGCCGCGAGCTTCTTGCCGGCGATCGTCACGTCCCGGGTGACGGTGATCTCGGTCGCCTCGTTGGCGCCAGTGCGCCAGATCTCCCCGTAGGGCACGACCGCACCGCTCTCCTTGGTGCCGAAGATGTTGTCGCGGTCGCGCTTGTAGGGGCGGCCGTAGACGAGGCTCACGTAGGCGTCGCCGACCGTCGTGCGCTCCCAGCCGAGCGGGCTCTTGCGGCGGGACGGATGGAGGTCCTGCGCCGCGGCGAACGCCGGGGCGATCAGCGCGACGGCGGTGGCGAGGGCGAAGAGCGTGCGGTGGCGTCGGAACATGGCGGGTCTCCTGTCGGAATCGGACGTCGGGCGCGGCGACCACCGCCGCGGGCGGCAGACTCTATCAATCCGCCGGGCGACCTCCGGTCGACCCATCGTACCGGCGCCGCCGGCGCGTCGAGGCCGGGCTCTGCCGGGACCGGTGGTACTCGATGAAGTCTTCCGCGGTCAGCGCGCGGCGAGGGCCGGGGAGCAGGTCCGGATTCGCGCTGAGGTCGCTCTGCATCCGGGCGAAGCAGAAGTCCGGGGCGTCCTGGAAGCTCAGCTGCCGGGAGGCGAACACCTCGTGGCCGATGAAGAGCAGGAAGTGGCGCGGCTCGGACTCGCCGGTGACGCGCAGCGAATACTCGCGCCCCTCGTCCGTGGCGCGGAAGCCCAGGTAGCAGATGGCGGGCGGGCGCGGCGGCCGCGGGCTCCTGGCCGCCGCGGGCAGGCCTGGCGCGGCGATCTCGACGGCCGTCTCGGCCGCGACGCTCTCGGATTCTCCTGCTGCGAGCGACCTGAAATGGGGGTTCAGCACCGGCGTGCTCCTCTCGACCAGCCTCGTCGTATCAGCCTCGGTGGCCGTCTCCTCCCGTCGTGCCGGGGGGCACGATCGGGAGCCGACGAGCAGGTCTTCGGGTCCGCGCGCCCGGTGACGGCAAGGCGGGATGCTGCCGGGCGCCGGCGCGAAGGGGGAAACCGCTGCAGGCCCACTCTACTCCTCCCGCGCCGAACGCCCTCGGCCGGTCGCGGAACGCGGACGGCCGCCCGGCGGCGCGAGACCGCTCAGGCGGGGCGCGCCGCCAGGATCGCGCGGACCAGCTCGGCCTCGAGCTCCGGCGGGGCGCCGGGCAGCTCGTCCCACCAGGCACCGCGGCAGAGCAGGATCGTCTGCCGATACGTCGCGAGGTAGGCCAGGCAGGAGGGGCAGCGTGCGAGGTGGCGTTCGAAGCTCCGCGCCTCGTCGGGATCGAGCTCGCGCGCGACGTACTCGGAGAGGAAGGTGATGACCTCCTCGCAGGTGATGAACTCCTCGCCGCTCGCGACGACGGTCTTGCCGATGCGGGATCTCAGGCGAGCCCCCCTTCTCTCAGTCGCACGTCCAGCAGCTGGCGCAGGGCCTGACGGGCCCGATGCAGGCGGATCTTGACGGCGTTGGCGGTGACGCCGAGCAGCTCGGCGACCTCGGCGGTGTCGAGGTCCTCGAGGTCGCGCAGCACGAGGACGGTCCGGTAGGTCTCGGGCAGACGGTCGATCGCCGCGCGCACGAACCGGCGCACCTCGGCGCGCTCGAGCAGGTCGTCGGCCCCGGGCGACCAGTCGCGATACGGGACGGCCGAGTGACCGTCGTCGAGGAAGCCGGGCAGCAGCGGCTCGATCGGTTCTTCCGGCCGTGCGCGCCGGCTGCGCAGCTTCATCAGCGCCGCGTTGACCAGGATGCGGTGGAGCCAGGTCGACAGCTTCGCGCTCCCCTCGAACCCCGGCAGCGCGCGGAACGCCTGGACGAAGCACTCCTGGAGGCAGTCGCGGGCGTCTTCTTCATTGCGCAGGAAGCGCCGGGCGACCGCCAGCAGTCGTCCGCCCTGCTCGACCACCAGGCGCTCGTAGGCGCGGTCGTCACCCGCGCGCAGTCGCGCCAGCAGCTCGCTCTCGTCGGCCGCACCCGCGGCGGAGATCGCTTCCACGGCGGACCCCTCCCCCGCCAGGAGACTACTCCCCCGCCAACAGCTTCGGCCAGTTGCGGTCCGCCCTGGTGATGTTGCCCGGCTCGTCCTGCTCCCACTTCGAGCGGACCTCGAGGCTGTAGTTGAGGAAGAGCCGGCCGTCGACGATCGACCAGGCTTGTGGGTCGGTATCCGCCGTGTAGTTGTTCGAGACCGCCCAGGCACAGTAGCCGCCGTACTGCGGTGCGTACTTCTCGGGCGCCGCCGCGAAGAGGTCGCGGTGCTCGGCCGAGGCGAAGCGCCAGGTCGCGCCCCCCCAGTCGTGGGCGAACTCCTTGCGGCCCTCGACCGGCCGGAGGTCGGTGAAGTAGGCGACCGGGTCGTAACCGTCGATCGCGACGCCGCCCAGCAGGCTCTTGTTGACCGGCGAGAGCGCCGCGGCGGCGGTGGCGACGAGAAACGCGGCGACGGCGAGACGTGAGCAGGAACGCAGGTTCATCGAGACTCCTTCGGAGGTCGGTGTCCAGCGCTTCGATGCGCCCGCCGGCGCGGGGTTTCCCGGCGGCGGGTCAGCCCAGGAGGGCGATGCCTTCGATCTCGAGATCGAGCTCCGCGCGGCAGATCTCGGCCTCGAGCAGCAGCGACCTGGCGGGCGGGACGCCGGCGCGCGCGAGCGCCGCCTGGACGAGGGAGAGGTCCTCGGCGTCGCGCACGTAGGTCTTGACCAGCGCGAACTCCGGCAGCCGCCCGATCGGCCGGCCGAGCGCCCGCTCCGCTTCGGCCGAGAGCACCTCGACGTTGGCGAGCGTCTCGTCGAGCTGCGCCCCGACGTCGCCCATCCAGCGGCTGCGGTGCCCCACGATGCTGGCGGTCCCGGAGAGGAAGAAAGCCGTGCCCTCCGCGGTCTCCGCGAGGGTGCCCCGGCAGAACGACGGGCTCTTCGGGCCGTAGAGCGCCGGGTAGCGGAAAGCCGGCACCTGACGCGGGTTCTCGAGGTGCCGGCCGGGCGCGCGTCCGGCGAGAAAGCCGGTGACCAGCTCGTCACCCGGCGCGCCGACCGCGGACGACGCCGAGTAGCGCGCCAGGGCGGCGTCCTCGCCGAAGCGCTCCTCGAAGGCGCGCGCCCGCCCGATGTTGAACAGGCGATAGCGCTCGAGCCCGCCCTGCTCCGCGTTGATGCCCGGCAGGTAGTTCCAGACCCGGTAGAGGTGCGGATAGCCGCGCGCGATCAGCAGATCGAGCAGCTCGCCGAAGTGGTCGCGGGTCTCCCCCGCCAGGTCGTGGCCCAGCCGCCAGCGGACCGCGCCCGCCAGCACCGAACCGTCCTCGGCCCAGGCGACGGCGCCGCTCGCTCCCCGCTCGACCGCCCCCGAGCTGGCCCAGACCTCGAGACCCGCGCCGGCGTCGAGCCGGGCGTTCGGCACGACGAGGACCGGCGCGGGCAGCGCGGCGTCCTCCGCGCCGCCGCCGTAGCGGACGACGAGCAGCGTTTCGTCCGGGCGGGCGGCGACGTCGGCGGCGAGCCGGTCGGCGGGGCCGAAGCGGAAGGTGAGCAGAGCGGGCGCGGCGGCGTCGGACATCAGAGGGGAGCCGGCCGGTTCGTCACGTTCTCCGGCCCGGCTTCCGGTGCTGGAATCCGAGTCAAGCCTATCTCGACTCGACCTCCGTCGCGCGCACCGGCGGCGGGGCGTAGAGGCCGATCACGCGTTCGATGGCGCGCCGGCAGACCGCGCAGAAGGGCACCCGGTCGCGGGTGAACATGATGCAGTCGGCCTGCGGCCGGTAGAAGCCCTTCGCCTCGTAGTTGGCGCCCTCGAACGCTCCCACGGCGTGAGCGTGCGGCTCCGCGCCGAGGAGCCGCTCTTCCTCGTCGCGCTCGCGGGCGAAGAGGGCGTCCATCTCCTCTTCGGGCCGTCGCTCCGCCCGGATCTTCCGCCGCTCGGTCTGGATCGCGCGCGACCGGGCCTCGAAGGCCTCTTTCTCCCAGGGAGTCGGCAGCGGCGTGCCGGCCGAGACCAGGTCGCGCCACTTGAGGGCGGCGGGATCGAGCAGCGCGGTGACGTTCGGCTCCCAGGGCTCGACCCGCTCCGCCGCGGCCTCGTAGGCCACGTCCGAGGTGTAGTACTCGTCGGCGAGCGCGGCGAAGTGGTGGCCGAACTCGTGGACGAAGATGTAGGGAGCCCAGAGGCTGTCGGCCGCGACCGTCGAGAACTGGCCGAAGATGCCGCCGCCGCCGTAGGTCCGCGTGTTGGTCACGATCTCGACGAACTCGTACGGCGCCTGCGAGGCCAGGTCGCGGAAGGCCCGGTTGTCGAAGGTCAGGACGTAGCGCTCGGAGCGGAAGGCGTCGTAGGTCGAGCCCGCCGGCGGGCGCTTGTGGACGCCGAGCGAGGGGCGCGAGATCCCCGACTCGGCCGCCGCCGGGCAGAGGCCCCAGACGTTGAAGTCGGAGCGCCGGCTCCCGAACGGCTCGGTGTCGAAGAGGATCGCCATCAGACGGCGGGCGTCGCCCTCGCACTTGCCGCGCTCGGCCGCGGTGTAGCCGTCGCCCAGGATCAGGAAGTCGACTTTGTCCTTCGGGAAGCCCGAACGCTGGAGCGCGATCACTTCGCCCGCCGGAGGCGGCGGCGCGGAGTTGACCAGCATGTCGGCGGGGTCGACCACCAGCGACCAGACCTCGCGGAAGTCGTTGGCGCGGTCGCGCTTCTTGACCACCACCTGCACCGGCCCGGCCGGGCGCGGGAAGCGGAGCGACTCGCCGAACGTGCGGTCCATCTCCGCCGCTTCGCCGGTCGTCTCCCACTCGCCGTAGATCGAGGCGAAGCCGCGCGAGTAGAGGACCCGCCGCGACGCGCGGTCGATCACCTCGAAGAGGTACTTGCCGAGGTTGGTGTCGTCGAGCGCGCGCTCCGGGCTGCCCGGCCAGGGCAGCGGCTCCAGGACCACCCGGTCGAGCGCGAAGCGCTCCTCGCGCGCGTTGCCGGTGTGGAAATAGTCGACGCGCAGCGTCGGCGGCGGCGAATCGGACGCGACAGCAGCGGCTGCCAGCGGCGCCGAGCAGGAGAGAACGAGCGCCGCGGCGAGCGCGATACGGCGATCAGCAGGAAGCAACATGACAACCTCCGGAGTGGGCCCACCGTCGACGGGACGCCGCCGCCTTCGGCCCACGGAAGTCTAGCGCCCGAGGCGCGGGGACAGTTCCTGACGCTCGAGGTACCGGAAGCAGAGAAAAGCCCATAGAAGGGATGCAGGTGGGGCACAGGGCACCAGCTGGTCCATGCCCGCGCCGACTCGATGACTCGAACCGCGCGGCGCTTGCCTCCGCCGGGAAGCCGCCCGCACCTGTTCCGAAGCGGCTCGACTCAGCCGGGCTGGCCTGGCCGCGAGCGCCGGGCCGCGCCGCCGAGGGGACCCACTAGGTCCTCCGCCACCGATGCTCTCCCTTCTATGGAGCAGTTCGCTGCCGCGACTTCGGGCGCCGAACGGGCCAGCCGATGCGACGCGGATCCTCCCGGCCGCCGTTCTGTGAAAGATTCTCCACTCGAGCTGTCTCCGGATCGGAGGATCCCTTGGTCTCCAGAGCATTGAGTGGTTTCCCTGCGCGGGGCTGGCTGCGGCTGCTGGCCGTGCTCTCGCTGGTCTCCGGCCTGGCGCCCGCGGCGCGGGCGCTCGAGCCGTCTCCGCTCGCCGGCGACATCGACCTCGGCGCCGGCGCGGTCGCCGGGCGGCTGATCGAGTGGCGGCGTCACCTGCACGCGCACCCCGAGCTCTCGAACCAGGAGTTCGAGACCTCGCGCTACGTCGCCGAGCGGCTGCGCGGGATGGGCCTCACACCGCGCACCGGCGTCGCCAAGACCGGCGTGGTGGCGGTGATCGAGGGCGCGCGGCCCGGACCGGTGGTCGCGCTGCGCGCCGACATGGACGGGCTGCCGGTGGCCGAAGAGGTCGACCTGCCGTTCGCCAGCCGCGCCACCGGAGCCTACGAAGGCGAGAGCGTCCCCGTCATGCACGCCTGTGGACACGACGCGCACACGGCGATCCTGCTCGCGGTCGCGGAGGTCCTCGCCGGCGTGCGCGACCGCCTGCCGGGCCAGGTCGTCCTGATCTTCCAGCCCGCGGAAGAGGGAGCCCCGGCCGAGGAAGGCGTCGCGGGCGCCGAGCGGATGATCGCCGAGGGCGTGCTCGACGCGCCGAAAGTCGATGTGGCGTACGGGCTCCATGTCTGGGCCGGGCAGGCGACGGGGACGATCGGCGTGCGCCCCGGACCCGAGCTCGCGGCCGGCGACACCTTCGAGATCGTCGTCACCGGCCGTCAGACGCACGGCGCCAAGCCCTGGGCCGGCGTCGACCCGATCGTCACGGCGAGCGAGATCGTGGGCGCGCTGCAGACCATCGTCTCGCGCACGCTCGAGATCACGCGCGAGCCGGCCATCGTCACCGTCGGCCAGTTCCAGGCCGGCGTGCGCAGCAACATCATCCCGGAGAGCGCGCGTCTCGTCGGCACGATCCGGACCTTCGACGAGGAGATGCGTGACGACGCGCACGCGCGCCTGCGGCGGATCGCCGAGAGCGTGGCGCAGGCCCACGGCGCGACGGCGACGGTGCGGATCGAGCGCGGCTACCCGGTCACCGCGAACGACCCCGCGCTGCTCGCGCGGATGCACCCGACGCTCGAGCGGGTCGCGCCGGGCCGGGTCCTCGAGATCGGCAAGCTCACCGTCTCGGAGGACTTCTCCTACTTCGCCAACCGCGTCCCGGGGCTCTACTTCATGCTCGGCGTCACGCCGGCCGATCGGATCGCGACGGCCGCGGCGAACCACTCTCCGAAGTTCGAGATCGACGAGAGCGCGCTGGTCACCGGCGTCCGCGCACTGGCCCACCTCACGGCCGACACGCTGTTCGCCGGCCCTGCGATGCCCTGACCGCACACCGGAGAGCGGCGAGTCCGCGACATCCGCGGGTCCGGACCGGAAAAGCTCCAGAGAAGGTCTGAGGCTTGCGGGGAGGTCGCTGGTCGGCGGCGCCGGGGCACGGCTGCCGGGGCCGAAGTGGGGCCGGCTACGGCACGATCGGCGCCGAGCGGCGCCGCATCGACCGACCGGCGCTTCCGCCTCCGGAGCTTTTCCTTCAATGGGCTTTTCGCGACATCGACCACGGCGTTTCTGGCTCGCGAGTCGGTGGCCTCCCCCGCATCGGAGCGCGCGCCGGCCTCTGCTAGCGTTCGCCCATGAACGCCGTCGGTCCGCGCATCGCCGCTTCCCTGCTGGTTGCCCTGCCGCTCGGTCTCACAGGTGCTGGCACCGCCTTCGCTGCCTGGTCCCCGGAGCAGCAGAAGGAGATTCTCGACAAGACGCTCGTCGTCCGCCTCGCCCCCGACCTCTCCGGCCTCTCGGCCGGCGAGCGGAAGGCGGTCGACGAATTGCTCGCGGTGGGCGCGATCCTGCAGCGCGTCTACGAGAGCTCGCGTCATCCCCAGGCGCTCGCCGCCTCGGCGGGTCTCGCGGGCGACGCCGCGACCCTCTATCGGCTCTTCCAGGGGCCGATCGCCACCACTCTCGACAACCGGCGCGAGCCCTTCCTCGACGTCGACCCCGAGGCTCCGGGCCGGAACGTCTATCCCTGGCGGATCGAGGCCGCCGAGGTCGAGGCCTGGCTCGCCGCGCATCCGGGAGACCGGGACGCGCTGCTCGCGGAGCGGACCGCCGTGCGCCGCGCCACCCGGGAGAGCCTCCACGCCGACCTCGCCGCGCTCGAGCGCCATCCGGTGGTGGGCGCGCTGCAGCCGGGGCTGCGCGACCGGCTCACGCGGCTCGCCCGCAGGCCCGACCCGCGCGAGCTCTACGCCGTGCCCGATTCGGTCGCCTGGGCGGACGAGATGGTCGAGGCCCAGCGCGGCCTCTTCCGCGCCGCCGACGCCGTCGAGGCCGACGACGCGGAGCTCGCGCGCTACCTGCGCAACCGGGGGCGCGACCTGCTGTCGAACGACTACGAGAGCGGCGACGCGGCCTGGGTGACCGGCCGCTTCGGCCGTCTGAATGCGCAGATCGGCGCCTACGAGACCTACGACGACGCGCTGTTCGGCGTCAAGGCCTTCGCCTCGCTCAGCCTGCTCGTGCGCGACGAGGCGGCGACGCGGGAGCTCGCCAGGACGCTCGGCGGGCTGCAGGAGGTCGAGGACGCGCTGCCCATCGCCGAGCACCGGCGGGTGCGCTCCGACCTGCCGGTCGGCGTCTACCAGGTGGTCGCCGACTTCGGCCAGGCGCGCGGCACCAACACGGCGTCCATCCTGCCCAACGACCCGCTGTTCGCCCGTCGCTACGGCCGCACCATCCTGCTGCGCGAAAACATCATGACCCACCCCGAGCTCTTCGCCCTCGCCGGGCGCCGCTTCCGCGCCGCGGTCGCCGCCGCGCACGCCGGCGAGCTCGCGATCGACGGCGGCTTCCAGCGCACGCTCTGGCACGAGATCGGCCACTACCTCGGTCCCGACCGGACGCGCGACGGCCGGACGCTCGACCTCGCGCTCCAGAGCCGGGCGGACGCGCTCGAGGAGCTCAAGGCCGACCTCGTCTCGCTGTTCGCGGTCGAGCGCTTCGCCGCGCGCGGCCTGATGACGCCGGAGCGGCTGCGCGCGGTCCAGGCCGACGGCATCCTGCGCGTGCTGCTCACCGACCGCCCGCGGCGCGACCAGCCCTACCAGACGATGCAGCTCGTGCAGTTCAACTTCTTCCTGGACCGCGGCCTGCTGGCGATGGACGCCGACGGGCGGCTGGCGATCCGCTACGGGAAGTACGGCGAGACGGTGAAAGCGCTGCTGGCCGAGGTTCTGGAGATGCAGGCGCAGGGGGACCTGGCGGCGGCCGAGGCGTTCTTCACGCGCTGGACGGCGTGGACCGACGCGCTCCACGAGCCGCTCGCGCGCCGGCTGCGCGAGGCCGAGGGCCCGCGCTACCGACTCGTCCGCTACGCCGCCCTCGGCGAGTGACGGACCGCCGCGGGCGCGGCGTCAGCCGCCGGCCTCGCGGTGGATCGTCCAGTGGAAGCCGTCCGGGTCGTCGAAGGAGAAGGCGCGCGCGCCCCACGACATGTCGGCCGGTTCCTGGGTGATGCGCGCGCCGCGGGAGCGGGCGCGCGCGGCCAGCTCGTCGATCCCCTGGAGGGTCTCGGCATAAAGCCGGAACCCCTCGCCCTTCCGGCGATCCCGCCCCCGCGCCCAGTCGTCGCGGCTCAGGCCCAGCTCGCAGGCGCCCGCCTTGAGCAGCACCCAGGAGAGCTTGCCCTCGCGCATCCAGCGCTCGATCACCACGAATCCGAGCGCCTGGGTGTAGAACTCGATGCTCTTCTCGAGATCGCCGACGGTCAGTCCGGGCGAGAATGCGCGCAGGCGCAGCGCCTCCGGCCTGGCGCGCGGCGCTTTCGCCGCCGGCGGACCGTCGGTCTTCACTGCTGTCTTTCGCACCGTCACCTTGCGCCGCGGGGCCACCGCCTTCTTCGCCGGACGCTTCGCCGACTTCGGTTGCCCCGCGCTCTTGCGTGTCGCCATACCCTCTCCTCCGCCGTTCCCGATCAGGCTACCACCGGCCACTGTCGCGTTCACCGTAGAATCCCGCGGCCATGAAGAGCCTCAAGTGTCCGAACTGCGGCGGACCGATCGAGCTCGAAGAGAACGAGGTGCGAACCGCCTGTCCCTACTGCGGCGCCTCGCTCGAGCGGACGATCACGGTGCCGCGCGCGGCGGCGGGCGCCGCAGCCGGCCGCCGCGCGCGGATCGAGATCCGAGCGGACGGCCGGCGGGCACGTCAGGTGGTCGGCTGCACCCTCGCGGTCGTGATCGGGATCGGCGCGGTCGGTGCCTTCATCGCCCTGCGCGCCGCGCGCCTCGGCCGCGAGGTCGCCGCGAGCGTCGCCGAGGCCGGCCGCAACCTCGGCGACCTCGCGCGGCGACCTCGCGGCCGACCCGCTGCCGCTCGAGCGCCTCTCCGAGGCTTCCTTCTCGGGCCGGCACCGCATCGCCGCCGCGCCGCCGCCGGGCAGGCTCGCCGCCTTCGAGGCGGCCGGCAACCTGCCCTGGGCGCTCGCCATCGCGCAGCGCTGGGCGGCCGACGCCCAGCCCTGGCGAATCGACGTCGAGCGGCTGAATCCGAACGGCACGGTCAACGTGGCGGACGACCCCCACGCGGAGGTCAGTTACCGCTTCGTCTCCCGGCAGCGGGTCGCGGCCTTCCGCGAGCTCGCGAACGTGAATCCGGAGGCGCGCGGCGACTTCGAGCTCTGGGTGTCGATCGAACAGGGAGCGATCTACGCCTACGAGATCTCGACGCTGCCGCAGGTGGCGGCGATCCGCTACGAGGAGTTCGAACGGCTCGACTTCCCGCGGACCCTGCCCCTCCCCGATATCCTGGAGGAGAACCGCCGCCGCCCCGAGCTGCCGGGGGTTCCCTTCTTCAATGCCTACCTCATCCGTCTCGAGGACGAGGGGTGGTGCTGGTACCTCTCGACCCTCTCGGGCCAGCCCAGCATCCCCCGCTTTCGCGCCCGCGACGGCCGGATGTGGCCCTACTGAAGACGACAAGGGGCGGCGCGCCTCGCGCACCGCCCCTTCGAAGTTCCGACGACCGGCTCGCGCGCGGCCTTACTTGCCCGCGCCCAGCGCGGCGGCGAGGCCGGGGATGGCCGCGGCGCCCTCCGGCACGGTCACGCTCGAGCCGGCGAAGTCGTTGCCGATCGGCTCGACGCGGCCGCCGAGGTGCTGCGGCGAGGAAGGCCTCGGTCACGGCGTTGAACGACATGCGGTTCTCCGGCCGCGCGAAGCCGTGGCCCTCGTCGGGGAAGAGCACGTAGGTCACCGGGATGCTTCTTCGCCTTCATCGCCTTGACGATCTGGTCGGCCTCGGCCTGCTTGACGCGCGGGTCGTTGGCGCCCTGGCCGATCAGCAGCGGCTTGCTTGATCTTGTCGACCTGGGACAGCGGCGAGCGCGAGCGCAGGAACTGCTTGCCCTCTTCGGTGCTTGAGATCGCCGACGCGCTGCTCGAACACGCGACAGAACGGCGCCCAGTAGGGCGGGATCGAGCTCGAGCAGCGTCATCGAGGTTCGACGGGCCGACGATGTCGACGCCGCAGGCGAACATCTCCGGGCGTGAAGGTCAGGCCGACCAGCGTGGCGTAGCCGCCGTAGCTGCCGCCCATGATCGCGACCTTGTCCGGGTCGGCGATCTTCTGCGCGACGGCCCAGTCGACCGCGTCGATCAGGTCGTCGTGCATCTTGCCGGCCCACTCGCGGTTGCCGGCGTTGACGAAGCTTCTTGCCGAAGCCGGTCGAGCCGCGGTAGTTGACGCGACAGCACGGCGTAGCCGCGGTTGGCGAGCCACTGGTGGTAGGGGTTGTAGCCCCACTCGTCGCGCGCCCACGGGCCGCCGTGGACGAACAGCACCATCGGCGCGCGGCGTCGCCGGCACGCCGTCGCCGTCGGGGTCGGAGCCGACCGGCAGCGTCAGGTAGCTCACCAGCTCGAGGCCGTCGCGCGACTTGATCGCCCGCGGGTGCATCGGCACCAGCGGCTTGCCCTCGAGCGCCGGGCGGGCGGTGAACAGGTAGCGTCGCCTTCTTCGCCTTGCGGTCGTAGCGGTAGTAGGTCACCGGACCGTCGTCGCGCACGTAGGCGACGATCCAGGTCTTGTCGTCGAGCGTCCGGCTCGGTGATCGCGAACTCGCCGCTGCGCCGCCTTGGCGAGGACCTCGAAGTCGGCCGCGATCGCCGGGTCGAGCACCTTCCACTCCTCGCGCAGGTAGGTCGAGGCGACCGCCTGGAGCGTCTTCTCGGTCGGGTGGACGAGGACGTCGGCGACGTCGGCCTGCGGGTCGGCGCAGACGACCTTGGCTCTTGCCGGTGGTGAGGTCGACCTTGGTGAGCGCCGAGGTGTCGCGGTCGCGGCTGTCGAGCAGGTAGAGCATGTTGCCGGTCTTGTCGAAGCCGATCGGGTTGGTGGTCAGCGAGTCGGCCGGCGGGACCTTGGCGAACGGCTCGAAGCCGGCGGCCGCGGCCTTGAGCATCTCGGCGCCGCCGTCGGGCAGGAAGCGCGTCGCCAGGCGGACCCGGTAGTCGTCGTCGAACGAGAAGCCGACGAAGCCGTCGTTCTTCTGCACCAGCGTGCGCTCGCCGGTCGCGAGGTTCACCCGGTAGACGTCGTGGAGCTGCGGGTCGCGGTCGTTGACCGAGATCAGGATCTCGCCGGTGGACGTGGGCGAGACCTGCTCGATGCGCGCCTGGACCTTCTCGAAGGGGGTGAGGTCGCGCTCGGTGCCGGCTGCGAGGTCGACCGCGTAGACGCGCCAGTTCTCGTCGCCGCCCCGGTCCTGCAGGTAGAGGATGTGCTGGCGTTGTCGAAGGCCCAGAAGTAGATCCGGATGCCGCGGCTCGTGTCTTTGGTGACCGCCTTGGCGGCCGCCAGGTCGCCGGCCGGCGCGACCCAGACGTTCATCACGCCGTCGACCGGCGCCAGCCAGGCGAGGCGGGTGCCGTCGGGGCTGATGGTCGACCGCGGCGCGCTCGGGGTTGCCGAACAGCAGCTCGCGCGGCAGCAGCGGGGCGTCACCCGCCGCGAACGCCGGCGCACCGGCGGCGAGGGCCGTCGCCAGGGCGAGGGCCAGGACTGTGAAGGTCTTTCTCATGACTCGACATCTCCTCGGGTAGATCCGGTGCCGGCGGGCCCCGGAAGGGAACGGAACGACGCGAAACGGGGCCCCCGCGAACGAATCCTGTCCGGCGCGGAGAATCCCCCTCCCCTGATCAACGTCCGACGCTCCGGGATGTTTCATCCGCTCGGACCGGCCACACCGGCCAGATCGGCCCTCCGGAGCCTGACAGCAAGCGTCCGAAGAGAGGCAGAGTGAGAGAGAAGGGAACCAAGAAAGAGAACAAGACAAGAAAAGAAACTGCCCATAGAAGGGAAGGTCGGGGCCGCTCGGGGCTTGCGCGAGACAGGCTCGAAAGCCCATCGGAAGGCCGGAGCCGCTCTCGCAACACCGCCGCCGAGGCCACCGGTAAGCGGCCGCAACTGGAGGCATGGCGGCGCCGCCACCGCAGTCCCATTCGACCCGTCAGCGCCCCGCGCGCCCCCCCTATCTGGAGCTTTTCTGCCCTTTCTGCCCTTTCTGCCCCTCTCGCCGCGTCCTGCTTCAATGTTTGTGCAGGTCCTTGTGCATGAGGCGGCGGCTTTCGACCAGGCGCTCGGCGGCGGGGAGGCGGCGGAGGCGATCGGAGAGCTCCTCGTCGGCCTCGGACTTGAGCTGCGAGACGACCTTGTCGATCAGGCGCGGCGCGAAGCCGCCCCGTTCGAAGAAGCCGCGCTCGGCCTCGAGGCAGCGCGCCGCGTCGACCGCGGAGGTCGGCAGCTTGCCGAGGGCGGCGGCGACCTCCGGCTGCCGGAAGAGGTTGCCGCGCACCTCGGTCGCCCGCGCGAGATCGAGCGCCGCCGGATCGGCGAGGCCGTCGGCCGCGGCCAGCGCGACGCCGGCGAGCAGCAGGTGCGGGAAGGCGCTCCCGTCCGGGCTGCGGTACTCGACGGTCGGGCGGCCGAGCGACTCCGGGTAGGGCGCCGTCTCCTCCGGGTTCATCCCGAGATCGAGGCGGCGCTCGGTGCGGAAGTCGAGCGGCACGCGCACCAGCGCGGAGCGGTTCGAACGCCCCCAGCAGAGCTGGGTCGGCGCCTCCTGGTGCGGCACCAGGCGCAGGTAGCTGCTGGCCACCGTGTTGCCGAACGCGGTCAACGGCGGCGCGTGCCGGAGCAGCCCGCCGATCAGGCGGCGCGCCTCGGCGGAGAGCTCGCCGTCCGGGTCGCGCATGACGTTCTCGCCGTCGCGCGCGAGCGCGAGATGGAGATGCATGCCGCTGCCCGCCATGCCCTCGTCGAGCTTGGGCACGTAGGTCACCGAGATGCCGTGACGATCGGCGATCGCGCGCACCAGCCAGCGCAGCACCGAGAGCCAGCAGCCGAGATCCTCGATCGGCACGAGATCGAGCTCGACCTCGTACTGCTCGACCCGGCGCCCGTCGAGCTCGGGGTCGCTCGACTCGAGCCGGTCGATGTAGCCGACCTCGCCGTGGCAGTACTTGACCGCGCCGGTCACCGCCGAGGCCAGGCGCAGGATCTCGTCGGCGATGGCGCGGCCGTGCAGGTAGGGCGCGCTCTGGTGGTAGTTGCGCTGCGACCGGCCGGTGAAGCGGTCGTCGCCGCGCTCGAGGATCAGGTAGAGCTCGAGCTCGGCCAGCGCCTCGAGCTCGAGGCCGGTCCCGGCGCGCAGCTTCGCCGCGGCGGCCGCCAGCAGGTTGTCCGGCGTGACGGCCGCCGGGGCGCCGTCGCGGCCGGCGAAGCGGCAGACGACGTGCAGCTCGTCGGGCGCCCAGGGATCGAGGAAAGCCCACCGGTAGACCGGCACCACGTAGAGGTCGCTGTCGCCGGTGTCGAACAGCCCCGGGAAGAGACTCGAGCCGTCGACCCGCTCGCCCGCCGCGAGGATCCGTCGCAGGTAGGTCGGGCTGGTCACCGGCAGGCGCAGCTCGCGCAGCTTGCCGTCGAAGGAGGGGTAGCGGAAGTTGACGACCCGGATGCCGTCTTCGAGGCAGAGCGAGACCAGGTCCTCGCGGCTCCAGGCGGCCGGCGGCTTGCGCAGCCGCCGCACCAGGGGTCGGATGTCGTGTGCGGCGTCGAACGGAGACTCGGACATGTCGGTCACCAGATCCGGCATACGTTCTCGCGCACCATCGGCTGCCCCGGCTTGCACTGGAAGGCGCGCGCGAACTCGGGCATGTTGGCGACCACGCCGTTGATCCGCCAGACACCGGGCGAGTGCGGGTTGGTCGCGGCGTGGATGCGGAGCAGCTCCGGGCGCTGTTGCGAGCAGTCCCACTGGGCGTAGCCGACGAAGAAGCGCTGCTCGGGAGTGAGGCCGTCCCTCGGCTCGAGCGTCTGGCCGGCGGTCGCCATCTTCCAGGCCTCCCAGGCGAGGATGGTGCCGCCGAGGTCGGCGACGTCCTCGCCGAGCGTCAGCTCGGCTGTTGATCTTCAGATCGTCGACGATCGGGTATGCGCCGTACTGCTCGACGATGCACTGCGGCGCGCCGCTCGAACTCCTCGGCGTCGGCCGGCGTCCACCAGTCGCGCAGGTTGCCGTCGGCGTCGAACTGGCGGCCCTCGTCGTCGAAGCCGTGGGTCAGCTCGTGGCCGATGGTGCCGCCGGTGTTGCCGTAGTTGGGGGCGTCGTCCAGCCTGCGGGTCGAACAGCGGCGGCTGCAGCACGCCGGCCGGGAAGTTCATGTCGTTCATCTGCGCGTTGTAGTAGGCGTTGACGGTGGGCGGCGTCATCTCCCACTCGCCGCGGTCGATCGGCTTGCCGATCTTGGCCGAGCTGGCGGCGTGCTCTCGAAGACTGCGCCGCGGCGCCACGTTGCCGAAGAAGTCGTCGCGCGCGACGACGACCGCGCTGTAGTCGCGCCACTGGTCGGGGTAGCCGATCTTGTTGCGCATGGCGTGCAGCTTCTCGAGCGCCTCGCCTTCGTCTCGGCGCTCATCCAGTCGAGGGCGCGGACGCGCTCCGCCATGGCCTTCTCGATGACCTCGACCATGCTCTCGACGTCGCGGCCTTGGTCTCGGGGCGTGAAGGTCTTCTCGACGAACACCTGGCCGAGCGCCTCGCCGAGGTCGCGGTCGACCCACTCGACGCAGCGCTTCCAGCGCGCCGGCGGCTCGGCGACGCCGCGCAGCGTACTTCTCGTAGAAGTCGAAGCTCGGCCTGCGCGAAGCGGCGCGGCGAGGTAGGGCGATCGCGCGCCGACCAGGTGCCAGCGCAGATAGTCCTTCCAGCCGGCACGGCTCGGCGCGCGAGCGCCCGCTGGAGGCCGGCGTAGAAGGCGGGCTCGGTCACGTTCACGACGTCGAGCGCGGGGAGCGCCGGCCGCCTCAGGTAGAGGTCCCAGCCGGAAGGAGGGCGTCATCGCCTGCAGCTCGGCGCGCGTCATGAGGTGGTGACGCTTGGAGGGGTCGCGCCGCTCGACCTGGGTCAGGCTGGCCTTCGCCAGCGCCGTCTCCAGCGCAGCACCATCGCCGCGGCGGCCGCCGCGACCTCGGACGGGTCGCCCGAGCAGCTCGAAGCGTCCGCTGCACGTGGGCCCGTAGCGCTGGCGGATCTCGACCGCGCGGGCGTCGTCCTTCAGGTAGTAGTCGCGGTCCGGCAGCCCGAGCCCGCCGCCGCCGGCGAAGGCGATGACCTGCGTCGAGTCGCCCGGGTCCTGGTTGGCGCCGAAGCCGAAGAGCATGCCGCGGTCGGCGCGGCCGCGAGGTGCAGCCGGCCGACGAGCGCGGCGATGTCGCCAAGTCGAGCCGAGCGCGCGATCTCGTCGAGCTCCGGCGGAGCGGCCCAGCGCCGGCCCGGTCGATGGCCGGCTCGTCCATGCACGACGCGAAGTAGTCGCCGATCTGGCGGTGACCGGCGCGCGCTCCGGATCGGGCTTCGCGGCCTGTTCGAGGATGCCCCACAGGAACTGCTGGTTCTCCTCGTAGAGCTTGCCGTAGACGCTCCAGCCGCCCTGGTCCGCCGGGATCGGGTTCTGCTGTCATCCAGCCGTTGCACGAATAGGCGTAGAGAGTCGACACAGGGATCGATCGATCGATCCATGAACGAGGGCTCGAGACTCGGCGTGTAGGGCAGCTCGGCGAGCGGCCGCTCGACCGGCGGTGCGGCCGGCAGAGCGGGCGTCTGAGCGAGGGCGAGCGGGACAACGGGAACCAGCGCCAGGAGCGCCGGTGCCAAGAAGCGAAAAGCCTTCATAGAAGGAATGGTCCTTTCGATGATCCTGCCGACCCGATGATATGAGACGGCGAACGTCGCCTTGCCCACCCCGTGGGTGGAGGAGACTCGCGAATCTGCTCGGAACGACCCCGGTCCACCAACGGAGGGCCGTGGCGCGGTTTCCTCTCTCCGCGCAGACGGCGGGGGGTCCCCACGCGAACAGAATCCAATCGACTGTGGGGTTCCCCGCAAGCGGAGAGAGGAAACCGCGCCGCGGCCCGGCCGGGTCCACCGACTCCCGGCCGGATCCAACGTAACCCGCCCGGATAGGATCGCCCCTTGGCCGTCAGGAGACCCCATGCCCAGAACGCCTCGCGCAGACGATCCTCCGCCGCAGCCTGGGTCGGCCTCCTCCTGCCTCCTCGCCGCCGGAGCCCGTCGCCGAAACGCTCCCCGAGCGCGCCTACCAGGACCTGCGCTGGCGCCAGCTCGGCCCCTTCCGCGCCGGCTGGGCGACCGCCGTCGCCGGCATCCCCGGTGAGCCCGGAGCGTTCCTGTTCGGCGGCGCCGACGGCGGCGTCTGGAAGACGACCGACGCCGGCGCAACCTGGAAGCCGATCTTCGCGGGCGTCGGCAGCGCCTCGATCGGCGCGCTCGCCGTGGCGCCGAGCGATCCGCGCGTCCTCTGGGTCGGCACCGGACAGATCCACCAGCGCTGGGACATCGTCTCCGGCGACGGCGTTCACCGCTCGACCGACGGCGGCGCCACCTGGACCCATGTCGGCCTCGCCGACAGCCGCCACATCGGCGACCTCTGGATCGACCCGCGCGACGCGCGAGTGGCGATCGTCGCCGCGCTCGGCCACGTCTTCGGCCCGAACGAGGAGCGCGGCCTCTTCCGCACCGAGGACGGCGGCGCCACCTGGGACCGCGTCCTCTTCCGCGACGCCGACACCGGCGCCTGCGACGTCGCCGGCGATCCGGCGCTTCCCGACACGCTCTACGCCTCGCTCTGGCAGGTGCGCCGCTACCCCTGGCTCGACTACTTCGAGCCGGCGGTCGGGCCGGGCAGCGGCATCTACAAGTCGATCGACGGCGGCCGCACCTGGCGCCCCGCCGGCAGCGTCGGACTGCCCACCGAACCGCTCGGCCGGATCGAGCTCGCCGTGGCGCCCGCGAGCCAGGCGGCGCGGGTCTGGGCGGCGATCGATGCCCCGGCCGGGCGCGGGCTCTACCGCTCGGACGACGGCGGCGCGAGCTGGGCGCGCGTCAACGAGCGCGCCGAGACCGCGTCGAGCTACATGAGCGGACTCGTGCCCGATCCGGCCAACGCCGACGTCGTCTGGTCCGTCGGCCGCGACCTCAAGAAGTCGAGCGACGGCGGGAAGAGCTTCACGGTCGTCCGCGCGGCGCCCGGCGGCGACGACTACCACGACCTCTGGATCGACCCGCGCGACCCCCGCCGGATGGCGACGGGCGCCGACCAGGGCGCGGTGGTCACCCTGAACGGCGGCGCCTCCTGGAGCAGCTGGTACAACCAGCCGACCGGCCAGTTCTACCGTCTCGCGGCCGACGACCGGTTCCCCTACTGGATCTACAGCGGCCAGCAGGACACCGGCACGGTCGGCATCGCCTCGCGCAGCGACTACGGCCAGCTCACCTTCCGCGACTGGCACCCGGTCGGCGGCGACGAGCGCGACGGCAACGTTCCCGATCCGGAGGACCCGGACCTCGTCTACGGCGCCGGCCTCGGCGGCCGCGTGACGCAGTGGAACCGGCGCACCGGTCAGGTGCGGACGATCTCGCCCTGGCCGGTCGCCGCCTACGCGGCCCGTCCGGGCACCACGAAGTACCGCTGGGACTGGATCACCCCGATCGCGATCTCGGGCCGGAAGCCCCACGCGCTCTACGTCGGCGCGCAGGTGCTCTTCCGCTCGCTCGACCGCGGCGAGACCTGGGCGACGGTGAGCCCGGATCTCACCGGCGCGGTCGCCGGCGCCGCCGACTGCGACGGCGCCGTGCCGGTCGAGCGCGCCACCGCCTGCGGCTTCGGCGCGATCTTCGCGATCGCACCCTCGCCCGCCGCGGAGGGTCTGGTCTGGGTCGGCACCACCAACGGCCGCGTGCAGAAGACGGCCGACGGCGGCGCCAGCTGGACCGACGTCACGCCGCCCGATCTCGCGGACTGGACCAAGATCAACAGCATCGACGTCTCCCCGACCGATGCGGCGACCGCCTATGTCGCCGGCGACCGCCACCGCCTCGACGACTTCCGCCCCCTGGCCTGGCGGACGCACGACGGCGGCGCGAGCTGGACCCGGATCGGCGCCGGGCTGCCGGCGGACGCCTGGGTCGGCGTGGTGCGGATGGACCCGGAGCGCACGGGGCTGCTCTACGCCGGAACCCGGCGCGGCGTCTTCGTCTCCACCGACGACGGCGCGAGCTGGCGCAGCCTGCAGCTCAACCTGCCGGTGACCGGGATCAACGACCTGCTGGTCCACGACGACGACCTGATCGCCGCGACCGAAGGGCGGGCGATCTGGGCGCTCGACGATCTCGGGCCGCTGCGCCGGTTCGGGTCCGAGTCGATCGCCTCGCCGCTCGCGCTGGCGCCGCCCGCGCCCGCCCATCGTCTCCGCGCCAACCTCAATCGCGACACGCCGCTGCCGCCCGAGGAGCCGCGCGGCGAGAACCCGCCGGCCGGCGCCGTGCTCGACTACTGGCTCGCCGCCGACGCGCAGGGGCCGGTGACGCTCGAGATCCTCGACGGCGGGGGGCGCGTGCTGCGCGCGCTGCGCAGCGACGACCGCGCCCGCCGGGCCACCGAAGCGGTCTATTTCGCCGACCTCTGGCGCGGCGAGCCGGCGCGACCGGGAACGCGCGCCGGCCATCACCGCTTCGTCTGGGATCTGCGCCTGCCGCCGCCCGCGGTGGTCGAAGCGCAGTTCTCGATCGCGGCGCTGCCCGGCCGGCCGGTGCCCGAGCTGCCGCAGGGGGCGCTGGTGCCGCCCGGCCGCTACCAGGTGCGGCTCACCGCCGACGGCCGGACGGCCACGCAACCGCTCGAAGTGCTCGCCGATCCGCGCGTCGCGGCGACCGCCGCCGAGCTCGCCGATCTGGCCGCCTTCCAGGCGGAGGTCGTCGCCGGCCTCGAACGCGCCGCGCAGGTCGCCGGCGCCCTGCGCGGCGCGACCGCGAGGCTCGCCGCCGACGCCTCGGACCCGAGCGTCAAGAAGCTCTGGAAGGAGATCGAGAAGGCGCGCGCCGAGCTCGCCCGCTGGCATGGCGGCCTCGACCGCGACCTCGACCCCGGACGGGTCCACGACGACCTGCTCGGCCTGGCGATCGACCTCGATGGCGCCGACGCCGCGCCGACCGCGAGCCAGCGCGCGCTGGCGGCGGAGGCGCGGCAGCGCTTCGAGGCCGTCGAGCCGAGCTGGCGCCGGCTCGAGGCGACGATCCTCACGCCCCTCGGCGACCGGCTGACCCGCCTGCGCGCGACCGGCCGCGGCGGCTTCTAGGATCTACGACGCCGTGCGCGCCGCCGCGGCGCAGCGGCGGACCACCTCGCCGGCGGGCAGGATCGCGTCGATCGCGTCGACGCTCTTGCCCGCCTGCCAGACGTCCTTGTAGGACGGGCCCTCGAGCGAGGACTTCTTGAGCTCGCGCAGCGAGCGCAACGCATAGAGGGTCCGCATCCAGTGCTTGGTGCGGCGACCGCGCAGCAGGCGGCGCGCCAGCGGGCCGGCGGTCGTCCCGACGCGGTCGACGTAGGGGGTGCGGATCACCGAGCAGGGCACGCCCGACAGCCGCTCGGTCAGCACCACGTCCTCGGCGCGCGCCGCGAGGATCGCCCGCTTGTAGTCGTCGTGGGCCCGGCACTCGGGCGTCGCGATGAAGCGGGTGCCCATCTGGACGCCGGCGTAGCCCGCCGCGAGCGCCGCCGCGAAACCCTCTTCGTCGCCCACGCCACCGGCGCAGACGAGCGGCACGCCGAGGTCGCCCAGCGACTCGAGAAGCTCCTCGGCGGAGAGCCGCCCCGCGTGGCCTCCGGCGCGGCGGTTGACGCAGATCAGCCCGTCCACCCCCTCCGCCAGCGCCTTCTCCGCCCATTTCAGGTCGGTCACGTCGTGGTAGACCACGCCGCCCGCCGCGTGCATCCGCTCGACCACCCAGCGCGGGTTGCCGAGCGCGGTGACCGCGAACCGGATGCCGGCGCCGAGCGCGACGTCGAGCCAGCGCTTCATGCGCTCCTCGTAGGCGCGCGCGCTCTTCTCGACGATCACGTTGAAGCCGATCGGCTTCGCGGTCAGCGTGCGGATGTACGCGAGCCCGGCCGCGAGCTCGTGGCCGTGGACGTAGACGAGCGAGATCGGCTGCACGATGCCGAGCCCCCCCGCCTCCGAGACCGCCGCGACCAGCTCGGGGTTCGAGCAGGGGTACATCGCGCCGCACAGCAGCGGCACCTCGATGCCGGCCGCGCGGGCGAGCGGCGTCGCGAGCGCGCTCACCGCGCCGCTCCCGGAGGCTTCGGGCCGATCCTCCAGCGCGCCCGGCCGCGCGCGACGACGTCGCCCGCCGCATCGCGGATGACCGACTCGACCTCGATCTCGCGCGGCTCGGCCGTCGTCACCGGCGGGAAGTCGCACTCGGAGCGGAGCGTGCCGCGCGCCTTCTTCGTGTACTCGATCGACAGCCCGGTGAGGATCGCGCGCGCGTCGGAGGGCAGGCCGCAGAGCAGCGCGAGGCCGCTCGACGCCTCGGCCAGGTTGGCGAGCGCGACGGCGTGCACCGAGCCCAGGTGGTTGCGCACTGCGGCGCGGTCGCGGACGCGGACCACCACCCGCCCGGGCGCGAGCTCGAGAACGCGCGGCGCGATCGAGCCGGTGTAGCGCACGCCCCGGCCGAGCAGAACGCTGAACAGCCAGCGTCCCCCCGGACGCGGCGCGAGCCGGCGCCACCAGGCGAGCAGATCGGCGGGATCGAGGTTCGCCATGTCCGGAGTCTACGGCGGGACGCCGCAATGCGGCAAAAGCCGGAGCCGAAGCGGGAACGGCGGCGCGCGCCCTACTCGCCGCGCGCGGGGCGCAGAGCGAAGACTCTCGCCTCCGGGTCCTCGTGGACCACGCGGAAGCGCCGTTCGAAGCCCGGAAGACCGGCCAGCGCAGCGCCCGGCAGAGCGGCGTCCGGGCTGCGCGGCACCAGCAGATAGTCCGCTCCGTAGCCGCGCAGCCGCAACCAGAGCCGCTCCGGGTCCGCGAGCAGCGGCTCGATCGTGCTGAAGCGGAAGGGCCCGTTCCAGTCGCCGATCTGGCGGCCGGCGTACCAGAAGATCGTGCGCTCCGCGTGGAAGCCGTAGAGCGTCGCCGCGCCGCCGCCGAGCCGCTGGACGCTCTCGACCGCCGCGTAGAGCGGCAGCTCGCGGCGCAGGAAGGCCCCGGTGGCGGCGGCGCCGAGCGGCGGCGGTCCGAGCCGGACCACGCGCCAGGCGGCGTAGACAGGGCCGGGCAGGATCGCGCAGAGCACCAACGCGGCCGCCAGGCGCTGCCGTCCCGGCGCCGAGAGCGGCGCCCGGCGGAGCAGGTCCTCGCTCGCCGCCGCGAGCGCCAGCCCGATTGCCGGCGCGCCGCCGAGCAGATAGCGCGAATCGCCGGGGAGCCAGGCGAAGCCCGCGGCGAGCAGGGCGAGCAGGGCGAGCAGCGGACGCGTCCAGGGCGCGCGCAGGGCCGCCCAGACACCCGCCGGCAGCGCCGCCAGCACGAAAGGCGAGTAGGGCGGCTGCGCGCCGACCTGGGCGCGATCGGCGACGACCTCCCAGGGCAAGCGCAGCGTCGTCGCGAGCCGTTCGCCGAGAGTGCCATGCAATCGAAGCCCGGTGCCCTCGATGTCGCTCCAGGGCGAGGCCCCGAAGACCCCGGAAAGAAAGGGGAAGACCGGGTTGCCGGTCGCACCCCAGATCCAGAGGTAGAAGGGCGCCGCAGCGAGTGTGCAACCGCCGGCAAAGGCCGCGATCGCACGCCACCGCCACCCGGTCGGGACGGCGAGCAGCAGCGCGACCGCGGCGAGCGGCGGGACCGGAAGTGCCAGGTACTTGGTCGCCGCCGCCCAGCCGGCGAACGCTCCGGCGAGCAGCGCCGCCGCAACGCCGGGCTCGCGTCGGCAGCGGTCGATCGCGTAGAACGACGCGGTGGTGAAGAGCGCCAGCAGCGGCTCGACGAAGGCGGTGCCGGAGTAGTAGACGACGATCGGATGGCCGAGCCAGAGCGCGGCGGGGAACGCGGCGATCGGCGACGGACCCAGTCGCTCGCGCCCCCAGGCCAGAAGCAGAACCGCCGTGGCGAGAGTCGCGAACGCGGACACCATCTGGGCGGCGCGTCCGTCGCCGGCCCAGAGCCCCGGCGCGAAGAGCGTCTCCGCGGCCATCGGAAATGCGGGAAAGCGCAGGTTGTCCGCGAGCTCGAGCGCGCCCGCCTCGACCAGGCGCCGCGCGAGGGGGAGGTGGTAGATGGTCGCGTCCCATGCGGTCGGCGGATAGAGAGCGAGCAGCATGGGCCCGCTCGCCGCGACCATCGCGGTGACGCTCCACGCTCGAGCGTCCGCCGCCCGGACCAACGCGCGCGCGCAGGGCCGGACCGCGAGCCACGCGGTCAGGAAGGCGAGGCCGACGACGGCCTGAAGCGTGAAGGCGCCGGCGAGAGCGAGCAGGAAGAGTCCGCTCGCGAGCGCGCCGAGCCCGAGCGCGGGTGCCAGCACCGCGAGAGGCGGCGCCGCTTCCCCGGCTCGCGTCGGGAGAATCCGCAGGCCCAGGCCGAGAGAGAGGATCCCGAGCGCGACGGCAAGCAGGAGAGGAGCGGCGAAGTTCAGCGCAGTCGTCGGGGGAGCTGCCGCGACACAGGCGCCGCGACCAAATCAGGATAGCAGCGGCTCAGGGCAGCCAGGCGTAGCCGAGCTTGACGAAGAACGTGCGCTCGGCGCGCTGGAGGTCGATGCGGTCGTTCCCCTGCTGGACGTCCGAGTAGCCGAGGTAGGCGACGGTCTGGGGGTTCAGCCGGTAGGAGAAGAGGAACTGGGAGAAGAGCCGCTGCTCGCGCGCCTCGACCGGCTCGGCGTAGAGCTCCGGGTCGCGCTCGAGGTCGCGGTACTGCAGGATGGCGCGGACGAAGCTGCGCACGGTGAAGTTCCAGACCAGGCGCAGCTCGGTGAGCTGCGCGGTGAACAGCGTCCCCGCTTCGACGTCGAGCTCCTGGCGGACGTACCCGAGCGTGGCCCGCAGATGGCGCCCCGGCGTCCAGGAGATCTCGGGCGCGATCGTCGCCTGGTCGGCGGGGCGCAGCTCGGCGAGGTCGACGTCGTCGCCGACTTTCCATTCCAGGCCGAGCTCGAGGTCGGCGGCGGGACGGAGCGAAAAGTGCCCTTCCACGAATCGCTCCTCGAAGGTCGTCCCTTCCAGCGTCCGTTCCCGGTCGGCGAGCTGGGTGAAGAAGAAGAGCTCACGACGCCCCTCGAGGATGACCCAGAGCTCGTTCAGCCGCTCGAGCGGCTCGCCGCGCTGGTCGTCGGTGCGCGAGCTGTCGACTCCCAGGCTGAAGCGGATCCAGCGGTCGTCCGGGTCTCCCCACCAGGTCCGCTCGGCGAGCGCCTTGCCGTAGCGGCGGTCGACCTGGGGCAGGAAGCCGAGGTCGGCGCGGAAGTCGCGGCCGATGTCCTCGACCTGGGCCGAGAGCCTCCAGATGCGCGACTGGTGGAGATAGAAGAGGTAGAGCGCGTGGTCGGAGAGCTCGTCCGCCGGCTGTCCGTGCTCGGCCGCGAACTCCGCCGGATAGCGCGTGCTCGAGCCGAGTAGCTGGAAGCGGAGCGAGTCGACCGCGCTGAACCGGAGCAGTCCGTCGAGGCCGGCGACGCCGTTGCGGTAGTCGCCCGCCTCGCGCCCGGTGGCGACGAAGCCGAGCGCGCCGCCGTTGCGGATGTCCCGCCGGTAGCGGACCGCGGCGTCGAGCGAGCTCTCGTCGAGCTCGGCGAGCTCGGAGCGTTCGGCGCCGGGCAGCAGGATCGACGTCCGCGCGTCCTCGGCGAGGAAGGCGCCGAAGGCGCTCGCGCCCCGCTTGCCGGTGACCTTGCCGCCCCAGTCGGGGTCGGCGACGTTGCGCGTGAAGACGGTCGTGAGCGGCGTCGCGAAGAAGTCGGCGCCCTCGAGGAAGAAGGGGCGCCGCTCCGGGTAGAAGATCGCGAACTGGTTGTTGACGTCGAGCTCGAGCGCGTCGGCCTCGACCTGCGAGAAGTCGGGATTGAGGGCTCCGGACAGGATGACGTCCGGCAGCGGACCCCAGGTCGCCGTCAGACCCGGCTCGACCTCGACCTCGCCGCCCTCGAGCCCGCCGTCCGGCGCCGTGCGGCGATCCACCTGCTGCGCGGTGACCGTCGGATCGAGCTCGAGGTGCCGTCCGGGCGACATCCCCTCGAGGCCGGCGAGCGTCGAGAGCTGACAGACCTCGCAGTTCCGGTTGCGATCCCTCGGCTCGGTCGAGAGCTCGGCGCGGTCGCGGCGCGGGCGGATGCGGAGCAGGCCGAAACCCCATTCCTGCGGGCCGCTCGTCACCGGAAAGCGCAACGACGAGAAGGGGATCGCGACCTCCACCTCGAAGCCGCCCGCGGTGATCCTCCCGGCCGAGTCCCAGATCGCGTCCCAGGCCGCGTCCTCGTTGTCCCCCATGCGGTCGTTGCCGAGGTCGTCACGGAACAGATCCGCCTGGACGCCGAGCGGGTTCACGTAGAACTCGAAGGCTCGCCGGCGGTCGAGGAAGGGATCGAGCCGGAGGCCGATCAGATCGTCCTCGGTGGGCTGGTCGCGGTCGGTCAGCCGCGCCCGGATCGCGCCCGGTTCGGGGTCCTCCGCGCGGCAGCCCAGATAGAGGTGGTGACGGTCGAAAGCGAGCCGGCAGCTCGTCGCGACCGGCGCCGGCGTGTTCTCGCCGGGAGCGACCTCGAAGGGCAGCGCCACCTCCGCCGCCGCGGCCCAGGCCGGCTCGTCGAGCGCGCCGTCGATCACGATCGGGCCCGCGGCCGGCGCGATGGCGAGCGGCGACGCGCTCCCCGCGGCGGCCATTGCCAGCCACGCGAGGGGAAACAGGCGGAGCGTTCCGCTCGACGACATCCCGCGGTCTCTATCGTGGCCGGTGCGAGCGGTCAATCCTCCTTGCGGATCAGCCGGCCCAGCGCGCCCCGATCCGGTGCGAGCAGCTCCGCGATGCGCGGGGCGTTGACGTCGGCGACGATGATCTGGCCGACCTCGGTGTCGACCTCGGTGAAGATCCCCTGCGCCCTCATCTTGCGCGGTCTGGTAGCGGTTGTCCTCGGTCGGCGTCACGTAGTGCACCGAGTCGATCCGGTAGCGGTGGATCAGCCAGAGGTGGAGCAGCGTCATCAGCCGCTTCTTGCGCAGCGCCTCGTCGAAGGTGTTCTGGTCGCGCACCGACAGGATGTTGCGGTCGCGGCGGTCCTGGATCGGGGCGAAGACGACGTTGGCCAGCCGGGCGCCGTCGGCGCCGACGATGGCGAGCTCGAGCAGCTCCGAACCGGCGCGCTGCGGCCGCAGCTGCGACCTTCAGCTTGTGCGGCAGCTGGTAGTGCTCGGTCCAGCCCGCCAGCCACTCCTCGAGCAGCTTCTTCGGCACCTCGGTCTGGATCAGGTGCTGGTGCTGGGTCGAGCCCTTGCCCATCGCCTTGGTGGTCGCCGTGCGGCCGGACGACGCGGCGAGCGCGGCGTCGAGGCGCGGCCCGCCGACCAGCGTCTGCGGCGTCTTGTAGGGCGACTCGACCAGCCGGATCTTGCGCTGCAGGCGGGCGAGCGCCAGCATGCCGTCCTGGCGGAGCGCGGTCGCGAACTCCTCGGCCGCGACGCCGTCGACCTGATGCCCGCCGTAGGTGATGAAGTTGAAGACGAAGCCCATCTTGCCGAGCTCCTCGGGGAAGCGCCGCATCTCGCTCGTCGCTCATGCCGGTCGAGTCCCAGTTGAACGACGGCGACAGGTTGTAGGCCAGCATCTTGTCCGGGAACTCGGCGTGGATCGCTTCGGCGAAGTGGCGCGCCTCGTGCGAGGTTGGCCGAGGTCGTCTCCATCCAGAGGATGTCGGCGAAGGGCGCCGCGGCGAGCGACTTGGCGATCGCGTACTCGATGCCGCCGCGCACCTGGTAGTAGCCCTCGGGCGTCTTGGCGAGCTCGCAGTCCCAGGTGACGTGGACGCCGAGCGCGCGCGCCTTCTCGCGGGCGGTCCAGAGCGAGGCCCGGCTCGCGAAGCGGCGCCAGTCGGCGGCGCTCATCTCGAGCGCCTCGCCCTCGCTCGCCGCGGAACTCGAGCACCTCGGCCACCGCCTCGCCGTAGGTCTCGAGGCCGGCCTCGGCCTCCCAGAGCGTCGACCAGCCGCGAGGCGACCTTGTCGAAATTCGGCGTCGAGCGTGACCTCCGCCCGCCTTCGCCGATCGCCGCGGCGGCCTCGGCGGCGAGCGCCGCGAGGCCGGTGCGCTCGAGCCAGGCGTCGGCGGCGCGGTACTCCTCCGGCGCGAGCGCGTAGAGCAGGTGGCCGTTGAGCTCGCGTCACGCCGGCCTCGTAGAAGCGCTTCATCAGCGCCAGGATGCAGACCTTGTAGGACGGGATCTTGAGGTTGGTGGCGCCGAGGATGAACGGCTGGTCGCGCTCGTCGCCGCGGCCGTCGAGGAGGTTCGCGGCCTCGGCGTCGGTGCGCGCCACGATGATGCCCGGCACCTCCATGACGTCGAGCTGGAAGCGCGCGGCGTTGAGGCGCTTGATCTGCTCGTCGGAGGGCACCAGCACCTTGCCGCCCTGGTGGCCGCACTTCTTGGTGCCCGGGCGCTGGTCCTCGATGTGGTACCCGGTCACCCCGACCTCGACGAAGCGGCGGATCAGGTTGCGCACGTGCGGGTCGCCGCCGTGGCCGGTGTCGGCGTCGGCGATGATGAACGGGCGGTAGTCGTAGACCGGCGTCGCGGCGCGCTGCTCCTCGGTCATGCGCGCGCGCAGGTACTGCTGGTTGCGGTCGGCGGTGAGCAGCGCGCGCACCAGCACGGCGGCCTCGTCGGGCACCTGGCACAGCGGGTAGCTGGCGAGGTCGGGACCGGGGTCCTCGCTGGTCGAGCCCTTGGCCGAGGTGGCCCAGCCGCCGAGGTAGATCCCCTCGATGCCGAGCCGCTTCATCACGACCGCCTGGCCCGGCGAGTAGGGGCCGAAGGTGGTGATGCTCTTCCGCTCGGCGAACAGCTCGCGCAGGCGCGCGAAGAAGGCCGCCGCCGCCTCGCGCGCGACGGTGTAGTCGGTGCGGATCGTGCCGCGCTGCTCGACCACCTGGCGCGGCGAGTAGAGCCGACGTGATGCCGGCGAAACGCGGGCTCGCCATCCACTGCCGGGTCGCCTGGACTTCCTGCTCGAATGGGTTCATGTCGCCGCTCCCGCCGTTCAGATGCCGAAATCGAGGTTCTCGGTGAGCCGCGTGCCGTCCTTGTCGAAGGCGGCGAGGTAGGCGGCGATCCGCCGCTCGGCCCGGCCGAGGTCGTGGTTGTCGAGGTTGAGGTTCAGCAGGTCGATGTACCAGGGCGCCTTCGCCGGGTGCCGGACGTAGGCGTCGACGATCGCGCGCGCGATCGGCAGCGTGGTCGACTTCGAGTCGTCGTGGACGTCCTTGTTCCGCGCGGCGACGAGCTTCGCCGTCTCCTCCGCGAGCAGCCGCCCGAAGAGCCGGTCGTCGAAGACGTCGCCGGCGCGCGCGCCGGTCTCCGCGTCGTCCTCGTTCAGGCGCGCCTGCTTGTGCAGCCACTCCCAGAGGATGGACAGCCGGATCTCGCCGGTCGCCATGTCCTCCATCAGGTAGAGCACCGACGTCGTCGCCGAAGAAGTCGGCGGGCTTGAGCGCGGCGGCCTGGAAACCCTGACCGAAGGCGTTGCCGTACTGGAGCGCGACGGAGAGCAGGTCGCGCGCCCCGCGCACCGTGCGCGGCGCCGGCTCGAGCAACCTCAGCCCCGCCGCGTCGGCCGCCGTGTAGGTGAGCGGCGCGAACTTCCGGCCGAGCTGGTTGGTCTGGCCCGCGCGCTCCCAGACCGGCCGCACGATGTGGACCATCTTCCAGTGGGCGACCCACTTGCCGCTCGCGCCCTCGCGCTGCTCGCGCTCGGCGCCGGCGACGGCCCGCTTCATGCCGGCCGCCACGCCCTCCGCGCTGCCGACCGGGATGTTGGTCTCCATCCCGCCCTGCCAGAGCGCGCAGCGGCCGTTGCGGTCGGGCGTGTTGACCGCCCGGCGCACGCGGTCCTCGTAGACGCGCATGTAGCCGTAGGTCATCCCGATCGCGTCGATGTTCGGGTTGACGAACTCGCGGTCCCAGGCGAGCGCGTCGGCGACGCTGTTGATGTAGTCCCAGCGGCCGGTGTTGAAGCCGACGAAGTGGGGCGCCAGCGCGGCGCGGATCTCCATCAGCTGGAAGCTCGCCTCGATCTGCTCGACCAGGACGTAGACCTTGATCGTCCCGACCGGCAGCGCGAGGTGGCGCTCGAGCGCGGCCAGCAGCAGGTTCCAGAACGCGGCCTCCTCGGCGGTCTGGATCTTGGGCAGGTAGAGCACGATCGAGCGCCCCTCGGCGCGCAGCGCCGCGTGGTTGTTCACCACGTAGAGCGCGAGGTCGACGATCGACGCCGAGAAGCCGCCGCCCCCCCAGCGGCGGACGTGGCGGTCGTCCAGGTGGAGCCCGCGTGCCCGGAAGATGCGGGTGGTGAACTCGAGCTGACGGCGCCAGTCCTCGACGATCGGCCGGCCGAAGAAACCGCGCGCCCACTCGTTCATCTCGTCCGCGACCCGGTCGGCCACGTCGAGGAAGGTGGGCGTCTCGGCGATCGCCAGCTTCAGGTTGCGCTGGTTGTCGAGCGCCATGGTCCCGACCTGGCCGAGGGCGTCCTCGCCGTCGAACATCCAGCCGTCGGCGCCCGACAGCAGCGCGTAGGCGATGTTGCGCAGCCCCTGGTCGACCGGCGCGTGCGGCCGGGTGGCCGGGCCGGTGCCCTGGATCCACTGGCGCTCGAGGTCGGGCGGAATCACGCCGCCGTCGAAGTTGCCGGCGCGGGCGTCGGCGACCGTGAGTCCGGTATGCCCGATCGGCGTCTTCGGATCGAGGAACTCGATCGGCCGCCGCGCCGACGCGCGCTCGCGGCGCCGCGCGGCGCGCCGGGCCATCAGCTCGCGCCGCTCGCGGTCGTGCGGCGCCAGCGCCTCGAGCGCCGCCAGGACCTCCGGCGTGTAGACATCGGGGTAGGCCGCGAGCACCCCCTCGCGGATCTCGAGCATGGACGCCAAACCGCACCTCCCGTCCCGGTTCGTCGCGGCGCGGGGAGCCTCGGGTCCCCCGGCTCCCCGCGACCACCGCGAGCGGCAGTTTCTGGTCCCATTCTATTGTCGCAGTGCGGCAATCCGCACCCGCCCGCGGACCGCACGGCGCCGCGCGGCAGCGCAGCGCCTAATGGTAGAGGTTGCGCGCTTCCGGACGAGCCGCTCCGGGGGGGTCCAGCCGCCCGCCGTCCGGGCGAAGTCCAGGCGCGGCCCGAGCGGGCCGGGATACCGGGTCTCGACCCGCGTGCCGGTCGGCCCGGCGCTGAGCTCGGTCAGCACCGGTGCCGCGGGCTCCGCCCGATCGGCCAGCCAGAAGAGCTCGAAGCCGCCGCTGGTGAAGTGCAGGCCCAGCCGCGCCTCGGCGGGACTCGCATCGAGGGCGGCCGCGAGGCGCCGGGCGGCATCGGCGCGGGAGAGCTCGCCACCCTCCAGCATCCGGTAGCCCGGCGGCGCGGCGAGCAGCACGGCCGGAGGGCCGGCCGAGCGCGGGCCGCCGTCGAGATCGTCGAGCAGGACGTAACCGACGGCGAGCAGGGCGAGGAGAAGCGCCACCGGTGCGGCCAGTCGTCGGATCACGGAGGCTGCCGCGCGCTCGGCTGGGTAGGACATCGAGCCAGCAACTCTAGCCCCTTTTCACCGTGCCGAATCCCTCGCTCCCGGCCCGCGGCGCGGACGCCTCTTCGGAACCGGCTCCGGCGCTGGAGTCCGGAGCCGGTCGCGCACTAGAGTGACGCCACGGGCGTCTGCCGCGCGCTCCGTCCGCAAGAAAGGGGCCCATGAATCGACCCGCTCTCGCTGTCGGCCTGCTCGCCCTCCTGCTCTCCGTCCTGCCTCCTGCCGGTGCCGCGGTCTCTCCGGCCGACGAGCAGTTCGCCCGGCTCGCCGATGCCGAGATCGCCCGCGCCTATCCCGGCGGCGCTCCCGGCGCCGCGGTCCTGGTCAAGCGGAGCGGCGCCGTCGTGCTGCGCAAGGGATACGGTCTCGCCCAGCTCGACTACGAGGTCCCCATCGCGCCCGAGCAGGTCTTCGAGATCGGTTCGGTGACGAAGCAGTTCACCGCGGCGGCGATCCTGCGCCTCGCCGAGCAGGGCAGGCTCGCGCTCACCGACCCGATCACGCGCTTCCTGCCCGACTTCCCGACCGGCGGCCGCACGGTGACGCTCGAGCACCTTCTCACCCACACGTCGGGCGTGCCCAACTACACCGACCTGCCCGAGTGGATCCCGCGCTGGCGCGAGGACATGTCGCTCGCGACCCTGATCGGCCTGTTCGCCGGCCGGCCGCTCGATTTCGAACCAGGCCAGAGCTGGAGCTACAGCAACTCGGGCTACGTGCTGCTCGGGGCGGTGATCGAGAAGGTGACCGGCAGGAGCTACGAGGACTACGTCGAGTCCGAGCTGTTCGCACCGCTCGGCATGACCGGCACCCGCTACGGCCACCAGGAGGAGGTCGTCGCGGGCCGGGTCGCCGGCTACGTCAAGGGACCCGCGGGGTGGCTCAACGCGCCCTACCTCTCGCTCACCCAGCCCTACTCGGCGGGAGCGCTGATGTCGACTGTCGACGACCTCGCGCGCTGGAGCGACGCGCTCGAGGCGGGCCGGGTCGTCTCGGCCGCTGCGCGCGACCGGATGTTCACGCCCGCGGTGCTGCGCGGCGGCGAGCATGACGGCGTCTCGACCCGCTACGGCCTCGGCAACGCGGTCACCACGGTTGCCGGACGCCCGGCGCACGAACATGGCGGCGGCATCCACGGCTTCGTCGCCGATCTGCTGCGGGTACCGGAGGGCGACCTGCTGGTGATCGTCCTCTCCAACAACCCGACCGTCGACGCGCACGGCGTCGCCCACCGCGTCGCCGAGCTGGCCTGGGGCGGGCCCGAGCCGCCGGCGCCCACCGTCACGGTCGCTGCCCAGGAGCTCGACGACTACGTCGGCGTCTATCGGGTGACCGAGGCGAGGGATCAGCGGCGGTTCGTCACCCGCGCCGGAGAGAGCCTGCGCATGCAGCGCACCGGCGGCTCGGTCAACCCGCTGCGGCCGATCGGGCAGGATCTCTTTGAGGTCGGCGACGCCGACACGACGGCCCGGTTCCGGCGCGACTCCGCCGGCCGGGTCGTCGCGCTGGAAGTGGACCATGGCATCGGCCCGGTCTTCCGCTCGCCACGCACCGACGAGCCGCTGCCTGTCGAACGCGCCGTGATCGCCGTCGACCCGGCGACCTTCGACGATCTCGCCGGCGTCTACACGCTCGCGCCCGGCTTCGAGCTCGCGATCACCCGCGACGGGAGCGGCCTCTTCGCGCAGCTGACCGGAGAGGACCGCTCCGAGATCTTCCCCGAGGCGGACGACCGCTTCTTCTTCAGGGACGTCGACGCGCAGATCGAGTTCGTGCGCGCCGCGGCGGGCGGCCCGGTCACCAGCCTGGTGCTCCGCCAGGGCGGCGAGGTCCTCACCGCGCCACGCAAGCCCTGAGCGCCGAATCCGCGCTCAGCCGGTCGGCTCGGGGAGTCCGGCGAACGCCGTCTTGCGCCGGATGAGTCGGGCGTAGAGCCGCGCGCGGGCCGCGGGATCCCGCGGGCGGACCCAGTCGCGGCCGATCCGCTCCCAGTCCGGATCCCCGGGATCGAGGCCGAGGGTCTCGAGGAAGTGGCGGTCGACGACGAAGTAGTGGCGTTTGTAGGCGAGCAGGAAGCCGCCGACCCGCTCGCGCAGCGCGCGCGCCTCTCCGTAGTCGGCGCTCCACAGGTTGCTGTGCGCGGCGCCGCCCGCCGGATAGAGCAGCGTCCCGAAGTCGTCGTCGCGTTCGCCGCCGAGCACGGCGGCCGCGTGCGGCCACCCCGCGAATCCGAGCTCCTGGGCGATCGCCGCGAGCGCGTGACGGCGCTGAGCCGTCTCGGCGAGCGTGGCGTCGTCGAGGTCGCGCAGCCCGGCGAGCGCGCGCAGCCGCGCCCGGGCGGCGGGGGATCCGGCGCGGGCTTCGCGCTGCAGGATGCGGGCGTGGGAACGGAGGATTTCGACCAGTCCGGCCATGGCAACTCCCTCTTCGAGCCGCTCCCCGCTCCGGCCGGGCTCGAGAAAGTCGCTGTGGACGAACGATCGCAGAGCGACGGCGGGGTGTCGTCGACTTTCGGCGGGAGAGGCGCCCCCGCGCGCCCCGCCGCGCAGGATAGCACTCGGCGTTCGGCGGCCCCTAGCCGCGCCAGGCGTAGCCGAGCTTGAGGAAGAAGGTGCGCCCCTCGCGGGTGAGGTCGCCGGCGAAGTCGTTGCGGAAGCTGTCCGAGTAGCCCAGGAAGAGGACCGTCTGCGGATTGAGCTTGTAGGAGAAGAGGAGCTGGTTGAAGAGGTCCTCGCTCGCCGCCTCGACCGCGTCGATGTAGAGGTCGGGGTCGCGGACGATCGCCACCCGCTGGCCGATCCAGCGCACGAAGGTGCGCAGGTTGAACTGGTAGACGAGGCGCACCTCGGTCAGGTCGGCGCGGAAGAGCCGCCCTTCGGCGCGGTCGAGCTGCTGCATCGTCTGCTGAACCGAGAGCTGGAGGTGGCGCCCGGGGCGGAAGCGGGCGAAGGCGGCGAGGTAGAGCTCGTCGGCGGGCGCCACGTTGGCGAAGTCGATGGCGTCGCCCGCCTTCGCCTCGACGTTGGCGTAGAGCCAGGACCAGGGCTGCCCCTCCGAGAAGAGGTAGACCCAGCTCTCCTCGAAGTCGACCCCCTGGTAGCTCGACTCGCGCCAGCCCGGCCGCAGCTCGAAGTAGGACTGGAGCGGGCCCTGGAAGCTCCACCAGGGCTCGAGCTCGCGCTCCAGGAAGTCGCCGTTCTGCCGCCAGGTCTCGTCGTAGTCGGCGCCGAGCCACATGCGGTCGTACCAGGTTTCGCCGTCGCCGTGCCAGATGTGCTCGCCGCCCACGACGCCCTTGCGGTAGTCGACCTGAGGCACGAAGCCGAGGTCGGCGCGGAAGCCCTCGCCGCGATCGTCGTACTGGACGTAGGCGCCCCAGTCGCGGGTGCTGTAGTTGTAGCGGAGGGCGAGCGCGTGGCCGTCGAGCTCGCCGCTCTCCTGGCCGAGCTCCCCCGCCGACGCGTCGGGATAGCGGGTGCGCGACCCCATCGCCTCGACGCGCAGGGAGTGCCTCTCGTCGAGACGGAAGCGGGCGTCGAAGCCGAGCAACCGGTTGTGGTACTCGTCCCCCTCGCGCCCCGCATAGAGCACGCCGATCGTCGAATTGCCGAGCACGTCGCGCCGGTAGCGGGCGACCGCCGAGAGGTTGCCGCTGTCGAGACTGGCGAGCTCCGAGCCCTCGGCCGAGGGCAGCAGCAGGTTGGTCACGGCGTCCTCGGCGAGGAAGAAGCCGAGGACGCCGGCGCCCTGCTTGCCGGTGAGCTTCAGCCCCCAGTCGGGGTCGGCGATGTCGCGCGTGTAGACGGCGTCGATCGTGGTGTCGAAGGAGTCGGCGCCTTCGAGGAAGAAGGGGCGCTTCTCCGGGTAGAAGATCGCGAACTGGTTGTTGACCGCGAGCTGCGCCGCGTCGGCCTCGACCTGGGAGAAATCCGGATTGTAGGCGCCGAGCAGCTTGAGGTCGGGCGTGATCCCCCAGCGCGCGGTCAGACCGAGCTCGGTCGCCTGGTCGCTCTCGGCGAGCGGCGCCGAGGGGAAGGGATCGCGTGTCTCCGAGCGGCTGCCGGTCAGGGTCGGGATCACCTCGAGGTCGCGGCCCGGGCGCGCCCCCTCCAGCCCCTCGAGCTGCGCCGCCTGGCAGAGATAGCAGTTCCGGCCACGCTCGCGCGGCCCGAGCGCGAGCTGGACGCGGTCGCCGCGCGGCCAGATGCGGACCGCGTCGATGCCCCAGGTCCGACGCCCGCCGTCGGCGACGAAGCGCAGCGACGAGAACGGGATCGCCGCCTCGACCTCGTAGCCCTCGGCGGTGATCCGTGCCGGCCGAAGCCCAGATCGCGTCCCAGGTCTCGTCCTCGACCGAGTTGACGTCGTCCTGCACCAGGTCCATCTGGACGCCGAGCGGGTTGACGAAGAACTCGAAGGCGCGGCGCTGGTCGTCGAAAGTGTCGAGGACGACGCCGACGAAGTCGTCCTGGAAGGCGCTGTCGCGGTCGGTGAAGCGCGCCCGGATCCGCTCCGGGTCGGGGTCCTGGCAGCGGAAGGCGAAGTAGACGTACTCGTCGTCGAAGGCGACCCACCCCTCGGTGCGCACCCCCGCCGGCGTGTTCTCGCCGGGGCGGATCTCGTAGGCGAGCTCGAAGGTCGGCGGCTGGCTCCAGGCCGCATCGTCGAGCCGGCCGTCGACAGCCACGGGAGTCTCCGCGCGGTGCGCCTGGTAGAGGGCGCGCGCGCCCCGCCCCGCGACATCTTGTTTCGAGCCCGCGGCGCCGCCGGCGAAAGCGATCGGCAGGATCGCGAGCAGCGCCCCGACGCGGGCGCTCCGCGCAGCTCTCCTCGCGCACCTCATGCCACCGGATACGGAGACCGGTGCCGGAGGGTTACGCGCGGGCCGGCGCCTCGCTCCCCAGCCGCGAACCGGCGCGAAGTGCAGGAGATCACGCGCCTGCGACCCCCGCCGCAGTATCGTCGCTACCGGAGCCACGCCTTGAAGGTCCCGATCCTGCTCGCCCTGCTCTGTTGTTGCCCCGCCCGGCCGGCCGCGGCGGCGGTTTCGGCGCCGGTTCTCAAGTGGCAGCACGGCGGTTGCTACGCCTCCTGGTGCGAGACCGGCTGGTACTCCTCGCCGGCCGTGGCGGACCTCGACGGCGACGGCCTGCCCGAGGTCGTCGCCTCCGCCTATTCGATCGTGGCGCTCGACGGAGCGACCGGCGCGCTCGAGTGGCGGGTGGCCTCCGGCCACGACCGGTCCGAGCCGGAAGCGGACAGCGTCGGACGGACCTGGCCGGGCATCGTCGTCGAGGATCTGGACGACGACGGCGACCCCGAGATCGTCGCCGCGCACGGCGGCGGCTGGGTCTCCGTCTACCGGGCCGACGGCTGGTTCGAGGAGGGCTGGCCGCGGCAGCCGATCGGCAACGAGCTGCGCGCGCTCGCGGTCGGCGACCTCGACCGCGACGGCACGTTCGAGATCGCGGTCGGCGCCGCGCGGGGCAGCGCCACCAATGCCTGGGTGCTCGAGCACGACGGCACGACGCGCGCGGGCTGGCCGCAGGTGGCCGGCGACGGCGGCTACGCCTGGGGCGTCTACAACAACAACATCGCGCTCGCCGATCTCGAGGGCGACGCCGCGCTCGAGGTCGTCGTGCCCTCGGATGTCCACTACATCTGCGCCTACGACGCGGCGGGCGCGCACCTCCTCGCCGATCCCGTCTACGGCGGCAAGAACTGGGGCGAGGTCGGGGTCTGGGAGAGCCTCGCCACCGAGCTGCGCGGCTGGGGGATGTGCAACGGCGTCCGCGCGGAGAGCTACCGCACCAACTTCGCCGACGGTCCGGCCGTCGTCGCCGACCTCGACGGCGACGGCGCACCCGAGGTGGTGGCGACGGGCCGCACCTACGACTGCACCGGCGGCGAGACCACCCGCTACACCGGCGTCTACGTCTTCCAGGCGGACCGCGGCCGCTTCGTCACCGCGAGCCACGACTGGTCCGCCGCGCCGGTCGACCTCGGCGCGCCGCTCTCGATGGACTACGACGTGATCGAGAGCGCGGGATACAACCCGGCGGTCGCCGATCTCGACGGCGACGGCGAGCTCGAGATCCTCTTCTCCGACTTCGCCGGCAAGCTCCACGCCTTCTGGCTCGACCGCACCGAGCACGGCCCCTGGCCCTACCCGGTCTACTCCGCGGCGGAGGGGTTCTTCCGTTTCGCCTCCGAGCCGGTCGTCGCCGACCTCGACGCCGACGGCGCGGCCGAGGTGCTGGCGACCACCTGGACGCAGAAGGGCTCGGGCGCCAACGGCGCGCTGCTCGTGCTCTCGGCCACCGGCACGCTCCTCCACCAGGTGCCGCTGCCCGCCGCGCTCGGCGCCTCCCCCACCTGGAACGGCGCGCTCGCCGCGCCGACGCTCGCCAACCTCGACGCCGACGCCGACCTCGAGGTGGTGATCCAGACCGCATCCTCGGGCGTCGTCGCCTACGACCTGCCCGGCACCGCCTCGGCGCGGGTCCTCTGGGGCACCGGGCGCGGCTCCTTCGCGCGCGCCGGGACTCCGGATCCAGGCGGGAGGATCTTCCGCAACGGCTTCGAAACCGGCACGACCGTCGCCTGGTCGGCGGTCGTTCACTGACGGGGAGTCGATTCGCCTTCAGGGCCGCCGCGGCAACCGGCGCATCGTCCAGACCGGCGGGCCGCCCGGCTCGGGCGGCGGCAGCTCGCGCAGCACCTCGAAGCCGTGGCGGCGGTAGATCGGGAGGTTCCGGGGCTGGCCGGTCTCGAGCGTCACCGGCAGGCCCTCCCGGTCGGCGCGTTCGAGCACCGGCCGCATCAGGCGGGTGCCGAGGCCCTGCCCCTGCCGCTCGGGCGCGACACCGAGCACACCCAGGTACCAACGCGGCCCGGGCACGTCGGCCTCGAGCGCTGCATCGACCGGGTCGAACACCGCCTCGAAGCGGGCGAAGGCGCGCGGCACGAGCCACTCGGCGATCCCGTCGAGACCGGTCGACGCGAGCTGCGCGGCAGAGAGGTCGCGCAGGTCGGGGCCCTTCCAGAGCGAGGCCCCGGCCAGCTCGGGGGCGGTGGCCCAGACTTCGGCGTAGAGCAGGCTGCGGCGGGTGAGCGCCGTCATGAAGCGCTCGAGGAAGGCGGCCCGCGCCGGCCCCGCCGGCTCGATCCAGGCGAAGATCGGGTCCGCGGCGAAGGCGCGGGCGAGCAGGGCTCCGACTCCGGCCTCCGCGCCCGGCCCCAGACGCCGGATCTCCAACACCGCTCCGTTATCCCCCGATTCCCTCACGCGCCCTCCGCGAGGCGGCAGATTACTGCACTCCCGCCCGCGGCTCCGGCGCGGTTGTCGCGAATCTCCACGAGGTTGTCGCGTTCGTCCATTCCCGGATCGCCTCGCGGCTGAGATGGTGCCCCTGTTCACAGGAGGTTTCCATGCGCCACGTCCGCTGGCTGACCCTCGCAACGCTGCTCCTCTCCTCCCCCGCGTCCGCCGCCACGGTGCCGTTCGCCGCCGGCGCCCAGGTCGAGGACGACCTCGACGCGCCGCGCGACCTCGCCGTCGCCGAGATCGACGGCGACGAGCTCGCCGACATCGTGGCCTGTTCGTGGAGCGCCGGGAGGGTCGAGTACCTCTACAAGATCGGCTCGACGTTCGTCGGCGTCACCGTGACCGACCTCGTTCCCACTCCGCGCACGCTGGCGGTGGGCGACCTCGACCGCGACGGCGACAACGACATCGTCGTCGGTCAGAGTGATGTCGTGGCCGGCGCCGACCCGGAGGACGCGGAGGTCCTCTGGCTGCGCAACCCGACGCGCGGGGGCGGGGACTGGACGATCCACGCGATCGCCCAGGTCGCGGAGGGGAGCGTCTGGGACGTGGCCCTCGACGACGCCGAGGGCGACGGCGACCTCGACGTGTTCTATTCCACCTCGATCCAGTACGGAGGGGGTGGGCTCTTCTGGGCGGCGAATCCCGGGGATCCTGAGAGCGTATGGACCGCGCGCACGATCGCAGGGGACGGCGGCACGCTCCGGCAGCTGACCACCGGGGATCTCGACGAGGACGGGGATCCGGACCTGGTCGCCACGGAATTCTTCCCCGGCGAGATCTACGTCTACCGCAACGACGGCACGCCGGCCAACGGCGGTTGGGTCGAGGAGACCGTCACCGCCGCGCTCGGCGGCGCCTGCTCGGTGGCGCTCGGCGACATCGACCGGGACGGCGACCTCGACGTCGCGGCGGCCGGGCAGTCCGACGACGCCGTCGCCTGGTTCGAGAAGGCCGGCGCCTCCTGGACCCGCCACGACGTCGTGTCGAGCTTCGACGACGTCGAGCAGGTGGGTCTCGCCGACGTCGACCAGGACGGCGACCTCGACATCCTCGGCCGGGCGTGGCTCTCCGGCGAGATCTCCTGGTGGGACAACACCGCGGCGAACGGGACGAGCTGGGTCGAGCGCTCCGTCGCCACCGGATTCGAGACGCCGAGCGCGCTCGAGGCCGCCGATCTCGATCTCGACGGCGATCTCGACTTCCTGGCGGCGTCGTACACCGGCGACATCGTCTCCTGGTGGCGCAACGAGACCATCCACCGCCGCTTCGTCGCCGCCGAACCCCTGACCGTCCGGTCCGGCCTCGCCGACCCGCGCGCGGTCACGGTCGCCGACCTCAACGGCGACAGCTGGCTCGACATCGGCTACGCGCTCTGGGACGGGGACGCGCTCGCCGCCTGCCTCGCCGTCATCCCCGACTCGAACACCTGGTGGAGCGAGACGATCGACGCGACCTTCGACGGCGCCCGGGCGCTGTCGACCGCCGACCTCGACGGCGACGGCGATCGCGACGTGATCGGCGCCGCGGTCGCGGCCGACGACGTCAACTGGTACCGGAACGACGGCGCCTGGGATCCCGCCTGGACGCAGCTCGCCCTCCTCTCGGACCTCGACGGGGCACATCGCGCGATGCCGGCGGACTTCGACCTCGACGGCGACATCGACCTCGCCACCGCCGGCTACGACGACGACGAGCTCTCGCTGCTGCTCAACGCGGACGGGGTCGGCTCGGACTGGGACTACTACGATCTCTGGTCGCTGAACGGGCCCTTCGACGTGAAGGTCGGAGACCTCGACCGCAACGGCCGCCCCGACATCGTGGCGAGCGCCTACGACGGCGACCGGATCAACGTCTACCTCAACCGCTACCCCGACCCCTGGCTGATCGACAGCGTGACGACGACGATCGACGGGCCGCGCGGCCTCGACCTCTGTGACGTCGACCGCGACGGCGACCTCGACGTCGTCGCGCTCGAGCGGCTGGCCGACGCCATCCACTGGTACGAGAACGACGACGGCACCGGCCAGCTCTGGAGCGAGCACGCCGTGGGAACGGGGACCTTCGACGACGGCGCCGGCGTGCGCTGCGCCGACCTCGACGCCGACGGCGACGCCGACGTGGTCGCCGCCGGGCAGGCCGGCGACGCCGTCTGGGCCTGGTTCAACTACGGCAACGGAGGCACCTGGACCCGCTACCAGATGGAACAGGCCGTCGACTCGCCCTGGGACGTCGACGTCGGCGACCTCGACCGCGACGGCGACCTCGACCTCGCCGTCGCCGCCGGCGGCACGGCCGATGCCCTGCTCTGGTACGAGAACGTCGGCGGCCAGTACTCGACGCTCGCCTACGACGAGGCGCCGAGCCACCTTCACGACGGCGAGCGCGCCGCGATCCTCTCGGTCATCGTGTCCCACCACGGCCGCATCCTGGATTCGGACGCCGAGGTGGACGTGGTCTTCCTGGACCTCGTCACTCCGGGCGGCGCTCCGCTCACCTCGACGCAGGCCAACGCGCTCGTCGATCGGATCGAGATCTTCCGCGACGACGACAACGGGATCTTCGAGCCGGGCCTCGAGCCGCTCGTGCGCACGATGACGACGCTCAGCCTCGACGCCGCGGGGCGGCAGGCGGTATCGCTGCTGGGGGACCCGGACGCCCGCCTCTCGCCAGGGGAGTCGCAGCGCTTCTGGGTGGCGTTCACGGCCGCGGCCGGCGCGAGCGGCGCAACGCCCAACCCGATCGTCGTGCGCCTGCCCGCCGCCGAAGTCCTCGCCATCGACGCCGAGTCCGACCTGACGCTCATCGACGAGCCCGCCACGACGGTCGCGACCGACCCCCTCTTCTTCGGCGACCTCCTGTTCGCCGACGACTTCGAGTCGGGCGACTGCTCGCGGTGGGACGCCGAGACGGGCACCTGAGGGAGCGCGTCACCGAGGCCCTCGCGGCGCCCGCCCGCTTCCTGGACCTCCGTGGCCCGCCGAGGGTGGGGCCGGAACGACACCCCGGTCCGACAGGCCCCCTGGGGAGAATCTCGACAGTAGGCGCTGCCGCCGAGTCGCAGTAGGCTCCCCGGCCTGTCGCTAGAGAACCAGTTTTCGCTCACACCGGGCTCGCGTCTGGGCCCCTACGAGATCACCGCCAAGCTCGGCGAGGGTGGGATGGGCGAGGTCTATCGCGCCCATGACCCGAAGCTGAAGCGCGACGTTGCGATCAAGGTCCTGCCCGCGGCGTTCGTTGCCGACAGGGAGCGCCTGGCCCGCTTCGAACGCGAGGCGCAGCTGCTCGCAAGTCTGAATCATCCCAACATCGCCCAGATCTACGGCCTCGAGACCAGCGGCCAGGCGCACGCGCTCGTCATGGAGCTGGTCGAGGGTCCGACCCTCGCCGACCGCCTCGCGCAGGGAGCCTTACCCTTAGATGAAAGCCTTTCCATCGCAAAGCAGATCGCGGAAGCGTTGGAGGAGGCCCACGACAAGGGCATCGTTCATCGTGACCTCAAGCCCCAGAACATCAAAGCTTCCATAGAAGGAAGAACCAAAGTCCTCGACTTCGGCCTGGCCAAGGCGATGGAGCCGGGCGCCGGCGCGGCCTCGCCGGGAGCCGACGCGGCGCGCTCGCCGACCCTGATGCAGTCTCCCACCCTGACGGCGGCGCACGGCACGCAGCTCGGCGTGATCCTCGGCACCGCCGCCTACATGGCTCCCGAGCAGGCGCGGGGCCAGGGCGTGGACAAGCGGGCGGACATCTGGGCGTTCGGTGTCGTCCTCTTCGAGATGCTGACCGGCCGACGGCTGTTCGCCGGCGAGACGGTCTCCGACACCCTCGCCGCGGTGCTGCGCCAGGAGATCGACTGGACGGCGCTGCCCGCGGCGACGCCCGCGGCGATCCGCACGCTGATGCGCCGGTGCCTCGAACGGAACCCGAGGAACCGCCTGCACGACATCGCCGACGCGCGGCTGGTGATCGAGGACCTCGCCGCCGGCCGCGACGCCGGCGCCGACCGCGCAGTTGACTCGACGTCGCCCGCTCCCGCGCCGTCAGCCCGCGCGTGGCTCCGCTTTCTGCCCTGGGCGATCGCTCTGTCGGCGTTGGCCGCGGCGGCGTTCCTTACCCTGCGCAGGGAGCCGATCGAGCTCGGCGGCGCCCTCGCGGTCGAGGGCCGATTCACGCCTCTGACCAGCTTCGCCGGCGTCGAGGAGCCGGGCAGCTGGTCGCCCGACGGCTCCCTGCTCGCCTACTCGCACTCTGCGGAGGGTTCGGTGGACCTCTTCGTCCTGCCCACCGCTGGCGGCGCACCCCTCTCGCTCTACAGATCTCCCTACGACGAGACCGCGCCCCGCTGGTCGCCCGACGGCAAGTGGATCGCCTTCACCTCGTTCAAGGACGGCCGCGCCTCCATCTTCCTGGTCTCGCCGCTCGGCGGGCCGGCGCAGAAACTGGTGGACCTGCCGCAGCGGGAGCCCGAATCCGACGCGAGGGTCGCGCTCGGCAAGCAGCCCTGGTCACCCGACGGGAAGTGGCTGGTCTTCACCCGCGCGCGGGAGAAACAGGGAGCGGCGCTCTGGCGCATCGACCTCGAAGGGCGCCAGGAGCGCGAGCTCAGCCCGCCGATCGAAGGCCACGGCCTGAGCCAGGCATCGGTTGCCCCGGACGGTAAGCGGGTGGTCCTGGTCAGCGCGCCGACCTCCGGCGGCAGGTCGACCCTGAGTCTCCTGGAGCTCGACGGCTCCCCGCCGCGCCCCTTGACCAACGGCTCCGAGAACGCTTCGGAGCCGGTCTTCACCCCCGCGGGCGATGCGGTGCTCTTCGTCTCGGACCGGACGGGGGAAGGCAATGTCTGGAAGATCGATCTCGCTTCGAAACGCCGGTCTCCACTCTCGCTGAGCCCGACGCTCGTCAACTCGCCGGCCGTCGCGCGCGACGGCCGGATCGCGATGGCGACCTCCGGGCACCAGACCGATCTCTACCTCGATGCCGTCGACGGATCGAGCCAGCGACGCCTGACCTTCCACACCCACGACAACTTCGCCGCCAGGATCTCGCCCGACGGCCGGAACGTGGCGTACATGTCGAACCGGACCGGCAACTCCGAGATCTGGCTGCTCGACCTCGAGTCGGGCGAGGAACGGAAGCTGACCGACAATCCGGCCTTCGACTGGGCTCCGACCTGGGCGCCCGACGGGAAGTCGCTGCTCTTCGTCTCGGATCGCGACGCGGCCCAGGCCGTCTGGACGGTGACCCTCGACGGCGGCCGGCTCGAGCGGGTCGGGAAGGGCGTCGCGGCGATCGAGGCCCTCCGCCCCTTCTGGGCCCAGTGGGCGCCGGACGGCTCGCGCATCGGCCTCGCGGCCCTGGACGACACCGGCAGCGCGGCGCTCTGGACGCTGGCCCGCGACGGCACCGTGGCAGGGCCGCTCCTGCCGGGTCTGCGCGAGCTCGAGTTCTATCGCGACGGACGCACGGTGCTCTTTACGCGGGAGGGAAAGGACGGCGCCGGCCTCGAGCTCCGCGCTGCCGACCTCGAGAGCGGCGCCGACGCGCTCCTCCACCGCGGCTGGGTGCGCGAAGTCACGGTCGATTCCGGCGGCCGACTCGCCTCCTTTCTTCTCGCCGAGAGCCACCTCAATCTGAATCTCTACGTCCTCGCGCTCGCGCCCCCCTCCCGGCCGGGCGACCTTCCGCGGGCACTCGGAGAGCCGCGCGCGCTGACCGAAGGCAAAGGCCGCTGGCACGTTCACAACGGCAGCCTCTCGGCCGATGGCAAGCTCGCCGCCTACACCCGCGACACCGACACCGCCGACATCTTCGTCCTGACCGGCGGTCTTCCAGAATGAACCGCCCGCCAGGGTCGGGATCCCGCGAATGATCGGTACGAAGCTCGGCCCCTACGAGATCACCGCCAAGCTCGGCGAGGGTGGCATGGGCGAGGTCTATCGCGCCCACGACCCGAAGCTGAAGCGCGACGTCGCGATCAAGGTCCTGCCCGCAGCCTTCACCCAGGACAAGGAACGGCTCGCAAGGTTCGAGCGCGAAGCGCAGCTGCTCGCCCAGCTCAACCACCCCAACATCGCTCAGATCTATGGATTAGAGACGAGCGGCGAGAGCCACGCCCTCGTCATGGAGCTGGTCGAGGGCCCGACCCTCGCCGACCGCCTGGCGCGGGGGGCCTTACCCTTGGATGAAGCTTTTTCTCTCGCGAAACAGATCGCGGAAGCGCTGGAAGAGGCCCACGAGAAGGGGATCGTCCACCGCGATCTCAAGCCCCAGAACGTAAAGGCTTCCATTGAAGGGAAAGCCAAGGTCCTCGACTTCGGGTTGGCGAAGGCGATGGATCCGGCGGCGGGATCGGCTTCCGCCGTTGCCGGGGATCTCGCGCGCTCGCCGGCGATGATGCAGTCGCCGACACTCACCGCCGTGCACGGCACGCAGCTCGGGGTGATCCTCGGCACGGCCGCTTACATGGCTCCCGAGCAGGCACGCGGCGGAGCGGTCGACAAGCGCGCCGACATCTGGGCCTTCGGCGTCGTTCTCTTCGAGATGCTGACCGGCAGGCGGCTCTTCGAGGGCGAGACGACCTCCGACACCCTCGCCGCCGTGCTGCGCCAGGAGATCGACTGGACCGCGCTGCCCACGGCGACGCCGTCGGCGATCCGCGGCGTGCTCCGCCGCTGTCTCGAGCGGAACCCCAGGAACCGGCTGCGCGACATCGGCGACGCACGGCTCGCGATCGACGAGGCGGTCGGCGGCGGCGAGCCCGCGCCGAGCCCGTCCGCGCCGCCCGTCGCCGCGCGCCGGTCCGGCCTCGCGCTCGGCCTCGCGGCGGCCGCCGCGGCGGCCGGGCTCCTCGCCGGCTGGCTCCTGCGCGGCGCCCACGCCCCCGGCGGCGCGGAGCCCGCGCGCCAGCTCCCCTCGTTCCGCCAGCTCACCCGGCTGCCGGGTGGCGAGAGCCGGCCGACGATCTCCCCGGACGGCGAGAGCTTCGTCTTCACCAAGCGCGACGGCCCGGGCGAGGACTACGACCTCTTCCTGCAGCGGATCGACGGCGCCAAGGCGATCCCGCTCACCACCGATTGCGAAGACGACGATCTCGACCCCGCCTTCTCTCCCGATGGACGCTCCATCGCCTACCGTTCGGAGTGCGGCGGCGGCGGCATCTTCGTCATGGGCGTGACCGGCGAGTCGAACCGTCGGGTCACCGACCTCGGGTTCACTCCGACGTGGTCGCCCGACGGGAGCGAGCTCGCGGTCGTGACCGAAGGGATCGAGTCGCCGACGTCGCGCAACTCGACGAGCGAGCTCTGGGCGGTTCGCGTCGACTCCGGCAAGCGCCGGCGGGTGACCGAGCACGACGCCGTGGGCCCGACCTGGTCTCCGGACGGCCGCCGGATCGCCTTCTGGGGCCTGCGCGCGCAGAGCTTTCAACGCGACCTCTGGAGCGTGGCGGCGGACGGCTCGCAGCGCGCGGCGGAAGCCGCCGTCCCGATCCTCGACGATCCGGCCCTCGACTGGGCGCCGGTCTATTCCCGCGACGGCCGCTGGCTCTACTTCGCCTCGACCCGCGGCGGCACCTTCAATCTCTGGCGAGTGGCGATCGATCCCGCGAGCGGCGAGCGGCGGGACGAGCCCGAGCCGCTCACCGCGCCGTCGAGCTGGGCGGGCCCGCTCTCGATCTCGGCCGACGGGCGGCGGATCCTGTACGTCGACCGCAACGCCGAAACGGAGATCGTCCGGGCGCCGTTCGACTCCGGCCGGCTGCGGCTCGCAGGCATCCCGTCTCCGGTGTTCAGCGGCTCCTTCGAGCTGCGCGAGCAGTCGCTCTCGCCGGACGGGAACTGGCTCCTCTTCACCAACGAAGATCCGCCCCAGCAGCTCCATCTGGTGCGTCCGGACGGATCCGGCTTCCGGCAGCTGACCAACGAGGGGGACCGCAACCGCCAGGGCGCCTGGTCGCCCGACGGAAAGTGGATCGTCTTCCAGACCACGCGCGGCGACGCGAGTCTCGCCGCGATCCGCTCCGACGGCAGCGAATGGCAGCCGATCCCCGTGGGACCCGGCCTCTCGGTTCCGATCTGGTCGCCCGATGGCTCGACGATCGCCGCCTTCGACAACACGAAGGGCGGGATGCTCTTCGACGTGCGCGGCGGGCTCGGCTCGCCGGTCGCGCGGCTGCTGCCGCCGGTCGCCGACGGCGCGCTGTTCTGGCCGAACGCCTGGTCTCCCGACGGTGCGCTCCTGGCGGGGAGATCGAACCGGGCGGGACAGACGGCCGACATGGTCGTGCGCTCGATGGCCGAGGGCCGCTATCTCGAGCCCGACTGGAGCCGCGGTCAGGCGACCGACGTCGGGATGGGGTTCGTCGATCGATTCCATCTCGTTTACAGCACCGGCCGCGAGATCCGGCTGGGCGACCTGCGCGGCGGAGAGCCCATCCTGCTGCACGCCTCGTCCAGGGGGCACCGGGTGGGGGACGTGTCGGTGTCGCGGGACGGGCGCTGGATCACCTGGATCGACCGCGCCGACGAGTCCGACATCTGGCTGATGACCCTCGACGGAGCGGCGCCCGACGCGCCCGCCACGACCACGAGCGAGCCGAAATGACCTTGAGCTCCGGCGTCCGCCTCGGCCCCTACGAGATCACCGGCAGGCTCGGCGAGGGCGGCATGGGCGAGGTGTATCGCGCCCACGACTCCCGCCTGAAGCGCGACGTCGCGATCAAGGTCCTGCCCGCGGCCTTCGTCGCCGACAAGGAGCGCCTCGCGCGTTTCGAGCGCGAGGCGCAGCTGCTCGCCCAGCTCAACCACCCGAACATCGCCCAGATCTACGGCATGGAGGCGAGCGGCGACGCGCACGCGCTCGTCATGGAGCTCGTCGAAGGCCCGACCCTCGCCGATCGCCTCGCGCAGGGGGCCTTGCCCTTGGATGTAAGCCTCTCCATCGCGAAGCAGATCGCGGAAGCGCTGGAAGAAGCCCACGAGAAGGGGATCGTCCATCGCGATCTCAAGCCCCTGAACGTAAAAGCCTCCTTGGAAGGAAAGACCAAAGTTCTCGACTTCGGGCTGGCCAAGGCGATGGATCCCGCTTCCGGCTCGGCTTCGGCCGTTGCGGGAGATCTGGCGCGATCGCCGACCCTGATGCAGTCCCCGACTCTGACGGCGGCGCACGGCACCCAGCTCGGCGTGATTCTCGGTACCGCCGCCTATATGGCGCCGGAGCAGGCGCGTGGCGGCGCGATCGACAAGCGCGCCGACATCTGGGCTTTCGGCGTCGTGCTCTTCGAGATGCTGACCGGCAAGCGGCTCTTCGAGGGCGAGACGGTCTCCGACACGCTCGCCGCCGTGCTCCGCCAGGAGATCGACTGGAGCGCGCTGCCCGCCGCGACGCCGCCCGCGATCCGGGGGCTCCTCCGCCGCTGCCTCGAACGCAACCCGAGGAACCGGCTGCGCGACGTCGGCGACGCACGGCTCGCGATCGACGAGGCCGTGGCCGGCGCCGCGTCCGACGCCGCGTCCCCCGCGGGAGTCGCGACGCCCGACGAGCGAGCCGTCGCCGCGCGCCGACGGCGGATCCCGGCGGCGGTCGGCGGCGCCGCGCTCCTGCTCGCCGGGCTCGCCGGCGGCTTCGCGATCACCCGCTTCGGCGGGCCGACCGCTCCCGCCGAAGTGCGCTATCACTTCCTCACTGCCGAAGAGGGCTTCGTCCACTCCGCGCGCTTCGGTCCGGACGGCGTGACGATCGTCTACGGCGAGGCGCGGGCCGGCGAACCGGTCTTCCTCTCCACGACCCGGGACGACGCTCTGTCGTCGCGCCGCCTCGACCAGAGCAGCGCCGACGTCGTCGGGATCGCCGCCAACGGCGAAATGGCGCTGATCCTCGATCGCCACTACGAGGGGAGCTGGCAGCGGATCGGCACCCTGGCCCAGGCCTCCCTCGCGGGCGGAGCGCCCCGCGCGCTGCTCGAGAACATCTTCGAGGCCGACATCGCGCCGGACGGCGAGAGCTTCGCGGTCGTCCGCGACGACAGCGGCGGCCAGCGGCTCGAGCACCCGATCGGCACGGTCCGCTACCGGACGCGCGGCTGGATCTCGTCGCCGCGCATCGCGCGCGACGGCCGCCGGCTGGCCTTCGTCGACCATCCGATCCCGGGCGACGACCAGGGCTACGTCGCGCTGCTCGCAGGAGAGGGCGAGCCGGAGCGCATCTCTCCGCTCCTGAACTTCATGCACGGCGTCGCCTGGTCGGCCGACGGCGGCGAGGTGATCGCGTCCCACGGCTCGACCGCCGATGGCGGTTTCGTCACGGCGTTCGCTCCCGGCCGTCCGGCGCGGACACTGCTGCGCACGCTGGCCACTGTCCGCCTGCAGGACATCGCCGCCAGCGGCACGCTGCTGCTCAGCGCCGACTCGGTGCCGATCGCCATCGAGGGGCGGCTCGCGGAGGGCCCGGTGCGGCTCGGCGTCGGCGCCCTGACCGGAGCCACGGTCGACGGCCTCTCGGAGGACGGCACCGTCATCGTGGGCACCGACGGGGGCCTGCTCGAACAGGGCGAGTACCGCGCCCACTACCGGCGCGGCGGTTCCGGACCCCAGATCGGACTCGGGCCCGGCACGGCGGTGGGAGTCACGCCGGACGGCCGCTGGGCCTTCCTCGCCACCCAGGCTCGCGACCGCGACAAACTGCGCGCCGTGCCGACCGGACCGGGCGAAACCCGGCGGTTCGACCTTCAGGGCGTCGAGCTCCAGGCGTCCACCACGCACCCGCTGACCTGCAGCGCGGACGGCCGCCGCATCGCCTTCGTCGGCCGGCGCGCGGGCGAGGAGTCCCGCGGCTACGTCTTCGACCTGGACGGCGGCGGCCCGCCGCGCGCGGTGACGCCCGGCGGCATCCGCTGGATCAGGATCTCGCCGGACGGCCGCCAGGCCGTCGCGGTTTCCGACGGGCCCCCGCTCCTCTACTCGACCGAGAGCGGCGCGAGTCGGCCCCTCCCCGGCGCCGTCGCCGGCGAGGTCGCCGTCGCCTGGTCCCGGGCGAACGACGCCGTCTACGTCTGGAACCGGCAGATTCCGGTCCGGGTCGAGCGCCTGGACCTAGCGACCGGCCGCCGGGAGCTCGCCTTCGAATGGCAGCCGGCGGGGACCATCTACGGCCTCTACGGGTTGCTCACCGTGACGACCGACGCCCGTCACTACCTGATCCGCTTCCGCGGCGGCTCGAGCTCGCTGGCGGTCGCCAGGGGGGTGCGGTGAAGCCCCGCACGCTGCCCGCGCCGAAGGGATCGCGATGACCCTCGCGCCGGGCGACCGCCTGGGCCCCTACGAGATCACCGCCAAGTTGGGCGAAGGCGGGATGGGCGAGGTCTATCGCGCGACCGACTCCCGCCTGAAACGCGACGTCGCGATCAAGGTCCTGCCCGCGGCCTTCGTCGCCGACCGGGAGCGCCTGGCGAGGTTCGAGCGCGAGGCGCAGTTGCTCGCCCAGCTCAACCATCCCAACATCGCCCAGATCTACGGCATGGAGGCGAGCGGCGAGGCGCACGCCCTCGTCATGGAGCTCGTGGAAGGCCCGACCCTCGCCGACCGCCTCGCGCAGGGAGCCTTACCCTTAGATGAGTGCCTTTCCATCGCGAAGCAGATCGCGGAAGCGCTCGAAGAAGCCCACGAGAAGGGGATCGTCCATCGCGATCTCAAGCCCCAGAACGTGAAAGCCTCCATAGAAGGGAAAACCAAGGTCCTCGACTTCGGGCTGGCCAAGGCGATGGATCCGGCAGCCGGTTCCGTTGCGGGTTCGGCCGGGGACCTGGCGCGCTCGCCCACGCTCATGCAGTCGCCGACACTGACCGCGGTGCACGGCACGCAGCTCGGCGTGATCCTGGGCACGGCGGCGTATATGGCGCCCGAACAGGCGGCCGGGGGCGCGGTCGACCGGCGCGCCGACATCTGGTCGTTCGGCGTCGTGCTCTGGGAGATGTTGACCGGCCGCCGCCTCTTCGAGGGCGAGACGGTCTCCCACGTGCTGGCCGGGGTGCTCAAGGACGCGCCGGACCTCTCCGCGCTGCCCCCCGCGACGCCCGAGCGGATCGTCGACCTCCTGCGCCGCTGCCTGCGCAAGAAGCCGCGCGAGCGGTTGCAGGCGATCGGCGACGCGCGGGTGGTGATCGACGAGGTGCTGGCCGATCCCCACCGCGACGGGCGTGCGTCGAGGACCGCGGCGGCCGCGCCGGCGACGAGGCGCGCGACGCTGCCCTGGATCCTCGCCACGGCCGGCGCGCTCGCCGCCCTGTCGTTCGCGCTGCTCTGGCTGGGCGGTTCGAAGCCGGCGCCGCCCCGGGCGCTCCACGCGGCGCTCGTGGCGCCGCCCGAGACCGGCTTCGGGGACACGTTCGCGCTGTCGCCCGATGGCCGCCGGGTCGTCTTCAACGCGTTCGACCAGAAGACCCGGAGCGGCGCGCTCTGGCTCCGCGAGCTCGACCGGGGCGTCGCGACGCGCCTGGCCACGACCGAAGGCGGCCAGATGGCGTTCTGGTCGCCCGACGGCGCCCAGCTCGCCTTCTTCGCCGACGGCAAGCTCAAGCGGATCGACCTGCGCGGCGGACCGGCGCAGACGATCTGCGACGCGCCGACGCCGCGCGGCGGCGACTGGGGGCCGGACGGGCGAATCGTCTTCGCCGCGCAGTTCCGCGCCGGACTGTCGATCGTCGCCCCGGGAGAGGCGCCGAGGGCGCTCACGACGCTCGACGCCGCACGCAACGAGAAGAGCCATCGCTTTCCGGTCTTCCTGCCCGGAGGCGAGTCGATCCTCTTTCTCGCGCAGACCGCCGAGGCGGGCGCGCGCGAAGACCAGAGCCGGATCGAGGCGCTCGAGCTCGCGACCGGCAGCCGCCATCCACTGGTCGTCGCGAACTCGTCGCCGCTCTTCGCGCCGGACCCCGAGCCGGGCGCGCTCCTCTTCTGGCGCGAAGGGGCGCTTCTCGTGCAGCGTTTCGATCCCGCGCGGCTCGCCGTCTCCGGCGAACCGGTCGCGATCGCCTCGCCGGTCGCCTTCACGCAGAACGAGCAGGCGCTCGCCTCCGTGTCGAGCGACGGGACGCTCGTCTATCGCGAGGGGGAGCGGGGGACCTACTCGACGATCGTCTGGCTCGGCCGCGACGGCGTCGGCCGGCAGGTGCTCGATCAGGGTCTCTTCCTCGACTTCAAGCTGTCGCACGACGGCCGGCGCCTGGCCTATACGAACAACAGCCCGGGCAAGGGCGACAACGACCTCTGGATCCACGACGTCGAGCGGGGCACGTCGAGCCGGATCACGTTCGAGGAGGGGGGCGACCGCCGACCGGTCTGGTCTCCGGACGACCGGTATCTCTACTACTCGAGCGACCGCGAGAACGACGGCACGATCTTCCGGCGCTCGAGCGACGGCATGGGGGCGCCGGAGGAGGTCGGCCGGACGCGCGAGGGCTTCTGGCCGCTCGCCGCCTCGCACGACGGGCGCTTCCTGGTGGCCGGAGCGATGGTCGCCGGCACGGCCTTCGACCTGCTGCGCCTCGACCTCGACACGAAGAAGGTGACGCCGCTGGTCGCGACGCCGTTCCTCGACGACCATCCGGCGCTCTCTCCCGACGATCGTCTCCTGGCCTACGCCTCCGAACAGTCGGGGCGGTGGGAGGTCTACGTGCAGGCGCTGGCGGGCGGAAGCGGCCGCTGGCAGATCTCGACCGAGGGCGGGCAGTGGCCGCGCTGGCGCGGCGACGGCAGGGAGCTCTTCTTCCTCGCGGCGCCCGACCGCCTGATGTCGGTCGAGGTCGTGCCCGGCGACGTGCCGCGCTTCTCGGCGCCGCGCGAGGTCTTCCGCCAGGCGATCGACAGCTTCGATGTCTCGCCCGACGGCCAGACCTTCGTCGCGCTGCGCCCCTCGGACAACGACCTGAACCGCCCGCTAACCCTGGTCACCGGCTGGCCCGCGCGGCTCGTTCGGCGCTGATCGACTCCCGATGATCGGAACGAGACTCGGACCCTACGAGATCACCGCCAAGCTGGGCGAAGGCGGCATGGGCGAGGTCTATCGCGCGACCGACTCCCGCCTGAAGCGCGACGTCGCGATCAAGGTTCTGCCCGCGGCCTTCACGCAGGACAGGGAGCGTCTGGCGAGATTCGAGCGCGAGGCGCAGCTGCTCGCCCAGCTCAACCACCCGAGCATCGCGCAGATCTACGGCATCGAGACCAGCGGCGAAGCGCACGCCCTCGTCATGGAGCTCGTCGAGGGTCCGACGCTCGCCGACCGTCTTGCGCAGGGGGCCTTACCCATCGATGAGAGCCTTTCCATCGCACTGCAGATCGCGGCTGCGCTGGAGGAAGCCCACGAGAAGGGCATCGTCCATCGCGACCTGAAGCCACAGAACGTAAAGGCCTCCATTGAAGGGAAAGCCAAGGTCCTCGACTTCGGGTTGGCCAAGGCGATGGACCCGGCTTCCGGCTCGGCTTCGGCCGTTGCAGGGGACCTAGCGCGGTCGCCGACGTTGATGCAGTCGCCCACCCTGACCGCGGCGCACGGCACGCAGCTCGGCGTGATCCTCGGCACCGCGGCCTACATGGCGCCCGAGCAGGCGCGCGGCGCAGCGGTCGACAAGCGCGCCGACATCTGGGCGTTCGGCGTCGTGCTCTACGAGATGCTGGTCGGCCGCTCGCTCTTCGCCGGCGACACGGTGACCGACACGCTCGCCGGCGTGCTCAAGACCGAGGTCGACTTCTCGAAGCTGCCTCCGGAGGTCCCGGGCGCGATCCGCCAGCTCCTGCGCCGCTGCCTCGAGCGGAATCCGAAGAATCGCCTGCACGACATCGCCGACGCGCGGATCGTGCTCGAAGAGGTGCTCACCGGCAAGCTCGTAGAGCCGGCTGCGGCGCCGAGCGACGCGGCGATGCGCCGCCAGGGGCCGTCGTGGATCGTCGTGGGGGCGATCGCCGCCGGTGCTCTACTCGTCGGTCTCGGCGTCGCGCGCTGGCTCGTGGGCTCGTCGACGGCAGTCGCGAAGCCGCTCCGGGTCCAGTTCAAGATCGAGGCGCCCGACGACACCACTCTGCTCAGCGGCGTCGCCCTCTCGCGCGACGGCCGGCAGCTCGCGTTCGTGGCGCGTGGCGCCGACGGGCGCGCGGCACTCTGGGTCCGGCCGCTCGATTCGCCGGAGGCGCGCGTTCTCCCCGGTACGGCCGACGCGCGCTATCCGTTCTGGGCGCCCGACGGCAAGCGGATCGGCTTCTTCGCCCAGGGCAAGCTCAAGGTGACCGATCTGCAGAGCGGCTCGCCGCGGGTTGTCGCGCCGACCGGACCGATGCCCCAGGTTCGCGGCGCGAGCTGGGGTGCCGGGGACATCATCGTGTTCGCGCCCAACTTCGCCGGACCGCTCCTCTCGTTGGCCGTCGAGAACGGCGCCGTGGCCGCCGCCACGCGCCTGCCGGCCGACGGCAGCGTCGGCACGCACCGGTTCCCGAACTTCCTGCCCGATGGCCAGCGCTATCTCTTTTACGCCTCGGCGGGTACCGGGACCGAGCCCGGTGAGCTCCATCTCGGCAGAGTCGGCGCGCTCGAGTCGAAGCGGCTCGGGCCCTCGAACTCGATGGCGGTCTACGCCGAGCCCGGCTACCTGCTCTACCTGCAGGGCGAGAGGCTCGTTGCCCACCGCTTCGACGATCGTCACGAGGAGCTGGTTGGCGAGCCGCAGCCGCTGGGCGTGCAGATGCGCGGCGGAGTCGGCGTCTCCGGCCAGCGCTCGCTCGCCGTCGCGGGCAACGGCGTACTGATTCACCGCGCCGATCGGCGGGGGGTCACGCGTCTCCTCCTGCTCGATCGCGCCGGCCGCGGCCTCACCACGATCAGCCGCAACGACGAGAGCTGGCACTTCAGTCCTCGGCTCTCCCCGGACGGCAGGAGACTCGTCGTCGACCAGTACGAGACCGGCTCCTCGGCGGCCGGCGACCTCTGGATCCACGAGCTCGAGCGCGGCGTCTCCAGCCGGCTGACCTTCAACGCGGGAGAGGACTACCAGGGTCGCTGGTCGCCGGACGGCAGGCAGATCGCGTTTACCTCGGTCCGGGCCGACTCGGCGAGCGGGATCTACCTGATCGACGCCGACCGGCCGGGAGAGGAGCGCCTCTGGCTCGCCGGCGACGCCCTCCAGGTCGTGAACGGCTGGACGCGGGACGGAGCTCGGCTGATCTTCGAACGCGCCGACAGCGCCGGAAAGTCAGCTCTTTGGATCCGCGACCGCGACGGCGCGGGCGCGGAGAGTCCCCTGGGCGCAGCGACCGCAGCCGAATCGTGGTCCGATCTCTCGCCCGACGGACGCTGGCTGGCCTTCGTCTCGGACCAGTCCGGCAGCTCGGAGGTCTATCTGCGACGGTTCGACGGCTCGGGAGGCGCTCTCCGCGTCTCGTCGGCCGGCGGCGGGGCGCCGCGCTGGCGAGGGGACGGACGCGAGCTGTTCTACGTCGACGGCGGCGGGCGCCTGATGGCGGTGCCGATCGGCTCCCTCGATCCTCCGGCGCCGGGTGCGGCGGTGCCGCTCTTCGACGCTCATCTCGACGACTTCTCATACGACGTCACCGCCGACGGCCAGCGCTTCGTCGTCGCCAGACCGGCCGGGATCGAGAGCCTGCCGATCTCCGTCGATCTCGACTGGCGGCAGCGCCTCCCGTCGGAGGAACCGTGATCGGCCAACGCCTCGGCTCCTACGAGATCACCGCCAAGCTGGGCGAGGGTGGCATGGGCGAGGTCTACCGCGCCCACGACTCGAAGCTCAAACGCGACGTCGCGATCAAGGTCCTGCCCTCGGCCTTCGTCGCGGACAAGGAGCGCCTGGCGAGGTTCGAGCGCGAGGCGCAGTTGCTCGCCCAGCTCAACCATCCCAATATCGCGCAGATCTACGGGATGGAAACCAGCGGCGAGAGCCACGCCCTGGTCATGGAGCTCGTCGAGGGTCCCACCCTCGCCGACCGCCTCGAACGCGGAGCTTCTCCCTTAGATGAAGCTCTTTCTCTGGCGAAGCAGGTCGCCGAAGCGTTGGAGGAGGCCCACGAGAAGGGGATCGTCCATCGCGATCTCAAGCCCCAGAACGTCAAGGCTTCCATCGAAGGAAAGGTCAAGGTCCTCGACTTCGGGTTGGCCAAGGCGATGGATCCCGCGGCGGGCTCCGGGTCCTCGCGGCCGGCTGATCTGGCGCGCTCGCCGACGCTGATGCAGTCGCCGACGCTGACCGCGGCGCACGGCACGCAGCTCGGCGTCATTCTGGGGACTGCGGCCTACATGGCTCCGGAGCAGGCGCGCGGCGCGGCGGTCGACAAGCGGGCGGACATCTGGGCGTTCGGCGTGGTGCTCTACGAGATGTTGACCGGCCAGTCGCTGTTTTCGGCCGACACGGTGAGCGACACGCTGGCCGGCGTGCTCAAGACCGAGGTCGACTTCTCGAAGCTGCCGGAATCGACGCCGCCCGCGATCCGCCGGTTGCTCCGGCGCTGCCTCGAGCGCAATCCGAAGAACCGCCTGCACGACATCGCCGATGCGCGACTCGTGCTCGACGAGGTCGCGAGCGGGCGGACCGGGGAGGGCGCGACGCCGGGACTGGAGAGGGTGGCGAAGCGGGCGCTCTGGCCGTTCGTCGCGGCGGCGCTCGTCGCGGGCCTCGCGCTGGGAGCGCTCGTCGCGAAGCTCGTGACGGCGCCCGACGGCGATGGCGCGCTCACGCGGTCGCACGTCGAGCTCGAGGTCGCGGCGCCCGCGGGGCACGTCTTCGTCAGCGGGCTCGCGCTCTCGGACGACGGCCGGCGGCTCGCGCTCGTGGCGCGCGGCGAGGACGGCCGGACGGCGCTCTGGGTCCGCTCGCTCGACGCGCCCGGGCTGACCCTGGTCGCGGGCTCGACGGACGCGCGCTACCCCTTCTGGTCGCCCGACGGCCGGCAGCTCGGCTTCTTCGCCCAGAACCGGCTCAAGGTCACCGACCTGCTGGGCGGCAGCCCGCGCACGCTCGCGGAGACGGGACCGACCACGGACGCCCGCGGCGGCAGCTGGGGAGCCGACGACCGCATCGTCTACGCACCCACCTTCCTCGGCGGCCTGTTCGCGGTTCCCGCCGCCGGCGGCGAGCCGGAGCCCGCATCGCGCATTCCGGAGGGGAGCGAGCTCGGCACCCAGCGCTTCCCCTGCTTCCTCCCCGACGGCCGGCGTTTCCTCTTCTACGCCTCGACCGGCACCGGCGTCGAACCGGGAGAGCTCTGGCTCGGCCGCCTCGGCTCGCTCGACTCCAGCGGCTCGGCGCGGCCTCCTCCGCCGCGCTCTACGCCCCGCCCGGCCAGCTCCTCTTTGTTCTGGGCGACACGCTCGTCGCCCAGCGATTCGACGATCTGAAGGAAGAGCTGGTCGGCCATCCGGAGCCTCTGGGAATCACGCTGTCCGGCAGCATCAGCGTCTCGGGCAGCGCTCGCTCGCGGTGTCGGACCAGGGGACGCTCGTCTATCGCGCCGACAAGCGGAGCGCGTCGCGGCTGGTCTGGGTGGATCGCCGCGGGGAAGAGCTCGGCGACGTCGGCACGCAGCGCGACATCTGGTACTACGGGCCGCGGCTCTCCCCCGACGGGCACCGGCTCGCGGTCTCGCAGTACGAGCCGGGCTCGACCAGCGGCGGCATCTGGGTCCACGACCTCGGGCGCGGAATGGCCTACCCGCTGACATCCGGCGACGCGAGCGACGACACGCTCGCCATCTGGTCGCCGGACGGCGCGGAGATCGCCTACGCCGCCGTCGGCGGAGCCCAGGCGTCCGGCATCTACCGGATGGATGCCCGCCAGGCGGCGGGCGCCCGGCTCTGGATTCCCGGCGAGCGGTTCAGGATCCCGTCCGCCTGGCTCCCCGGCGGCGCGGGGCTCCTCTTCCAGGAGAACGACCCCTCCGGCAGTCTCAGCCTCTGGACGATCGACCTCGAGGCGCAGGGCCCGGCGCGCCGCCTGAGCCCCGAGCGGGTCAGCGAGACGAACCCCGTGCTCTCGCCCGATGGCCGTTGGGTGGCGTATGCCTCCGACGCCACGCGTCGTCTCGAGGTCTACCTGCGCCGACTCGACGACTCGACGGGCACGAGCGCGCTGCGGGTCTCGGCCGACGGCGGCGACTTCCCGCGCTGGCGCGGCGACGGCCGCGAGCTCTACTACGTCGACGACAACGGCCGGATGATGGCGGTGCCGGTCGAGCTCGGCGCCAAGCCGACGATCGGCGTGCCCGAGCCGCTCTTCCCGGCGCTGCTCGAGGAAGCCGCCGACACCCAGTACGACGTGACTCCGGACGGCCAGCGCTTCCTGCTCAACCGCACCCTGATCGAGGATCGCGTGCCGGTCTCGGTCGTCCTCGGCTGGCCGGCGCGTCTCGAGCGGAGCGGCGCCCGGTGATCGGCCGCCGCCTCGGCCCCTGCGGGATCTCCGCGAAGCGGGTCGAGGGCGGCTTGCGCTCGCGGGTCCTCGAGCCGTTCGGGGGACCGGCCCAGGCAGCACGGCTCGATTCGGGAGGCCTTTCCCGGGTGGAAGGGCAGTCCTGGAAGGAGAGGAGGGAGCGTCGACCTGGGCCGGCCAGCAGGAGGGAGAAGGTACCTGCTTGGAATTCGATCCTGAACTGTCTAGAATTAACTTCTAGAATGTTCGACTTAAAGGAATCGCAGAGCCGGGCGAAGGAGCGTCTCGGCGCGGCGGCGACCCGCCGGCGACGCTCCGACGCCGGACGCTCGCGCCTCCGGCCGGAGCTGCTGGCCGAGTTGCGGGCGGAGATCCTCGCCGCGGAGCGCCCTTCGATGACCGCGATCCAGCGGCGTCTGGCGGCGTTCGCGCGCGAGCGCGGCTGGCGGGCGCCGGCTCGCGCCACGCTCTACGCGGCGCTCCCGGTCCTCGAAGGGAGCCGCCACGAGATGGCCTCGCTGCCGGCTCCGGTGCGGGCGGCGCTCTACAACCTGGCCGCCGACGCCTCCGTTCCCGGGCACCAGGTGGCCTTCTACTGCTTCAACTACGGCTCGCTGGCCGCGGCGAGCTTCGCCGCCGGACTGCCCTGGCTCGATCTCCACCAGGCCGCGCGCGCGCGGGGATGGCGCCCCCGCAGTCGCGGGCTGCTGCTCGCGGTGCTCCGCGCGCGCGAGTCGGCGGGGCGCCGGTGAGCGCCCCCTTCACGCCGCGCCAGGTTCTGCCGCGCGAGCTGGTGCGCGCGGTCGACGGATCCGCTACTGGTTCGTCATCGGCGGTCAGGCGGTGCGCTGCTTCGCGCCGTTCCGGCCCAGCCGGGACGTCGACTTCGGCGTCGAGTCGGCGAGCGATCTCGAGCAGCTCCTCGCCCTGCTCGAGCGCAGCGGCGAGGTCGAGATGCAGGAGCGCTCGGCCGACACCGCGCATCTCGCCTGGAACGGAATCAAGGTCTCCTGCTTCGTCCTCGAGCGGCTGGTGCCGTTCGTCGAGGACCGCCACCTCGACCTGACCGGCCTGCTGGCGACCAAGCTCCACGCCGTCCTCGACCGTGGCCTGCGGCGCGACTTCTTCGATCTCTACGTGCTGCTCGAGCAGGAGCGGCTCGGGGTGGCCACGCTGCTCGCCTCGATCCGCAAGGTCTACGCGGGCGAGATCGACGACGGCCTGCTGTTGCGCGCCCTCACCTATTTCGACGACGCCGACCGCGAAGCCGCGCTGCCGGGCGAGGGGCCGCGCGACTGGCGCGTGGTCAAGGAGCACTTCCTGGTCCAGGTCGGCAACCTGCTCCTTCCCCCGGGTCGTCGGCTCGCCATTCAGGAACAGCGCGTCGACGTGGTGGAAGAGTGAGCGGCGCCGAGCCATGAGCTTCCCGGCCGGCACCCGCCTCGGCCCCTACGAGATCACCGCCAAGCTCGGCGAGGGCGGCATGGGCGAGGTCTATCGCGCGCACCGACACCAGGCTCGAGCGCGAGGTGGCGATCAAGGTCCTGCCCGCGGCCTTCACCGCAGGACGCGGAACGGCTCGCCCGATTCGAGCGCGAAGCGCAGCTGCTCGCCCAGCTCAACCACCCGAACATCGCCGCAGATCTACGGCATGGAGCGAGCGGCGAGAGCACACGCCCTCGTCATGGAGCTCGTCGAGGGCCCGACCCTCGCCGAGCGCCTCGCGCAGGGGCCTTGCCCTTAGATGAAGGCCTTTCCATCGCGAAGCAGATCGCGGAAGCGCTCGAGGAGGCCCACGAGAAGGGCATCGTTCATCGCGATCTCAAGCCCCAGAACATCAAAGCTTCCATAGAAGGAAAGGTCAAGGTCCTCGACTTCGGGCTGGCCAAGGCGATGGATCCGGCGGCCGGCGTCGGCGTCGGTCGGCGGCGGATCTCGCGCGCTCGCCGACGATGATGAATTCGCCGACGCTGACTGCCGCGCACGGCACGCAGCTCGGGGTGATCCTCGGGCACGGCGGCGTACATGGCGCCCGAGCAGGCGCGCGGGCGGGCGGTCGACCGCCGCGCCGACATCTGGGCGTTCGGCGTCGTGCTCTGGGAGATGCTCGCCGGCCGGCGGCTGTTCGAGGGCGAGACGGTCTCCGACACGCTCGCCGCGGTGCTGACGCGCGAGGTCGACTTCGGCGCCCTGCCCGCCGCGACGCCGGCGGCGGTCGTCGACCTCGTCCGTCGCTGCCTGGTGCGCGAGCCGCGCGAACGGTTGCAGTGGATCGGCGAGGCCAGGCTTCTCCTCGCGGGCGCGCCCACGCTCGCCCTCGGCGGCGCGCCGCGGGAGGCCGGCGGACGCGGGCGCCTGCCGCGGGCGCTGCCCTGGGCGCTCGCCGCGGGGCTCGCGGTGGCCCTCGCGGCGACCCTCGTCCTCGCCCGCCGTCCGCCGTCGGTCGCGGAGACGATCACGGCGGAGATCGCGCCGCCGCCCGGCACGGCCTTCGACCTGCGCTCGCGCGGTCCCGGACCGGTGGCCATCTCGCCCGACGGCGCCCGCGTCGCCTTCGCGGCGCAGGCGCGCGACGCGGCGACGCTGCTCTACGTGCGCGCCCTCGCCGACGGGCGCCTGACCGCCTACCCCGGCTCGGAGGGCGCGCAGTTCCCGTTCTGGTCGCCCGACGGCCGCTGGATCGCCTTCTTCTCGCGCGTCGACGGCACTCTCAAGCGGGTCCCGGTCGAGGGCGGCTCGCCGCTGAGAATCTGCCATGCCCTCAACGGCAAGGGGGGCAGTTGGGGCCGCGATGACGTCATCCTGTTCGCTCCGGGCGCGGGGACGGCCCTCTATCGGGTCGCCGCCGGCGGTGGCGAGCCCGTGGCCGTCACGGAGCTCGGAGAGCTCTACAACTCGCACCGCCACCCCCGCTTCCTGCCCGACGGACGCCGCTTCCTCTTCCTCGCCCGCTCCAGCCGGAGCGCCGAGAGCGCGGTGCTGCTCGGCTCGCTCGACGGCGACAAGCCGCGCGAGGTGATCCGCTCGACGACGCAGGCCGAGTTCGCGTCGGGCCATCTCCTCTTCGCTCGCGAAGCGGTTCTCATGGCGCAGCCGTTCGATCCCGCGAGCGCGACGCTGTCGGGAGAAGCTCGGCCGATCGCCGACGGCGTGCTGGAGATGACCGCCGCCGGGTATACCGCCTTCTCCGCTTCGACGACCGGGCGCCTCGCGCTGCACTCGGGAGAGTCGCAGGCGCCGGTCGCCATCGAGCTGCGCGACCGGGCGGGCCGCGTCGTCGGCGCGGCCGGCACGCCGGGCGCCTACCGCGCCCCCTCGTTTTCGCCGGACGGGCGGTGGCTGGCGACCACCGGCGCTCCCGGCGCCGACATGGAGAACAGCGACGTCTGGATCTTCGATCTGCGCGGCCCCGCCGCGGTGCGCTTCACGGTCGGCCGGGAAGAAGAGGTCGACGCGACCTGGGCGCCCGACGGGAGGTCGCTTTTCTACGGTTCCAACCCGAAGGGCCCGCCCGACGTCTTCCGCCAGAGCCTCGACGGCTCCGCCGCCTCCGAGGTCGTCTACGAGGCTCCCGGTCACGCAGACACCGACCGGAGTCTCGCGCGACGGCAGTTTCCTGTTCATCGAGTCCGAGAAGGGCGAACGGACCGCCATCCTGGCGCTCGACCTCGCGAGCGGCAACGCGCGCGCGATCCGCGACGTCCCGTACGAGGACTCGCGCGCCGTGCCGTCGCCCGACGGCCGCTGGCTCGCCTTCACCTCCGACGAGACCGGCCGGCCCGAGGTCTACGTGACCCCCTTCCCCGGCGCGGGCCGGACCTGGCCGGTCTCGACCGGCGGTGGCCGCTACCCGGCGTGGCGTGACGACGGGAAAGAGATCGTCTATTCGGCGCTCGATGGCAGGTTCCTGGCAGTGCCGGCGATTCCCGAGGGCGACACCTTCCGCATCGGCACCGCGACCGAGCTGTTCCGCTCGACCCCACCCACCCGCGACTACCGGGACTGGGGGATGTCGCCGGATGCCCAGCACTTCGCGATCGTCCCCTCCGGCGTCCTCGAAGCGCACAACGAGCTGCGGCTGATCGTCAACTGGCCGGCACGTCTGGAGAATCGATGACTCTCGCCGCCGGGACCCGCCTCGGCCCGTTCGAGATCACCGCCAAGCTGGGCGAGGGCGGCATGGGAGAGGTGTACCGGGCGACCGACACCAAGCTCAAGCGCGAGGTCGCGATCAAGGTCCTGCCGGCGGCCTTCACCGAGGACAGGGAGCGCCTGGCCCGCTTCGAGCGCGAGGCGCAGCTCCTCGCGCAGCTCCATCACCCGAACATCGCCTCGATCTTCGGGCTCGAGGAATCCGAAGGCCTGCGCGCCCTCGTCATGGAGCTGGTCGAGGGCCCGACCCTCGCCGACCGCCTCGCGCAGGGAGCTTTGCCCTTAGATGAGAGCCTTTCGATCGCGAAACAGATCGCGGAGGCGCTGGAGGCGGCCCATGAGAAGGGGATCGTCCATCGCGATCTCAAGCCCCAGAACATCAAAGCTTCCATAGAAGGAAAGACCAAGGTCCTCGATTTCGGGTTGGCCAAGGCGATGGAGCCGGCAGCCGGCTCCGGGTCGGTTGCGGCCGGGGACCTGGCGCGCTCGCCGACGCTCATGCAGTCGCCCACCCTGACGGCGGTTCACGGCACGCAGCTCGGGGTGATCCTGGGGACGGCGGCCTACATGGCGCCGGAGCAGGCGCGCGGCGGGTCGGTCGACAAGCGCGCCGACATCTGGGCTTTCGGCGTGGTGCTCTACGAGATGCTCTGCGGTCGCTCGCTCTTCGCGGGCGAAACGGTGAGCGACACGCTCGCCGGCGTGCTCAAGACCGAGATCGACCTCGCGCGCCTGCCCGGCGGAGACGCCGGCCGCGCTCCGTCGCTGCTGCGTCGCTGCCTCGAGCGGAATCCGAAGAACCGGCTGCACGACATCGCCGACGCGCGCCTCGTGCTCGACGAGGTGCTCGCCGGCGCGCACGAGGAACCGGGTGGCGCACCGGCGGCCGGCGCCGCCGCGCCGGCGCCCACCTGGCGCCGGTGGCTCCCGTGGTCGCTCGCTGCGCTCGCCGTGGCCGTCGCCGTCGCCCTCGGGCTGGCCGGCGCGGCGCGCGCGCCGGAGCCGCCGCTCTTCGCCGATGTCGGCGTGCCGGAGGGCGAGCGCTTCCAGTTCCAGGGCGACTTCGGCGCCCCGGTGGTGGTGTCGAGCGACGGCACCCGGATCGCGTTCGGCGCCGTCGGCGCCGATTCGAAGACGCGACTCTGGGTGCGCTCGCTGGTCGACGGCGAAGAGAGACGGCTCGAGGGAACGGAGGGTGCCACCGCGCCGTTCTTCTCCCCCGACGGGAAGTCGCTGGGCTACTTCGTCAACGCCAGGTTGATGGCGGTGTCGCTCGGCGGCGGGCAGCCGTACGGCGTCGCCGATGCGCCGAACGGTCGCGGCGGTGCCTGGGCCCCGGACGGAACGATCGTCTTCGCTCCGGACTTCCGCTCCGGGCTCTTCCGGGTTCCGGCGACCGGCGGCAAGCCGACTCCGCTGACAACGGTCGATGCCGCGCGGCATTCGACGCATCGCTGGCCGACCCTGACCCCGGACGGCAAGGCCGTCGTCTACCTGGCGACCGATCACGCCGAAGATCGGAAGCAGAATTCCGAGCTGCGCTGGATCCGGCTCGACGGCGGCGACGATCATGCGCTGGTGTCGAGTCTGGCGAACGGTGTCGCCGTCGCCGGCGAGCTGCTCTGGGTTCGCCAGCAGACCCTGCTGGCACGCCCGATCGACGCCGACGGGAAGCTCGGCGGCGAGCCGCGCACCCTGGTGCCCGAGCTGCTCTACGACCCGTCGACCTGGCGCGCCACCTTCACCGCGACCGCCGACAGGATTCTCTTCGCGCCCGGCGGCAAGGCGCACGGAACGCACCTGTCGCGCGTCGATCGCTCCGGGCGCCCGCTCGGCGAGGTCGCCGGCGACGGCGAGTACTTCGACCTCAGGCTCTCGCCCGATGGCCAGCGTCTCCTCGTGACGAGGAATCTGCCCAACGACGTCTGGATGCTCGATCTCGAGCGCGGCACGCAGAGCCGCTTCACGTTCGAGCCGATGATGGAGAACTCGGCCATCTGGTCGCGCGACGGACGCTGGATCTACTACGTGAGCTCGGCGGACAAGAGCATCTCCCAGAAGATCGTGCGCAAGGCCGCGAGCGGCGCCGGTCAGGCCGAGATGCTCTTCGACGTCGACTCGCAGGACCTCGGGATCTATCCGCTGGACGAGTCCCCCGACGGCCGGTGGCTGCTGGTCGTCACCGGCGCCTTCCCGTTCACCGACCAGGCGGATCTGCAGTGGCTGCCACTCGACGGCTCGCGGCGCCTGGTGCCCCTGGTCACGACTCCGGCGCAGGAGATCGACGGGCGGATCTCGCCGGACGGACGATGGGTGACTTACACGAGCAACGAATCGGGCGTGAGCCAGATCTACGTGATTCCGGCCCGCCACGACGGCGGCGTGGCGCTCGGCGCGAAGTGGCAGATCTCGTCCGACGGCGGCCGCTTCCCGGTCTGGTCGCGCGACGGACGCGAGATCGTCTACCTCGAGCCGAGCCTCAACCTGAGCCGGGTCGAAGTGACCGCCGACGGCGCGGACAGCCTCCGGTTCGGCGCGCCGCAGGCGATGTTCGGCACCACCCTGGTGGCCGACCAGGCGAGCTTCGATCTCTTCCCCGACGGCCAGAGCCTGATCCTCAACCACTACGGCGAGGCGCAGTCCCGGCCGTTGCGGCTGATCCTCAACTGGCGGCGGCTGACCTCGCGATGATCGGGACGAGGCTGGGCCCCTACGAGATCACCGGCAAGCTGGGCGAGGGCGGGATGGGCGAGGTCTGGCGCGCCACCGACACCCGACTCAGGCGCGACGTGGCGATCAAAGTCCTGCCGGCGGCTTTCACCCAGGACAAGGAGCGTCTGGCGAGATTCGAGCGCGAGGCGCAGCTGCTCGCCCAGCTCAACCATTCCAACATCGGCCAGATCTACGGCATGGAGGCGAGCGGCGTCGCGCGGCTCCTGGCCGCCGTGCAGCAGGGACCGTAGCGGCGTCCGGCCGGCTGGACGACGGATCGGACCCGCGCCGTCCGGGTCGGAGCGTAGGTGATACAAACCGGTGCCGAGATCGGTACCACCAGAGTCGTCGGCGGCGCGAAGTCGCGTGGCGCCGCCCGATTCCCCTGCCGCGCTCGGCCCATCCTGTGCTCGGTGCAGGAGGGCCGGAGCCGTGGGCCGTCTTTCAGCGGATCGCGCCTGCGAGTCCCCCGGCACCTGTCCAGACTTCTCCCTCACCGATGCAGTTGGCCCTCGTGGACCCCGACATCGAGCGCCGAACCGATCCTCGGGGGTTCGGCCTCACCGGAAGTTTTCGATCAGCACCGCGTCGGACGACTCCGCGCCCTTGGTGAAGAAGAGCGTCTTGCCGTCGGGCGAAATCACCCAGTCCCAGAGGTTGACGCCGTCGAAGTCCGTCAGCTTCGTCAGCTTGCCGCCGCCGAGCGGCAGACGCCAGAGATTGAAGCCGCGACCGTCGCGCAGTCGGACCGTGAAGCCCGTGCCGTCGGGTAGCCACTGGATCTGATAGGCGCCGGTCGGGAATTCGAGATGAGCGAGCGGCGCGCCGCCCGCAGCTGGCATCACATACACCTCCGCGCTCATCGACCCGTCCGGGTTGTAGGCGCCCTTGGCATAGGCGAGCTCCGTCCCGTCCGGCGAGAAGCCGAACGGGAACGTCAAGGGCTGGTCGAGCAAGAGGGTTGGATCGCCGCCCTCGATCGGCTGATGCCAGAGTCCGCGCTCGTCGCTGGTGACCAACCACTGGCCGTCCGGGTGGATCGCGAACGAGTTCAGGATGTTCGACACTTTGAGCTCGCGAACATGGGCGCCGTCGTGATCCGCGGTCTGAAAGATGAGCCGTCCGTCTTCGAGCAGCGCCTGGTAGAGGATCACCCGGCCGTCGCGCGAGACCTCCAGGCGGCTGGCGGCCAACCCTGGAGGAGAGAGGGGAAACGGCTCGCCTCCCGCCGGATCGAGGCGCGCGATGCCGTTGACGTTGCCGCCCGCGAAACTGTAGTAGAGCATGCCGTCGCCAGCCACCTTGAGGTCACGGATCGTGTCGCGGCTGTTGAAGGTGAGTTGCCGCTCCTCGGGCGGCCCGGCAAGAGCGCGGCGCCAGAGCGTCGAGCTGCGGCGGTATTGGGCGGCCGCAAGAATGCGTCCGTCGTCGCTCACGGTCGGTGCCCCATAGGCCTCCGAGTCGTTGGTGATCCGCGAGGCCGTTCCTGAAGGCAGATCGAGCCGCCAGAGTTGCGGCGCGGTAGAGGTTGCGGACGATTCCGCCGCAGTGCCGGCGACGATCAGTGCCTTGCCGTCCGGGGTCCCGGTGAGCCCGGCGATCCTGCGCCAGTCGGTGCGGCCCACGAGCTGCTCGGAGCCGTCGCTCACTCGGACCGCGACGATCTCGTTGCGAAGCTTGTCCGTCGTGTCGTACCCGGCGACCGTGAGAGTGTTTCCGTCCGGCGACCAGACGGGGCCGAGGCCACGACGAGCCCACAGGAACCCCTTGTTGTCGGAGCTCCGCCGGGTTGCGAGGGTGGACTCGCCCGTGCCATCGGCGTTGGCGAGCAGCAGTGACTGCTCGCGGTTGGGCGCGTTGCGCAGGTAGGCGATCCGCTTGCCGTCGGGAGAGAAGGCCACGGTCGAATCGACGTCGACGACGAGCCGCCGTGCCGCGCCGCCGAGGACCGGCATACGGTAGATCGTGTCCAGATAGCGCCCCTCGTCGGAGAGCGCGTAGAGCACATAGCTGCCGTCGGGCGTGAACTCCACCTGATGGAGCTGCCTCGAGCCCTGCGGCGGCAGAAGCTGGACGTCGCTGCCGCTCTCGAGCTGGCGCAACCAGAGGCTCGGCCCTCCCGGCTCCTTGCGGACCGCGAGCAGATAGCGCCCGTCGGGGCTCAGCGCCACGCTGTCGATGTCGCCGGTGGCGGTGACCGTCGTCATCTTCATCGCCTGGAAGGAGGCCGGCGCCGGCGTCGGTGCGGCGCGACCGCGCCAGAGCATCAGCGCCGCCACCGCAATGGCGAGAGCGCCGGCGCCGATCGCGATCCAGCCGGCGCGGCCGGGGCCACCCGTACCGGAGCGCACCGGCGGCGCGCCCGCCAGCGACGAGCCAGTCGTCACGGTGCCGGAGGGCGTCGCCAGCGTCTCCCACTCTTCGCTCAGGTCGTGGAGCTCGAAGGCGAGATCCTTCATCGACTGAGCGCGCTTCGCGGGATCCTTCTCGAGGCACCGGCGGATCTTGCGCACCAGCGCACGTGGGATCGTCGGCGCGATCTGCTCGACCGGCGTCGGCGTTTCGCGGACGATGGCGTGAAGCACGTCGACACTCGACTCGCCGGTGAATGGTCTTTTTCCGGTCGCCGCTTCGTAGAGCAGGCAGCCGAAGGCCCACAGATCCGTACGATGGTCGACAGGCTTCCCCTGTGCCTGCTCGGGCGACATGTAGCCGATTGTCCCCATCACCGCGCCTTCGCGGGTAATCTCTTCCTGTAGCGCCGTCGGCTCCGCGGCCAGCGCGCTGCCGCTGGTCGTCGCTTCAGTGAGCTTGGCGAGCCCGAAATCGAGCACTTTGGCGTAGCCGTCGCGGGTCACCATGATGTTCTCGGGCTTCAGGTCCCGGTGCACGATGCCGGCGGCATGAGCCTTGGCGAGCCCTTCCGCCGCCTGCGCCAGGAAGGCGAGCAGCGTCCGCGGCTCGACCGAGCGGTCGTCGAGGAGTTGGCGGAGGGTCTGCCCCTCGACCAACTCCATGGCGATGAAGTGGACCCTGGCGGCTCCCTCTGCCGGGGCGCCACCCTCGGTGCCCCCGTCGAGCGGCACCGACTCGCCGATGTCGTAGATGGTGACGATGTTCGGGTGGGAAAGCGACGAGGCCGACTTGGCCTCCTGCACGAATCTGCGGATCCGCTCCGCGTCGCGGACGACTTCTGCGGGCAGGATCTTGAGCGCCACCGCGCGGTCCAGCTTCGAATCGTGAGCCCGATAGACCTCGCCCATTCCGCCCGCGCCCAGGGGCGCGACGATGCGGTAGGAGCCGAGAACCGTTCCGGTGCGCAGCGCGCTGCTCATCGATTCATCCTCTCTCCCTCGCCAATTGGTGAGTTCCGGCGCGATCGTAGCAGCGCATCCCACGCGTTCGGAGCCGCACCGAGGCGGTGAGCCAGGCTCGCCGGTCAGCGTGTCGCGCCGTCGAACTCGAGCAGCCAGATATCCGGGAGGTGGACGTGCGCGCCGTGAGTTGCGCATCCGGCACGGCGCGGTGGCGGTTCCCGAGCAGAAGCTCCCGCCGCTCACCGACGAGCTGGTGCGGGCGTCGCTCGAGCGCTTCAGGTGATCGTCGGGCCGCCGGGGGACGCTTCGCCGGCGGCTTCGGCGACCCCTTCGACGTCGGTGGGCGGAACCGGCAGCGCGCGCGCAGCGCGGGCCGCCTCCTCGAGCCAGCGCAGCCGCTCGGCGAGGGTCATGCACGCTCCGACCGAGAGAATCTCGCTCTCCGCGCCCTCCCAGCTGGCGCGAGCCCAAGGGTCGCTCCCTTCTCTTCTTTTCTGTCGCAGCGCCACGCCCCTACGCTAGCATGCCGCCACGGATCGACCCGGTGGAACGCTCTTCTCTCGAAATGCTGTTCGGCGCGCTCGAACGCGCCGGCGCCCGCTACCTCGTGGCGGGCGGACTGGCGGTTCTCGCGCACGGTTACCTGCGCCTGACGCTCGACGTCGATCTCGTGCTCGACCTCGAGCCGCCGCACCCGAGGCCCGCGCTCGAGGCATTCCGCGAGCTCTCGCTGCGTCCGCTGGTTCCGGTGCGTCTGGAGGAGTTCGCCGATCCCGGGAAGAGGCGACACTGGGTGCGAGACAAGCATGCCCGCGTGTTTCAGCTCTGGAGCGAACGGCACCCGACGCTGCGCGTCGACCTCTTCATTGAGCCGCCGTTCGAGTTCGAGCCCGCCTATCGACGCCGGCACCGCGCGACGATCGCTCCTGGAATCGACGCTTCGTTCGTGGCGCTCGAGGATCTTCTGGCGATGAAGCGCGCCGCCGGCCGGCCGCAGGACCTCGCGGACATCGACCGGCTCGAGAAGGTCCGTCGCTCGCGGCGGGACCCGTCATGAGCCTCGTACCCGGCACGCGCCTCGGTCCGTACGAGATCACCGCCAAGCTGGGCGAGGGCGGCATGGGCGAGGTCTGGCGCGCCCACGACTCGAAGCTCAAGCGGGACGTCGCGATCAAGGTCCTCCCCCGGCCTTCACTCAGGACAAGGAGCGCCTCGCGAGATTCGAGCGCGAGGCGCAGCTGCTCGCGCAGCTCAACCACACGAACATCGCGCAGATCTACGGGATGGAGACCAGCGGCGAGGCCCACGCCCTCGTCATGGAGCTCGTGGAAGGCCCGACCCTCGCGGATCGCCTCGCGCAGGGAGCTTTGCCCTTAGATGAGAGCCTTCTCATCGCGAAACAGGTCGCGGAAGCGTTGGAGGAAGCCCACGAGAAGGGGATCGTCCATCGCGACCTCAAGCCCCAGAATGTAAAAGCTTCCATTGAAGGAAAAACAAAGGTCCTCGACTTCGGATTGGCGAAAGCGATGGATTCGACAGCCGGGGCGTCCTCGGTCGCTGCGGGCGACCTGTTGCGCTCGCCGGCGCTGATGAACTCGCCGACGCTCACGGCCGTTCACGGCACGCAGCTCGGGGTGATCCTGGGGACGGCGGCCTACATGGCGCCCGAGCAGGCCAAGGGCAAGGCGGTCGACCGGCGCGGCGACATCTGGGCCTTCGGCGTCGTGCTGTTCGAGATGGTCACGGGCCGCCGGCTGTTCGAAGGGGAGACCGCTTCCGAGACCCTCGCCGCGGTGATCCGCCAGGAGATCGACTGGCGCCTGCTGCCGGCCGGCACGCCGCCGGCGCTGCGCGACCTGCTCGAGCGCTGTCTCGAGCGCGATCCGAAGCTGCGCCTGCGCGATATCGGCGAGGCGCGCCTCGCGCTCGACCGGCTGATGCGCGGAGAGGTTCCAGCCGCCGCGCCGGCCTCGCCCGCGCCCGTGGCTTCGCGTCGACGCGAAGCGCTCGCCTGGTCGATCGCCGCGCTCTTGGCATTGGCAGCGGTCGGCGTCTGGTTCGGGCGCGCCTCCGGTTCCGGGACCCCGGCACCGGCGCGGGTGATCCGCGCCGAGCTGCCGCTGCCCGCGGGCGTCTCGATCGAGCTCGACGGGGAGCGCGCCGGCATGCCCGCGCTCTCCCACGACGGCCGCCACGTCGCGTTCGGCGCGCGCGAAGGTTCGGGCCCGATGCGGATCTGGGTCCAGGAGCTCGAGACCGGCGCAGCGCGCGCGTTGCCCGGCACCGAGGAGGGCTACCGCCCCTTCTGGTCCCCCGACGACCGGCGGATCGGGTTCTTCACCTGGAGTCATCTGGCGACGACCCCCGTCGAGGGCGGCGCCATCAGCGGGCTCGCCCGGGCGCGCGACGCGCGCGGCGGCAGCTGGAGCCGCAACGGAACGATCCTCTTCGCGCCCCACCAGTACGGTCCCCTGCTCGCCGTCCCGGAGCGCGGCGGCGAGGCCCGCGCGGTCACCAGCCTGGCCGGTGACTCCCGCGCCGGAACCCACCGCTTCCCCCAGTTCCTGCCGGACGGCGAGCACTACATCTACCTCGAACGGGAGTCCTCGTTCGGGCCCGGGCAGCAGGCGGGCGTGGCGCTCGGGCGGCTCGGCTCCACGGAGCGCGTCGCCCGGCTGCTCGACGGGGCCACCAACGCCACCTTCGCGGACGGGCACCTGCTCTTCGCGCGCGACGGCGTCCTCATGGCGCAGCGCTTCGACCCGGGCCGCCGCGCGTTGGCCGGCGAGCCCCGGACGCTGGTCGGCGATCTCCTCTACAACCTCCGCTTCAGCTACGGCGTCTTCTCGGCCAGCGACCGGGGCCTCGTCGCGTTCCTCACCGGCCGCCAGAGCGACCGCTCCCAGCTGGTCTGGCGCGATCGCGCCGGGCGCAAGCTGGGCGAGCTCGGAACCCCGGGCATTCTGTCGGGAATGGGCGGGCTCGCGCTCTCGCCCGACGGGCGTTGGGCGGCCGTCTCGCGCATCGAGGAGGGGACGAGCGAGGCCGACATCTTCGGGTCTACGATCTCGTCCGCGGCGCGGAGACCCGTCTGGCGCGCCCGGGCGTCGACGACTTCTGCCCGATCTTCTCCGCGGACGGCGGGACCGTCTACTTCGGGTCCAAGGGCTCCGCTCTCAAGGACTCCGTCGTCCTGCGCCGGGACCTCGCGAGCGGCGTCGAGACCGAGCTCTTCACGCACGGCGATCGCTATGTCCTGCCCTCGTCGATTTCCAGCGATGGTGGATCACTCGTCTTCGACCTGGGGGACGAGACCAGCCTGGGCGTTTACGACGTGATGGTCCGCCCCCTGGCCAGGGACGGGACGGAGCAGACCCTCGTCGGATCGGCAGCCGACGACTCGTCGAGCCAGCTCTCGCCGGACGGCCGATGGATCGCGTGGGCCTCGGACGAGTCCGGGCAGTACCAGGTCTACGTGGCGCCCTTCCCCGGACCGGGTGCGCGGGTCCAGATCTCCCGCGCCGGCGGACTGCAGCCGCGCTGGCGGCCCTCGGGCGGCGAGCTCTACTTCAAGACCCCGGACAACACGCTGACCGCGGTGCCGATCGAGAGCGACTCCGGCACCTTCTCGGTCGGGTCCCCGCAGCCGCTCTTCCAGATCGTCGAGTTTCTCGGCCCGAACTCCTACGACGTCTCCGCCGACGGCCAGCGCTTCCTGGTGCGCGAGCCGCTCCGCGAGGGCGAGGTCTCGCCGATCACGCTGCTCACGGACTGGACCGCGCTGGTCGACCGCCGATGACCGTCGCCCCCGGCTCCCGCCTCGGCCCCTACCAGATCACCGCCAAGCTCGGCGAGGGCGGCATGGGCGAGGTTTATCGCGCGACCGACACCCGGCTCAAACGCGACGTCGCGATCAAGGTCCTGCCGGCGGCATTCGTCGCCGACCGAGAGCGCCTGGCCCGCTTCGAGCGCGAGGCGCAGCTCCTGGCGCAGCTCCATCACCCGAACATCGCATCGATCTTCGGGCTCGAGGAGTCGGAAGGCCGGCGCGCCCTCGTCATGGAGCTCGTCGAAGGCCCGACCCTCGCCGACCGTCTCGCGCAGGGAGCCTTGCCCTTAGATGAAGGTCTTTCGATCGCGAAGCAGATCGCAGAGGCGCTGGATGAGGCACATGAGAAGGGCATCGTCCATCGCGATCTCAAGCCCCAGAACGTAAAAGCTTCCATAGAAGGAAAGACCAAAGTCCTCGACTTCGGCCTGGCCAAGGCGTTGGATTCGGCGGGCGCGGCCACGGCATCGTCGGGTTTCGATGCCGCGCGCTCGCCGACGTTGATGAACTCGCCGACGCTCACCGCGCTGCACGGCACGCAGCTCGGCGTGATCCTCGGCACGGCCGCCTACATGGCCCCCGAGCAGGCGCGCGGCAAGGCGGTCGACAAGCGCGCCGACATCTGGGCGTTCGGCGCGCTGCTCTACGAGATGCTGACCGGCCGGCGGCTGTTCGAGGGGGAGACGGTCTCCGACACGCTCGCGGCGGTCCTGCGCGGCGAGATCGACTGGACCGGGCTGCCCGCGTCGACGCCCGCCGCGATCCGGCGGCTGCTGCGCCGCTGCCTCGAGCGCGACCCGAAGCGCCGTCTGCACGACATTGCCGACGCGCGCATCGTCCTGGACGAGGTGCTGAGCGGAAGCTCCGAGGAGCCGGGCCCGGACGCTCCCGCTCCGACGGCGGCGCCGCGCTTCCCCGCGCGCCACCGGTTCCTGCCCTGGGCGGTCGCGGCGCTCGCGGTGCTGGCCGCCGGGCTCTGGAGCCTGCGCGCGCCGGCGCCCGCCGCCGCGCCGAGCCAGCGCCTGGTCGCGCTCGGCGTCGCTCCCCCGCCGGCGCACACGCTCGCCGCCGACGACTCGCCGATCCTCGCCCTCGCCCGCGAGGGCGGCACGCTGGCCTTCGTCGCCGAGGGCGCGGCGGGCAACCAGATCTTCCTGCGCCGGCTCGACCGCGCCGAAGTCGTTCCGCTCGCCGGTACGACGGGGGGCTCGCACCCCTTCTTCTCCCCCGACGGCCGCTCGCTCGGCTTCTACGCGGACAACCGGATCCGCAAGCTCGCGCTCGAGGGCGGGCCCTCGTTCGAGATCGTCGGCGTGAACTCCTGCCGCGGCGCGACCTGGACCGACGGCGGCTGGATCGTCTTCACCCCGAGCTTCGGCACCGGGCTGTCGAAGATCCGGGCCTCCGGCGGCCGCGTCGAGCCGCTGACCACGCTGGACGCCTCCCGCAAGGAGCGCACCCACCGGTGGCCCTCCGCGCTGCCGGGGTCACCCTGGATCGTCTTCTCGGTCGGGTTCGTCGACAGCCCGAACTCCTACGACGACGCCCGCATCGACGCCCTCAACCTCGACACCGGCGAGCGCAAGACGGTCTACCAGGGGGCCTGGATGGCGCGGTTCGCTCCGCCCTCGACGCTGCTTCTCCAGCGCCGGACCTCGCTCCTCGCGCTGCCGTTCGATCCGCTGCGTGCCGAGCCGACGGGCCCCGAGCGCGTCCTGCTCGAGAACGCCGGCGGCGATCTCACGAGCGGCGCCGGCTACTTCGCGGCGGGCGCCGGAGGCCTGCTCGCGTACGTCCCGGCGGAGGCGCTGGTCGGCGAGTCCGAAGTGGTGATCGTCGAGAAGGGGGGCGAAGCCAGGGCGCTGCCGCTGCCCGAGAAACGCTACTGGTACCCCCGCTTCTCCCCCGACGGCCGCCGCCTCGCGCTCGACGTCGGCTCGGGCCAGGGCGCGGACGACGAGATCTGGATCTACGAGTTCGCCTCCGCCCGGCTGTCGCGCTTCAGCTTCATCGCCGGCTCGGCCTTTCCGGCCTGGTCGCGTGACGGCGCCTGGATCGGCTACACGGGCGGCTCGCCGGGGCGCGTCAACACCATCTTCCGCAAGCGCGCCGACGGGGGCGCGGAAGAGGAGCGCCTCTGGAAGGCGGTCGACCTCGGCACCGTCGCCGACTGGGCGCCGGACGGCCGCTCGTTCGTCGGCGTGGACCTGATCGGCGAGTTCGCCCTGCAGGACGTCTCGCTCGGCGGCGGCGAGGTGCGGCGCATCTTCGCCGCCCCCGGCGGCCAGTACGGCGGCAGTTTCGATCCGGCCGGCCGGTACTTCGCCTACACCTCGATCGAGACCGGCGTCGACGAGATCTTCGTCTCCACGCTGCCGGACGGTTCGGGCAAGTGGCAGATCTCCGACGCCGGCGGCCAGCTGCCGGTCTGGTCGCGCGACGGCCGCAGCGTCTACTACATGCGCGGCGACGCGCTCTGGGCGGTCGACGTCGAGACCGCGGGCGGCTTCCGCGCGAGCTCTCCGCGGCTGGCGCTGCGCGGCCCGTACCAGCTGCGCACCGCTCCCTTCCGCAACTACGACGCCGGTCCGGGCGGCCGGCTCGCCCTCGTTCGCCGCCGCACCGACATCGCCGCCCCGCGCCAGCTCGAGCTGCTCCTCGGTTGGGAGGCGAAGCTGCAACCCGAGCGGAAGCCCTGAGCCCCGTTTCCCGCGTGCCGGCCGAACGGACCTCCCGGCTCGACCGCCGCTGAACGCCGGCCCCGGAGCGGCTCCGCTTCGCAGCTAGAATCCCGTCGAGGTCGGAAGCGATTCCTTCTCGAGGGGAGAGTGCGATGGAACAGAAGTCGACCGGTCCGTTCGTTCCGGCGGACGTTGCGATGCGCGAGGCGACCCCGCGCGCGCTGCTGCTCGGTGTCGCGATGGCGGTCTTCATGGGCGCGGCCAACGCCTACCTCGGGCTCAAAGCCGGCATGACGATCGCCGCCACCTACACCACGGCGGTGCTCGGCATGGCGATCATCAAGGGCCTCGGCGGCACGATCCTCGAGGAGAACTGCGCGCGGACCGTCGGCTCGATCGGCGGCAACGTCGCGGCGGGAGCGATCTTCACCCTGCCCGCGTTCTTCATCGCCGGCATCTGGCAGCCGTTCTTCTCCCTGTCGCACTATGTCGTGTCGACGATCATCCTGATCGCGGGCGGGATCCTCGGCATCCTGTTCGTCACCATCACCCGGCGCGTGCTGGTCGGCAACGCCGAGCTCCCCTTCCCCGAGTCGGTCGCGGCCGCCGAGATCCACAAGGCCGGCCAGAAGGGCCAGGGAGGCTCGCGCAACCTGCTCGCCGGCATGGGGGTCGGCGCCTTCTTCGCGCTGCTCACGGAGATCAAGGTGATCGCCGCCAAGTGGCAGGCGACGCTCGGCGTCGGCAAGGGCGCGCTCGTTCTGCGCGGTCCGGAAGCGAGCCCGGCCTTCCTCGGCGTCGGCTTCATCATCGGCCCGAAGCTCGCCGGCATCAACTTCAGCGGCGGCGTGCTCGCCTGGGGGCTGCTGGCGCCCGCGATCGCCTTCTTCCTGCACTGGCACGACCCGGCTGCCGGTCGGCGACTGGGGCGCCGAGATCGTCCGCGTCTGGCGCGACTACGTCCGGCTGATCGCGATCGGCGGCATGCTGGTCGGCGCCTTCTACACGCTCTGGAAGATGCGCGCGAGCCTGGCCGAGGGGATCACCCGCTCGCTCGCCAACCTGCGCCCGCGGCGCGGCGCAGGCGAGGTCGCCGCGCTGCGCACCGACCGCGATCTGCCGATCCAGTGGGCGGTGGCAGGCATCGGCGCGGTCCTCGCGGTGATGGTCTTCGTCTTCCACTGGTTCGCGGGGAGCGCGCTCGCGGCCGTCGTCGCCGCCGCCGTGATGCTCGTGCTCGGCTTCATCTTCGCGGCGGTGTCGGGCTACCTGGTCGGCATCATCGGCGTCTCGAGCAACCCGACCAGCGGGCTCACGGTCACGGTCCTGATCAGCGTCGCCTTCCTCATGGTCGTCCTCGGCCTCGAGGGGGCGACCGGCATCGCCGCGGTGCTCGGCGTCGCCGCCTTCACCTGCGTCTCGGTCTCGGTCGCCGGCGAGATGATGCAGGACCTGAAGGCCGGGCACATCCTGGGCTGCACGCCCTGGCGCATGCAGGCCGGCGACATGCTCGGCGTGACCGCCGCTTCGCTCTCGATGTTCCTGGTCCTCTCGGTGCTCCACCTGGGCGACATCAAGTCGGCGGTCTCTGGCCGGCTCGGGGAGATGGAGCGCGGCGGGATCGCGAGCGTCGAGTACGCGGGCGCCCACGCCGCGCTCGAGCCGCGCGCCTACTCGCTCGCCGAGGTGCGCGCGCTCGCGCCCGAGCTGCAGAACGAGCTGCTCGCGACCAACGCCGGCTTCGGCGGGGCGAAGATCCCGGCGCCGCAGGCGAGCCTCATGGCCGTCGTCTCGCGCAGCATCATGGAGGGCAAGACCGAGTGGATCCTGATCCTGATCGGCGCCTTCATGGGGCTGGCGTTCATCCTGATGCAGGTCAAGAGCCCGATGCTGGTCGCGGTCGGCATGTACCTGCCGATCGAGACCTCGTTCGCGATCTTCGCCGGCGGCCTGTTCAAGGGCCTGCTCGACCGCGCCGCCGAACGCCGGAAGCTGGAGCAGGAGGCGAAGGAGCGGGCCGACAACACCGGCACGCTGCTCGCGTCGGGCCTGATCGCCGGCGAGGCGATCATCGGCATCCTGTTCGCGGCCCTCGCCTTCGCCGACTTCGAGCTGCCCCAGGTCTTCGCGCAGCCGAGTTACCTGGTGAGCCTGGTGGCCCTGGCGGCCGTCGGCGCGATCCTGGTCCTCGTGCCCGGGCGGCCGTCGCGCGCCGGCCGGTGACCGGTGCCCGGGGGGGCGGAGTCGGGATAGGCTGGCCGGCCTTGATCGGGACTCAGCCCGGAAGTCACGGCCACACCGCCCGGCCCGGTACGCGCGGCAGGGGGGGGTTCCCTTGCGCGAGCGACGGCAGGCTCCGTCGCCCGGCGGCGGGCGCGGCCGCGCCTCGCACGGAGAGCCGATGATCCGCGGCGGCGTCCGTCCGGCGCGCATCCTGGTCGTCGAGGACGACCCCGGCGGCCGCGAGCTGCTCGAGACGCTCCTCGGCGAGGACGGCTACACCGTCGAGACGGAGGGCGACGGCGCCGAGGCCTGGCGCCGGCTCGCGGCCGCGCCGCAGGCGATCGACGTCGTGCTGCTCGACTGGGAGCTGCCCGGCCTCAACGGCCTCGAGCTGCTCGAGCGGATCAAGTCGAACACCGCGCTCGAGTCGATCCCGGTGATCTTCCAGACCGCGCGGACCGACCGCGAGTCGGTCCTGGCGGCGGTCGCCGCGGGCGCCGCCTACTTCGTCCCGAAGCCGATCGACCGTCAGCTCCTGCGCACGGTGGTCGCTGCCGCGACGGCCGATCACGCGCGCAGCCTCGCGCTCTACGAGACGGTGCAGCGCGGCGAAGCGGCGGCATCGACGCTGATCGAGGGCTGGTTCGAGGTCCGCACCATCGCCGAGGCGACCGCGCTCGCGACGCTGCTCTCGCGCGCCTGTCCCGATCCCGAGAAGACCGTGGTCGGGCTGGGCGAGCTGCTGATCAACGGCGTCGAGCACGGCAACTTGGGCATCACCTACCAGGAGAAGTCGGAGCTGCTCGCCGCGCAGGCGTGGGCCGAGGAGGTCGAACGCCGCCTCGCCGCGCCCGAGCATCGCGACAAGCGGGTCGAGATCCACTTCGAACGGAGCGCCGAGCGGATCGTCGTCACCATCGCCGACCGCGGCCCCGGCTTCGATTGGCAGCGCTTCCTGACCATCTCTCCCGACCGGATCTTCCACTCCCACGGCCGCGGCATCGCCATGGCCAACCTGATGAGCTTCGACCGCCTCGAGTACGTCGCGCCCGGCAACCGGGTCATCGCCACCGTCGAGCTCGGCACGGGCAACCCGGAGTGATCGGCACCCGCCTCGGATCGTACGAGATCACCGCCAGACTCGGCGAGGGCGGGATGGGCGAGGTCTACCGCGCGCACGACTCGAAACTCAAGCGCGACGTCGCGATCAAGGTACTGCCCGCGGCCTTCACTCAGGACAAGGATCGACTCGCGAGATTCGAGCGCGAGGCGCAGCTGCTCGCCCAGCTCAACCATCCCAACATCGCCCACATCTACGGCATGGAAGCCAGCGGCGAGTCGCACGCGCTCGTCATGGAGCTCGTGGAAGGACCGACGCTCGCCGATCGTCTCGCGCAGGGAGCCTTACCCTTAGATGAAAGCCTTTCGATCGCGAAGCAGATCGCGGAAGCGTTGGAAGAAGCCCACGAGAAAGGGATCGTCCATCGCGATCTCAAGCCCCAGAACGTCAAAGCTTCCATAGAAGGAAAGGTCAAGGTCCTCGACTTCGGGTTGGCCAAGGCGATGGATCCCGCGGCGGGCTCCGGTCCTCTTGCGGCCGGTGAGCTGGCGCGCTCGCCCACGTTGATGCAGTCGCCGACGCTGACCGCGGCGCACGGCACGCAGCTCGGCGTGATCCTGGGGACCGCGGCCTACATGGCCCCCGAGCAGGCGCGCGGCGGAACGGTCGACAAGCGCGCCGACATCTGGGCGTTCGGCGTGGTGCTTTTCGAGATGCTCTCCGGCCGCTCGCTCTTCGCGGGCGAAACCGTGAGCGACACGCTCGCCGGTGTGCTCAAGAACGAGATCGACTACTCCGCCCTGCCCCCGTCGACGCCCACGGCGCTGCGCCAGCTGCTGCGCCGCTGCCTCGAGCGCACCGCCAGGAACCGGCTGCACGACATCGCCGACGCGCGGATCGCGATCGACGAGATCCTGGCCGGCGGGCCCGGGGAGCCGGCGCGCGCGGCGGGTGGGCAACCGGTGGCGGCGGCATCGCTCTGGCGCCGCTCGCTCCCCTGGTCGGGCGGCGCCCTCGCCGGATTGGCGCTCGCCGCGCTCCTCGCCTGGCGTGGCGGGCGTCCGCCCGCGGGCCCGAGCGCCGCCTCGGCGACGATCCGGACGCTGGTCGCCGCCGGCGTCTCGCTCGACCCCTCGGTCTCCCCCGACGGCCGCACGCTGGCCTTCGATTCCACGCGGGACGGCGAGGAGCGGATCTGGATCAAGGATCTGACCAGCGGCTCGGAGAGCGTGCTCGTGCGCCGGCCGTCGGCGCTGCCGGCCATCTCCCCCGACGGCACGAGCGTGCTCTACACGGCCGGCGACGACATCCAGAGACCGGATCTCTATCGCACCTCGCTCGCCACCCGCGAGGAACGGCTGGTCGCGCGGGCGGCCCTGCAGGCCGACTGGGCGCCGGACGGCAAGAGCGTGGTCTTCGTCCGGGTCGGCGAAGCCGGCGCGGCGGGCGGCGACCAGGAGATCGTCGCGATCGACCTCGAAGCCGGGCGTGAGCGGGTACTCCACCGCGATCCGCAGGGGCACACGGACGAGCCGCGGTGGTCCCCCGACGGCCGGCGCATCGCACTGGCGTTCGACTCGGTCCAGGCCGGCGCGAACGACCGCATCGGCCTGCTCGACCCGACGAGCGGAGCGCTCGAGGAACTGCCCCTCGATTCGCTCGGCCGGTCCGGGATCAAGGTCCGCGGCATCACCTGGCTCTCGACCCGCCGTCTCGGGCTGCTGCTGCTCGACAGTGGAGAGTCGGTCAGCAGCTCGGGCCGGATCGCCGTGCTCGATCTCGAGCCGCGCGAGCTGCGCAGCCTGCTGCCGCTCGCCAACGTCGGATGGGGTCTGGACGTCGCGGGGCCCGGCTCCCTGATCGCCGGCGTCGGCTCGACCGACCAGAGCCTGCGCGAGGCGAAGCGCGACCCCGCGGGCCGCTGGAGCGCGCCCGAGCTGGTGACCGAAGGGCCGTTCCGCGACCGTCAGCCGGTGTACTCGCCGGACGGCCGCTGGCTCCTCTTCACCTCGAACCGCAGCGGCAATCTCGACATCTGGCGGCGCGACCGCGCGACCGGCGAGGTCCAGCGGTTGACCGATCACGAGGCCGAGGACTGGGATCCGGCGCTCTCGCCGGACGGCGGCAGGCTGCTCTTCAGCTCGAACCGCAGCGGGCGCTACCAGGTCTGGATCGCCGAGAGCGACGGCAGCTCGCCGCGCCAGGTGACCGACCTCGAGAACGCCCAGAACCCGACCATGACCGCGGATGGCGCCTGGATCGTCTTCGTGCTCCAGGACGCCGGCGCGGACCGGAGCGGCCTCTGGAAGATCCGGCCGGACGGGCGCGAGGCGACGCAGGTCCTCGCCGGCATGAACCTGGTGCCGGAGACCAGCCCGGACGGCCGCTACGTCGTCTTCCGCGGACCCGGCAGGCAGCGCATCGTCCGTCTCGCCGACAACACCCTGCTCGAGACCGAGCTCGCCCAGACCGACCGCTACCGCTGGTCGGTCGAAGGTGGCAGAACCTATCTCTGGGCGCTCGGCTTCGTCGATCAGGGGACCGAGATCCGGCGCTACCCCTTCGATCCGCAGCGCGGCGAGCTCGGCAGCCCCGAGATCGTGCTCGACGCCGACGCCGCCCTCCGGGCCGAGACGCTCGGCGTCGCCCGCGACGGCTCGGCGTTCACCTTCGCCAGCTTCGCCAACCGCCGCGGGCAGCTGATCCGGATCGACGGGCTGACCGGTCTCGCGCGATGAGCGCGCTCCTTCCCGGCGCCCGGATCGGCGCCTACGAGATCACCGCCAAGCTCGGCGAGGGCGGGATGGGCGAGGTCTACCGCGCGCACGACTCGAAGCTGAAACGTGACGTCGCGATCAAGGTCCTGCCGGCAGCCTTCACCCAGGACAAGGAGCGCCTCGCGAGATTCGAGCGCGAAGCGCAGCTGCTCGCGCAGCTCAACCATCCCAACATCGCGCAGATCTACGGGATGGAGACCAGCGGCGAGAGCCACGCTCTCGTCATGGAGCTCGTGGAAGGCCCGACCCTCGCCGACCGCCTCGCGCGGGGAGCTTTACCCTTAGATGAAGCTTTTTCTCTCTCGAAGCAGATCGCGGAAGCGCTGGAAGAAGCCCACGAGAAGGGCATCGTCCATCGTGACCTCAAGCCTCAGAACGTAAAGGCTTCCATAGAAGGGAAAGTCAAAGTCCTCGACTTCGGGTTGGCGAAGGCGATGGATCCGACGGCCGGCTCCGGATCGGTCGCGGCTTCTGCGGATCTGCTGCGCTCTCCGACGTTGATGAACTCTCCCACGCTGACCGCGGTGCACGGCACGCAACTCGGCGTCATCCTGGGTACCGCGGCCTACATGGCGCCCGAGCAGGCCAAGGGGCTCGCGGTCGACAAGCGGGCGGACATCTGGGCGTTCGGCGTGGTGCTCCACGAGATGCTGACCGGCCGGCAGCTGTTCGCCGGCGATTCGGTGGCCGAGACGCTGTCGCTGGTCCTGCAGCGGGAGATCGACTTCTCGGCGCTGCCGGCCTCGACACCCGCGGCGGCTCGGCGCCTGCTGCGCCGCTGCCTCGAGCGGAACCCGAAGAACCGGCTCCACGACATCGCCGACGCGCGCATCGTCCTGGCGGAGCTGCGCGACGGGCGCGGCGCGGAGGAAGACGCCGGCGTGGCCCCCGCGTGGCCCGCGCCGGCGAAGCTCGCCGCCGCCGCCGTCCTGGCGCTCGGAGCGCTCGCCGCGGCGCTCTTCGTCGGCCGGGCGACCGCTCCCGCGGCGACCACGACCGCCGCCGAAGGGGACCCCGGATTCCACCGCTTCACGCGTCTCACCTTCCAGTCCGGCCTGGAGTCGTCGCCCACGCTCTCGCCCGACGGCGAGTTCGTCGCGTTCGAGGCGGACGGCGGCGGCGACCTCGACGTCTTCCTGCTCCGCGTCGGCGGGCAGCGGACGATCAACCTGACCGAGGATTCGCCGGCCGACGACCATCATCCGGCCTTCTCGCCCGACGGCCGCTTCCTCGCCTTCCGCTCGGAGCGCGACGGCGGCGGCCTGTTCGTGATGGGCGCCACCGGCGAGTCGGTGCGGCGGCTCGCGGCCTTCGGCGACAACCCCGCCTGGTCGCCCGACGGCCGCGAGATCGTCTTCGCCACCGAGGGCGAGTCGGATCCGCACGCGCGCGAGAAGGTGAGCGAGCTCTGGGTGGCGCCGGCGGCCGGGGGCGAACCGCGCCGGATCTTCGCGGGCGACGCGGTGCAGCCCTCCTGGTCGCCGGGCGGTCATCGGATCGCCTTCTGGAGGGTCCAGCTGGGGATCGGCGTCCGGGACGTCTGGACGATCGCCCGGGACGGCAGCGACCTGCGGCGGGTCACCGACGACCCGAGCGTCGACTGGAACCCGGTCTGGGCCCGCGACGGTCGCCATCTCTACTTCCTGAGCGATCGCGGCGGGGTGACGAATCCCTGGCGCGTCGCGATCGACGAGCGGACCGGGGAGACGCGCGGCGAACCGCAGCCGGTGGTCGTGCCGAGCTCCTGGAGCGGCCAACTCTCGCTCTCCGCGGACGAGCGTCGCCTCGTCTACCGGACCAGCGAGATGACCTCGGAGATCCGCCGTCTGCCGTTCGATCCCTCCACCGGGCGGCTGACCGGTCCGCTGGAGAAGATCGTCGACACCGCGATCCCGGCGGTCGGCCTCGACGTCTCCGCCGCGGGCCAGATCCTCTTCCGCACCGCCGCGATGCAGGAGGACGTCTACGTGATGCAGGTGGACGGCAGCGGTCTGCGCAAGCTGACCGACGACGACGCCAAGGACCGCAACCCGGTCTGGTCGCCGGACGGCAGGACGGCGGCGTTCTATTCCAATCGGGGCGGGCGCTACGAGGTCTGGACCGTCGGGCGCGACGGCAGCAACCTGCGCCAGCGCACCGCGATCGCGGATCCGGCCCAGGCCGGAAACTCCGGCGCGCTCTTCCCCGTCTGGTCGCCGGACGGCCGCTCCATCGTCTTCTCGTCGGGCAACGCGGTGGCCCGTTTCGATCTGAAGGACCGGCCGGTGCCCGCGGCCGAAATGGTGATCCTGCCGATCGATCGCGACGACGCGGTCTTCGTGCTGCCGCTCTCCTGGTCGCCCGACGACCGGCGGATCGCGGGGGTGCGGATCGGACAGAACGGGCAGCTGCTCGGCGGAGTCGCGGTGTTCGACCTCGCCGCGAAGTCGACCCGGTTCCTGCCGCTGCCCGCACCCACGCCGCCGAGCGGTCACATCTTCCCGACGCTCGCCTGGCTGCCGGACAGCCGGCGCGGCGTCGTCCGCTGGGGGAGCCGGCTCCTGCTCGTCGACGTCTCGACCGGACAGGTCTCGACGCTGCTCGAAGGCCTGAACCCCGACGGCGGGATCGCGCGCTTCGGCGGCGAAGGCCGCTGGCTCTACCTGCTCGACTCGCGCAATGAAGGCGATCTCTGGATGGCCAGCCTCGACACCGCCGCCGCAACCGGGTCCGCGTCCACTCCGCCGCCGGCGCCGGCAGCACCGCGATGATCGGCTCCGGACAGGATTGCTGTGCGCTCGCGCTCGCCGCGGCGTTCGCGCTCGTCGTCCCGCTCCGCGCCGAAGGGCCCGGGATCGAGCGCCAACAAGCCCGGCTGCTCGCCCGAAGCGCCCTGCCCGCGTCGACCTTCCGCGCCGGCTCGCCCCCCTCGGGCGCCTTCCTGTCGGCGGCCGAGCGCGCCGCGGCGGCGGCGAACGGCGTCCCCTGCCCCGCGGCCGGGCCCTGCTTCGCGGCGCAGCCGGTGCAGGGCTTCTCGAGCATGGTGCCGGCCGCCGACGGCGCCTGGTGGGCGCTCGCCGACAACGGCTATGCCTGGCGCGACAACTCCGCCGACTGGCAGCTCGTCCTCTACCGCATCGACCCGCGCTGGGGCGGGCCGGGCGGGCCGCGGCTGCTCGACGCCGTCGTGCTGCGCGACCCCGACCGCCGGATCTTCTGGACGATCCTCTGCGATCCCGCGAGCGGCACGCGGCTGCCCGACTTCTCCTTCAACCGGATGCCCTCGCCGCCGCCGGCCTGTGGCAGCGACCCGTCCGCGCGTCTCCTCACCGGCTTCGACCTCGATCCGGAATCGCTCGTCCTCGCCCCCGACGGCAGTTTCTGGATCAGCGAGGAGTTCGGTCCCTTCCTGCTCCACTTCGCCGCCGACGGACGGCTGCTCGCGCCGCCGGTCCAGGTGCCGGACGTCCGCTCGCCGCAGAATCCGTTTCTCGACCTCGGTGACCGCGCGCGCCCCGAGCGGCCGACGCTCGCGGCGAGTCGCGGCTTCGAGGGGCTCGCGATCGCCCCCGACGGCGGCACGCTCTACGCGCTGCTCGAGGGAGCGGTGGCGGGAGACGATCCGCAGGACCTGCGCATCTACGTCTACCGCATCGCGACGCGGACCTTCGATCCCGGCTTCCTCCGGCTCCGGCTCGAAGCGCCGTCGCAGCAGGTCGACCTGGCGCAACTCGTGGACACGAGGGGCGAGCGCGTCTACCCCGCGGCCGTCGTTCCGCCGAGAGGCCCGGTCTCGATCGGCGAGATCAAGGCGGTCGATGACCATCGGTTCCTGGTGATCGAGCGCGACAACCTGGGCGACGATGAGCGCGCGCCACGCTTCAAGAAGGTCTACCTCGTCGACGCCGAGGGCGCCGGCGAGCGGGGCGGCTACGTCGCCAAGGCGCTGCTCCTCGACCTTCTCGCCCTGCCCGATCCCGGAGGGATCGGCGGCGACGGCGATTTCTTCCGCCTCCCCTTCTACACGATCGAGTCGGTCCACGTCGTCGACGACCGCACGCTCCTGGTCGCCTCCGACAACAACTTCCCCGGCTCGAACGGGCGCGCGCGCAGCCGCGGCGCCGATCGCCGGGGGCCGCTCGCCGCCGATCCGACGGAGCTCGTCCTGGTTCGCCTCGGCGCTCCCCTCGGCGCCGACCCCCGGCTCCTGCCGCGGAGCGGCGGGCCGGCGGCCGGCGATCCCCGTTAAGGGCCACCCACCGTCGCGCTCCAGGCGCTGGTGTTCCCCGACTCGAAGTCGTCGCGGAACAGATCCTGGGAGGCCCCGAACCAGAACCCGAGCTCCGCCCGGCCGCCGGGGCCGCTGCTGGCGCCGATCGGCGACTGTCCGATGGTGAGCTCGACCTCGTAGCCGCTGGATTCGGCCCCGCCGCCTCCGCTGGCGTCGAGCACGACCCAGCTCAGCGCGTAGCCCGGCGAGCTGGCTTCCGGGCTCGTCGGCACCGCCGCCGGAGCCGCGGGCGCCTGCGCCAGGCAGGTGCCCGCGAGCGCCGCGAGCGCGATCGTCAACCAGAGCTTGGCCATGGCGTCCTCCGCTCAGCGCCCATGAACCAGGATCTCGATCACGCCGCTCCCGCTCTCGAGCGGCTGCAGCGCCTTGCCGATCACCGTGCCCGGCGCCGGCGCCAGCCCCGCCCGCATGGCGTGCCCGGGAATCGAGGAGCTGACCAGCAGATCGCCGCGGCGGATCGCGCCGTTCTCGGCCGTCGCCTTGCACGGCACGATGCCGGTGATCGCCACCGGCACGCCGCGCATCGGGTCGTCCGTGTCCGACGCCCCGGCGAGCACCCCGGGGCGGGTCGAGTAGACGCCGATCACCGCGGTCGAGAACGGCGTGGTCGAGAGCTCGACCGCGCGGTCGGCGGTGGCGCTGATGACCAGCACGTCCCCCGGCTCGAGCGCCTGCGCGTCGCCGCGCACGTCCAGCCGCTCGGCGAAGTCGGCGCCCCCGGTCTGGGTGCCACCCTCGAAGAACCCCTTGCCGGTGCGGTCGATGCGGAAGTACCGGGTGCCCCAGTAGGTGCCCGCGCCGACCAGGAAGTTGCCGGTGGCGTTCTCCTGGACGAGATAGAGCGTCGGGTAGAGGTTGCCGGTCGAGTTGGCCCGCGCGGCCATCGCGATGCCCGCCGCGCTGTTGTCGGCGTACACGCCCCGTGCCGCGATGCCCAGACCCTTGCCGCTCACGCCGTCGCCGCTCTCGCTCTCCGCCGAGATGGCGTCCTTGCCGCTGGCGCCCGCCGCCTCGGCGCGCAGCGCGACACCGTCGCTGTTGTTGTAGAAGTAGCCGCCGTAGCCGTCCGGCGACTTGGACGCGCCGATGACCCCGTAGTTGGTTCCCGAGGTCGACATGGCATAGGCGCGCAGCGCGCGCCCCGTCGCGGCGGCGTTCTCGATGTGCAGGAGCGCTTGGCTGTAGGAACCCATCATCATGGAGCCGGGCCGGAGCCCGAACGCGTAGGCCGCGTTGTCGATGTAGAAGCGCGGGCCCATCTCGCCGTCGGTGCCCACCTCGACGCCCAGGTAGAGCTGCCGGCCGTCGATGCTGCAGTCGTTCGCCTGGAAGTAGGTCGAGAAGAGCCCCTGGGTGACCGTGACCGCGACCTGGTGCGCGCAGAGCGGGGAGCCCCCGCTGCTGATGTCGTACATCCGGAACGTCAGGTTGTAGGCGCCGTTCAGTGGCGTCCCGCCGGCGTTGGTCAGCCGCCCCTGGACCGGAATGTAGTCGCTCTGCGCCAGAGCCGACGTCGCCATCCCGAGCCAGATCGCCACGAAGCCCGCCGTCTTCGCCCACCTGAAGCTGCTCATCGTCCGCCTCCCGTTCAGATCCCGGGCCGCGACCGCCGGTCCCGGACCGGCGCGAACGCGCACCCGACCCCGGCAGAGTGCCCGGGGAACGCGCGCGCGGGAATGGACGAACGCGACAACCTCTTGGACGGAAGCGACGATTCGCGCGAATTCCGGGGGGAGGCGGACCTTCAGGCCAGTCGGACCACGACCAGCGTCAGGTCGTCGTGCTGGCGCGAGCCGCGCGCGAAACGGGCGATCTCGCCGGCGACCGCCGCGAGGATCTCGCGCGCCGAGAGGCTCGCCGCGGGCAGTCCGGCGAGCAGCGTGCGCAGCGCCTCGTAGCCGTACTGCGCGCCGGCGCGGTCGGTCGCTTCGGGCGCGCCGTCGGTGTAGAAGAGGACCACGTCCCCTGCGGCGAGCTCGACTTCACGGCTCCGGTAGGAGGTCTCCGGGAAGGGCGCCGAGCGGCAGGGTCGGACCGGCCGCCTCGATCTCGCGGACCTCGCCGCCCCGCAGGAGCAGCGGCGGGCAGATCCCGGCGTTGACCAGCTCGAGGGTGCGCCGGCCCGGGTCGAGCCGCGCCAGGCAGAGCGCCGCGAACATCGGCCGCTCGAGCTTGCGGTGGACCGCCCGGTTGACCCGGGACATCGCGTCGGCGAGCGGCGTGCCGGCGCGCAGCTGCGCGTGGACCATCCCGCTCGTGAGCGCCGCCGCCATCGCCGAGCGCATCCCCTTGCCCGCGACGTCGCCGACCACGATGCAGAGCGGCGCCGGCTCGCCGTCGAGCCAGACGTAGTCGAAGAAATCGCCGCCCACGTCGTCGGCGGGCACGCAGACGCCGGAGACCTCGAAGCCGGCCAGCGCCGGATCCGCGTGCGGCATGATCGCCATCTGGGCGTCGTGCGCCGTCGCGAGCTCGGCCCGCAGGCGGATCGCGCGCGCCCGCCGCGCCCAGGCGAGCAGGAGCAGGCCGGCCGCCGCCAGGAGCGCAGACCCCGGAACCACCAGGTCGCCCAGAACGGCGGCAGGACCCGGATCGCCAGCCGCGCCCCCGCGAGGTTCCAGGCGCCGTCGGGGTTCGCCGCCTGGACATGGAAGACGTAGTCGCCCGGCGAGAGCCGGGTGAAGGTGGCGGAGCGCCGCTCCGCGCGCGCGTCGATCCACCGGTCCGAGAAGCCCTCGAGCCGGTAGCGGAAGCGGTTGCGCTCGGGCGCGGCGAAGTGGAGGGCGGCGAACTCGAGCGTCACGACGTCCTGGCGCCAGGCGAGCTCGATCGCCTCGGTGTACTCGATCGGCCGCGACAGGACCACCGGCCCCTGGTAGACCTCGCCGGGCGTCACCGAGCGGTTGAACAGCTGCAGGTCGGTGATCACCACCGGCGGCGGATCCGTCGGCGAGGACGATCTCGTCCGGGAAGAACGAGCTGAAGCCGTGGATGCCGCCGAAGAACATCTCGCCGCGCGCGCTGCGGAAGTGGGCGCCGCCGTTGAACTCGTCGCTCTGCAGGCCGTCGCGGGCGCCGAAGGCGTGGAACGCGCCGGTCGCCGGGTCGAAGCGCGCGATGCCCCGGTTGGTGCTGACCCAGAGGCGGCCGTGCTTCGTCTTCCAGGATGCCGTAGACCGAGTCGCTCGGCAGGCCGTCGTCGGTCGTGTAACGGCGGAAACGGCCGCCGGCGCGATCGAAGCGGGCGATGCCGCCGCCGTAGGTGCCGACCCAGAGCGCCCCGTCGTCGGACTCGTGGAGGGCGAAGACGAAGTCGCTGCCGAGCGTCGCCGGATCGAGCGGGTCGCGACCGGTAGACGGTGAACCGGCTCCGCTCGCGATCGAGCCGCGCGAGGCCGCCGCCCTGGGTGCCGACCCAGAGCTCGCCCAGCCGGTCCTCGAGCAGGACCCGCACGTAGTCGTTCGGCAGGCTCGCCGGGTCGGCGGGGTCGTGGCGCAGGTGAAGGAATCGCCCGGTCGCCCGATCGAGCCGGTCGAGGCCGCCGCCGTAGGTGCCGATCCAGAGATTGCCGCGCCGGTCCTCGTAGACGGCGCGCAGCTCGTCGTGCGCGATCGAGTCGGGGTCGGCCGGGTCGTGGCGGTGGTGCGTCGAAGCGCCCGGTGCGTGCGGTCGAAGCGGTCGAGACCGCCGCCGTGGGTGGCGAGCCAGAGGTCGCCCTGCCGGTCGAGGTAGACGTCGCGCACGGTGTCGTGCGCGAGGCTCGTCTGGGTCGGCCGGGTCGTGGCGGAAGTGGCGGAACTCCCCGGTGGCGCGGTCGATCCGGTCGAGTCCGCCGCGGTCGGTGCCGACCCAGAGGACCCCCGACGCGTCCTCGAGGATCGACCAGACGATGTCGTCGCCGAGCGACTCCGGGTCGCCGGGATCCCGACGCACGGTCGCGAACTTCTTGCGGCCGAGGTCGAGCTTGACCAGGCCGCCGCCGTAGGTCCCGATCCAGAGCACGCGCGAGCGGTCCTCGAAGAGCGCGAGGACGCGGTCGGTCGAGAGGCTCGCGCGGATCGGCCGGGTCGTGCCGGAAGGTCGTGAAGCGCCGCCGTTCGCGATCGAGGCGGGCGAGGCCGCCGCCGTCGGTGGCGACCCAGAGCCGCCCCTCGTGGTCCTCGGCGATCGCCGTCACCCGGTCGTCGGGGAGCGCCCCGGGCTGCTCCGGATCGGCGCGGAACCTCGTGGCCGCGGCCGCTCGCCCGGTCGAAGCGGGCGAGCCCGCCGCCGAACGTGCCGATCCAGAAGGCGCCGGCGCGGTCCTCAGCGATCGCCGAGACCCAGGGGTGCGGCAGCGCGGCGGGATCCGCCGGGTCCGCGGCGTAGCGGACGAACCGCCCCCGGCTCCGGTCGAAGCGGTGGAGGCCGCCCGCCGCGGTGCCCACCCAGAGCGTGCCCTCGCGGTCCTCGTGGAGAACGCGGACGTCGCCGTCGGCGAGCGCGCCGGGGTCGGCCGCGTCGGGCGCGAGGTGCTCGAAGCGCCCGGTCGCGCGATCGAAGCGGTCGAGCCCGCCCCCCTGCGTGCCGACCCAGAGCGAGCCCTGGCGGTCCTCGAGGATCGCGCGCACCGAGTTCGCCGCGAGGCTCGCGGGATCGGCCGGATCGTGGCGGAAGCGGTCGATGTCGGCCGGAGCGCGGGTCGAAGCGGTTGAGACCTCCTTCGAAGGTCCCGATCCAGAGGACGCCGTCGCGGTCCTCGTAGACGCACTTGATGTCGTTGTAGGAGAGGCTGTCGGGATCGTCCGGATCGTGGCGCAGGACCCGGAAGCGGTAGCCGTCGTAGCGGTTGAGCCCGTCTTCGGTGGCGAAACCAGAGGAAGCCGACCCGGTCCTGGATCGTGCCCTCGATGATGCTCTGCGGCAACCCCTGCTCGAGCGAGATGCGCTCGAACTCGAGCGGGTTGCCCCGGGCGGGAACACCGAGGAGGAGACCCGCGATCAGTGCCCCGAGGGCGGCGCGGATCGTCACGGTTCCGGTACGTCCTGGAGCGGCGGGAATCGACTCCCGGGTGGTGACGGGGCCTGCCGCTCCTCCAGGGACAGGTTAGGGCGCGCCGGGCTCCGGGGCCCCACCCCGCGGAGCGGCTCCCGCCGATGGCGCGGATCGTGCGCGACTCGGTTAGTCTGGCCCGAGACTTCCGGATCCTCCGACGGAGACGGCCCGTCGCGCTCGCGGCGTGTTCGGGTTGGCTGCCGGTCGGGTCCGGGCGGGAGGCACGGCGATGTATCTGCGAATCCTCCGCTTGAGCGTCCGCGAAGGGCAGGAGGCGGCGTTCACCCGCTTCTACCAGGAGCGCGTGATCCCGGCGCTGGCCGCGACCGAGGGCTGCCTCTACGCCGGCCTGCTCGCGCCCTGGCGCGGCGAGGCGCACCAGTCCCTCACCATCTGGGCCTCCGCCGACCACGTCGCGGCCTACGAGAGGGCGGGCTCCTACCATGGCCTGCTCGCCGAGGCGGCGCCGATGCTCACCGACCGCGCCGAATGGCGCGTCCGCCTCGCCCGCGACCCGCTCGAGACCGCCGACCCGTCGCGGGCCGAGCCCCAGGTCGAGGGCTACACGATCGGCGCCGACGACGGCAGCGCAGCGCTCGACGGCGCGGGGCGCCCGCCGTTCGTGCGCATCGTCGCGATCCGGGTCGCGCCCGGCCGGCTGGCCGAGTTCGTCGCGATCTACCGCGCCGACGTGATTCCCGCGCTCAAGGCGGTGCGCGGCTGTCGGGGCGTGTTCCTCGCCGAGGGCATCGACGACCCGACCGAGGCGCTGTCGATCACGCTCTGGAACCGGGAAGAGGACGCGGTCCGCTACGAGATGAGCGGCGAGTTCGAGCGGCTGACCGCGCGCCTCAGGGAGACCTTCTCCCCGGTCTACGACTGGCGGACGCGCCTCGACGGATCGGGCACCGGCAGCCGTCCGGAGGTCTCGAGCTACCAGCTCGTCCGCGGCCGCAGGCTCGGAAAGGACGAAGGAGGCCCGCCGTGACCCGCGCGCGGGGACCTTCGGTCCGGCGCGCGCCGGACACGCTCGCCGGAGGATTCCGGGCGTGGCCGCGCTGACCCTGAGCATTCGCGACCCGCTGTCGACGACCACCCGCGAGTTCGACCGGACGGAGATCCTGGTCGGGCGCGGCGAGGAGAGCGACGTCACGCTGGCCGACCGCACCGCGTCGCGCCGCCACGCGCGCTTCGTCCTCGACGGCGGCGACTGGTGGATCGAGGACCTCGGCTCGCGCGCCGGCACGCGCCGCAACGGCCGCCAGCTCGTCGAGCGCGAGCGCCTGTCGCCGGGCGACCAGATCAGCATCGGCGCCAGCGTGCTGGTGGTCGCCCGGGCCGGCGGCCGGTCGGCGCCCTCCGCCGGCGTCGCCTCGTCGGGGATGCCGACGCCGGGCACCTCGATGTTCGTGCGCGCCGACGAGATCATCTCGGCGGTCCGCGAGCGCGAGAGCCGCGGCGACGACCTGCCGGCGCTGCGCCGGCACGCGGCGCGCCTCGAGCTGCTCAACGACGTCCACCGCGCGCTCGGAGCCTCGATGGCGCTGCCCGAGCTGCTCGAGCTGATCCTCGACCGCGCCTTCCGCGCGCTGCAGCCGGAGGAGGGCGTGATCGTGCTGCGCGACGGCCCCGGCCGCTACCGGCGCGCCTCCGCCCGCCGCAACCCCAACTCGCGCGGCGACGCGCTGCTCTCCTCGACCCTGCACCAGGAGGTGATCGAGAAGCGGCAGGCGGCGCTGGTCTGCGACCTCGCCGAGGACGAGCGCTTCGGCCGCGCCGCGAGCCTGCAGGTCTCGGGCATCCGCAGCCTGATCGCGGCGCCGCTCTACGACGACCAGGGCCCGCTCGGGATGATCGCCCTCGATTCCGGCGTGCACGTGCGCAGCTTCACCGAGGACGACCTCGAGCTGCTCACCTCGCTCGCCTCGGTGGCCGCCCTGCGCATCCGCAACGTCGCGCTCTCCGAGGAGGCCGCCGAGCGGCGCCGGCTCGAAGAGGAGCTCAAGCTGGCGCGCACCATCCAGATCGGCCTGCTGCCGCAGGACCTGCCCGAGCCGCCCGGCTGGGCGCTCTGGGCCGGCAGCGTGCCTTCGCGCGGGGTCTCGGGCGACTACTACTTCGCCGCCGAGCGCGCCGCGCAGGCGGACCTCTTCGCCATGGTCGTCGACGTCTCCGGCAAGGGCATGGCGGCGGCGCTGCTGACCGCCTCGCTCGAGGCGCTCGCGGCGAGCCCGATCGAGCTCGGCCTGCCGCCCGGGGAGATCGCGCCGCGGGTGTCGCGCCTGCTCTACCGGCGCACGTTGCCGGCGAAGTACGCGACCGCCTTCCTGGTCGCCGCCGACATCGCGTCGGGCCGGTTCCGGTTCGTCAACGCCGGCCACAATCCGGCGCTGCTCGTGAGAGCGGGCGGCGGGATCGAGCGGCTGGGCGCCACCGGTCCGCCGATCGGGCTGCTGCCGGAGGCGCAGTTCGCCGAGTCGGGCGCGGAGCTCGCGCCCGGCGACCTGCTCGCGCTCTACACCGACGGCATCGTCGAGGCGGTCGATCCGGACGACATCGAGTTCGGCATCGACCGCCTGGAGGGTTTCCTCGCCGCCCACCGCGCGGAGCCGCTGCCCGGGCTCGCCGAAGGGCTCGACCTCGCGCTCGACGCCTTCGCGCGCGGCGTGCCCTACGCCGACGACCGGACGCTCGTCCTGCTGCGCCGCGAGGGTTAGCCGCCGGGCCCGCCGCGCCGGGCGCGGGTCCAGGCCGAGGGGTGGCGGTCGAATCCGACCTTCGCGTAGTAGTCGACCGCGGCCGGCGCCGCGAGGAGAATCACCCGGGCGTCCGGCTCGAGCTCGACGAGCGTCGCTTCGATCAGATCCCGTCCGATCCCCAGGCGCTGGTGGGAGCGCGCGACCGCGAGATCCGACAGGTAGCAGCAGTAGGCGAAGTCGGTGAGCGAGCGCGCGACGCCGACCAGGCGCCCACCCTCGCGCGCGACGACGATCAGATTGGCGTGGTGGAGCATCCTGGCGAGGACCTCCGGGCGGTCGACCGGCCGGCGCTCGCCGAGCGTCGACTCCACCAGCACCTCCCGGAACTCCTCGACCGTCAGCGTCGGCACGCGGCGGATCTCGACGGGCATGGCCCGATCCTAAAGCCTCTCCCCCGGAATGCCCCTTGCGCTCGCCGGGAGGCGGGTCGACAATGGCGGCAGGTCGATCAGCGAGGCACCATGTCTGAGAGGAAGAGCGCCGGCGGCGCCGAGTTGCCGCCCACCGTGCTGCTCGACGCCACCGGGCTCGCCCCCACCGAGCCGGTTGCGGCGGCCGAGGTGGCGGAGCTGCTCGCGGCGGCGGGCGCGGCGCCGGCCGCGCCGCGCGCCCCGGTCGCCGCGCGGAGCCTCGACTGGACGGCCGGCGATCGCCCGCTCGGCGGGCGCTACGTGCTGACCGGACGCATCGGCGAGGGGGGCATGGGCACCGTCTACCTGGCCGACGACCTGCTCCTCCAGCGGCGGGTGGCGGTCAAGACGCTCTGGGCCGAGAGCGCCTTCGACGACGACGACATCGCCCGCTTCCGGCAGGAGGTGGCCCTGGCGCACGCCGTGAGCCATCCCAACGTCGCCCGCACCTACGACCTGGGCGAGGCGGGCGGACTCTCCTACCTGACCATGGAGTACCTCGAGGGAGAGACGTTGATGGCGCGTCTGCGTCGCGGCGCGCCGCTGCCCGCGGCGGAGATCCGCGAGCTCGCCGCGCCGCTCTGCCGCGGGCTCGCCGCGGCGCATCACGCCGGCGTCGTCCACCGCGACCTCAAGCCCGCCAACATCATGCTGGTGCCCGGCGGGCGCGGCGTGGTCATCATGGACTTCGGCATCGCCGGCTGGACCAGCGGCGCGCGCGAGGTCGCCGGCGGATCGACGCCGGCCGGCGGGCGCAGCGGCGCCGGACATCACGTCACCTCCGCCGGCTTCGGCACGCCGGTCTACATGGCGCCCGAGCAGTGGCGGCGCGCGCCGGGCGATCCACGCTCCGACATCTACGCGCTCGGCGTGATCCTCTTCTACTGTCTAACCGGCCGGCCGCCGTACGAGTCGGAGTCCCTCGAGGAGCTCGGCCGCCTGCACCGCGAGGCGCCGGTGCCCGATCCGCGCAAGCTCGCGCCCGGCGCCGACGCGGGACTTTCCCGCCTCGTGCGCCGTTGCCTCGCCAAGTCGCCGGGCGATCGGCCCCAGTCCGTCGAAGAGATCCTCGAGTGGCTCGAGATGCCCGCCCGGCGCCGGCGCTTCGCCTGGCAGATGGCCTGGATGGGCACGGCCGCGGCGCTCCTGCTCGCCGGCTTCGGCTGGATCGCGACCGGCCTCGCCGAGCGCGCGATCCTGCGCGAGATGCGGCCGAGCCTGCAGGGCCTCGCCGAGCTGCTCGCGCGCGACCTCGGCGCCGCCGACCTCGATCGGCTGCGCGCTCCGGCGGACGCCGGCTCGGAGCCCTTCCGCCGCGTCGCCGCAGCGGTCGAGGCGCGGATGCTCGCCTTCGGGGCCCCGCTCGACGCCTACGTGCTGCGCCGCGGCGACGAGCCCGGCCATTACATCTACGTCTTCGACCCGCAGCCGACGGACATCGATCTCGACGGCGACGGGGAGATCGAGCCGGAGAGCGACGAGCAGGGCTACCCGCCGGGCGCGGTCTACGACTACAGCGAGTTCCCCTTGATGGCGCAGGTGCTCGCGGCCGGCAAGCCCGCCGCGGAGCCCGGCTTCACCCTCGACGAGGGGCGCTACACCCTCTCCGGCTACGCGACAGTCGCGACGCGGGACCCCGCCGGCCCCTACCTGGTCGGCGTCGACTCGCCCAACGACCGCCTGACCGCGATGGCCGGGAACCTGCGTGCGGCGCTGGTCGCCGCTTGGCTGGCCGTCCTGGCCGCCCTCGCCGCCGTCTTCCAGCCCCGGCGCCAGATGCGCAGGAGCTGGGCGCGCCTCGCGCGGCACAGGTGAGCGGCGACGCGCCGCCCGCCGGTCCTGTGAAAAGATCCGCAGACGGAATGGAGCCCATACCCAGCTCGACGCGGACCGCCTCTCCACCTTCGACCCGGTTCGCGATCCGACACCCGGAAGTCGTGTCCGAAGTGTTCGACTCCGAGACCGTGGTGGTCGATCTGACCGCCGGGCGTTACTACGCCTTCAACTCGACGGCGACCGCGATCTGGTCGCGCCTCGCCGCGGCGCCGACGGCCGATCAGGTCGCCGTGGCCCTGGCGTCGGCGTTCGGCGATCTCGAACGCGCCCGCGGCGAGGTCGCCCGGTTCCTCGAACGCCTGGCCGAGGCCGGGCTCCTCGTTCGCGTGGCCCCCGGAACCGACGCGGCACCGGGCGCCGACCCGGAGCCCCACCCCGCCTTCGCAGCTGAACCGCCGCCGGCCGATTTCGAGGTCTACACCGATCTCGAGGACCTCCTCGTCCTCGACCCGATCCACGACCTTGACGAGTCCGGCTGGCCGAGCCCGCCGGCGAGAGCCGCCGAAGCCGGGGAATGACCTCCGCACCGGCCCCGGCCCGGAGCGCCGACCTCGAAGCGTTCGTCACCGCGCTCGCGGACCGCGCCGAGGATCCCGGCCTGCTGCGTCGCGGCTACCGGCTCGCCGGTCTCCCGATCGAGATCTCCAGCGACGGAGCGGCGCTCGAGCGCACGCTGCTGCGCGCGCTCGCCCCGCGGCGCGACGACACGGCGCTCGGCTCGACTCCGGGACTCACGGCGATCGCCTCGCGACCCCTTCCCGCGTCGCCCTTCCCGCCATCGGCCTTCGGTGCCAAGGGAGAGATCGCCATCGACACGCGCCCCGGGCTCGCGGCCGTCTTCAACTTCGACGGGCCCGTGCTGTCCGTCTTCGACCGCGAGCGCGAGCGCGGCTGGGCGTGGTACGCGGGCGTCGACTCCCTCCCGACCGCCGAGCTGGCGGCGCCGCTGCTGCGCCCCTTGCGCTGGGCGCTCGCCGGGCGCGGCATCGAGGTCGTCCACGCCGCCGCCGTCGCCATGGCGGGGGGCGCGCTGCTGATCGCCGGGCGGGGCGGCGCCGGCAAGTCCACGCTCGCGATGGCCGCGCTCGCCGACGGCTTCGAGCTGCTCGGCGAGGACTACGTGGCGATCGAAGCCGCACCCACACCTCGCGTCCACGCGCTCTTCGCCTCGGCCAAGCTCGACGCCGGCAGCCTCGCGCGCCTGCCGCCGCTCGACGCGCCGGCGTCGGCGCCGCGCGAAGCCCGCGGCAAAGTCCTGATCGATCTCACCGCGCGCTTCGCGGACCGCCTGCCGGCGACCCGCCCGCTCGCCGCCATCGTGCTGCCGCGGCTGACCGGAGCCGACCGCCCGCCGCGGCGTATCGGTCCGGCCGCGGCGCTGCGCGCGCTCGCCCCGAGCACGCTCTTCCAGCTCCCGGGCTCCGACGCCCGCGCCTTCGCCGCGCTCGCCACGCTCGCCCGCGCCCTGCCCGCCTACGAGCTCGAGATCGGGGAGCACCCGGGCGCCGCGCTCGCGGCGCTCGCCGCGCTCGCCGTCGCCGGAGGCCGCAGTGCCTGAGCCCCGCCTCTCGGTGATCGTGCCCGTGCGCGACGGGGCGCTCTTCCTGGGCGCGGCGCTCGGCAGCCTCGCCCGCCACGGCGGCGTCGACGAGATCCTGGTCGTCGACGACGGCTCGTCCGACGACAGCGCGGCGATCGCCCTCGCCGCGGGCGCCCGCGTGCTCCGTCAGGAGCCGCGCGGCGCCGCCGCCGCCCGCAACCGGGGCGTCGAGGCGGCGCGCGGCGGGCGGATCGGATTCCTCGACGCCGACGATCTCTGGGTGGCGCCGGGCCCGGGCGGCGACCCGCGCCTCGCCGCCCTCGACGCCGACCCGGGGCTGCCGGGCGCCTGGGGCCAGGCGCAGATCCTGCTCTCCCCGCCGGGCGGCCCGGAGAGCCTCTTCGCGCGCCCCTTCCACGCCACGACCCTGTCGTCGCTCGTCCTGCGCCGGGAGGCGTTCGCGCAGGTCGGACCCTTCGCGGAGGACCTCGTGCAGATCGAGGACCTCGACTGGTTCCTGCGCGCCCGCCGGCTCGGCCTGCGCTTCGCCCGGGTGCCTCAGGTGACGCATCTCTACCGCCGCCACGGCGCCAACATGACGGCGGACCCGGACCGGCGCCGGCGGCTCTTCCTCACGGCGCTCAAGCGCGACCTCGACCGGCGGAGGGCCGAACGGTGCGGGTGAGCGTCGTGCTGCCGGTCCGCAACGGCGCCACGCATTTCGCCGAGACCCTGGCGAGCGTCGTCGCGCAGACCGTCCCGGCGCACGAGATCCTGGTGGTGGACGGCGGCTCGACCGACGCGACGCGCGAGATCGCGGCGGCGTTCCCCGGCGTGCGGCTCCTCGACCAGCGCGGACCGAACCTCTCGTCCGCCTACAACACCGCGCTCGCGGAGCTCACCGGGGACCTGGTCGCGTTCCAGTCGCACGACGACCTCTGGTCGCCGGTGAAGACCGAACGCCAGATCGAGCACCTCCGCACCCGTCCCGAACTCGACTTCTCGCTGGTCAGCACCGAGGTGTTCGTCGGCGCGGGCGATTCGGCGCCGCCGGGCGCGCGCCTCGAGGCGCTCGGCGGACCACGGCGCGTGCGCGTGCTCGAAGCCATGCTGCTGCGCCGGTCGATCGTCGACCGCAACGGCCCCTTCCGCGAGGACCTCGCCCCGCTCGCCGACACCGAGTGGATCGCGCGCCTCGCCACCCTCGGCGCCCGCTCCGAGTACCTCGACGACTGCCTGCTCCGCAAGCGGCTCCACTCCGGGTCGACGCAGCACGCCGCGGACCCGGGAGGTCTCCTGCGCAACCTCAAGGCCGCCATCGACGGCCGTCGTGGCGAACCGCCGTGACCTGGATCCTCGCCTGTGCCGCGACCCTGCTGGCCTTCGCCGCGATCCGGCGCGGCCTCGATCGCGAACCCTGGCTCGACGAGCTCGCCACGCTCGAAGTCGTCGATCGCGCCGGGGGCATCGCGCGGCTCCTGCGCGACGTCCACCCACCGCTGTCCACGCTGGCCGCCGCCGCGCTCGCCGCGGGGCGGCGCGACTGGCGCCGTCTGCGCCTGCCGGGCGCGCTCGCCACCGCGCTCGCCGCGGGCACCACCGCGCTCTCGGCGGAGCCCGCGGGATGGGTCGCGGTCGCGAGTGCCGGGGCGCTCGCCGCGCTCTCGCCGCTCGCGCTGCGCTCCGGCAGCGACCTGCGTCCCTACGGTTTCGCGCTGCTCGGCGCCGCGCTCGCCGCGCTGGGCGCGGTGCGGATCGAGTCGACCGCCGGGTGGGCCGGCCTCGCCGCCGGAGCGGTTCTCGCACTCGGCAGCCATTTCGCCGCCGCGGCGCTCGTCCCGGGCTGGCTGGTTCTCGCCGGCTTCGGCGGGCGGTCGCTCCTCGCCCTCGCGCCCGGTCTCGCCCTGTTCGGCGCCTGCTGGGTGGCCCAGCGCGAAGCCCGCCGGAGCTCCGCCGACCGCTGGTGGATTCCGGCGCCCACGCCCGGCTCGCTGCTTCGGCAGCTCGCGGCCCTCGGCGGGGGCGGGAGGCCCGGCGCCGCCGCCGCGGGTGGCGTCGTCGCCCTCGCCGGAGTCGGCTGCCTCGACCCGCTGGGAGCCCGCCTCGGTTTCGCCGCGGCCCTCGGCGTCGGCACGCTGCTCGTCATCTCCATGGTGGCGCGGCCGGTCGTCTGGCCCCGCACCCTCCTTCTCCTCCAGCCGTTCGGGATCGCCGCCGCGGGCATCGGGGTGGCGGTCCTCGCGCGCGCCGCGGGCGGCGCTGCCGCGTTGCTCGCGCTCGTGCCGATCGCGGTCGCCGCCGCGTGGAAGGTCCGCTCGCCCGCGTGGCTCCATGGCGACGAACCCTGGCGGGAAGCGCTCGCCGGCGCGGCGGCTTCGGACCCGTCGACGGTGGTCGCGGCCTGCCCCCCCTGGGCCGGCCTCGCCGTGGCGCAGTTCGTGCCACCGGAGAAGCTGTTCCGGCTGCCGCTCGCGCCCGGTCGTGACGCCGCCCGCGAGCTCGCCTCGCGGCTCCCCCGGGCCCGCCGGCTGCTCCTCGTCGTGCGCGTCGACGCGCTGCTGCTGGGGCACGAGCCGACGCTCGACGCCTTCTTCGCCGAGCTCGCCGGGGCGCAGTTCGAGCGGCTCTGCCTCACGCTGGTCGAGACCCCGGACCGGGCGATCCTCACCGAGCTGCACGGGCTCGCCACCGCGATCCGCTCGGCCGCCGACCGCTCCTGGGGCGCGCCGGTGATGTCGCGCGCCGGGACCGGCTTCGAGGTCGCCGAGTACGACCGCGGCAGCGGATCGCGATGAGCCGGCCCTCCCCGCTCTGGCCGGATCCCGAGCACGACCGCCTCCTGCGCGCGGCGCTGCTCGACCGCGCGGTCGCGCAGGCGGAGTTCGCCCTCTGGCGTCGCGACCGCGACCTCGACGCGCTCGATCCGGCCTCGACCCGGCTGCTGCCTCTGGTCGCGCGCAATCTCGAGGGCGGCGCGCCTCCGGACGACCCCTTCCAGCGCCGCGTGGCCGCGGTGGCGCGCGCCGCATGGCTGAAGGCGCAGACCGTGGTGGCGCGCGCGCGCCCGCTCCTGGCGGCGCTCGGGGGCGCCGGCGTGTCGCCGCTCCTGATCAAGGGCTGGGCGGTCGCGCCCGCGTACGCCGGCGACGCCCGTCTGCGGCCGATGGACGATCTCGACTTCGCGGTGCCCCGCTCCGCGCGCGCGCTCGCCTGGCGCCTCCTGCTCGAGCAGGGCTTCCGGCCGATCGGGGACATCGCGGAGACGCACGGCGCGCTCGACCGGCGCATCAGCTGGAACTTCTCCGCCGGAGGCGCGGCCGACGTGGATCTCCACTGGCACCTGCTCGACTTCGCGCCGCGCGACGAGATGGACCGCGCGATCGAGCGGGACGCCGTCGAATCCGATCTCGCCGGCATCCCCTGTCGCGTGCTGGCCCCCGAGGACGCCTTCCTCTCGGCGGTGCTGCACGCCGCCCGCTGGGAACCGGTGCGCCCGGTGCGCTGGGCCGCGGACGCGGTCCTGCTGGTGCGCGCGCGCGGCGCGGAGTTCGGCTGGGACCGGTTGATCGAGCGCGCGCGCGCCGCGCACGCCGAGGCCCCGCTCGCCTCGGCGCTCGACTACCTCGCCCGGCGCCTGGGGCTGCCGGTGCCGCAGCGCCAGCGCCGCCGGCTCTCGCGCCCGCCGCTCTGGCGCCGGATCGAGCACCGCGCCGCCCTGACCGCGGCCCCGTCGCGCTCCCGCGCGGCGCGTCTCGCGCTGGCGATCGGCGGGGATCTACGCCGGGCGGCGCGGCCCGGCGATCGCCTGGGCGACGGCGCGGCGCTCGCCGCGCTCGCCCGCCTGCGCGATCTGCGTCACCCCCTCTGGCTGCCCACCGGCCTGCTGTTCGCAGCCAGCGGCCGCCCTTGGTGGCTCCGACGCTGGCTGGCGCCCGCGCGTCGCGTGACCGACGGCGACCTCCCGCCCGAGATGCCCGCGAACGGCCTCGAGCTCGGCACCGGAAGAGAGGAGGGCGCCCTGCTCGGTGCCGGCTGGTCCTGGGCCGAGCCGGAGGGCCGGTGGACCGACGGCCCGGAGGCCGTTCTCCGCTTCCGCGCGCCGGCCGGCTTCGGCGGGCCGGCCGCGCTCGAGCTCGTGCTCGTCCCCTTCCTCGCTCCGGGCGCCCCCGACCGCCGGATCGAGGTCCTCCTCGACGGCAAGCTCCTCGGGGTCGCGCGCTGGACGGGAACCGGACTGCACTGCCGCCAGCTCCACTTCGCGCTCGACCGCCGCTGCGTGTCGCGCCCGGTCCATGAGCTCCGCCTCGTGATCCGCAGCCCCTGCTCGCCCCACGCGGCGGGAGTCGGCTTCGACTCCCGCTTCCTCGGCGTTTTCGTCGAGCGCGTGCGTCTGCTGCCGATGTCCGGCTCGGACGGCCGTAGCCGCGAAGGATAGGATTCGGGAGTCGCTGGCTCCGCCGGCTCCCCGGTGCCGTTGGCATCCGGGCGCTCCCTACCGCCAGCGCCCCTGGAGGAGTTCGTGCCCAGATTCGCCCGCTTCGCTTCGTCGCTTGCCCTCGCTCTCCTCCTCTCCCCTCCGGCGCCCCTCGCCGCTCAGGAGAGTCCGGTTCCCGCCTGGGAGCAGAAGATGACCCAGGCCGAGCAGCAGATCCGGAAGGGCGAATACAAGAAGGCCCAGCGGACGCTGCGCGAGGTGGTCGGGCAGATGGGAGAGACGCTCGGCACCGGCCCGGCCGCGGCGCAGCTGCTCGGCCGCGCCACCGGCTGGCTCGGCCTCGCCGAGGCGGGGCTCGACGAGATGGAAGCGGCGCGCTGGGACTGGACGGTCGCCGGGATCCTCTGGCCGGCGGCGACCGCGATCGATCTCGCTCCCTACGGCGAGGCGGGGCGGCGGCTCGCCGCGGCCGCGCCGGCGGCGGGCCCGGAACTCGCGGCGGAGGGCGCCGAGCTGCGCCCGCCGAGCCGCAAGAAGGGGAAGGCGATCAACTATCCGATCTCGCGCCTGCTCGCCTGCCCCGCGGCGCCGGTCGAAGTGAGCGCCACGGTCGGCGTCGACGGCCGGCCGCGGCAGCCCCGGTTCTCGCCCGCGCCCGACGCGGTCCTCGCCTGGGCGGCGCTCGAGACGCTGCGCACCTGGACCTTCGAGCCGGCGACCCGCGGCGGCCGCCCGGTCGAAGCGCCCTTCGCGCTGAAGACCGACCTTTCGGAGAAGCGCTGCCGCGACCTGCTCGCGACCCGCCGGCCGATGCGGGCCGGGCCCGACACGGCGGGCAGCGAGGACGACGAATAACAGCGTCCGCGGGCCCCGGTTCGCGCGAGGGCTCGCCCGATCGCGCCCGCGGCGGGATAATGGGCGCCCATGCCATCGATCATCGAGCTGATCGAGGCCTTCGCGGCAGGTGTCTACCTGCTGTTCGGTCTCCTTCACCTCGACCTCTGGCTGCGCCGGCGGGACCGTCGCGGTCACCTCTGGCTGGCGGCCGCGAGCGCGGCCGCCCTGGTCGTCGATCTCACCGGCATGGCGGCGCGCCGCCTCGAGCCGGCCACCGAACCCTGGCTGATGGCCGTCAACTTCCTGGCCGTCGCCGTCGCCTCGGTGGCCCTTTTGCGGCTGGTGCTCTCGCTGACGGGATCGGCAGTGGGCCGCGCCGGCCGGGCGCTCGCGGGTTTCGCGCTGCTCTTCGCCCCGCTCGCCGGATTGACCCTGCGTCCACCGCTCTTCGTCGCGGCAATGGTCGCCTGCGCGGCGCTGATCGGCTGGGCGATGGCGCTCGCCTTCCGCGCCGCGGGCGGCGGCGACCACGAGGCCGGCATCGTCGCCCGCGGCTTCGTCGTGCTGGCGCTCTGCCTGCTCGCCGATCTCGGCATGGAGCTCGGTCTGATCGCGGACCGGCCCGGACTCCCCATCCTCGGCTTCATCGTCCTCTTTCTCGCCTCGGCGCGCGGCCTCAACGACCGCGTCGACCGCGAGCAGCGCGAGCTCGCCGACCTCCGGCTCGACCTCGAGCGCCGGGTCGAGGCGCGCACGCTCGAGCTCAGTGACGCGAACCTGCGACTGGCCGAAGCGTCGCGCACCGACGCCCTCACCGGCCTGCCGAACCGTCGCGGCTTCGTCGAGGCGTTCGAGAGCGAGATCCGGCGCAGCCGGCGCTCCGTGCGGCCGATGGCGATCGTCCTCTGCGACATCGACCACTTCAAGCGGGTCAACGACAGCGCCGGCCACGCCGCCGGCGACGAGGTGCTGCGCGAGGTGGCCGACCGGATCCGGGCCGCGCTGCGCGCCCAGGACGTCGTGGCGCGCTGGGGGGGCGAGGAGTTCATCCTGCTCCTGCCCGAGACCGACGCCGAGGGCGCCGCGCACGCCGCCGAGGCGATCCGCGCGGCGGTCGCCGGCCGGCCGATCGGCCAGGACGGCGAGGGGCACCGCCTGACACTCTCGCTCGGCGTCACCCGTCATCCGCCGGAGGCGAGCCTCGACACGACCATCGCCGCCGCCGACGCTGCGCTCTACAGCGCCAAGGCCGCCGGACGCGACCGCGTGATGGTCCACTGGAACGCGGCGCGACACATCGAAGGAGAGGAGAACCCATGACCGAAGTCCGTCCGCCGCTCCCCCTCCGGGTGGTGCGGAGCCTCTGGCGCGCCGTCGACGGCGCGCGCCGCTTCACCGTCAACCTGGTCTTCATCCTGCTGCTCGCACTGCTCCTCGCGATCCTGCTCGACCGCGGACCGCGGGTGCCGGACAAGGCCGCGCTGGTCATCGCCCCCGTCGGCGCACTGGTCGAGCAGCGCTCGGGCGACGCCGCCGACCGCGCCCTGCGCGAGCTGACCGGCGACGGCGTGCGCGAGACGCTGGTGCGCGACGTCGTCGCCGGCATCCGCGCGGGCAAGGACGATCCACGGATCGCCGCCCTGCTGCTCGACCTCGACGAGCTCTCGGGCGGCGGCATGAGCTCGCTGCGCAGCGTGAAGGCGGCGCTCGCCGAGTTCCGGGCGAGCGGCAAGAAGGTGATCGCGGCTGCGGACGTCTACGGCCAGGCCGGCTACTACCTCGCCGCCGGGGCCGACGAGATCCACCTCGCGCCGCTCGGCCTCGTGCTGATCCAGGGCTTCGGAATCTACCGGCCCTACTACAAGGAGGGGCTCGACAAGTTCGAGATCGAGGCCCATGTCTTCCGCGTCGGCGAGTTCAAGTCGGCGGTCGAGCCCTACCTGCGCGACGACCTGTCGCCCGAGGCGCGCGAGTCCTACCTCGACATCCTCGGCGACCTCTGGAGCGCGTATCTCGAGGACGTCGCGGCCGGACGCAAGACGACCCCGGCGGCGCTCGCCGCGCTGATCGACCGCCTCGACGAGCGGCTGCGCGCGGCGGGCGGCGACGCCGGCCGCGCGCTGCTCGAGGCCGGACTGGTCGACCGCCTGTCGAACCGCGACGAGGTGCGCGCGCGGATGGTCGAGCTGGTCGGGGAGGAGAAGAAGGAACACACCTTCCACCAGGTCGCGCTCGCCGACTATCTCGAGGCGCAGGACCTGGCCGAGCCGGAGCAGCCGAAGGGCGACGCCGTCGGCGTGGTCGTCGCGCGCGGCACCATCCTCGACGGCGAGCAGCCGGCCGGCAAGATCGGCGGCGACACGACCTCGGCGCTGGTGCGCCAGGCGCGCGAGAACGAGAAGGTCAAGGCGATCGTCCTGCGCGTCGACAGCGGCGGCGGCAGCGCCTTCGCCTCGGAGCTGATCCGCCGGGAGCTCGCGCTGGCGCGCGCCGCCGGCAAGCCGGTGGTCGTCTCGATGGGTTCGGTGGCCGCCTCGGGCGGCTACTGGATCTCGACCGCCTCCGACCAGATCTGGGCCGATCCCACGACCATCACCGGATCGATCGGCATCTTCGGCGTGCTGCCGACGTTCCAGAAGCCGCTCGCGAAGTACCTCGGAGTCCATGTCGACGGCGTCGGCACCACCTGGCTCGCCGGCGCCTACCGCCCCGACCGCGCGCTCGACCCGCGCTTCGCCGGGGTGATGCAGAACCTGATCGACCGCGGCTACGAGGACTTCCTCGCCCGCGTCGGCGAAGCGCGCAAGATGAGCCGTGACGAGGTGGACCGGATCGGCCGCGGCCGCATCTGGAGCGGCGCCGACGCCCAGCGCCTGGGTCTCGTCGACCACCTGGGCGGCCTCGAGCCGGCGATCGCCGCCGCGGGCGAGCTCGCCAGGCTCGGCAAGGCGCCGAAGGTGCTCTGGATCGAGAAGGAGCGCACCTGGCGCCAGAAGCTCGCCCAGCAGATGCTCGAGTCCGCCGTCGCCATCGCCCCGCCGCGCGCCACGCTCCCGGCCTCCCCGCTCTCGGCGAGCGCGCGGCTGCGCGCCGTCGTCGCCGAGCTCGAATCGATGGCCGAGCTCGACGACCCGCGCGGGGTGCTGGCGCACTGCCTCTGCGGGATCGAGGAGTAGGCGCCCGCTCCGGGGAACGGGGCGGCCGGTGCCGACCCTGTCCCCTTCCCGGCCGGTTTGGCGTGAGAATAGGCGACCTTCGACAAGGAGAGCCTCGATGAAGCGACTCGCCGCCGCCGCCGTCCTCGTCCTGTTCGCCGCCGCGCCCGCCGCGCGCGCCCAGCAGGAGGCCTGCAAGATGGAGATGAACGTGCCGGCGCTGACGCTCGCCGACATGTACGCGAAGTCGGAGAAGATCGCGAAGGCCTGGAAGCCGGACGCGGTGCCGGCGCGTCTCACCAACACCAGCCTCGGACCGCTCGACGAGAAGGGGAAGTCCGAGTCCTGGAACCTGATGTTCTACTCGAAGGCGTCGGACGCGCACGTCACGATCCAGACCTTCCGCGGCATGTTCTCCTGCTACGCGGACGCCGGGTCGGCCGGGCGCATCCCCGACCTCGCGCCGGGCTTCCTGCGCGACGGCGCCCGGCTCTACGCGATCGCGAAGGAGAAGGGCGGGAACCTGATCGCCGAAGGCTATTCGGTCACCGTGCAGACCGCGGCGGCGCCGAGCGACCGCCACGCCACCTGGTACATCGGCTACGCGAAGGCCGACGGCACGACCGCGAAGCGCACGGTCATCGTCGACGCCAACAGCGGCGCGGTCGAGAAGGTGCTGGACTGAGCCGGAGCGCGGGCGCCGGCTAGAGCGCCCAGCCGACGACCGCCCAGGCGCGCGCGTCGCCGGTCTCGAAGTCGTCGGCGAACAGGTCGGCCGGCGCGCCGAGTCCGGCCTCCACGGCTCCGATGTCGCAGCCGTCGTCGCTGTCGACGACGACGTCGTCGAAGATGCGCCCGCCGAGACCGTCGCTCCAGCCGCGCTGGTCGGTCGCCGCGCCCGGACAGCTCCCGTGGTCGATCGCCGGGCTGAGCGGCGCGTCGAGCGGCTGGTGGCTCGCCGTCGGGCCGCCGTTGTCCGCGAGCGTGCCGAGGCCGGGATCGAGCGGAAGACCGAGCGTCCCCACCCAGTCGTCGTTGGCGTTGGGCAGACCGGGCGCGAACACCGCCCCGGCTCCGAGCCGGATCCCGATCAGGTTGTAGCCGCCGCTCACGAGGAAACCCGCGATCCCCACCAGGTCGGGCGCCGGGTCGAGCGGCGTGCCGTCGCTGTTGCCGGCGACGATCGTGTTGACGAGGGTCACGGTCGCGTCGCTCCAGTCCGTGCTGAGCGCGCCGCCGCACGCCGCGGTGGCGTTGCCGTTGGTGTCGGCTTCGTTCGCGGTGAAGGTCGAGTCGGTGATCGTAGTGACCACCGTCGGCCCGAAGCCGGGCGAGGCGGGGCTGCCGAAGCTGAGGGCGCCGCCGTGGCCGAGCGCCCGGTTCGCGCTGAAGGTCGAGGCCTCGATCGCGAGCGTGCCGGTGGTGAGCGGCGGCACCCAGATCGCGCCGCCCTGCCCTTCGTCGCTGGTACCGGTTCCCGGGTTGGCCGCGGCGTTGTTCACGAACAGGCAGCGCCGCACCGTGACCGAGCCGCCGAAGCTCCCGGCGATCGCCGCGCCGCCCGCCGCGATGCCGGAGTCGATGTCGTTCGAATCGAACGTGGAATCCTCGACCACCAGGGTCCCACCCAGCCACTGGTCGAAATAGAGCCCGGCGCCCGCCTGGTGGGCGTAGTTCTCCTCGAAGCGGACGCCGGAGATCGTCAGATCGCCGACGTTGTGCGCGAGCAGCCCGCCGCCGCTGCCGGAGTGCTGACCGAGATAGGCGGTGATCGCCTGGCCGAAGGCGATGCGCACGCCCGAGATCGAGAAGTCGTAGGCGGACGAGGCGGTGCCGTCGAGAATCAGGACGCGCTCGACGATGCCCGCGATCAGGAGGGCGTCCGCGCCCGGCCCCACGATCGCGACCGGCTCGGTGAAGACGACCGGCTGCAGCACGAGCGCGATCACCGACCCCGAAGGCAGCGCGAAGATCACCGTGTCGGTCGCGGTGCCCGCCGCGCACTCCCCCGCCGTCGCGCCGCTCGCCGTGTCGCTGTTCACCGAAGCCGCCGCCTCGCGCAGCGTGCAGGCGCCGTCGTCGGCCTCGACGTCGGCGGTGCTGTTGACCAGGATCACCGTCGCCGCGGCCGGCGCCAGCGCCGCGAACGTCAGGCAGGTCGCGACCGCTCCGGTCGACCGGAGCCCCGCTCGCGCGGCTCGTCTCATGGCAGTCCCCCCTCCCCTGCGTCCGGCCGGGTCCGAAGGCCGCAGCCTAGGCGCCGGCCGCGCGCCCCGTCAATGAAACCGGGCCGGCGTCGGGTCCTCCAGGAGAAACCCACCAGAGCCGCGCTTCCTGCGGTCGGGCGGCGCGGCCAGCGGGGTGATCGGGAACGGTGCGGATCAGTCGGGCTGAGCGGCTGGCTCGCGCGCCGCCGGGCGGCGGCTCGACTCTTCGGCGGCGCGCGCGGTGGCCTCGGCCCGGCGCCACTCGGTGACCAGCGCGCGCAGCTTCGACTCGTTGTAACCGATCAGCACGGTCTCGCCGAAGTGGATGACGGGCACGCCGCCGTCGCCGTCGGTCAGGCGATCGGCTTCGAGTCCGGCCTCGGGGTCCTGTTCGACGTCGCGTTCGTCGAAGCGCGCGCCGAGCTCGCCGAGCAGCGACCGGGTCTTGCGGCACCAGCCGCACCAGCTGGTCGTGTAGAGCGCGATCGTCGGGCGCGCCCCCGGGTCGAGATGGCCGACGTCTTCGTCGGTGAGGCGGAGCACGACCCCGTCGCGCGCCGGCGCGGAGCCGGCGCCGGCGTCCGAGGCCGCGGGCCGGTTCGCCGCGTCGGTCGCCACGAGATCGACTTCGGCCGCCGGCAGCACGGCGAGGACCCCCTGCGGCGTGGTGAACAGCACCCGCCGGCCGTCGGTCCGCGGCGCGCCCTTCACCTCCATCCGGCTGCCGTCGCGCAGGACGAGCACCTCGGCCGCGGCGGACGCCGCGAGCGCCAGCGCCGCCGCCGCGAGCAGCCCCGCCGCCAGCGTCCGCCGGGCCGGGCCGCTCACCAGCCCACCGGATGCCAGGTCGTCTTGATCTCGACGAAGTCGCGGATGAGCTTCAGGCCCTGCGCCTCCGGCGCGGCGTAGTCGGCGAGCGCGACCTCGGGGGTGCGCTTGACGTTGACCGCGGCGTCCTGGCGGGCGCTCCGGTCGAGCTCGGTGGAGAGGCCCGCGAGGGCGAGCGCGTTGACGTCCATGTGGCGCGCGAGGTGCGGCAGCATCTCCGCCTTGCGCCCCGAGAGCAGGTTGACGACGCCGCCCGGCAGGTCGCTGGTGGCGAGCACTTCGGCCCACTCGAGCGCGGGAATCGGGTCCTGCTCGGAGAGGAGAACGACTGCCGCGTTGCCCGAGACGATCACCGGCAGGACGTGGCTCACCAGGCCGAGCAGCGCCGGCGCCTCGGGCGCGACCACGCCGACCACGCCCATCGGCTCGGGCAGCGAGAAGTCGAAGTAGCTCGAGGCGACCGGATTGACGCTCGACAGCAGCGCCGGGTACTTGTCCGCCCAGCCGGCGTAGTGGACGATGCGGTCGATCGCGGCCCGCGCCTCGCGGCGCGCCGCCGCGGGGGTCAGCCCCGAGGTCGCGCCGAGCGTCGCCATCGTCTGCGCCAGGCGCCCCTCGAGCATCTCCGCCATCCGGTAGAGGATCTGCCCGCGCAGATAGCCGGTCATGCCCGCCCACTTCTCCTGCGCCCCGCGCGCCTTGAGCACCGCGTCGCGCACGTCCTTGCGCGAGCCGCGGCAGACGTTGGCGAAGTGCCGGCCCCGGCGGTCGAGAGCCTCGTCGTAGCGCCCCGACTCCGAGCGGACGAACTCGCCGCCGACGTACATCTTGTAGGTCTTGCGCACCTCGAGAGTCGTCATCCGCCACCTCGCCCGGTCTGCGGGCATTCTAGCGCCCGGCTCGCGCCGCACGCCGCTCACCCGCCCCCGCCTGGATGGCCGGGGCCACACGTCGCCCGCGGTGCTAGCCTGCTGGTTCCGTGGAGACGCTCGTCGGCGCGTTCGAGAACACCCTGCTCGGCGAGCGCGTCTTCTGGCAGTACCTGAGCATCCCCCTGGTCGCCGCGGTCGTCGGCTACTACACCAACTGGATCGCCATCCACATGACGTTCCACCCCCTGCGCTTCTGGGGGATCCCGCCCTGGCTCGGGTGGCAGGGCATCATCCCGAAGAAGGCGGAGAAGATGGCCTCCACCTTCATCCAGACCACCATGTACCGGCTGGGCTCGCTGCCGGAGCTCTTCACCGAGATGGACCCCGACGTCATCACCCGCCACATCGACAAGGTGCTGGCGCCCCGGCTCGACCACTACTCGGACGACGTGCTGGCGGCGAGCCAGGGGAAGACCTGGGAGACCGCGCCGCAGATGATGCGGCGGCAGGTCTACGCCCACGTCCGGCGCCGCATCCCGGAGCTGGTGCGCGCCATCGTCGCCGACGTCGGCCACCGGATCGACGAGCTGCTCGACTTCGAGCACATGGTGGTGACGCGCCTGACCAGCGACAAGGCGCTGCTCAACCGGCTCTTCCTCGAGAGCGGCCGGGCCGAGTTCAAGCTGGTCATCGACTGCGGCTACTACTTCGGCTTCCTGTTCGGTCTGCTCCAGCTGCTCTGGTGGCTGATCTACCCCGCCCCCTGGACGCTCGCCTTCGCGGGCGCCGTCCACGGCTGGCTCACCAACTACCTCGCGCTCAACTTGATCTTCCGCCCGCTGCGCCCGACGCGGATCGGACCGTGGACGATCCAGGGGCTCTTCCTGCGCCGCCAGAAGGAGGTCGCGGGGATCTGGTGCCACATCGTCACCCGCGAGATCCTGACCATCCGGGCGATGATGCGCTCCATGCTGACCGGCCCGCGCGCCGCGCGCGCGCAGGAGGTCATCCGCCACCACCTCCGGCCGCTGGTCAAGGAGGCGGTCGACGCGGCGGGGCCGATCGCCCAGATGTCGGTCGGCAGCGAGGGCATCGGACGGATCGAGCAGAAGCTCGGCGACAAGGCGGTCGCGATCTCCTCCGACCCGTTCGAGGACGAGCGCTTCAACGAGGAGCGCGCGGAGGTCGTCGAGCGGATGCTGCGCGAGCGGATGGTCCGGATGCGCCCGGAGGAGTTCCAGGACCTGCTCCGCCCCTGCTTCAAGGAGGACGAGAAGACCCTCCTCGCCCTCGGCTCGGTGGTCGGCTTCGTGGTCGGCCTCCTCCAGCACTGGCTCTTCTTCGCGCTCTGAGCGGGCGGCGGCCACGCTCCCGCGGTGCGCGGACGAGCACGAAGGACTGGAAGCAGAAGCAAGGACCAGAGCAAAAGCAAGAGAACAAAAGCAAAAAGCTCCATAGAAGGGATGGGAGTGGTCGGCGGTGCGGTGGCGGGTCGAACCGGGCGTCCGACCTGGCAGCGCGCTTTGCGGCGCCGGCCGGCGCTGCTCGCGCGGCGTCCTGAGCCCGGCGCAGGCGGAGGCGGTGCCGGGCCCCGGGCCCCGGGCCCCGGGCGCCGCGCGGCCTCGCCGAATGGACCCGATCGCGGACCCGGCCCCGGTTCCTTCCCTTCTATGGGCTTTTCAGGCGCCCCCGGCACAGCCAGCCGCCGCGCGCTCGCCTCTAGAGCCAGCCGGACTTCTTGAACTGGCGGTAGAGGAAGAGGCAGACGACCAGCATGCCGGCCACCACGGTCGGGTAGCCGAGCGGCGAATCGAGCTCCGGCATGTGGCGGAAGTTCATGCCGTAGATGCCGGCGACCATGGTCGGCACCGCGATGATCGCCGCCCAGCCCGCCAGCTGCTTGGTCTGGTCGCTCTGCGCGATCGACAGCAATGAGAGGTGGGCGTCGAGCGCCGAGCCCGCCATCTCGCGCAGGCCGTCGATCGACTCCTGGAGGCGCAGCAGGTGATCCTGGACGTCGAGGATGTAGGGCCGGATCGCCTCCGGCATGAGCGCCGCCTCGAGCCGCTCGAGGCGCAGGCAGACGTCGAGCAGCGGGTGGACCGCGCGCTTCAGGTAGAGCAGGTCGCGGCGCAGGTCGTAGATCTTCTCGGTCGTCTCCCGCTCGGCGCGGCCGTCGAAGACGTCGGTCTCGATCGCCTCGAACTGGTCGTCGACCTCCTCGAGGATCGGGAAGAACTGGTCGACCACGAAGTCGAGGAGCGCATAGAGCACGAAGCCGGGGCCGAGCGCCAGGCTCTCCGGCCTCGCCTCGCAGACGCCGCGCAGCGCGACGTGCGACTTGAGCGAGCCATGGCGGACGGTGACGACGTAGCGGGGTCCGGCGAAGACGTGGGTCTCGCCGAAGGCGAGCCGCTCGCTGCCGCCCACGAACTGCGCGGTGCGCAGCACCAGGAAGACCGAGTCGCCGTAGCGCTCGAGCTTCGGGCGCTGGTGGGCGCGGTGGGCGTCCTCGACCGCCAGGTCGTGCAGTCCGAGGGCGCCCTGCACCCGCCGCAGCAGCGCCTCGTCCGGCTCGAACAGGCCGACCCAGACGAACAGCTCCGGGTCGGCGAGCGCGGCCGGGATCGCTTCGATCTCGAGCGCCGCGACGCGCACGCCCTGGCGGTAGGCGATCGCGTTGACGACGCCGCGCTCCGGCTCGGAGGCGGGCGCGCTGGCGGGCGGGATCACGGCGGTCATTCTACGCGGCGCGCCGCGAGCCGGCGCATCGCGAAGAAGAGCGGGAGCCCGGCGGCCAGGATGCCGAGGCCGGCGAGGGCGAGGCGCGTCTCCCGCCAGAGCACATGCAGGGCGACGGCGGCCAGAGCGGCGACGAAGAGCCCGGGCAGCCAGGGATAGCCGGGCGTGCGGAACAGCTCGCCGCGCTCCTCGCCCACCCGCCGCGCGCGCAGGACGAAGAGGCAGGAGGCGACGGTCACCAGGGTCAGCGCGTCGGTGAACATCACGTACTGGAGCAGCTTCTCGAACGACCCGAGGAAGAGCGCGGGCACCAGCATCGTGAGGGCGATGAACGCCAGCGCGACGTCCTGCGTCTGCGCGCCCGGGCGCACCGCCAGGAACTGCCGCGGCAGCACGCCGTCCTCGGCCATCGCCAGATAGCTGCGCGGCAGCTGCAGGATGGTGGCGTTCACGAAGCCGGCGGCGGAGAGGAAGATCGCGAGCGAGACGAGGGACTGTCCGAACGGACCGAAGGCGGCGCGCGCGAGGTCGGCGGCGACCAGCTTGCCGCCGGCCATGCCTTCGATCCCGAGCGTGCGCAGGTAGGCGCCGTTGATCGCGAGGTAGAGCGCGAGGACCGCGGCCATGCCCCAGAGAATGGCGCGCGGCAGCGTGCGGCGGACGTCGCGCAGGTCACCCGCCATGTTCATCGTCTGCTGGTAGCCGCCGTAGGTGTAGAAGACGGCGACCAGCCCCGCGATCAGCCCCGCGGCGCCCGGTGCCGTCGGCGCCGCCGCCGCGGCGGCGGGCGCGGCCGGGGCCCAGAGCAGACCGGCCGCCGCCAGCGCGCCGAGCAGCACGAGCTTCGCGGCCGAGAGCAGGTTCTGGGTGCGGGCGCCGCTGCGGATGCCGAGGAAGTTCAGGGCGAGCAGCAGGCTGATCATCGCCACCGCCGTCGCAGTCACCGCGCCCGGCGCGGCCGCCCGGCCGGGGGTGGCGAGCGCCAGCAGGTACTCGGCGCCGAGAAAGGCGACGCCGGCCGCGCCGGCCCCCTGCATCAGGAGCTGCGCCCAGTTGAGGGCGAACGCCAGCGCGGGGTGGAAGCTCACCGCGACCACCTTGTAGTAGGCGCCCGGGCGCGGGTAGCGGGCGCCGATCTCGGCGAAGGCGAGCGCGCCGGCCGCGCTCACCAGCGCGCCGATGCCCCACGCCGCCAGGAAGAGCGCGCCGCTGCCGGTGGCGGCGGCGACCATGGCCGGCGTGCGGAAGATGCCGACGCCGATGACCAGGCTGACCACGATCATCGCGCCGTCGAGGGCGCCGAGCCGGGGCTCGATGCGCGTCTCAGCCGCCACCGAGCGCCTCGCCGAGCAGGAGCGCGAGCCGTTCGTACTGGCTCACGTCGTTGTAGAGCTGCGCGGAGACGCGCACCACCTTCCCACCCGGGCCCGGCCAGGGGAAGAACCAGCTCTCGACGCCGCGCTCGCGCGTCCAGTCCGCGAGCTGCTCGTGCCCGAGCCGCGCCGCCGGCGCCGCGGGGTGCGCGGCCGGCAGCGGAATCGACGCGATCGAGCCGATCAGCTCGTCCGGGCAGGGCGGCTCCTCGCCGAGCGCAGCCGCGACGCGGGCGCGCGCCGCGAGGCAGAGCGCGCGGTTGCGCGCCCGCAGCTCGTCCCAGCCGCCGGGCAGCAGCCCGCCCAGGTAGCGGATGCACTCGGGCACCGCGAGCCAGGCCGTCGGGTCGAGGGTGCCGGTCCAGTCCCACTCGGCGCGGAAACCGGCCCCGCCCGCGGCCGCGTCGAAACCGTGGCTGATGGTCAGCGGGTGGACCCCCCGCTGCAGGTCGCGGCGCACGTGCAGGAACGCCGCGCCCTTCGGCGCGCAGAGCCACTTGTGGGCGTTCGCCGTGTACCAGCCGGCGCCCAGCCGGTCGAGGTCGAGCGGCAGCATGCCGAGCGCATGCGCGCCGTCGACCAGCGTCTCGACGCCGCGCGCGCGCAGCTCCGGCACCAGCCGCTCGACCGGCAGGACCAGCGCGGTCGGGCTGGTGACGTGGTCGATGAGCGCCAGTCGCGTGCGCGGCGTCACCGCGGCGAGGACCGGCTCGACCAGCTCGTCGGGGCTCCCCACCGGGAAGGGCAGCTTCGCCACCGTCACGCGCGCTCCGGTGCGGCCGGCGACGTAGTCGAGCGCCTTCCGGCAGGCGCCGTAGGCGTGGTCGACGGTCAGCAGCTCGTCGCCGGGCGCGAGCTCGAGCGAGCGCAGCACCGCGTTGACGCCGCCGGTCGCGTTGGTGACGAAGGCGAGGTCGTCGGCGTCGGCGCCGACGAAGGCGCCGAGCTCGGCGCGCGCGGCGGCGAGGCGCCCGGGCAGGCGGCGGACCAGGAAGTCCGTGGGCGCGCGCTCGAGCTCGTCGCGCAGCGTGCCCTGGAAGGCGAGGACCGCGCTCGGGCAGGCCCCGAACGAGCCGTGGTTGAGGTGGAGCACGCCCGGATCGAGCGGCCAGAGACCGGCGAAAGGGCTCGCGGGCATGGGCGCGATCGTATCTTGGGGCGGTCGTCGGGCCGGGGCAGTAGACTCCCGGCACTTGACCACTCCTCCGCCGGAACCGGGCGAGATCACCCGGCTGCTCGACGCCTGGGCGGCCGGCGACAGGTCGGCCTTCGAGCGGCTCTTCCCGCTCCTCTATCCGCAGCTCCAGCGGATCGCCGACCGCCAGCTGCGCGGCGAGCGCCCCGGCCACACGCTCGAGCCCGCCGCGCTCGTCCACGAGGCCTTTCTCGAGCTCGCCGGTCAGCGCAGCGCCCAGTTCGCCAACCGCGTCCACTTCCTCTCGGTCGCAGCTTTCGTCATGCGGCGGATCCTCGCCGAGCACGCGCGCAGCCGGAGCGCGGACAAGCGGGGCGGCGGCATCGTGCCGGCCTCGTTCGACGAACAGCTCCACCACGTCGCCGCGCCGGACAACGCCTGGGAGGAGATCGCGGCGGTCGACGAGGCGCTCGACCGGCTCGCCGAGATCGATGCGCGCGGCGCCCAGGTGGTGGTGCTGCGCTACTTCGGCGGGCTCTCCCACGAGGAGATCGCCGGCGCGCTGGCCATCTCGGTCGCCACCGTCAAGCGCGAGTGGACGGCGGCCAGGGCCTGGCTGCGCCGGGAGCTGGAGCGCGCGTGACCCGCGGCGGGAGCGACTGGGAACGCGCGAAACGGGAGCTGCTGGCCCTGCTCGATCTCGAGCCCGCGGCGCGCGAGGACAGCCTGCGGGCGCTGGCGCGCGAGAGCCCGGAGCTCGCCAGCGAGGTCGCCGCGCTGGCCGCGCGATCCGACGATTCGACACCCTTCCTGGAGGTCGCGGCCCTCGAGCGCGCCGCCACGGCCGAGCTCGCCCGCGTCGACGCTCCGACGCGCGTGGGGCCCTGGCGCCTCGAAGCCGAGATCGGCCGCGGCGGCATGGGCACGGTCTGGCGCGGGCGCCGCGACGACGGCGCCTTCGAGCAGCTGGTGGCGGTCAAGTTCGTCCGCCCGGAGCTCGCGACCGACCTCCTGCGCCGCCGGCTCGTCGCCGAGCGGCGCATCCTCGCCGGGCTCGACCACGAGAACATCGCGCGCCTGCTCGACGGCGGCGTCACCGGCAACGGCGTGCCGTACCTGGTCCTCGAGTACGTCGACGGACAACCGATCGACGCCTGGTGCGACCGCCGTGCGTTGCCCCTGGCCGAGCGGCTGAAGCTCTTCCGGGTCGTCTGCGCGGCCGTCGACTTCGCCCACCGCAAGCTCGTGCTCCACCGCGACATCAAGTCGTCGAACGTCCTGGTCGACGAGCGCGGACGCGCGAAGCTCCTCGACTTCGGGATCGCCAAGCTGCTCGGCCCGGAGCCGTCCGAGGAGGGCTGGACGGAGCTCGGCCTGGCGCGACCGCTGACCCCCGAGTGGGCGAGCCCGGAGCTGCTGCGGGGCGCGCCGCTGACCACGGCGTCGGACGTCTACTCGCTGGGCGTCCTGCTCTGCACGCTGCTGACCGGGGAGCGACCGCACCGCTGGACCGGACAGTCGACGGCCGAGCTGGCGCGCCAGATCGAGGAGAGCGGCGGCCGTCCGCTGAGCCTCGCGCGCGGGCGCGCGGCGCCCGGAGTGGAGCGGCGGGCGCTGCGCGGCGACCTGGAGTGGATCCTGTCGCGCGCGCTGGCTCCGGAGCCGGACCGGCGCTACGGCTCGGCGGCCGAGCTCGCCGGCGACATCGAGAGCTTCCTCGCCGGGCGACCGGTGTCGGCGACTCCTCCGTCGCCCGGCTACCGGCTGCGCAAGTTCGTCCGCCGCCACCGCGCCGGGGTCGCGGCGGCCGCGCTGGTCGCGCTCTCGCTCGCCGGCGGCCTGTTCGCGACCCTGCGCGAGGCGCGCATCGCCGAGACGGAGCGCGCGCGCGCCGAACGCCGGTTCGCCGACGTCCGCCGGCTCGCCAACGTCGTGCTGTTCGACGTCCCCGACGCGCTCGAGAACGTCTCCGGCGCGATGGCCGCCCGCCGCCTGCTGGTCGACAACGCCTTGCGCTATCTCGACGACCTCGCGCGCGAAGCGGGCGACGAGCCGGGCCTGATCGCCGAGCTGGCGGTGGCTTACGAGCGGGTCGGCGAGCTGCAGGGGATGCCGGGCTGGCCGAGCGGAGGGCGGTCGGGCGACGCGCTGGCGAGCTTCCGGCGGGCGCTCGAGCTGCGCCAGCGCCTGCGCGGCCTCGTCGCCGGCTCCGTCTCCGACGACCTCGCCGAAGCGCGCGTCCGCGGACGCCTCGGGTCGGTTCACGCCGCGCGCGGCGACACCGGAGCGGCACTGGTAGAGCACCGCGAGGCGCTTTCCCTCCTCGAGCGCGCCGTGGCGACGGTCCCTTCGACCGCCGCCCGGCTCGAGCTGGCACAGGCGCTGGTCGCCGTCGGGGACGACGTCTGGGAGCTCGGCGACGTGCCGGCGGCGGCGGCGCGCTACCGGCAGGCCCTGGCGGTGGCGCGGACGGGATCCGCCGCGGACCCCGCGTCGACGGCGGCGTTCCGCCAGGTCGGGGTGGCGGAGCAGCGCCTGGGCGACGCGGCCGCGGAGGTCGGGGACTGGCCGGTCGCGCTCGAGCACCACAGCGCCTCGCTCGCGGTCGACCGCGAGCTGGCCCGGCGACTCCCCGGCGACGCCGAAGTCCAGCGCGACCTGGGCACCGATCTCAGCCGGATGGCGGTCGATCGGCTGGCGCGCGGCTCCCTCGCCGAGGCTCTGGCGCTGCACCAGGAGGCGAACCGGCTGCGTCAGGAGCTCCTCCGCGCCGATCCGGGCGACGCGCGCGCGCTGGACGACGCGGCCGAGTCCCGCCTCGAGACGGGCCGGGCGCTCGCCGCGTCCGGCCGCGGCGCCGAGGCGACGCCCGAGATCGCGGCCGCCATCGAGCTGCGCCGGACCCTGGTCGCGCTGGACCCGAGCAATGTCCGGTGGCGCGATGCGCTCGCCGGCGCGCTCGCGACCCGCGCCGAGATCGAAGAGCGACAGGGCGATCCGGAATCTGCCGCCGCCGCGCGGAACGAAGCCCTCGCCATCCGCCGGCGCCTGGCGATCGACTCTCCCGACTTCGCGCCCAACCTCGAGGCGCTCGCGGATCTGGAGCGGGGCCACTTCGGCGGGCGCTGAGCCGTTTCGGCTCCACAGGGCACGTACCCACTGAGCGCTGCGCTCGGATCGCGGCGAAAGGGGGGACCGTGCTCGACCCGAAGAAGCGAGGGCTGGCAGGCGTCGGTTCGACGTTCGCGCTGGTCGGTGTTCTCGGCATGGCGGACCCGGGCAGGGCGGGCACCGGCCGCCTGCTCTCGTCCTGGATGAGCCGCGCGCCCGCGATCGACGGGCAGATCTCCGCCGGCGAGTGGGAGGGGGCGGCTCTGGTCGACCTGGGCGCCGGGATCCTCGTCCGGCTGGGCAACGATCACCGCACGCTCTACCTGGCCGTGCTCGACACCGGAGACCCGGCGCTCGACTGGACCGACGTCCTCTATCTGGCCTTCGACGACGAGGGCGGCTCGCCGCCCGTCCTCGACGACGGCGCCTGGACGAACTCGCTCTGCCAGGACACACCGGATCTGGGGGAGGGGATCTTCCACTTCCGCACCGACCAGAGCATCAGCTACGCGGAGTGGATCGCGGGCACCTACTGTGTGCCCTATCAGGAGATCGGCGGGAACGCGAGCTTCCGCGTCGCGTCGCGACCGGAGGGACTGACCTACGAGGTCGCGCTTCCGCTCGACGGGCCATTGCCCCTGCGGGCGACGCCGGGGCGGAGATTCGGCGTCTGGCTGCGGGTCCAGCGCGACGGCGCGTTCCCGGCCTGCCTGCCCTCCCCCTGCGGCGGCCTCACCCCGTTCGACTACCGGAACCTCGTCCTCGCCTCGGGTGGCTGCAACACCGGACCGCAGGGTTTCGGGGACGGCCCCCCCTGGAGCGGGCTGCCGCTCGACTGGACGAGCCTGCTAACGGTCGGCAGCGGCACGGGCTGGGTCCAGTCGACGCTGTACGCCGATCCGGTCTTCTGCCAGGACAACAGCACCGGCGGCGCCGGCGCCGCCGCCTGCGTCTCCAACGCCTTCCACACTTCGGCCCGCACGGATTCACAGCTCCGCATGCCGATGAATCTCGCCGGGCAGTCGAGCGCCACGGTGCGCGCACTGGCGACCCTCGTGGTGGACCCCAATGGCGCCGGTACGTACGAGTACCTCGACTTCGCGCTCCGGCGGCAGGACGGCACCGGCAATTCCGAGCTCTTCTGGCTGGGCCAGGACCAGAGCGGAGCGGTCGTCCTGCCCCTCTCCCCCGGCGGCAGCGCCGCGGTCGTCGAGTTCTGGTTCACCCACTCGGCCTTTTCGGCCGGCGGTATCGAGGGCGGGTTCGCGCAGGTCGACGACGTCGAGGTCCTCTGCGGACCCACACTCTTCGCGGACGGATTCGAGTCGGGTCTGACGACGCACTGGGGCGCGGACGGACCCTAGGAGCCGCCGCCCGCGAAACCGGCGCCGCTCGGGCAGCGACCTCGCGCCCGCATCTGAGCCCTTCTTCCCGCCGAACGCACGTTCCATTCCGAGCGTCGCCCCGTTCTCGCGGCGCAAGGGGGATGGCATGGCCGAAGTCTCGAGAGGATCGCTCGCACCCGCAGCGCTGTCTCTGCTCTTCCTGGCCCTCGCGGGGCCACCGCCGGCGGCCGCCTGGCTCGACGCCGTCGCGGCGCCCGACGGTGCCGCGCGCGCCGACCCGACCGGTACCCGCTTCGTCTACTTCGAGGCGGACGCCAGCCGGGAGTCCGACGAGCTCTGGAGCGTCCCGCTCGCCGGGGGCACACCGACCCGGCTCTCCGGCGCGCTCGCGCCGGGCGACCGTATCGGGGCCTTCTCGATCAGCCCGGACGGGCGCTGGGTCGCGTTCACCGTCGCGCACGCCGGCGGGCCGCCGCACCTCTTCGTGACGGCGGCCGGCGGCGGCTCGCCGGTCCCCGTCGATCCGCCCCGGACTCCCGAGGCCGCGGTCGGCCGGTTCGCCTTCCGCCCGGACTCGGAAGCGCTGGGCTTCGTCCTGGAGCGCCCTCCGGGCGGCGCGGGCGCGGCGCCGGAGGAGACGCTGGCCGTGCTGCTGGCCGGGGCGATCTACGCGAACGACTTCGAGAGCGGCGACACCTCGCTCTGGGCGGACACCATCGCCCCCCAGTGTCCGGCGCCGACCGGCGGTCCGACGCTGCACGCCAACTCGGTGCCGACCCACGAGACCTGGACCGCGAACGGCAGCCCGCACGTGCTGACCGCCAACGTCACCGTTCCGGCGGGCGTCACGCTCACGGTGTCGCCCTGCGCCGAGCTGCGGCTCCGTCCGAACGTCTCGCTCACCGTGCAAGGCACCCTCGTCGCGCGCGGCACGCCGCTCCAGCGCATCGCCATCCGGCGCGACGACCCGGCCCTCGCCTTCGCCTCCATCTGGGTGCGCAGCCCGGGCTTCGCGGATCTCGCCTACGCCGACCTCTCCGGCGGCGGCAACACGGACGCGGCGCTGCTCATCGAAGGTGTCGACTCCCCCCTGGCGCTGCCGGCCACAGTCGATCACGTCAAGGTGCTCGGCTCGGGCGGCTACGGCGTGCGCCTGTTCCGCAGCGCGGGCTTCACCGCCGCGTCGCGGTTCCTCGTCGTCTCCGGCTCCGGCGCCACGCAACCCGGCTCGCCCTTCCCCGTCCGCCTGGGGCAGACCGCCCTCGGCACGCTGCCCACCGGGACCTACACCGGCAACGCCAGCGACCTCGTCCAGGTCATCGCCAGCGCCGACGTCGTGGCCGATCTCGCCATCCACGATCGGGGCGTTCCCTACCAGATCGGCGGCGGCGGCTCCTTCGGCATCCTGACCGTCAACGGCAACCCGGCGCTCGCGACGCTGACGATCGAGCCCGGCGTGGAGATCCGCTTCTTCACCGCCGGCTCGAACGTCGGCGGCCTGTTCGTCAAGGACGGCGCGCGGCTGGTCGCTGCCGGCACGGCCGGCGAGCCGATCCTCTTCACCGGCGCCGGCGGCGCGCCGGCGGCGGGCAGCTGGGAGGGCGTCACCTTCTCCGGCGCGCTGGCGCCGGACAACCTGCTCGACCACGTCCGGATCGATGCCGCGGGGGCAGCGGGCGGCGATCAGGGCTATGGCTGCCCGCCGGGCTTCGCGGGCAACCAGACCAACGCCGCCCTCAAGCTCTTCACGCAGCCCACCGCGCAGTTCCTGGTCAACTCGACGATCTCGAACTCGAGCTCGCACGGGGTCTTCCGCGCCTGGACCGGGGGCCTGGTCGACTTCCTGCCCGGCAACGGTTTCACGAATGTCGCGTTCTGCCAGCAGGTCCTGCCCCATCCGCCGCTGCCCGCGAGCTGTCCGGTCACCCCGGAGTGCCCGCAATGAGGGGAAGCGCACCGCGGGCAGTCCGGCGCATGGATCCGGGAGACCGGGTGTAAGAATCGGGCAATGAGCGAGCCTCGGAGCGCCCTCCCCGAGGAGGCCGCGGCCGGCGCTGCGGGCCACCGCGCGCGGCCGCGCGGGCCGCTGCCGGCCTCGGTCTGGGCGGCCTGGGACGACGAGCAGCTGCTCGGCCTGCGCCTCTGCGACCTCGACCTGCCGCTCGGGCCAGAGCTCGAGCAGCGCATCGGCCAGCTCTACGGCGAGCTCGACGCCCGGGGCATCGTCTTCCGGCCGCACTTCTGGCTCTCCGACGAGTGGTTCTCCCCCGACGGGGTGACCGGCATCTCGATCCCCTTCTACCTGGCGCATCCGCGTCTCGCCGCCCTCGAGCTCCGGCAGATGCTCGAGGTGGAGGGCGGCGATCCGGAAGGGTGCATGAAGATCCTGCGCCACGAGGCCGGCCACGCCATCGAGAACGCCTACCACCTGCGCCGCCGGCGGGTCCGGCGCGAGCTCTTCGGCAGCACGCGCGAGCCCTACCCCGAGTACTACTCGCCGCGCCCCTACAGCAAGAGCTTCGTCATCCACCTCGACAGCTGGTACGCGCAGAGCCACCCCGACGAGGACTTCGCCGAGACCTTCGCGGTCTGGCTCACGCCCGACTCGAAGTGGCGCGAGCGCTACCGCGACTGGCCGGCGTTCCGGAAGCTCGAGTACATGGACCAGCTGATGGGCGAGCTCGCCGGCCGGCCGCCGGCGGTCACCGAAAGGAAGGAGCCCCATCCGCTGCCGGCCCTGCGCAAGACCCTGCGCACCCACTACAAGGAGAAGCGCGACCACTACGGCCTGAGCGGCCCGCAGTTCTACGACCGCGACCTGCGCCGGCTCTTCTCCGACGCGCCGGAGCACGCCCGCCAGCCCTCGGCGGCCGGCTTCCTCTCCCGCAGCCGGCGCGAGATGCGCCGGCTCGCCAGCCGCTGGACCAGCGAGTACCAGTACACGATCGACACCCTGCTGGGCGCGATGATCGAGCGCTGCCGCGAGCTCGGCCTGCGCCTCCGCAACCCGCCCGAGCAGACCAAGCTCGAGTTCGCGGTGCTGCTCACCGTGCAGACGATGAACCACCTGCACAGCGGCCGCCACCGGGTGGCGCTGTGAAGAAGCTGCGCATCGTCGCGCTGGTCGACGTCGACCTGATGCCGCCGGCGCGGGCGCGGGCGAAGGAGGTGCTCGTCGCCCCCTGGCGCACCGAGTACGACGTGGTGCAGACCCTCGCGCGCCTCGGCCACGAGGTCCACGTCCTCGGCGTGGGCGGCGAGCTGAACCCGCTGCGGCGCGCGATGCGCGCCTACCGGCCGCACCTCTTCTTCAACCTGCTCGAGAGCTTCGACGACGTCCGGCTCTGGGACCAGAACGTGGTCGGCTACCTCGAGATGCTGAAGATGAAGTACACGGGGTGCAACTCGCGCGGCCTGCTGCTCGCGCGCGACAAGGCGCTCGCCAAGAAGCTGCTCTCCTACCACCGGATCCAGGTCGCGGAGTTCGCGGTGGCGCGGCGCGGCAGGAAGTTCCGCCGGCCGCGCAAGCTCGCCTTCCCGCTGTTCGTCAAGTCGCTCAGCCTCGACGCCTCGATCGGGATCTCGCAGGCCTCGGTGGTCGACAGCGACGAGAAGCTCGCGGAGCGCGTCCGCTTCGTCCACGACAGCGTCGGCACGGACGCGCTGGTGGAGAGCTACATCGAGGGGCGGGAGCTGACCGTCGGCCTGCTCGGCAATCACCGCCTGACCGCCCTGCCGATCTGGGAGCTCAGCTTCGAGAAGCTGCCGGAGACCCACCACAAGATCGCCACCGAGCGGCTGAAGTTCAGCCCGAGCTACCAGGAGAAGCACGGCATCCTGAGCGGCCGCGCGGTCGACCTGCCGCCGGGGCTCGAGAAGCGGATCCAGGAGATCGGCCGCCGCGTCTTCCGGGTCCTCTATCTCAACGGTTATGCGCGCATCGACCTGCGGGTCACCGACTCGGGCAAGGTCTACGTCATCGAGGCGAACCCCAACCCGCAGATCGCGCACGGCGAGGACTTCGCCGAGGCCGCCCTCGCCACCGGCCTCGACTACGGCCCGCTGCTGCAGCGCATCGTCACCCTCGGCCTCGCCTGGGAGCCGCTGACGGCGGCCTGACCGGAGCCGCGCGGCCCCCGCGCGCTAGGCGAGATAGGCCTCGAGGCCGTGCACGCCGCCTTCGCGGCCGAAGCCGGATTCCTTGTAGCCGCCGAACGGGCTGGTGGGGTCGAACTTGTTGTAGGTGTTCGCCCAGACCACCCCGGCGCGCAGCCGCCGGGTCATCGCGAAGATCTTGGCGCCCTTGTCGGTCCAGACGCCGGCGGAGAGGCCGTAGGCGATGTTGTTCGCCTTCTCGATCGCCTCGTCGGGCGTGCGGAAGGTCATCACCGCGAGCACCGGGCCGAAGATCTCCTCGCGCGCGATGCGGTGCGACTGCGCGACCTGCGTGAAGTAGGTCGGCGGGAAGAAGTAGCCCTTCGCCGGCAGCACGCAGGGCGCCTGGTGGAGCTCGGCGCCCTCGGCGACGCCGAAGGCCGTCATCTCGCGGATCTTCTCGAGCTGGGCCTTCGAGTTGATGGCGCCGACGTCGGTGTTCTTGTCGAGCGGGTCGCCGACCCGGAGCTGGCGGATCCGCCAGTCGAGCCGCGCGATCAGGTCGTCGGCGATCGACTCCTCCACGAGCAGCCGGGAGCCGGCGCAGCAGACGTGCCCCTGGTTGAAGTAGATGCCGTTGACGATCCCCTCGACCGCCTGGTCGAGCGCGGCGTCGGCGAAGACGATGTTGGCCGCCTTGCCGCCCAGCTCGAGCGTCAGCCGCTTGCCGGTGCCGGCGAGCGCGCGCTGGATCAGCTTGCCGACCTCGGTCGAGCCGGTGAAGGCGATCTTCGCCACCTTCGGGTGGTTGACGAGGTGCGCGCCGGTCTCGCCGGCGCCGGTGACGATGTTGACGACACCCGGCGGCAGGTCGGCCTCCGCGAGGATCTCGGCGAGCTTCAGCGCGGTCAGCGGCGTCGTCTCGGCCGGCTTGAGCACCACGGTGTTGCCGCAGGCGAGCGCCGGCGCGAGCTTCCACGCCGCCATCAGGAGCGGGAAGTTCCACGGGATGATCTGGCCGCAGACGCCGAGCGGACGGGGCGTGCGCCCCGGGAAGGCGTCGCCGAGCTTGTCGGCCCAGCCGGCGTGGTAGAAGAAGTGCGCGATGGCGAGCGGCACGTCGACGTCGCGCGCCTCCCGGATCGGCTTGCCGCCGTCGAGCGTCTCGACGATCGCCAGCTCGCGCGCCTTCTCCTGCATGAGGCGGGCGATCCGGTAGAGGTACTTGCCCCGCTCGGCGGGGGCGAGCCGCCCCCAGACGCCGCGCCGCGCGCGGTCGGCCGCCGCCACGGCGGCGTCGACGTCGGCCGCGCCCGCCTCGGCGACCTCGGCGAGCTTCGCCTCGGTCGCCGGGTTGACCGTGTCGAACCAGCGCCCCGACTTCGGCTCGACGAAGCGGCCGTCGATGAACAGGCCGTAGCGCTTCTCGAGCCGGACGTGATCGGTCGCCTCGGGCGAGGGCGCATAGTCCCAGACGCCGCCGAACTCGAGCCCGGGGCGCTCGGCCCGGACCCGCTCGGCGCCGGTCGGCGCGGTGGTCGCTCGCTCCGTCATGGTGGCCTCCTCGCCGCGAGTCTACCGCCTCCATGGAAACGTACGGCCGCGCGCGCCCGGCTCCGCCGCGCCGGATCGCGGCCCGCCCCGGCGCCCGCGGCGGCGCCCGCCCGGCGCACCCTGCACCACACCCGGACCGGCTGGTCACCTTTGCCTTCCTCCGGCCCCGGACTTGCTTAGGGTCGGGCCAGGAGGATCTGCACATGGAGCGAGCGACGGCGCGAAGAACGACGGCGACGCTCGCGGCCCTGCTGGCGCTGGTCCTGCCGGGCCGCCTGCAACCGATCATCGGTCTGCTCGATCCCGTGGAGCCGACGACCACGGCGGCGCGCCCGCGCGGCGGCGCGGGCGAGGGCGACTTCCACCGGTACGCCGAGCGGCTCAGGGGCAACTGGCAGTGCCTCATCCGCGAGTACGACGGAGCGCGCGAGGAGCCGGTCTGGGAGGCACTTCAGCGGCGCACCTTCGTCCTCGTCCTGCAGGGCCGCTTCGTCGAGGAGGCAGCCTACGTCCTCGACGCCAGTGGCTGGGTGCAGACCGGGATCCACCTGACCAGCTTCGACGCCGCGACCGGGCGGGTCCTGCAGAGCGGATTCTGGGCCGACACCCCGGGCCGGCTCTTCGCCGTCGAGGGGATGCTGCGCGCCGAGGCCGACCGCGACGACCGGATCGACGGCACCATGACGCTGCGCACCGCGGCCGGATCGGTCGAGAAGCGGCGGGTCGCGATCCGCTTCGAGGGCGCCGACCGCCAGGTCTACCGGATCTTCCGGCAGCGCGCCGACGGCAGCGAGTACCTGCACGAGGAGCTCGTCTACACGCGGATGAGTTGAACGGGGACCGCGGCGCGCGCCGCGCGTCAGCAGCGCGCGGAGCGGCGGACGACGAGCTTCAGCCCCGACCAGACCTCGGTCACGGCGCAGACCTTGACGTCGACCCAGCCGAGCGGCAGGGCGAGCTCGCGGATCGTCTCCTCGGTGACGTCGGTCGCGACCCCGGAGCTCTTCTTCGGCCAGGAGACCCAGAGCGCGCCGGCGGGCTCGATCCGTTCGCGCAGCCGGGCGAGATCGCGGCCGAGCTTCGCCCGGCCGGTCGCGAAGAGGTGGCCGGCGGAGAAGCGTCCGCGCGGCGCGGCGACGAGGTCGAGCTCCGCCGCGGCGGGGCCAAGCCAGGAGCCGTACTCCGCCGGCGCCGCGAACAGCGCCACCCGCTCGCCCGGCCGCCAGCCGAGCTTGCGTACGAGCGGCGTGTCCGAGTAGCCCGCGCCGCTCACGCGCCGCCCGCAGCGGCCGAGGGCAGCCGGCCGGTGAAGGTCTCGACCAGCTCTCCGAGCCGGGAGCAATCCTCCTCGGAGAGCCCACTGAAGCGCAGGCCGCAGCCGGGAGGCAGGGCGCGCACCCGCCCCGGCCCCTCCGGGTTGCGCCAGGCGACGACCGCCAGCCGCTCGAAGGCCTCCTCTTCGCCCGGCAGGCGGAACGCGACGATCACCGCCGCGCCCGTCGCCGGCACCGGCTCGACGCTGACGTAGACGCCGTCGCGACTGAGATTGCAGACGGCCGCGCGGCGCGGACCGTCCAGCCCCGACAGGACGCAGGGCGCGACGAAGGGGATGCGGACCTTCTCGGCGCGGACCTCGGCGCGGCCCGGCAGGGGGCGCGGGTCGGCCGTGAAGCGGGCGACCAGAGCGGCGAGCCGCCGCACGTCCTCTGGAGCCAGGCTGGTGAAGCGCACGCCGCAACCCCGGGGCAGCTCCTCGACCCGGTCGGGCTCCGCTTCGTTGATCCAGGTGACGACGCCCTCCGCGGCGATCGGCGGGCCGCCGTCGGGCAGCGCGAACTCGAGCCCGAGCCGCGTGTCCGGCGCCGGACGGGGATCGCAGTGCAGGAAGACCCCGAGAACGGAGACGTTGCACACCAGCCCCGGCCGCTCCTGCCCGGGGAGGCGCACGCGGCAGCTCTGCACGTAGGGGATGCGGGTGAATCCGCTGCGCGGCTGACGGTACATCTCAGTCCTTCGAGAAGTAGTCCTCGCTCTGGTACGCCCCGGTCGCCTCCTTGACCAGCTGCATCAGCAGGTCGTTGGTCAGCGTCGAGGCGCCGAGTCGGAACAGGTCGGGGGTGAGCCAGGCGTCGCCCAGCGTCTCCTTGACGATCACCAGCAGGTGGAGCGCCTGCTTGGTGGTGCGCACGCCGCCCGCCGGCTTCATGCCGATCTTCCGGCCGGTCGCGAGGTAGAAGTCTCGGATCGCCTCGAGCATGACCAGCACCACGCCGGGCGTCGACGCCGGCTGGATCTTGCCGGTCGAGGTCTTGATGAAGTCGGCGCCCGCCTGCATCGCCAGCCAGGAGGCGCGCCGCACGTGGTCGTAGGTGGCGAGCTCGCCGGTCTCGAGGATGACCTTGAGGTGCGCCGGGCCGCAGGCCTCCTTCACGCGCACGATCTCGTCGTGGACGCGCGCGAACTCGCCCGACAGGAAGGCGCCGCGGTCGATCACCATGTCGATCTCGTCGGCGCCCGCCGCGACCGCGCGGCGGGTCTCGTCGAGCTTGACCGCGAGCGGCACCTGGCCGGCCGGGAAGCCGGTCGCGACCGAGGCGACCCTGACCGCCGAGCCCTCGAGCGCGCGCTTCGCGATCGCGACGAAGTTCGGATAGACGCAGACCGCCGCGACCGGGCCGACGCTGGCGTCGCCGGGCAGCGGCTGCAGCGCCTTGCGGCAGAGCTGGAGGACCTTGCCCTCGGAGTCCTTGCCCTCGAGGGTGGTCAAGTCGATCATCGAGACCGCCAGCCGGATGCCGGCGAGCTTGGCGGACTTCTTGATCGAGCGCTTGCCGAGCGAGGCGACGCGCTCCTCGACGCCCACCGCGTCGACGCGCGGCACGCCCGAGAGATCGAGCGGAAGCGGGGAGGTGGCCGTCGTCACGGCCGGGACTCTACCGCAGGGGCGGCGAAGCGCCGCCGGTCGCCACCCCGCTTCTCAATAGCCGGCTGTGACATTCCACGCCCAGCAGGTGCCCGACTCGAAGCTGTCCCGGAAGAGCAACGGGAAATTGCGTTCCGCTGCTCCCAGGTCGCAGTAGGCGCCCTGTTCCTGGTCGCCGTCGATCTCGCGCGGGTAACCACGCTGGTCCCACTGCAGCAGGGAACCGTTCACGTCGGTGCAGTCGTCGTCCCCCGCGTCGAGCACTGGACTGGTCGGCAGCGGCACGTGCACCGGAGTGGTTCCCCCCTGCCAGGCGAGCGGACCGAGCCCCGGGTCTACCCCACCGATGTTGCCGCCGGTGTCGCCAGTCATCGTGCAGCCGTTGGCGTTCGAAATCAGATTGAAGCGTTCCGACTCGACGGTGCCCGAGCAGTCGGGGTGGACGTCGCCGGATAGCGAGTCATCCGAGTTGCCGCCGAGGATTGTGTGGCGCAGGCGCAGCGACGCGGACGCGTCGATCCAGGCGCCGCCCCCGTTGCCCCCGCCCGAGGCGTCGCCGTCCGCCACGTTCGCGGTCACCGTGACGCTCGACAGCGAGAGGACCCCGCCGAGGGCCAGGATTCCTCCACCCGATCCGTTGGTGCGATTCGAACTGATGGTCGTCTGGACCAGCCAGGAGAGTCCCGCGAACGACCCGATCACTAGCCCGCCGTCCTGGTTCCCAGCGAGGGTGCTCGAGACGAGATAGAGGTCGCCGCTGGAGAGGATGCCGCGTCCCCCCTGGACTTCGATCGTCGAGCGGTCGACGTGCAGCACGGCGTCGAGCTGAGTGAAGACGCCGGTGCCATCGTTGTTGTGCAGCCAGCAGTCCTGCAACCAGTAAGTGGGCAGCGCCGCCCAGAAGAAGAGCGTTTGGCCCTCGATCGGCGAACCGCTGGTCCGCCGGTTCTCGTCGATCTCGCACCTCGTGAGCGACACCTGGTCCGCCCCCAACACGGCCATGGCGTAGCCGCTCTGCTCCGAGGTTGCGCGGTTGCCGGTCATCCGGCAGTCATCGAAGCTGAACGAGCCCGCGCCGAAGATGCGGACGCCCCCGCCGCTCTCGACGAACACCCCGCTCGGGGGCAGGGTGCCATTGGAGAGGGTGACACCACGAATCGAAATTGTCGAGCCGGAGGCGGGCACGAGGTCGAGGACACGATCGAGATCCCCGGCGTCGATGATCGTGCGAGACGGGCCGGCGCCGGTAAGGGTCAGGCCGTCACGGATGTCCAGGTCCCCGGTGAGCGCGTAGTCCTCGTTGACGCCGCTGCGGGTCAACAGGTAGGTGCCGGCAGCGAGCACGATCTCGTCGGCTCCGGCGAGGGCGTTGGTTTCCTGGATCGCAGCGCGCAGGGTGCAGACGCCGATGTCGGCGTGGCAGAGCCCGTCCCCGGGCGAGCTGTCCGGCGAGTCGAAGGTCGAGCTGACGTTGAAGGTGACGGCGTTCGTCGGGGGGGCAAGCAGCAGCCCGGCGGCGGCGAGCGCCAGGAGAACGGGATGAATCCTCATCGCGCACCTCCCGGCGGCCGCATGGAGCGCGGCGCTGGGTTCAATATACGCCGGAGGCGGGCGGGGTCAACGCCCCGCGTTCGGAGCGCCGCTCCCCCGGGGGTCCGAGGCCGCCTCGAAGCCCCGGCAGACGAGGACCGGCAGGGTCGGATAGCGTGGGAAGGCCGGGTCGCGGTCGGCGTGGCGGCAGCGCAGGAAGGTCGAGCGCGGCGAGGCGAGCCGCTCGGCGTGGCGGCAGCGGCCACAGAGACCGGCGGGCGGCAGCGGCCGCGCCGGCGAGGCCTCAGGCACGGGCATCGTCCCGGGCGCCCGGCGCCGGAAGATCGAGCCGGCCGGCGGCGAGCGCCTCGACGCCCGCGGTCGGCCCGAGCACGACCAGCTCGTCGCGCGCCTCGAGCAGGGTCGTCGCGTCGGGAACGATCCACTCGGAGCCGGCCGGGGTCGGGCGGCGCATCTCGATCACCCGCACGCCCAGCCGCTGGGTGAGGCCCGCCTCGGCGAGCGTGCGGCCGACCAGCACCTCCGGGATCGGCAGCGCGCGCAGCGCGAAGTCGGGCGGCAGCTCGACCGCGGTCCCCTTCGAGCCCACATGGTCGCTCGCCACGAAGGTCGAGAGCACCGCCGGCCGACCGAGCACCTCCTGCGCGTAGACCGCCAGCAGGTCGCGCTTGGCGAGCACTCCCCGGTAGAGGCCCGCGCCGTCCACGACCGGCAGCCGTTCGTAGTCGCTCCGCGCGAACAGCTCGGCCGCGCGGTGCAGCCGGTCGGTGGTGCGCAGGACGGTGTCGACCGGCGTCATCAGGTCGTGCGCCAGCGCGACCGCCAGGCCCTCGGTCTCGCGCAGCGTGTGTTTGATGTCGTGGAGCGAGATCGAGCCGAGGAGCGTGCCGCCCTCGACCACGTAGAGCCGCTGGCGCCGGGTGGCGAGGAAGCGGTCCACCACCTGTCCGTAGGTCTCCGCCGGGCGCAGGACGTCGAGGTCTTCGCGCGCCATGTCCTCGACCGCGAGCCGGGCGAGCGCGGCCTCCTCCATGCGGTAGGAGATCTCGACGCCCCGCCGCTGGAGCGGCTCGGTGTAGACCGAGTAGGGGTAGAGGCGCTTCGCGACCAGGCTCGAAACGATCGAGGCGATCATCAGCGGCAGGATGAGGTCGTAGTTGCCGGTGAACTCGAACAGCATGAGGATCGCCGAGAGCGGCGCGTGCGAGCTGCCGGCGGCGACCGCGGCCATGCCGACCGCGGCGTAGGCGCCGGACGACGCCGTGGCGTGCGGCAGCCAGCGGTGGATGAGCTCGCCGTAGCCGCCGCCGACCAGCGCGCCGACGCAGAGCGACGGCGTGAAGTGGCCGCCCGGGCAGCCGCTGCCGGTGGTGAGCGCGGTCGCCGCCACCTTGAGCAGCGCGAGCAGCGCGAGCAGCCGGAGGCCGAAGCCCTCCTGGAGCGCCAGCGTGATGGTGTCGAAGCCGTTGCCCAGCACCTGCGGCGCGACCAGGCCGATGCCGCCGAGCGCCACCAGCCCGACCACCGGCCGGGCCCAGGCCGGCACCACGGTGGCGCGCCGGAAGAGGTTCGCCGCGCCGCGCATCGCGAGCACGAAGAGGACGGCGGTCACCGCGCCGACGATGCCCAGGCCGAAGTGGAAGACGATCTCCCAGGAGGAGACCAGCTCGTAGCCCGGCGCCGGGTAGATCGGGGCCGCGCTCTGCGCGGCGCGCGAGAGCAGGGTCGCCAGCACGGCGGCGACCACGATCGGCCCGAAGATCTCGAGCGCGAAGCTGCCCAGGACGACCTCCATCGCGAAGAGCGAGGCGCCGATCGGCACGTTGTAGGCGGCGGCGAAGCCCGCGGCGGTGCCGCAGCCGAGGAGGATCTTCAGGCGGTGGGAGGAGAGCCCCGACTTCTGGCCGAGCCAGGAGGAGACCGCCGCGCCCAGCCGCAGCATCGGGCCCTCGCGGCCGAGCGAGCCGCCGGAGCCGACGGTCGCGATCGCCGCGGCGGCCGACCAGAGCACCGGGCGCACGGAGAGGCGTCCGCCGTGGACGGCAACGGCCTCGACCATGGCCGAGACGCCCTGGGTGGAGACCGAGGTCCCCGCCAGGCGCTGGATCGCGACCACCGCGAGGCCACCGGCGCCGAGCGCGAGGAGGACGCGCCAGTTCGCAATCTGGGAGACGGCGAACTCGAAGGTCGGGTAGTAGCCCCAGAGCAGCACCCGCACCAACTCGGTCAGGCGCTCGACCACGATCGCCAGGGCCCCGGCGAGCAGGCCGACGGTCGGGATGAGCAGGAAGAAGACGCGGTCCTCGCGGGTCGCGAGCGCGAAGCGGCGGGCGAGCAGGAAGTCGAGCTTCCGCCACCCGATCCGCAACAACCTCGCCGCCCGCTCGAAGCGCTTCCTCATGGGTCGGGTCGGAATGTATCAGCCCCTTTCAAACCAAAAGGGGCCCTCGCCCGTACATACAGGTGTATCGGGAGGGCCACAAACCCTCCATCCCGCCGGGAGCCCACTGGGTCGCATTCGCGCTTGGGTTCGGGGCTCCCGCGGCGGAACCGGTGGTTCCGACCGTCCCGATCCCACCACCATCCGCGGCACCAGCCGCCGCGCGATCCAACCCGAGGGGGCCGAAAACTCGGCCCCCTTCGCCTTTTCCGGGGGCCCGTCCCCCACTGCCCCGCCCCCGCACCCCAACCCGCCACAGGGCAGAACCCGCCGCGATTGCGTCCCCGGTGAGGTCGTTTAGTAATTCTCCGACAGGACCGCCTGCGTTACGCCAGACGTAACGAAGGCGGTCAGCCCGGTTCTCCGGGGTAGATTGGAAGTGTTCAGGCAACCAAACTACCTGGAGGAACCGAAGATGACCGCCGTCACTCAGAGTACCAAGAGAAAGCTGTCTCTGCTGCAGCTCGCCGAGGAAGCGGGCGATCACGACAGTGCTCGGAAGTACGCGCAGATCGCCCTTGAGGCAGCCTCTCGAACAACCTCCGGCCTTCGGTACCATCCGGACGTCGGAGTCGCTGGGAAGCTCGAAGATGAAGTTCAGTCCAAGCTCTGGCGACTGGTGAGCTAACCTCGCCCTCCGGCGGACGCTGCCAGCGCTGCCGGCTCGCATCGCTCGGCGCCGACTTTGGCGCGCCGCTGAGCTTAAGATCCGTCAGGCGGCAACCCAGGAGTTCAACGAGGTGACGTGATGCGTACCCAATGGCTCGGCCTCTTGCTGTCTCTCGCTGTAACGGACGCCACGTTTGCGCAAGGCGCAACGCCTCCCGCAGCGCCGGAACCTCAGGCGACCGCTATCAGCGCCGCGGAAATCGAGACAGCGGTGCAGCGCAACAACACCGGCGCGCTCGCGGACTCCGTTCTGCGCGTGCTGCCGATCGAGTCGAAGTACAACGTCGGTGTTTCCGTCGTCCGCCGCTCCCAGGTGGACGGAAAGACACCGCCTGACGCGACCGTGCACGACGCGATTACCGAGATCTACCAGATCATCGAAGGCAAGGGTGTGCTCGTCACGGGGGGCACGCTGGAGTCCCCCACACCCTTCCCAAAGGACGGCCTGATCGTCCGTCAGGTCATCGGGCCCAGCGCGTTCGGCAAGGTGATTCTGGGCGGGAAGCGGCACAACGTCGGGCCGGGGGACATCGTCGTCATCCCTCCGCATACCGCTCATGGCTTCGTGGATATCAGCACCGAGCGCATCGTCTACACGTTGATCCGCATCGATCCGCAACAGGTCCTCGAGTTGCGGAGCAAGCCGGATTGACGGCCTCGGACTTGCCGCCCGACTTCTATCAGGCCCCCGTTCGTCAAGGGGCGCACTTGCGCCGTTGCGAGCAGCGCAGCTCGTCGGGAGTTCACGCTCGTCCACACTGTTTCTCGTCGCTGACTTGGCTTCGCGGCTCGACTGTGCGATGACCGTCGTCGCTGCACTCAACATCTACAGGGGCTCGACACGCGCCTCGTGACGCGCGGCCGCAGGGTTCTTCCGCAGCGTCCTAGAAGCTCGTTCGCACTCTCGTTCCATCCGATCGAATCGTGGATCTCGTCGTTTCAGGGAACTTCAGGTTGACCCTTCGGCCGTCCCTGCCGCCGCTGGTCTCCATGGCCGTCGGGCGCGTGCTTGTACCGTCAGTGGTACCATTGTCGGCACCATGAAGCCGATCAACGTCGAAGAGGACATCCGTCCGCTGTCGGAGTTCCGCGCGGACGCGGCGGGAATGCTGGCGAAGCTGCGGCGCACCAAGCGCGCGCTGGTGCTCACTCAGCGCGGGCACACCTCGGCGGTGGTCCTCGAGGCCTCGGAGTACCAGCGTCTCGTCGACGAGCTCGAGTTGCTGCGCGACCTCCATGCCGCGTCGCGACAGCTCGAGCGTGGCGAAGGCGTGCCCCACCGGGCGGCGAGGGCTCGCGCGCTCGCGAGGCTCGACGGGTGAGGATCGTCTGGGCCCCGCTGGCGATCGAACGCGCGGTGGAGCAGGCGAAGTACATCGCACAGGACAAGCCCGAGGCCGGGCGGCGCTGGCTCGGCGATCTGTTCACCTTCGTCGCGAAGAGCGCGAAGTTCCCTCGCCTCGGCCGGCAGGTTCCCGAGCTCGCGCGAGCGGACCTCCGCGAGCTCGACTTCCGCGGCTACCGGGTCATCTACCGGGTCGAGAAGCGCCAGATCTCGATCCTCACCGTGCGCCACGGACGGCGCCTCCTCGACCCTTCCGAAGTCGGCGAGTAGACTGGCGTCAGCTTGCGCGTCGTCTCCGCGGCCGTCAACAGGCAGGGAGTCAGCGATGCCTCAATCCGAGTTCGTCACGTCGGTAAGGGCAGCGGTCCTGTCAGCGGCGGCCGTTTGGGTCAGCTACTTCGTCACCGCGGTGATGGTCTCCATCGCGCGTGGACGCAGTGCGACGGGCCAGTGGGTCGGGGTGGCCGCTGGCGTCTTTCCCTGGGCGAGGCGCCGTGTCGGGCGGTCCTGAACCGCCTGCCGACTCTCGCGTCGCTCGCCCGGGTGTTCCGAATCACCGGAGGTGAGACCATGCTCGACGCACTTCTGCCGCTGCGGCTGGACAACGAGTATCGGGGCTCCCGGGTGGCGCTCTGGCTGTTCGGGCTGGTGGTCGCGCTGAAGGGCGTGCAGAGTCTGGCGATCCTCTTCAACGGGTATTCGACGGCGATGGGCGCGGACGGGATACCGCTCGACTCGTTCACGCCGGCGGCCGCGCAGACGGTGGTGTCGATCTTCGCGCAGGCGTCGCTCTGGCGGCTCTTCTTCTGTCTCGTGGGCGCGCTCGTCCTGATCCGCTACCGGCGCGGCGTCCCCCTGATGTTCGCCCTCTTCGCGCTCAACTACCTCGCCGCGCAGCTCGCCTTCGCCTTCGTGCCGCTGCCCCGCGTCGGCGAACCGGTCGGACCGCTGGTGAACCTGATCCTGTTCGTCCTGATGCTGGTCGGGCTGGGCCTCTCGCTCTGGCGGCGCGGCGGCGCCCCCGCGGTGGGGCGGCCGGCGGCCTGACCCGGGCGGGCGGCTTCCCTACTCGTACTGCAGCGCCGTCGCCGGCTCGAGGTTGCCGGCGCGGCGGGCGGGGAACCAGCAGGCGAGGAGGGTGACGCCGATCGAGAGGAGCGCGATGGCGGCGACGTCGAGCGCGGAGAGGCGCATCGGGACCGAGGAGAGGAAGTAGATCGCCGCCACCTCGGGGCCGAAGGAGAGCAGGTGGAAGCGGTCGACCGCCCAGGCGATCGCGCCGGCGAGCGCCAGGCCGAGGCCGGTGCCGAGCCCGCCGAGCAGCAGCCCGTAGAACAGGAAGACCTGGCGGATCGCGGCCGGCGGCAGGCCGAGCGCGGCGAGCACGCCGAGGTCGCGGCGGCGCTCGCGCACCAGCACCACCAGCGTCGAGGCGACGTTGAACGTGGCGACCACCACGATCAGCCCGAGCAGCAGGAAGAGCGCGCGCTGCTGGAGGCGGAGCGCCGCGAACAGCTCGCGGTTCAACTGCGTCCAGTCGGCGACCAGCGCGTCGGGCCCGAGGCGCGCGCGGATCATCTCGGCGACCTCGGGCGCGCGGCGGGCGTCGGCGAGCGCGACCTCGAAGCTGACCGCCCGCGCGCCGGGCAGCCCGGCGAGCGTGTCGGGGGCGACCGAGGCCCAGGCGCGGTCGAACTCCGAGAAGCCGGTCTCGAACGTGCGCGCCATGCGCAGCGAACGGAACGTGAAGCGCGCGCGCCCGTCGCCGAGCCCGAGCGCGGTGAGCCGGATCAGATCGCCGGGCCGCGCGCCGATCTGCCGGGCGAGCTCCGCGCCGAGCAGCGCGCCGGCGACGCCGTCCCCGTCCCGCGCGAGCTCCGCCGTGCCGCCCGCGAGCATGCCGGCGCCGGGCGGCGCGCCGCGCAGCGTGACCTCCGCCTCCCCCGCCGGCCCGGAGAGCACGCCCTGCACGAAGCCGACACGGTCGACGCGGGTGACTCCGGGCAGCGCGCGGATCGCGGTCAGGTCCTCCGGGGCGAGCTCCCCTTCGGCGCCTCGCGGGTAGACCAGAATCGCCGCGTTGCCGCCGAGCAGCTTCGCCTGGAGGTCCTCCCGGTAGCCGGTCATCAGCGCCATCGCGACGCCGAGCGCGGCGGTGCCGAGCGCCGAGGCGGCGAGCGCGGCGCGCGCGGTCGAGCCGAGCAGCCCGCGGCGGCCGCCCCGGAGCAGGCGCAGCGCGAGCGCCGGCACCAGCGGTCCGGCGAAGAGTCGGCGGCTCATCCGGCGCCGCGCAGCGCGGCCCGGTAGGCGGGGATCGAGACGAGGAAGCGGTCGAAGAGCGGGCTCGCGTCGTGCGGGCCGGGCGCCGCCTCCGGGTGGTACTGCACCGAGAGGATCGGGGCGCCCGGCGACCGCGAAGGCCTCGACGGTGCCGTCGTTGAGGTTGATCTCGGTCGCCCGGCAGCCGGCCGGCAGCGAGTCGGGGTCGACCGCGAAGCCGTGGTTCTGGCTGGTGATCGAGCACCGCGCGGGTGTCGAGGTCGACCACCGGCTGGTTGCCGCCGTGGTGGCCGAACTTGAGCTTGAACGTCCGTCCGCCGATGGCGAGGCCGAGCAGCTGGTGGCCGAGGCAGATGCCGAAGGTCGGCATCCCGGAGTCGACGAGCGTGCGGACGTTCTCGATGATCTCGGCGAGCGGCTCGGGGTCGCCCGGGCCGTTCGAGAGCACGACGCCGTCGACGCCCAGGTCGAGGACCTGCTGCGCGCTGCGTGCGCGCCGGCAGCACCTCGAGCTCGACGCCGTGGGCCGAGAGCGAGCGCAGGATGTTGCGCCTTGCAGCCGAAGTCGTAGACCGCCAGGCGCGCGCGCGGCGCCCGCCCCGGCGCGGCGACGCGCAGGGGCTCCGGCCGGGTGACCTCGTCGACCAGCGCCCGCCCCGCCATCGACGGGAAGTCCGCGAGCTCGGCGAGCAGGCTGGCGACGTCGCTCCGTTCGCTGGTCACCACGCCCCTCAGCGAGCCCCGCTCGCGCAGCCGGCGCACCAGCGCGCGGGTGTCGATGCCGTCGATCGCCGGCACCCGGTGCCGGCGCAGGTAGGCGGGGAGGTCCCCTTCGGCGCCGAAGTTCGAGGGGGCGCCGGTGAAGCTGGCGGGCGACGAAGCCCTCGACCCAGGGACGGTCCGACTCCTCATCGAGCCCGCAGACGCCGTAGTTGCCGATGTGCGGCTGGGTCATCACCACGATCTGGCCGCGGTAGGAGGGGTCGGTGAGGATCTCCTGGTAGCCGGTCATCGAGGTGTTGAAGACGACCTCGCCGAAGCGGGTGCCCGGCGCGACGGCGCGGCCGGGAAAATGCGAACCGTCCTCGAGGAGCAGCAGGGCGTCCTGGGCGGCGGCGGTCATCGGCCGCCGAGTATACTAACCGCTCCCCGAGGCCCGAATCCGGCGCCCCGCGAAGGAGGACCGATGCCGCCGACGCACCGACTCCGATCCCTGCTCTGCGCGCTCGGCCTGGTGCTGATCTCCGCCCCGGCCTTCGCCTACACGATCGTCCTCAAGGACGGCACCCGCATCGTCGCCAAGACGAAGTACACCCTCCAGGGGGACCGCGCGATCATCACGCTCCCCTCCGGCCAGCAGACCACCTACGCCGCCGCGGAGATCGACGTCGCGAAGACCGACGAGGCGAACCACGGCGACATCGGCACGGCCATGGTGATCGAGGGCGGGAAGGTCAAGGAGCTCGACACGAGGGCCACCCCGCCGCCCGGCAAGGCCAGCCTGCAGGACTACATCCGGAACCAGGGCGGACTGCCGGAGCCGCCGCCGCCGAGCCAGAGCCGCGCCCCGGTCGGCGCCGAACCGCGCGCGCGGGTCGACCGCAGCGGGCGTGCGCCGCTCCGGGACCCGGCGCTCGCCAACGAGATCAAGGCCTTCCTGATCACCCGCGGCGCGCCGGCCGAGGTCTACCAGGGGACGACGACGCGCCGGGCGCGGCTGGTCTTCGAGACCCGCGCCGAGGGACCCGTCTTCAAGGCGCTGATCGCCAGCGCCACGGCGCTGATCCAGATCCGGGAGCGCTTCCCGGACGGGATCGAGGCCTTCGAGGTGGTCTGTGAGGTTCCGGACAGCGACGGCGAGGGCGGTCGCTTCACGCTGACGCCCGCGCAGGCCGCCGATCTGATCTCCGGACGGATCGATCTGACTCGCTTCTACGTCGACAACGTCGAGTTCTGAACGGGAGCCGGCGCCGCTAACGGGCGCTCGAAGGCTCCGACTCGGTCTCTTCGACGGCCTCCTCGAGGTCGATGCCCTCTTCGCCCTCGAGGTAGAGCTCCTGCGGACCGTAGAGGATCTCCGGACCCGCGCCCGCGGGCCGGAGCGCCTTCTGCTGGTTGCGCTCCGCCCGCTTCTGGGCCTTCGCCGCCTGCTTTTCCTTGCGCGCCATCTCCTTCTGCCGCTTGGCGAAGGTCTGGCTGGATCTCTTGGCCATCGTTTCCTCCTGGTCGCCGCTCGCTCACGCCGCTGTCGGGGTCCCCGGGGCGGCGACCACGGTGTTCGAATCGAGGATCTTATCGCATCCGGGCCGTCCGAGTCCCGCCGCCCGGTCCCCGGAGGCGGCGGCGGGCCCCCCGTCGGTCAGGAGGGGCCCGGCCCGCCCTCCGCCTCGGATCCGAGCCCCAGAAAGGCCTCGACCGGCACCCCGACCCGCCGTTCGAAGCGCTGGCGGTAGCTCTCGACCGCCCCGACCTGCTCGTCGAGGAAGATCCGCTCGATCCGGAAGAGGGGGACGTACATGGTGGCGAGGCCGAGGTTCGAGGGCTCGCGCCGGGCGATCTCGGCCATCCAGTCCTCGAAGGCGTCGAGCGAGAGCCCGCGGAAGGTCACGCCGACCCCCTCGAGGCCCTCGAGCACCCCCCAGAACTTCTCCGTCGGATTGGCGAGGTGGAGGATGACCAGCGAACCGATCGGGATCACTCGCCGTGCCCCCCCTGGGCGAGCTCGACCAGCACGCCGCCGGCGCTCTTCGGGTGGACGAACTGCACCCGCGAGCCGCCGGCGCCGGCGGTCGGCCGGTCGCGCAGCAGCCGCGCCCCGCTCCGGCGCAGGCTGGAATCGTCGGCGTCGAGGTCGTCGCTGCCCAGGCAGACGTGGTGGATGCCGGGCCCGCGCTGCTCGAGGAAGCGGGCGATCGGCGATTCCGGGTCGGTCGGCTCGAGCAGCTCGAGCCGGGTCTCGCCGCAGCGGATCATCGCCACCCGGACCTTCTCCTGCGGGACCTCCTCGACCGCGCCGACCTCGAGCCCGAGCGCCTCGTAGAAGCCGCGCGCCTCCGCGATCGAGCGCACGGCGATGCCCAGATGGTCGACCCTGCGGATCATCGCTCCTCCTCCCGCGCGCCGACGCGCGCCGCCTCGGCGCGGACGACGCCCTCGAACAGCGCGTCCGCCAGCCGGTAGGGGTCGAGATGCCGCGCGAAGCCGCGCCTCCACCTCCGCCTCGAGGCCCGCCTCCGCGCTGGCGGCGGCGAGGACGCGGTCCTTGAGGATGCGTCTCGACCCGAAGCTTCAACTGCGCGCGGCGGCGGGCGTCGAGCGCCCCCCGGTCGCGCATCCAGACGAGGTGCTTCTCGATCGCGCCGAGCAGCTCCTCGACCCCCTCCCCGCGCGCCGCGACGGTCCGGAGGATCGGCGGCAGCCAGGACTCGGCGGTCATCCCGTCGGCGAGCGAGAGCATCATCGCGAGGTCGCGCGAACGTGCGGTCGGCGCCCTCGCGATCGGCCTTGTTGAGCACGAACACGTCGGCGATCTCCATGATGCCCGCCTTGATCGCCTGGATGTCGTCGCCCAGCCCGGGCACCGCCACCACCAGCACGGTGTCGACCGTGCGCACGATGTCGATCTCGTCCTGGCCGACGCCGACGGTCTCGACCAGCACCCAGTCGAAGCCGGCGGCGTCGAGCAGGTCGACGGCGTCGCGGGTGGCGCGCGCCAGTCCGCCGAGCGCGCCGCGCGTCGCCATCGAGCGGATGAAGACGCCCGGGTCGGTGGCGATGACCCTGCATGCGGATCCGGTCGCCGAGAATCGCGCCGCCCGAGAAGGGCGAGGTCGGATCGACGCAGAGGATGCCGACCGTCTGCCCGCGCCCGCGCAGCGCCGCGGCGAGGCGGTCGACCAGCGTCGACTTGCCGGCGCCGGGCGGCCCGGTGACGCCGACCACGCGCGCCCGGCCGGTGCGGGCGTAGACGCGCCGCACCAGCTCGGCCTGGCGCTCGCCGCCGTCCTCGACCAGCGAGATCGCCTGGCCGACCGCGGCGCGCAGCTGCCGCCGCTCAGCATGCCGTCGAGATCGAGCGCCCGGCGTCGACCGCGCCGCGCGCCATCGGAGCCGCTCGACGTCGCTCATCCGGCCTGACAGCAGGCTGACGCGCGATGACCAGCCGCTGGATCTCGCTCGTGCCCTCGCCGATGGTGCAGATCTTGGCGTCGCGGTAGTACTTCTCGGCCCGGTAGTCCTTGACCAGACCGTAGCCGCCGTGGATCTGGACGCCGCGCTCGGAGCAGAAGACCGCGACCTCGCCGGTCAGCAGCTTCGCCTCGGAGGCCTTGAGCGTGACCTTGCCGGTGCGGTCCATCTCGAGCGCCGCGGCGAAGGTCAGCGATCTCGGCGGCGGCGATGCTTCGTCGCCATCTCGGCGAGGGTGAAGCGGATCGCCTGGAACTCGCGCGATCGGCTGGCCGAACTGCTGCGCGCTGCTTGCGCGTACTCGAGCGCCGTCTCGTAGGCGCCGTAGGCCGTGCCCAGGCCCGAGCGCGGCGATCGAGATCCGGCCGCCGTCGAGCACCGCCATCGCCTGCCGGAAGCCGTCGCCGCGCTCGCCGAGCAGGTTCCCGTCGGGCACGAAGCAGTCGTGGAGCACCACCTCGGCGGTGTCCGAGGCGCGGATGCCGAGCTTGTTCTCCTTCTTGCCGGCGGCGAGCCCCGGCGTGCCGCGGTCGATGACGAAGGCCGACATGTGCGCGCCCCGCTTCGCCTCCGGGTCGGTCACCGCCATCACGACGTCGACGTCGCCGACCGAGCCGTGCGTGCAGAACGCCTTGGAGCCGTTGAGCAGCCAGCCGCCGTCGACCCGGACCGCCGTGGTGCGCGCGGCGGCGGCGTCGGAGCCGGCGCCCGGCTCGGTCAGCCCCCACGCCCCGATCTTCTCGCCGCGGGCGAGCGGCGTGACCCAGCGGCGCCGCTGCTCGGGCGAGCCGAACTTGTAGATGTGATTGGTGCACAGCGAGTTGTGGGCGGCCACCGAGATGCCGACCGAGGGATCCACCGCGGAGAGCTCGGTCGACCACCAGGACGTACTCGACGTAGCCGAGGCCCGCGCCGCCGTACTCCTCGGGGAAGATGACGCCCAGGAAGCCGAGCTCCGCCGCCTTCGCCATCACTTCGCGCGGGTAGCGCTGGGCTTCGTCGCACTCCTCGACGATGGGGTCGACCTCGCGGCGGGCGAAATCGCGCGCGGCAGCCTGGATCGCCTTCTGCTCGGGGGTGAGGTCGAAGTTCACGGGCGGCTCTCTCCTCTGGGCCGCCCATGCTATCCCGACCTCCGCGGAGCGGCCAGGCGGACCGGCTCTACAATGGCGGCATGAGCGGACGCAGGATCGAGGACGAAGCCGGACTGGCGGCGGTGGTCCATGCCATGCGGACCCTGGCGGTCGTCGGCATGAAGGGCGAAGCGCAGGGCGACCAGCCCGCCTTCGAGATCCCCCGCATGCTGCAGTCGCGGGGGTTGCGGGTCATCCCGGTCAATCCCAAGCTCGAGTCGGCGCTCGGCGTCCCGGCCTGGCCGGACCTCGCGAGCGTGCCCGAGCCGTTCGACCTCGTGAACGTCTTCCGGCGCATCGGCGCCATCCCGGATCTCGTCGACCAGATCCTCGCGCTGCCCGCCGGGCGGCGGCCGAAGGTGGTCTGGCTGCAGACCGGCATCCGTCACGACGCCGCCACCGAGCGTCTGCTCGCGGCCGGCATCGACGTCGTCCAGGACCGCTGTCTGGGGGTCTACGGGAGCCGCTACCTGGGCCGGCCCGCGCCGGCCGGCGCCAGCCTGGCGAGCGTCACGCCCGAGTAGTAGTGGGCGAGGATGGCGCGGTAGTCGTGGCCGCGCCGCGCCATGCCGTAGGCGCCGACCTGGCAGAGCCCGACCCCGTGCCCCCAGCCGCGGCCGGTGAACTGCCACCCCGCCGGTCCGCGCGCGGGGGCGGCGATCCGGCGGGCGGTGAACAGCGTGTCGGGCAGTTCGAGGGTCCAGCGCACGGCGAGGCCGGCGACCTCGAGCGTCTCGCCGTCGCTCCCCTCCAGGCGGATCGAGCCGACCCGGCCCGAGATGCCGCGCGTCAGCACTTCGAAGCTCTTGAACGCGAAGCCCGGGAAGCGCGAGCGGACGCTCGCGGCGATCTCGCTGTCGCTGCGGAAGCGGGTCCAGGAGGAGAGGCGGTGCTCGCGGTCGAAGCTGGCGCCGCGCGCGTCGACCTCCTGGACGACCGCGAGGGCCCGCTCCCCCACCGTGTAGACGCGCAGCTCGTCGCCCGCCGCCAGCACCAGGTCGCCGGCGCGGTTGCCGCTCCCCTCGTCGCGGAAGGCGACCAGGTCGGGACCGATCGGGAAGCGCAGGTCGCTCTCGCCGGTGCGCGCCACCAGGGCGCCGTCGCGCAGCGCCGAGAAGGTCAGCCGCCGCTCCTCGACCACCGCGAGCCGGAGCGTGAGCTGGAAGAGCAGCTCGTCGATCTCGTCGGCGCCGACCTGGGCCGGGCCTGCGGCCGGACGGAGCACGCCGCTCTTGGCGAGCCAGGCCGCGAAGCGCAGCTCCTCCGCGCTCCACCCCGCGGGGGGATCGGAGACCAGGTAGGCGAGCTCTTCCGGGCGCACGAAGAGCCGGGCGTCGAGCGCGAGGTCGAAGGCGGAAGCGAGAAAGCGGTAGACCTCGCGCCGCTCGAGCGAGGCCAGCCGGTCCGCCGCCGGCTCGAATCCCGCGCTCTTCGCGAGCAGCCGCAGGGTCCGTTCGAGGTCCGCCGCCGACCGGACCGGGGCCGGGGCTTCGGGCAGGGCGCGGCGGGTCACCGCCGCCGGAAAACGCTCGCCGGACGCCGCGGCCGTGTGCAGCCGCTCGAGGCCGTTCTCGATGCAGGCGACGCCGCGCAGGTAGGCGCCGCTCTTGAGCGGGAAGACGGTGCGCACGTCCTCGGTGTGACCGCCGCAGGTGGCGCTGTAGAGGGCGTCGATCGCCTCGCCGCCGTAGAGCAGCACCTCCCCGGCGGTCGCGGCGATGGCGCGGTCCGAGAGCGGGTGCTCGTCGTCCATGCCGCCGTAGACCTGGCAGCGCGGCGTGCCGCACAGGTCGTAGCCCTCGTCGGTGAACTCCCCCAGGTTGCGCAGCGTGTAGGTGCGCGCGGCGACCGCCTGCGCCTTGAGGGCCTCGAGCTCCGGGTAGGCGCCCGGGCCCAGCTCGCGCGGCACGACGCCGCGCAGGTAGTCCTCGAGCGGCAGCTCGTTGACCAGGTTCAGGCGTCCCCGGTCGTTCAGGAAGACCACGATCTTGCCCGCGGTAGCGGCGCCCCTCGACGCGCAGGCCGCCGCCGGGCGGCGCCTCGAGCGCGAAGCGGCGCCCCTCGACGCGGTAGCGGCGGCCGCGCTGCGTGACCTCGAGCGCGGGGCTGGTGAGCCCCTCCCCCTCGGAGACCACCCAGTAGGCGTCGACGCCGTGGCGCGAGAGGGCGCGCCCCGCGGCCTCCGCCGCCTCCCGCGTCGCGTGGCGGCCGAGACGGACCCGGTAGAGACCGGTCTGGGCGTCGAAGCGGACGTCGGCGCGCTCGCCGCTCCGCGCGGTGATGCGGCGCGCGAGCTCCGCGGCCTGCTCGTCGTCGCGCAGCGCCGCGAGCTGGACGCGGTAGACCGATGCGCCCGCAGTCCCGGCGGCCGGCTGCACGGTGACCGGCGAGACCACCTCGAGCCGGCTCGCGCCCGCCTCGGCGGTCACCTCGCCGTCGCAGCAGGGCAGCGTCACCCTCTCGAGATCGGTCGCGAGGCCGATCCGCACCGCGCCGGGCAGCGCCGGAACCGGCGCCGGCGCGGCCGGCGGAGGCTCGGACGGCAGCGGCTCGACCGGCGGCGCGAGCGGCGGCACGGGGGTCGGCGCCGGCGTCGGCGCCGCCTCCGGCACGGCTTCCGCGGCGGCTTCCGGCGGCGGCAGCTCGGGCGCGCGGCCGGCGCGCGCGCAGCCGCCGAGCGCAGCCGTCGCCGCCATCGCCGCCACCAGGGCGGCGCCGGCCAGGCCCCGGAAGCGCGGTCTCACCCCGCCGGCTCCGGCGCGGCGCGCTCCGCCCGGACCAGGGCGATCGCGGTGGCGGCGAGGCCGACGCCGAGCAGGGCGCCGGCCAGGGACTGGAAGAGGAAGATGGCGACCTCCGCGCTCGCCCCCGCGGCCGACGTCGGCGCGAAGGCGCTCTGCGCGGCGGTGCTGGCGCCCCACTGGAAGACCGCGACGGCGACCGCCGCCGCGGTGAAGAGCAGGTAGACACCGAGGCTCGCGCCCAGGCGCCGCGAGAGCGTGCGCAGGCCGGTGGCCAGCGCGTCGTGCGCCGAGCCGTCGGCGCGCGGCAGGTCGGCCTGGCCGAAGGTCGACGCGATCGCCAGCACGAAGAAACCGAAGAAGAGCGGGATCGCGCCGCCGCAACCGAGCGCGAACGCGGCGCCGCCCCCCCAGCGCCCGCCGGCGAGTCCGGCGCCGAGAACCAGGAGGAGCACGACGGCGAGCCCGGCGATCACGACGCCGAGCACGAGCATGTAGAAGGCGAACAGCCGCCCGAACAGGCGCGCCGCTTCGGCGCTGAAGAAGCGCGTCGAATAGGTCCGGAAGGCGAGCGCCGGGCGCCCCGCGCCGGGCGGCGCCTGCGCGTCGCCCGCGGCGAGAACGCCGAGGATCCCCGCCTGGAACCAGCACTGCACGAGCGAGGCGAGCGTCAGCCCGGCGAGGAAGAGGAGCATCGGGACCAGCAGGTCGCCCGCCAGCAGACGCGCCAGGTCGAGATCCTGGAAGACCGCGGCGACCCGCGCCGGATCGCCGCCCGCGGCGACGTCGGCGAACGAGAGGCCGAGCTGGCGGAAGAGCGGCTGCAGGGCGAGCAGCGCCAGCGCGACGACCGCGAGCGCGCCCGCCACCGAAACCGCCACCAGGGCGAGGTTGCCGCGCAGGTTGGAGAGGCCCCGGCCGAGCGCCTCGAACGCCGAGAGGCGCCGCCCGGTCACGCCCGCGCCCTCGCGCGCTGGGCGTTCCTGCGATAGTCCTCCGCGTCCTCGATCGGCACGGTCTTCGCCATCTCCCGCAGGCGCGAGATCAGGCTCGGCGGCAGGCGATCGGAGAGCAGGCTGTGGCTCTGCGGCGCCGGACCCGAGAGGTCGAAGGCGTGGGGCTGGTTGAGCTGATCCTCCCGCGGAGCCGCGGCCGCGGATTCTCTCGACTGCCATCTGAAATTCGTCGTGAAGATCGTCGCCCGGCGCTGGTTGTAGCGGGTGTTCAGGACCAGATAGAGGATGTCCTGCGTGAACGGTGTCAGCTTCTGGGCTCCGAGCTCGTCCAGCACCAGGACCTCCGCATCGAGGACGGGATCGATCACGTCGTGCTTCGACTCCTCGCTGGACGGGTCGAAGGTCGACTGGATGCGGCTGATGAATCCGGTGAAGTCGATGAACCGGCCGCGGACACCATAGCGATGGATCAGCTCCTTGAGCACGGCCACCGCCAGGTGGGTCTTCCCCACGCCGGGCGGGCCGATCAGCAGCAGCCCGCGCTCCGTGAAGCCGCCCCCTTCGAGCGAGATGAAGTTGTCGACGAAATCACGGCAGCGCTGGCGGGCCTGCCCCAGGACGTTCTTGGTGCTTCCGGAGACGTCCGTGCGGAAGTTCTCCAGCGAGCATTCCGCGTACTTGGGCGGGATGCCGGCGGCGGCGAGCAGGCGGGGTCCGACCAGGTCGCGCCCGCAGGGGCAGCGCCGCGCGGTGCCGGCGCCGCCGTCCTCGACGCGGATCCAGCCGGTGCCGCCACAGTCCGGGCAGTCGGGTTTCGCGGCCAGCAGATTCACGCCCGACGAGGTTAGCACGCGACCGCGCCGGCCCGGTCCCGCGCGGCGCGCTCAGCGCGCCGCGGGCGGGGGCTCCAGCGCGTACCTGCCCGTGCGATAGAGGTCGTCGGCGGTCTGGTAGAAGGCGACCGCGTCGGCGAGCAGCATCCGGTCGCCGTCGCTCTCGGCCGGGATCGGCTCGAGGTCGTCCTCGCCGCGCCGGTAGCGGAAGAGCCGCTCGCTGCCGCGCAGCCCGAGCACCGCCAGCCGGTCGCCCTCGAGCAGCGCGATCTCCTCGTTGTGGCTGAGGAACGCCCGCCCCGCGGCCGGGTCGGAGTGGAAGAGGTCGCGCCCGAAGAAGCGCGAGTCGTAGTCGATGCCGAGCGCCCCGAGCACCGTCGGCGGCACGTCGAGCGAGGAGGCGAGCGAGTCGTCGCGCACGCCGGCCGGGACGACCCCCGCGCCGACGAAGAGGATCGGCACCTCGTAGCTGGCGAGCGGGATCTCGGCGGCGCCGTAGACGCGCGCGCCGTGATCCCCCATCAGCACGAACAGGGTGTCGTCGTACCAGGGCTTGCTGCGCGCCGCGTCGAAGAAGCCGCCGAGCGCGTGATCCGCGTAGCGCACTGCGTTGGGCCGCGCCTTCATCCGCGGGTCCCACTGCACCCCGTCCTCCGGGAACTTGAACGGGCGGTGGTTCGAGACGGTGAGCACGAGCATGTAGAAGGGCGAGCCGGAGCGCGCGAGCTCGTCTATCTCCGTCACCGCGCGCGCGAAGATCGCCTCGTCGCAGACGCCCCAGGCGGTGCGGTAGGTCTCGTCCGGGAAGTCCCCCTGGTCGACCACCTTCTGGACGCCGTTGCGCTCGAGATAGGGCCCCATCTCGTCGAACAGCGCCCGGCCGCCGTAGACGAACTCGGTCCGGTAGCCGTGCTCGGCGAGGACGCCGGGCAGCGTGAAGAGTCCGTCCGAGGCCGAGCGGCGGACGATCGAGACGCCGGGCAGCGGCGGCAGCGACGAGGTCGTCGCCTCGATCGCGCGGATGGTGCGGTTGCCGGTCGACATCGCGTGGGTGAAGAGCGTCCCCTCGGCCGCGATCCGCTCGAGCTCCGGCGCGAGGTCGACCGGATACGGATAGTCGGCGTTGAGCGAACGGACGAACTCCGCGCCGAAGCTCTCCTCGAGCACCACCACGACGTTGCGCGCGTGCGGCCCGGCGGGCGCCGGGGCCGGGCGCGCCGTCGTCTCCGGCGCGAATGCGCCAGCGGCCGCGGCGCGCGGGTCGATGCGCTGCTGGACGCGGGCGACCGCCTCGCCCGGATCGGTCTCGGCGTAGAAGCCGCGGTAGGTCTCGCCGTCGCCGAGCAGCGAGCGCCAGAAGGTGACGTACCCGTCGGCGGCGAGCTCCCGGACTTCGCGGTCGGCCCGGACACCCGCGAGCGCCGGCGGGTATCCGGCGAGCGACGCGGACGCGCAGGCGAGCGCGAGCGCGGGCGTCCGCAGGCGGCGCCAGCCGGTCGGCGCGAGCGCCGCGCGCGGGTCGGCGCGCCGCCGCTCGGTCCAGACCAGCGCGACCAGCGTCACCGCGGCGAGCGCGGTGACGATCCAGCCGGTCGGGTAGCTCTGCCAGATGTTGTCCGCGACCTCGCTCGGATAGAGCAGGTAGTCGACCGCGACGAAGTTGAAGCGGCTGCGGAACTCCTCGAAGAAGAAGAGCTCCGCGGCCGCCACGAAGAGGGTGCCGAAGAGGGCGAGCGCCAGCGCGACGCGACCGGCCCACGCGAGAGTCGGACGCCGGAACCAGGCGCGCGGCAGCGCCGCGGCCAGCAGCCACCAGGGCAGCACGATCCAGACCGCCGCGCGCAGGTCGGCGAGCGGGCCGAGGGCGAGCGCACCCAGCAGCTCGCTCCAGCCCGGAGGCGATGGTCGGGAGGTGACCAGCGCGGCGAGCGCCACCCGCGTCAGCTCGCCGACGACGAGGATCCAGACGAAGAGGAGGGTCGGCCGCGACAGCCGGCCGAGAAGCGGGACAGTCCCCTGGACGTGCGGATCGGCGGCCATGGCCGGGACCCTACGCAGCGGGCGATGAACGGCGGATGAACAGTCGCTGCTGGGTCGCGCCGGTTCCCCGTCTCAGCGGGCGCGCCAGGTCAGGTGGATCAAGGCGGCGTGGTCGACGCCTTCGTGGGTGGCCTGCTCGAAGAGCGGGTAGAAGAGCGCCCCGCCGAGGTCGAGCTCGAGGCCGCTCGCCGCGTGCAGCAGCCCGATCGAGACCGCCACGAAGCCGTCGCCGATCCGCCCCGGATCGCCGCCCGGGTCCCGGCTCGACTGGTCGAAACCGGGGCCGGTCAGACGGCCGTCGAAGTCCCCCTCGGGCAGCGGCGCGCCGCCGAGCGCGCGCGGCACGAGCGCGAAACGGGCGCCGAGCGGGATCCGGCAGCCGATGCCGACGAACGGCGTGGCGAAGGTCGCGGCGCTGCTCTGGTCGAGGACGCCGCGCGTGCCGGCGTCGGCGCCCCCCAGCAATTCGTAGTCGAGCTCGTAGCCGTCGAGCGTCAGCCGGTCGATCATCAGCCCGGCCTCGGCGCGCCAGGGCCGGCGCGCCGCCGCGGACGACACCCGCCAGCTCCAGGCCGCGCCCACCCCGTAGTGGCGGAAGTCGCCGCGCGGGTTGGTGAACCAGGCGCGCTCCGGCAGGTCCAGCGGCGCCTCGGCCAGGAAGTCCGCGGAGAGCACCTGCTCACCGCTGCCGCCGCCCACCGAGAAGGCGTCGTAGAAGCCGAACAGCACCAGCGCCCGCTCGTCCGCGAAGCCGCGGGTGACGCCGGCGGAGGCGAGCCAGCCCTTCTCCTCGAGGAACTCGGTCCGCGCCGACGAGCCGCCGGCCGCCGCGAAAGGGCGCCAGCGCCCGGCCGGCGGCGCCGACTCCGGCCAGGGCAGAGCGTAGGCGCGCGCATCCTGGGCCGCCTCGGGCAGGTGCTCGCCGAGGAACCGGATGTCGACGTGCGGCGGGTCGGTGAGCGCGGCGGCGAGCGGCGGGACGCCACCCGCCAGGAGCGCGAGGCCGGTCAGCATCCGCACGGGAAGGGCGCGCCGCATGGGCCTACCCTGCGGCGGCGGCGATGAACGGGCGATGAACGGGCGACAGACGGCTAGCGGCGGACCAGCGCGCGCGGGCCGGTCGGCACCAGCGCCTTGTCGCGCTCGATGCCGAAGCGGCGGTCGGCGAGGTCGCGCCGGACCTCCTCGAGCAGCCGGTCGAGCTCGCCCTGCACCCGGTCCATCTCCTCGCGGAGCTTCAGGATCACCTCGACGCCGGCGAGGTTGACGCCGAGGTCGCGGGTGAGGGTGAGGATCGTCTCCAACCGCTGGATGGCGAGCTCGTCGTAGAGGCGGGTGTTGCCGGCGGAGCGCGCGGGCTTGATCAGGCCCTGGCGCTCGTAGAGACGCAGGGTCTGCGGGTGGATGCCGTACTGGTCGGCGACCACCGAGATCATCACGTAGCGCGGCTCTCTCGTCCGCTTCTTGCGAGGCATCGTCGGCGCGACGTCAGTTCGACTTGCGGTCGGTGTCGACCACTTCGGCGTCGATCACCTCGTCGGCGGCCCCGCCGCCGGAGGCCGGACCCGCCTCGGGCCCGCCGCCGGTGGTCGACGCGGTGGACCGGTACATCACCTCGGCCAGCTTGTGCGTCGCCTGGGTCAGCCGCTTCTCGGCCGCCTCGATCACGCCCGCGTCTTCGGTCTCGAGCGCCTTCCTGGCGTCGGCCAGCGCCGACTCGACCTCGCCCAGCTCGACCGCGGAGAGCTTCTCCTTGTGCTCGGCGAGCGTCTTGTCGCTCGAATAGACGAGGCCGTCGAGCCGGTTGCGCACCTCGACCGCGTGGCGCCGCTTCTTGTCATCCTCCTGGTGGGAGGCGGCGTCGTTGACCATCCGCTTGATCTCGTCGTCGGCGAGACCCGAAGAGGAGGTGATGGTGATGCGCTGCTCCTTGCCGGTGCCGAGGTCCTTGGCCGAGACGTTGACGATGCCGTTGGCGTCGATGTCGAAGGTGACCTCGATCTGCGGGATGCCGCGCGGCGCCGGCGGAATGCCGATCAGGTGGAAGCGGCCCAGGGTGCGGTTGTCGCGCGCCATCTCGCGCTCGCCCTGCAGGACGTGGACCTCGACCTGGGTCTGGCTGTCGGACGCGGTCGAGAAGGTCTCGCTCTTGCGCGTCGGGATCGTCGTGTTGCGGTCGATCAGCTTGGTGAAGACGCCGCCCAGCGTCTCGATGCCGAGCGAGAGCGGGGTGACGTCGAGGAGCAGCATGTCCTTGACCTCGCCCTTGAGCACGCCGCCCTGCACCGCCGCGCCCACCGCCACGACCTCGTCGGGGTTGACGCCCTTGTTGGGCTCCTTGCCGAACAGCTCCGCCACCAGCTTCTGGATCGCCGGCATGCGGGTCTGGCCGCCGACCAGCACCACTTCGTCGATGTCCGCCGGCGTCATGCCCGCGTCGGCGAGCGCCTGCTTGCAGGGCCCGGCCGAGCGCCGCAGCAGCTCCTCGACCAGCTGCTCGAGCTTGGCGCGGGTCAGCTTGAGGTTGAGGTGCTTGGGGCCGTTGGCGTCGGCGGTGATGAAGGGGAGGTTGATCTCCGACTCCATCGCGGTCGAGACCTCGATCTTCGCCTTCTCCGCCGCCTCCTTGAGGCGCTGCACGGCCATCGGGTCCTTGCCGAGGTCGATCCCCTCCTGCCTGCTTGAACTCCTCGAGCAGCCAGTCCATGACGCGCTGGTCGATGTTGTCGCCGCCCAGGTGGGTGTCGCCGTTGGTCGCCTTGACCTCGACCACGCCCTCGCCCACCTCGAGGATCGAGATGTCGAAGGTGCCGCCGCCGAAGTCGTAGACGGCGATGGTCTGGTCCTTCTTCTTGTCGAGGCCGTAGGCGAGCGCCGCGGCGGTCGGCTCGTTGACCAGGCGCTTGACGTCGAGTCCGGCGATCCGGCCGGCGTCCTTGGTCGCCTGCCGCTGGGCGTCGTTGAAGTAGGCCGGGACGGTGATCACCGCGTCGGTGATCTTCTCGCCCAGGTAGTCCTCGGCGGCCTGCTTGAGCTTGCCGAGGACCATCGCGGAGATCTCGGGCGGCGAGAAGAGCTTGCCGTCGATCGAGACCCGGCAGTCGCCGTTCTCCGCGCGCTCGACCTTGTAGGGGACCATCTTCATCTCGTCGCTCACCTCTTCGTAGCGACGCCCCATGAAGCGCTTGATCGAGTAGACCGTGTTCCTCGGGTTGGTGACCGACTGGCGCTTGGCCACCTGGCCGACCAGCCGCTCGCCGCTCTTCGAGAACGCGACGACCGAGGGGGTGGTCCGGCTCCCCTCCGAATTGGCGATGACCTTGGTCTCGCCACCCTCCATCACGGCCACCACGCTGTTGGTGGTGCCGAGGTCGATGCCGATGATCTTGCTCACGTCGATGCCTCCTCCGCAGTCCGGTCAGGGTAAAGTCTTAGCGGCGCTCCGTCAAGTCCCGCCGTCACTCTTTCTAACAAAGTCGCGCTCATATTTTCTTCCAAGCTTGGGGCCAGCACCTACCTTCCGAAGCCTGGGCGAGACTCTGCTTCCCTCTCCTTCGCCCGACTCCCCCTCTCGTTGGGCTTCCTCAAACTTAAGAAAACAAAAGCAAAAGCTCCAGTTAAGGGGTGGCGGGCGGGGCCTGGGCGTGTCGCTGGGGCGCCCGTGGCGGCGCCAGGGCTGGGCTGGAATGGGCTCGGGCGCTGGTGGGCCTGAGAAGGCGCTGGCCCGGAAGAGGGCGAGGTCAGGCGGCCGGTTCGTGGCGCCGTCCCCGACGCCGGCTGCTCAGCGCTTGGCTCGCCAGGGCCGTCCGGCTTTCGCGAAAGCGCCCCGCCCGTCACCCCTTAACTGGAGCTTTTTTTGCTTTTGCTTTTGCTCTTGCCCTGGCTTCTTTTCTGTCCTGCCTCGACCGGCCCGCCGCGGGCAGGGTTGCGCCGGCCAGGGCCGGGCGGGGGCGCGGGGGCGCGTCAGTCGAGGAGCACGAGGGGGATGCCGACCTCTTCGCGCAGGTCGGCGAAGAACTTCGGGTCGAGCAGGAAGTCGCCGGCGACGCTGTCGGCGACGCTGGTTTCCGTTCCCGACGCGGAGGTCGCGGCCGGGTGGATGCGGTAGGTCTCGGCCTCGCTGGTCAGCTCGAGCGGCACGCCCGCGGGGTCGCGCAGCGCGCGCGGCGACACGAGCCGGCGCGCGGCGAGCTCGGCGAGGGAGGTCGGATAGCGCCCCTCGAGCAGGAAGAAGGTGCGGGCGCCCCGGTCGAGGGCGATGTAGCGGCCGACGCGGCGCTGCTTCTCGAGCGCCGCCCGGTCCGATCCCTGGCCGGGGAAGGGGAGCAGGAGCCGGGTCGGGGCCCGGAACGCCGCGATCAGCACGGCCAGCGCGACCAGGGCGGCGATCGCTCCGATCGCCATGGCCCATCGGCGCTCGGCGTGCGCCCAGGCGCCCTCGGAGGCGAGCGCGGCCGAGGTCGACGACCGCGCCGGCGTCGGCGCCGGCGGCGGGGCGGCGACGGGCGTCGGCGCGGGCACCGGCTCCGGCAGGCCCGGCTCGCCCACCGGGCGCGCGAGACCGGAGCGCAGCAGCCGGTAGAGGGCGTAGAGCGTCTTGTACTCGCCCAGCCCGCTCCGCCGCGCGACCTCGTCCGCGGTCAGACGGCCATCCAGCCGGTCGAGCACGTCCTTCTCGTCGGGGCTGACCCAGAGCGTGTCGGGATCGTGCACGCCGCTGTCGGCGGCGGCCGTGCCGACCCGCATCGGCCGCGAGGTCAGGAGCCGCTCGTACGCGACGAAGCCGTGCGGGAGGGTGCCCGACATCGTCCCCTCGCCGACCAGGTCGCCGACCGAACGGAGCAGCACCTCCTCGACGCCGATCGGGACCATCCCCTCCTCGTAGGAGACCTCCTCGCCGCTGTAGAACTTGAACTCCCCTTCGCGCCAGCGCAGCACCTGGAGCAGCAGGCGGTAGGTCTGGACCCGCAGCGCGAGCAGGAGCTGCGCGCGGGTGAGCGCGCCGCGCTGGACCAGGAACTCGGAGAAACGCTCGCCCGAGGCCCGGTGCTCGTCGGAATAGCGCTGGAAGTCGTCGGGGCGCATCACGCCCTGGCTCGCGAGCACCTCGCCCAGCCCGTCCTCGAAGCTCTGGTTGAGCGCGTCGGCGGCGACGATCTCGCCCTTGAGGAAGGAGACCGCGAGAATGTCCTGCTCGCCCTGGACGGTCAGGATGCCGGTCTTCTGCTGATGCGAGATGACCTGCAGGATGTCCGGCAGGGCGAAGAGCTTCAGATCACCTTCGAGCGCCATCGCCGATCGCCCCTAGTTCCGCCGGTCCGCCAGCTCGCCGCGCACGCGCAGGGCGGCGAACAGCGCGAGCAGGAGCGCGCTCGCGCCGGTCAGCAGCGCGCGCCCGGGAGTTGCCCCGACGGGCAGGTCGACGCCGGTCGCGGAGAGCGCCGGCAGCAGCAGCACCGCGGCGAGCCCGAGCAGCGTTCCGAACGCGGCGAACCCCTCGCCGACCTCGGCCTGCGACAGGGGCGGCACGAGGGCCCGCACCCAGCGCGAGCCCGCCGCGCTGTCCCAGCCGAGCCAGGCGACCGACTCGCCGTAGCCGCGCCGGCGGCGCAGCAGGTGGAGTCCCACTGCCAGCAGCGCGGCGCAGCCGGCGCCCCAGACCGATCCCCAGCGCCGCGCCAGAACAGCCAGCGAGGCACGCTCCTCCGGCTCGCCGAGCCAGGCCGAGCGGAGCTTCGCGCGGATCTCGTCGCCGCGCGAGAGCGAGCCGTTGAAGGTGAGCACCCGGTCGGGGTTCGGCGTCCGGACCCAGCTGTCGACGCGCTCGGCGTCGATCTGTTTGGCGTCGTCGAGCGCCTTGGTCGACTCCTCGAACTGGTAGGAGTCGGAGTAGCTGAGGCTGAGGTTGTAGTGCGCCGCGGCCGACGGCGGGTCGACGGCGGCCGCGCGCTGGAAATAGTCGTTGGCGAGCGCGAAGTTCCCCTTGCGGAAGGAGTAGGCCCCGAAGTTGATGAGCACCGCGACGTTGTTCGGCTCGGCCTCGAGCACCTGCCGGTAGAGGGTGCGCGCGACTTCCCACTGGCCGAGCGTGCGGTGGACGTCGCCGAGCAGCTCGAGCGCCGCCGGGTCGGTGCCCAGCACCGAGCGCAGGACCTGCAGATCGGAGAAGAAGGTCCCGTAGAGGCGCCCCTCGCCGAAGCTCGCCAGCGCGCGCAGGGGCGGCGACTGTTCGAGCGCGATCCGGACCTGCTGGCCGGCGGCGATGGCGGGGGCGGCGGCGACGATGATCCAGACCAGGCCGGTCACGATCCGTTCGCTCAGGCTCTGGTACCCCCAGAGCAGCGCGGACCAGAGCAGCAGCGTCCAGAGCAGGCCGCCGGGCAGCGCGAGCGGGCCGAGGAGGATCGCTACCGCGAAGGCGATCGCCACGCCCGCCGGCAGCCGTCCGGTGAGCGCGGCGCGCAGGTCGCGCAGCAGCGAGCTCCCCTTCACGGCCATCTGGACGGTCACGAAGAACGCGCCGGCCACCAGCAGGACGAGCAACGCCCAGAGCAGGAGATCGGCCGCGACGACTCCCGACAGGGAGGAGCGCACGAGCCGCTGGTAGCCCTCGAACAGCGCGCCCGTCGCGTCCACCCAGCGCCCGGAGGCGCGCGCCACGGCAGCCCGCGCGAAGGCCGTCTCGGGCCGCCCCGGATCGAACGCATCGGCGGCTTCGAGCGCCCAGGCCGCGCGCGACGGGTTGCCGGCGGTCGCCGAGTCGACGGCGCGCGCCGCGGCGCCCAGCGCGAAGTCGGGCAGCCGGGTGAAGCCGACCTGCCGCGAGGTCGCCATGATCTGACGCAGCGCCTCGTCGGCGCGCGCCGGGCTGTCCTGGTAGAACGCGCTCATCCACTGCAGCCACTGCTCCTGCAGGCGCTTGAGCGACTGCTGCACGCTGCGCGTGAGCTCGACGCCCGCGGTGGGCGCCGGACCGGCCTGTGGCGCGGCGGGGATCGCCCCCGCGAGGGCGAGGGCGGCGGCGAGCGCCGCCGCGCGGAAGCGCTCAGCCGCGCTTCTGGACATAGCGCACGCGAAGCCGGTAGAGGACGTCCTCCAGGAAGGCGTGCTCCTGCGCGCTCAGCTTCCCCGCGGTCCGCTGGCGCAGCAGGTCGATCAGGTCGATGTAGTAGCGCGCCGCATCGAGGTTCTCGGCGCTCGCGCCATCGGGCAGCGGCACATCGCCGAGATAGAGCGTCGCCGGCTCGGCGAGCGCGGCCACCAGGTCGGCGAAATTCGGCCCGAGCCCGGGCGGCGCGCCCGGCAGCTCGAGGGCGGGGCCACGCCCGGCGCTCTCCCAGCCCGGCGGCGCCGGCTCCTGCTCGGGCTCGGACACGGGAGCCGGCGGCGCCGGCTCGGGTGCGGTGACGGACTCCGCCGCGGGAGCAGCCTCCGGCTCGGGGTTCTCGAGCTGCTCGAACTCCTCGCGCAACCGGCCGTCCGGAGTGAACATCCGCTTGTCGGTGACCTTGATCTCGCCCACCGGATCCGTCCTTCCTCGCCACAGCGCCGACTGCTGTATGCCCCGCCCTCCGACTCCGGAGGCCGATTCCGGAACTCGCCCCCGGATCTGAGTGTCGTGACCGGAGAGTATGCTAACAAGCGCTCTTTCGGAGCGGCAAGCCGCGGCCGGCCGGGCGCCGATCGCCGACACCATGCGCGACGTCACGCACCTCTCTCCGACCGACCTCGACCGCCTGCTCGCCTTGGTGGAGCGCCTCCGCGCCCCCGACGGCTGCCCCTGGGACCGCGAGCAGAGGCTGCCCGACCTGCGCGCCTACCTGCTCGAGGAGGCCCACGAGACCGCCGCCGCGATCGACGCCGGCGACCCCGAGGCGCTCGCCGCGGAGCTCGGCGATCTGCTCTTCCAGGCCGCCTTCGTCGCGACCCTGATGTCCGAGTCCGGCGCGCCCGGCGCGGCCGACGCGATCGAACGCTCGCGCACGAAGATGATCGCCCGCCATCCGCACGTCTTCGGCGGCGAGGAGCTGGCGACCGCCGAGGAGGTCCGCGCGGTCTGGGAGCGGCGCAAGCTGCGCGACGGCGCGAACGGCCGCAAGTCGCTGCTCGACGGCGCCGCCGCGGCCTCGATGCCCGCGCTGCTCGCCGCCTACCGGGTCACCCAGAAGGCGGCCGGCGTCGGCTTCGACTGGCCCGACGCCGCCGCGGTGCTCGCGAAGCTCGACGAGGAGCTCGCGGAAGTGCGCGCCGAGATCGCGGCGCCGGACTCCGACCCGGAGACGAGGAAGGCCCGCCTGCGCGACGAGGTCGGCGACCTCCTCTTCACCGTCGCCAACCTCGCGCGCAAACTCGACGTCGACCCCGAGGCCGCGCTCGCCGGCACGCTCCTGAAGTTCCGCCGCCGCTTCGGCCACGTCGAGCAGTCCCTCGAGGCGCGCGGCCGCCATCTGGCCGACGCCACCCTCGAGGAGATGGACGCGCTCTGGGACGAAGCGAAGGAGAACGAGAAGAGCCGGACCTAGCCTGCCGCCCGCCGCGGCTCGCGCACCAGCGGCGCGAGCGCCGCCGCGACGTTGCGGGCGACGATCTCCTGCCCCGCCGGCGTCGGGTGGATGCCGTCGGCCTGGTTGAACTCGGGCACCATCGCGACCCCTTCGAGCAGGAACGGCAGCAGCGCGGCGCCCTCTTCCTTCGCGACCCGCGGGTAGATCGCCTCGAAGGCGCGCGCGTAGTCGGGGCCGTAGTTGGTCGGGATCTTCTGGCCGGTCACCAGCACCCGCGCGCCGCTCGCCCTGGCTCTCTTCACGATCGCGCGCAGGTTCGCCTCGATCCCCGCGACCGGCTGCCCGCGCAGGCCGTCGTTGGCCCCGATCGAGACCACCAGCACGTCCGCCGGCCGCGACAGCAGCCAGTCGAGCCGCTCGAGCGCCCCCGCGCTGGTGTCGCCCGACACTCCGCCGTTGACCACCACGATCGGCGTCCCGCCCGCCGCCATCAGCTCCCCCACCCGCGCCGGAAACGCCTCCTCCTCCCCGAGCCCGAACCCCGCCGTCAGGCTGTCGCCGAGGAAGACCACGCGCGGACCGGCGGGGGCCGCGACTCCGCCCCGGCGGAAAGCGCCGCACGGAACGACGGCGGCTGCGGGCTGGACCGGATCCTCCCTGGGAACGGGACCGCCCCCACACGCGGTGAGGCAGGCGACCCAGCAGGACCAAACCCACGAGTCCGAGCGCCGAACGCATCGCCACCATCTTCGCAGAGAGTGGCGGCACGGATCGACCCCCGGCCGCCATCGGCGGCTGGTGACCGCATGCTACGCTGCGCCGTCCGCGGGCATCGGACGCCGCGCCGCGTAGGAAAGGGCGACATGGAGACTCCCCGACCTCGAGATCCGCCGATCTGACCAAGCGCCTGCCCTCGGGTGGACGCGAGCTGATCATCCTCGACGACGTCGATCTGACCATCGCACCCGGCGAGTTCGTCGCGATCCTCGGCCCCTCGGGCAGCGGCAAGTCGACGCTGCTCGGCCTGATGGCCGGCCTCGACCGCCCGACCACCGGCGAGGTGCGCATCGGGGGACGCCGATCCAGGCGCTCTCCGAGGACGCGCTGGCGCGCCTGCGCCGCGGCAAGATCGGCTTCGTCTTCCAGGCCTACCAGCTCCTCGCCAACCTGACCGCGCTCGAGAACGTGCTGCTGCCGCTCGAGCTGCCGGGCGCACGGAGCCGACGCACGCGCGCGGCGCTGTTGGCGAGCGTCGGCCTCGCCGAGCGCGGGCACCACTACCCCGTCCAGCTCTCGGGCGGCGAGCAGCAGCGCGTCGCCCTCGCCCGCGCCTTCGCGCCCGAGCCGGCGATCCTGTTCGCCGACGAGCCGACCGGCAACCTCGACGGCGCCACCGGCGAGCGGATCCTCGCGCCGCTCGCCGGCCTGCGCGCGCGGCCGGCACGACTCTGGTCCTGGTGACCCACGACCCGGCCGTCGCCGCGCTCGCCGACCGCCGCGTCCACCTGCGCGACGGACGCATCGAGCGGATCGAGACGCGCGCCGCCGGCCTCGACTCCGGCATCGAACCCGCCGCGTGAACCTCCGCTTCTTTTTGCGGCAGATCCGGCGCGAGTCGCGCGGGGCGCGCGCGCGGCTCGTCTTCTTCGCGCTCTCGCTCGCGGTCGGCGTCGCGGCGGTGGTCGCGGTGGCCGGATTCTCGGCGATCCAGCGCGCCGTCTGCGCGCGAGGCCCGCGAGCTGCTCGCCGCAGACCTCAAGCTCTCAGAGTCGCCGACCGCTGCCGCCCGAGGTCGAGGCGCGCTCGCCGGGCCGCCGGGGGTCGAGCTCGCCCACGTCGCCGAGCTGGTCACCGTCGTCGCGGCGCCCGCCGGGCGCCGCGGCCGCCGGGCGCAGCCGGGTGGTCGAGCTCAAGGCCGTGCGCGGCCGCTTCCCGTTCTACGGCACGCTCACGCTCGAGCCGGCGCGCCCGCTGACGAGCTGGTCGCCGGGCGCAGCGCGGTCGCGGCACCCGAGCTGCTCTCGCGGCTCGGGCTCGCCGTCGGCGACCAGATCTCGGTCGGCGG
>CAWDOT010000020.1:0-8464 GCA_963803995.1 uncultured Acidobacteriota bacterium
GACGAGACGAAGCCACTGCCCGCCGACTTCGCGGTCGAGTGGACCGCGACCGGGCTCGAGCTCGACGGCGTGCCGCTCGCGCTCGAGGGCACCGCCCGGCTCGCGCCCGAGGCGCCCACCCGCGCGCCGCGCCGGATCTCGCTCCCCCTGGTCGCCGCCGCCGGTCTGCTGATCGGCGCGCTGGCGGCTCTCCTCCGCCGCCGGTTCCAACAGATTCGCTCCGGAGTCCAGCCATGATCAGAACCAGCCGTTCGCGCGCGAGCCGCAGCCTCGTTGCCCCGCTCCTCCTCCTGCTCGCCGCCTGCGGCGGGCCGTCGCTCGCCGAGCTGGCGGTCGGCCAGCCGGCGCCGCCCTTCGAGCTCACCGCGGTCGACGGCCGCAAGGTCGCGCTCGGCGACTTCAAGGGCCGAGTGGTCGTCCTCGAGTGGAACAACCCGAACTGCCCCTTCTCGCGCCACCACTCCGAGGCGAAGACGATGCAGGCGACCGCCGCGCGGCACCCCGAGGCGGTCTGGCTCGCGATCAACTCGACCCGCGCCGGCCACGGCGACTACCTCGCTCCCGACGCCTACGCGAAATTCCTGGCGAAGAACGGCATCGCCTACCCGGTGCTCTACGACACGGACGGCCGGGTCGGACGCGCCTACGGCGCCAAGACCACGCCCCACATCTTCGTGATCGACGCCGCCGGCAAGCTCGCCTACCAGGGCGCGATCGACGACGACCCCGGCCTCAAGGCCGCCAAGGTCAACCACGCCGACGCCGCGCTCGCGGCGCTCGCCGCCGGCGGGTCCCCCGAGCCGTCGACCACGAAGCCCTACGGCTGCTCGGTCAAGTACTGAGGATCGGGTCTCACCAGGGCCCGCCCAGCTCGCGCATCGTCGGACGCTTCTTGACGCCCAGGCCGACGCCGTCGCCGAGCGGCAGCATGGTCGTCGCGAGCTGCGGGTGGATGGTGAAGTAGGGGTTGAAGCGCTCGATCGCCTCCGCCGCCGGGTCGCCCTCGTCGGGGCGCAGCGTGGCGTCGGCGATCCGACCCTTCCAGAGCAGGTTGTCGACCACGATCCGGCCGCCGACCGTGACGAGCGGCAGCACGAGGTCGAGGCAGCGCCGGTAGTCCTGCTTGGCGCCGTCGAGAAAGACCAGGTGGAAGGGCCCTTCGAGCCGCGGCAGGAGCTCGAGCGCGCTGCCGGCGAGGAGCTCGACCCGATCGGCGACGCCGGCGCGTTCGAGGAAACCGCGGGCGATCCCGAGCCGCTCCTCGTCGACGTCGATCGACAGCACGCGCCCCTCGCGCGCGCCCCGCGCCAGGTGGAGCGTGCCGTAGCCGATGCCGGTGCCGACCTCGAGCAGGCGCCCGGCCGGCTCGATCGCCGCCAGCGCCTCGAGCAGGCGCGCGAGCTGGGGCTCGGAGCTCGGCACGCCGAGCTCGGCGCTCTTCGTCTCGATCTCCGCCGTCAGCTCGTCGCGGCGCGGCAGCAGCCGTTCGAGGTAGCGCGCCTGCCGCGAGCGCAGGATGGGGCTGTCAGGGCGTTTCATCGACCGACTTCGCCCAGGCGAGCAGCTCGAGCCGCACCGAGGTCGCCTCGGTCCGCTCGCTCGTGATGCGCTGGAAGTTGGGGGCGATCTCGATCGCGCAGGCGGCGCGCGCCGGCTCCTCGCCGATCGTCAGGTCGAGGTCGTGGCGGCCGGGGCCCGAGAACTCCGCCTGCTCGCCCGCGCAGGGCGAGCTGACCCGCACCATCGCCTGCGTCTCGCCGGGCGCGAGCTCGAGGCGCGCGCTGCCCGCCTCGCCGCCCGGGATCTCGAGCGCGAGGAAGATGCGGCCGGCGCCGGCGAGCGGGCCGAACTGGAGCGTGCCCGGGCCGCCGCCGGAGAGCGTCCGGCGGGCGAGCACCTGGCGGTCCGAGCCGGGCTCGGCGGGCAGCCAGTTCTCGGAGAAGCGCACGCGCGGCGTCGCCTGGTCGGCGGCGGGCACCTCGACCGTGCCGACCACGTACTCGCGCCGGCCGAGCTCCTCGTCGGCCGACTCGAGCGCGTAGCGGCCGAGCTCCCGGTCGTAGAGGCCGACGACCAGCGTGTAGCTGCCCGGCTCGAGCGGATCGGCGAGCGCCGACTGGTGGACCCGGACCCTGTAGCGGATCTCGCTCCCGACCCGCCAGCGCTCGGGCAGCGGGTGGTCGAAGGTGCGCACCACGGTGTCCGGCGCCTCGACCAGATGGAGGAAGACGATCGGCGCGCCGGCGCCCTCGGGCAGCGGCGCGACCGGCGCGAAGGCGATCTCGACCTCGGCGAACTCGGGATAGCCGAGGCGCAGGTGCGCCGGGTGCGACTCGAGCCGCGCGACCGGGCTCGTCCGGCTCCGGCAGCCGACGGCGAGCGCGAGCAGGCAGGCGGCGAGCGCCGCCGCGCGGCGAGCGCCCGGGGATCTCATCGCTCGACCTCTCCGGGACGATAGGTGGCGCTGCAGTCCGGCCCCTCGAAGAGGGTCACCGCCGCGAGCGGCGCGCCGGGCAGGCGGTCGACGAGACCGTCGAAGAACCAGGCGGCGATCCGCTCGGTGGTCGGGCTCTCGACGTCGAACGGCGGCACCGCATTGAGGTCGCCGTGATCGAGGCGCGCGGCGAGCGCGTCGAGCGCGCGCTTGACCGCGACGAAGTCCCAGGCCATCCCCTCGTCGTCCAGCCGGTCGGTCTCCAGACGGACGACGACCCGCCAGCTGTGCCCGTGCACCGCCTCGGGCGCGCCGCGGTAGGAATGCAGGTGATGCGCGGCCTCGAATCGGGAGGCCACTTCGAGTGTCCAGCGGGCCATCGCCGGACATCGTAACGTAGACTAGCCGCATGTCCGAGTACGCGCTGGCGGTCGAGCGCAGCACGGCCCGGCTGGTCGGGTTCGACGGCAGCGCCGCCTCGGCGGTCCTGTTCCTGCGCGGCGCGTCCCCGCGCGGCCCCCGTCCGGAGAGCGTCGGCGAGCGGCTGAACGCGTTCGACGGCGAGTTCCTCCCCTGCGAGCTCGGCGGCGAGATCGCGCTCGTCAACCTGGCCTGGATCGTCTACGTGGAGTGCCCGGTCGAGGCCGAGGCGGGCCCGCCCGAGCCGGGGCTGCGCCGCGCGCCCGCCGAGCTAGACCTGGTCACCGGCGAGACCCTCTCGGGCGTCCTCTCCTACGTGGCGCGCCCCGGCCGCGCCCGGGTCTCCGACCTGCTGAATTCGGCGAGCGACCGCTTCCTGCTCCTGGTCTCGCCCGGCGTCGAGCGCCACGTGCGCAGGACCGCGATCCTGCGCGTGCGCAGCTAGGAACCCGGCGATGGCCGCAATCGACCGGCTGCTCGAGGCGGCGCTCAAGAACCAGGTGGAGCTCGTGCTGCTCGAGCCCGGCCACCTGCCCCGTTTCCGCCGCGACGGCTCCGATCACGAGGTCACGCAGACGGTGCTCGACGGCGCCGCGATCGAACGGCTGCTGCTCGAGATCGCGCCGCTCGGGCGGATGCCGGCGGCGCACCCCGGGACCCGCAGCGAGTTCGACCATGCCCTCGCCGGGGCTCTCTTCCACTTCGCCTGCCTGGCGGGGCCGGCCGGCTGGACCGTCTCCGCCTCGCCGCAGTCCCCGGCGCCACGCGGCGCGTCCGCGCCGGGGCCCGCCGAGAAGAGCCGGCGCGCGCTGCCGCCCGCGGAGGCGCTGCTGCGCACGATGGTCGAGCTCGGCGCCTCCGACCTCCACCTGGCGGCCTGGCAGGCGCCGCGGCTGCGCCTCCACGGCGAGCTCGCGACGCTCGACCTGTTCGAGATCCCGACTTCGGCGCGCCTGAAGGAGCTGCTCTACGAGCTCGCTCCCGAGCGGGTGCGCGCCGAGTTCGAAGCGCACGCGCACGCCCTCTTCACCCACGAGATCCACGACTTCGCCCGCTTCCGGATCGCCCTGCTGCGCGACCTGCAGGGGGTCGGCGCGGCGGTTCGCCACGTCCCCTGGCGGACGCCGGACGCCGACCAGCTCGAGCTGCCCGCGCTCGCGCGCCGGCTCGCCGGGGCGCCGCGGGGGCTCGTGCTGCTCGCCGGCCCGCCCGGCTCCGGGCGGAGCACCACGCTCGCCGCCCTGGTCGGTCTCGCCGCCGAGGGGAGGCCTGGGCACCTGGTGACGATCGAGCGGCCGATCGAGCACCTGCTCGCCGCCGGGCGTTCGCTGGTCCGCCAGGTCGAGGTCCCCGCCCATGCCCCCACCGCGCGCGCGGCCGTCGAAGCGACGCGCGGCGCCGACGTCGACGTCGTCGCGCTCGCCGACGCCAGCGAACCCGCGGCGCTCGCCGCCGCGGTGGCCCGCGCCGAGGCCGGCGCGCTGGTCTTCGCGGTGGTCGACGCGACGGGCGTGGCGGCGGCGGTCGAACAGACCCTGCGCGCGCTCGCCCCGGAGTCGGGCGGACGCGCCGCGCGGCGGCTCGCCGACGCGCTCGCCGGCGTCGTCGCACAGAAGCTGGTCCGGCGCGCCGGCGGCGGCGGCCGGGCGCCGGTCTGGGAGCTCGCGCCGTCGACCGCGGGCGTCGCCGCGGCGATCGCGGAGGGGGCGCTCTGGCAACTGCCGGCGGCGATCGCGGCCGCGCACGGCGAGGGCGCGCGCAGCGAAGCCGAGTCGCTCGCCGATCTCGTCGCCTTCCAGGTCGTCGACGCCGCCGACGCCGCCCACGCCGCCGCCGACCGTACCGCGCTCGCCGAACGTCTGCGCGCGCTCGACTCCACCGGCGCGCTCGCCGCCCGCGTCGAGGCCGCCCGCTGACGCGGGCGGCGCGCGGAACCGACGCCGATGACCACCGCGATCCTGATCGCCCTGCTCGTCTTCATGCTGGTCGCCTCCGCCCTCGAGTGGATGGCGGTCGAGGTGGTGGCGCTCACCATCCTCGCGGCGCTGATGGTCACCGGCCTGGTCACCGTGGCCGAGGCGACCTCGGGCTTCTCGGACGCCGCGGTGGTCACCGTGCTGCTGATGATGATCCTGTCGGAAGCGGTCGCCGACAGCGGCGTGGTCGCCCAGGTCGGGCACGGCATCGCGCGCGTGGCGCGCGGCTCCTATGCGCGTTCGGTCGCTTTCACCCTGGTCATCGCCGGTGGCCTGTCGATGTTCCTCAACAACACCGCCGCGGTGGCAATGTTCATCCCGCTCGCGGTGCAGATCGCCAAGCAGCACCGGCGCAGCCCGTCGAAGCTGCTGCTGCCGCTCAACTACGCCGCGGTGATCGGCGGCACCTGCACGCTGGTCGGCACCTCGACCAACATCCTGGTCTCGTCGCTCGCCGAGGCGCGCGGGCTGCCGCCCTTCACGATGTTCGAGTTCCTCCCCCTCGGCGCCGTCTTCTTCGCGTGCGGGCTCGCCTACTGCGCCGCGCTGGTGCGCTGGCTGCCCGACCGGGGCGACGCCGACGACCTCACCGGCAAGTACCAGCTCACCCACTACCTCACCGAGGTCCGCGTGCCGCCGGGCGCGCGCCTGGTCGGCCGCACCGTGGTCGACGAGCAGATTGCCGACCGCTACCGCCTGAACGTGCTCGAGATCCTGCGCGGCGCGCGGCGTATCGCCTTCGACCTGCGCTCGACGCCGATCGAGGCGGGCGACGTGCTGATCGTGCGCGGGGCGATGGCGGACATCGTCCTGTTCAAGGAGCAGCAGCAGCTGCTGATGCTGTCGGACCTGAAACTGACCGACTCCGACCTCGCCGGCGAGGAGACCGTGCTCGCCGAGGTCCAGCTCTCGCCGGCCTCGACGCTCGAGGGGATGTCGCTCGCCGAGATCGACTTCCGCCGCCGCTTCGGCGCGTTCGTCCTCGCGCTCGCGCGCACCGGCGAGCTGATCCGCGAGAAGCTCTCGGCGATCTCGCTCAAGCGCTGGGACACGCTGCTGCTGTTCGGTCCCCGCCGCGCGCTCGAGCAGCTCTACCGGATGGACGACTTCCTGCCGCTCCAGGAGGTCGACCTGCGCATCCGCCTCCACCCGCGCTGGTGGCTGCACGCGGCCGCGGTGGTCGGCGTGGTGGTCGCCGCCACGGTCTTCGACTTCCCGATCCTGGCCGCCGCGCTGGTCGCCGTGGTCGCGCTGCTCGCCAGCCGGACGGTCAAGGTCCAGCGCGTCTACCGCTCGGTGAACTGGTCGGTCTACTTCCTGCTGGCGGCGACGATTCCGCTGGGCGCCGCGCTCGAGAAGACCGGCCTCGCCGGGCGGGTCGGCGACTGGATCTCCGACGCCGGCCGCGGCTCGGGCCCCTGGCTCGCGCTCACGGTCATCTACTTCGCGACCATGGTGTTGACCGAGGTGCTGTCGAACGCCTCGACCGCCGTGCTGATGGTGCCGGTGGCGCTGTCGACCGCCGCCGCGCTCGGCGTCGACCCCAAGCCGCTGCTGATGGCGGTGACCTACGCGGCGTCGAACGGTTTCGTGACCCCCGTCGGCTACCAGACCAACGCCATGGTCTACGGCGCCGGCAACTACCGCTACACCGACTTCCTCAAGGCGGGCATCCCGCTCAACCTGCTGTTCTGGGTGATCGCGAGCGTCGCCATCCCGCGCATCTGGCCGTTCTGACGGCCCGGACTAAGGGGCCGCGAGCAGCTGCTCGACGCGGGCGGCGACCATCTCGAGGGCGACGCGGTTCTCGCCGCCCTCGGGGACGATGACGTCGGCCCAGCGCTTGGACGGCTCGACGAACTCGAGGTGCATCGGGCGCACCGTCGCCATGTACTGGCGCAGCACGTCGGCGATGCCGCGCCCGCGCTCGGCGATGTCGCGCCGGATCCGGCGCACCAGGCGGACGTCGGCGTCGGTGTCGACGAAGACCTTGAAGTCGAGCAGGGCGCGGATCGCCGGCTCGGCGAAGAGCAGGATCCCCTCGACCAGGATGACCGGCCGCGGCTCGATCCGGCGCACCTCGGCGGTGCGCCGGTGGTGGACGAAGTCGTAGACCGGCAGGTCGATCGCCCGCCCCGCCTTGAGCTCGGTGATGTGCTCGACCATCAGCTCGGTGTCGAGCGACGACGGGTGGTCGAAGTTGTGGGCGGCGAGCTGCTCCGGCCCCGTCCAGGCCACGTCGCGGTAGTAGTTGTCCTGGGCGAGGAAGGCGATGCGGTCCGGGCCGGTCGCTTCGAGGATGGCGTGCGCCACGGTGGTCTTGCCCGAACCAGTGCCTCCGGCGACTCCGAGCGCGACGGGCATCATCGAGGCGTCATCTTACTGCGCCGGAGGCGCTCAGCGCTGGCAGCGCGGGCAGTAGAACGAGCTCCGGTTCGACTGGACGAGCCGGCGCACCTCGGCGCCGCAGCGCGGGCAGGGCTCGCCCGCGCGGCCGTAGACCGCGAGCTCGACCTGGAAGTAGCCGGCGTTGCCGGCGCCGTCGGCGAAGTCGTTGAGCGTCGTGCCCCCGGCGTGGATCGCCTGCTCGAGCACCTCGACCACCGCCGCCGCGAGCCGCGCCCAGCGCCCGGACGAGATGCGGGCGACCGAGCGCGCCGGGTGGATGCCGGCGCGGAAGAGCGCCTCGGTCGCGTAGATGTTGCCGACACCCACCAGGCGGCTGGCGTCCATGAGGAAGGCCTTGACCGGCGCCGAGAGCCCCGCGGCGATCCCGGCGAGCGCGGCGCCGTCGAGCGGCGGATCGAGCGGCTCGGGCCCGAGGCGCGCGAAATGCGGGTCGGCCCCGAGCCCGGCGGTCGCCGCCGCAAAGGCGACCCCGAACCGGCGCGGGTCGCGCAGGCGGAGCCGCTCGCCGCTGTCGAGCTGGAAGGCCAGGTGCTCGTGCGGCTCGCGCGGCGTCGCCGCCGGGACCAGCGTCAGCCGCCCGCTCATGCCGAGATGGACGACCAGCGTCGAGCCCCCCTCGACGTCGATCAGCAGGTACTTGCTGCGCCGGCGCAGCGCCGTCACGGCGCGGCCGGCGAGCCGCCGGGCGAGCACGCGGCGGTCGAGCGGCTCGCGCAGCGCCGGCGAGAGAACCTCCACCCGCTCGATCCGGCGGCCGGTCAGACGGGGGGCGAGGGAGCGGCGGAGGACTTCGATCTCGGGCAGCTCGGGCACCGGGGGATTCTATGGAGGGGAGCCTCCCGAACCCGCCGGAGTGGGGGGGATTGACTTTTCGCCCGAGAGGCGTAAATTAGGCGTAAATGATCGACCAGGCGACGCTCCCCCTCTTCCCGACCCTGCTGCCGGCCCCCGGCCGGCCGGCGCCGGAGGCCGACGCGATCCGGCGCCGCGCCGGCGTCGAGTACTTCGACCTGCTGGTCAGAGACGTCCTCAACAAGAACGACCAGCCCCGGCTGCCGTTCGAGTGGACGATCAACCCCTACCGGGGCTGCGAGTTCGCCTGCGCCTACTGCTACGCGCGCTACACCCACGGCTTCTTCGATCTGGCCGACCCCGCCGACTTCGGCGAGTGTTCGTCGACGAGGCACGCGAAGCGCGCTCGTCATCGACCCCTAAGCAATCAGTC
>CAWDOT010000021.1:0-14804 GCA_963803995.1 uncultured Acidobacteriota bacterium
TGGTCTCCCACTTCGCGATCGCCATGGGCACGCTGTTCGGCGGCTGGCGGATCGTCAAGACGATGGGCACCAAGATCACCAAACTGCAGCCGGTCGGCGGCTTCTGCGCCGAGACCGCGGGCGCCATCACCATCGTCGGCGCCACGCTCGGCGGCATCCCGGTGTCGACGACCCACACCATCACCGGCGCGATCATGGGCGTCGGCGCCACGCGCCGCCTCTCGGCGGTGAAGTGGGGGGTCGCCGGCCGCATCCTCTGGGCCTGGATCCTGACCATCCCGATCGCCGCCGCGGTCGCCGCGATCTGTTACCCGCTCATCGTCCGCCTGCTCGACTGAGTCACCGGATCGTCACTTGACCCGGCGCGCCGCGGGCGATTCAATGGCTGGCAGATGAGCGCCGCCGCCGCGAAGCATCGCCCCACGCCTCCCCCCCGCCCGCGCCCGCGCCACCCGACCGGATCGCCGCCATCGACATCGGCTCGAACTCGATCCACATGATCGTGGTCGAGAGCGACGCGGCCGGCGGCTACCGCGTGCTGGCTCGCGAGCGCGACATGGTGCGGCTGGGCAAGAGCGCGCTCGGACGGGGCACGCTCTCGACCCGCGCCATCCGCCGCGGCCTCGAGTCGCTGCTCAAGATGAGCACGCTCGCGCGCCTGAAGGGCGCGCGGCAAGTGATCGCCGTGGCGACCAGCGCCGTGCGCGAAGCCTCGAACGGCGACGAGTTCCTGGCCCAGGTCAAGGCGCTCACCGGCATCGACGTCCGCCGGCTGAGCGGCGCCGAGGAGGGCGAGCTCATCTTCCGCGCCGTGCGGCACGCGGTCGACCTCCCCGCCGGCAACGCGGTGGCGGTCGACATCGGCGGCGGCTCGACCGAGTGGTGCGTCGCGCGGGGCGGTCGCCTGCGCTCGGTGCGCAGCCTGAAGCTCGGCTCGCTGCGCCTCGGCGTCGGCTTCGAGGGCGATCCGCCGCCGGCCGCGGAGATCGAGCAGCTGCGACGCGCCGTGCGCGAGGCGCTCGCGCGGGTCCGGCGCCCCGCGAAGGTCGAGCTGTTCGTGGCGACCTCGGGAACCGCCGGCTGCTGCGGCGACCTCGCGGACCATTTCGCCGGACGCGCCGGCCGCAGCGGCGCGGGAGGCCTGCGCGAGCTGCGCCTGCGCGAGCTCCAGGAGGTGATCTCGCGGCTGCGCGCGATGCCGCGCCGGGAGATCGCGGCGCTGCCGCCGGTCGGACCCCTGCGCGCCCGCTCGATCCTCGCCGGCGCGCTGCTGCTCGAGGAGCTCGCCCGCCACGCCGGCGTTTCGCGCATCCACCTGTGCGACCGCGCCCTGCGCGAGGGACTGGTGCTCGAGGCGCTCGGCCATCCGGGTCCCGAGAGCGAGGCCGTGGAGGACGTCCGCCGCCGCCAGGTCCTCGCGCTCGCCCAGCGCGCGCCGAGCATGCTCGACCACGCCCAGCAGGTCGCGCGCCTCGCGGTCCGGTTCTTCGACCTGACCGCGCCCGCCCACGGCCTGGGCGAGCGTGAGCGGGAGTGGCTCGAGCACGCCGCACTCCTCCACGACGTCGGCAGCTCGATCCACTTCCAGCGCCATCACAAGCATTCGCAGTACCTCATCTCGACCGCCGGCCTCGACGCCTTCGACCCGCGGGAGATCGAGATCCTCGCCCACCTCGCCCGCTACCATTGCGGCGCCCGCCCCAAGCCCGGCCACGAGAGCTTCGCGGCGCTCGAGGGGTGGCAGCAGAAGGTGATCGAGAAGCTCGCCGCGCTGCTCCGGATCGCCAACGCGCTCGACCGCACCCACGCGGCGCGCGTGGTCGAGCTCTACGCCGCGCTCGGCAAGCGGCGGGTCGTCGTCGAGCTGCTCTCGCCGTTCGACGTCTCGCTCGAGATCGCCGCCGCCCGCCATCGGGCGGGTCTGTTCGAGCGGCTGTTCGATCGCCGGATCGAGTTCCGCCAGGGACTCGAGCGCGCGACGCCCCGGTCGCGCCCGGCCTGACTCCGGGTCTTCGCAGCCAAGGCGTTCTGTCACAGAGAGTTAACTCCTCGCTCTCGGCTCGCCACGGGAACCTGCGGAAATCGTCCGCCGCGCTCGCCCGCAAGAGCCCGATCCAGGCGCCGGCGACTTCCGTAAGTGCCTGCAAAAGAACGGCTTGCAAGAGTTGCACAAGAACCGGTGCAGAACGCTGCCGAGCCTAGAAACTGGCGCTCCGGCGGCGTCACAGGGGCCCCTTTTCGACAGAGATTTCCGCAACCGCTGCGGAGAACTCGACAACCCCTGTGAATCAGAGGAGAAAGGCACTGCTACGCTGCGCCGCCCCTGCGGCCGAGGGGTCCCGACAGGAGAGAATCGACACCATGTCGCGCGCCGTTTCCCACAAACTCCGACTCGCCCCCCTCTGGCCCGCATTCGCCGCGCTGCTGGTGCTCGCCGGACTCACCCTGAAGTTCCTGCCCGGAACGCTCGCGACCGACGGTGCGACCGACCTCGTCGAGGTCGCGCGCGTCCTGGCGCGGAGCCTCGACCTCGAGCACCCCCCCGCGCAGGCCCCGGACGCCGAGCTCGGCGCGCGGGTGACGGCGCTCGCCGCGGACACCGACCTGCGCCTCACGGTGGTCGGCAGCGACGGCGTCGTGTTCGCGGACAGCGAGCGCGACCCGGGCCAGGTGGCGGCGATGGACAACCACCGCGATCGCCCCGAGGTCGCCGGCGCGCTGGCGACGGGCTCCGGCACCTCGGTGCGCCACAGCGGCACGCTCGACCTGGACACCGCCTACGCGGCCGTGCTCGCCACCGCCCGCGACGGCGGCGTCTTCGTGCTGCGCGTTGCGCGCCCGCTCTCGGCGCTCGGCGCGGTCCGGCGCCACCTCGCCCGCTCGATCCTCTATTCCGCGCTGGCCGCCGCCGCGGCCGTTCTGGCGCTCTCCTGGTGGCTGTCACGCACGCTCTTCCGGCCGCTCACCGAGCTGATCGCGGCCGCCGACGACATCGGGCGCGGCGACTACGAGCGCCGGTTCGAAGTCCCGGCCGCCGCGGAGCTCGCCACGCTCGGCTCCGCGCTGGAGCGGATCGCGGCGGAGGCCAAACGGCAGATCGCGGCGGTCGAGGCCGAGCGCAACCACCTCGCTTCGACCGTCGCCGGCATGGCCGAGGGGGTCCTGGTCGTCGATCGCCAGGGCCGGCCCCGCCTCGCCAACCCCGCCTTCCGCGACCTGTTCGCTCTCGACGCGCGCGCCGAGACGGGCAATCTCCTCGCGCTCGCGCGTCAGCCGCGGCTCTACGACCTGATCGAGCGCGCGCTCGACGGCGCGGCGCCTTCGACCGCGCTGGTCGAGCTGCTGGAGCCCCGGCCGCGCACCCTCGCGCTCGGCGCCTCCATGCTCGACGGCGACCAGGGGCTGGTGGTGGTCGCGCGCGACGTCACCGAGGTCGAGCGGCTCGACCGCACGCGCAAGGACTTCGTGGCCAACGTTTCCCACGAGCTGAAGACGCCGCTCGCGGCGATCCAGGGCTACGCCGAGTCGCTGGTCGACGGCGCGCTCGACGAGCGGGACATGGCGCTCCGCTTCAGCCAGCGCATCCTCGATCAGTGCCGCCGGCTGGGGGCTCTGCTCGACGATCTGCTCACCCTCTCCCGGCTCGAGAGCGCCGCTCCCCTGCCCGGCCCCGAGCCGGTCGCGCTCGCCGACACGGTCGCCGAGGCCGCCGAGCTCGTCGCCGGGGCCGCCGCCGCCCGCCAGGTCACGGTCGCGATCGAACCGGGCGCCGCTCCCGTCGTCGACGGCGACCCGGACGGACTGCTCCGGCTGGTCGCCAACCTGCTCGACAACGCGATCAAGTACAACCGCGCCGGCGGCCGCGTGACCGTGCGCCTCGGCGCACGCGACGGGCGGGCGACGATCGAGGTCGAGGACACCGGCCTCGGCATCCCGCAATCGGCGCTGCCGAGGATCTTCGAGCGCTTCTACCGGGTCGACCCGGGACGGGCGCGCGAGGAGGGGGGCACCGGCCTCGGCCTTGCGATCGTCAAGCACGTCGCCCAGGCCCACGGCGGCCGCGTCGAGGTCGAGAGCGAGCCGGGCACGGGCTCGTGCTTCCGCGTTTCGCTCCCCATCGCCTCTGGCCGCTGAGCCGGGCCGGCAGCCCGGACGAACGTCGCCCGGCTCCCCCAACCCCGGAGTGCCGGCGGGGCGGGGCGCGCCCCGCCCGCGCGCATGGCGACGGAGAATCCGGCCCGGCGCATCTTGGGATCCGCGGAGAGAGACGTTCCTTCCGCTCTCTTCCGCCGGATGACCCAGGGGAGCTTCATGACCGCCAGGACCAGGATCCAGATCGTCGGGGCCGACGGCGCAAAATCGCGCCTGCTGGCCGAGAGGACCGCGGCCGTGGGACGCGAGCTGGGACTCGATTTCGAGATCGAGCACGTCGTCGACGCGAGCGAGATCTCCGATTCCAGCCTGGTCGCCTCTCCCGCGCTGGCGGTCGACGGCCTGATCGTCGCCTCCGGACGCGTGCCTTCCGTCGCCGAGCTGCGCGAGCTGCTGCGCCCGATCTCGTCGTCGGTCGCCTGACCCCCGCGCGACCCCACCACCCCCACCCACCCGGGCGCGCCCGCCCGCCGGGCCTGTTGCACCGCTGTCACCCCTCTGTCGCGCGGAAGCGCGGCCCGGCCCCTATCGTCTCCTCCGATCCCGAGGGGCGCGCCATCGACTGGTCGCGACGTCTCTTCGGAGTGACTCCAATCCCTGACCTCCAGGAGGAGATCGACGATGCGCAAGACCCTGCTGCTCACCGCGAGCCTCTGCATGCTCGCCCTGTTCGCCGGCGCCGTGGCCCCGGCAGTCGCGCAGGGGCCCCTGATGGGCCTCTACTACAACGAAGTCGAGAAGGACGGCCGGGTCTACGTCTTCAACACCCCGGAGCGCTTCAAGGCGTTCACCGAGAGCGGCGAGATCGGCACGGCCATCACCCTCATCGGTCGCGCCGAGGGCGGCAAGACGCTGATCGCCGAGAACGAAACCGCGGCCGACCTCTACCTCTTCAAGCACGATCTCCCCGGCTACGACCGGCCCAGCCAGAAGCCCTACGCGCCACCCTTCGACGTGTCGTGGAAGGACGGCAAGACGACCTTCAAGATGAAGGGGGCCGAGGTCTCGCTGTCGAACCGGATCCAGGTACGCTACTCGTACTTCGATCGTGAGACCGGGGAAGACGTCGGCACCTTCAATATCCGGCGCGCCAAGACCGCGATCGAAGGCAAGACCGGCGACTGGAAGTTCAAGTTGCAGGCCAACTGGGTGGGCGCCGGCTACCTGACCGGGGCGTCGATCGTCTCCAACTCGCTGCGCACCACGGTGCGGCGCGGCCCCGAGCTCGAGGACGCCGAGATCTGGTGGGCGAAGAACCCGCTGGCGACGGTCTGGGTCGGCCAGGGCAAGGTGCCGTTCGGCCGCCAGGAGTTCACCTCGTCCGGCAAGCAGCAGTTCGTCGACCGCTGGATCGGCAACGCACTCTACGCTCCCGGCCGCGACCAGGGCATCCGGCTCGAGGGCATGAACCAGTCGAAGACCTTCGAGTACGCGGTGGGCGCCTACAACGGCATCGCCCGCAACATCAACGTCAACGACAACGACGACTACCTCTACTCGGGCCGCGTCGCCTGGATGCCGTTCGGCGAGTACAAGTTCGAGGAGAGCTCTCTCGACTACCCCGACTCGCCCAAGTTCGTGATCGGTCTGGCCGGCTCTCGACAACACGGTAGGCACCGGCGCGTCCGCGGTCGACGTCTTCCGTGTGGGCTACGAGGCCGCCTTCAAGTGGAAGGGCCTCAACGTCCAGGGCGAGTACTTCGACGAGACCGCCGAGGACCAGAGCAACGTCGAGTCCGACAACCAGGGCTACTACGTCCAGGCCGGCTACCTCTTCCCGAACAAGAAGTTCGAGATCGCCGCGCGGCTCGAGAACATCGAGCGCGACCAGGCCTTCTCGGTCTCCAACCTGGGCAGCGCGCTCAAGGACTTCGAGGGCACCGGCATCGGCCTCAGCTACTACCTCAACAAGCACGTCAACAAGATCCAGGCCGACTACTTCAACTACGAGGACAAGACGACCGGCAACGAGCTCGACGAGCTCCGCGTCCAGCTCCAGATCATCTTCTAGAAGCCTCCCTCCGGATCGGGGGGGCCCTGCCTCCGGGCCTCCCCCTTTTTTCCTTTCCTGCTACCCTCTCGCCTCCCGGAGCGCCTGCCATGGAACGCCACCGCGACCAGGAGCTCGAGAAGATCCGCCAGACCCTGCTGCGCATGGGCGGCCTGGTCGAACGGATGATCGGCGAGGCGATGCAGGCGCTGATCGACCGCGACCTCGTCCGCGCCCAGGCGGTGATCACGACCGACGACGATGTCGACGGGGTCGAGAAAGAGCTCGACGAGCTCTGCCAGCGCTACATCGCGCTGCAGCAGCCGACCGCCGTCGACCTCAGGCTGCTCGTCGCCGTCGATGAAGATCGCCACCGATCTCGAGCGGATGGGCGACTCGGCGGTCAACATCGCGCAGGCGACCGAGGCGCTCAACCGCGAGCCCCCGCTCAAGCCCTACATCGACCTGCCCCGGCTGCCGCGGATCGCCCAGGAGATGGTGCGCGACGCCCTCGACAGCCTGGTCAACCGCGACACCGCGGCCGCGCTCGCCGTCTGCCGCCGCGACGACGAGGTCGACTCCCTCTACAAACAGCTCTTCCGCGAGCTGCTGACCTACATGATGGAGGACCCGCGCAACATCACCCGCGCCCTCCATCTCCTGCTCGTGGCCCGCAACTACGAGCGCATCGCGGACCACGCCACCAACATCGCCGAGGACGTCATCTTCTACGTCGAAGGGCGCGACATCCGGCACACCGCCCCCCCCGCCGTCCCCTCCTGAGTCCCCCGCCGGCGGGCCGCTTCAGGCACTTTCCAGCCAGCCGCGCGCCAGGGCCAGCTCGGCGTTGAGCACGCTCGCGCCGGCGGCGCCCCGCTCGACGTTGTGGCCGAGGGCGACGAACTTGATCCCGAGGATCGGACAGACGCGGATCCGGCCGACGTGGACCGGCATGCCCGCCTCGGCCTCGGCGTCGAGCCGGGGCTGCGGCCGGTCGGGCGCGAAGTGGACGATCACCGGCCGCTGTGGGGCGCTCGGCAGCGCCAGGCGCTGCGGCTCGCCGCGGAATTCGGCGAGGACGCGCGCCACCGCCTCCGGCGTCGGCTCGCCCCTCAGGCGCAGCGCGATCGCTTCGGTGTGGCCGTCGAGCACCGGCACCCGGTGACAGGCCGCAGAAACCGCGAAGGGCGCGGACTCGATCCGCTCGCCGGCCAGACGTCCGAGCAGCTTCTGCGCCTCGGTCTCGACCTTCTCCTCCTCGTCGCGGATGAACGGGATGACGTTGCCCAGCAGGTCGAGGCTCGGCACCCCCGGGTGGCCCGCCCCGGACGCCGCCTGCAGGCTGACGAGGAGGACCGCCTCGATGCCGAAAGCCCGCTCGAGCGGCGCCAGCGCCCCCACCGCCACCGCCGTCGTGCAGTTGGGGTTGGTGACGATGCCGCCACTCCAGCCTCGCCGTCGGCGCTGGACCGCCAGCAGGTCGAGATGGTCCGGGTTGACCTCCGGCACCAGCAGCGGAACGTCGTCCGCCATCCGGAAGGCGGAGGCGTTGCTGAAGACCAGCGCGCCGGCCGCGGCGAAGCGGGGCTCGACCTCCTCGGCCACGGCGCGGTCGAGCGCGCTGAACACCACCGGTTGCGGACAGTCCGCCGGATCGGTGCGGCCCAGCCGTAGCTCACCCAGCCCTGCCCAGGCCTCGCCGGGCAGCCGCCAGTCGCACGCCTCGGCGTAGCGCTTCCCGACGGAGCGTTCGCTCGCGGCGAGGGCGCCCACCTCGAACCAGGGGTGCGCCGCCAGACGCCGGGCGAAACGCTGTCCGACGACTCCGGTCGCGCCCAGCACCGCCACCGGGATCCGCCGCCCGGCTCCCACCGCTCCGCCGCCCGTCATCGCCGTGCTCCTCTTGTCGTGAAAAAGAAAGGCCCCGCGGAGACCGCGGGGCCGGGAGTCCTCGAATGTCGCCGTTCCTGGTCAGGCGGACCCCGGCCTCCGCGCCCCGCCCATGGGGCGCAGAGTGGGGGTCGGCATCGGCGTCGCCAGCCGGCGGGCCTCGAGCGTCATGCCCGGAAGACTAGGGCGGGGAGCCCACAGGGTCAACCTCCGGTGCCTGTCACACCGCTGTCACAGCCTCTCTCCCCCCCTGACAAACCCCCTTGAAAGACTCGTCGCCGTTCCGGACGCCCCGGTCGCGAGCCTCCCTCGGGTGCTCGGCTGCGTCCGCGGAAAACCAACCGCCCGACTCCGTTCGGGCTCCCGACCAAGGAGGAGCAACATGAAATCGTCCTCGATTCTCGCGGTCTCGGCGCTGGCAATGGCCCTCGCCGCCCCGCTCTCGGCCCAGCCGGCCCAGGTCGACCCCGCCATTCCAGCCCTACGCCAAGGTCTCGGGCGTGACGGGAAACCTCAACTCGATCGGCTCGGACACGCTCAACAACCTGATGACCTTCTGGGCCGAGGGCTTCGGCAAGCAGTACCCGAACGTCCGCATCCAGATCGAGGGCAAGGGCTCCTCGACCGCGCCGCCGGCGCTGATCTCGGGCACCGCCCAGCTCGGACCGATGAGCCGCGCGATGAAGGCCGAGGAGATCGACGAGTTCGAGAAGAAGTACGGCTACAAGCCCTCGGTCCTGCGCGTCGCGGTCGACGGTCTCGCGGTCTACGTGCACAAGGACAACCCGCTCGAGAAGCTGACGCTGCAGCAGGTCGACGCGATCTTCTCGAAGACCCGCAAGGCGCGGCGGCAAGGACGTCAAGACCTGGGGCGACCTCGGCCTCACCGGCGACTGGGCCGCGAAGCCGATCACGCTCTACGGCCGCAACTCGGCCTCCGGCACCTACGGCTTCTTCAAGGAGGTCGCGCTGGCCAAGGGCGACTACAAGGACACCGTCAAGGAGCAGCCGGGCTCGGCCTCGGTGGTGCAGGGCGTGACCGAGGACCGCTACGGCATCGGCTACTCGGGCATCGGCTACAAGACCTCGGGCGTCAAGTCGGTCCCGCTTGCCGGCAAGGACGGGCAGTTCTACGACGACGGCGGCTGCCGACGTCCTGTCGGGCAAGTACCCGCTCTCGCGCTACCTCTACGTCTACTATCAACGAGGCGCCCAACAAGCCGCTCGATCCGCTGGTCCGCGAGTTCCTGAGGTTCGTCGTCTCGCAGGGAGGGCCAGGAGATGGTGGTCAAGGACGGCTACCTCCCGGTTTCCGGCAAGATCGTCGGCGAGGAGCTCGCCAAGCTGCCAGTAAGGTCCGCGCCGCGGCGTCGGATCGGGCCCGGCGGCGATCTCGTTCGTTGCCGGGCCCTTCGTCGCTCCGAGCCTGCCGAGGAGGATCATGGCCGTGATCGAACCGACCCAGGTCCCCCCGGGCATCGACGGCGGTCCGCCGCCCGTCAGCGGCACACCGTCGCCGCCACGTCCGCGCCGCAGGCTCTGGACCGATCGCGCCGCGCGGTGGGTGGTGACCGGCGGCGGCACTCGGCGATCATCGCGAGCATCCTCGGCATCCTGGTCTTCATCCTGCTCGAGGTGATCCCCCTCACCCGCCCGGCCGCGCGTCACGGTCGGGCGGTCGCCTGCCGGTCGACCGGCCGATCGAGGCGATGCTGGTCGACGAGTACCAGAGCGCACGTGGCGGTGCTCGCCCGGGAGGCACGGTGCGCGTGCTGCGTCTCGCCGACGGCGCGCTGGTCGCCGAGCGCCCGCTCGCGGAGACTCTTGCGGCGGCCGCCGCGGCCGCCTCGCCGACCGCCGATCCGCTGCCCGGGGCGGCAGCCTGCGCCGCACCGGCGGCGCCGCCGACGCTGGTCGCGGCCCAGGTCCCGCCCGGCGGCAAGGCGATCGCCGCGGCCACCTCCGACGGCCGGGTGATCGGCCAGCCGCTCGACTGGCGCGGTCGAGTTCGGCGCCGACAACCAGCGCACCGTCCACGCCGAGTTCCCGGCTCCGATCGTGCTCGAGCTCGACCCCGAGCGGCGGCCGCTGGGCACCTTCGCCGCCCAGATCAGTCGGGCGTGGACAAGGCCTCGGCCGCCGCCCAGCTCGCCGACGGCAGCGTCGTGGTGCGCAAGCTCGAAGTGACCGAGAACGCCTTCAGCGGCGAGGTCGAACGCGTCGAGGCGACCTACCGCTTCGCCGCGGTGCCCCGGCTCACCCGGCCTGCTGATCGACGCCGAGCAGCGCAACGTCTTCGGCGGCACCGAGACCGGCGAGCCTCTACTGGTGGCAGCTCGACCGGGGCGACGGCGCCGCGCCGTCGGTCCGGTCCCGCCGGCAGCTCGGCGATCTCGGCCATGACCTTCCTGATCGGCGATCGCTCGCTGGTGGTCGGCCAGGCCAACGGCGCGCTCTCGGTCTGGTTCCCGGTCCGCGCCGACGCCGAGACCGAGAGTTTCGCGCTCGACCCGCATTCGCGACTTCCCGCGCGCACGCGGCGACGCCATCGTCGAGATCGAGCCGTCGCAGCGCAACCGCACCTTCCTGGTCAAGGACGCCGGCGGCGCGCTCGGCCTCTACTTCTCGACCTCCGAGCGCACGCTCTGGCGCGGCCCGTCGCCGGTCGCGCGGGCGACGCGTCGATGCTCATCTCGCCCAAGGGCGACGGCGCCTTCGTCGCCTCCGACGAGCGAGCTCGCGTTCGTCGAGATCGCGCAACCCGCACCCCGAGGTCTCCTGGCGCGCGCTGTTCGGCAAGGTCTGGTACGAGGGCTACCAGAGGCCCGAGTTCGTCTGGCAGTCGACCGGCGGCACCGACGACTTCGAGCCCAAGCTCTCGCTGACGCCGCTGATCGTCGGCACGCTCAAGGGCACGGTCTACTCGCTGCTGATCGCGATCCCGCTCGCCGTCCTCGGCGCCATGTACGCCTCGCAGTTCCTGCACCCCACGCTCCTGCGGCTACGTCAAGCCGACGGTCGAGATCATGGCGGCGCTGCCCTCGCGTGGTGCTCGGCTTCCTCGCCGGCCTCTGGCTGGCGCCCGCGCTCGAGAAGGCCTTCCCGGCGCTGGTGCTGGCGTTCGTCGCGTCCCTGCCGCTGCTGGTCTGGCTGGCGGGCCTCGCTCTGGCAGCGCGTGCCGCGCGGATCGCGCGGCCGCTACCCGAGCCGGGCGCCGAGGTGCGCTCGTACCTCGCGTGGTCACGCTCGGCGTCTGGCTCTGCATCGAGCTCTCGCCGGCCTTCGAGCGGCTCGCCTTCGGCGGCAATTTCCAGGCCTGGCTGCTCGAGGCGACCGGATTGCCCTACGACCAGCGCAACGCCATGGTGGTCGGGCTCGCGATGGGTTTCGCGGTGATCCCGATCATCTTCGCGATCTCCGAGGACGCCTTCTCGAACGTGCCGCGGAACCTCGTCGCCGGCTCGCTCGCGCTCGGCGCCAACCGCTGGCAGACGGTGACCCGGGTGGTGCTGCCGACCGCCAGCCCGGGCATCTTCTCGGCGGTCATGATCGGCTTCGGCCGCGCCGTCGGCGAGACCATGATCGTGCTGATGGCCACCGGCAACACCCCGATCATGGAGCTGGAACGCCTTCAACGGCTTCCGCACGCTCTCGGCCAACATCGCGGTCGAGATCCCCGAGGCGCCGCACGGCGGCACGCTCTACCGCACGCTCTTCCTGGCGGCGCTGCTGCTCTTCGTCCTCACGCTTCGTGGTCAACACCGCGGCCGAGCTGGTGCGCCAGCGCCTGCGCCGCAAGTACGCGCAGCTCTAGGGGAATCCGGACATGCGAGGGGCCACCAGCCAGAGCCAGCGCGACTTCCTGGGCGTCTCGATGACCGCCCTGTGCGGCGGCGCGCTGGCGCTCAATCTGCTGCTCATCCTCGGCCTGCTCGGCCTGATCGGCTTCCAGGGCGGGCGGTTACTTCTGGCAGAAGGACCTGCTCGAGGTCGACCCTCGACGACGGCCGCAAGCTGCTCGGCGAGGTGCACTCGAGCGAGATCGCGCCGCCCGCCGAGCCCGGCGGCTCCGGAGCGGCCCCGCATCCAGATGCGGCTGGGCAACCGGGACCTCACCGGCGGCGACTTCCAGTGGGTCGACGAACCGGCGATCGCGTCACGGTCGCTGGCCGGCCGACGCGGTCGTCGCTCGAGCGGCTCGAGTGGGGCAACTTCTACGGCCGCATGGTCGAGCTGCGCCACGGCGACCAGGTGCTGGCGAGCCGGCACCGGGCGTGTGGGACGCCTTCAGCGCGCTGCACGAGAAGAAGCTCGCCGAGCGCGAGGCGATCCGCGAGCTCGAGAAGGGCGAGATCGGCGCCGTCAACTACCGGATCGAGAAGCTGCGCCTGGCCGAGCGCGGCTCGAGCTCGACGCGCTCGCCCGCCGGAGCGCGCGACCCAGCGCCGGGCCGAGATCGGCGCCGAGCTGGCCGCCCGCGAGCGCGAGTACCAGGCGCCTCGCCGAGCGTCTGTTCGCCGCCCGGGCGGCGCTCGACGCCGAGCGGCTGGTGCATCGAGGCCGCCGACGGCACGCGCAAGGAGATCGCGGTGGGTGCCGTCGTGCGGGCGCTTCAGCCGAACCGGATGGGCAGGCTCGACAAGCTCGCGCTCTACTTGTCCGCGCGTCTGGGAGTTCGTCGGCGGACGACCCGCGCGAGTCGAACACCGAGGGCGGCATCTTCCCGGCCATCTTCGGCACCGTGATGATGGTCTTCCTGATGTCCTTCGCGGTGGTCCCGTTCGGCGTGCTCGCCGCGATCTACCTGCGCGAGTACGCCCGGCAGGGCCTGCTCGTGCGCATGGTGCGCATCGCGGTCAACAACCTCGCCGGCGTGCCCTCGATCGTCTTCGGCGTCTTCGGCCTCGGCTTCTTCGTCTACATGGTCGGCGGCTCGCATCGACCGGCTGTTCTTCCCCGAGGCGCTGCCGACGCCCGACCTTCGGCACCGGCGGCATTCTCTGGGGCGCGCTGACCCTGGCGCTGCTGACCGTGCCGGTGGTGATCGTCGCCACCGAGGAGGGCCTGGCCGCGGTGCCGCGGCATCGTGCGCGAGGGCTCGCTCGCGCTCGGCGCCACCAAGTTCGAGACGACCTGGCAAGGTGGTGCTGCCGGCCGCCGCGCCCGGCATCCTGACCGGCCTGATCCTGGCCATGGCCCGCGCCGCCGGCGAGGTGGCGCCGCTGATGATCGTCGGCATGGTCAAGCTGGCGCCGACGCTGCCGGTCGACGGCAACTTCCCGTTCGTCCACTTCGAGCGCAAGTTCATGCACCTCGGCTTCCACATCTACGACGTCGGCTTCCAGAGCCCCAACGTCGACGCCACCAAGCCGCTGGTGTTCGCCACCGCGCTGCTGCTCATCGCTGGTGGTCACCGCCATGAACCTGGTCGCCATCGCGATCCGCAACCACCTGCGCCGCAAGTACGCCGGCAGCGCCGTCTGACCGCCGCCAGGACTTCTGCCATGATCGCCGACACCCGCCGCCCAGGAGACCACGATGGTCGACGCACCCCGGATCACCTCGCCCTCCGTCGAGCCGGGCATCGCTCCGCAGCCGGAGCGCTCCGCGGCGGACGATCCGGCGCTGAATCCGCAGATCGACTCGCCGATCCTCGAGATCGACCGCCTCACCCTCTGGTACGGCGCGAAGCAGGCGCTCAGGGAGATCTCGCTGCGCATCCCGCGAGGCAAGATCACCGCCTTCATCGGACCCTCCGGCTGCGGCAAGTCGACGCTGCTGCGCTGCTTCAACCGGATGAACGACCTGATCGACGACGTCCGCATCGAGGGCGAGATCCGCTTCGAGGGGCGCGACATCTATCGACCCGAGCGTCGACGTCAACGCCGCTGCGCAAGCGCGATCGGCATGGTCTTCCAGAAGTCGAACCCGTTCCCGAAGTCGATCTACGAGAACGTCGCCTACGGCTGCCGCATCCACGGCCTCAACCGCAAGGCCTGCTCGACGAGATCGTCGAGCAGAGCCTGCGCGGCGCCGCGCTCTGGGACGAGGTCAAGGACCGCCTCGACGAGCAGCGCGCTCGGCATGTCGGGCGGCCAGCAGCAGCGGCTGTGCATCGCCCGCGCGATCGCGGTCGAGCCCGAGGTGATCCTGCTCGACGAGCCCTGCTCGGCGCTCGACCCGATCGCCACCGCCAAGATCGAGGAGCTGATGCAGGAGCTCAAGAAGGACTACACCCTCGTCATCGTCACCCACAACATGCAGCAGGCCTCGCGCGTCTCCGACTACACCGCGTTCATGTACCTGGGCGAGCTGATCGAGTACGGCGAGCACCGACAAGATCTTCATCAAGCCCGCGCAAGAAGCAGACCGAGGACTACATCACCGGCCGCTTCGGCTGAGGCGGCCCGGCGTCACGCCCCGATCGGCGCCTCGTCGAGCGCGGCGAGCATCTCCCCGACGCTCGCCAGCTTGACGCGCGGGCGGCCCTGGGCCCGGCCGCGCTCGACCTCGAGCCGGTCCAGCCGGCGCCAGTCGTCGAAATCGACCTTGCGGACGCCCTTCTCCGCCAGCCGGCGGTCGACCGCGGCGGCTGCCAGTCGGGCGCCGGCGCGCTCCCCGCGAGATCCTCGAGCATCGCCGCCGCGGTCTCGGCGCCGTCCGGCTTGTTGCTGCCGATCAGGCCGGTCGGGCCGCGCTTCACCCAGCCGGTGACGTACAGGCCGGGGATGGCGGCGCCGGTGGCGGGGTCGAGCACCCGACCCTTCTCGTT
>CAWDOT010000022.1:0-121326 GCA_963803995.1 uncultured Acidobacteriota bacterium
GCTCGGACCAGGCCATCTACGCCCGCTACCTGGCCGGCGATGGTGCGCTCGGCACGGTGAATCTGATCGACGACACCACAGCGCCGGAAATCGAGGTCGACGTCACCTGTACACGCCCCGGCACGCAGTACTTCCTGGCCTGGCAGACCATGTACGCCGGCGGCATGTACGGCATCTGGGGGCGGGCCGCCTTTCCCGACGGTGCGCTGGGGGACTCCGCCGTGGTCGTGCAGCCGGGTCCGAGCCATCACCGCGAGTTTCCCGCTCTGGCCGGCGGCCGCACGCTACTTCCTCGCGGCCTGGGAGCACCAGCGCACTAGCGACTGGAACCTCGACATCCACGGCCGCCTGGTCCACGACGCCATCTTTGCGGACGGCTTCGAATCCGGCGCCTGCACGGCCTGGGACGGCGAAGTGCCCTGAACCCGGCGGTAGCCCCGACCCCGGCCCTGCGCGCATCGGCCGGCGACTCGTCACGCCGGAGCGCGGCGCCTTCAGTCTTGGTCAAGTCTCCGCGCCATCCCCGGCAGGGCGCGCCGATACGGCCTCCAGGTCGTGCCGCGGATTCTGCTGCTATTCAAGGCGCTACTGAAGGTGCCAGCCGATCAGCGAGGTCTGCTGAAGGTGCTGCCGAAGGTGCCAGCCGATTGGCGAGGTCGGGGCTGCGAGCGCTCCGCCGCTCAGTCGACGCCCCCGCCGGATCTCGCGGATGCCGCGGCCGAGGCGGCGGCGCAGGAGCGCGCGCAGCGTGACGCCGTCCTGGTAGCCGACCCGGGAGGCGACCTCGTCGACGCCGGCGGCCGTCGTCTTCAGCAGGTGCACCGCGCGCTCGACGCGCAGCTCCTGGAAGTAGGCGAGCGGCGACTCGCCGAGCACCGCCCGCAGGCGGCGGGCGAGCGTGCGCTTGCTCGCACCCGCGGCAGCGGCGGCGTCTTCGAGCGAGAACGGCTCTCCGAGCCGGCCGCGCGCCCAGCGCTCGAAGCGCTCGACCGTCGGGTCCGAGTGGACGAGATGGTCGACCAGCGCGTAGGCGGACTGCGCGGGGCGGCTGTCCACGATCAGATAGCGCGCAACGGCGCAGCGAGCTCGGGCTCCGCTGCCGGATCAGCCAGAGCGCGAGGTCCATGTGGCCGAGCGCGGCGCCAGCGGTGACCACCCGCCCAGAGGGGACCACCATGCGCGACTCGTCGAGGTGGACCTCCGGGTAGCGCCGGCGGAAGAGCGGTGCGAGCCACCAGGTGGTGGTCGCGTCGTGGCCGTCGAGGACGCCCGACTCGGCCGCGACGAAGGTGCCGATACAGGCCGCCGCGACGACCGCGCCGCGCCCGGCCCAGGCGCGCAGCGCGGCGCCGGCGTCGGCGATCTCGGGGCGGGCGAGCGCGGCCTCGAGCGGCGCCGGCATCTTGTGGCCGATCGCCGGAACGACCGCCCAGTCGGGCGCGCCGCGCCGGGCGACCGGCACGACCGGCACGCGCAGGCCGAGCGCGGTCCGCACCGTCCGGCGGACGCCGACGATCGAGACCTCGAAGCGCGGCGCCGGGAGACCGGCGAGCGGCGCGAGCTCGTTGGCGGTCGCGAAGGCGTCGCGCAGGATCGCCAGTCCGGTGTCGAAGACCCCGTTCAGCGCGAGCACCGCCACTCTCATGGCAGGAACGATAACAGCGTTGTCGTTTCTGCCAATGGCCCACCCGCCGCGCGGTGCGGTACCTTCTTGCGGTCGGTGCGGGCCCGGCCCGGGAGGAGAGAGCAATGGGTATCTCGACGAGCGTCCTCGAGGCGATCGGCAACACGCCGAGCGTCGAGCTGCGGCGGGTGGTGCCGGCGGGCTGCGCGCGGATCTTCGTGAAGCTCGAGGGACAGAACCCGACCGGCAGCATGAAGGACCGCATGGCGCAGGCGATGATCGCGGCGGCGGAGCGGGACGGTCGTCTGCGGCCCGGAGGCACCGTGGTCGAGTACTCGGGCGGCAGCACGGGCGCCTCGCTCGCGCTGGTCTGCGCCGCGAAGGGGTACCGGCTGCGCGTCGCGAGCTCGGACGCCTTCAGCGAAGAGAAGCTCGCCCAGATGGCCGCCTTCGGCGCGGAGCTGACGATCCTGCCGAGCGAGGGGGGCCTGACCACCCGGCAGCTCATCCTCGACATGATCGCCGCGGCGCGCGAGATGAGCCGCGAGCCCGGCACCTACTGGACCGATCAGCTGAACAACCGAGACTCGATCGCCGGCTACCACCCGCTCGGCGCGGAGATCCTCGAGCAGATGGCGGGACGGGTGGACGCCTTCGTCCAGTCGGTCGGCACCTCGGCCTCGCTGCAGGGGGTGGCGAGCGTGCTGCGTCGCCACGATCCGGCCGTGAGGATCGTCGCGGTCGAGCCCGCCGAGTCGGCGGTGCTTTCCGGCGGCGCGCCGGGCGCGCACCGGATCGAGGGGATCGGGATCGGTCGTCTGCCGCCGATGTGGGATCCGGCGTGCGCCGACGAGATCGTCGCCGTCGCGACGGCCGACGCCGAGGCGATGGCCCGCCGTCTCGCCCGTGAGGAGGGGCTCTTCGCGGGGACCTCCTCGGGCGCGAACGTCGCCGCCGCCATCCGGCTCGGCGAGCGTCTGGGTCCGGAGGCGAGGATCGCGACGCTGCTGGTCGACTCCGGCCTCAAGTACCTCCGGACCGACGTCTACAGGCGGCATGAGAGCGGCGGCGTGGGCGAACCCTGAGGGTGCTGCGCCGGCCGCAGTGGCCCGAGTGGAGGTGTCACTGCGACCCGGGGGCCGGTCCGCCCTCAGGGCGCTGGCAACCGCTGCCGGACAGCGTCTCGCGTGGGAATCGGGCCCGGCAGCCCGCTCCAGAGGCTAGCCCAACGCAGGCAGCTCTTGAGCAGCAGGCGATCCTGGAACGAGGGCTTCTCGCCCCGGAGATTCACCTCGATCTCCTCGCACAAGCCGGGCCAGCGCTCCGCCTCGCCGCCGCCCTCGAGGCGCGTGGCGATCTCGCGGCCCCCCTGAGTGACGTGGACGCTGATCGGACCCTTGGCCGTCACGAAGGGGATGCCGGAGGGGTCGCGGAACTCGAAGGCGATCTCGGCGGGCGTGCCGCCCTCGACCGTGAAGTCGAGCGGCTCGGGGTCGAAGCGCGCGGCGTGGAGCCCGCGCTCGCCCGCTCGCTCGCCGTGGCGCTCCTGGGCCCACCGCAGCACGTGGGGACCCGGGGCGACGTCGCGGCGATCGAGCCGGGGTTCGGCGTTGCGCGCGGTGAGCGCGGCCGGGACCGGAGCGAAGGGCTCGCCGTCGAGGTAGACGACGAGATCCCAGGGCTCGCCCTCCTCGGGCCAGTGGACGTAGAGGGTCGTCAGCGCAATCGAAACGGGTGCGCTTGCCGCCGGAGCGGTAGCGGGCCGCGCTGCGGCGGACGGTGCGGGCGCCGTGGCAGCGACCGGCGCGGCGGCCGGAGGTGCCGTCGGGGACGCCGCCGAGGTCGGGACCGGGACGAGCGCGGGTCCGGCTGCGGGGACCGACGGCGCGGGGGTGGCCGCGAGCGCCGGGGCCGAGGGGGAACTCTCCTCTGCCGCGCGATCGAGCAGGGCGGCGATCAAGTCGTCCGACGCCCCGGCCTTCTTCAAGGCGACCAGCTCGTCGGCGGTGGGCCGGCGCGGGCGCCGGGCCTCGTCGCCCATCCAGCGCAGGATCAGCGGCTCGCCGAGCCCGGCTTCGAGCAGGCGAACGACCTCGGCGACGACGGGGTCCGATTCGCTCGCCGGTGTGCCGGGGCCCTCGGTCACCCGGGCAGCGGCCGGCGCCGAGACGAGAAACGCGCCCGCAGCGATCAGCGCGAGCGCGGTACGACGGAACGAAAGGGATCGGACGGCACGCACGGCGGCACCCTCGCGGATCGGGCCCGCGCCGGGCTTGACGCGGAACGCTGAGCCTATCGGCACAGGGGTCCGGCCTCCAACCGGTCGGCGTGGCGACACGGTGACAGGGCGGGGAACGCGGAGCGCCGCCGCCTACGGCAGCGTTCCGCTCCAGCGCTTCGGTCCGGCCTGCAGCACCTCGGGCGGGCAGCCGCTCGCGAAGAGCTTGAAGTTCTCGATGTAGCGCGCGGCCAGCGCGTCGTACTTCTGGAAGTACTCGCGGCGGCTGCCCCAGGTGTTGGCCGGTTCGAGGATCTCCGACGGCACGCCCTCGCAGGCCTCCGGGCACCTCGAAGCCGAAGAGCGGGTCCTTGCGGTAGGCAACGTCGTCGAGCTTGCCGTCGAGCGCGGCGTTGAGCAGCGCGCGGGTGTGCCGGATGCGAGATGCGCTTGCCGATGCCGAACGGGCCGCCGGTCCAGCCGGTGTTGACCAGCCAGCAGCTGCGCGCCGTGCTGCAGCATCTTCTGCTTCAGCAGCTCGGCGTAGACGTACGGGTGGTGCACCATGAACGGTCCGCCGAAGCAGGCGCTGAAGGTGATCTCCGGCTCGATGCCGAGGCCGATCTCGGTGCCGGCGATCTTGCTCGGTGTAGCCGGAGATGAAGTGGTACATCGCCTGCTCGGGCGTCAGCCGCGAGATCGGCGGCATCACGCCCGATGGCGTCGCAGGTCAGGAAGACGATGTTCTTCGGATGGCCGGCGCGCCGTCTCGGGCACCGCGTTGTCGATGTAGTCGAGCGGGTAGGCGGCGCGGGTGTTCTCGGTCAGCCGCGTCGTCGTTCAGATCGAGGCGCCGGGTGACCGGGTCGAAGACGACGTTCTCGAGAATGGTGCCGAAGCGCCGCGTGCAGGCGTAGATCTGCGGCTCGGCGTCGGGCGAGAGGCGGATCACCTTGGCGTAGCAGCCGTCCTCGAAGTTGAAGACGCCGTTGTCGCTCCAGCCGTGCTCGTCGTCGCCGATCAGGTTGCGGCGCGGGTCGGCCGAGAGCGTCGTCTTGCCGGTGCCCGACAGGCCGAAGAAGACGCGCCACGTCGCCCGCCTTGCCGACGTTGGCCGAGCAGTGCATCGGCAGCACGCCGTCGAGCGGCAGCAGGTAGTTGAGGACGGTGAAGACCGACTTCTTGATCTCGCCGCGCGTAGCCGGTGCCGCCGATGATCGCCAGCTTCTGGCGGAAGTTGAGGACGATGAAGGTCTCCGACCGCGTGCCGTCGACCATCGGATTGGCCTTGAAGCCCGGGGCGCAGATGATGGTGAAGTCGGGCACGTGGTGCACGCGCCTGGTCGTGCGTCGTGTTCCTGGCGAGCATGGTGCGCGCGAAGAGGGCGTGCCAGGCCTTCTGGGTGATCACCCGCACCGCGAGCCGGTGCTCGGGGTCGGCGCCGGCGTAGACGTCCTGGACGAAGACGTCGCGTCCCTGCAGGTAGCCGCAGAGCCGGTTGTGCAGCGAGGTGAAGCTCTCCGGGTTGAACGGCCGGTTGTACTGCGCCCCACCAGACGTGCTCCTCGGTGGTCTGCTCGCGCACCACGAACTTGTCGGCGGCCGCGCGCGCGGTGTGCTTGCCGGTGTCGACCACGAACGGCCCGAGGTGGGCGATCTGCCCTTCGGAGCGGAACACCGCCTCCTCGTAGAGCGGCGCCGGTCGGCAGGTTCCAGTAGACCGTGCGCAGGTCGGTCAGGCCGTGGTTGTCGAGGCCGTAGAGGCTGGCCATCGACTTGGCCTGCTTGGCGGCCGGCGAGTGGACGTCGAGGTTGATGTTCATGCCCAGTCCCTCACCAGGCGGCGGTCGCCGATGAAGATCTCGTTGGGCGCGTTGGGGTCGAGCGCCCACTTGATGCGCTCGACGCCCTCCATGATCTCCTTGAGCGTGCCGCAGTAGGAGAGGCGCAGGTGGCCCTCCATGCCGAACTCCTTGCCCGGAACGGTGACGACCCGCACCCGCTCGAGCAGGAACTCGGCGAGCTTCTTCGAGTCTCTTCTCGTAGGCCGAGAAGTCGGGGAAGCAGTAGAAGGTGCCCTGCGGCTTGATGACTGCGCACGCCGGGGATGGTCGCCAGCCGCTCGACCATCACGTTGCGGTTGTTCTCGAGCGTCAGCCGCAGGCGTCTCGATCGAGGACTGCACGCCGGAGAGCGCGCCGATCGCCGCCCACTGCGACGACCGTCACCGGGCCCGAGGTCTGGTGCGACTGGATGTTGGTCATCGCCTCGCAGACCTCGCGGTTGGCGATCGCCCAGCCGATGCGGAATCCGGTCATCGCGTACATCTTGGAGACGCCCTGCACCACCACCAGCTTCGAGCTGCTCGCCGCAGGTCCTGGGCGAACGTGGTAGGGGTTGGGCGCCGACTGGCCGTCGAACACCAGCCGGTTGTAGAGGTCGTCCATGACCAGCCAGAGGTCGCGCTTCTCGCACAGCTCGACGAGCCCTGCGACGAACTCGCGCGGAGTACATCGCGCCGCTCGGGTTGTTGGGGCTGTTGAGGATCACGGCCCTGGTCTGCGGCGCCGATGCATTCCTCGATCTCCGCGCACGGTCGGGCTGGAAGCCGCCGTTCTCCGGCGTCACCACCACCGGCACGCCGCCGGCCAGCTTGACCATCTCCGGATAGCTCACCCAGTACGGGGCCGGGAAGATCACCTCGTCGTGCGGCTCGAGGATGGCAGTAGAGCAGCGACATGATCGACTGCTTGGCGCCGCTGCCGACCACGACGTTCTCGGGCGCCACGCTGTGGCCGTAGTGGTCCTCGGTGTAGCGGATGATCGCCTTCTTCAGAGCCGGCAGGCCGTCGGCCGGTGCGTAGCGGATCTCGCCGGTATTGAGCTGGGCGGAGCAGTTGAGCACCGCGTCGAGGGGCGCCTTGCTCTTCGGCTCGCCGCCACCGAGATGGATGACCGGCTCGCCCCGCTCGCGCAGCTTGGCGGCCGTCTCGTTGAGCTTCAGGGTGGGCGAGGCCTTGATGGACCTCGCGAGCTGACTGACGCTCATGTTCTTTCCTTTCTGGGAGTCACGGGGGAGTCTTGACCTGCGAGGTTCAGCCTATGCCCCGGGTCGGATCGGGTCAACGCCGGAGGCTCGCCGCGCGCGCCTGCAGCACGGCCGCCGGAGGGCGCTGCGCTGGCTGCCCGCGGGGGGTGCGCGGCGCGGCGTCGGCTCTGGTACCGTCGGAGCCCGAACCGCCGATGGAGCTCCCTCTGCCCCCGCCGCTCGAGCGGCTCCTGCAACCGGTCCCCGAACGGCACCGCGCCGATCCGTATCCCTTCTATGCGGAGCTGCGCCGCACGGACCCCGTGCATCGCAGCGCGGACGGCTTCTGGGTGCTCACCCGCCACGCGGAGGTGCGCGCCGCGTTGCGCGATCCGCGCCTGCGCCGCTCGGCCGACGAGCTGGGCGGCGCGTCCGCGCCCTTCCGCCCGGAAGGACCTGACTGGCTCGAGCGGCTCGAGGAGCGCGCCGCGACGCGCGCGGGGCGCGCAGGGATCCTGGCCCTGTCGAAGCTCTGGATGGTCAACCTCGATCCGCCGCGTCATCCACCGCTGCGCCGCGCGGCGGCGCCGGGTCTCGCCGGGGCGGCGGTCGAGCGGCTCCGGCCGCGGCTGCGCGCGCTCGCCGAGGAAGTCGTCGCGGCGGCCGCCGCGCACGCGCGGTTCGATTTCGTCGCCGAGATCGCGCAACCGCTGCCCGCGCGGGTGATCTGCGAGCTTTTGGGGATCGCGGAGGAGGATCGCGCGCGGACGCTGGGCGCGGCGCGCGCCCTCGGTCCGGCGCTCGCGGGCGACGGCAGCGACGCGGCGGTCGACCGGGCCGCCGCCGCCACGATCGAGCTCGCCCGCTACTTCCGGGATCAGCTCGCGCGCCCCGGCGGACCCGCGCCGGAGTCCTTCCTGGCGCGGCTCGCGGCCGCGCTGCCGGAGGCGCACGCGGTGGCCCAGGCGATCCTGATGCTGTTCGCGGGTCAGGAGACGACCGCGGGGCTGATCGCCAACGGCCTGCTCGCGCTGGCCGCGGACGAAGCCGCGCGCACCCGCCTCGAGCGCGAGCCCGCGCTCGCTCCGCGCGCGGTCGAGGAGCTGCTCCGGTTCGACGGGCCGGTACAGTTCACGCTGCGGGTGGCAGTGGAACCGGTCGAGCTTGGCGGCCGACGCATCGAGCGTGGCGACTACCTGGCGCTCGGCCTCGCCGCGGCCAACCGCGATCCCGCGGCGTTCGCGGACCCCGACCGCCTCGACTTCGCGCGCGAGCCCAATCCCCACCTCGGCTTCGGCCTCGGCGCCCACTCCTGCCTCGGCGCGGCGCTCGCGCGCGCGGAGGCCGAAGAGTTGTTCCTCGCGTTGACGAGGCTGCGCCCCGGGCTGCGGCCGGAGCCGGGAGGGGTGAGCTGGCGCCCGGGCTCGATCCTGCGCGCCCCGGCGCGCCTACTGGTCGTGGACTCCCCGCCTCAGCCCGCTCGCCGCGCGACGCGCCTTGCCCCGCCGGGGGGACTGCCGTAGTCTCGGCCGCGCTTCGCAGCCCGGAGGAGATCGAGCCCCTGTCCCGTCGCGAGATCCGCAAGGTGGTGCTGGTGGCGGCGAGCCCGGCGCTCGCCAAGCCGGAGAACCGCGAGCTCGACTGGAGCTTCCCGAGCTACGGTGTGCGCCGGATCCAGGCCGCGATCGCCGCCGATCCCGGGCTCGCCCGCCTCGAGGTCGAGACCTGGGAGCTCCCCGCGGTCGACGCGCCCGCGCTCGCCGAGCGGCTGCTCGCGGCGCGGGCGGACCTCGTCGGGTTCTCGGCCTACGTCTGGTCGTTCGCGGGCTTCCTCGAGGCCGCGCGCCGGCTGCGCCGGGCCGATCCGGAGATCGGGCTCGTCTTCGGCGGTCCCGCGGCGGGCCCCCGTATGTGCGCGCTCGAGCCCTACGCCGACGCGAGCGGGGTGCTCGACGCGCTGGTCGTCGGCGAGGGCGAGCGGACGATCCGCGAGCTGCTGGCGACCGGGGACCTCGCGCCCGGGAAGCTCGCCGGGATCCCGGGGCTGGCGCTGCCCGCCGACGGAGAGTTCCGGCGCACCGCGCCCCGTCCGCTCGACACGCGACTCGACGAGCTCGCTTCGCCGGCCCAGCTGGACCTGCTGCCCACCGGGTGGGTCTCCTACCTCGAGACCTTCCGGGGCTGCCCGATGAGCTGCTCGTTCTGCGAATGGGGGGTGATGGAGGCGGGTGCCCACTTCGGCGCCGACTACCTGGAGCGCGAGCTGCTCGGGATCGCGCGGGCGCGCCCGGCCTCGATCTACCAGGTCGACGCCGCGCTCAACCTCAACAAGGCCGCCTTCCGCGGGCTCGAGGAAGCGGAGCGCCGCACCGGCGCGCTGCGCGAGCAGACCCTGATCACGCTGCTCTATCCGTCGCTGCTCGACGACCGGCATCTCGCCTTCCTCGAACGCGTCGGTTCGCTCTTCCTCACGGTCGGCCTGCAGTCCTTCGACGAGGAGGTCAACTCCTCGGTCGAGCGGCGCACGCGCCGGGACCGCTTCGAGCGGGTGCTCGCCGACCTCGACGCGCTCGCCAACCTGCGCGGCCTCGCGATCGAGCTGATCCTGGGCCTCCCGACCGACGGCCCCGAGCGCTTCCGGGCCAGCCTCGACTGCGCCCTGGCCTACGGTCACGGCGTGCGCGTCTACCGCTGCCTGGTGCTGCCCAACGGACTGATGAGCCGCGCGCCGGCCGAGCACGCGATCCGCTTCGACGCGGCGACGCTCGAGTTGACCTCCTCCGTCGGCTGGCGCCCCGAGGCGCTCGCCGCCGAGCGGGCGCGCCTGGACGAGCGGGTCGCCGCGACGCGCGGCGGCTACGCCGGCCAGTACTGGTGGTACTTCCCGCCGGCACGCTCGCGCGCGGCGACGAGCCCGCCGCTGCCGCTGGTCAGGGCGTCCTGACCCCGGCGGAGGCCCGCTCGGTCTCGAACTCGACCAGCGCGCGCGAGAGGCGGATGAGGCGCGCCACCTCGTCGGCGGGCGCGCGTACTTCGAAGAAGCGCGGCGTCTCCTGGAAGCCGGACAAAGCGAGCACGGTGCGGCGGTAGGGATCGACGATCGCGCCGCGCAGGCCGTAGCTACCGGCGAGCAGCGGCAGCTTGCGCAGCGTGACGCGCAGCTCTCCGCGCCCCGCCTCGAGTCGGACCCCGTCGCTCTCGAGCGCGCCGATGCCGGCGCCGACCTCGACCATCAGGTCCGCGGAGACCACCCCGAAGAACCAGGGGATCTGCTCGATCGCCTCGCGCGCGTGGTAGCGCAAGACCACCTCGGCCGGCTCGCCGCTCACCACCGGAGCGCCGTCGACGCCGACCAGCTCGACCGACTCGATCACTACCGGCCGCTCCTCGCTCGGCGCCTCGCCGGCGACCGGGGCGGCGGGGCCGTCGGCCTCGCCGCGCTGTGCCTCGAGGTAGACGGCGATCGCCTCGGAGGTCGGACCGGCGAAGGCGAGACGGCCGCGCTCGAGATAGAGGGCGCGCGGGCAGAGCACCTGGAGCGAGTAGAGGTCGTGCGAGACGATGGCGAGCGAACGGCCCGACTCGGCGAGCCGCGCCATGTGGCGCAGGCACTTCCTCCGGAAGGCCGTGTCGCCGACCGCGAGCGCCTCGTCGACCAGCAGCACGTCCGGCTCGAGGTGAGCGGCCACCGCGAAGCCGAGCCGTGCGCGCATGCCCGAGCTGTAGGTCGAGTAGGGGGCGTCGGCGAGCTCGCCGAGACCCGAGAAGGCGACGATCGAGTCGAGCAGCGAGCGGTCCGCGCCGGGCGCGAGATCGAGCAGGCGCGCCGCGTGGCGCGCGTTCTCGCGCCCCGAAAGGGAGGCGTCGAAGCCGAGCCCGAGATCCGAGATCGCCGCCAGCCGTCCGCTGACCGCGACGCGCCCGGCGTCGGGGCGCATGCGGCCCTGGATCAGCCGCAGCAGCGTGCTCTTGCCGGCGCCGTTGGCGCCGATCACCGCCAGACACTCCCCGGCGTCGAGCCGGAAGTCGATCTCGCGCAGCGCCCAGAACTCCGCGGGGCGCAGCGCCGAAGGGCGAGCCAGTCCGAAGAGATCGCGCGCGAGGTCGGCCGCGGCATAGAAGAGCGAGCGGCGGGGGTCGCGGCAGAGCTTCTTGCCGAGCCCCGCGGCCACGACGCGCGGCGCCGGCCCGGTCAACCCGGCGCCTCGAGCCAGCGCGCGCCCTCGACCTCGAGGCGCGCGATGCGCCAGGCGCCGTCGACCCGCGCGTAGCGCTCACGGTATTCGGCGAGCAGGCGGCGCTCGGCGGGGGGCTCGCAGCGGGTGTCGACGGCGAGCAGCAGCATCCACCAGCGCCCGCTGGCGCGGTCGCCGTCGACGTCGAGGCGGGGGTTGGCGAGCAGGTGCGCGCCGCGCGCGAAGCGGCCGCCCAGGCGCGCGTAGAACTCGGCGATCTCGGCACGGCCGCGTGCGCGTCCCCCGTTCGGGCCGAACTCGAGCTCGGCGTCGTCGGTGAACAGCGCGGCGATCGCGGCGCCCGCCGCGCCGCCGTCGGCGAGCGCGCAGTAGTCCGCCTTCAGCCGGCGCAGGGCCTCGAGATCCTCGAGCCGGGAAAGGCGCGCCGCGAGCGCGGAGAGCTCCATGCGAGACGGCAGTCTAGCAAGCGCGGTGTAGGCTGATCCGCGCGATGGGTGCGACAGCCGAAGAGCGGCGCTCGTTCGGCGCGGCGCTGGCGGCGGCGGCCGACCGCCTGGCGGTCGAACAGCGCGCCGACGGCGAGATCCCGGTCTCGCTCCGCCGCGCGGGCGAGACGGGCGCGGGGTCGTCGGACCGGACGCTGTTCGCCAGCGCGCTGGCGCTTCCCTTCCTCGACTCTCTCGCGGCGAGTGGCGCGCCCCGGGCCGCCGGGCTCCCGGCAGCGGCGCGGGGGTTCCTCAGACGCGAGCGGGGACGAGGCGACCTCGTCCGCTTCTGGCCCCGTTCCCATCCGCGCGGGCGCGCGCTGCCCCCCGACCTCGACGACACGGCGGCGGTGGCGCGCGCGCTCGGCGCTCGCCGCCCCGCGCGGCTCGGGCGCCTGCTGGCCGCCCAGCGCGACGGCGACGGGCGGCTGCCGGACCTGGCTGCTGCCCCGCTCGGCGGTCGGCCTTCTCCGCTTCCCGGAGCTGCTCGCCGCCCTGCCGCTCGTCTCCGCGCGACACCCGTTCTGGACTCGGAGTGAGGCGCATCGCGACGATGTCGACGCCGGTGCCAACGCGCAGGCGCTCGCCTGGCTCGGTGACCGGCCGGAGCTCGCGGCGGCGGCGGCCTGGCTCTGCGAGCTGGCGCGGACGGGCCGCGAGGAGGAGGCCGATCGTTGGCATCGGTGCTGGGGCGTGCGCTGGCTGATCGCGCGGGCGGCGGGGAGCGCGCCGTCGCTCGCGGCGGCGGCCCGGACGCTCGCCGCGCGGGTGGGCGAGGAGGCCGGGCAGCTCGCGCGCGCCGGCGCGGCCGCCGATGTGGCGCTGGCGCTCGCCACCGGCGCCGCGGTGGGCGCGCCGGCCCCGGCGCGCGTGGCGCTCGCCGCGCGCCTGCTCGCCGAGCAGGACGGCGAGGGCGGCTGGCCGCGCGCGGGGATCTGGTTCGGCGGTCCGCGCCGGACGGTGGACTGGGGCTCCGCGGCGCTCTCGACCGCGCTCGCCGCCGGCGCCCTCGCCGCCGAGCTCGCGCTGCGCAACGCGAACGGCTAGAGCCCGGTCCGCTCGAGGACGTAGGGGAGCGCCAGCCGGTAGAAGAGCCAGCCGGCGGGAAGCAGCAGGAGGACGAGCCCGGCCGCCGCGCTCGCGCCGACCGGGTGCGAGATCACCCCCGCGACCGCCAGATCGCGCGCGAAGCCGAGCAGTGGGGTGACCGGGTTGGTCAGCACCAGCAGCCGGAAGGCTCCTTCGGAAGGCACCGGAAAGACGACCGGGGTCAGAAAGAACCCGGCCGTGGTGATCGCGGGCAGCGTGCGCCCGAGGTCGGGCCAGAGCGCGGCGAGCGGCGCGAGCCAGAGTCCGCAGGCCGTGCCGAGCAGGACCAGCGGGAGGGCCACCAGCGGCAGCCAGGCGACGGACGGTGGCAGCGCGACGCCGGTGGCGAGCGCGAGCGCGAGCCCGAGCGCGAGCTTGAGCAGGAGCTGGAAGAGCGTCTCGAACAGCCGGGTGAGCTGGATCGACTCCGCCGGCAGGTCGATCCTGGCGAGCAGGTGGCGGTCGGCGGCAAGACCGTCGACCTGGTGGTGGAGCGCCTCGGCGAAGGCCTGCCAGAGCGTCACCGAGAGGAAGACCCAGGCCGGGTAGGGGAGCGCGAGCTCGCCGACCGACAGCACGCGCGCCCGGTGGGCGAGCGTCGCCCACAGGGTCACCACCAGCGCGGGCACGAAGGCTGCGGGCAGCCCGAGCAGGGACGAGAAATAGCGGGAGCGGAAGTCACGGGCGAAGCGTCCGGTCGCGAGCGCGACGGTCCGCCGCAGGTCGTGCCCGCCGCCCGCGAGCTCGCGCAGCTGGTCGCGCAGGCGCCGATCGGCGCTGCGCACCACGGTGCGCCCGGCGCCGGACGGTGAGGGGAGAGGGGTCACTTCGTCACTCGCGAGGCTCGCCGCGCGAGCCGGCGGTCACCGTATCGGGGCAGCGCCCGAGCGTCAAGCGGGGCGCGGACCGGGCGCCGGCTCACCGCGCGCGCCGTTTCCGCAGCGCGATCGCCGCGAGCAGGAGCGCGACCTCGACCAGGAAGTAGGCCGCGGCGAAGAGGGCGAACTCGGCGCGGCCGAGCAGCGTCACGGCGACGGCGACCGCGACGCCGAGGTTGCGCGTCGCGAACTCGGCCGCGAGCGTGAAGCGCTCGCCGGCGTTCGGGGTGACCCACCGCCCCACCGCGGCGCCGATCGCGAAGGAGCCCGCCACGAAGAGCAGCGCGAGCGGCACCAGGTCGCCGAAGTCCGCCGCGAGCCGGTCGGTGTCGGCGAGCAGGACGAGCGCGACGAGCAGCGCGAGCGCCGCGAAGCCGGCGCGCTGGACCGCGGGGCGGAGGCGGACGGCGCGCCCGGGGCGCAGGGCCCGGATCGCCATGCCCACGCCGACCGGCAGGGCGAGCATCCCGAAGACCTGCAGGGCCAGCACCCCGAGCGGAACGTCGAAGCCGAAAGCACGTCCGGTCGCCCGTTCGACGAGCCTCGCGGTGAGCGGCAGCGTCAACGGCGCGAGCAGGCAGGAGAGGGCGGTGAGCGAGACCGAGAGCGCCACGGCGGCATTCGCGAGGTAGCTGTAGGTGGTCGAGATGCCGCCGATCGGGGCGATCGCGACGAGGAAGAGGCCGGCCGCGAGCGCGGGCGGCGGCGAGAGCAGCGCGACGAGCGCGAGCGCGAGCGGCGGCAGCAGGAGCGGGGGCGCCAGGAGGCCGGCGACGAAGAGGCGCGGCCGGCGGTGCAGCTCCCGGAAGTCGGCGGGGGAGAGATCGAGACCCACCGCGACCATCAGGAAGAAGACGATCGCCGGCGTGGCGAATTCGACGAGCGTGGCGGGATCCAAGGCGTTTACCGGCGCTGCCGCGTAATCCCGAGCTTCTGCATCCGCGAGCGCAGGGTGTTGGGGTGGAGCCCGAGCCGTTCGGCCGCGCCCCCCGCACCCGCGATCCTGCCGCCACAGCCCGCCAGCACCCCGGCGATGTGGTGGCGCTCGAGCTCGTCGAGTCGCTGTCCCGGGGCCTCCGCCGGCGCCGTCGCGGCGGCCGTCGTCGAGTGCGCGGGCGGCGTGGCCGGGGCGGAGTGAAGAAACGCCTCGGCGACCGCCAGCGTCTCGCCGGACGAGAGGATCAGCGCCCGCTCGACCACGTTCTGCAGCTCGCGCACGTTGCCCGGCCAGGAGTAGGCCGCGAGCGCGGCGAGATCCTCGTCGCGCACCCTCCGGATCCGCTTGCCGATCGCGCTCTGCAGCCGCTCGACCAGCGCCCAGACCAGCAGAGGGATGTCGTCGCGCCGCTCGCGCAGCGGCGGCACGCGGATCGGGAAGACGTTCAGGCGGAAGTAGAGGTCGCTCCGGAATCGGCCCGCCTTCACCTCGGCTTCGAGATCCCGGTGGGTCGCGGCGATCAGGCGGACGTCCGCGCGCAGCGTCCGGTTCGCGCCGACCGGCTGGAACTCCCGCTCCTGCAGGACGCGCAGCAGCTTGATCTGGATCTCCTCCGGGAGGTCGCCGATCTCGTCGAGGAAGAGCGTGCCGCCGGCGGCGATCTGGAAGCGCCCCGGCCGCGCCGACGTGGCGCCGGTGAACGCCCCCTTCTCGTGGCCGAACAGCTCGCTCTCGACCAGCGACGCCGGCACCGCCGCGCAGTTGATCTTCACCATCGGGCCGCCCCGGCGCGGGCTGCGCGCGTGCAGCGCGCGGGCGATCATCTCCTTGCCGGTGCCGGTTTCGCCGAGCAGCAGCACCGTCGAGGGCGTCGGCGCGACGCGATCGACCAGGGCCAGGGTCTGCAGCATCGGCGTCGACTGGCCGACCAGATCGTCGCCGCCCAGCCCCTCGGCGAGCTCGGCGCGCAGGTAGCGCGTCTCCGCCCTGAGCTGGCGGCGGAGCTCCTCGAGCTCGGCGAGCTGCGCCGCGGTGGCGAGCTCGAGCTCCACCCGCTCGGCGGCGGCGGCGAGCGCGTCGCCGAGGTAACGCAGACGCTCGGTGTCGCGCGCGGTCCAGTCGCGCGGTCCGCCGAAGTCGCCCGTCGAGAGCGACCAGAGGAAGCGCCCCGAGACGGTGAGGGGCAGGGTGAGGTTCGCCCGCATGCCGACACGAGCGACATACCCCCGCTCCGCACCCGCCTCCGGCGGCAGGTCGTGGGGCAGGTCGCGCAGGACGACGTCCCGACCGGCGCGCAGCTCGGCCATCACCCACCCGAACTCCCAGGTGACGCCCGGGGGAGGGTGAGGTTCCAGGAGCCCGGGGCGGCCCCAGGCGAAGCGCACGCGCAGCCGGTCCCCCTCGATGCGCTGCAGGGTCGCGCGATCCGTGGCGAACCAGGCGGTCACTTCGCGCAGGAGATCCTCGGCGAGCGCCGGAAAGGCCTCGGGCGTCGAGGCCAGGAGCCGCCGCGAGGTCTCGCCCAGGAAGCGCTCGAACTCCGCCGATTCCTGCGCCCTCGCGCTGCGCTCGTTCAAGGGGGTCTCCACGAGATGCCGTCGTGGACTACGATATCTCGTGAGCGAGGGCGTTTCGCGGCGGCGGCCGGGCGGCTTCGTGCGGCCGGTCGCCGAGCCGTAAGATCCTGGCAGGCAGAGCCTTTCCCGAGGAAGCCGTCATGGATACGCCCGCGGCACGCCCCCTGCTTTCGGCCGAGGCAGGGGGGAACCCGAAGATCTTCCGCATCCAGATCGACCCGTCGCCCGAGGGACTCCGCTGCCGGCTCTCCGGCCGTCTCGACGCCGAGAGCACGGAGGTGGCGCGCAGCGTCCTCGCCGGGAGCGCCGGCTTGCGCTGCGCAGAGCTCACCGAGCTCGGCGCGGTCGACGAGGCCGGGCTCGCCCTGCTCGCCGCGCTGCGCGCCGCCGGAGTCGAGCTCGAGGGCCTCTCGCCCTACCTCGCCCTGCGCCTTCAGGGCCTTTCGGGCGGCCCGGTGTCGCGCCGCGCGGGCGAGGGCGCGTGACCCTGTCGCCGACCGCGGCGTCGGAGGCCGCGCCGCGCCGCCGGATCCGGCGGGTCGCGGTCGCGCTGGTCGCCGCCTGGGTGCTCTACGTGGCCGGTTTCGAGGCGGCGGTGCGCACCGGCCTCGCCGAGCGCTGGATCAACCGCCGCCCGCACAAGTTCGTGGTCGCCATCGACAGCGCGCACTCCTGGTTCCCGTTCTGGGCCACGGCATCGGGCATCGAAGCGCGCGGGCAGCTGCCCCGCCTGCGCTGGCAGGCGCACGTCGACCAGGCGTCGGGCTGGCTGGTCCCCTGGTACCTCTTCGATCGGCGCCTCCGCCTCGCGGGGGCCGAGGCCGCGGGCCTCGAGCTCCGCGTGCTCCGCGAGCCGGAGCCGGGCGCGCCCGGCCGATCCGGCGGCGAGCGCTTCCGACCCCGCGCTGCACCCCTGCGATTCCACCGCTCGCGCCGCCGCCGCCCGGGACCGCCCCGGGTGCCGCGCTGGACGATCGAGATCGCCGGCTTCACCGCCACCGGCATCCGCGAGCTCTGGGCGGAGCAGTTCCGGCTCGACACCGACGCGCGGGCGACCGGCACGCTCACGCTCCACCTGCCGACCCGCGAGATCGAGATCCCGGAGGCGCGCGTCGAGCTTCGCGACGACCCGACTGCGCGCCGGCGACCTGGTGCTCGGCGAGGAGATCCAGGGCCGCGGCACGCTCGCGGTCTCGCGCTACCCCTACCGCGAAGCGCGGGGGCTTCAGGCGCTCGAGCACCTCTCGGCGGACCTCGAGCTCGCCGGCCGGGTGTCGGGCGGCCGCTTCTGGGTCGCCTCGCTGCCGCCCCAGGACTGGCTGCAGCTCGACGGCGACACGGCCGCGATCTCCGCCCGGATCCGACTCATCGAAGGCGAGCTCCGGCCCGGCACCCGGGGCGAGCTCCGGCAGGAGGACTACGAGGCGCGCGCCTTCGATTTCCACGTCACGGGCGACGTCCAGGGCAGCTTCGAGGTGACGAGCGACGCGGCGGGGCCGAAGGGTGAGGGCCGGGCGAGCTTCACCGAGTTCGCGATCCGACGCAGCGCGGCCGAGAAGCCGGATCTCGTCGGCACCGGCCTGACGGTGGTTGCCACCACGCGCGACCTGCAGCTCGCCCGGCTCGCCACGATGCAGGCCACGGCCCGGATCGACCTCGGCCAGGCGCGGGTGCCGGACCTTTCGACGCTCGCCCCGCTCCTGCCGCCCTCGGCCGGGATCGCTCTCGTCGGCGGCCACGGCACCGCCGGCGGCGGCTTCGACCTCGAGCTGCCGGCGTTCGCCGGGCGCGGCGCGCTCGCGATCGACCTCGACGACGTCGCGGTCCGCTACGGCGAGCTCGACCTGCACGGGCGCATGAAGCTCGATCTCGCGCTCGCGACCGCGGCTCTCCCCGCCGGACGCTTCGATCTCGCGGGCAGCAGCTTCTCGCTCACCGAGTTCAGGATCCCGCAGCTCGCGGGCGGACGAACCTGCGGTCGCGCCGGCGCAGGACGAGGGGTGGTGGGCGCGCATCGAGCTGCCGGAGGGGGAGATCGACCTGCCGCCCGATCCCGCCGCGAGCGGCCGCCTGCGCGTCCGTCTGCGCGACTCGGTGCCATTCATCGGGCTGTTCGAGACGCGCCGCCGCCTGCCGGGATGGGTCGAGCGCTTCCTCACCGTGCACGACCTCCAGGCGGAGTCGGGCTTCGCCTACCGCTCCGAGGCGTTCACCCTTGACGAGTTCACGATGCCCTTCAAGAAGTTCCGGATCCGCGCGCGCACGCGCTTCGGTCCGGAGCACAAGACCGGCATCCTGCTCGTCAGCTGGCGCCGGCTGAACCTCGGCATCCGCTTCGACGACGAGCGCCGGCGCCTGAAGCTGGTCGGGGTGCGCGACTGGTATGCGCAGCAGGGGCTCGACCTCTCGACCGCCCCGGTCGAGGTGGATCCGGAGGAGACCTTCTCGGGCGAGGCGCTCGCCATGGTCCCGTTCGCGGGGCTCGCCGGGCAGCCCCTCGCGCTCGCCGACGCCGAATTCGAGGCGGGCGAGGAGGGGGAGAGCGCAGCGCCGTTCGAGATCGTGCCCGGGAGCCTCGTGCGCGGGGACCTCGACGGCGACGGCCGCGACGAGGCGGCGGTGCTGCTCGCGCGACCCGCGGGCGCGGAGCCCGCAACCCTTTTCCTCGCTGCGCTCGACGAGCAGAACGGCCGGCCGGAGAACGTCGCCACGCTGTCGCTCGGCGTGCGCGCCCAGCCGGGGCGCCTGCGCATCGAGGAGGGCCTCGTCGTGCTCGAGGCGCCGCCCGCGCCGGAACCCGCGGCCGTCGCCGCAGCCGCCGAACCGCCCTCGGGCGCGCCCGGAGCGCCCCTGCCCGCTCCGGCGCCCGAGCGCTGGCGCCTCGCCGGCGCGGCGCTGCTTGCCGTCGCGCCCCCGCCGCTCCCGGCGGGCGCTCCGGCGCCGGCGCCCTGACGGTGCCGGGTCGGGCGCAGGTCACGAGATTTCGTGAGCGTGGACGAGATCTCGGGCGACCGGGTCGCGGGGAGCGGGCACCCGGCCTGGGCCGGCCCGACTAACTCTCCACGATCCAGCACTTTGGGCGAGGTTCCGGAAAGCGGCACGCGCCGTGCTCTGATCCTCGCCGCACACGGGTCGGGTTCGACACCGTTCGGAGCCGAGCGACTGCTGACGGTCGCGCTGCCCGCCGGCCCGCTGACCGCTTCCGAAGGGGGCAAGAAATGAAGAAGGTCGCAACCTCGACCGCACTGGCGCTCCTGCTTGCCGCCGCGCTCGGCCTGGCCGCCGGTCCGGCCGCCGCGCAGACGCCGGCCAAGAAGCCCAACATCCTCGTCATCTGGGGCGACGACATCGGCGGCTTCAACATCAGCGCCTACAACCAGGGCATGATGGGCTACAAGACGCCCAACATCGACCGCATCGCGAAGGAGGGCGCGCTCTTCACCGACTGGTACGGCCAGCAGAGCTGCACCGCCGGTCGCGCCGCCTTCATCACCGGGCAGTCGCCGATCCGCACCGGCCTCACCAAGGTCGGTCTGCCCGGCGCGCCCGAAGGGCATGAAGAAGGAGGACCCGACGATCGCCACCCTGCTCAAGGCGCAGGGCTACGTGACCGGCCAGTTCGGCAAGAACCACCTCGGCGACCGCGACGAGATGCTGCCGACGGCGCACGGTTTCGACGAGTTCTTCGGCAACCTCTACCACCTGAACGCCGAGGAGGAGCCGGAGCATCCGGACTATCCGAAGAATCCGGAGTTCAAGAAGAAGTTCGGCCCGCGCGGCGTCATCCACAGCTTCGCCGACGGCCGCATCGAGGACACCGGCCCGCTGACCCGGAAGCGCATGGAGACGATCGACGAGGAGGTCACCGCCAAGGCGCTCGACTTCATGGAGCGCGCGAAGAAGGCGGACAAGCCGTTCTTCCTCTGGTGGAACTCCACCCGCATGCACATCTTCACCCACCTGAAGGCGGCGTCGCAGGGCAAGACCGGCCTCGGCATCTATGCCGACGGCATGGTCGAGCACGACGGCCAGGTCGGGCAGGTGCTCGCCAAGCTCAAGGAGCTCGGTCTCGACGAGAACACCATCGTCATGTACTCCACCGACAACGGCGCCGAGACCTTCACCTGGCCCGACGGCGGCACGACGATGTTCCGCGGCGAGAAGAACACGCAGTGGGAGGGCGGCTACCGCGTGCCCGGCGATGATCCGCTGGCCCGGCGTCATCAAGCCCGGCACGGTCGTCAACGACATCGGCGCGCACGAGGACATGCTGCCGACGCTGCTCGCCGCCGCCGGCGACGCGACCGTCAAGGAGGACCTGCTGAAGGGCCGCAAGATCGGCGAGCGCGACCTACAAGGTCCACCTCGACGGCTACGACCTGCTGCCCGGCGCTCGAGGGCAAGGCGAGCTGGCCGCGCCACGAGTTCATCTACTGGACCGACGACGGCAGCGTCGCGGCGCTGCGCTACGACAACTGGAAGGTCACCTTCCTCAAGCAGAACGCGCACGGACTGCACGTCTGGATCGAGCCCTTCGAGGAGCTGCGCGCGCCGCTCCTCACCAACCTGCGCATGGATCCCGTTCGAGCTGCGCCGCACGAGATCGGCATGGACTACGACCGCTGGTTCGTCGAGCACATGTTCGTGTTCGCGCCCGGCGGGCGCCTACGTCGGCCAGTGGCTGCAGAGCTTCCGCGAGTTCCCGCCGCGCCAGAAGCCGGGCAGCTTCAACCTCGACCGCGTGATGGAGGCGGTGACCGCCGGCTCCAAGCAGTGAAGCGCACGCGCTGAAGCGGGAGACCGGAGATCGGGTCGCACGCCGCAGCGGCGCGTGCGGCCCTTTCCGCGGTAGCGAGCGAAGACCACCACCGATCGACGATGGAGAAGAGATGAAGAAGCCCGTTCAGGCCGCCGCCGCCCTGTTGCTGTCCACCCTGCCGCTCCTCGCCCAGGAGCCCTGCCCCTGCCCGGAGCCCGCGCCGCCGCCCCCCCCGCTCTGGACCGGCTCGCTCGGTTTCTCCTACCTCGCGACCAGCGGCAACAGCGACAGCCAGACGCTCGGACTCACCGCCGGCCTGGCCAGAATGCCCACCCCCTGGGGCCTCGAGATCACGGCCGCCGCCAACGCGGCCGAGACCGACGGCGAGAAGACCGCCGAGCGGATCCTCGCCGGGCTGCGCGGCAAGCGCGCCTTCGGCGAGCGCTGGGAGGCCTTCGGCGGCCTCTCCTGGGAACAGGACGAGTTCGCCGGCTTCGACTCGCGGACGATCGTCGAGGCGGGCGGCGTCTGGAAGGCGATCGTCGCCGACCGCCACCGGCTCGCCTTCGACGCCGGCCTCACCTGGACCTCGGAAGACCCGGTGATCGGCGCGACGCTCGACTCCTTCGGCGCGGTCGCCGGTCTCGACTGGGTCTGGAAGATCTCGAAGAGCGCCACCTTCCGCGAACGCCTGCTCGGCTATCCGAACTTCGACGAGAGCGACGACTGGCGCGTCCGCTCCGAGACGACGCTCGAGGCGGCGCTCGCCTCGAGCTGGGCGCTGCGCGCTTCGTACCTGTTCACCCGCGACAACCTGCCGGCCCCCGGCTTCGAGAAGGACGACGCGACCACGTCGGTCTCTCTCGTCTGGAAGCGATGAAGCGCGCCGCGGGCTTTCTCGTCGCCGCGCTCGCGCTCGGTCCGGCCGCGCGGGCGGCCGATCCGCTGCCCTCCTGGAACGACGGGGCGGCGAAGCGCACGATCCTCGCCTTCGTCGACGAGGTCACGACCGCGGGCTCGCCCCGCTTCGTGCCGGCGCCGGAGCGGATCGCGGTCTTCGACAACGACGGCACGCTCTGGGGCGAGCAGCCGCTCTACTTCCAGCTCGCCTTCGCCCTCGACCGCATCCAGGCGCTGGCGCCGCAGCACCCCGAGTGGAACGACCGGGAGCCGTTCCGGAGCGTGCTGGCCCACGACGTGAAGGGCGCGCTCGCCGGCGGCGAGAAGGCGCTGCTCGAGCTGGTGGTCGCCGCGCACGCGGGCAACACCACCGAGGAGTTCGAGGCGATCGTCCGGCGCTGGCTGGCGACCGCGCGCCACCCGAAGAGCGGCCTGCCCTACACGGAGATGGTCTACCGGCCGATGCTCGAGCTGCTCGACCACCTGCGCGGCCGCGGCTTCAAGACCTTCATCGTGTCGGGCGGCGGCATCGAGTTCCTGCGCGCCTTCGCCGAACCGGTCTATGGCGTTCCGCCGGAGCAGGTCGTCGGATCGAGCGTCGCGACCCGCTACGAGGTCCGCAACGGCCGGCCGGTTCTCGCGCGCCTGCCGGAGATCGACTTCATCGACGACGGAGCCGGCAAACCGGTCGGCATCCAGCGCCACATCGGCCGCCGGCCGATCCTCGCCTTCGGCAACTCGGACGGCGACTTCGAGATGCTCGAGTGGACGACGAGCGGGCCGGGACCGCGGCTCGGCCTGATCCTCCACCACGACGACGCCGGGCGCGAGGTCGCCTACGACCGTGACTCCCACATCGGCCGCCTGGCGCGCGCCCTCGACGAAGCGCCGGCGCGGGGATGGACGGTGGTGAGCATGAAGGGGGACTGGAAGGTCGTCCGCGGTGGCCGACCTTAGTTGATCTTCCGCTGGACAGGGTCCCGCGGAGGGCGCACCATCGAATGCTGAAACCCCGCCGACCCGGAAGAGCGGTCGCGGGGAAAGGAGAGGAAGAGGGTCATGTTCCGAAAGCTCGTTCCCGGTGCACTCCTCCTGATCGCGCTGGCGGCCGCGGCGACCCCCCCGGCCACGGCCGAGGAGACCAGCCACCTCTGGCCCCGTTTCGCGGTCGACGCGGGCGCCTATCAGATTTCGACCAGCGACAAGATCAAGGTCGCGGGCGAGATCGAGCTCGTCGGCCAGCCGATCGACCTGTCGGAGGACATCGGCCTGCCGGACACCGAGTCGGTGATCAGCCTGAAGCTCGACTGGGCCTTCGCCGAGCGGCACTCGATCGAGTTCGACTACTGGTCGCTCGACCGGAGCGGCTCGCGCTCGATCCGGCGCGACATCGAGATCGGCGGCGTGGTCTTCCCGATCGGCGCGGAGGCGTCGGTCGACTTCGACACGACCTCGATCGGCGCCGCCTACACCTACTGGTTCATGCGCCGCGAGAGCTTCGGCCTGGGCGGGACCTTCGGTCTCGTCTATCTCTCGCTCGACGCCAGCGCGAGCGCGAGCGTCGAGCTGGGCGGGGGCGGCGGCAGCGTGTCGCGAGGCACGTCGGCCTCGACCGACCTTCCGGTGCCGATGATCGGCCTCTCGGTCAAGGGCAGCCCCTGGCACCGGCTGGTGCTCTACGGCAAGGCCAGAATCCTGCCCTCGGTGACCGTGGGCGACTACAGCGGCAGCGCCGGCCTCTACGCGCTGGGCGCGGACTTCTACGTCTGGGGCCCGCTCGCCCTCGGCGCGAGCTTCGACGGCACCTACTACGATGCCGACGTCGACAGGAGCGACTGGAACGGCTCGGTCGACCTCTCCACGAACGGCTTCCGCTTCTACCTGCGCGCGGCGTTCTAGGCGCGGAACGGATCCCGTTCGTCAGGGAAGGACCGTGGACCAGCGGACGGTGTCCCGGGTCTCGAAGTTGTCGGTGAAGACGTGGCAGGACGCGAGCGTCGCGGCGACCGCGTACCAGCCGCGGGCGACGCGGCGGTGGCCGAGCTCGGTGTCGAGGTGGCCGCCGTCGCCGGTGTAGCCGGCGAAGAGCTTCTGGTAGGAGACGCCCCCGGAGTCGAAGGTCTGCTCGATTCCGTCCGGGTCGTGGGCCTCCATGTCGGCCACGTCGTAGAGCAGCTCGCCGCTCGCCGCGCAGTGCGCGCGGACCGCCAGGTTGTAGGCGTTGCGCAGGACGTTGTCGCCGTCCGCGCCGGTGGTGAGCGGCATCGTCGCGTGAACGAAGCGGGTGTCCGGATGCGCGGCGGCGAGCGCGTCCATCGCGGCGAGGTAGAGCGCGGCATCGGCGTCCTGGTCGATGTAGCAGAGCTTGTCCATCGCCAGGTCGATCGCCGGCGACTCCCAGCCGGCGAGCTCGACCGAGCGCTCGAAGATGGTCAGCTTGTCCTCCCACCCCGGATTGCCGCGCCCGCACTCGTAGACGGTCCCCGGCAGGGTCGTCGCCGGGGGCGGGTCGCACTGCAGGGCGCCGCCGTCGTAGGCGACCCAGGTCGTCAGCAGCGGGAAGCGGGCGGGCTCCTCGGCGTGGAGATCGTCGAGCCCCTCGAGCAGGTTGCCGCCGACCGAAGCGTGGGTGAACAGCCAGCGCTGCGCGCCGACGGCGTCGAGCGCGCACTGCGGCAGCGAGGCGACGACGTCGACGTCGTCGTGGTCGACGATCTGCGCCGACAGGGCGAGCGGAGCCCCCAGCGCGAAGAGCGCGGCGAGCGGGGTCCAGCGCATGTCCGAGGTCCTTTCCGGGTACCGGAGCGACGGGCGCGGTCCGGGGCCGGACGGTGCGCCGCCGGCCCGCGGGACCTCCCTGACGGTCCCGATCTCCAGTCTAACCGGACGCGCTGCCGCCGCCGGCCCCGGCAAGTGCGCGCCGCGCCCGTGCGGTCTCGGGGTGGCCGGGGCCGAGGCCTGCCTCGAGCAGGGCGGCGGCGCGGCGGAGGGAATCGGCGGCCGCCGCGGTGTCGCCGCCGGCGGCGAGCGCCTCGCCGAGGCCGCGCAGCGCGAGCCCGACATCGGGATGCTCGGCGCCGTGCGCCCGCTCGGCGATCGCCAGCGCGCGCCGGCAGAGCTCCGCCGCCGCCGCCGCGTCGCCTTCGCGCCGGGAGACCTCCGCCAGATCGACCAGCGTCCCGGCGAGCTCGGGGTGGTCGGGTCCGGAGATCTTCTCGTTGAGCGCGAGCGAGCGCTCGAAGCTCGCGCGCGCCCGCGCGAGGTCGCCACGGGCGGCCGCGACCTCGCCCTCGGCCTCGAGCGCGGCCGGCAGCTCGGGGCTCTCCTTCGACTGCCGCTCGAGAATCTCTCTCGCGCGCTGCGCGCGTCGGTCGGCTTCGTCGAGACGGCCGCCCGCAAGGTCGACCCGCGCCAGGTCGCGCTCGTAGCGCGCCACCTCGCGGTGGTCCGGTCCGAGCTTCGCGCGAGCGATCGCGAGCGCCCGTGCGAGCTTCACCTCCGCCTCGGCGTAGCGCGCGCGGCGCAGGTCGAGCGCCCCGAGCGCGCCGAGATCCCAGCCGACGCGGGGATGGTCGGAGCCGAGCCGGGCCTCGTCGATGGCGAGCGAGCGCGTGAGGTAGCGCTCCGCCCGGTCGTAGTCGCCGCGCAGCGTCGCCAGGTGACCGAGGTTCTTGTAGTCGATGCCGGTCTCGGGCGAGTCGGCGCCGAACACCCTGGTGCGGATCTCGAGCCCGCGCAGCAGGAGCCGCTCCGCCTCGTCGAGCTCGCCGTTGCCGCCGTACACGGTCGCCAGGTTGGTGAGCGCGGTGGCCACGAAGCGGTGCTCGGGGCCGTAGACCTTCTCGTGGATCGCGAGCGCCCTGCGGCCGGCCGCCTTCGCTTCCGCGTACCTCCCCATCGGCGCCAGCGTGCCGGTGAGGTTGCCGAGCACCAGCGCCACCGACGGGTGGTCCGGCCCGAGGCCTCGCTCGTAGATGCCGAGCGCGCGGCGATGCGCGGCCTCGGCCTCCGCCAGGCGGCCGAGCCGGTAGAGGGCGTTGCCGTCGCCGCTCCAGGCGTGGCCGACCAGCACGTCGTCGGGTCCCGCCACCCGCTCGAGCGCGAGCGCCGACTCGCGGTAGAGCCGCTCGGCCTCCTCGTAGCGGCCCTGGTTCATCACGACCTGGGCGAGCTCGACGACGGCGTCGAGCGTCTCCGGATGTTCGGCGCCGAAGGCCGCGACCAGACCGGCGTGCGCTTCCCGGAAGAGCGCCTCGGCGCGCTCGTGGTGGACGACCTCGGCCTCGAGCCGCGCCAGGGCGAGCACCGCCCGCACGCAATCCGGGTGTCCCGCGGGGAGCTCGCGCTGGCGGATTTCGAGGGAGCTTTCGACCAGGGGCCGCGCCTCGTCGTAGTGGCCGAGCTTGCGCAGGATGCCGCCGATCGTCGCCTCGAGCCGCGCCCGGATCAGGGGCTGGCCGGCGAGCTCGGTCTCGAGCTTCTCGCGGCCGCGCGCGAGGATCTCGCGGGCGGTCGGATCGCTGCCGAGGGCGATTCCGGGGTCCGAGCGCTCGAACAGGCCGGTCAGGAACTCCGAAACCTGGCGTGCGGTCTCCGCCTCGGCGCGGGCGGCGCGCTCGGCGCGGGTGGCGCGCACCGCCTGCCAGAGGCTCAGTCCGGCGCCCGCGACCAGCGCTGCGGTGACGACCAGGCCGGCCGCCACCGCGCCGCGGTGGCGCCGGGCCAGTTTGCGCAGGCGGTAGCCGGTCGACGGCGGGCCGGCCAGCACCGGCTGGTCGGCGAGATGGCGCCGGAGATCGGCGGCGAGCTCCTGGGGCGAGCCATAGCGGCGCTCGCGCTCCTTCTCGAGCGCGCGGGCGACGATCCAGTCGAGGTCGCCGCGCAGGCGTCGGACGAGGCCGCCGGCCGTTTCGCCGCGCCGCGCGGCGACGTTCTCGCGCTCGCTCTCGGTTCGCCCCGCGAGCCGCTCGCTCGGCCGCTGCGGCTCGACCTCGCGCACCGTGCGCAGGAGCTCGAGCAGCCCCGCGCCGCGCAGCGTCCCGGACTCGAACGGGCGCGCGCCGGCGAGCAGTTCGTAGAGCAGCACGCCGAGCGCGTAGACGTCGGCGCGGGTGTCGACGTCCGCCGGGTCGCCGCCGGCCTGTTCGGGGCTCATGTACTCCGGCGTGCCGACGAACTCGCCGTACTCGGTGAGCACGCTCTCGCCGGAGAGCGGGTCGGCGACCGCGCGGGCGATGCCGAAGTCGATGATCTTCGGGGTCGGCCGGCCGTCGACCTCGGCGACCAGGATGTTGGAAGGCTTGAGGTCGCGGTGGACGATGCCGCGGTGGTGGGCGTGCTGCACGCCGTCGCAGACCTCGAGGAAGAGCGCGAGGCGGCGCTCGACCGGCAGCCGCTCGCGGTCGCAGAAAGCGGTGATCGGCTCGCCGGCGACCAGCTCCATGACGAAGTAGGGGCGGCCGGCGGGGGTCGAGCCGCCGTCGAAGACGCGCGCGATCGCCGGGTGGCTCATCAGCGCGAGCGCCTGGCGCTCCGACGCGAAGCGGGCGAGCAGGCGCCCGGAGTCCTGTCCGTGGCGGATCAGCTTGAGCGCGACCCGGCGTCGGACCGGCGCGAGCTGCTCGGCCTCCCAGACCTCGCCCATGCCGCCGCGGCCGAGCGGCCGCACGAGCTCGAAGTCGTCGATCCGCCGCCCGGGCGCCGGGGCGTCGGGCGGCGCGGTGAGCTCGCGCGCGAAGGCTTCGCCGAGCGGTCCGGCGAGCGCGCCCGCCGGGGGCAGAAGCGTGTCGGCGCGCCCGATGTCGGCGAGCATGCGCTCGATCTCGGCGCGCAGCGCGGGCTCGGCGCAGCGCTCGGCGAGGAAGGCCGCCCGCCGCTCTTCCGGCAACTCGAGCGCCGCCTCGAGGAGGCGGTCGAGCTCGGCGAAGCGCCCGTTCACGGCGCGTCCGCTGCCGGGCCCTCCTCGAGCGCGCGGCGCAGCCAGGCGCGCGCGCGCAGCCAGTCGCGTTGCGCGGTGCGCAGCGAAGTGCCGAGCGCCTCGGCGGTCTCCTCCTCGGAGTAGCCGGCGAAGTAGCGGCACTCGACGACCTGGGCGAGCCGTTCGCTGTGCCCGCGCAGACTCTCGAGCGCCCGGTCGATGTCGAGCAGGAGCTCGGCCTGGGAGGCGACGGCGGCGGCCTCCTCTTCGAGCGGCACGCGCTGGACGTCGGGACCTCCGCGCTTGGCCGCCGTGCGGGCGCGCGCGAAGTCGACCAGCACCTGGCGCATGGCGCGCGCCGAGACGGCCAGGAAGTGGCCGCGGTCGCGCACGTCGAGCCCCCCCTGCTCGGCGAGCTTGAGGTAGGCCTCGTGCACGAGCCCCGTGGTGTCGAGCGTCTGGCCGGGGCGGTGGCGCCGGAGGTGGCCGTGGGCGATGCGCCGGAGCTCGTCGTAGACGAGCGGCACGAGGCGGTCGAAAGCGCCGGCCTCGCCGTCGCGCATCGCCTGCAGCAGGAGCGTGACCTCTCCCATCGGCATTCGACCCCCCCGTCGTCGACCGTTCGAGAGGAGCCGATGGTACCAGCGGCGCGCGCCCGGGCGCGGCCGGAGCCCGAGCCGGGCCGCGAGCCTCATCCGGCGCCGAGCGCCATCGTGTAGCAGACGGCGGTCCCCTCGAGGGCGACGACGCCGTCCTGCCGCACGACACGGGTGGCGAGCTTCGTGATCGGCTTGTCCTCGCGCACCTCGAGCACCTCGACCTCGCCGGTGATGGTGTCGCCGGGGCGGACCGGAGCGGTGAATCTCCAGTCGACCTGCAGGAAGACCGTGCCGGGACCCGGCAGGTCCTCGGCGACCACGGCGTTGAGGATCGAGCTGGTGATTCCCCCCTGGACGACGATCTCGCCGAAGCGCGACGCGCGCGCGGCGGCCTCGTCGTAGTGCAGCGGGTTCTCGTCGCCGCTGATCTCGGTGAAGAGCCGGATGTAGTCGCTGCGGACGACGCGGCTGCGGCGCGCGGTGGCGCCGACGCGGGGCGCGCCGGCGGGCCAGGCGGGAATCGGAGTCGGGTTCACGTGCGGTCTCCTTTCGAGCCGGCGGTCAGCCGCCGGCGAGCGCCGCTGCGGGCGCGGGAATCATCGAGCGCGAGCAGCGCGGCGACCTCCTGCTTCATCGCCGCGGAGAGCTCGCGGTGGAGCGTCTGGACCCGCTCGAGCGTCCAGTCGTAGCCGGCGACGGCGTCCGAGACGTCGAAGAGCGGGATCGCCAGCTCGTCGCGCCGGGCCTGATAGTCGGCGAGCGCGCTCTCGGTGCCCGCCGCGATCGCGCGCGCGAGAAGCTCCGCGTCGCGCAGCGCGTCGGTCAGCCCGTGGGCGGTGATCGGATCCTTGAAGTGTCCGGCGTCGCCGACGAGAGCCCAGCCCGGACCCCAGGCCTGGCGCAGGATGCCGGCCTCGCCCGGGAAGCCGCGCAGGCTCTCGAGCCTGCGCGCGCGGCCGAGCGCCGCGGCGAGCGGGGGCGAGACCTCCCCGATCACCCGCTGATGCCCCGCGGCGAGGTCCCACCGGATCTCGTCGAGGAAGCGGCGGCGCGCGACCGCGGAGAAGACCAGGGTGGCGCCGCCGTTGGTCGGGATCACGCCGGCCGCAGCGCCCGGCACGTAGTGCCAGTGGTAGCCGTCGTCGGCGAGGCCCTCCCAGAAGCCGTAGACGACACCGCTCGCGTTGCGTCCCACCCGCAGGGCGCGCGCGCCGGCGAGCCGGGCGACGCGCGAGCGGGCCCCGTCGGCGCCGACCACTTGTCCGGCGCGCACGCGGCGCAGCGCGCCGGCCGCGCTCTCGAGCTCGACGCCTTCGACACGGTCGCCCGCCGCGCGCAGCAGCCGGGTCATGCGCACCTCGTGGTGGACCTCGGCGCCGGCGGCTTCGGCGGCCTCGACCAGCAGCGCGTCGAGCAGCGTGCGGCGCGGCGCGCAGAGCGAGTCGACGCCATCCTGCGCCTTGATGGCGACCGCGGTCGCCGCGCCGCCGTAGTGGAAGGTCGTGCGCCGGACCGCCGGCGTGCCGGCCGCGCGCAGCCGCTCGAGCAGCCCCCAGCGGGCGAGCTGCAGGACGCCGCCGCGCATGAGGGCGAGGGTCGAGAGGGTGTCCGAGCCGCGCCGCCCGCGGTCGACGGCCAGCACGCGCAGCCCGCCGCGGGCGAGCAGCATCGCGGTCGCGGCGCCCGCGGCGCGGGCGCCGACCACCACCACGTCGTAACGGTCCTCGAGCTCGTCGAAACGGGACATGGCCTCTCTCCGTGCGGTCAGGGCGCTCAAGCGGCGGGCGCGAGGCGGCTCGCGACGAGGTGGTCGGCGAGCTCGCGCGCGTCGGTGCCGACGCCGTCGAGGAAGCTCGAGTTGCGCCGCCGCTGGAAGCGCAGGCCGAGCGCGTAGAGCCCGCGCGCGGGGGTGACGCCGCCCCGGTGGCGGATCTCGCCGCGCTCGTCGAGCACCGGCACGGCGAGCCAGGGGTACTCGCGGCGGTAGCCGGTCGCCCAGACGACGGTCGCGATCCCCTCCGCGGCGAGATCGAGCGAGGTCGGCGCCGGCGGCGCGGCGACGGGGGCGATCGGCGCGGGCGGCGCGACCTCCGACTCGAGGCCGGCGCGCTCGACGAAACGGTCGATGCGCGCGAGCAGGCGCGCAAGCTTGGCGTCGGCCTTGAGCGTCGAGGCGGCGAGGTCCTGGCAGAGCTCGAGGCGGCCCGACTCGACGCCGACCGCGGTGCCGACCAGGCGGACGCCCATCGCCTGGAGCACGGCGAGGTCGAGCGTGGCGTGGTCGGGGCGGCCGACCAACTGGAAGGAGGGCTGCCGCAGCGACGCCTCGAGGTCGTGGACCTGGTCGGCGCGCTCGTCGAGGAGGCCCAGCGCGTCGAGCCAGAAGAGGATGTCGCGGCCCCGGTAGTTGCGCGGCAGGCGGGTGTGCCGGCCGACCGCGAGCGTCACCGGGCGTCCGGAGCGGTGGATCTCGTCGGCGAGCTGGACTCCGGTCGCGGAGGCGCCGACCACCAGCACACCGCCGGGCGGCAGCTCGTCGGGGCCCCGGTAGCCGGTGGGGACCACCTGCCGGACCGCGGCCGGAATCCCGGCGGCGAAGCGCGGCACCGCCGGCCGGTCGGAGTGCCCGGTGGCGAGCACGACGCGGCGCGCGGTCCACGCGCCGCGGTCGGTCGACACCCGGTAGCCGCCGCCCTCGGCGCTGGCGACCTCGAGCACGGCGGTTCCCGCCTCGACCGGCGCCGCGAAGGAGCGCGCGTAGGCCTCGAGGAAGGCGACCAGCTCGTGCTTCGTCATGTAGCCGTGCGGGTCGTCGCCGCGGTAGCGGAAGCCGGGCAGGCGGCTCTGCCAGTTCGGCGTCAGCAGGCGCAGGCTCGGCCAGCGCTCGCTGCGCCAGCGCTCGCCGACCTTCCCCCGCTCGAGGACGACGTGCTCGACGCCGCGCTCGGCGAGGCAGCGGCTCATGGCGAGGCCCGCCTGGCTGCCGCCGACGACGAGGGTGTCGATGTCGCGCATCGGACTCACTCCCTGTTCCGCGCTTCGTTCCGGGGTGGAGGACAAGCGGGTCGCCGGCCGGCCCGGGAGAGCGCGGCCGGCGACCCCGGGGAGATCCTCAGACGGCCTCGACCTCGACCGCGACGGCGGTGCCGCGGGTCAGCACGTCGAAGACCGCGGAGCGGGCGCGCGACTGCTCGACGATGGCGCGCAGCTTCTCGGGCGCGGCGTCGCCGGCGATCCTGAACGAGATGCGGATCTGCTCGTAACCGTTGCGCACCTCGTCGGTGATGCCGAAGATCGCGCGCAGGTCGATGTCCCCCTCGACCGTCGACTCGACCGAGGTGAGCTTCACGCCGCGCGCGGCGGCGACGTTGGCGATGCCGGCGGTCAGGCAGGCGGCGAGGCCGTAGAGCAGGAACTCGACCGGCGTCGGACCGTCGTCCTGGCCGACCAGCACGGCGGGGTGGTCGGCGTCGAAGCGGTAGACCGCCTTGTGCCGGTGCTCGGAGCCCGCGCCCGAGAAGCCCTCGGCGCGGCTCTCGCTGTGCGTCCCCGCGAGCCAGCGGTTGCTGGCGCGGAAGGTGAACTTGCCGAGCGCGGGCTGCTCGCGGACGGCGTTGATGGTGGCGAAGACCCCGGTGGTGTTGACCCCGTTGATCGGCATCGGCGCTGGCTTCGTGGCGACAGCTTCCATGACTTCCTCCTCGGTGGAGGCGGCCGGTCTCCCCGGTACCGCCGTTCACTCCACAGCTACGGGAAGCCGGGAAAAACCCGCCACCCCGGTCCGGGGCCACGGGGACCTGCCGGCACGGGTCGCGCGGGCGCCCCGCGCGGGCGATCTCGCCGAGGGGTCGCCGATTGACAGGGGAAGGCGGGGGAGTACCATGTGTGAAAGTTTTCACAATCGCTTGCCATCCTTCCCGGGAGGGACTCATGATCGCCAGCGCTTCACGCTCCGCGGCCTGCCGGGTCGCGGTCGCACTGCTCTGGACCGGACTCTCCGGTTCGCTCCAGGCGGCAGTTCCCGCCGATCCGAGCAACAACCCGGGCAGCTTCCAGCCCCCGTCGGCCCCGGCGGAGGAGCCGGTCGCGGCGGGGTCGAACAACACCGGCGGCGCGGCGGAGCCGGAAGCCCCGGCGGCGACGCCCGACGTGCCGGTCGCGCTGCGACCGGTGGGGCTCGCCACGTTCCTCGACTTGCCGGATACCTGCGGATTCGAGTCGCTCGGCGCCTTCACGGCGGTCGGCACCGTGGTCTTCGACACCGACGCCCTCACTTACGGCGGACAGCCCGGAGGCGTGAGCCTCGGCGGCGACGCGGTCTACTTCTTCGATTCGATCGACGTGCCCGCGGGCACGATCGTTCAGGGAATCGGCAACCGCCGGCTGATCCTCCTCGCAGAGGGAGCGATCAACGTCGCCGGCACGGTCCACGTGAACGGCGCGAACGCGACGCCGACAGCGCCCTCCTGCCAGACGATGACGCTGTCGCCGGGCGGCGCGGGCGGCGGGGACGGCGGCGCGGGCGTGCTCAACTCCCCCGGTGCCGGCTCGATCGGCGAAGGCCCGGGCGGTGGCGGCGGCGGGCCCCAGGGCACGGCCGGCGCCGGTGGCGCCGGCTTCGGCGGCAATGGCGGGGGGGGCGGCGGCGGCAACGGCACCCCCGGCGCCGGCGGTCCGGCATACGGCGACCTGCTCGCCCTCTTCCAGGGCGGCAGCGGCGGCGGCGGGGCGGGGACGCAGGTCTCCGGCTGCGACGCCGCCTCGGGGGGCGGCGGCGGCGGCGCGCTCCTGCTCTCCTCGCGGACCTCGCTCACGATCGTCGCCGGGGCGATCGTCTCGGCCAGCGGCGGCAACGGCGCGCTCAGCGACACCGGCGGCTCGGGCGGCGGCAGCGGCGGCGCCGTCGTGCTGCGCGCGCCGGCGATCAGCCACGCTGGAGCGGTGCGCGCCAACGCCGGCGTCGGCGGCGGTGGCGGCTGCTGCGGCGGCGGCGGCAGCGGCGCGGGCGGGCGGATCCTGGTGATCGGCGCCGCGTCGGGCGCCGGGACCTACTCGGTCGTCGGCGGCGGTGCCACCGGCGGCGGCAGCGGCGGCGGCGGCGCGGGTGGGGCGGGAGTGGCCCTGAGCATCGCGTATGCGTCGCCCTGCCTCGAGGGCTTCTGCCAGCTCGCCACGCTCGGTGATTGGACGGCCCCGGCGGGCACCACGATCTTCGACACCGACTGGGGCACCTACGGCGGGATTCCGGGCGGCGTCATCTTCGACGGCAAGATGTACTTCTACTTCGACAACTTCGTCGTTCCCGCCGGCGCAACGGTGCGCGGCATCGGCAGCCGGCCCCTGGTCATCGCGGCGGCGGACACGGTGCAGATCCTCGGCAACCTCAACGTCGACGGCTCGAACGCGACGCCGACGGCGCCCTCCTGCCAGACGATGACGCTGTCGCCGGGTGGTGCGGGCGGCGCCGACGGCGGCGTGGGCGTGCTCAACTCTCCGGGCGCCGGCTCCGCGGGCGAAGGCCCGGGGGGTGGTGGCGGCGGGCCGCAAGGGACGGCCGGCGCCGGTGGCGCGGGCTTCGGCGGCGCGGGCGGGGGCGGGGGTGGTGGCAACGGCACGCCCGGCGCCGGCGGTCCGGCCTACGGCAATCTCCTCGCGGCACTCGAGGGCGGCAGCGGTGGGGGTGGGGCGGGGACGCAGTTCTCCGGCTGCGACGCCGCCTCGGGCGGCGGGGGTGGCGGCGCGCTCCTGCTGATGGCGGGCAACACGCTCACCATCGCTGCTGCGGGCGTCGTTTCGGCCAACGGCGGCAACGGCGCGCTCAGCGACACCGGCGGCTCGGGCGGCGGCGGCGGCGGCGCGGTCGTGCTGCGCGCGCCGGCGATCGGCCACGCCGGCCTGGTGCGCGCCAACGGCGGCAGCGGCGGCGGCGGGGGCTGCTGCGGCGGCGGTGGCAGCGGCGGCGGCGGGCGCATCCTGGTCCGCGGCGCCGTCACCGGCGCCGGCAGCTTCACGGTCGCCGGGGGCCCGGCCACCAGCGGCGGTACCGGCGGCGGTGCGGCCGGCAGCATCGGCTTCTCGCAGACCGTCGCGGACCTCGGCTTCGCGGTGACGAAGACCGACTCCACCCCGACGGAGATCCCCGGCACGGCATTCACCTACACGATCACCGTGGTCAACTCGACCGCGGTGGCGGAGACCGGAGTGGAGGTCACCGACACCTTCGCGGCGATCCTCACCGGCGTGACCTACTCCGCGGTCGGCACCGGCGGGGCGAGCGGCTTCACGGGCGCGGGCTCCGGGCCGATCGACGACGTGGTGGACCTGCCAGCCGGCAGCTCGGTCACCTACACGGTCACCGGCACCCTCGCCGCCTCGGCGACGGGCACGCTCAGCAACCGCGCCTGCGCCGGGCCGAACTTCGCGCTCGACGTCGACACGCTGACCCCGCAGGCCAACCTGGGCGTGACCAAGACCGACGGGGTCGCGACCGCGGTGCCCGGAACCGCGACGACCTACACGATCGCGGTGAGCAATGCCGGCCCGAGCGACGCGCCGGCGGCCCAGGTCTCCGACACCTTCCCGGCCGCCTGCACGAGCGTCGTCTGGACCTGCGCCGGCGCCGGGGGCGGCAGCTGTCCGGCCAACGGCAGCGGCAACCTCGCCGCCACGGTGAACCTCCCGGCCGGCGCCTCGGTCACCTTCACGGCCACCTGCGCGATCAGCCCGGCCGCGGTCGGGACGCTGTCCAACACCGCCTCGGTCGCGCCCGGGCCGGGCGTCACCGATCCGGTCTCGGGCAACGACTCGGCCACCGACACCGACACGCTGACCCCGCAAGCCAACGTCGCGATCAGCAAGACCGACGGCGTCACGACCGCGGTGCCCGGAACGAACACCACCTACACGATCGTCGTGTCGAACGCCGGTCCGAGCCACGCGCCGGCGGCGACGGTCGCGGACACGTTCCCCGCCGCGTGCACGTCGGTGGCCTGGACCTGCACCGGCGCCGGCGGCGGCAGCTGTCCGGCCAACGGCAGCGGCAACCTCGGCACGGCGGTGAACCTCCCGGTCGGAGGCTCGGTCACCTTCTCGGCGGTCTGCCCGATCAGCCCCGCCGCGACCGGCACGCTGGTCAACACCGCGACGGTCGGCGCCGGCCCCGGCGTCACCGATCCGGCGCCGGGCAACAACAGCTCGACCGACACCGACACGTTGACTCCGCAGGCGAACGTGTCGATCGTCAAGAGCGACGGCGTCACCACGGCGGTGCCCGGAACCAGCACGACCTACACGATCGCGGTGGCCAACGCGGGGCCGAGCAATGCCCCGGCCGCGCCGGTCGCCGACAGCTTCCCGGCGGCCTGCACGAGCGTCGCCTGGACCTGCAGCGGCACCGGCGGCGGCAGCTGTCCGGCCAACGGCAGCGGCAACCTCGGCACCAACGTGAACCTCCCGGCGGGCGGCTCGGTCACCTTCTCGGCGACCTGCGCGATCGACCCGGCGGCGACCGGCACGCTGGTCAACACCGCGACCGTCGCGCCCGGCGCCGGCGTGACCGACCCGGTGCCGGGCAACAACAGCGCGACCGACACCGACACGCTGGCGCCCCAGGCCGACGTCTCGGTGGTCAAGACGGTCGACCCCACCGCGCTCGACAACGGCGAGACGGCGACCTTCACGATCGTCGTCGCCAACGCCGGGCCGAGCGCGGCGCCGGGCGTCCTCGTCGAGGACTACTTCCCGGTCGCGCTGCAGGCGAACCTCGCCTGGACCTGCACGGCGCAGGGCGGCGCGACCTGCGCCGCGGCGGGGACCGGGGACATCGTCGACGTCGTCGACCTGCCGCCGGGCTCGAGCGTCACCTACACGGCGACCTGCGACGTCTGGTCCGACCTCGACGCCGAGATCGAGAACACCTGCACGGCGACGCTGCCGGCGGGGGTGACCGACCCGGCGCCCGGGGACAACACCGGCACCGCGACGATCGCGATCAACGCCCTGACGATCGAGGAGATCCCGACGCTCGACCCGCGGGCGCTGGCGCTGCTCGCGCTGCTGACCGGCGCGGCGGGCTGGATCGCGGTGCGCCGGCAGGGCTGAGCCGGCGACCTCCGGGCCGGTGCGCGGCACCGGCCCGGAGGCTCCTACTTCCAGTGCTTCGAGACGAAGGCGTCGACCTCGGGCAGGCCGCCCTGGAGGATCAGGTAGCCGTTGTGCGGCTCGCGCGGCTCGATCTCGTGGTTGATCGGGGTGGTCATCATGGCGCGGATGCGCGCCGGATCGTCGGTCTGCCCGAGCACCCAGGCGAGCTTCATGTAGGCGGTCTCGGGCAGCATGTTGTCGAGCGGGATGATGCCGAGGTCGAGCAGGTCGCGGCCGGTGTCGTAGACGTACATCTGGGCGAAGCCCCAGAGCGTCTGCACCGTCATCACCACGGTCATGCCCTTCTCGATCGCGCGCTTGATCGCCGGGTAGAGCGGCTTGTTGACGTGGCCGAGGCCGGTGCCGGCGATGACCAGCCCGCGGTAGCCCATGGCCGAGAGGCCGTCGATGATGTCGGGCTTGAAGTTCGGGTAGTAGTACTGGATCGTCACCTTCTCCTCGAAGGCCGGGTTGATGACCGGCACGCGGCTCTTGTCGCGCCGGAGGAAGTCGTCGGAGATGTAGGTGAAGTGGCTTCCCCCGGCTCCTTCGGATAGCGGCTGACCGTGGCGAGCGGCGTCGCGCCGATGGTGCGGAAGGTGCTCCGGTAGCAGGAGTGCATCTTGCGGCAGCGCGTGCCGCGGTGGAGCAGGTCGTAGTTGTCCGAGGTCGGGCCGAACATGCAGAGCATGACCTCGGCGATGTCGCACTCGGCGGCGGTGCGCACGGCGTTCATCAGGTTCAGCGCGGCGTCCGAGGAGGGGCGGTCCGAGGAGCGCTGGCTGCCGACGATGACGATCGGCACCGGGCTCTGCTGCACCATGAAGGTGAGGATCGCGCCGGTGTGGGACATCGTGTCGGTGCCGTGGCCGACGACGATGCCGTCGACCCCGCGCGCGATCTCCTCGCCGATCGCCTTCGCCAGCGCGATGTACTGCTCCGGGCCCATGTTCTCGCTGAACACGCCGAAGAGCTTCTTGGTGTCGAGGTTGGCGATGTCGGCGAGCTCGGGCACCGCGCCGTAGAGCTCGCCCGGGGTGAAGGCCGGGATCACCGCGCCGGTGCGGTAGTCGAGGCGGCTGGCGATCGTGCCGCCGGTGCCGAGCAGCGTGACGTTCTTCTTCTTCGGGTCGAAGGGGAAGTCCTTCTCGGGGATCTTGTAGACCGCCTTCTTGTAGCCCGTCTCGCGCGCCGCGGCGATCCGCTCGGCGTGGATGCCGACGTTGTAGCCGTTGAAGAGCTTGATCACGAGGTGGAGGTCGTCGGCGGTCTCGCTGCGCGGCAGGATGACGCCGACGAAGGCGGAGCCCTGGTCGTTGACGATCTCGACCTCGCTCCAGACGCCGATGCCGAAACGGTCGAGGGCGGCGCGGGCGGGACCGCGGTAGCCCTGGTGGCGATCGGTGCGCTCGCCGGCCGGCCGCTCATCGCGCCACCTCCAGGATCCGCTCGCGCAACTCCGCGGCGACGTCGCTCGCGGGCGCGCGCCCGCGCAGGGCGTAGACCGCCTGGCCGGTGGCCGCGCGCAGCCGGCGGGCGGCCTCCGCGCCGTCGCCGGGCCCGCCGGCGGGAGGCGCCGCGGCGAGCCGGCGTTCGAGCTCCGGCAGCCAGCTCTCGCGCGGCTCGAGCGCGATGCCGGCCGCGCGCGCCGCGGCTTCGGCGTCGAGCCCGTCGCGCGCCACCGCGGCGGCCACCGGGGCGATCCCCTCGCGCGGGATGCGGCCGTCGGTGAAGAGGTCGAAGACCTCGACCCACTCGGCCGGACCGAGCCGCTCGACCGGCACGCCGGCGCGCCGGAGCGCGCTCGAGCGCTGGCCGATCTCGATCGCGGCGAGCAGGAGATCGACTCCGGTCCTTTCGACGACGGCGTCGAGGATCTCGGCGCCGCCGCGGCGGATCAGGAAGTTGCAGGTCTCCTCGGGAACCCGCGCCGCGAGGTAGCGCTCGAGCCGCTCCCAGGGCGCCGGGCGGAGCCGGGCGCGGATCCCGGCCACCCGCTCGGCGGTGACGCGGGTGGGCGGCGAGTCGGTGTCGGGATACATGCGGTCCGGCCCGGGCAGGATCCGCTCGAAGGTGGTGAAGCCGCCCGCGAGCGCCTGGCGCGTCTCGCGCGGCACGCCCTGGGTGGCGTCGGCGAAGCGGAGCCGGATCTCGTCGGCCGCCGTCAGGCAGTCCTCCTCCGGGCCGCAGACGACGAAGAAGTCGTCGCCGGCGGCGAGCTGGAGGCGCTTGCGCAGCCGCTCGAGCACCCGGTAGCGGTCGGAGAACTCGGGCAGCGCGGCGCCGGAGAGCACGATCGGCGGCTCGTCGAGGCAGGCGATCACGCGGATCCGTCCCGAGAGCTCGTCGAGGAAGGTGGTGTCGGGCTGGGTCCGGTGCTGGGCGAGCCCCGCGACGCCGTCGACCCTGATCGCGTAGACGCGGCCGCCGGCCTCGAGCGCGCGGCGCAGGAAGCCGAGATCGACGCCGGCGAAGATCGACGAGACGTCGACGGGCTCGACGCGGATCGACTCGCGGTCGATCAGGCCCCGGCGGTGCAGCTCCGCGCGCAGTTTCAGGAGGTTGTGCTGACGCACGCCTTCGTTGTGGACCAGCTTCACCGCGTAGCCGGCGCGCGGCACTCCCTTGATCTCGACCCGGTCGCCGCCGCGCACGCTGACGTTGATGTCCTGGCGCGAGGCGCCGATGCCGGTGCGCACCCGGCCGGTCGAGCGCGCCGTCAGCCCGCAGAGCAGGATCGCGTCGCGCACCTCCTGCGGCGTCGTCAGCTCCGCGCCGGTCACGGTCTCGGTGAGCGGCATGCCCAGGCGGTCGGTGCGCCAGACGATCTGGTGCCCCTTGTCGCGCACCTCGCGGCAGGAGTCCTCCTCGACGCTGACGTGGGTCACGGTCAGCCGCCGCCCGTGGAAGGGGAGCGAGCCGTTGACGCCGACGATCGCGGTGCGCTGGAAGCCGGTGGGGATCGAACCGTCGAGGTACTGCTTCCGCGCGATGTGGATCTCGTCGATGATGTCCATGTCCATCATCAGACAGAGCTCGATCGCGGAGTCGATCGCCTCCTGGTTGACCAGGAAGGGCGGCGTGTCGTCCATCTCGTAGGTGCAGACGTTGGCGCGGTTGAGGAGGTAGACGATCTCCTTGTGGGTCTTGAACTCCATCAGGGCCGTGCCGTCGTACTCGCCGAGCTCGGAGAGCGTCGGGCGCATGTGGCGCAGCACCTCGCCGTCGTGGGTCTCGGTGTAGCGCCCGGCGGGGCAGCGACAGAAGAGCTTGTGGCGCGTGGCGAGCTGCTGGTGGACTTCCAGGCCGGAGACGAGGCCGACGGATTCGTAGTCGAGAGGCTCGAGCATCGGGGTCCTTCCGCGGATCAGGACATACCCGAGGAGGATCCCGCCTCGCGCCCGCCGCCGTCAAGTCGACGCGAGCGTGGCGCGACGCCTTCCTCGCGCTCGCGCGGCAGCGCGGCGAGCGGCACGGCGAATCGGCGACAGGCGCGGCTCCGCCCCGGGAGACTTGCGCCACCGCGTTGTCGGTGGCGGACCCGCGGCGATGGGGACGACGATCCCGGGGGCCAGGAGCAGGTACGGGTCGGGCTATCCTGCGCGCGTGAGCTGGCGCGTTTCCGGCAGACGCCGGGCCGACCTCGCGGCCGTTCTCCTGGCGCTGGCGCTGGCGCTGTTCGGCGCCCGGTACCACTGGGTCGAGGAGAGCGGCGGCGAGGAGCGTGACGGCTTCGTGGCCCAGGCCGAAGCGCTGCTCGGCGGCGAGATCCCCTACGATCCCTATCGCCCGCTCCTCTACCCGCTGCTGGTCGCGGCGCTGGCCTCCCTGGGCATCGCGCCGTTCACCGCGGCGCGGCTCCTCTCGAATCTCGCGGCCGCGCTCCTGGCGCGCTCGGCCTACGCCCTGGGCGCCCGGCTCGATCCCGCGGAACCCCCCGGCGACGGCGGCTCCGCGACCGGGGCCTGGGCGATGGCGCTCACCGCGGTCAACCCGAATCTCTGGATTCTCGGTCAGCACGCCAGCACGGACATGAGCTTCGCGGCGGTCGCCGCCTGGTTGCTGGTGGCCCTCGTCGACCACGCCCGGGCGCCCGGCCGGCGGAGCGCGCTGGCGCTCGGCGGGCTCTACGGGACGGCGGCGTTCCTGCGGGTCAACGCGGCCTTCCTGCTCCCGGGTCTGCTCCTCGGCTTCGTCCTGGCGGGCGCGCCCTGGCGGCGCCGGGCGGCCGAGCTGGGCCTGGCGGCGAGCCTCGCTGTCCTGGTTCTCGCGCCGCACTTCTGGTTGCGCTCGACGCGCTTCGGCGACGCGCTCCACGACGAGAACTGGAAGAACCTGGCCTGGAAGCTCTACGGCGAGGGCGACTGGTCGTACTTCGAGCGCGTGCCTTTCGACTCCCTGAGCGCCGTGGTGGCCCACGATCCCGCCCAGCTCATCCGCAGCGGGTTCGCAGAGCTGCTCCGCTTCGCCGACTCCGGCCCGGGCCAGATCCTCGGCAGCGCGCTCTACGCAACCCTGGTTCTCGCCGGGCTCGCCGCGCTGCTCGTCGTGGCCCGCAGCCGGGCCGCTGGTCTGCTCGCCGCGAGCGTCGCCGCCTTTCTGCTCGCGCTCGCGCTCCTCTTCTTTACCTGGGGCCGTTTCCTGCTCTTCGCCATCCCGGTGGGCGCGGCCTTCGCGGCGGCGGGCGTGGCGGTGGTGCGCTCGCGTTTCGGCGCCGGCCGGAGCGCGGGCCGGCTGGCGTCCGCCGTGCTCGCCGCGGCGGTCGCGCTGCTCTCCGTCAAGACCGCGCTGGTGAAGGTACCGGCCTTCGTCCGGCGCCATCCGGTGGCCGAGATCGCCGCCTTGCGGGGGGTTGCGGCCGCCACGCCCGGCACCGCGCTGGCCGGCACGGCGCCGTTCCTCGGGCGCTACCTGCCGGGGCCGTATCTCGACATTCCGGACGCTTTCGGCCGAGAGCGCGCCGAGCCCGGCCGATACTTCGAGAGGATCGAGCGGCTGCTGCGCGAGCGGGGCGTCCGCTTCCTCGTCGTCTCCGAGCTCGAGCTCGCCGCCCGTCCGCGCGCGCTGCTCGGCCCGCGCTCACCGGCGCCCTGGCTGCGGCTGGTGCGGACCTTCGCGGGCGGAGCGCTCTGGGAGGTGGTCGGCGAGGGCGGCGAGGCCGTCGTGGACGTCGACGAAGCGGGTGGTGAGCGGTGAGAGCCCGAAGCGGACGATGTCGGGCTCCCGGAAGTCGGCGACGATGCCGCGCGCCGCGAGCGCTTCGACGAGCGCGCGGGCAGCGGGGTGGACGACGGCGACGTGGGCGCCCCGCCGGCCCGCCTCGCGCGGCGTGGGCGTGACGAGTCCGAAGTCGTCGCAGAGCTCGAGACCATAGCCGGTGAGCGCCGCCGCCTTCGCGGCGATCGCCGCGATGCCCGCCGCCGCGCAGAGCTCGATGCCGGCCGCGGCCGCCGCGAGGGCGAGGATCGAGGGCGTGCCGATCAGCAGGCGTGCCGACGTCCGCGCGCGGTTCGTAGCGCGGGCCCATCGCGAACTGGTCGCGCCGGCCGAACCACCCCTGGATCGGCTGGACGATCTCCGGCTGCAGCGCCCGCGCGACGTAGGAGAAGGCTGGCGCGCCGGGGCCGCCGTTGAGGAACTTGTAGGTGCAGCCGACGGCGAGCTCGACTCCCGCCGCGGCGAGCTCGAGCTCGAGCGCCCCCACGGCGTGCGACAGGTCCCAGACGACGAGCGCGCCGGCGGCGCTCGCCCGCGCCGTTTCGGCGGCGAGATCGAAGCGCTCCGCGGTGCGGTAGTCGACCGCCGAGCGCACGACGACCGCCACGTCGTCGAGCCGGTCGAAGCCGTGGCGCACAGCGCGGCCGGTCGCCGCGGCGATGCCGTCGACCACGTAGCGATCGGTCGGGAACTCGTGCTCGGCGACCGCCAGCACCGGCCGGTCGGGGCGCAGCGCGAGCGCCGCGTGCACGAGCTGGTAGAGGTTCACCGAGGTCGAGTCGTGCACGAGCACCTCGCCGGCGCGGGCGCCCAGGAGCGGCGCCAGCCGATCGCCGACCTCGAGCGGCAGCGCGAGCCACTCGCCCCACGAGCGGATCAGGCCTCCGGCCCACTCCTCGGTCGAGCACCCGCTCGAGCCGCGCGAGGGTGCGCTTCGGCATCCGGCCGAGCGAGTTGCCGTCGAGGTAGACGAGGGCCGGATCGGGGATCACGAACTCGTCGCGCCAGCGCGCGAGCGGGTCGGCGGCGTCGAGCGTCTGCGCCCGCGCGCGCCGCGTCGGGTCGGGTCGGGACATGTCGGGGAGCCTCGCACACCTGCGGCTGCGGCCCTCCGGGTGGCGGCTCGCGCCGCGACAGGCGGCGCGCGGGGCCGGCGCGGTCGGGTCGGCGCTCAGCGCGGCGTCCCGGTCTCCTCGAGCCGGAACAGGATGCGGCCGCAGCGCTCGCAGGTCTCGAGGCCGCCGGCGTGGCTGGTCGCCATGGCGGTCGGCCGGCGGGTGAAGCAGCCCATGCAGACGCCCTGGCTCGCCGGGACCACGGCGCGGGCGTGCCGGTGGCGCACGGTCTCGTAGCGCGCGAGGATCTCGGGGCGCAGGCCCGCGGCCAGGCGGGCGCGCTCGGCCCGCAGCCGGTCGGTCTCGCCGAGCGCGAAGCCGAGGGCCTCCTCGCGCTCGCGCGCCGCCGCCTGCTCGACCTCTCCGAGCAGGGCGTCGAGCTCCTGCAGGGCGACCAGGTCCTTCAGCTGCTTCTTCATCGCGACAGCACCTCCTGGAGCCGGGGGTGGATCGACTTGCGCATCAGGCGGTCGAAGTCGGCGAAGGTCTCGACCTCGAGCCAGCGCAGGCGCCCCGCTTCGTCGTGCGCCGCCTCGGCGAGGACCGCGAGCAGCGGCTGGTAGAGCGCGCCCGGGACACCGTAGGGAGCGACGAGCAGCGCCGCGGCGCGCACCGGCAGGCCGTCGGCGGCGCCGAAGGCGAGCGGACGGCGCAGGCGCGCGAAGGCGAGCGCGGTGGCGGTGACGACGTGGGAGCGGACGTGCGGCAGCGCCACGCCCTGGCCCGTGGCGGTGGTGCCGATCGCCTCGCGCTCGAGCAGCACGCCGAGCAGAGCGTCGGGGTCCTGGGCGAGGCGCCGCGCGGCGAGCGCGGCGACGAAGGCGGCGAAGAGGTCGGCGACGGTCGCGACGTCGAGATCCGCGAGGAAGAGGCCGGGATCGGCCTGGGGGAGCGGGGCGGCAGCGCTGGGTTTCAAGGATCCTCCTCGGCGCGGGTCAGCGGGGGGTCGGTGCGGTCTCCAGGCGGCCGAGCAGCCGCAGCAGGCCGTCGAGGATGGTCAGCGGATGCGGCGGGCAGCCGGGGATGAAGAGGTCGACCGGCACGACCGCGTCGGCGCCGTCGTGCGACTTCGGGGTGGTCGACGTAGGGGCCGCCGGAGATCGCGCAGGCGCCGACGGCGATGACGATCTTCGGCGCGGGCACGGCGTCGTAGGTCTTCTCGAGCGCCAGCTGCATGTTCTCGGTGACCGGACCGGTGATCGAGCAGGCCGTCGGCGTGGCGCGGCGAGGCGACGAACTGGATGCCGAAGCGGCCGAGGTCCCAGACCGAGGTGCTCAGCACGTTGACGTCGGCCTCGCAGGCGTTGCAGCCGCCGGCGCTCACCTGGCGCAGCTTGAGCGAGCGGCCGAACAGCCGGCGCAGTCTTCGTCGTCGAGCGCGCCGGCCAGGCGCGACGGCTCGCGCTCGGTCGACCACCAGGTCCTCGCGCGCGCGCGCGCCGCCAGCCGGTGGTCGCCGCGTGAGGCGATGCGCGCCGTGTCGGGCAGGCGCTCGCGCAGTCGGCGCAGAACAGGCAGCGGCCGAGGTCGATGGCGAGCCGCCGGCTCGCGGCCGGATCGGCGCCGGTCGGGCAGGCCTCGGCGCAGGCCCGGCAGCCCGCCGGCGCAGCGCGCCGCGTCGATCACCGGGCGGCCGCGGAAGCGGTCGGGCAGCGCCGGCGCCGGCCCGCCGGGTAGGCGATGCGTCCGGTGCCCCTGGCGCGAGCCGTGCGCGCAGCAGGTCGAGCATGTCCGGGTCCCTCGATCACAGGTCGTGCCCGCAGTAGGAGAGGTTGAAGCTCTTGTTGCAGAGCGGGAAGTCGGAGATCTGCTGGCCGCGCAGCGCCATCGCCAGGCCCGAACCAGTTGTGGAACGACGGGTCGACGACCTTGTAGCGCGCGAAGCGGCCGCGCGTCGTCGGTGAGCGCCACGTGGCAGATCTCGCCGCGCCAGCCCTCGACCAGCGCCACCGCGAGCCGGCCCGGCGCCGAGCGCGCCCGACCGGCGCCGCGACCGGGCCCGCCGGGCAGCGCGTCGAGCTGCTCGCGGACGAAGCCGACCGAGCGCTGGATCTCCAGCCAGCGCACGTAGGCGCGGGCGAAGACGTCGCCCGCTCGGCCAGGTCGCGACCGGGACGTGGCGCGAAGCGGTAGATGCCGCGCGGGGTAGTCGTGGCGCACGTCGCGCTCGAGCCCGCAGGCGCGCGCGGCCGGGCCCGACCAGGCCGAGCTCGCGCGGCGACCTCGCGCGGCACCGACGCCGGTGTCCTCGAAGCGCGCCATGCACCGACGGCGTGTTCCAGAGCAGCTCGACGGCCGCCGGCGGCGTCGCGCAGGCGCGCGTCGAGGCGCTCGCGCAGATCGCGTCGGCGCGCGCCGGCGTCGAGGTCGAAGCCGACGCCGCCGGGCCGCACCAGGCCGCGGCCGAAGCGGCTGCCGCAGAGCAGCGCGGTCAGGTTGAGGAAGTCGCCGCGGATGCGGCCGCAGTAGGAGGCGGTCGGCAGGAAGCCGACGTCGCCGGCCAGCGCGCCGAGGTCGCCGACGTGGTTGGCCAGCCGCTCGAGCTCGAGCGCGATGCCGCGCAGCGCCTGCGCCGCGCGCCGGCACGCGGCAGCCCGGCGAGCGCCTCGACGACCTGGCAGTAGGCGGTGGCGTGGCCGATGCGTGGTGTCGCCGGCCAGCGGTCTCGGCGTAGTGGATCGAGCGCGCGGTCGGGGCCGCCGACGAGCGCGCGCTCGACGCCGCGGTGCTGGTAGCCGAGGCGAGATCTCGAGGTGGAACACCTCCTCGCCGTGGCACTGGAAGCGGAAGTGGCCCGGCTCGATGACGCCGGCGTGGACCGGGCCGACCGCCGACCTCGTGGACCTCGTCGCCCTCGACGCGGAAGAAGTCCGTGACCCCCGGGAGGAGGTTGGCGTGCGCTCTTCGACGTCGAGCCGTGGGCGCCGAGGCCCACTGCGAAGCGCACCGGCTTCGAGCCACGGGTGCCCCGCCGCGACGAGCCCGCACTGCTCGGCGATCTCGCGCTCGAACAGGTGGACCTGCGGGCAGGCCGCGGCGACGCGAGGGGAAGCTCGCGCCGTCGACCCGCGCGGTCGCCGCGGCGAGCTCGGCGCGGGCGTCGTCGGCGAGCACCACGATGGAGCGCGGACGCCCGTCCGCCGTCCGGCACGCCGAAGTAGGCGACCACCCGCCGCCCCGAGCCGACCTCGACGACGAGGGCGTCGGCGAGCTCGTCCGGCGTGAGCTCGGGCAGCTCGGCGCGGGGCAGGGCGGCGCCCGCCTTGAGCGCGCGCCAGCGCCGCCGGCGCGCTCATCGGCCCCACCTCGAGCGCGGCGGCGGCGTCGGCGAGCAGCGCGCGCAGCCCCGGCCGGCAGGTGCAGGCCGAAGAGCAGGACGAGCCCGAGCAACACGACCGCGGGCGCGACGGTCAGGAAGCGGTCGCGGTAGTCGGTCGCGCGGGCGGCCGCCGGCGGGCGCGCCCTGGACCGCCGCGAGGACCGTCGCGCCCATGCCGACGAAGACCAGGAAGAGGCAGCCGAGGAAGAGGCCGCCGAGCAGCCAGCGCTGGCGCGGCGAAGATCGACTTGAGGATCGCGAACTCGCTGACGAACGGGCCGAACGGGGGCGAGCCGGTGATGGCGAGGAAGCCGACCAGGAAGAGCGTGCCGGAGACCGGCAGCCGGCGTGAGCGCCCCGCGCACCTCGTCGGTGGTCTTGCTGCCGAAGGCGCGGTGGATGTTGCCGGCCGAGAGGAAGAGCGACGCCCTTGGCGAGGGCGTTGTTGACGCAGGTGCAGGAGGGTCGCCGAAGCCGGCGCCGGCCGCCGAGGCCGGTCGCCGAGCGCGAGGATGCCCATGTGCTCGACGCTCGAGTAGGCGAGCATGCGCTTGAAGTCGCGCTGGCCGACCATGAACAGGCGCCGGCGACCGCCATCGAGAGGAGCCCGATGAGCACCAGCAGCCGGCTGGGCGAAGGCGCCCTCGCCCGCCGCCGCGGTGATCTGCGACAGACGCGCAGGATGCGCGAGGAAGGCGCAGCTGGTCATGCCGCCGGCCAGCAGCGGCGCCGACCACGCCGGGCGCCTCGCCGTAGGCGTCGGGCTTCCAGGTGTGCATCGGCGCCAGGCCCATCTTGGTGCCGTAGCCGACCAGCAGCAGGACGAAGCCGGCGTGCAGCCAGGGCTTCGACAGCGACGCGGCGCCGGCGAGCAGGTCGGCGAAGAGCAGCGACGGGTCGCCGCCGCCCTGCAGCGACGCGTAGGCCGAGGAAGAAGGAGCCGAGCAGCGCCAGCGCGATGCCGACCGAGCCGATCAGCAGGTACTTCCAGGTCGCCTCGATGCGAGCGCGGCGTGCGGTTGAAGTAGATCAGCGGCGCGGTGGCCAGGGTGGTCGCCTCGATCGCCGACCCACATCAGGCCGAGGTGGTGGGACCAGGTGACCAGGCTCATGGTGCCGAGGAACGCCAGCAGACAGGCGCAGAAGACGCGGTTGGCGCGCTCGCCGCGGTGGCGCAGGTAGCCGACCGCGTAGACCGCGCAGCAGAGGAAGAGCAGGCTGACGACCGCGAGCAGGAGCCGCCCGGGCGCGTCGAGCACGCAGCCAGCTCGCCGGCGCCCGCCGCCACCGGATCGGAGAGCGCCGCGAGCGTCAGCGCGAGGTGGGCGGCCGCGGTCGACCGGCAGCAGCCAGGGCGCGCCAGCGGTTGGACGGCGCGCAGAAGCGCCAGCGACGGCCAGCGCGAGCGGGAGCAGGATCAGGGCGAGGGCCATCGCTCATTCCTTGAGCAGCGACAGCCGCCGCGGTGTCCATGCGACGAGAACTCGCGGTTGATGTGGTTGATGATGATGCCCATCACGAAGATCGCCGACGAACAGGTCGAGCAGCACGCCGATCTCGACCAGGAACGGCATCGCCTCGACCAGCAGCAGGCCGAAGATGAAGATGCCGTTCTCCAGCACCAGGTAGCCGAGCACCTGGGTGATCGCCTTGCGCCGGGTGGTGAGCAGGATGAAGCCGGCGAGCGACGGTGGCGATCGAGGCCGGCACCAGCAGCGGCGCCGGCGTGCGCCTCGGCGAGCGGCAGCGCTGCCGGCGAAGACCAGGGCGAGGCCGGTGGCCAGCGCGCCGAGGAGCAGCGAGGGGAGGAGGCCGATCGAGCGGCTCGACCTCGCGCTTGATCGCCGCCTGCGCGCAGGGCGCGGCAGCAGCATCGCCGGGATCACCACGCCCTTGAGGCAGCGCGCTGCCCGCCGCGAGCACGAGCGCGCCGGTCGCAGCGTCGCCGTGCACCAGCAGCGGCAGCAGCGCCGAGCAGCACGCCCTGCGCGGCGACGATGCGGATCACGGCGCCGATGCGGCTCGAGCCGAGGCGAAGAGGTTGACCAGCAGGAGCACCAGCGACGAGCAGGGCGTCGAGGAGCGAGGTCATGGCGGTCACCTCAGCAGCAGGAGGAAGCCGAAGCCGCAGCAGAGCACGGCCGCGATCAGCAGGTCGGGCACGTGCCGCAGCCGCAGCCGGGCCATGACCGACTCGACCACGCCGACTGCCGACGGCCACGCGCCAGCGACGACCGCCGAGCGAAGCCAGGTCGCAGCCACGGCCAGCCGGTGACCGACCGGCGGCGCCAGACGTGGACGAGCACCGCGCCGAGCACGAAGAGCTTGAGCGGCGGCGCCGTAGAGCACCAGCGCCGAGCAGCGGGCCGCTGTGGTCGAGCACCATGACCTCGTGGATCATGGTCAGCTCGAGGTGGGTGTTGGGGTCGTCGACCGGGATGCGGCAGTTCTCGGCCAGCAGCACGATGAACAGGCCGACGGCGACCAGCACCAGCGGCGCCGGCGCTGCCAGCCGGCAGGCGCCCTTCGGCGCCGCCGCAGCATCCGGTCGAGGCTGCAGCGACCCGGACAGGCGCGACCAGCACCAGAAGCGCGAAGAACAGCGCCGGCTCGGCCAGGCAGGCGAAGGTCGACCTCGCGCGCCGCGCCCATGCCCTCGAAGGCCGAGCCGGTGTCGAGCGCGGCCGCCGCGGTGAAGAAGCGGCCGAGCCCGAGCAGGTAGGCGAAGAGGATCGACGTCGCCGGCGAACGAGACCGGCGCGGCGAAGGAGCCGAGCGGCACCAGCAGCCCGGCCAGCAGCGTGGTGACCAGCGCGACCACCGGCGCCGGCGACGAAGACCCAGGTCGTGGTCCGGCTGAGGACCACGCCCTTGCGCAGCAGCTTGGCGAGGTCGTAGTAGGGCTGCAGCAGCGGCGGGCCGCGCCGGCCGGCGAACGAGCGCCTTGGTCTTGTTGATCGACGCCGAGCAGCAGCGGCGGCAGCAGCAGCAGCGCGGCGACCTGGGCGAGCGTCTCGGTCACGTCGCGCACCTCCGGGCGGACGCCGGTTCACCATGCGAGCACCGCGTGGATCAGGCCGTCGAGCCGCAGGTGAAGAGCAGCAGCGCCAGGATGGCGACGAGGACGTAGAGGACGTACTCCTGCAGCCCGCCGTGCTGGAAGGCGCGCACGCGCGCCGCGAAGCGCCGCGCCTGTTCGACGCGCGGCAGGAGCGAGCCGGTCGAGGACGGCGTCGGCGACCTGGCGAGCGGAAGGCGGTGCCGGCGGGGAAGAAGCCGTTCGACGCCGGGCCGTTCGACGTGGGGGCGCAGGGCCCAGGCGAAGCGCGCGGCGACGATCTCGGCGAACGAGGAGGCGGTGTACTGCAGACGGGGCGAAGCGGCGGCGTAGCCGCAGTCCCAGGTGGGCAGCTCGGGCTGGCGCAGCCGGCGCGCGCCGGCAGAGCGGGCGCAGGGCGAGGACGAGCAGCGCGACGGCGGCGACGAGGGCGAGGGCGCCGGCGCTGACCCAGCCGAAGGGGACGAGGGCGGCGAGCGGCTGACCGGCGAGCGGCGCGCCGGCCCAGACCGCGGTGGCGCGCTCGAGGGCGGGGGCGACGAGACCGGGAGCGATGCCGAGCAGCGCGCAGGCGGCGGCGAGGACGGCCATCGGCGCGAGCATGAGCCGCGAGGCCTCGTGGGCGCCTTCGGCGGCGGCCGAGCGGGGCGAGCCGAGGAAGACGACGCCGACGACCTTGACGAAGCAGGCGACGGCGAGCGCGCCGGTGGCGGCGAGCAGCCGGGCGCGGCGAGCGCGGCCCAGGCGGTGCCGGGGGCGACGGCGGCGCGGAGCGAGGCCGAGATAGATGAGCGAGCTCGCTGGCGAAGCCGTTGCAGCGGCGGCAGTCCGCAGATGGCGACGGCGCCGACGAGGAAGAGGGCGGCGGTCGCGCGGCATGCGGCGGGCGAGCCCGCCCATCCGGCTCGATGTCGCGGGTGCCGGTCGCGTGGACGACGGCGCCGGCGCCGAGGAAGAGGAGCGACTTGAACAGGCCGTGGTTCCAGACGTGGAACAGGCGCCGGCCATGCCCGAGCACGACCCAGTCGGCGCCGGCCGGTGGCGCGGCCGGCGAGCGCCAGACCGAGACCGAGCAGGATGATGCCGATGTTCTCGATGCTGCTGTAGGCGAGCAGCCGTTTGACGTCGCGCTGGCCGAGCGCGAAGACGATGCCGAGGAGCGCCGAGAGGCCGCCCAGCCCGAGCACGATCGCGCCCCACGCGCGCGGGCCGGGCGGCAGCAGCGCGGTCACGCGCAGCAGCCCGTAGACCCCCATCTTGAGCAGCACGCCCGGACATCAGCGCGGAGACGTGGCTCGGCGCGTTGGCGTGCGCCGCCGGGCAGCCAGACGTGCAGCGGCATCACCCCCGCCTTGATCCCGAAACCGGCGAGCGCGAGGCCGAACGCGACGAAGGCGGAGACGGGCGCGAGCGCGCCCGGCGCGAGCGGCGCGAGCGCGAAGTCGCCGCGCGCCTGGGCGAGGACCGCGAAGAAGCCGGCGATCGCCAGCGTTCCGGCGTGGCTGTAGAGCAGATAGAGCCAGCCGGCGGCCCGCACCCCGGGCGCGGCGGTCTCGGTGATGACCAGGAACCAACCGGAGAGCGCCATCACCTCCCAGGCGATCAGGAAGCTCGCGGCGTCGCGGGCGAGGGTCACGAACAGCATGCCCGCGAGCAGCAGGCCATAGGCGAAGCGCAGGCGGCGGCCGGTGCGCGGGTGGCGCGTCGGCGGCCAGTAGGCGAGGCCGTAGACCGACCCGGCCGCGCCGACGACGAGGAGCGGCAGGGCGAAGCAGGCCGAGAGCGCGTCGACGCCGAGCGTCGGCCGCAGCCCGGCCGCGCCCGGCGGCAGCGCGAGCAGGAGCGGCGCGGCGTCGCGGCCGAGCGCCAGCAGAGCGCCCGGGATGCCGAGGGCCGCCGCGCCGAGCACGCCCGCCGCCGCCGCGCGCGGGCCCCAGACGGAGCGCCAGGAAAGCAGCAATCCGGGCACGCCGCTCGCGGCGAGCAGGATACCGGCGGCGACGAGCAGCGTCAGCGCCATGACGGGGCCCTCATCGGCCGCTCGCTCCGCCGACCACGGCCCAGACGAGCAGCGGGACCAGGATCGACAGCACGTAGAGAATGTAGCGCTGGAGCTGCCCCTGGGGCAGCGCGCGGAACCAGGCGGTCGCCACCAGCGAGAGTCGGCTCGCGGGCAGCAGAAGGCGGTCGAGGACGGGATCGTCGACGTGCGAGCGGAAGGCGGTGCCGGCGGGGAAGAAGCGTTCGACGACGGGCCGTTCGACGTGCGGCCGCAGGGCCCAGGCGAAGACGCGCGGTGAGCGATCTCGGCGAACGAGGAGGCGGTGTACTGGAGACGGGGCGAAGCGGCGGCGTAGCCGCAGTCCCAGGTGGGCAGCTCGGGCTGGCGCAGCCGGGCGCGCCGGCAGAGCGGGCGCAGGGCGAGGACGAGCAGCGCGACGGCGGCGACGAGCGCGAGGGCGCCGGCGCTGACCCAGCCGAAGGGGACGAGGGCGGCGAGCGGCTGACCGGCGAGCGGCGCGCCGGCCCAGACCGCGGTGGCGCGCTCGAGGGCGGGGGCGACGAGACCGGGAGCGAGGCCGAGCAGCGCGCAGGCGGCGGCGAGGGCGGCCATCGGCGCGAGCATGAGCCGCGAGGCCTCGTGGGCGCCTTCGGCGGCGGCCGAGCGGGGCGCGCCGAGGAAGACGACGCCGACGACCTTGACGAAGCAGGCGACGGCGAGCGCGCCGGTGGCGGCGAGCAGCGGGGCGGCGAGCGCGGCCCAGGCGGTGCCGGGGGCGACGGCGGCGCGGGCGAGGCCGAGATAGACGACGAGCTCGCTGGCGAAGCCGTTGCGCGGAGGCAGTCCGCAGATGGCGACGGCGCCGACGAGGAAGAGGGCGGCGGTCGTGGGCATGCGGCGGGCGAGCCCGCCCATCCGCTCGAGGTCGCGGGTGCCGGTCGCGTGGACGACGGCGCCGGCGCCGAGGAAGAGGAGCGACTTGAACAGGGCGTGGTTCCAGACGTGGAACAGGCAGCCGGCCATGCCGAGCAGGACCCAGTCGGCGCGGCCGGTGGCGCGGCCGGCGAGCGCCAGACCGAGACCGAGCAGGATGATGCCGACGTTCTCGATCGAGTGGAAGGCGAGCAGCCGCTTGAGGTCGTGCTGGGCGAGCGCGAAGACCACGCCGAAGAAGGCCGCGACGGCGCCCAGCGCGAGGATCGCGAGGCCCCAGGCGAGCGGCGGAGCGGCCATCAGCCCGGTGACCCGCACCAGGCCGTAGATGCCCATCTTGATGACGACGCCCGACATCAGCGCGGAGACGTGGCTGGGCGCGGCGGCGTGCGCCGCGGGCAGCCAGGAGTGCAGCGGCATCGCCCCCGCCTTGATCCCGAACGCCAGGAGCGCGAGCAGGAAGAGCGCCGTGCGCGCGCCCGGCGCCGGCCGCGGCCGGCAGCGCGTCGAAGGCGAGCGAGCCGCCCGCCTGCTGCTGGAGCGTGAAGAAGGCGAAGAGCGCGAGGATCGTGACGTGGCTGTAGAGGAGATAGAGCCAGCCGGCGCGGCGCACCGCCGGCGTGTTCTCCTCGGTGGTGATCACGAAGAAGTTGCTGAGCGCCATCACTTCCCAGGCGAGCAGGAAGGAGGCGCCGTCGCGCGCGAGCAGGATGAAGACGAGGCTCGCGAGCAGCAGGCCGTAGCCGAGCCGGAGGCGGCGCGCGTGGCGCGGATGGCGGCGCGCCGGCCAGTAGCCCGCGCCGTAGACCGCGGCGAGCGCGCCGACCAGGAAGACCGGCACCGCGAACCAGCCGGTGAGCGCGTCGGCGCCGAGCGTCGAGCGCAGGCCGGGCAACGGCGAGGGCAGATCGAGCGCCGCCGCGCCCGGCGCCGTCAGCAGCGGCAGCGCGCCGGCCAGGCCGACGAGGCAGGCGGCGACGGTGAGCGCGGTCGCCACGCGGTCCCCCCAGGGGGAGCGCCGGCGGCAGAAGAGACCCGGAACGCCGGAGAGCGCGAGCACGCCGCCCGCCCCCGCCATCCGGAGCAGGGCGTCGAGCGCGGCGGGGTCCCCGGCCGCCGTCATGGGCGCGCGGCCACCGCCCGGCTCCGGTCGTGGTCGGCGCGCTCGGCGGCGGCGAGGATCTCCTCGCGCGCCGCCTGACCGAGGACCGCCTGCTTGAAGGCGGGATCGCGCAGGGCGAAGGAGAGCCGCGAGAGCAGGTGGAGGTGGGCGCGAACGGTCGGGCTGATCAGCGTGAAGAGCGTGTCGACCGGCTGGCCGTCGAGCGCGCCGAAGTCGACCGGCCGCTCGAGGAAGCAGAGCGTGACGAGCGGGCGCTCGAGGTGGAGGATCACGGGATTCCTCACGTGCGGGATCGCGATGCCGTCGCCGATCGCGGTCGAGCCGAGCGCCTCGCGCGCCAGCAGCACTTCGTGGAGGAACTCGCGGTCGACCTCCGCCGGCAGGCGCATCGACTCGACCACGGCGTGCAGGACGCTCGCCTTGTCGCTGCCGCCGATCCGGTAGTGGACGCCGCCGGCGCGCAGCGCCTCGCTGAGGTCGGGCAGCGAGGCCTGCTCGGATTCCTCTCGCGGAAGATCTCCGGGGAGATCGGGATGCGGCGCGCGGTCGCCCACTCGAGCAGCTCGGCGCGGTTGAAGCGGTACTGCTCGTTCAGGCGGTAGGCCGGGATCGACCCCTGCTTGATCCAGCGGTAGATCGTCTTCTCGGAGACGTCGAGCAGGCGGGCGGCATCCTTGACCAGCAGCTTCATCGGCCTCGCTCCAGACGGTCGCTGCAGACAACCAAAGACAACGTATCAAGCAGTGTCCATAAATGACAATGCTTCAACGAGACTTTGGGGCATTGGGCAGAGCGAAGGCCTTCCTGATGGGGTCCGAGTTGTCCGGCTCGAGAGACAGGTGGCGCTTGTCGGCGGCCGGCGGCGCCGCGACGCGGCTGCCCGGCCGCCGCGGGGCGATCGACCGGACTAGGATGCGGGCAGGAGGCCCGGAACCCGTGACGATGCGCCGGCCCGCCGACTCCGGAGCAGCCTGCCGCTGGCCGACGCTCGATGGCCGGCCGCCGGTGGTGATCGCCCACCGCGGCGCCTCGGGCTACCTGCCCGAGCACACGCTCGAGAGCTACCGGCTGGCGATCGGGATGGGCGCGGACTTCATCGAGCCCGACCTGGTCGCGACCCGCGACGGCCACCTGGTCGCCCGCCACGAGCCGCGGCTCGACGCCACCACGGACGTCGCCCGCCGTCCGGAGTTCGCCGCCCGGCGGACCACCCGCGTGCTCGACGGCGTCGAGTCCGAGGGCTTCTTCGCCTGCGACTTCACGCTCGACGAGATCCGCGCGCTGCGGGCGGTGCAGGCGCGCGCCGATCGCCCGCAGGAGCACAACGGCCGCTTCGGCATCCCGACGCTCGAGGAGATCCTCGACCTCGCGCGCGCTGCGGGCGGCGCGCGCGGCCGCGCGGTCGGCGTCTACCTCGAGACCAAGCACCCCACGTTCCACGCGGCGCTCGGCCTGTCGCTCGAGCCGCCGCTGCTCGCGACCCTCGCTCGCCGCGGCTGGAGCGGGCGCCGCGCCCCGGTGGTCCTGCAGTCCTTCGAAACCGCCAGCCTGCGCTGGCTCCGCGCCCGCACCGAGGCGCGCCTGGTGCAGTTGCTCGACGCCAGCGGCGTCGCCCCCGACGGCACGCTCGTCTGGGCGCCTCCCGCCGATCGCCCCTACGACCGCGCGGTCGCCGGCGACCCGCGCGGCTATCGCGAGATGGCCGAACCGGCGGGGCTCGCGGAGATCGCCGGGTACGCCGACGGCATCGGACCCTGGAAGCGCTACCTGGTGGGACTGCGTGCTGCCGGCGAGGGAACGGCCGCGGCCGCGGCGCGCACGGCGCCGCCGAGCGATCTGGTCGCGCGCGCACACGCCGCCGGCCTCTTCGTCCACGCCTACACCTTCCGCGACGAGCCGGCGGAGCTGGCGGGCGACTACGGCGGCGATCCGCTCGCCGAGTACCGCCAGTTCTTCGCGCTCGGCGTCGACGGGGTCTTCTCGGACTTCCCCGACCGCGCGCTCGCCGCGCGGGCGGCGTTCGCGGGCGGCCGCTGAACCGGCAGCCGCCCGCGCCAGGTCAGGAGAGGGCCCCGCCCTGCTCGAGCGGCCGCGCCGGGGAGCGCCGCGGACGCGCGAAGAGGACATCGAGCGCGAGCGCGCCCGCGCCGAGGCTGGCGACCGCGACGAGACCGCCCACGATCGCGAGGTTCTTGAACAGATGGATCTGCTGCATCTGGGCCGCCGCGGCCTCGAGGCCGATCGGGTTGTGGAAGAAGAAGGTCGTCGGCACCAGGAAGAGTGCGAGGGCGAGGGCAGCCCAGCGCGCGCGCAGGCCGACCGCGAGCGCGAGGCCGCCGAGGAGCTCGACCAGGCCGGCCGCGAGCGCGAGCAGCAGCGGCACGGGCAGACCCTTCGATCCGATGTAGCCGGCGACGCCGTCGAGGTTCGCCAGCTTGCCCCAGCCGGCGTGGACGAAGATCGCGGCGAGCGCGAGGCGCGCGAAGAGCGATCCGTAGCGTTCGAAAGTCGTGGTCATCTCATGTCTCCTGTTGAGGTACGGCTCAGGCCGCCTGCGTCGCCGACTGCTGCACCGCCTCGATCTCGATCTCGATGCTCGACCTTGTCGCCGACCATCACGCCGCCGGCCTCGAGCGCCTGGTTCCAGGTGAGACCGAACGCCTTGCGGTCGATCGGTACGCGCGCCGAGAAGGCCGGCGCGGATGTTGCCCCAGGGGTCCTGCGCCTGGCCGGCGTTCTCGACGTCGAGCGCGACCTCGCGGCGTGACACCCTTGATGGTCAGCTCCCGACCAGACGTCCGCGGTCATCACCCTGCGGCTCGAATCGCGACGCTGCGAAGGCGACTTCGGGAAACTGCGCGACGTCGAAGAAGTCGGCCGACTTGAGGTGGGCGTCGCGGTCGGCGACGCCGGTCTCGATGCTCGACGCGTCGATGACCGCTTCGACGGTGGCCTTGGTGAAGTCGCCGTCGGGCACGACGAGCGCGCCGCTCCAGCGGCTGAACTGGCCGCGCACTTTGGCGATCACCAGGTGTCGCACGGAGAAGTGAATGCCCGAGTGACTCGCGTCGATTTCCCAACGTTCGGTGGCCATGTTCAGCTCCTCTGAAAGTCTGTGGGCCCGTCATGGGCTCTGCCGCTTACAGAGCAACGGCAGTGCCAACACACGGATCCAATGACTTCAACGGCTTACGGGCGTCATGCTGGCATCGCATCGTTCAAAATGATAGACTGATCTCTCATATTGAACGAGGAGGCGTCGCGATGCGTGCTGCGGACCTGGACCTGCGAGAACTGCTGTCAGTTCGAGCCCCACGGGGGCATCATCCGCTTCGCGAGCGAGCGGGCGCTCCTGCTCGACGCGGTCGCGCTCGGCCTGCTGCGCACGCGAGCTGATCGAGACCCTCGGGATGACCGGGCGCGCGCGGCGTCCTCACGCGCTTCGGCTACGCGCACGGCTGGCGCACCGCCGAGACGCTGCGGCCGGCGTTCCCGTGGGAGAGCGAGGACGAGTGGCAGCGCGCCGGCGGCCGGCTGCACACGCTGCAGGGGCTGGTGCGCGTCGAGCCGCCGGCCGCGCTGACGCGACCGCGGACCGCACCCGTTCGCCGAGTCGGTCTGGCACGACTCGTACGAGGCCGAGCAGCACCTGCTGCACCTCGGGCCGCGCGGACGAGCCGGTCTGCTGGACGCTCACCGGCTTCGCGAGCGGCTACCTGTCCCGCGCATACGGCCGCGAGATCTACTGCGTCGAGGACCGCTGCCGCGGGCAAGGGCGACGCGGTGTGCCACGCTGGTCGGCCGGCCACGCGAGGAGTGGGGCGACGCGATCGCGCCTCACCTGCCGCTTCTACGAGAAGGCGTGCCTCGACGCCGCGCTGCACGCAGGTGACCGACGAGCTGAAGCGCGTCGAGAGAACGGCTGCGCGCGCGCCGGCAGGCGCTCGGCCCGGCCGCGCGGGCGCCGACGCGGCCGCCGGGCTGATCGTGCCAGAGCGACGGCGATGCAGCGCGTGCTCGACCTCGCGCGCCGCGTCGCCCAGGTCGACTCGACGGTGCTGCATCACCGGCGAGAGCGGCGTCGGCAAGGAGCGGGTCGCGCGCTCGATCCACGACGAGTCGGCGCGCGCGGCGCGGCCCGTTCGTGGCGATCAACTGCGGCGCGGTGCCGGAGACGCCTGCTCGAGACCGAGCTCTTCGGCCACGCGCGCGGCGCCTTCACCGGCGCGACCCAGGACCGGCCCGGGCTGCTTCGAGGCCGCGCAACGGCGGCACGCTGTTCCTCGACGAGATCGGCGAGATGCCGCCCGCGATGCAGGCGAAGCTGCTGCGCGTCGCTCCAGGAGCGCGAGGTGCGGCGGGTCGGGCGAGAACCGGAGCCGCGCCGGTCGACGTGCGCGTGCTGGCGGCGACCAACCGCGACCTCACCGCCGAGGTCCGCGCCGCGCGCTTCCGCCAGGACCTCTACTACCGGCTGCGCGTGATCGAGATCCAGGTGCCGCCGCTGCGCGAGCGGCGCGAGGACATCCTGCCGCTCGCGCGCACGTTCCTCGCGACGACCGCGCGAGCGCACGGGCCGCAAGGTGACCGGCTTCACGCCGGCGGCGGCCGCAGCAGCTGCTGCGCTACGACGTGGCCGGGCAACGTGCGCGAGCTCGAGAACGCGGTCGAGCGCGCCGTCGTCCTCGCGCACGCGGCAGCCGGATCGACGTCGACGACCTGCCGGAGGAGGTCGGCCTCGCGCTGCCCGGCACGGCCGCGCCGGGCGCGATCCGGCCGCTCGCCGAGGTCGAGCGCGACTACATCACCGCGGCGCTGCGCGCCGTCGGCGGCAATCGCGACGCGCGCCGCCGCCGAGCTCGGCATCGGCAGCGCGACGCTCTACCGCAAGCTCAAGCAGTACGGCGAGTCCCGCGCCTGATCCCGGTCATGCCGGGCGGCGCCGGCGCCGCGCTACGCTCCCGGACGCCGGCGGCGGCGCGGGTCCCATCCGGGACGCGTCCGTACCCGGCCCGGAGGTCGCGATGAACCTGCTCCACGCGCTGCTCGGCGAACATGCTCCCCTGCGTCATCAGCTCGAGGCGCTCAAGCTCGCCGCGCCCCGCTTCGGCGACGCGGAGCTGCGCGCCGCGGTCCTGCTCGTCGCCGAGGCGGTCGAGAGCCACGCCCGGCTCGAGGACGAGCTGCTCTTCGACGCGCTGGCGGCGAGCGGCGCGATGCCCCGGGGGCCGGTCGAGGGGATGCGCGCCGAGCACGAACAGATCGTCTCGCTGCTCGGCCAGATCCTCGCCCCCGCCGACACGCCGGGCCGGCCCGATCCGCAGCGGACGGTGCTGCGTCTGGTCGAGACCGTCCGTCACCACTTCGCCCACGAGGAGAACGTGCTCTTCCCGCTCGCCGCCGAGCACCTCGGCACGGCGCGGCTCGAGGCGCTGGGCACGGAGTGGGCCGGCCGGCGCGCGGTCGAGATCCGGCCGCTCGCCGCCCACGGCTGAGCGCCGGTCCCTATAATTCCGGTCGGAGGTCTCTTCCGATGCTCCGATCGGCAATCGCCGTCGCGTTCCCGCTGCTGCTGCTGGTGCCCGCCGCCCTCTCCGCCGCCACTCCCGATCCACTCGTCGCCGAGCTCGTCGCCCGCTACGGCGAGGCCGAGCGGCCGCGCGTCGAGCGCGGCTTCGCCCAGCTCGACGCCTTCTGGCGCGCCGAGGACGGCGACCGCGCCGCGCGCGACGAGTTCGCGCGCACCCACTTCGCCGGCGATGCGGCGACGCGCGACGCGCTCTTCGACCGGCTCGAGGCCGGCCTCGAGTCGCTCGACGGCCACCTCGCCGAGATCTCCCGCGACTGGCGGGCGCAGTCCGACCTCGACCGCGGACCGATCCTGCCGTTCGACGAGATCATGGCCGCCTGGATCCGGCGGCGCACGTCTCCGACGACCTGTTCGGCAACGAGCCTCGCCTTCGTCGTGCTGCTCAACTTCCCGCTCACCACGCTCGACGAGCGGCTGGCGCGCGGCGAGAGCTGGATCGCGCCGCGAGTGGGCCGAGGCGCGGCTGGCCGACCGCTTCGCGAAGCGCATCCCGTCCGACGTCAACCAGGCGATCGCCGAGGCGGCGTCGCGCGCCGACGCAGTACGTCGCCGGCTACAACATCTGGATGCACCACCTGCGTCGACGAGAGCGGCGAGCGGCTCTTCCCGCCGAAGCTGCGGCTGCTCAGCCACTGGAACCTGCGCGACGAGCTCAAGGCGAGCTACGGCGACGCGCGCACGGGCTGGCGAAGCAGCGCACGATCGTGAAGGTGATGGAGCGGATCGTCGACCAGACGATCCCGGAGGCGGTGATCGACAACCCGCGGGTCGACTGGGATCCGTTCGCCAACGCGGGTCGCCCCGGCCGCGGTGCGCGACGACGGCGGCCGAGCGGCGAGCTGCCCGCGAACCCGAGCGCCGCGCCCGAGCCGGACACCCGCTACGCGCACGCTGCTCGCCGACTTCCGCGCCGCCCGCCTCGTCGACCCCTACTCGCCGACCGCGCCGACCCTCATCGCGCGCCGCTTCGACGAGGACCGCGAGATCCCCGAGGCGCGCGTGCGGGCGATGTTCGAGCAGGTGCTCGCCTCGCCGCTCGTCGCCGCGCGTCGCCGCGCTGATCGAGGAGCGCCTGGGCCGCCCGCTCGAGCCGTTCGACCTCTGGTACACCGGCTTCCGGCCGCGCGGCGCCGTGCCCGAGGCCGAGCTCGACCGGCTGACGCGCAAGCGCTACCCGACCGCCGCGGCCTACGCCAGGGACATGCCGCGCCTGCTCATCGAGCTCGGCTTCCGCGCCGAGCGAGGCCGCGCTTCCTCGCCGAGCGCATCGTCGTCGACCCGGCGCGCGGCGCGGGCCACGCCATGCGGCGCGGCGCGGCGCGACGACAAGGCCCGCACCTGCGCACGCGCGTCGGCGCGGACGGCATGGACTACAAGGGCTACAACATCGCCGTCCACGAGCTGGGCCACAACGTCGAGCAGGTCTTCTCGCTCTACGACGTCGACCACACGCTGCTGGCCGGCGTGCCCAACACCGCCTTCACCGAGGCGCTCGCCTTCGTCTTCCAGGCGCGCGACCTCGAGCTGCTCGGCCTCGCCGGCGCCGACGCGGAGAGCCGAGCGCTGCAGCGATGCTCGACGACTTCTGGGCCGACCTGCGAGATCGCCGGCGTCGCGCTGGTCGACATGGCGGATGTGGCACTGGATGTACGAGCACCCGGACGCCACGCCCGGCCGAGCTGCGCGACGCCGTGGTCGCGCATCGCGCAGCGAGACCTGGAACCGCTACTACGCGCCGGTCTTCGGGCAGCGCGGACGTCGTGCTGCTCGGCGATCTACTCGCACATGGTCGACGCTTGCTGTACCTGCCCGACTACGCGATCGGGCACCTGATCGCGCTTCCAGATCGAGGAGCAGATCGGCGCAGGGCGGCCGCCTCGGCGACGGAGTTCGAGCGCATGGCGAAGATGGGCCGGGTGACGCCCGACCTCTGGATGAAGCACGCGACCGGCCAGCCGGTCTCCGCCGAGGCGCTGCTCGAGGCGACGGGCGCCGCGCTCGAGACGGTCCGGGCGCTGCCCGGGGCGAGGGGCGGGCGATGAGCGCGCACTTCGAGCCCGCCGAGGTCGAGGCCTTTCTCGACCAGCTCTGGCGCGTCTGGGGACGGACGCCGCATCTGTTCCGGCGCCCCTTCTCGGCGCCGCTCGCGAGCGCGGCCGACTACTGGGAGGTGCTGCTCGGCTGGGCGCGCGAGGTCCGCGCCGGGCGCCGTTTCGCGAGCCCGCGTTGGATCGAGAACGACCTGCTGCCGGCCGAGGGCGACGGCGGGGTCGAGGGCTTCTGCGCGCGGGTCGACCAGCGCCACCGGGGGGACTGGTATCTCTACCAGGCCGACGGCGTGCAGCAGCTCCATCCCCCGCTCTGGCACCGGCTCGCCGAGCTGGTGCGGCCGATCGTCGCGCACGAGCGGGGGCTGCCGCCGGGCGGCATGATGCTCGACCTCTTCCTCGGCCGCTACGACCGCACGCCGACCGGCATCCACCGGGACGAGGGGGAGGTGCTGGCGTTCGTCACCCTCGGCCCGAAGCGTCTCCACTTCTGGCCGCGCGAGACCTTCCCGACGCCCTGGGCGGCGCCCGAGCGGACCCATTTCCAGACCGGGATCTGGAGCTACGAGAAGCACCTCGACTCGGCGCTGACGCTCGAGGCCGAAGCCGGCGACGTCATCTACTGGCCCCGCTCCTTCCTCCATCTGGGCGCGGCCCCCGACCACTGGGCGGGCATGGTGACCCTCACCATGTGGTGGCAGGCGTCGGCGCAGCGCGCGATCCGCTACATGGTCGACTCGCTCTGGCAGGGCGCCGGAGCGCCGGTCGAGTATCCGGTCGATCCCGGGCGGCTGGCGGACGGCGCGCGCGCGCTGCCGCCGGCTCTCGCGACGGCGGCGCTCGCCGCGCACGCCCGCTTCGAGGCGGGCTGGGAGGGCGCGCTCGCCGAGGCTTGGGCCCGGCTGGTGACCGCCTACGGCTTCACGACGCCGCCGGGCAGGGGACGGGCGCGGGTGAGCGCGAGCGGGCGCTACGAGGTGCGCCATCCGGTGGCGGCGGTCGAGGTCGGCGGGACGCCCGCGCTGTTCGCCTGCGGGCACCGGGTCGCCGCGCTCGCCGGGCCGACGCGCCCGCTCGGACGCGAGCTCGAGGCCCTTGCCCCCGGCGCGGTGGCCGACGCCGGCGCGCTCGCGGCCGCGACGGGCGCCGCGCCGGAGGAGATCGAGCCGCTGCTCGCCGCCCTCGTCGGGGCGGGCGCGATGACCCCGCTCTGATCCGCGACGAGACCGGCAGCCGGTTGGCACGCGTTCTGCTGCCTCGGCCCGGGCGTGCCGGGACGGCCGGCGCCTGGGCGCCGCGCGCCGCGTCTCCGTATACCCCCCGTGCCCGAAGGAGATCGATCCATGAAGAAGCTCTTCGCCCCGCTCGGTTTCACCCTGCTCGCCTCGGCGGCGCCGCTGCTCGCCCAGGACCCGGCTCCCGCGCCCGCTCCGGCCGCGGCTCCTGCTCCGGTCGCCGCCGCTCCGGCGCACGGCGGGCCCGCCGTGGCCAGCCCGGCGGGCGCGATGATCGACCGGGCGCTGGCCGGCCTCAAGCTGACGCCCGAGCAGCAGACCCGGGCGACCGAGCTGCGCGCGGCGTTCGAGGCCTCGACCGAAGGCGTGCGCGGGGAGCTGCGCGCCAACATCGCCACGATTCGCAAGCTGCGCGCCGACCCGAAGACCGATCCGGCGCTGCTCGAAGCGAAGCGCGCCGAGCTGACCGAACTGCAGGGCAGGGTGCGCGTCGAGCTCGACAAGCTGGTCACCGAGATCGAGGCCATCCTGGATCCCGCGCAGCGCGAGGAGTTCTCCAAGGTGCGCGCGAACCTGGCGGCGGGCGCCGCCAGCCGCCAGCAGCAGGCGAAGCCGGTCACCTCGCCGCCGCCCGCCGGCAGCGGCGCAAGCCACATCTAGTCACACGCCGGTCGCGCGTCGTGCCCGGGGCCCGGATCCGTCCGGGCCCTTTGTGTTGGCCCCCTCTTCTCCGGCGCAGGATTCCCGCGCGTGGCGGGTTCCATGTCGTGGATGCCCGGCGCAGGCTCGCACGCCGGGCCGGAACGAAAGGAGAAGCCCATGAGATACCGCACGCTCGCCTGGATCGCCGTCGGCGCCCTCGCCGCCCTGCCCGCCTTCGCCGGACACCCGCCGGGTCCGCCGCCCGGCGGCCCGCACGAAGGCTTCTTCGAGATGCGCGCCGAGCGACTCGCCGACGCGCTCGACCTGACCGTCGACCAGCGCGCCTCCTTCGAGCGGCTGCGCAGCGAGGCGCTGGCCGCCGCGGAACCCGCCCGCGAGCGGATGCGAGCGGCGCACGACGAGCTCCGGGCCCTGCTCGACAGCGATCAGCCGGTGGCCGCCGAAGTCGGCGCCAAGATGATCGAGGTCCATGGTCTGCAGAACGACTTGCGCACGGCGCGCGAGAAGTTCGAGCGCGACTTCGACGCGACGCTCACCGACGCCCAGAAGCTCGCCTGGAAGGCGGTGCGCGAGACGCGGCCCGGCGAGCGGATGCGCGAGCGCGCCGGCCGCGGCGAGCGGGGCGGCCCCGGGCCGTGGGGCGGTCCGCCCGCGGACTGACGCCCGTCGCCCTGCCCGGTCGGGTTCGCTCCGGGCCCGGTCCCCGCGGGGGGCCGGGCCCGGCCCTTTTCAGGCGTAGCGGATCCAGCGCCAGAGCTCGGCGAAGGTCGGCTTCTTGCCGTACATCAGGATGCCGACGCGATAGATGCGCGCGCACAGCCAGACCAGACCGGCGACGAAGGCGGCGGTCAGCACGTAGCCGGCGAGGATCTGCCAGAGCGGCGGCATCTTGACCGCGATGCGCAGCATCATGAGCAGCGGGGTGAACGGCGGCACCAGCGAGAGCACGACCGCGAGGGTCGAGTCCGGGTCGTTGATCACCGGCATCATGAACAGCACCGGACCGACCAGGAAGGGGATGACGATGCCGGCGAACTGCTGCGCTTCCTGGGCGTTGTTGGTGGCGGCGCCGATCGCCGCATAGAGCGAGGAGAAGAGGAAGAAGCCGAGCAGGAAGAGCAGCAGGAAGTGGACCACCAGCGCCGGGGTCACCGGCGGGATCTGGAAGCCGCCGCCGCCGATCGCCAGCGCGCCGAGCAGCCCGGGCGCGGAGAGCACCAGCATCGCCACCATCCAGACCGCGAGCTGGGTGAGGCCCGCCGCGCCGATGCCGGCGAGCTTGCCGACCATCAGTTCGAGCGGCCGCACGGTCGCGACGAGCACCTCGACGATCCGGTTGTTCTTCTCCTCGAGCACGCCGTTCATCACTTGCTGGCCGTAGATCGCGACCACGGTGTAGAGCAGGAAGAACAGGAAATAGGCGAGGAAGAATCCGGCCATGCCGGCTTCCTGCCGGCTCCCCTCCTGCGACACCCGCACGGTGTCGAGATCGACGTCGCGGGTGAGCGCGGCGATTTCGGCGGCGTCGTGTCCGGCGCGGGTCAGGCGCTCCTCGGCGACCAGCTCGGAGAGCGCCCGTTCGAGCTGCCCCTGGGTGATGAAGTTCGACACGCTCTCGGCGTGGTACTCGATCTTGCCGCTGTCGAGCCCGGCCGCGGAGATCCAGAGCCAGGCGTCGATCTCCCCGGCGAGCACGCGACGATCGAGCTCGACGCGGAGCGCGGCCGGGTCGCTGCCCGGTTCGAGCGCCTCGACCTTGAAGCTCGCCGTCTCGGCGCGCCGCCGGTCGAAGGGCTCGGCCTCGGTGCCGGGATGCTCGCGGCGCGCCAGGCGCTCCTCGAGCCGGGAGGCGACGCCGCCCAGTTCGTCGACAACCGCCATGCGCAGCTTCGCCTGCGACTTCATCGCGATCAGCGAGGGCAGCACGACGAGCGCCGCCATCGCCAGCGGCAGGATCAGCGTCGCGATCCAGAATCCGCGGCTCTTGACCCGGGTCAGATACTCGCGCTTGAGGATCGTGACGATGTGATCAGGCCGCATCGCGCACCGCCTCGAAGAAGATCGACTCGAGATCGGGCTCGAGCGAGCGGAAGTCGATCACCCGCTCGCCGCGCGCGACCAGCGCGGCGAGCACCGCCGCCGGATCGGCGTCGGGCTCGAGGTGGAGCCGGCACGCGTCGCCGCGCGGCTCGACGCTCGCGACGCCGGCGACGCCGGCGAGGTCGCCCGGCGCGCCGGCGAAGCGCGCCTCGTAGACGTTACCGCCACGTTCGCGCTTGATCCGCGCCAGCTCGCCGGCGAGCACGACCCGCCCCTTCGAGATCAGGCAGATCGAATCGCAGAGCTTCTCGGCCTGCTCGAGGATGTGGGTCGAGAACAGGATCGTCCGGCCGGCGCGCCGCAGCTCGGCGATCAGGTCCTTGAACAGGCCCTGGTTGATCGGATCGAGCCCGGAGAAGGGCTCGTCGAGGATCAGCACCTCGGGCTCGTGCAGCACGGTGCCGACGAGCTGGATCTTCTGCTGCATCCCCTTCGAGAGCGCTTCGACCTTCGACTTCGACCAGGCGGCGAGCTCGGTGCGCTCGAGCCAGCGCTCGATCTTCGGCCGCGCCTGGGCGGCGGCGACGCCGTGCAGCTCGGCGAGAAAGAGCAGGTGGTCGGTGACCGTCATCCGGCGGTAGAGGCCCCGCTCCTCGGGCAGGTAGCCGATCCGCCGCTTGTCCTCGGGCCGGCGCGCGCGCCCGAACAGCAGCACCTCGCCCCGGTCGGGGGCGAGGATGTCGAGGATCATCCGGATCGTCGTGGTCTTGCCCGCGCCGTTCTGCCCGAGCAGGCCGAAGACCGACCCCGGCGGCACGGCGAAGGAGACGTCGTCGACGGCCACGTGGCCGTCGTAGGCCTTGCGCACACCGCGCACTTCGAGCTGGCTCTCGCTCATCGTCGCTCGGGGCTCCCCGTCCCCGTGGAACCGTCCGTCCCGTTCCCTCATCCTACGCGGGAGACGTCCCGGGGTTCGCCCGCCGGCCGATAATGGGACCCGCCGCGATGACGCCCGACGCCCGCCTGGAAGCCGCCTACCGCGCCACGCGCTACCGCTTCGCCGCCGCGGGCGCGACGATCGAGCTCGAGATCGGCGCGCGCGCGCCGGCGCTCGACCGGCTCCTCGTCGCCGCCGGGGCGCGGCGCTGGGCCTGGCTGACCGCGGTCAATCCGGGCGCGCGCCGGCTCGGCGCGGAGCAGAACGCCGCGCGCCTCGCCGAGCTCGACGCCGAGCTCGCCCGCCGCGCCCGGGTCGTGCTGCCCGGGGTGGCCGTCGATCCGGCGGGCGAGTGGCCCGACGAAGAGAGCCGGCTGGTGGTCGGGCTCGGGCCCGGGGCTGCGCGTGCGCTCGCGCGGCGGTTCGGCCAGGTCGCCTTCCTGGCCGGTGAAATGGGCGCCGAGGCCCGCCTCGAGTGGACCCGGCCCGCGCGCGGCGGCGCGTCAGCGCGGCGGTCCGGCGAGTAGCCGCGCGCGCACGCCGCCGACCAGATAGAGCGAGCCGCAGGCGACCACCAGACCGGGGGAGAGGGCGAGCGCGCGCTCGAGCGCTCTTGCGGGCTCCGGCTCGACCTGCGCCGCGCCGACCAGCGACCGCAGCGCGGCGGGATCCGCGGCGCGCGGTGAGTCGGGGCGGGCGAGGACGACCGCGGTCGCGCGCGCCGCGAGCGGCGGCAGCATCGCGTCGATCCTCTTGTCGGCGAGCGCGCCGAACAGCAACGCATAGGGGCGATCGAGGCGCGCGAGGAAGCGGGCGAGGGCGCGGCAGCCGTCCGGGTTGTGGGCGGCGTCGAGCAGCACGGTGCCGGCGGCGCCCGCCGGCAGCGACTCGAGGCGGGCCGGCCAGCGCGCGGCGGCGAAGCCGCGCTCGATGGCGCCACGGTCGAGGCGCGGGAAGGCCGCCGCGAGCTCCTCGGCGGTGGCGAGCGCGGCGCAGGCGTTGTCCACCTGGTGCTCACCGGCGAGGGCGAGCTCGAATCGATAGCGGCCGCGCGCGGTCTCGAGCTCGAGCGCGTGGCCGGCGAGCCCCCGGAACTCGGCGCGGCGCACCGCGACCGAATCCACCACCCGCCGCAGGGTCGCGCCGGCGCGCGCCGCGGCCTCGGCGAGCGCGCGGTCGGCCTCGGGTTCCTGGGCGGCGACCACCGCGGGCCGGCCGGAGCGGAAGACGCCGGCCTTCTCGCCGGCGATCGCGCCGAGGGAAGTCCCCAGCTCGGCGACATGGTCGAGCGCGATCCGCGTCACGGTCGACACCAGCGGATCGGCGGCGTTGGTGGCGTCGAGGCGGCCGCCCAGGCCGACCTCGAGCACGAAGGCGTCGGCGCGCGCCGCTCTGCCGGCGAGGAAGGCGGCTGCGATCAGGGCCTCGAAGTAGGTCGGGTGGTTGGCGTCCGTGGCCGCGTCGAGCACGCGCGCGAGGGTGGCGGCAAGCTCGGGCTCGGCGATGTCGGCGCCGGCGATCCGGATCCGCTCGCGCGCCGAGACCAGGTGCGGCGAGGTGGTGGCGAGCGTGCGGTAGCCGGCGGCGGCGAGCGCCGCTTCGACCAGCGCGGTGACCGAACCCTTGCCGTTGGTGCCGGCGACGATCGCCGCCGGCGCCGCGCGCTGCGGCTCGCCGAGCGCCGCGAGCAGGCTGCGGAAGGGCCCGAGGTCGAGGCGGATGCCGCGCGCCTCGAGGGTGGCGAGCAGCTCGGCCGACGAGCGCGCGCTCATCCCCGGCGCGCTCAGCCGAGAAGCGCGAGACAGCGCGCGAGCGTCGCCTTGAGCTCGGGGCGCGGCACGACGAGGTCGAGGAAGCCGTGCTCGAGCAGGAACTCGCTGCGTTGGAAGCCCTCGGGCAGGCTCTGCCGGATCGTCTGCTCGATGACGCGCGGACCGGCGAAGCCGATGAGCGCGCCCGGCTCGGCGATGTTGAGGTCGCCGAGCATCGCGAAGGAAGCGGTCACTCCGCCGGTGGTGGGGTCGGTGAGCACCGAGAGGTAGGGCACGCGGGCCGCGCGCACGCGGCCGAGCGCGGCGGAGATCTTGGCCATCTGCACCAGCGAGAGCACGCCTTCCTGCATGCGCGCGCCGCCCGAGGCGGAGACGATCAGCAGCGGATGGCGGCGCTCGCAGGCGGTCTCGGCGGCGCGCGCGATCTTCTCGCCGACCACCGAGCCCATCGAACCGCCCATGAACCGGTAGTCCATCACCGCCGCGACGACGGGGATGCCCTCGAGGTGCCCGCTGACCACGATCACCGCGTCCTCGACGCCGAGCGCCTTCTGGTAGACGCGCAGCCGTTCGGCGTAGGGCTTGGTGTCGACGAACCCGAGCGGGTCGGCGGGCGAGATGCGGGCGAAGAGCTCGGCCGGCCGCTCCTCGTCGAGCAACAGCGCGATCCGCGTCGGCGCGTCGATGCGGAAGTGGAACCCGCACTTCGGGCAGATCCGGAGGTTCTTCTCGAGCTCCTTGGTGTAGACGATCTCGCGGCAGCCGTCACAGCGGGTCCACAACCCCTCGGGCACGACCGAACGCGCGCGGTCGTCGCGCACCGCCTTGGGCTTCTTGTCCTTCTTGAACCAGGCCATGACGAGTGGGGGCGCCGGGCGGCGGCGAGACCGAAAATGCAACAGGCGCCGATCGACGTGTCGAACGGCGCCCGTGCGTGGGAGTCGGTCCTGCCGGCGCGTCGCGGCCGGCTTCAGATTTCGGCCGAGCCCTCTTCCTCAGCCTCGAGGTCGTTGGGAATGCCGAGTCGCATGCAGGCAGCGTCGTACATCTGGCGCGCGGCCTTCTTGGCGTTCTGCAGCTGGGCCAGGCGCTCCTTGACCTTCGCGAGCTCTTCCTCGATCTGGCGATCGAGGTCGGAAATCTCCTGCTTGGTGACCGTCAGGGTGTTCTCGTAGAACTTACGCTGCTGGTCGTTGAGGCTCATTCCCTCTCCTTAGAGCTTGAACGGAATCGTCAGCTGGTACCACATCTTGACCCGCACGCCGTTCTTGGTACCGGGCTCGAACTTGGCGCCGCGTGCTGCGGAAACCGCGGCCTCGTTGATCCCGACGTTCTGCGTGACCGCCCGCTCGACTTTGGTGTCGATCACCCGGCCGTTCTCGTCGACCAGCAGGGAGAGGACGACCGTCCCCTCGACTTTCATGCGCCGAGCGATCGGAGGATACTCCGGTTTCTGGAAGCTGACAAGAATGGGAGCCTTCACTCCGGGGCCCGGCGTGACGAGGTCTCCCTCGCGCACGCTCGGCGCGACGGGCGCCGCCGGCGTCGGCGTCGGACGCGGCGGCTCGGGTGTCGGCCGTGGCTCGGGCGTCGGCTCCGGCGTGGGCTCCGCGGTCGGCGCAGCGGTCGGAACCGGAGCGGGCGTCGCGGTCGGCGCGGGCGTCGGCGCCGCGGGTGCGGCGGTCGCGGTCGCCTGCGCCCTGGCGAGCTCCTCCTGTTTCGCGCGGAGCTCGGCCTCCATCTTCGCGCGCGCCTCGTCTTCGCGCTTCTTCACCTCCGCGTCGACCAGCTTCGCAACGTCGCCGCCGGGCTCCGGGGTCGCCGCCGGTTCCGTCGTGGCGGCCGGCCCCGGCGTCGGCTCGGCGGCGGGCGCGGTCGCGGGCGCCTCGCCGCCGCCACGACCGAACAGGAGGAAGCCGACGACCGCGAGCACGGCCGCGGCGGCGATGCCGGCGTAGAGCAGCGTGTTGCTCTTGCCCCCGGTTGCTTCGAGATCGGCGCCGGTCGCGCCCGGCGCGGGTGCGACCGCGGGGATCTCGGCCTTCGCCGCGGGCACCGCCGCGGTGGCCGCGGCCGTCGCGGGTACCGCCGCGGGCACCGCCGCCGGCGTGGCTGCCGGAGCGCCTGCGGGCTGTGCCTTCGCCTCGGCTCCGAACAGCTTGTGCATGAAGGCGGAGAGCTCGCGCTGGGACGGCGGCGGCTTGAGCGACGCGAGGATCGCGTCGATCTCGCGCTGCATGTCGCCGGCGCTCTGGAAGCGGTCGTCGGGGTCGCGCGCGAGAGCCTTCAGCACCAGCGCGTTGACTTCGAGCGGCAGCCGCGGATCGAGATCGCGTGGCGCCTGGATGCGTCCCTCGCGCACGGCGTCGAGCACCGACATCTCGCTCTCGCCGGAGAACAGGCGGCGGCCGGTCAGCGTCTCGAACAGCAGCGAGCCGAGCGAGAAGATGTCGGAGCGCGCGTCGACCGGGCGGCCCCACGCCTGCTCGGGGCTCATGTACTGGAGCTTGCCCTTGAGCGCCCCCATCTGCGTCTTCGACGCCTTGGTCACCGCCTTGACGATGCCGAAGTCGCAGAGCTTGATGTCGCCCTCGAAGCTGATCAGCACGTTCTGGGGCGAGACGTCGCGGTGGACGAGCCCGAGCTCGCGGCCCTCGAAGTCCTTCTGGCGGTGGGCGTGGTCGAGCGCCGAGGCGAGACGCGAGGCGACCAGCAGGGCGAGCCCCATCGGCAGCGCGGCCTGCCGCTCGCGCGCCGTGTTGAGGATCGTGCGCAGGTCCTTGCCGTCGACGAACTCCATCGCGATGAAGTAGTCGTCGCCGATCTTGCCCAGGTCGTAGATGTGGATGATGTTGGTGTGGTTGAGCTGGGCGGCGAGCTTGGCCTCGTCGATGAACATCGTGACGAAGTCCGAGCTGTCGGTCAGGTGCGACAGGATGCGCTTGATCGCGACCGTCTTCTGGAAGCCCTCGACGCCCTTCATGCGCGCCTTCCAGACCTCGGCCATGCCGCCGACCGCGATGCGCTCGAGCAGCGTGTACTGGCCGAACTCGGAGGGGGAAGGCTTGGCGGCGAACGCCGCCGGCACCGGCACGCGCTGGGTGGCGAACGAGGCCGGCGTCGATTCGCCGGCTGGGCGCGCCTCTCGGGTCCGGGGCTTGGCGAGCTGGTCGAGCGCCGCGAGGTCGAGGTCGCGCGTCGACTTGCGCGCCGGCTCCGCGGCCCTGGGCTCCGGGCCCTTCGGTTTCGGCGCCTTGGCCGCGGGTGTCGCGGCGGACGGCGCGGCGGCCATCTCCGGGACCGGCTTCGGCTCCATCGCCGACGGGGCGGCGGGCGGCGCGCTCGGCGCGGCGGGCGGCGGCGCGGGCGCGGCGGGCGGCTCCGGGCCGCGTGCCGGTGGCGGCGGCGCGAGCGGCTCCTTCGGACGGGGCTTGGCGCGCTCGGCGACGTCCATGCCGGAGAGCGTGCGGGAGAGCAGGTCGTCGACTCCGCCGCCGGTCTTCTTCGGCGCGGCGGCCTTCGGCTTGTCGGGCCCGGCCTGGCGCAGACCCGAGAGCGTCTGCTCGAGCGCGCGGTCGATCGAGGACGGCTTCGCGGCGGGGTGCGCGGCAGGGTGCGCGGCGGGCGCGGCCGGCGGGGGTGGCGCGGGTGCCGGCGGCGTGGGCGCGGCCGGCGCAGGCGCGGCCGGCGCGGGTGCGGCCGGCGCGGGTGCGGCCGGCGCGGGTGCGGCGGCGCGCTCGTCGCCCTCGAACTCGGCGAGCAGGTCGCCGAAGAGCTCCTTCGAGGTGAGCCGCTTGGAGTCGTCCTCGGCCGCGGTGTGGCCGCCGCTGGCGAGGCGCCGCGCGACCTGGCGGACGTCCTGCTCGCTGAACGGCTTGCGCAGGGTCTCGTCGGCGCCGGCGCGCTCGAGCTCCGGGTCGCCGATCTCGGGCACCAGGGCCACCGCGCCGGGGCCGCCGGCGGCGCGGGCGAGCTTGCCCGTCAGGGCGCGGGCGCCGGCGAGCTCGACGTTGACGAAAGCGAGCTGGGGAGCGCGTGCGAGCGTCGCCTCGGCGGCGGCGCAGGTGGCGACGATCTCGACCTGCCACCCATCGGCGCCGAGGGCGTCGCGCAAACGCTCGGCATGCCGGCTCTCCGATTCCACCACCAGGATCCACGGCATCGCAGCTCCCCCTGGATTGACCGACGATTTGTAGCATCCCGGGTCTGCCGGAGTCAAACGGATGCGGCGCGATCCGCTTGATTTCCGGGGGGTTAGCCTAGAATGACCGGGACCTGCTCCCGCCATGCTCGTCCTCGGTCTCGATCCAGGCAGCCGCCACACGGGCTTCGGTCTCGTCCGCCGCGACGGTTCGCGGCTCGAGGCGGTCGACTTCGGCCGCCTGTCGCCCGCGCCCGAACGCGAGCTCGCCGCCCGGCTGGGCGAGATCGCGCTCGGCGTCGAGGCGCTGCTCGAGCGGCACCACCCCGAGTGCGCCGCGGTCGAGAAGGTCTTCCACGGCGCCAACACGCGCTCGCTGATCGTTCTCGCCGAGGCGCGCGGGGCGCTGCTCGCGACGCTCGGCCGGCGCGGCGTGCCGGTCGTCGAGCTCGCGCCGGCGGAGGTGAAGAGCGCCATCGCCGGCCACGGGCGCGCCGAGAAAGCCCAGGTCGCGCGCATGGTGCGGCTCCTGCTCGCGCTCGGCGCGCGCCCGCTCGCTGCCGATGCCGCCGACGCGCTCGCCCTCGCGCTCTGCGCGGCGCAGCGCGCGAGGTGGCCCGTTCTGGCTCCCGCGCGTGGCGATAAGTAGCTGGCGCAGATACAGTTAAGCAGCGCTCCTGCGGCTTGACCCCTATTTTTTCGCTGTGCTACGCTCGCCCTCTCCTTTTACGGCCCCGGCTCAGAGTTTTTTCGGTCGCGCGGGTCGTTGAAAAAGAGGATGATGGCGTTCGGTCGACGCCGAAGCGGCGCCCCCTCGCGGGCCGACTCGGCGCCTCCATGGGAACACGGGAACCCGATCCGCATGACGCGGGTCCAAGGACAACGGAGGTAGCGAGTGGGAACTTTCTGGGAGTACATGGACAAGGGTGGCCCGGTCATGTGGCCGATCCTCATTCTGTCGATCATCGGCTTCGCGGTGATGATCGAGCGGGCCTGGGTCCTGCGCAAGGCGCGGATCAACGTCAACGAGTTCCTCGCCAAGATCCGGAAGGCCCTCATGGTCAACCGCTCGCTGCGTGATGCGGTCAAGATCTGCGAGCAGTACCAGGGCCCGGTGGCCTCCGTCATGAAGGCCGGCCTGCTCAAGCACGGCCAGCCCAAGGATGACGTCGAGAAGACGATCGAGAACGCCGCGATGTACGAGACCACCCGCCTCGAGCGCGGACTCGCGGTGATCGCGACCGCGGCCAACATCGAGCCGATGCTCGGCTTCCTCGGCACCGTGACCGGCATGATCAACTCGTTCGACGCGCTCGCCAAGTCGGGCCTGTCGAACCCCGGCCTGGTCGCCGCCGGCATCTCCGAGGCGCTGATCACGACCGCCTCCGGCCTCATCATCGCGATCCCGATGCAGCTCGCCTACAACTACTTCACGACGCGCATCAACAAGTTCGTCCGCGACGTCGAAACCTCGACCAACATGCTGCTCGAGACCTACGGCGAGATGGAGCGCGGTGGCATCCTTCCCGACCGCGTGCCCGAGCCGGCGGCGCCGAAGGCCTGATCCGCGGCCCAGCCCGGAGTCTCCATGCGTCTACCACCACGAAAAGAGACGGGAGCCGTCATCCCGACTTCCTCGATGGCGGACATCGTCTTCCTGCTGATCATCTTCTTCGTGCTGACCTTCAACATCGAGGTCGACAAGACGCAGGTGCAGCTGCCGAAGTCGATGCTCCGCTTCGAGGTGCCGAAGAAGGCGGCGGTCGTCTCCATCACCGATGCCGGCCAGATCCGCGTGAGCGACGGCGAGAGCTCGTCGACGCCGGTCAAGGGCCCCGAGGACGTCGTCTCCTTCGCCGCCGAGATCGTCGCTCGGCAGGCCGACAAGGAGTTCGTCCTCAAGGCCGACCGGGGCGTGCCCTATCGCTACGTCGACCGCGTGGTCGACGCGCTGAAGCAGGCGCGGGTCGAGACGGTCTACCTGCTTTCCGAGCAGGAGACGGTCGACGGCGGGGGGGGCTGAGATGAAGATCCCCAAGAAGAAGGTCAGCGAGGAGATCTTCACCTCGTCGATGGCCGACATCACCTTCCTGCTCATCATCTTCTTCATGGTGACGAACACGTTCGCCGCCACCCGCGGGCTCGACTTCGCGCTGCCCAAGGAGGAGAAGAACACGGCACAGATCGAGCGTGAGGAGTCGGTCCTCATCGAGATCCGGCCGGGCGGCGCCTTCTTCGTCGACGGCAAGTCGATGCGCCCGGACGACATGCTCGAATACCTCAAGCCGAAGCTCGAGCGCAACCCGGCCAAGCCGGTCATCATCCGGCCCGACCCCGAGTCCGCGTACGGCGACATGGTCAAGGTCTACGACGTGCTGCGTCAGGGCAAGGACAAGGGCGTCGAGGTCAGGAACATCTCGATCCCGACGCAGCGCGAAATCGACCAGTTCTGGTACTGAGGCGAGGATGGCCATGGCAGATCAAGACAAGATGACGCCTCCTCGCGCCGCGCAGGATCTGCTCGCGGGAGATTTCTCGACCTTCGCCCTCGAGTACGAAGAGGACAACAAGAAGCTGCGCTGGGCGATCCTCATCGCCGTTGCGCTGCACATCATCCTCTTCCTGATCCACCTGCCCGAGGTGTCGCAGGCCGAGGTCAAGCAGGCCGAGAAGGCGAAGGTCTACGTAGTCCAGCAGATCCGCTTCAAGCCGCCGCCGCCCCAGCAGCAGCAGCAGCAGGAGCTGCTCAAGCCGCGCGCGAAGAAGGTCCCGATCCCCGACCCGACGCCGGACGAGCCGGAACCGATCCGCGTGGTCGAGGAGGTGCAGCAGGACATCGACATTCCGATCGACGACGCGGTCATCGGTATCCCCGAGGGCCCGCCGCCGTCGGATGTCGACTCCGGTCCGATCCAGGTCGGCGGCGACGTCCGCCCGCCGGAGAAGATCTCGGCGCCGCAGCCGCAGTACTCCGAGATCGCCCGCAAAGCCCGCATCCAGGGCGTGGTGATCGTCCAGGCGATCATCGACAAGCAGGGCAACGTGACCAACGTGAAGGTGCTCAAGGGCCTGCCGATGGGTCTCGAGGAGGCGGCGGTCGAGGCGATCAAGCAGTGGAAGTTCAAGCCGGCGATGCTGAACGGCCGGCCGGTGACCGTCTATTACAATCTGACGGTCAACTTCAAGCTGCAGTAGTCCGAGGCAGCGCAACCGGCCGACCCGCGGCCGCAAGGAGGAGAGGGCGCGTGATCCCCCAGCGATCGAAAGAGCCTGAGGGGTTCCGCGCCCGCTCCGCATCTCGCGCCCCGGGAGCGCGGGGGTAGAGGAGCCGAGTGGCCTTCCAAGGATCGCTCCGGGAGCTTCCGCTCCCCGACATCATCCAGCTGGTGGCGGTCTCCGGGAAGACCGGCGTGTTCGTGCTCAAGAACGGCACCGACACCGGCCGTATCTTCCTCGAACGGGGACAGATCGTGCACGCGGCGGCGGGCGCCCTCGACGGCGAGCAGGCCGTCTACGAGCTCGCGCGCTGGCAGCAGGGCGATTTCGTCTTCACCCCCGCGACCGAGACCGAGACCCGGACGATCGAGAAGTCGAACACCAACCTCCTGATGGAGGCGGCGCGCCAGATCGACGAGTGGAAGATCCTCTCGAAGAAGATCGGCTCGACCCGCATGGTGCCCGTCTTCGCTCCCAGCGCGGGCGGCGGCTCGGTGACCTTCACCCCCTCGGAGTGGGCGGTCGTCTCGAAGATCGACGAGCGGCGCAACATCGAGGAGATCGCGGCCGGGCTGGGCCAGGGCGCCTTCGACGTCTGCAAGGTGATCTACGGCCTGCTCGCCTCCGGCGTCGTCGCGCTCAAGGAGGACCTGCGCAAGCTGCCGATCGACCGCGTGCAGCGGATGAGCGGCGAGGATCGGGCGCGGCTGGCCGAGCAGATCCACCGCCTCGCCCAGCAGATGATCGCCGGCCAGGAGCGCTCCGGCGACCTCGAAGGCGCGCTCCGGCTGTTCCGCGCCGAGACCGAGTCGGGGCGCGGAGTCGACGCGATCCTGGACCTCGTCCGGTCCGAGGAGAAGGTGCTCTCCGCGGCGCTCGGTCCCAACCAGGCCAAGGCATTTCTGGATAGAGTCACGCAGTTCTTCCAAGCGAGCTAGCCCCCGCGCGGCAGGATCGGCACGAAACGTGCTGTGGATTCCTGCCGGACGCCGCCGCTCGCGTCCCCCTCGACGAGGAGACACCGCATGCGCAACAGAATCCTGATCCTCACCCTGGCCGGCTCGCTCGGCCTCCTCGCGCCCGCCTTCGCGGCCTGGGAGGACGGTATCGCGGCGTTCAAGGCCGGCAACTACGCGCAGGCGGCCAAGGAGTTCGAGGCCACCGTCAACCAGAAGCCCGAGTGGGCGACCGGCCACATGATGCTCGGCCGTGCGCAGCTCAAGCTCGGCAAGACCCAGCCGGCGATCGCCTCGCTGCGCAAGGCGTATGACCTCAATCCGGGGGACGGCAGCATTCAGCTCGCCCTCGCCCAGGGCTACCTCGAAGCCAACATGGCGGGCGACGCGGCGCAGCTTCTCGGCCGGATCAGCCCCGCCTCGCTCTCGAAGGAGCAGCAGGGCGCCTACCAGAAGCTCTACGCGATGGCGCTCGACAAGAGCGGCCAGGGGGAAAAGGCGGCCCAGGAGCTCGCCAAGGCCGCCGCCGCCAGCCCGAACGACGCCGCCCTGCAGTATCAGTACGGCGCGGCCGCGCTCAACGCCGGCAACACCCAGGCGGCGGTGGCCGCCCTCGAGAAGGCGACGCGGCTCGACCCGAGGGATCCGAACAAGGCCAAGGTCTACGTGCAGGCCCTGATCCGCTCGGCGCGCGAGTCGAGCGGCGCGGCCAAGGACCAGGCCTACACCAGGGCCGCCGAGGCCGCCCGCGGCATGGTGGCCGCCAACGCCAGCTACGACAACCTCCTGCTCCTCGGCGAGACCCAGCTCGGTGCCGGTCAGTACGACGCGGCGATCGCGACCTTCGCGCAGGCCACCGGCAAGAATGCCGCCGACTACCTGCCGCTCTTCTACACAGGCCAGGCCTTCACCGCGAAGGGCACCTACCCGCAGGCGGTCGACGCGCTCCAGAAGGCAGCCGGGAAGGCCACCAAGGGCGACGACCGGAGCCGCGTCTACAAGCAACTCGGCTTCGTCTACGAGAAGCAGCGCAACTTCGACGGAGCGAAGACCGCCTACCAGAGCGCCGGCGACGACGCCGCGGTCGCCCGCATCACCGAGAACCAGAAGATCGCGGAGCACAACCAGGCCGCGGATGCCGAAGAGAAGAAGGTGGCCGAGCTCAAGAAAGCGCAGGAAGAGGCCCGCAAGGCGCTCGAGCAGGGCGGCGCTCCGCCGCCGCTCTGAGCCCGACTCGGGCGCGCGCCGCCCGTCCGTCGCAGGTCGTCTCCGGGGAGCCCCAGTGGGCTCCCCGGTCGTTTGGTAAGTAATTTCACGTAGCCTGAGTTAAGCCTTTCACCCACCCCCCCGAGTGGGGGCACATGGTACATTTCCATGCAGGATTTCTTCTGGGGAGATACTCATGAAATCAACCATCGGCTTCTGCGCGCTCGCACTGGTCGCCGCGATGGCCGCGGGGCAACAGGCGACAGCTCCGACGGTCACGGGTGAAACCGGACTCTTCACGGTGCTCGACGGGCAGACGCTGCCCCAGGGCAAGTGGTCCTTCGGCATCTACTACAACAACTGGGACCGGCTGGTGGCGCCCGTTCCGGGCTTCACCCTGCGGCCGCCGGTTTCCGACGACTGGGACTACGACTGGAACCGCCTGTCGGCGAGCTTCGGCTACGGCATCACCGATCGCTTCGAGATCTCGGTGATGGTGCCCTACGAGGACTACTCGGCGTCGGACAACAATCGCGTCGGGGTCGTCAACGGCACCTTCTTCGAGAACCGCATCGACGGCTCCGGCATCGGCAACATCCGCGTGGCCGGCAAGTTCCGCGTCTTCGGCACGTCGGAGACGGCCAACGCGATGGCGATCAACGCCTTCGTCGAGGCCCCGACGGGCGACGAGGAAGAGGGCATCGTGACCGGCGGCACCGGCTGGGGCCTCGGGGCCTCCTGGAACCTCGGCAAGTACTGGGCCCTGTCGGCCGGCTATCGCGATCCGGGCAGCGCCGACGTCTATGACGTCCCGGAGGAGATCCAGGGCGGCGCCGGGTACGCGGTCTCGATCAACGACCGCTTCGACTGGATCACCGAGCTCGCCGCGACCATCTACACCGGCGGCGACTCCCGGCCCGACGACATGTTCGACTTCACCACGGGCGGTCGCTACTGGTTCGACCGGCACGGCCCCTGGGCGCTGAACTTCGGCCTGCGGCTCGAGCTCTCGCAGCTCTCCGACACCGACGAGCACTGCCCGATCGGCGGCCTCGTCGGCCTCACCTACTTCCCCCGCTTCTTCAAGGACCCGCCGCCGCCGCCCGCTCCGGCGCCGGTCGCTCCGCCGCCGCCGCCGCCGCCGCCGGCCCCCGCGCCGGTCGCCGCCGCGCCGGCCCCGCCGCCGCCGCCGCCGCCCGCCCCGAAGCCGGAGGTCCGCGAGACCATCCACTTCGACTCGGGAAGCGCTCGGTTGTCGAACATCGCGAAGGCGAAGCTCGACGAGGTGGCGTTGCGCATGAAGCAGGATCCGACGGCCACCGCGATGATCGTCGGGTACACGGACGCTTCGGGCAACTCGGCCGGCAACGAGAAGCTGTCGGTGGCGCGCGCCGAGGCCGCCCGCAAGTACCTGGTCGAGCGCCACGGCCTCGACGCCGGTCGCATCGGTGTCGAGGGCAAGGGCGCCGGCGATCCGGCTGCGGGCAACGACACGGCCGCCGGGCGCAAGGACAACCGGCGCGCGGTGATCATCGTCAAGCTCGGCTGAGACCGCTTCGCCGCGAGAGCGGCAGCGAGACCCACGCCCCGCGCGGTTCGTCCGCGCGGGGCGTTTCCTTTTGCGCGCCACCGATCAGGCGCCGGCGCGCTCGCCCGGCAGACCCTCGCGGCCGAGCGAGACGACCGCGCCGGCGAGGCCGGCCAGGGCGCCGAACAGGAGCAGCAGAGCGAGATCGCCTGCGGAGAGGAAGCGGGAGGCGGCGATGCTCGCGAAGATCGAGTCCTCGAGATGGGGGCGCAGTCCGAGGTAGAGCGCGTAGAGGCCGCCGACCGAGACGGCGGCACCCAGCAGCCCCTGCAGCACGCCCTCGAGGTAGAACGGACCGCGGATGAAGAACTCCGTGGCGCCGACCAGGCGCATCACCGCGATCTCCTCCGCGTAGAGCAGCGCGGTGAAGCGCACGACGCTGGCGATGGTGAAGATCGAGGCGCCGACCAGCACGACGAGGAGCCCGACGCCGATCGCGCGGACCACGGCGAGCGCCGTCTCGACCTGCGCGATCCAGTCGCGATCGTCGTCGACCGTCTCGACCTCCGGACGCGCGCGCAGCGCATCGACGAAGGCGCGGAAAGCGGGGTCGTCACCTGGCGCGGCGGCCGCGATGCGCGCCTCGATCGAGCTCGGCAGCCGCCCTTGCCCGCCCTCGGCGACCAGGTCGGCGAGACTCGGGAAAGAGCGCTCGAAGCGCCGGCGCGCCTCCTCCGGCGGGATTTCGACCACCTCGTAGAACCAGGGCGAGCGTCCGAGCTCCGCCGCCAGGCCGGCGCGCGCCTCGCTGCCCGCCCCCGCGGCGAGGTAGACGACGAAGCGGGCCTCGCCGCGCCAGTCGGCCACCGTGCGCGCGAGATTGCGGCTGACCAGCAGCAGGACCCCGGCGAGGAAGAGGCTGACGGCGATGGTCAGCACGGCGAGCGCGCTCACCTTGGCGCTGCGCACGAGCGAGACCGCCGCCTCGCGCGCGAAATAGCGCAGCGCCTGGAGGAGGCTCACGTCGGGACCTCGTCGTCGGAAGGGAGCGCTGCCTCGGCCGCCGGCAGCGCGAGCGGCGCCGGCGGAGCGCTGCCGACGAGGCTGCGATCGCCGACCAGCCGCCCGTGCGCGAGCGTGAGGACGCGGTGGCCGACGCGCTGGATGAGCTCGCGATCGTGCGTGGCGAAGAGAACGGTCGTCCCGCGCAGCTGGATGTCGAGGAAGAGCCGCACGATCTCCTGGGCGAGGTCGGGATCCAGGTTGCCGGTCGGCTCGTCGGCGATCACGATCTCCGGCTCGGCGATCAGCGCGCGCGCGATGGCGATCCTCTGCTGCTCGCCGCCGGAGAGCTCGCGGGGGAAGGCGCCCATCCGGTGGGCGAGACCGACCCGTCGCAACGCCTCGAACGCGAGCCGCTTCTGGCGATTGAAATCGTGGCCGAGCAGCCGCGGGAGGAAGGAGACGTTCTCGAAGACCGTCTTGCGGTCGATCAGCCGGAAGTTCTGGAAGACGACGCCGATCGACCGGCGCAGGTAGGGCACCTTGCTGCGCGGGATCGAGGCGACGTTGCGTCCGTGGACGACGATCTGACCCTCGTTGGGGATCTCGTCGCGCAGGATCAGGCGCAGCAGCGTGGTCTTGCCGGCGCCGCTCGCCCCGGTGAGGAAACAGAACTGCCCCTTGGGGATCTCGAAGGAGACGTCGTCGAGCGCGAGCTGCCCGGTCGGGAACCGCTTGCTGACGTGGAAGAACTGGATCATGCGACCGGCTCGCGCGGCGCGTCGAGAGCGCGGCGCAGCAGCTCCTGCGCCTTCTGCGGCGCGGCGCGCCCGGCCGAGCGCTTCATGACCTGACCGACCAGGAAGCCGAGCACCTGAACGCGCCCGGCGCGGAACTGTCCGACCTGCTCGGGATTCGCCTCGACCACCGCGGCGACCCAGGCGGCGAGCTCGCCCTCGTCGCTGACCTGCGCGAGGCCGAGGCGCGCGACCGCCGCGCGCGGCGTCTCGCCGCCCTCCCAGATCGCGCCGAGCACCGCCTTCGCGGCGCTCGCCGAGAGCTCGCCCGCCTCGACCAGCCCGACGAGCTCCGCGAGCCGCGCGGGCTCGAGCGCGCCGGCGAGCCCGGTGCGGCGCTCGCGCACCTCGCGCAGGACCTCGTTGCGCACCCAGTTGGCGAGCGCGCGCGCCGAGCCGGGGCGCGCGGCGACCGCGCGCTCGAAGTAGTCGGCGAGCTCGGGCGTCGCCGCGAGGTCGCGCGCGTCGGTGGCGGGGATGCCGAGCGCGGCGACGAAGCGCGCGCGCCGCTGCCAGGGCAGCTCGGGCAGCCCGCGCGCGAGCGCGGCGAGCCGCTCGGCGGCGAGCGCGAGCGGCGGCAGGTCGGGCTCGGGGAAGTAGCGGTAGTCGTGGGCCTCCTCCTTGCCGCGCAGCGGCCGGGTGCGGCCGCGCTCGGCGTCGAAGCCGCGGGTCGCGTGCTCGACCGTGCCGCCGGCGTCGAGCAGCTCGGCCTGGCGCTCGATCTCGGCCTCCAGGGCGCGCGCGACATTGCGGAAGGAGTTGAGGTTCTTGATCTCGGTCTTGGTACCGAGCCGCGTCTCGCCGGGGCGCCGCAGGCTGACGTTGGCGTCGCAGCGCAGGCTCCCCTCCTCCATGTTGCCGTCGCTCGTGCCGGTGTAGAGGAGCACCTGGTGCAGCGTGCGCAGGTAGTCCTCGGCCTCCGCGGGCGATGCGAGGTCGGGCTCCGAGACGATCTCGACCAGCGGCACGCCGCACCGGTTGAAGTCGACTCGGGTGGCGCCGTCCGGAGCCGCTCCGCCCGGGGCCTCGTGCAGGAGCTTGCCGGCGTCCTCTTCGAGGTGGAGACGGTGGATCCGCACCCGCCGATCACCCTCGGCGAGCGGCAGCTCGCCGCCGGCCGCGAGCGGACGGTCGTACTGGCTGATCTGGTAGCCCTTGGGCAGGTCGGCGTAGAAGTAGTTCTTGCGCGCGAAGACGGAGACCGGCGCGACCCGGCAACCGAGGGCGAGCGCGAGGCGGACCGCGAGGTCGACCGCGGCGCCGTTGAGCACGGGCAGCGTGCCCGGATACCCGAGACAGACCGGGCAGACCAGCGTGTTCGGCTCGGCGCCGAAGCGGTTCGGGCAGCGGCAGAAGATCTTGGTGCGGGTGGCCAGCTGGACGTGGACCTCGAGTCCGATGACCGGCTCCCACGCGGGGGACATGGTCCCGGACTTTATCGCACGGCTGCCGCCGGCCCCGGCCTAGAATCGCCGCGTGAACCCCGCGGCCGAGCTCGACAGCGCGCCGGAGTCGGTCGCCGACGTCGCGGTCTGGCGCGGCGCGCTCGGCGCCGCGCGCTTCCTCTTCCTCGGGCGCGGAGCGCCGCCGCGCGGCGCCGAATGGCCGCCCGGCCTGCTGCCGCCCGGCGTCGCCCGCGGCTGGCTCACCCAGGTCCATTCGGCGCGCGCGCTCGACGGCGCGCCCGGGCCGTGCGGCGAGGGCGACGCCCTGGTCGTGCGCCGCGCGGCGCTCGCCGCCACCGTCGCGGTCGCCGACTGCGTGCCGGTGCTGCTCGCCGGGAGCGCGGGCGTCGCGGCGGTGCACGCCGGCTGGCGCGGGCTCGCCGCGGGCGTCATCGCGGCGGCGGTCGAGCGGCTCGGAGCGGTCGAGGCGGCCTGGGTCGGGCCGGCGATCGGCCCCTGCTGCTACGAGGTGAGCGCGGAGGTGGCCGCCGCGGTGGTCGCGGCGAGCGCGCCCGAGATCCGGCGCGCGGGACGGGGCGAGCGCCCCCACCTCGACCTCGCGGCGGCGGCGCGCGTCCAGCTCGAGCGCGCCGGGGTGGGTGGCGTCACCCTCCTGCGCCACTGCACGCGTTGCCGGTCGGAGTGGCTCGAGAGCCATCGCCGCGACGGCGAACGCGCCGGGCGCAATCTCGCCCTGATCTGGATCGCAGCGGAGGGTTAGCTCCGTGCGGCCGTGCGGCGGGCTGCGGGCCCCCGCGGCGCGCGCGCGAAGGCGCGCAGCTGGCCGCAGGCGGCGGCGACGTCGTGGCCGCGCTGGCGGCGCACCGTCACCGTGTAGCCGCGCGCCTCGAGACGATCGCGGAAGCGGTCGACGTCGGCCTCGGCGGGCCGCTTCATCCACTCCGGCAGCACCGCGTCGGGATTGAACGGGATCAGGTTGAACTTCACCGGCAGGGTGCGGAAGAGCCGCGCCAGCTGGTCGGCGTCGCCCGCCCGGTCGTTGAAGCCCGCGAGCAGCAGATACTCGAGGGTGATCCGGCGCCGCGGCTCGAGCGGAAAGCGGGCGAGCGCCGCGCGCAGCTCGGCGAGCGGATAGGTGCGATTGACCGGCATCAGCTCGCTGCGCCGCTCGTCGTCGGGAGCATGGAGCGACACGGCGAGGTTCGGCCGCTTCGGCCAGCGCCCGAGCGCGTCGATGCCCGGCACGACGCCGGCGGTCGACACCGTCACCCGGCGCGGCGAGATCCGTTCGCCGAGCACCTCGAGCGCGTCGCGGACCGCGTCGAGATTGAGCAGCGGCTCGCCCATGCCCATGAACACCAGGTTGAACGAGTCGGGCAGCGACTGTTCGCGCTCGACGCGCAGGACCTGGCCGACGATCTCGGCCGCGGTCAGGTTGCGGCCGGCACCCCAGAAGCCGGTGACGCAGAAGGCGCAGGCGAGGCCGCATCCGGCCTGGCTCGAGATGCAGAGCGTGCGGCGGTGGCGGTCGGGGATGTCGACGGTTTCGATCGAGGCGCCGTCGGCGAGGCGGAGCAGGAGCTTGGTCGTGCCGTCTCCCGAGTCGCGCCGCTCGGCGACCTCGGGCAGCGCGAGCGAGAAGCGCGCCTCGAGCTCGCGCCGGAGCGGCGCGGCGAGGTCGGTCATCGCCGCGAAGTCGAGCACGCGGCGCTGGTAGAGCGCGCCATAGATCTGCCGGACCCGGAACGGCCGATCGACGACGGGAGCCAGCGTCTCGGCGAGTCGTTCGAGCGGCAGGCCGAGCAGCTCGGTCCGCACCGGCGCGGCGGGGGTTACGGCCATGGTCAGTCGGCGCGGCGGGAGCGGCGCTTGCGCGTCGGGTCGATGCCGATCGAGCGCAGGAAAGCGAGGTCCTCGGCGTCGATCCGGAACCCCGGCTCGGGCGCGCGCGGCGCGGGGCTCGCGCTCTCGTCCTCGCGGGCGCAATCGAGGGAGAGCTGGAGCGTGTAGCCCTCGCGTTGCAGCTTCCAGAGCCGGCGGTGGACCTCGGGCGACTCGGCGATGGCGTCGAGCAGCGCGCGCTCGAGATCGCGCAGCAGCGAGCGCTTTCTCGCGTCGGGAGCCTGAGTCCGCCGGATCACCGGCGCATTCTCCGGCCCGCTCGGAAGGCGTGTCAAGCCGCGGCTCCGACAGACAACGGGGCACCGCTGCGGTATCGTTCTGAGCCGCGCCCGCCGAACGCTCCGCCGTGTCCGACGCCTCCGCTCCAGATTCCGCCGCCTTCGCCGACGAGCTGCGCGCATGGCTCGGCCGGCGCGGCCGCGCCGCCGCCTCGATTTCCGTGCTCGCGGGCGACGTCTCGGCGCGCCGCTACGCGCGCATCGGCTGGCCCGACGGCACGACCGCGATCGCCGCCTGCTATCCGCCCGGGCTCGCCGCGGCGCAGTTGCGCTTCGAAGCGGCGGCGCGTCTGCTCGCGGCGGCGGGCGTGCGCGTGCCGGCGACGCTCGACTGCGATCCGGCCGCCGGGATCTCGCTGGTCGAGGATCTCGGCGAGCGGACTCTCCACGAGCTCGGGCCCCGCGGCTGGAGCGAGCTCGAGCCCTGGTTCGAGTCGGCCGTCGACACCCTCGCCCGCGTGCGCTCGCTCGCGCCCGGGCCGGTCGCCGCGCTCGGCTCGCCGCCGCTCGACGAGGCGCTGCTCGCGCGCGAGCTCGAGCAGACCGAGCGGGTCTTCCTGCGGCCACGCGGGCTGGTCGACGACGGCGCCGACGGCCGCCGCTTCCTGGCCGCGTTGTCCGAGCTCTGCGCCCGGCTCGGTGCGCAGCCGGCGGTCGCCTGCCATCGCGATTTCATGGCGCGCAACCTGGTGCCGCTCGCCGGGCGGACGGTGGCCGTGCTCGACTTCCAGGACCTGCGCCCGGGGCCGCCCGACTACGATCTCGCTTCGCTGCTCAACGACAGCCTCTTCCCGCCCGTGGCGGTCGAGGCGCGTCTGCTCGAACGCGCGACCGGCGCGGCGGCGCCGTCGGAGGGCTATCTGCGCGCGGTCGCCCAGCGGGCCCTGAAAGCGGTCGGCACCTTCGCCGCCTTCGCGGCGCGCGGCAACCCGCGGCACCTGCCGCTGGTCGCGCCGACGCTCGCCCGCGCGACGCGCGCGCTGGCGCGCCTGCCCGAGACGGCGGAGGCCTGGGCGCGGCTGGCCGCGCGCTTCCGGGCGGAGCTGCCGCCGGGAAGCGATCTGCTAGACTGATTGGTGGAGCGGCACGCGCGCGCCGCGACGGCGCAGCCGTCCGTCTCCGCCGGAGGTTTCCATGGGACGCCTAGGACTGCCCGAGCTGCTCGTCATCTTCGTGATCCTGGTCCTGCTGTTCGGGGCGGCCAAGATCCCGCAGCTCGGCAAGGGGCTCGGCGAGGCGATCCGGAACTTCAAGAAGGGCCTCGGCGGTGGCGGCGACGACGAAGGCGAGAAGCCGGCGCCGCCCGCCCCCACGCCGCCTCAGGACCCGCGCTGACCTGCAACTCCCGGCTGGATTTCTGAACGGACACCGCCCGGCGTCTCGCCGAGGCTCGTCTGGTGCTCGTGGTAGAGCTCGAGGACGCGGCCGACGTAGCGCCGGGTCTCCTGATAGGGCGGCAGCCCACCCCAACGCTCCACGGCGGACGGACCCGCATGGTAGGCGGCGAGCGCCAGCTCGAGGTCGCCGCCGAAGCGCCGCTTCATCTCGGCCAGGTACTGCGCCCCCGCCTCCAGATTGACCGTCGGATCGAGCGGCCGTTCGTCGGCTTCGAAGTGGAGCGGCAGGAGCTGCATCAGGCCGAGCGCGCCCTTCGGGGAGACCGCGTCGGGTCGGAACGAGGACTCCGCCTCGACCACCGAGGCGACCAGCAGGCTGTCGAGCCCCTGGGAGCGGGCAGCGCGGCGGATCTCGGGGCCGAAGGGAATCGACGCCAGGTAGCGGTCCCGCGCGCTCGAGCGGGCGGCAGTGGGGACCGGGCGCTCGGCGGCAGCCAGGCGCCCGAGATCGGGGAAGTGCCGTTCGAGGTGCAAGGGCAGGGTCGATACGGTCTCCGGCTCGACCGAGCGGGTTGACGCCGGGCCGAGGAAGAGCAGCAGCAACAGCGCGCTCACCACGGCACTGCCGAGGTGGTGGGGTCGCAGCCACGAGGAGAAGGTTTTCGCCATGTCGGGCCTCCGGGAACACGCCCCCAGCGCGGCGGAGGCCCGCCGTGGTCGGGGGGCGACCGGCCGGGCGGAATGCCCCGGTCGGACGCGGTTCGATGCAGGTTTGGGTACTCGAGTTTGGGTGGTTGGGTGGCGCCTTACGCCTTGGGCAGCGACCGCCGGACCGAAACGCGGACGCCCGACCGGGCGCGTCCCTCGCCGACGCCGATGCCTAAGTGTGAGACCTTGTTCCGCAGGGTGTTGCGATGCACGCCCAGGTTCCGGGCCGACCGGCAGAGGTTCCAGTCGTTCGAGCGCAGCGAAGCCATGATGAACTGCCGCTCGAACTCCTGCCGGGCCTGTTCCAGCGTCACTCCCTGGTTGACGAGCTCATCCACGATCTGGTGAAGCCGTCCGTTGAGCGTCTGCTTGTTTCCCACGGTCCGATCACTCCGAGACGCGAGAGTATACCCTGCCCCGGAGTCCGCCGCCAAGATTTTGCGCCTCATTTACGCTCGAGCCGGTCGCCAGCGTAGATCGGGTAGCGCGATTCGATGATGCGGGCGAGCGCCGAATGGGGCTTCACGGAGAGGACGGCGAGCTCGCCCAGGACGACCGGCGGACGCGCCTCCTTGTTGGCGCGGTAGATCGTGAACAGATCGCCCGGCAGCACGTCGTCGTCCTCGCCCTTGTCGATGAACACCACGTGGTCCTGGCCGAGCGAAACCGCGAACAGCGGCGTGCCGAGAATGACGGGCGCTCCCTCGAGCGCCGCGGCGGGCGCCGGGTCGTTGACCGGGCGCAGCGGCGTCCGGCGCGCCAGCGGCACCGGCTCGGGCTCGAACGGCTTGAGGGCGACGCCGACGCGCATCCCGAGGCAGCTCTGGACGATCTCGCCGATCGCCTGGCCGTCGCCGGCCGAGAGGACGCGCACGCGGCCCATGTAGTTGTACTGCCGGCCGAAGGTCTCCTTGGTGACCGGGTGGACGATCTCGCGCGCCGGCTGGATCGCCGTGAGCACCATGCCCGGCGAGAGGCCGGCGCCGCTGCCGCCGTCGAGATAGACGATGTCGCCGGCGGTCAGCTGCACCTTGACCGCGTCGACGGTGCCGAAGATGCCCTCGATCTTGCCGCTGGTGCCCATCATCGCGGGCGACAGCACCTCGTACTCCGAGCCGATCATGGTGTAGGCGAAGGTCTCGTCCAGGGCGCCGATGAAACCGCCGCAGTAGATGTCGTCTTCGGAGCCGAGCGGCACCGGGACGGAGCGCGCGCCGCCGGAGGGCGCGACGTTGAGCGAGCCGCCCGCGCCGGCGGCCGCAGCGCCGTCGGCCTCTCCGCCCGCGCCCGCGCCGGCGCCCGAGGGCGCCGCGGCGACCTCCTCGGTCTCGACCGCTCCGGCGCCCGCGCCGCTCGTCTCGAGCGGCGTGGCCGGCGCCACGGCGACGTCGATGACCAGCGGATCGCCCGGGTAGATCCAGTGCGCGTCGAGCACGTACTGGTTCTTCTCCCAGAGCTGCGGCCAGAGGTAGGGGTTGCCGAGGTTCTGCGCGGCGAGCGCCCAGAACGTGTCGCCCTTCTCGACGACGTGCACCCGCGCGCCTTCGGGCATCGTCGCCGGCGGATCCCAGGCGGTCCAGTGTCCGTCGACGAACTTCAGGTTCCGCGGCGGGGAGTCGGCGGCGACGAGCGCCGTCGCGACGAGCCCGACGACGAGGAGTGCGGCGGAACGAAGTCGAATGGCCATGGCACAGACCTCCGGAGGTCTCCGATGCGCTGGTTCAGCAGTTCCAGGACTCGCGCGGGCTAGGGTACTCGGGCCGAATGCACAGTGTCAAGTGCAAAGCTCACGGGAAACTCCGGCAACACTTGAGGTTAGACCGGCTCCGTCAGGGCTGGGCAAGACGCTCACGGGCGCGCTCGGCGGCGGCCGTTTCGGGAAAGCGATCGACCAGCTCGCGCCAGACCAGCCGGGCCCCTTCGGGCTCGCCGTCGAGCGCGAGGGCGTGGCCGAGCTTGTAGAGCGCGTCGGGCACCTTGTTGCCGCCGGGGTAGCGCTCGATCGCGGTGCGGTAGGCCGCGATGGCGCCGACGCGGTCGCCCGCCGCGAGCCGCGCCTCGCCGATCCAGAAGGAGGCGTTGTCGGCGAGCTCCGAATCGGGCCAGGCGGCGACGAAGGTCGTGAAGTCGGCCTCCGCCGCGGCAAGCTGGCCCCCGCGCAGGAGCGCGAGCGCGCGGTCGTAGGCCTCCTGCTCCGAGGCGGGAGCCGCCGGCGCGGCGGCCGCCGCCGGCTCCGCGTCGGCGAGGTCGTCCTCCTCGATGTGGGAGGGCGGCGGCGGCGCGGCGAGCGTTTCCGACTCGTCGCCGGGCGGCAGGGCCGCCGTCGCCGCGGGCGCCGGCGCCGTCGCGGCCGCCGCGGCCGCTTCGAGCCCGGCGACGCGGCGCTCGAGGCGCTCGATCTCCTGGCGGGAGCGCGCCGCCTGGAGCTCGACGTCGGCCACCCGCCGCTCGAGCGCCGCCCGTCGCGCCTCGGCGTCGCTGGCGCTCGTGAACGGCGAGCTCGCGCAGCCGGCGGCGAGCAGCGCGAGGGCGAGCGCCGCGTCGCGCGCGCTCATCCCTTCCCCTTCGGGATCTTCTCGACCCAGCGGCTGTCGGGGAACTCGCTCTTGAGCTTCGAGAAGGTCGCCTGGGCGTCGTCGTCGCGCCGGGCGGCCTGGTAGGCGAGCCCGAGGTGCAGCAGCGCCTTGTCCTTCTCCGTGTAGTCCGGGTACTTCGCGAGCAGCCCTTCGAGCCGGAGGCTGGCGGCGACCGGCAGGCCGTAGCGCAGGTAGAAGCGGCCGACCTGGTACTCGTGCTCGGCGAGGGTCGAGCGCACGCGGACAATCTCGGCCTGCGCCTTCTCGGCGTACTCGCTGGTCGGGTAGAGGCGCTGCAGGTCCTCGTAGGCGGTGAGCGCCTTCGCGGTCGAGGCCTGATCGCGGTCCGGCCGCTCGATGCGCTGGGCGAGCGCGTTGGCGATCTGGAACTGCACGTAGGGGGCCTTGTCGCTGGTCGGGAAGCGATTCTGGAAATCGCGGTACTTCGCCTCGGCCTGGATCAGGTTGGCCTCGCCCTTCTCGAAGAAGAGCGAGTCGGCGACCATCAGCAGCGCCTCGCGCCCCGCCGCCGAGTTGGGCTCGACCTCGAAGGCGTGCGACAGGTAGGGGCGGGCCTGCGACCAGCGCTCGTCCGCCATCAGGCGCTTGCCCTCGGCGAGCGACTCGGCGGCCGACAGCGAGAGGATCGGGTCCTCCTTGCCGCGCGAACCGCAGGCGAGGACGAGCAGAGCGGCGAGCAGCGGTGCGACGCGGGCGACGGGCTTCATGGTGCGACGGCCTCCTCGGCCCGGGCGCGCAGCCCCTGGATGGCAGCCACCGGATCGGCGGCGGCGTAGACGGAAGATCCGGCGACGAAGGTGGTCACGCCGGCGCGCCGGATCTCGCCGATGTTGCCGAGCGCGACGCCGCCGTCGAGCTCGAGCGTCACCGGGACGCGCCGCGCGGCGATCGTCGCGGTCAGCCGGCGCGCCTTGTCGAGGACATGGGGCAGGAAGGCCTGGCCCGAGAAGCCCGGATTGACCGACATCAGCAGCACGAAGTCGCAGGCGTGCAAGACGTCGGCCAGCAGCTCGACCGGCGTCGCGGGGTTCAGCGCGACCCCGGCCCGCGCGCCGGCGGCACGCACGGCGGCGAGCGTCCGGTCGAGGTGGACGGCGGCCTCGAGGTGCACCGAGACGCGCGCGGCGCCGGCGTCGAGGTAGGCACCGAGCAGGCGATCGGGGTCGGTGACCATCAGGTGGACGTCGAGCGGCAGGCGGGTGTGGCGCGCCAGAGCGGCCACCACCGGCGGGCCGATCGTCAGATTCGGCACGAAGTGGCCGTCCATCACGTCGACGTGGAGCAGGTCGGCGCCGCCGGCCTCCGCGATGCGCGCGGCCGACGCCAGGTCCGCGAGATCGGCGGCGATCACCGAGGGTGCGATCTCGATCACGACGGGCTCCCCGCGACGCCGGGGCCGGCGACCACCAGCGAGATCGCGTCGCGCCGCCGCAGGGGGTGCCCGGGCAGCGGCAGCTGGCGCAGGATGGTCCCCTCGGAGACGCCTTCGTAGGGTTCGAACTTGACCGCGCCGAAGCGGAAGCCGCCCGCCTCGAAAGTGCGGCGGACCGGTTCGTAGCGGCGGTAGACGAGATCGGGCATGACGTAGGTCTCGGGGGTCAGGTCGAGCGCGACCAGCAGGTCGATCTTCGCGCCGGCCGGCACCTCGACGCCGGGCGGCGGGTCCTGGCCGACCACCGCGCCCGGCGCGCCGGCGGCGGCGACCACCGACAGGGTGTCGCCGAGCTCGAGGCCGTTGCCGCGCAACGTCACCTGCGCCGCCTGGAGCGCCTTGCCGGCGAGATCGGGCACGGCCGTTCGCTGGGCGCCGAGCGAGACGAGCACGGTGACCGCGCTGCCCCGCTTGACCAGGCTGCCGGCGCGCGGATGGCTCTCGATCACCCGCCCGGCGGGGACGTTCGGGCTGTAGCGGCCCGGCCCGCCGCTCTCCATGCGCAAGCCCTGGTCGGCGAGCAGCGCGTGGGCGCGCTCTTCGCCGAGGCCGGCGAGCTCGGGGACGTCGGTTACCCCCCGGCGGACGAAGGTGCTGAAGGCGACGTAGCCGGAGGAGACGAAAACGCCGACCAGGACGAGCCCGTAGAGCGCGAGACCCAGGAGGCGCGGGAGACGATTCGGCACGGCCGGTCAGTCTAGCAAAGGGGCGGGCTAGACTCGGCCGCCATGACGCCCCCGCTCGGAGCCCACGAATCGACCGCCGGCGGTCTCGCCCTGGCCTTCGGCCGCGGCGAGGCGATCGGCTGCGACGCCCTGCAGATCTTCGTCAAGAACGCCAGCCAGTGGAAGGCGAAGCCGCTCGCCGAGACGGAGATCGCGGCCTTCCGCGCCGCGCACGAGAAGAGCCCGATCCGTCCGCTGGTCGCCCACGCCGCCTACCTGATCAACCTCGCGGCGCCCGACCCGGCGATCCTCGAGAAGTCGAGAGCGGCGCTCGCCGACGAGCTGACGCGCTGCGCGCAGGTCGGCGTCCCTGGCCTCGTCGTCCACCCCGGCGCGCACCTCGGCCGCGGCGAGGAGACCGGCCTCGCCGCGATCGCCGAATCGCTCGACGCGGTCTACGCGACGATCCCCGACTGCCCGACGACGACGCTGCTCGAGATCACCGCGGGGCAGGGGACCGTGCTCGGCAGGAAGCTCGGCGACCTCGAAGCGATCCGCCAGCAGTCGAAAGAGAAGAAGCGCCTCGCGGTCTGCCTCGACACCTGCCACGCCTTCGCCGCGGGCTACGCGCTCGACGACCCCAAGGGCTTCGAGGACTTCCTGGCGGAGATCGACGGCACCGTCGGCTTCGACGCCATCCGCTGCGTCCACGTCAACGACTCGGTGGGCGCGAGAGGCTCGCGCAAGGACCGCCACGCCAACCTGGGCGAAGGCCTGATCGGCCTCGACCTCTTCGCCCGCCTGCTCGCCGAGCCCCGCTTCGCGAGCGTCCCGATGATCCTCGAGACTCCCTTGGGCGACGACGAGCAGGGCCACGCCCGCGACCTCGCCACCCTCCGCGCGCTCGCCTGACCGCCCCGGCCCCGCGCGGGCGCCAGCCCGCGCAACCCCCGGTCTCGCCCACCCGGCCCGCTCGGGCCCATCGAGCGCGCGCGGCCGATGCGGCGAAAAGACCATAGAAGGGAAGATGTCGGCGGACGGGGAGCTGGAGGGTCGCCGGGCCGGCGGCGCTGGCCGGGGGAAACGGGGAGGCGACCCTCAGCGCAGCGCACCGCGCTGCTCTCGCCGCGCGGCTCACGGCTGTCAACCGATGGACCCACCGCCGTCGCGGTCGCCGCAGTCCTTCCCTTCATTGGGCTTTTGCTCTTTCGCCGTCGCCGTCGCCGTCGCTGCCGCAGAGCGCCGCACGAAGCAACCCGGGGCATCGGAGGTCGAGCGTAGATTGGCTCGGGGCCCCTCGCTGCGCCCGTTGGCCAGGGTTGTGTCAACCTCGCTCCGCAAGGAACCTCGATGGCTGCAATTCTCGGCGTCAGTCTCTCCGAACTGCTCGTTCGCTCTTTCTGGCGCCGGGCGCACCGGGCTGCCGGGGGGGGGGCGACGACCTGGCTCCACGATCGGTTCGTGCGGACCATCGTCAACGAGAGGGTGTCCGGATCCGCCGGGCGTTGGCCCATGGACTGGCTCGAATCGCTCGCGCTGCAACCCTTCGGCGACGTTGTCAGTCTCGGCTGCGGCACCGGGGCGCTCGAGCGCGACCTGTCCCGGCGGAGTCTCGCGCGACGGATTCTCGGTCTGGATCTCTCGCCCGCGGCGCTCGAAGTCGCGGCGCGCGAGGCAGAGTCCGCCGGGTGCTCCGGCATCGACTACCAGATCGCGAACCTCGACCAGCTCACGCTGCCGACCGCGTCCTGCGATGCCGTGTTCGTGCATCAGGCACTGCACCATGTGAAGAACCTCGAGTCCTGTCTCGACGTGGTGGCGCGTGCGCTGCGGCCGGACGGGATCCTCTACATCGACGAGTACGTCGGGCCGTCGCGGCACGAGTGGAAGCGCGGGGATCTCGATCGGCTGCGCGAGGTGTTCGTGACGCTGCCGGCGCCGGCGCGGCGGGTCCGGCGGCTGGGGTTGCCCGTCGACTGGAAGGATCCGTCGGAGGCTGTGCGCTCCTCGGAGATCGAGGTGCTGGTCGCCGAGCGCTTCGATCTGGTTGCGCGTCGCCCCTACGGCGGCAACCTGATGGCCCCGTTGATGCCCAACCTCGATCTCGACCGCCTGCCGGAGGCCGAGCACGAGGAGTGGGTGCGGCGCTTCGCCGCCGCCGAGGACCGCTGGATAGCGGAAGGGGAGAAGTCCTATTACGTGACCGCGGTCTACCGTCCGCGCTGAGGGGGAATCAGCTCCCGAGGAAGCGTTTGGAGATGTCGAACCAGAGGACGGTGACCATCAGGAGCACGATCAGGGCGAAGCCAACCTGGGCGATGCGCTCCTTGATGTTCACCGAGAGGTCCCTGCGCATCAGGCTCTCGATCAGCAGGATGGTGATCTGGCCGCCGTCGAGGATGGGGACGGGGAAGAGGTTGAGCAGGCCGATCGAGATCGAGATCACGCCCATCAGGTAGAGCAGGCTCTTCCAGCCGGTGCGCGCCGCCTGGCCCGACTGGGCGGCGATCTCGATGGGGCCGGCGAGCGCGCTCTTCGCCGCCACCTCGCGCTTGAAGATCTTGCCGATCACCGCGAGGCTCTGGTGCGCGATCTCGACGTTGAAGCGCACGCTCTCGCGCAGGGCGCGCAGCGGCGGGAACTTCTGCGTGAGGGTGAGCGTGACGCCGATCCTGCCCTTGCCGTCGCGGTCGGCGGGCACCACGTCGAGCTCGCGCCGCTCCCCCTTGCGGGTGAACGCGACCCGGATCGTCTGGCCGGTGCGCTCCTCGACGTAGGCGACGAACTCGCCGGGCGAGGCGAGCGGGCGGCCGTCGACCGCGAAGAGTTCGTCGCCGGGCAGCAGGCCGGCCTGCTCGGCGGGCGAGCCGGCGACCACCTCGCCCACCCGCGGCAGGATCTTCGGGTAGATGCCGGCGTCGCCGAACTCGAAATCGGCGGGCTTGACCGGCGTCACCGTGGTCGCGACCTTCTGCCCCGCGCGGTCGAGCTCGAAGGCGAGGGGCTTGCCGATCGAGGTCATGACCGTGAAGGCGATCTCCTGCCAGCGCTCGACCGGCTTGCCGCCGATCGCGACGATCTCGTCGCCGGGCAGGATGCCGGCGGCCTCACCGGCGCCGCCCGCCTCGACCGTGCCGACCACCGTCGGGATCGACTGCAGGGTCGGGATGTCGACGCCGACCACGAACAGGCCGGCGATCAGCAGCACCGAGAGCACGGCGTTCGCGGCCGGTCCGGCGAAGTAGACGATGATCCGCTGCCAGCGCGGCCGGTTGACGAACTCGCGCGGGTCGTCGCTCACCTGGTCGCCCGGGTCCTCGGCGGCGAGCTTCACGTAGCCGCCGAGCGGGATCCAGCCGATCTTGTATTCGGTCTCTCCGCGGGTGAAGCCGAGGATCTTGCGCCCGAAGCCGAGCGAGAAGGCGAGCACCTTCATGCCGAAGGCGCGCGCGGCGAGGAAGTGCCCCGCCTCGTGGACGAAGATGATGACCCCGAGGGCGAAGACGAAGGCGAGGGCCGTGCGGCCGAATTCGAAAGCCTGGTTCACGGCGCGGAAGGTTATCAGCCGGCGAGCGCCGGCAGGAGCTCGGCGGCCCGCGCCCGGCCCCAGGCGTCCCAGGCGAGAGCGTCCGCGAGCGAGGCGAGACGCTCCGGCCGGTGCTGCTCGAGCACCCTGCGGGCGGTCTCGACGATCGCCGGGAAGGGGATCCGTCCGGCGAGGAAGGCGGCGACCGCGACCTCGTTGGCGGCGTTGAAGACCGCCGGCGCGCTCTCGCCGGCGGCGAGGGCGGCGCGGACCAGCGCGACCGCCGGGTAGCGCTCGGGCTCGACCGGCAGGAACTCGAGGCGGCCGAGCGCGGCGGGCTCGAGACGCGGGAACTCGTTGTCCCAGCGCTCGGGCCAGGCGAGCGCGTACTGGATCGGGAAGATCATGTCGTTGACCGAGAGCTGGGCGAGCCAGCTGCCGTCGCGCCACTCGACCAGCGAGTGGACGATCGACTGCGGGTGGACGACGACGTCGATCTTCTCGCCCGGCACCGCGAACAGGTGCGAGGCCTCGATCAGCTCGAGCCCCTTGTTGACCATGGTCGCCGAGTCGATCGAGATCTTGGCGCCCATCGACCAGGTCGGATGGGCGAGCGCCTCCTCCTTGCGGATGGCGGCGAAGGTCGCCAGATCGCGGCGCAGGAAGGGGCCGCCCGAGGCGGTCAGCATCAGCCGGCGCACCTCCTCCGGGCGGCCGCCGCGCAGCGCCTGGTGGAGCGCCGAGTGCTCGCTGTCGATGGGCAGGATCGGGGCGCCGGTCGCGGCGGCGAGCTCGGTCAGCAGCCGGCCGCCGACCACCAGCGCCTCCTTGTTGGCGAGCGCGACCCCCTTGCCCGCGGCGAGCGCGGCGGCGACCGGCGGCAGCCCGGCCGCGCCGACGATCGCGGCGAGCACGCGGGAGACTCCGGGGTGCTCGACCGCCGCGATCAGCCCCTCCGGGCCGCTCGCGAGCTCGACGCCGGCGGGCAGCAGCGGCGCCAGGGCGCGCGCGGCCGCGGGGTCGGCGACGGCCACGAGGGCGACGCCGAACTCCCGGGCGAGCCGCGCCAGCAGCTCGGGGTCGCGTCCCTGGGCGGCGAGCGTGACCAGCCGGAAGCGCTCCGGATGGTGCCGCACCACCTCGAGCGCGCTCTTGCCGATCGATCCGGTGGCTCCGAGCAGAGCCAGGCCGATCGTCACCGCACCGCCTCGTAGCCGCAGGCCCAGAGCAGCAGCAGGAGCACCGGCGCCGCGTAGAGCATGGCGTCCATGCGGTCGAGGATGCCGCCGTGGCCGGGCAGCACGCCGCCCGAGTCCTTGACCCCGACGCCGCGTTTCCAGAGCGACTCGACGAGGTCGCCGAGCTGGCTGGCGAGCGCGGTGGCGGCGCCGATCCCGACCAGCACCCAGTCGAGCTCCTGGCGGCGCCAGAGCGACCAGGCCGCGGTCGCGGCGATCGAGGTCACGAGCCCGGCGGCGGCGCCCTCCCAGGACTTCTTCGGCGAGACCACCTTCGCCAGCCGGTGGCGCCCCCAGGCGGTGCCGACGTAGTAGGCCGCGCTGTCGCCCAGCCAGACGATGGCGAGCAGCAGGAAGAGCACCCAGGGGTCGTGCTGCTGCAGCCGGTAGAGGCTGGCGATCGGCACCGCGAAGTAGGCGATGCCGTAGCCGATGGCGCCGGCCGCGAAGTGGGTCTCCTCGATCGGCATCCCCGAGAAGAGGACGGCGATGCCGACCGGCAGCGCGACGGCGGCGACGAGGCCGAGGGCGTGGAAGCCGTCGACCGCGTGGCCGGGCGTCAGCCCCCAGGCGAGCGCCGCCGCGACCGGCGGCGTCAGCACGAGCAGCGCGCTCCAGGGCGCCTGCGGGGTCCGGCAGCGCCCGAGCGCGGCGTACTCGACGGCCGCCCACTCGAGCAGCGCGGCGACCAGCAGGAAGAAGGCCCAGCCGGGCAGTTTGAAGATCGCGGCGAGCGCGATCGGCACCAGGACGGCCGCGGTCAGGAGCCGCTGCATGACGGAACGGGGCGGGCCCTCAGGCGTCGGCCGCGCCGCGCCGGGCGGGGGCCGCCGGTTCGGCGTTCTCGACGCCTCCGAAACGGCGCTCGCGGCGCTGGAACTCGACGATCGCCTCGAACAGATGGCGGCGCCGGAAGTCGGGCCAGAGCGTCGGGGTGAACCAGATCTCGGCGTAGGCGATCTGCCAGAGCAGGAAATTGGAGACGCGCAGCTCGCCGGAGGTGCGGATCAGCAGGTCGGGGTCGGGCTGGCCCGCCGTGTAGAGCGATTCGGAGAGCGCCGCCTCGTCGATGTCCACCCGCCGCCCGGCCGCCCAGTCGGCGACGATCTTGCGGCAGGCGTCGACGATCTCGCAGCGCCCCGAGTAGTTGAGCGCGATGTTGAATCGCATGCCGGTGCAACCGGCGGTCGCCCGCTCGGCCCGCTCGAGCGCCTCGACCACGGAGGGGTCGAGCTCGCGCCAGCGGCCGATCGGCGCGAAGCGGATGTCGTTCTCGAGCAGCGTGTCGAGCTCGCGCCGGATGTACTCCTTGAGGAGGTTCATCAGCGTCCAGACCTCGGCGCGCGGCCGCTTCCAGTTCTCGACCGAGAAGGCGTAGAGGGTCAGGTGCCCGACTCCGAGCCGGGCGGCGGTCTCGACCGTGTCGCGCACCGCGGCGACTCCGGCGCGGTGCCCTTCGACGCGCGGCAGGTGCCGCTGCTTCGCCCAGCGGCCGTTGCCGTCCATGATCACCGCGACGTGGCGAGGGAGCCGCGCGCGGTCGATCGAGGCGAGCAGTTCGGCCTCGACCGAACCGGGCTCGGCGAGCGGGGCGTCGGACGCCATGATCGCCCAAATTACCACAGGGGCGCGATCGGCTCGGGGTAGTCGACGCGCTCGAGAACGAGGCCGCGGGCGGGGGCGGTGTCGCCCGCCGCCGAGCGCGGCGCGCCCGCCAGCAGGGCGCGGAACCCCGCCGGATCGCGCCGTCCCCGGCCGACTTCGACGAGGGTGCCGGCGAGACCGCGCACCATGCCGCGCAGGAACCCCTCTCCGGAAACCACGAAGGCGAGCTCGCGTCCCCGCCGCTCCCAGCCGGCGGCGAAGATCCGCCGCACGGTCGGACCGGGGGCGGCGCCGGCGAGCGCGAACGCGGCGAAGTCGTGGCCCCCGGGCAGGGCGGCGGTTGCCGCTTCGAGCGCCGCGACGTCGAGCTCCTCGCGCACCGGCCAGACGAACGGGGCGAGCGCGGGGGGCGGGACGCGGCCGAGGAAGAGCCGGTAGCGGTAGCTCTTGGCGGCGGCCGAGCGGCGGGCGTGGAAGGCATCGTCGACCGCGGCGGCGCGCAGCACCCGGATCTCCTCCGGGAGCCGGGCATTGGTGCCGTGGACGAGCGCCTCGGCCGGGAGAGCCCGGGGCAGCCGGAGCGATGCGACCTGGCCGCGGGCGTGGACCCCGGCGTCGGTGCGGCCGGCGCCGACGATCGCGACCGGCGCGCCGAGGAGGCCGGCCAGGGCCTCCTCGACCAGCTGCTGGACGGCGAGGGCGTTCGTCTGCCGCTGCCAGCCGGCGAACCGGGTCCCGACGTAGGCGATCTCGAGGGCGTGGACCATCGTGTCGCCCCTTCCGGCGGCCGACGGCTCGCGGGCGGGGGCCCCGCGACTGTACACTCTGGAGTCGTCGCCGTGGCCCTCTCGCCGCTCCCCCTCGTCGCCCGCGTCACCCTCCGGCCCGCGCTGCCGCCGGACGCCGGACTGCTCTACAAGTGGCGCGGCGAGCCGTCGGTGCGCCGGCACCAGCCGCTGCAGGCCGCGACCGTCGCCGACCTGCGCGCCGACCTCGCCCGCCAGCGCCCCGAGGAGATCTACCGCGGGCGCGGCGAACGTTTCCAGTGGATCGTGCAGGTCGAGACGCTGCCGGTCGGCTGGATCACGCTCGCGGTGACCAGCTGGGAGCACGCGCTCGCCGAGATCGGCTACGCCCTGACCAGCGAGTTCCAGGGGCGCGGGGTGATGTCCCAGGCGCTCCAGATCCTGGTCGCCGATCTCTACCTCGCCACGCCGCTCGAACGGCTCGAGGCGCGCTGCGCGGTCGACAACGTCGCCTCGCAGCGGGTGCTCGAGAAGGTCGGCTTCCGGCGGGAGGGGCTGCTGCGCGGCTACTTCCACCTCGACGGCGCGCGCATCGACAACTACCTCTACGCGCTCTTGCGCGGCGACCTGCTGCCCGCGCCGCGCTGAGCGCGCGGCGCCCACCTCAGACCAGCTCGAGCCCGGCGTAGCGGGCGACCAGCTTCTTCTTGCCGGCGCGGTCGAAGAAGACGGTGATCTTCGCGTCGTCGCCCGTGCCTTCGAGCTCGAGGATGACGCCGTGGCCGAGGGTGGCGTGGCGCACGCGGCTGCCGCGCCGGGGCAGGCGGCGTGAGCTCGACTCGTCGAGCGCGGCCGGCGCGCCCTCGGGACGGGCGCGGCCGAAGTAGTCGTCGATCGTGCGCGAGCGCTGCGAGGAGAAGAGGGTCGGACTCTCGGTCACCGCGAGCAGGTCCTCGGGGACCTCGGCGAGGAAGGGGGACTCGAGCTGGTCCTGGTAGCGGCCGGCGATCCGCCGCCGCCGGCAGCAGGAGAGCAGCAGCCGCTCGCGGGCGCGGGTCATGCCGACGTAGAAGAGCCGGCGCTCCTCCTCGACGTCCTCCGGACGCCCCTGGGTGTTGAAGTGGGGGAGCAGACCCTCCTCGAGGCCGGGCAGGAAGACGACCGGGAACTCGAGCCCCTTGGCGGCGTGCAGCGTCATCAGCGTCACGCCCCGCTCGCCGCTCCAGCCGTCGAGGTCGGTGACCAGCGCGACGTGGTCGAGGAAGGCGGTCAGCAGGTCCTCCTCGGCGCTCGCGAAGGCGCGCGATTCGGTGAACTCCTGCGCCGCCGAGAGGAACTCGCGGATGTTCTCGAGCCGCGCCTGGTCCTCGTCGTCGTCGCGCCGGTAGAGCTCGCCGTAGCCGGACTTCGCGAGCAGCTCGTCGAGCAGCGCCGGCAACGGCAGCTCCGCGGCGGCGGCGCGCAGGCCGCGCACCAGGTCGCGGAAGGCGACGAGCGCGGTTCGCGCGCGCGCCGGGAAGCTCTCGAGCGGATCGAGCTCGAGCACGTCCCAGAGCACGCCGCCCCCCTTCTCCGCCCGCTCCTCGAGCAGCGCGACGGTGCTCCGGCCGATGCCGCGCGGCGGCTGGTTGACGACACGCAGCAGCGAGAAGTTGTCGCGCGGATTCCTCAGCAGGCGCAGGTAGGCGACCAGGTCCTTGATCTCGGCGCGCTCGTAGAAGCGGACGCCGCCGACCAGCGTGTACGGGATGCCGGAGCGGAAGAACTCGTCCTCGAAGGCGCGCGTCTGGGCGTTGGTGCGCACCAGCACCGCGATGTCCGCGAGGCCGTGGCGCGCGCGCAGCCGGCCGATGGTCTCGCCGACCTGGCGCGCCTCCTCCTGGTCGTCGCCGGCGCGGTAGAGCGCCACGCTCTCGCCTCGCCCGGCGTCGGTCCAGAGCTTCTTGCCGCGCCGCATCCGGTTGTGCGCGACCACGGCGTTGGCGGCCGCCAGGATGTTGCCGGTCGAGCGGTAGTTGCGCTCGAGCTTGCGCACGGTGGCGCCCGGGAAGTGGCGCTCGAACTCGAGGATGTTGGCGAGGTCGGCGCCGCGCCAGCGGTAGATCCCCTGGTCCTCGTCGCCGACCGCGGTCAGATCCCCCTGCGGCGCGGCGAGCTCGGCGACCAGCCGGAGCTGCGCGTGGTTGGTGTCCTGGAACTCGTCGACCAGCAGGTGCTCGACCGAGCGGCGGAGGCGCTCGGCGAGCGCGGGCTGCTCGTCGAGCAGCCGGACCGAGAGCATCAGCATGTCGTCGAAGTCGACGCCGGAGGCCTTGGCGAGCAGACCCTGGTAGCGGCGGTAGACGCGCGCCACCCGCTCGCGGAAGAAGTCCTGCGCCTCGCGCGCGTAGGCGTCGGGCGTCTGCAGCTTGTTCTTGGCGGCGGAGATGGCGGCGAGCACCGTGCGCGGCGGGAAGCTCGTCTCCGGCACCCCCTCGGCCGCCATCGCCTGGCTGACGATCGTGCGCTGGTCGTCGCCGTCGAGGATCGCGAAGTCGCGCGGCAGGCTGACCTTGTCGCCGTGGCGGCGCAGCAGCACGAGCGCCCAGCGGTGGAAGGTGCCGACGAAGGCGGGCAGCGGCCAGATGTCGAGCAGCCGCTCGGCGCGGTCGCGCATCTCGCCGGCCGCCTTGTTGGTGAAGGTGACCGCGACGATCGAGCGCGGATCGACCCCGCGCTCGAGCGCGAGCCAGGCGATCCGGTAGGTGATCACCCGGGTCTTGCCCGACCCCGCCCCGGCGAGCACGAGCTGCGGCCCGGCGCCGTGCTCCACCGCCGCCAGCTGGTCCGGGTTCAGCTCTTTCGCGAAATCGATGCGGGTCAAGTTCTCTCTCGTGCGTCCCCGTGCATCAACGCACGAGCCGGATCTCCACCGGAAGCGCGAGAGTACTCCACTCCCGGTCGGCGGTGAGCGCCGCCGCCTCCAGATGAACCGCGAGCGCGAGACAGGCCCGGTCTCCGAGCGAGAGCCCCGAGCCTCGGGTCGAAGCCCGCAGCTCGGCGGCCAGACGGGCCTGCTCGGCATCGAAGGGAACGATCGCCAGCGCGGCAGCGAGCGCGCCGCTCGCTTCGAAGGACTTCTCGCAGAGGCCCAGATCGAAGCCGAGGTCGGCGAGCTTGCTCAGGACCTCGGACCAGTTGACCGCCGAGATGCTCGCGCCCCGCCCGAGCGCGGCGGCGACCCGCTCGGCCCCGGGCTCTTCCCGCAGAAAAGCGAGAAGCGCGGAGGCATCCAGGACGACGCTACTCAAGCCGCTCTCGCTCGGCCTCGGCGCGCCGTTCGGCGACCAGCTCCTCGGAGAGCACCCGCTCCGGACTGCGGCTCGCGAAGAGCCCGCGCAGCCGTGCGGTGGCGACCCGCGCCGAGATCAGCCGCAGCGAGCCATCCGGTTCCGGGGAGAGCACCAGCCGGTCGCCTTCCTCGATCTGGAGCAGCGAGCGCAGATCGCCGGGAAGATCCAGGCGCCCGAGGTGACCCATCTCCACCGCGTAGCGCGCGGGGGCGGTCGTCGCCGAGGAAGCTCCCGCCGCGTGGCTCTCGAGGACTTCCTCGGGCTGTGACGTCGCCGGCGAGTCACCGTACTGCACCGGTTCCTTCCAGGCGCCGAAGCCCAGGAGCGCCTTCGGCACGAGCGGCACCAGGCGGGCAACGGGCCTCCCCCCGCGGGCGATGACGAACTCCTCGCCCAGCTCCACACGGGCGAGAAGGCGCGAAAACTGAGTCTTGGCGTCGTGGACGTTGACGGTGTCCATGCGCCGCAGGCTAGTGGACTAAGTGGACTAAGTCAAGCTCGGCCAAAGTGCGGCGATGCCGCCAAATCGGGAGCTCTGCAGGCCTCTCCGAGGCGCTGGACCAGGAATTCGAGCTCGCCCCAGACCGGCAGTCGAAGATCCTCCTTCTCAGCCTGGCGCAGTCGGAGGAACTCGTGGAAGACGTGGTCGTCCGAGCTGGGCCCCGACGAGAGCGCCCAGAGCTCGGCATAGAGCGGCGGCACACCGACCTGCTCCGCGACGAAGAACCCATCTCCACCGACAGCCGCCCGAAGCGCCGCATCGACCTCCAACGTGAAGCGCCCTCGGAGCAGGAGCCGCCCAAACGCCTTGAAGTTTCCGGCGTCGCGGTAGAGGTAGTCGAAAACGCAGTGATGCTCGGGGTCGGGAAGCCCCTGTTTACTGCGGGGATCGCGATCTGGGTCCAAGGGATCTTGCACGCCGTCAGCCTACCCTGGGTGGTGACACCAGCCCGGCGAAGAACGCGGGCTGCTAGATCCCGTCTTGTTCGAGGAAGCTCCGCCTATGGAGATCGAGATAGCGAGCCGTGTCGCTCGGCAAGCGGCGAAGGTGATCAGTGGGCTGAATGCCCAAGCGCGTGAGGTCCTGAGACTCCAGATGGCGGGCGCGGAGGAGTTGTCCCTCCGGTGAAAACGAGATGTACCTGAGCTCGAAGAGGGCGTCGTATTGCGGAGCAAGCAAGAGCCCGTTGGCGGGGTCGAGCCGTTCGCGATCGTTCGCGTCGCTCCAGCGACGGATGTGAGACGCCCGGAGGATCTCGGGAATGCGCACCCCGCTCACGCTGCAGCGATACTCCCAGCGATCGAGCAACTGCTGACGAAAGCGAGCTTGACCGACTCGAGCTTGGACGGTCACCTCGCGGACCGTCGAGTCGAGATCGGCAAGCGGTCGATACGCCTCGGGCGCGACACTGGACACAGCAGGACTCTCTTCGAACCGGAAGACGAACTGACTAGGCCGGTCCGCGTGGGGCTCGTGCCAGAGGAGCTCGAGCGTCCCCAAGTAGAGGAAGGGGGTGCGCTCGCGGTGCCGGTAGAAGAGGTGGATCTCGTCGCGCCGCTCCGATGCCCGTTCGATGCGGCGGTCGTGCAGGTGCTTCGTTTCACCTTCCCAGTAGAGATTCTCGCCGGCAACGTGGTCTTTGTACTGCGTCAAGTCGTGGCGCTTGATCTGCGTTACGAACAGGAGGATCTTGTTGTCCCCAGCGGGACAGAACACTCCCTTCGTGATCGCTTCCCGCCCGGCGAACCCCCAGAGCTTGGCGAGTTCCTCTCTCGTGTATCCCTCACCGAGGCGAACGAGCCGGAAGTCAACTCGGCCGGAAGGCTGGGGAGTCATGGTCCGTCGTCCGTCTACTCCACCGTCACGCTCTTCGCCAGGTTTCGCGGCTGGTCGACGTCGGCGCCGCGGCGCAGGCCGATCTGGTAGGCGAGGAGCTGGAGGGGGACGACGTTGACGATCGGCTGGAGGTGCTCGGAGACGGAGGGGACCCGGAGCACGCGGTCGGCGACGCCGTCGAGCTCGTCCTCGTCGCGGTCGGTGACCGCGATCACGATGCCGTCGCGCGCCTTGACCTCCTGGAGGTTGCTCTTCACCTTCTCGAAGGTGCGCCGGCCGGTGGCGAGCGCGACCACCGGCAGGTGCTCGTCGATCAGCGCGATCGGGCCGTGCTTCATCTCGCCCGCCGGGTAGCCCTCGGCGTGGATGTAGGAGATCTCCTTGAGCTTGAGCGCCCCCTCGAGCGCGATCGGGTAGTGGATGCCGCGGCCGAGGAAGAGGAAGTCGGAGGCGGCGTGGAACTCGCGCGCCAGCTCCTCGACCTGGCGCTCGAGCGTGAGCGCCTCGGCCACCGCCAGCGGCACGTGGGCGAGCGCCGCGAGGAGCTCCGCGGACAGCTCCCGCCCCTGCTGCTGGCGCAGGTAGAGCGCGAGCAGATAGAAGGCGGCGAGCTGGGTGGTGAAGGCCTTGGTCGAGGCGACGCCGATCTCGGGGCCGGCGTGCGTGTAGAGGACGCCCGAGCTGATCCGCGTCGCCTGCGAGCCCGGCACGTTGGCGACCGCGATCAGCCGCGCGCCGCGCTCCTTCGCCGCTTCCATCGCCCAGACCGTGTCGATCGTCTCGCCCGACTGCGTGATGCCGGCGACCAGCACCGAGGCGTCGGCGAGCGGGTCGCGGTAGCGGTACTCGGAGGCGTAGTCGACCTCGACCGGGATGCGCGCGATCTCCTCGATCAGGAACTTGCCGACGAGCGCGGCGTGCCAGGAGGTGCCGCAGGCGAGGAGCTGGATGCGCGAGAGCGAGCGGACGTAGTCGGGCTCGAGCGCGAGGTGGTCGAAGCCGACCGTGCCCGCCTCGAAGTCCACGCGCCCCGCGAAGGTGTCCTGCACGGCCTGCGGCTGCTCGTGGATCTCCTTCAGCATGAAGTGCTTGAAGCCGCCCTTCTCGGTCTGGATCGGGTCCCAGTTCAGGCGCGTCACCGGGCGCGTGACGACCGCCCCGGCGCGATCCCAGATCGTGATGCCGGTCCGGGTGAGGCGGGCCACGTCGCCGTTGTCGAGGAAGAGGACGTCCTTGGTGTGGGCGAGCAGCGCCGCCGGGTCCGAGGCGAGGAACTGCTCGCCGGAGCCGACGCCGAGCACCAGCGGCGTGCCCTGGCGCACCCCGACGATCTCCTCCTCGGCGGTGTCGGCGCTGACCAGCGCGCAGGCGTACATCCCCTCGAGCTCGCCGACCGCGCGGCGCACCGCGGCCGCGAGATCCCCCGCGTAGTACGAGGAGACCAGGTTGGCGATCACCTCGGTGTCGGTGTCGGTCGCGAAGGTCCAGCCTTCCGCCTGCAGGCGCCGCTTGATCGGCAGGAAGTTCTCGATGATGCCGTTGTGGATGACCGCGATCCGGCCGCGCGAGTCGGTCACCGGGTGGGCGTTTCTCTCGGTCGGCTTGCCGTGGGTCGCCCAGCGCGTGTGGGCGACGCCGAAACGGCCGGCGAGCGGCTGCGCCGCGAGCTTCTCGACCAGGCGGTCGAGCTTGCCCTCGGCGCGCTGGCGCAGCAGCGTGTCGCCCTCGACGACCGCCACGCCCGCGGAGTCGTAGCCGCGGTACTCGAGCCGGCGCAGCCCCTCGATCAGCAGCGGCACCACCGGCCGCGGTCCGACGTATCCGACGATGCCGCACATCGCTCGCGTCCCTCCTCAGTGTGGCAGGTGCGCCGGCGCGGGCCGCCGCGCGGCGCGCCCGGCCAGCCGGCGGTCGACTTGCGCGAGCTCGTCGCGGTCGTTGACCCCGAGCGCCTCGCCCGGGTCCGCCAGCCGCACCAGCTCGATCCGGCGGCCGTCCCGCGCGGCGGCGGTCACCGCGTCGGTCAGGTAGAGCTCGCCCTGCGCGTTGTCGGCGGTCAGGCCGGACAGGTAGTCGAGGATCGCGGGCGCCGGCAGCGCGTAGAGACCGGCGTTGACCGTGCGCAGCGCGAGCTCGGCGGCCGTCGCGTCGCGCGCCTCGACGATCGCCGCGAGGCCGCCGTCGCTCTTCTCGAGCACCCGGCCGAGGCTGCCCGGCTCCTCGAGGTCGGCCACCGCCATCGCGCCCCAGCCCCGTTCGGCCGCAGCCGCCAGCCGGTCGAGCGTCTCCGGCGTCACCAGCGGCACGTCCCCCGACAGCACGAGGACGAGCGCCGGCGCGCCGAGATGGGCCGCCGCCTGGGCCAATGCATGGCCGGTGCCGAGCTGTTCGTGCTGCACCGCCCACTCGAGGTCGGGCGCGGGGAAGGCCGCCCGCACCCGCTCGGCGCCGTGGCCGATCACCACCACGATCCGCGTGCAACCGGCCGCGCGCGCGGCGTCGAGGACCCAGGCGAGCAGCGGGCGCCCGCCCGCCTCGTGGAGCACCTTGGGCAGCTCCGAGCGCATCCGCTTGCCCTGGCCGGCGGCGAGGACGACGGCCAGCCGCGGTGGAGACGACGGGGTGCGGGTCATGGGTCCGGGGGCCGCCGCGCCGGGCCCGGGAGGGGCGGCGCGGGGAGGAGCGAGTCTAGCAGGCGCCGGCGAGCGCCCGCCGCGCGGCGAGCGCGAGGGCGGCCGCGGCGAGCCGGTCCGGATCGTGGCGGACGAGGCCGCGCGGCGCGAGCAGCTCGGCGCGCTCGATCCGCACGCCGCGCGCGGCGAGGGCGCGCTCGTCGACCGCGACCGGGACCGCGCCCTCCGCCCGATAGGGCGCCAGCCGCGCCTCGGGGATCGCGCCGGCGTGGACGAGCAGGGTGTCGACCACCCCGGCGCCGACGTGCGCCGCGAGCGCGTCGAGATGGGCGACGGCGTCGAGGCCGTCGGTCTCGCCCGGCTGCGTCATCAGGTTGAGCACCAGCGCGACCGGCGCCCGGCTCGCGGCGAGCGCGGCGCGGATCTGCGGCAGCAGCAGGTTGGGCAGGACCGAGGTGTAGAGCGAGCCGGGGCCGAGCAGCACGAGGTCGGCGCGCTCGAGCGCGGCGAGCGCGGGCGGGTAGGCCGGGGGCGCTTCCGGCACCAGCTCGACCCGGGCGAGCGGCTCGCCGGCGCGGCCGATCGCCGATTCGCCCTCGACCACCCGGCCGCCGACCGTCGTCGCGCGCAGCGCGAGGTCGGCGAGCGTCGCCGGCAGGATGCGGCCGCGCACCGAGAGGATCTTCTCGGCGGTCAGGATCGCCTGCGGGAAGTCGCCGGTGATCTCGGTCAGGGCGGCGAGGAAGAGGTTGCCGAAGGAGTGCCCGGAGAGCCCTTCGCCCCCCTCGAAACGGAACTGGAAGAGCCGGGCGAGGAGATCCTCGTCGTCGGCGAGCGCGACCAGGCAGTTGCGGATGTCGCCGGGGGGCAGCAGGCCGAAGTCGCGGCGCAGGCGCCCGGAGGAGCCGCCGTCGTCGGTGACCGCGACGATGCCGGCGAGGTCGGCGATCCCGGCGCCGACCCGCCGCTTCAGCCCCGAGAGCAGCGCGGCGAGCCCGGTGCCGCCGCCCAGGGCGACGACGCGCAGTCCGGTCGCGGAACGGTTGGCGCCCAAGATCGGAGTCGTTTCCCGCCGTCGCCCCGCGGCCGCGGCCGCGGGAACGGCCCTAGCGCTTGCGCAGCTCGACCAGGATCAGCTTGGCGACCGCCTTCAGCGTGTCGAAGACGCCGATCCCGGTGGTCGCCACCGCCTCGAAGGTCGGCTCGCGCTTGTAATTGAGGGTCCGGTAGAGCTCGGCGACCGGCACCACCCCGGGCAGGTCGCGCTTGTTGAACTGCAGCGCGTAGGGCATGGAGGCGAGGTCGAAGCCGTGCTCGCGCAGGTTCTCCTCGAGGTTGCGGATCGACTCGATGTTCGCCTCCATCCGCTCCTCCTGCGAGTCGGCGACGAAGACGACGCCGTCGACCCCCTTGAGGATGAGCTTCCGGCTGGCGTCGTAGAAGACCTGGCCGGGCACCGTGTAGAGGTGGAAGCGGGTGGTGAAGCCGCGGATCGAGCCGAGATCGAGCGGCAGGAAGTCGAAGAAGAGGGTGCGGTCGGCCTCGGTGGCGAGGGAGATCATCTTGCCCTTCGCCTCGGGCGCGGTCTTGTTGTAGATGTACTGCAGGTTGGTCGTCTTGCCGCCGAGACCGGGGCCGTAGTAGACGATCTTGCAGTTGATCTCGCGGCTCGCGTAATTGATGAAGGTCATGCGGCAGGAACCCGGAGGCGGGCCGGTCTACTCGGAGAACAGGGCGTCGATGTCTTCGTCCGTGATCTCGGAGAAGGGGCTCGCGTGCTGGGGCGCGGCCGGTCCCTTCTCGCCCTTGCGCAGCATGTCGTCGAAGATCGACTCCATCTCGTGGCTCGCCTTCTTGACGCGCAGGCGGACCAGGCCGAGCGAGCTCCGCTCGTCGAAGATCACCAGCAGGATCGCCCGCTTGCCGACGATCGAGATGTGGATGTGGTCGCGCTTGCCCTCGTGGAAGAGGACCGAGAACTCGCGCTCCCCGATCAGCTTGGCCAGCCCGTCGGTGGCCGCCACGTTGCCGGCGGTGAGGGAAGCGAGGCTCGTGGTGTCGAACTGTTCGATCTCGCCCGCGGCCGCGATCTGCTGACCGTTCTTGTCGATCAGGAAGATGGCGCGGGCGTTGGCCTCCTGGCGGAGCTTCTTCAGCGCCTGGTCGAGGCGCTGGAACTCCTCCTGGTACAGCACCAGCTCGACGGATGGCATCGGACCGCTTTCCCTCCGGGGGCGGGGTCGCCGGACGCCGCGCAGCGACTCCTGACTTCCCCTTGAAAGGCTGGATTCTATGCTACTTCCGGGCGGCGCGGAATCCCGCGGGGACGGCTCAGCGGAAGTAGCGCCATCCCTCCAGGACGTCGTTCTCGGCGAGCACCAGGGTCTCGCCCTGCTGCCGGAAGCGCAGCGGCACCGGGCCGCAGCCGCTGCGCCCGAGGTTGACCTCCGCGAGGCGCGTCGCGGTGTCGCACTTGAGGTTGACCACCCAGGCGCCGTCGGCGCGGAAGCCGCGCTTCCTCTTGAAGTCGTTCTCCGAGGCGTCGAAGGCGACCGCCAGCGCCCCCGACTCGTCGCGGCCGACGAAGAAGAGGACCTCCTGGTTGCCGCGGTTGAGGAAGCGGTAGAAGCGCACCTGGAGCGGCTGGAGGCCGGCGAGATCGATCGTCACCTGCCCTTGCGCGTCGGGAGAGACGCGCTGGAAACGCGCGCCCGAACGGCCGAAGAAGTGGTCGATCAGCAGATAGCCGGCGAGCAGCAGGGCGACCGCCAGCACGCCATGGATCGGGCGGAAGGTTTTCGTCATCGCCGGCGATTCTCGCGGGGAACGGCCGCGCGCGCAAATCGGGGGTTCCGGCGGCCGCCGCCGGAGCCCCGTGAGGCTAAGATCCCCCCAGTGGATCCCCTGCCCGAGCTGCCCGCGGCGAGCCGCTCGCTCGATCTCGACGGCTCGGGCCGCCTGCCGGCCGCGCGCGACCCGGAGCCGCGGTGAGCCGGCACGCTCCGGCGGCTCCGGCCTGGACCTGGGCGGGCCCTCCGGCGCTCGCCGCCCTGGCGCTCGCCGGCGCGGCCTTCGTGCCCCGGCTGGCGCCCGCCGGGCTGGCGCCGGAGCCGCTCGCCCTGACCCTCGCCGTGGTGGCGGCCGCCGGCGCGGCGCTCCACCGTCCGCTCGGCGGCGGCTCGCTCGGGCTCGCGGCGGCGCTCCTGCCGCCGGCCTGGGCCCGCTTCGGCGTCGCGCCGGCGGCGCTCGCCGTGGCGCTCGCCGTGGTGCTCGCGGCGCTCGTCCGCCGCTTCCTCGAGGGGCGGCTGCCGGTCGCGGCGCCGGAGCGGCGCGGCTTCGCGCGCACCGCGGCCGAGTCGGGCATGGCCGTGCTCGTCGCGCTCGCCGCCGGCGGCGCCTGGCTGGCGCTCGACGGGGACCGCGCGCCCGAGCGGGCGGCGGCGGGGGTGGCCGCGGGCGCCCTCGTCGCGCTGCTGGTCGCCGCCGGCTACGAGATGGCCGTGCGCCGCAACCTGCGCGAGTCGACGGCGGCCGAGCGGCTGGAGGCGATCGCCCCGCTCGGGCTCGACGCCGCCGGCTTCGCGCTGGGCGCCCTGCTCGCCGAAGTCGGCCGGCGCGCCGGCTGGCCGTTCGCCGCGGCGCTCGGCGCCGCCGGTGCGCTGCTGGTCGCCGAGGCGGCCCGCAACGCCGCCTGGGCGGGGCTGCTCACCCGCCGGCTCGAGGAGAGCGAGCGGCTCTCCCGCGCCGGCGCGGCGCTCGTCGCCGGCGGTTCCGAGCTCGCGCGGGTCGCCGACCAGATCCTCGCCGAGGTGCGCTCGATCGTCCCCTTCTCCTGGTTCCACCTCGAGCTCGAGGTGCCCGACCTCGGCCGGCGCGACTGGCAGGCGGGCGCCGCCTCGCCGCTCGCGGACGGGGAGCCGTCGCCCCCGACCCAGCCGCCGGCGCTGCCCGGCATCCACCGGCGCGGCGCCTGGCGCAGGCTCGAGCGCGAGCTCGTCGCCGACGGCGTGCGGCTCGGCCGGCTCCGGCTCTGGTGCGATCCGCGCCGGCTGGAAGAGCGCTCCGAAGAGCTGCTCACGGCGCTCGTGCCGCAGATGGCGGCCTCGGTGCGCGGCGCCTTCCTCGATCGCGCCGCGCGCACCGACCGGCTGACCGGCGCCGCCTCGCGGCGGGTCCTCGACCAGCGGCTGGCCGAGGCCTTCGCGGCGGCGCGCGAGGAGGGGCGCGCGCTCGCGGTGGTGCTCTGCGATCTCGACCACTTCAAGCGCATCAACGACACCTTCGGTCACGCGGTGGGCGACCGCGCGCTGGTCGCGGTGGCGGCCGTCCTCACCGCGCCGAGCCGCGGGCGCGACCTCTGCGCCCGCTTCGGCGGCGAGGAGTTCGTGCTGCTGTTCGAGGAGACCGACGGCGAGACCGCGCTCGAGATCGCCGAGCGCCTGCGCCGCCGGATCGAGGCGCTCGAGCTCGACGAGGGGGGGCGGCGGCTCGAGCTGACCATGAGCTTCGGCGTCGCCGCCTTCCCGGAGCTGCACGTGCGCTCGGCCGAGGAGCTGCTCGAGCTGGCCGACGCCGCGCTCTACACGGCCAAGCACCTGGGGCGCAACCTCTGCCTGCTCGACGTCGGCGGCGGCCGGCTGAAGACCGCCGCCGGCGACCAGGTCGAGGTCGCCGAGCCGCCGGAGCCCCGTGCTCCGGTCTTCTTCGCCTGACCCCGGGGCGCGCCGGCCGGCTCTGCGATAATCCGCGCCTCGCATGACGCGAGGGAGGGGGAGAGGATGAGCGAACGTCGCTGGGTGGTGGTGCTCGGCGCCTCGAGCGGGTTCGGCGAGGCGGCCGCGCGCGCGTACGCCGAAGCGGGCTGGGATGTCTTCGGGGTCCATCTCGACCGCCGGCAGGGGCTCGCCCACGTCGAGGAGATCGTCGCCGCGATCCGCGCCCGGGGGCGCGAGGCGCACTTCTTCAACATCAACGCCGCCGACCACGAGAAGCGGGCCGAGACCGTCGCCGAGATGGCGCGGCTCGCCGCCGGCCGCCCGGTCGGCGCGCTGCTCCACTCGCTCGCCTTCGGCACGCTCAAGCCCTACATCGCCGACGATCCGAAGGACGCGCTCACCCCGGCGCAGATGGACATGACGCTCGACGTCATGGCCCACTCGCTCGTCTACTGGACGCAGGACCTGGTGCGTTCGGGCCTGCTCGGCCGGGGCGCGCGCATCTTCGCCATGACCTCGGCCGGCGACCACATCGTCTGGAAGGCCTATGGCGCGGTCTCGGCGGCGAAGTCCGCGCTCGAGTCGCACATCCGGCAGCTCGCGGTCGAGCTGGCGTCGCTCGGCGTCACCGCCAACGCGATCAAGGGGGGGGTCACCGACACTCCGGCCCTGCGCAAGATCCCGGGCAACGAGGCGATCGTCGAGAGCGCCCTGGCGCGCAACCCCTCCGGCCGGCTGACCACGCCGGAGGACGTCGCCCGCTGCCTGGTGGCCCTCTCGGCGCCCGGCACCCAGTGGCTGACCGGCTCGGTGCTCAACGTCGACGGCGCCGAGGACATCGCCGGTTGAGGGGGTCCGCGGGCGCGCTTGACTCGCCTCCGGCGGACTGTTAGAAGAACCCCAGATTCCGACAGCGGCGACAAGCCGGCGAAGGGCGCACCGTGAGGTGCGCTCCGGGAGGGAAAGATGAGCACGATGCGAGTCGTGGCGGCGGGCATCGCGGTGGCGGTGTGTCTCGGCTTCGGCGCGGCGAGAGCGGAGGCAGCGGGCGGTCTCGCGGGGCAGGTGACGCGCGCGGACGGTACCCCGCTGCCGGGCGTCGAGATCTACCTGCCGGGGGTCAACCGGCATGCGGTGACCGACGAGCGCGGCAACTGGGCGGTCGCGAACGTGCCCGCGGGCGAGGTCGAGGTCAGCTTCTCGGCCGGCGAGTACAGCGAGAGCGCGAAGGTGACGGTCGCCGAGGGCGCCGTCGCGCGCCTCGACCGGCAGTTCGACTGGGAGCTCTCCTTCGCCGAGACGATCACGGTGACCTCGGCGTCGCGGCGCGCCGAGCGGATCAGCGACGCGCCCGCGGCGATCGAGGTGATCCCGACGGTCGAGATCGAGCAGCGGGCCGCGACCGGCCAGATCCCGAAGCTGCTCGAGTTCTCCCCCGGCGTCGAGGTGACCCAGAGCGGCCTCTACGACTACAACCTCAACACCCGCGGCTTCAACAGCTCGCTCAACCGCCGGGTGGCGACCATCATCGACGGCAGGAGCCCCGCGGTGCCCTTCCTGGGCGCGCAGGAGTGGGCGTCGGTCTCCTTCCCGATGGACGACCTCGAGCGGGTCGAGTTCGTGCGCGGTCCGTCGGCGGCGCTCTACGGCGCCAACGCATCGAGCGGCGTGCTCAACCTGGTCACCAAGCGGCCGCGCGACAGCCAGGGCGGGCTCGTGCGGCTGACCGGCGGCGAGCTGTCGACCTTCAACGGCGACCTGCGCTGGGCCGGACACCTCTGGGGCGACTGGTACGGCAAGGCCTCCGGCGGCGTGCGCCAGAGCGGCGACTTCACCGTCTCGCGCAACGGCCAGGCCGAGTACTCGGTGCCCTGCAGCGCGACCGTCACCAGCGACTGCCTGCCGCAGGAGCGGGTGCCGCTCGACCCCGAGAACGACGACGAGATCGCCTTCGCCTCCGCGCGCCTCGATCGCTACTACGGCGACAACTCGCTGCTCACCGTCGAGGGCGGCTGGGCGGACGTCACCGGCCCGGTCTTCCAGACCGGCATCGGCCGCGTCCAGCTGGTCGACGTCGAGCGCCGCTGGGCGCGCGCCAACTTCTCGACCACGCACTGGACGATCTCCGGCTCGGCCAACACGCGCGAGGCGCCGGAGCAGACGGCGCTCGCCACCGGCTTCAACCTCGCGCTCGACGAGGAGGCCTGGCGCGGCGAGCTGCAGGGCAACTGGGGTTTCCTGGGCGACCATCTGCGCCTGGTGGCGGGCGCGACCTACGAGGACGTCGCGATCGACAGCGCCGACCAGACCCGGCCGCCGCGCCCGCGCCGCTTCGGCAAGGACCCGAACAACGTCAAGCGGCTGCGCCAGACGCTGCTCTACGAGCCGCTCGACAACGACTCGACGGCGGTCTACGCCCAGATGGACTGGCAGGTCGCCGACGCGCTCAAGCTGGTGGTCGCCGGCCGCTACGACGACTCGACGCTGCACGAGCCGCAGTACTCGCCCAAGGCGGCGCTGATCTGGTCGGCGACGCCGGATCACACCTTCCGGCTGACCTACAACCAGGCCTTCCAGGTGCCCAACTACTCGGAGTTCTTCCTGCAGACGGACGTCGCGGCGCCGGTCAACCTGGCGAACATCCCCTGCGTGCCGGGCACCGAGCTGATCCCGGGCGTGCCCTGCGGCGCCACCGGATTCTTCAGCCTCGAGGAGATCTGCGCGCTCGACGGCGTGCCCTGCGCCTTCGACGTCGACTTCAGGAACGGCGAGCTGCCCGGCACCGACACGACGCCCGACACGATGATCTTCGCGCTCGGCAACGAGGACCTCGAGGTCGAGGAGGTCGAGACCTGGGAGGTGGGCTACAACGGGATCCTGGGCAACAAGGGCTACGTGACGATCGAGTACTACCAGGCGAAGAACGACAACTTCATCACCGACCTGCTGCCGCAGCTCGGCACGGCGCTCGGGCGGATCAACCCGAACTACGGCCCGCTCTGCGTGCCGACGCCCGGCTACACGCTGCCGCTGTGCACCCCGCCGGGCACCACGGACGCCCACAACACCTTCATCTACCAGACGCTGCAGCAGATCTTCGGCGCCCGCTTCCCGCTGCTCACCCGCAACTTCGACGGCACGCCGATGGTCGGCGTGGCCTCCTACACGAACTTCGGCCAGGTCGACACCCAGGGCGTCGACTTCGGGTTCGACTGGTACGTGACGCCGGAGTGGACGCTCGGCATCAACTACTCCTGGTTCGACTTCGACATCCAGGACAGCGCGCCGGGGCTCGACCAGCTGCTGCTGCCCAACGCGCCCGAGAACAAGTACGCGGTGTCGGTCGCCTACGCCAACCCGCGGTGGGACTTCTCGGTCGCCTACCGCTGGTCGGACGAGTTCCGCTGGGTGGTGGGGCCGTTCAAGGGCCAGGTCCCCGCCTACGGCACCGCCGACGTCATCGCCAACGTCCGGGTGACCAAGAACATCGAGCTCGGGGTCAACGTCGCCAACGTGCTCGACGAGGAGCACTGGGAGGCGTTCGGCGGCGACCTGCTCGGCCGCCGCGCCCTGGGCAGCGTCACCTTCCGCTGGTAGGGCGGCGCGCCTTCGTTGACAGCCCGGCGGGGCGGCCCGTAGACTGAGCGGCCGGTCGGGGCGTAGCGCAGCCTGGTAGCGCACCTGCCTTGGGCGCAGGGGGTCCCCAGTTCAAATCTGGGCGCCCCGAAGTTCCCGCACCTAGCCGGAGGCGGACGAAACGGGCTCGGCGCCGGGATCCGGCCGCGTGAGATTCGAGGCTGCCTGTAGCTCAGCTGGATAGAGCGGCGGCCTTCTAAGCCGCGGGTCGGGGGTTCGAGTCCCTCCAGGCAGGCCAGTTCCGCCCACCGCTCGGAAGCAGCAGAAGAAGTGGCAGCACCGCTGTCGGTTCTTTGGATGGTGAGTGTAGCTCAATGGTAGAGCACCGGACTGTGGCTCCGGTCGTTGTGGGTTCGAGTCCCATCACTCACCCCAGTCTCTCCCGCGCCCGTAGCTCAGCTGGATAGAGCGTGAGCCTCCGGAGCTCAAGGTCACAGGTTCGAATCCTGTCGGGCGCACCATTTAAGTCATTTAACGTCAGTCACTTAAAATCGACCACGCGAGTCCGGAAGCGTGCCGTAAGCAGCGCGCCGGAAGTCGATTTCCACTGGGGTCGACGGATGTGCCAATTGCTTCCAGGAGCTGCGCGCTCGGAAGCGAAAGAAGCGCCCGTCCTCGCGAGCCTCTCGAAAAGCGAATCGACTCTCTGGAGCTGGGTCTCCGGTCCACTGATGAGATGCAAGCGGACGACGGCGAGGCCGTCTTGACTCCATGGGCACTCGCGTGCGAGCCGTCAGCCAGTCGACGGTCCGGTTGGTCGCAGCGGCGACGGGCTTCGCTAGTCTTCGCTCGAGGTGTGGTGGATCGGAAGCCCGACGGACATGAGCGACAATGGAAACGCGCCGGCGACGCGCGCGGGGTTCGCGAGAGGCACGCCCCGATGGGGTGAGGCCTTCCGCGACGGCAAGCTCTACTTCTTCGACCCCTTCCGGATCGCCGTCTTTCGCCTCTGGCCGCAGCCGCGCGCCTGGTGCTTCAGTCCACAGTCGGGGATCTGGCGGGGATTCGCTCCCAAGCAGCCTCTGGAAAGCTGGATCCCGCGCGTGGTCGATGTCTGGCTCAGCCGAGGTCCCCTTGTCCGAGCTTCGTCAGGCCGGCAGATTTCAGAGCTCCAGTAGTCGCCGGACGTCCAGGATGTGCGCGCAGGATCGCCGGGGAAAGGTATGGATCCAGGCCGGGCACGAGCAGGCCCAAGTGCCTCGCCGGTCCCTCGAGACCCGCCAGGCCAGCCAGGGGAAGGAGCAGGAGCTCGCGGACCACTGCTCCGGCCAGCGGCCTCTCGGCCAGCCTTCCGGGAAGATGACGGCCCCGATCGTGTGCGCTCGGTGTCCATGTTGCGAGCTCCAGAGCCAGAGCTGGCGAGAGTCTTCGCAGGCGTCGGGATCTCCGTCGGGATCGCAGCCGAGATTCCGAAGCCCAGCGGTGAGTCGCATGCGCCATTGCTCCCCGGGCCTCTCTGCCGTGGGGATGATCCTCATGGTTCGGGCTCCAGATTCGACCTGGTCGATGCGCGGCTGGTTCTTCCCGCCGCGGGCGTCCCGACGGCACGCTCTTTCGGGCCGGTGCTTGCCTCAAAGTGCAGCTTGCCGAGGCCGGGTACAGGAGCAGGCTGTGCCTGAGTCTCGAGCTGGGTTGAGTCGCCCGCCGGACGGGGGCCCTTCGCTCGCTCCGCGGCGGCGCGAAGGCTCGCCAGAAATCCGTCGTCCGTAGCCGCTTCGATGGCTCCGGCAGCCAGGTGAGCGACGGCGCGCGCGAAACGCCCGGGCGGACGGAGCCCTTCCGCTTCTTCTCCAGTCAGCGTCTCGGAGATCGCTTCGGCAGCGTCGCTTGCCGCGAAGGCGGCCGAGCGGGCCAGATCGGGAACTCCCTCCGGTCGCTCCCCGCTGGCCAGCAAAGTGGCCTCGGGCACGGCGGCGGTCGCGGCTCCGATCTTCGTGTCCGGGATCCGAGAGCCCCGGGTGGAGCCTGCCGCCTCGTCCAACTGCTGCGGCTCGCTGGCCCGGAGGGACCTGCCCAGATTCTGGATCTCGAGTCGGAGATCGTCGGGTTCGATCCCGAGCTCGCGGAGCTGCTCGGACCATCGAACCCGCAGCTCTCGCCAGTCCACATGGGCCGGTTTTCTCCGCCGGCTCGCGCTGGCCGCCCAGCGGTGGAGGGTGCGGGCGGTCGGTGCCTTGCGGTCGGCCTGCCCGCGCGCGGCCGCCAGGATGTGCCCGGTGCTTTCGCGCGCCTGTCGGGACCGGGTCGAGAAGCGCTCCAGGAGTGGCTGCGGAACGCCCTCGATCCGGACCGCGCCGGTTCGGGTCTCACGCGAGGTCCGGTAGCCGAGGTCGCTCAGGCGGCGGTCGAGACTCTCGCTGTAGGCCTCTGCAATAGGGTCCCGGGCCCGAAACGTCGGCGGGATGTAGACCGCTCGGGTCCTGCCCGATCGGTCGACCGTGATGTTGTGGATGAAGACGTGCGTGTGGAGCTGCGGATCGAGCTCGCGCGAGACGGCGTGGTCGAAGGTGGTCGCGAGGAGCGCGCCGGTCGGCTCGGCCTTCCGGCCGTCGCTCGTGCGAGTGCAGATCGAGCTCTCGAGAACCGGCAGAGATGCGCGCACGGCCGCGCGGTGAGCGTCGACGATCCGCGGGTCGGCCAGCACCAGCGCGGCGATGGAGACCGACTTGTGGGGAGAGATGTTGACGTCCCAGCCGGCGTTGCGTGCGTTTGCGCCGCGCGCCTGCCTCGCCGCGGACCGCTCCCATCCGTTGCGCGCCGCGACGAGGACCTCCTCGCCGTCTGGCGAGAGACCGTCGCAGAGATTCCGAAACGTCTCGGCGCTGTGGCTGCGTGGGTCGATCAGGCCGAGGTGAATGGCGACGGCGCCATGGTGGCTCACTTGGCCCGACTCGAGGTCTCCCAGGATCCGGTTCTCGGGCGCCGCGAGCTCGCGGGTGTAGTAGGTCTTGGCGTGGCCGGGAGAGAGACCGCTCGAGAAGCTGATCACGAGGAGCCGCCTTCGCCGAGGCAGGCGTCGACCCATTCCTGGGCGACACGGATGTAGTCCGCCACCCGCTGCGGATCGTGATCGAGGGCGAGCTCGAGGATCTGCCGGGCGGTCGCGAGCGTGAAGAGCTGGACCTCGAGGGAGCGGGGTGGGGTCGAGGCTGCCGCGGGGAGCGCGGCTCGCAGGAGCGTCAGGGTGGCCGTCTCGACAGTCAGGCCGTGCGCCGCGGCGTGGGCCGAGATCTCCGCGCGGAGCGCCGGCGGGAGCTGAAGTGTCAGCGCATCGGGTCGGAGGGCCACCGCGAGAGCTTCGCGAACGGCGGTGGCGAGGGACAGGTGGGGATAGCGGGCCCGAAGTGCCGCAAGGAGGGGCGCCGGCAGCGTGACGTGGAGACGAGCGGGCACCTGGAGGAGGGTCATGATCACGAGATCTTTAGCAGGAAAATGGAATAGAAACAAGACACGCGTCTAGTGATGTATGTAACTGCCCGGCATGGAGTTGCGGGACTGGGCCACGATGGTGTGCTTTCTGGGGCCTTTCGTGGGCCGCTTTCAAGTCCTTGAACGAGAGAGGTTTGACCGCGATCTGAGCGGTGATTGGGTCGCCAGGGCGCTGGATGAGTGTCGTTCGGTTGACGGATGCTGTTCCGGGAGTTGTCGCAGGCGGGTCCGGTGCCAAGCCTCGATCCGGTTCGTCCACGTCTGCAGGTCGCGCCCGCAAGGCGCCAAGGATGGGCTCACGAGAATCGTTCGGGGTGGTCTAACGGCCTTCCGGCGTGCTGCCCGCGCCGCACATCGGCGGTCCTTGTCGTGGGTGTCGAGGGCAGGGATCGGACTAAGACGGCGCCTCACTGACAGAACCTGACAGTGGATCGTGATCACCTTGGCCTTCGGGCCGGAGCGCCAGATGACAGCCGGCAGGCAGGGGCGAGGGTCTCGTACACTCACGCGAGCTGGCGGTCTCCTCTGGGAACACGTGGGACCCGGAGGCGATCGCTGCCTCAAAGCGGAGTCGATGCAGGTTTCGAATGGACGCGGGGAAGATCCCGATACGGGTCGATCGGGAACGAGGAGCCGATTCGGATGAACGTCTTCCGTCTTCGCCAGCAGGTGCTCGAGGACTTCGCGGAGCTACGTCCGGAGCTTCCAGCGCTTCTCGGATCCGAAGATCGAGGCACTCGTCGAAGACTCGCTCCGCGCTGGCCACCTCTGGCCCGAGGCGCTGGTCCAGCTCAACCCGGCCTTCGAAGGCGGCGGCACGATCGACCAGCTGGTCGAGGAGGGTGTGCTTCATCCCGAGTGTCGGAGGGTCTTCCGGCGCAAGACCCACCCTCACGACCCCGGCCAGCCGCTCTACCTCTTCCGGCATCAGGCCGAGGCGATCCGGGCCGCCGCGACCCGCAAGCCGTTCGTCCTCACTACCGGTACCGGCTCGGGCAAGAGCCTCACCTACATCGTGCCGATCGTCGACGCCGTGCTCCGCCGCGGCCGCGGCAAAGGCGTGCGCGCGATCATCGTCTACCCGCTCAACGCCCTCGCCAACAGCCAGGAGCGTGAGCTCCGGGAAGTTCCTCCGAGCTTCGGCTTTCCCGGATGGCCAGCGGGCCGGTCACCTTCCGCCGCTACACTGGGCAGGAGAGCGACGAGGAGAAGCCAGGCAATCGTCGCCAACCCCCCCGACATCCTGCTCACGAACTACGTGATGCTCGAGCTCCTGCTGACCCGGCCGCACGAGAAGCCGCTGGTCGCCGCCGCCCGCGGCCTCGACTTCCTGGTGCTCGACGAGCTGCACACCTACCGCGGGCGGTCGGGGGCGGACGTGGCTCTCCTCGTCCGGCGCGCCGCGCGAGGCCTTCGAGGCGCCCGCGGTCCAGCTCGTCGGCACCTCGGCGACGCTCGCGACCGGCGGTGCCTGGGCCGAGCAGCGCCAAGCGATCGCTGCCGTGGCCTCGCGCCTCTTCGGTGCGACCGTCGAACCGAGGAGAACGTGATCGGCGGAGAGCCTGGCGCGGACGAGCGCGGACCTGGCTACCCGGACGGGGACGACACCCGTCGCGTGCTCTCCAGCCCGCTGCCGGAAGCTCCTCGGTCGTCGCCCCCGTCTCGACGTTCCTGAACGATCCCCTCGCGCGCTGGCTCGAGACCCGATTGGGCCTGGAGCGGAGCGCGGCCGACGAACGTTGGGTCCGGGCCGTGCCGAGGTCGATCCGGGGTGCGCGGGGGCTCGCCGCGGAGCTCGCCGCTCTCACCGGCCTCGAGCAGGATGCCTGTGCGGGCGCGGCAGTTCTTTCGTGGGGTGGAAACGAGAGCCAGGAGAGATACGAGGCCAGTCTGAGGGCGGACTTCCTTGAAAGGAACCCCGGAAGCACCATCGACTTCACGCACTGGAGCTCGAACTGGGGCCGCCAGATCGACGAGGTGAAGCCCAAACTGGCGCAGTACTCCGCCATGGTGCTGATGCGATTCGTGCGCACTCAGATGGGTCGCGAGCTCCGGCGGCTGGGGACCCGCTTCGACCTTCCCTGGGTGGCGTGCACGGGACATGGACGGGAGTCGCTGCGTCGCGCGATCGAGAACGCCGCCCGTGTGGCTCGGGACCGGGAGCGCGCGGGGGTCGCCGCGGAATCGAGATCTCTGCGGCCGGGTGATCCCGAGAGAGCGATGACCTGCATTCGCTGCCAGGGATCCATCCCGACGGGCGCTCGATACTGCCCTTGGTGCGGCATCGAGCAGCGTCTGGGAGAGACGATGCGTGAGGGAGATCGGCTCGACGACCTCGAGTGCCCCGTGTGCGGGAGGGGCCGGCTGATGTCCGAGGAGGAGGAAACCGAAGCGGATTCCCTCCCCTCGAATCTCGACTTCCAGCGCCTTCGATTCATCTCGGCCCGCAACGCGAGGGAGCGCGACGAAGTCGGACTCGACCGGCAGTCGGAGATCCGCGCGCTCCAGAGAGCGCATCTTCGCACTGGCCGAGAGAGGTCGGAGAGGACAACTACCTCGTGCTCGACGACGGCCACGTGGTCAAGCACGTTGCCGAGCTGGCAAGCTGCCTCGATCAACTCCCACCCGAGGTTTTTCGCATCCACGTCAACGACCTGCGGAACGACTTTGCGGACTGGATCGAGAACGTCTTCGACGAGCCGGCCCTCGCCGCGCGCCTGCGGGAGGTCGAAGGCTCCGCCGATTTCAGCTCGAGATCTACCGGTACCTGACGGGGAGGGATCCGGAGGACTCGGAGTGAGCTCGCAAACGGGTGTCTCGGTCGGCCACTCGCGGGCGGACTGCCCACTCGACGATCGACGCCAGGAAATGTTGGAGGCAAGAGACGACGGTGCTTCGAGTCGAGTCCTGAACTTCGACGTCAGGATCGTGGATGCACCTTGAGCCTGCCATATCGACCGACGGCTGCGGAGTCATCGCACTCCGCGGCCCGTCAGAGAGACGAAGCGGGTCGAATCGAAGGCTCCAGTCCAGATTCTCCGCGCGATGGAGGCGTGATTACGGGCGACTGCGACGAGCACGCACTCTATCGTCGCCGGACTTCGAGCTCGGCTCGCTCGTGCTGCGACGGGTGGACTGCTCGATGAAGAGGTCGAGATCCCGTTGCCGGTAGCGAATGTGGCCCTTTGCGCCGCCGAACTTGACGAAAGGGAGGTGCGAGCCGAGGACGCGCCACTTGTGCAACGTGCCGGGACGCAGGCCGAGGTCAAGGGCCGCCTGCCGAGTGGTGCGCAGAACATCGGCGCGTTCGAGCGCCTCCTCGGCTCGAACGTCGAGAGCCGCGCCCGAGCGGTCGGCCGCCGCATCGCGAGCGGGTGCGTTCGTGGAGCGGGAGCGAGCCTGCGCATCCGCGAGCGCGGCCTTCTGGATCAGATCCATCTGAGAGCGGTCCTTGTCGTCCGGCGCCCAGTTTCTCTTTCGACGCGGCCTCAGGCTCATTGCGATCTCCTTTCCGTTGACCTGCGAACTGGAATAGAAGATAGACACGCGTCTAGTTTCGTGTGTAGAGCATCGTCCTCGCGCGATCTTTAGTAGTAAACCTCCTCTGAGTTAGCTCCTCAGCCGGCCAGCTTACGTTTGCGGATGCTCCGGGGCTTCCTGGACTCCGACTCCGAGCGGGTGGAAGGAGAGAATGGACTTCCAGCGACGCAGAGCTTCCGCGACCTCGGTTTCGAGCACTTGGCGCAGCTGGTCCTCCTCTTCCCCAGTGAAGCGCCGCGCCACCTGATCGAGGACCGCGCCGAGCGCCCGGGGAACCAGCGGCTTCCACGCGAGATAGTCGCGCACGGTCAGGCCGACACTGTGATCCAGTGCCTGCTCCAGGTCCCAGAGGGGAACGAGGTAGCGGGAGCCATTCTCGGCCTGATCGACGATCGAGACCGCGCCGGAGGCCAACATCCGCAGGACGATCGTGTTGATGTTGTTGTAGCTGGGCGGGACACCCCGGGACGTATCGGGCGATCCGGAGCTGCGCCGGAGAGACACCGAAAGCGGGGG
>CAWDOT010000023.1:0-14473 GCA_963803995.1 uncultured Acidobacteriota bacterium
GATGTTCGTGGTCTACGTCGGCTCCATCCTTTGCACGACGCTGCTCTGGGTCCAGGCGATGGTCGGCACGGGCGAGGCGCCGGGGAGTGGTCTTCATCTTTTCTCGGTGTCGGTCTGGCTGTGGTTCACCGTGCTGTTCGCCAACTTCGCGGAAGCGATGGCGGAAGGACGCGGCAAGGCGCAGGCGCGAATCGCTGCGGCCCGACGCGGCGACGCCGACGCGCCCGGCGGCTCGCGAGGCCCGCGACCGCGACGCGTCCGCCAGTCGAGGTCGCCTCGACCGCGCTCCGCAAGGGCGACGTCGTTCTGGTCGAGGCCGGCGACTTCATCCCCGGCGACGGCGAGGTCATCGAGGGGTCGCGTCGGTGGACGAGGCTGCGATCACCGGCGAGAGCGCGCCGGTGATCCGCGAGAGCGGCGGCGACCGCAGCTGCGGTCACCGGTGGAACCCAGGTGATTTCCGACTGGCTGGTCGTGCGCGTCTCCGCCGACCGGGCGAGAGCTTCCTGGACCGCATGATCGCGCTGGTCGAAGGCGCCAAGCGCCAGAAGACGCCGAACGAGATCGCGCTCGGCAATCCTGCTGGCGCGCATGACCCTGATCTTCCTGCTCGCCGTGCGCCACGCTGTTGCCCGTTCTCGCTGTACAGCGTCGCACGTGGCCGGCCAGGGCATCCCGTCACGTTGACGGTGCTCGTCGCACTGCTGGTCTGCCTGATCCCCACGACGATCGGCGCTCTGCTGTCGGCCATCGGCATCGCCGGCATGGATCGCTTGATCCAGGCGAACGTCATCGCCATGTCGGGCCGAGCGGTCGAGGCGGCCGGGACATCGACGTGCTGCTGCTCGACAAGACCGGGACCATCACGCTCGGCAACCGCCAGGCCACACGCTTCATCCCCGCCGACGGCGTGACGGAACAGCAACTGGCCGAGGCCGCCCAGCTCGCCTCGCTCGCGGACGAGACCCCCGAGGGACGGAGCATCGTCGGTGCTGGCCAAGCAACGGTTCGGCTTGCGCGGGCGCGAATGGGAATGACCTGAGCGCGCAGTTCGTGCCGTTCTCGGCCAAGACCCGCATGAGCGGCGTGAACTTCGATGGGCACGAGATCCGCAAGGGTGCTGCAGATGCCGTCGAGACCTACGTCGACGACGCTGGGGGGGCCTGTCCCGACGCCGTGCGCGGCGCCGTCGAGGAGATCGCCAAGGCGGGTGGCACGCCCACTGGTCGTTGCCGACGACGCCGACGTGCTGGGCGTCATCGAACTCAAGGACGTCGTCAAGGGTGGCATCAAGGAGCGATTCGCGGAACTGCGCCGGATGGGCATCAAGACGGTGATGATCACCGGCGACAACCCGCTCACGGCCGCCGCGATCGCGGCCGAGGCTGGTGTCGACGACTTCCTGGCCGAGGCGACGCCCGAAGCCAAGCTGCAAGCTGATTCGCGACCAGCAGACGGGCGGGCGCCTGGTCGCCATGACCGGCGACGGCACCAACGATGCGCCGGCGCTGGCGCAGGCCGACGTGGCGGTTGCGATGAACTCGCGGAACTCAGGCGGCCAAGGAGGCGGGAAACATGGTCGACCTCGACTCGAATCCCGACGAAGCTGATCGAGATCGTCAAGATCGGCAAGCAGCTCCTGATGACGCGCGGCGCGCTGACCACGTTCAGCATCGCCAACGATGTCGCCAAGTACTTCGCCATCCTGCCCGCCGCGTTCGCCGCGACCTACCCGGCGCTGGGCGCGCTCGACGTGATGCGTCTGGCGACGCCGTCGAGTGCGATTCTGTCGGCGGTGATCTTCAACGCACTGATCATCGTCGCCCTGGTGCCTCTGGCGCTGCGAGGTGTGAAGTACCGACCGCGTCGGCGCAGCCCAGCTGCTGCGCAACAACCTGTTGATCTACGGCTTGGGTGGTCTCATCGTTCCGTTCATCGGTATCAAGGTCATCGACCTGTCTGCTGGTTGCCGTGGGACTGGCCTAAGGACCGTGCGTGCAGATGGACTTCGACAGAGCACCAGTGCCGGCAGAGGATTTTTCAAGGAGATCCCCGATGTTGCGTGACGTGCGTGTTTCCGTGGTCGTCTGGGACTCTTGACGCTGTTGACCGGTGCGATCTACCCGTCGCTCGTGACCGTGATCGCCAGCAGCGTGTTCCCGCGCCAGGCCAACGGCAGCATTCTGGAACGTGACGGCGAGGCGATCGGCTCCAAGCTGATCGGTCAGCCGTTCACGCGAGCCCGAGCTACTTCTGGGGTCGGCCGTCGGCGACCGCGCCGGTGGCCTACAACGCGGCTCCTCGTCCGGCTCCAACCTCGGACCGACCCACCCCGGCCTGCTGACCGCGGCACGGACCGGATCGACGCCTACGAAACCCGACCCCCAGGCGGGGCCTTTCCCGGTCGATCTGGTGACGGCCTCGGGCAGCGGTCTCGATCCGCACATCAGCCCGGCTGCGGCCGAGGTTCAGGTCCGTCGGATCGCAGCGGCGCGCGGCATGACTGAAGATCAGGTCCGGCGAACTGGTCGTCGCTTACACCGAAGCGCACGCTTCGGAGTGCTGGGTGAACCACGGGTGCATGTCCTGCGCCTGAATTTGGCTCTGGATGCTCGGATGGACCCCGGCCGAGTGACGCCACTGCGAGACGCAAGCGAATGAACTCCGATCGCCCCGACCCGGACGAACTCCTCGCGCGCGTGCAGGCCGACGAGGCGGAATCGCGCCCGGGCAGGCTCAGAGATCTTCTTCGGCGACGCCGCCGGCGTCGGCAAGACCTACGCCATGCTCGAGGCGGCGCAGCGCGGCGGGCCGCGAGGGCGTCGACGTCGTCATCGGCTACGTCGAGACCCACGGCCGCGCGCGAGACCGCAGCGCTGCTCGAGGGGCTGGAGTCGGTACCGCGCCGCGCAAGTCGACTACCGCGGCGTCGCGCTGCGCGAGTTCGACCTCGATGCCGCCCTCGCGCGCCGGCCCGAAGCTGCTGCTGGTCGACGAACTGGCACACACCAACGCGCCCGGCTCGCGCCACGCGAAACGCTGGCAGGACGTCGAGGAGCTGCTCGACGCCGGCATCGACGTCTGGACCACGCTGAACGTCCAGCACCTCGAGAGCCTGAACGACGTCGTCGCTCAGATCACCGGCGTGCACCGTGCGTGAGACGGTGCCCGATCGGGTGTTCGACGGCGCCGACGAGGTCGAGCTGGTCGACCTCACGCCCGAGGAACTGCTCCAGCGCCTGCCGAGGGCAAGGTCTACCTCGCCGCGACCAGGCCGAGCGCGCCGCCGAGACCTTCTTCCGCGCAGGGCAACCTCATCGCCCTGCGCGAGCTCGCGCTGCGCGCGACGGCCGACCGGGTCGACGCCGACGTGCGCGGCTTCCGCGACCGCCACGAGGTACGCGAACCCTGGCAGGTCGGCGAGCGCGTCCTGGCGGCGATCGGACCGTCTCCGGGATCGGCGCGCGTCGTGCGCACCGCCGCGCGGCTGGCGGCGCGGCTGCGCGCCGAGTGGTTCGCGGTGTTCGTCGAGACCCCGGCCACCGCCAGATCTCTCGGAGGGGGCGCGCGCCGAAGTCTGGAAGAACCTCCGCCTCGCGGAGAGCCTGGGCGCCACCACCCTCACGGTCCCCGCCGAGGACGCCGCCGAGACGCTGATCGAGCTCGCGCGCCGCGCAACGCCACCCGCCTGGTGGTCGGCCGCCCGCACCGCCGCAGGCTCGCGCCGGGGCGCTCGGTCGGCCATGCCCTGCTCGACCGCGACGCGGTGGTCGACCTGGTGTTCGTTCCAGGCGACGCCGCGGCGCGCCTCGCGCCGGCGCCGGAGCGCACGCCGCCGCTCGCCGCCGCGCGCCTACCTGGGCGCTTCCGCCGTGATCGCGTTCTGCGGCCTGCTGGCCGGGCCATGGCCGGGCAGCTTCGAGATCACCAATCTGGCGATGATCTTCATTCTGGCGGTCACGTTCTCGGCGGTGCGCTTCGGCCGCGGGCCGTCGATCTGGGCATCGGTCCTGTCGGTCGCCATCTTCGACTTCTTCTTCGTTCTCCGCCCTGACCTTCGCGGTCTCCGACACCCAGTACCTGGTGACCTTCGGCGTGCTCTTCGCGGTCGCCGACCTGGTTTCGAACCTCGCCCTGCGCCTGCGTCGCCAGGCCGAGGTCGCGCGCGAGCGCGAGCTGCGCAGCACGGCGCTCTTCGAGCTGTCGCGCGATCTGGCGCAGGCGGTCGACCTGCGCCAGCTGCTCGGACGCCGCGCTTCCCCATCTCTGGGAGGTCTTCCAGGCTCAGGTGATGATCCTGCTGCCGGAGCCGGGCGGACGGCTCGAGCCGCGCGCCCAGGAGACCGTGACCTACCTGTTCGACGAGCGCGAGCGCGCCGTGGCGCAGTGGGCGTTCGACAACGGCAGGCCGGCGGGACGCGCGACCGACACGCTGCCCGCCGCCAAGGGGATCTACCTGCCGCTCACCGCGGCGTCCGAGGTCGTGGGCGTGCTCGGCGTGCATCCGGCCTCGCCGGAGACCCTCGGCGATCCGGCGACCATGCAGCTGCTCTCGACCTTCGCCAACCAGCTCGCCCTCGGCATCGAGCGCGTGCGCATCAGCCGCGCGACCGTGCCGGCCTGAGACCGCGCGCTCCGCTCAGCCGCCGGTCGCGGTCCAGTCGAAGAAGTCGCCCTCCTCGAACCGTCCGCGCAGGACGAGCCCGGCGGGGATGAAGTCGATGAAGTCGGGGTCCTCGGCCTCCCAGAGGTAGGGGTCGCCCGCTGCGTCGAACAGCTCGGTCAGGGGCCCGAGCGAGATCGGCGAGAGCAGGCCGACGGCGACGTCCCCCCGGGTCGGCGCGGCGACGGTCAGGAAGCGGCCGTGCAGATTCGCATTGAGCGCGGCGCCGGGCGAGTGGAAGGTCACCAGCAACCGGCCCGGCTCGGGTTCGGAGAGCGCCTCGACCACGACCTCGCCGTAGCGCGGGTCGAAGGCGACCGTCGGCGCGGCGGTCGTGATCGACGGGTCGTAGAAGATCTCGAAGGTGCCCGAGCCGATCGGATACGGGTGTCCGGTCAGCACGCCGAAGACCGCCAGGTCCCCCGGCGGCACCTCGGCGCCGGTCGGCCCCGGGTCGGCCTCGCCGGCAACCGGCGCGCGCAGTCGCAGGCGCCCCCGGCCGACCAGCGCCGGCACCGTCTCGTCCGCCGGCGAGCGCAGGTCGACCGAGCCGGGCACGACCCGGAGGTCGAACCGCTGGTCCTCGACGAGGCCGGCGGCGAGCTCGAGCGCGCACCACGACGAGCGGTCCGAAGCTCGCGTTGAGGGTCGCGCTGGCCGAGGCGAAGGTCACGGCGATCGTCTGCGTGGGCAGGTCGAGCACGGCGGTCGCCGTCGCGTCGCCGGCGTCCGAGTACGCGGTGGCCGAGACCACGGCCGCGAAAGCCTGGGCGCCGCCGGCGGCCCGGTCGGCCGCCTCGAGCACCAGCGCGCCCGAGGCCAGGGCCAGCGCGGCGTCGGTGCGCACGATGAGGTTGACCTGTCCGCTCGGCGCGGCCTCGAGCCGTTCGACCACCAGCGGCACCGACGCCGGCTGGGCGCCGGCGGCCGCGGCGAGCAGGCCGACCTCCAGCAGGAGCGGCAGGAAGGAGAAGCGAAGAGATTTCGGCACGGTACCCCCCGAGGGCTGCGGTCGATGACCCGATGTCGGATCAGACAGCCGACCGGGCCGACCGGAACAGACGCCGGGAGGCGGGCCTAGAGCTCGACCTGGGCGCCCAGCTCGACCACCCGGTTGGAGGGGATCCGGAAGAAGGCGTTCGCCGGGCGGGCGTTGCGCGACATGTAGATGAAGAGGAGCTTGCGCCAGTGGGAGAGCTTCGAGCGCCCGGTCGCGAGGATGGTCTCGCGGCCCAGGAAGTAGCTGGCCTGCTCGGGCGCGACCTTCAACCCCTTCTCCTCGCAGCGGCGCAGGATGGCGGGAACGTTCGGCGTCTCCATGAAGCCGTAGTGCGCCACGACCTCCCAGAAACCGTGACCGAGCTCGCGCACCTCCACACGCCGGTTCTTCGGCACCTCGGGCATGCCCTCGGTCTCGATCGTGAGGAGGATCACTTTCTCGTGCAGAACCTTGTTGTGCTTGAAATGGTGCATGAGGACCGGCGGCGTGCCGCCGGTGGACGAGGTCATGAATACGGCCGTGCCCTGCACCCGCAGCGGCTGGCGGCGCGGCATCTCCGCGAGGAACTTCTCGATCGGGTACTGGGCCGCCGTCAGGACTTCGTGCAACGCCCGACGGCCGCGCTTCCAGGTGGTCATCAGGGTGAAGAGGACGAGCGCCGACCGCAATCGGCACCCATCCACCGTGCGCGATCTTGACCACGTTGGCACCCAGCAGAGGCACATCGATCGCCAGGAAGAACCCGCACAACCCCATCGCCTGCCAGACCTTCCAGCCCCAGAGGTTGCGCGCGACGGCGTAGAGGAGCAGCGTGGTGATGATCATCGTCGCCACCACCGCGATGCCATAGGCCGCGGCGAGGTTCGAGCTGGCCCGGAATCCGACGACCAGGGCGACGCACGCCACCATCAGCGCCCAGTTGATCTCCGGAATGTAGATCTGCCCGCTCGCTTCCCGTGAGGTATGGACGATGGTCATGCGGGGCCAGGTAGGCCGAGCTGGATCGCCTGCTGCGCGAGCGAGTAGGCGCCCGAGATCAGCGCCTGGGACGCGATCACCGCAGCCATGGTCGCGATCACCACCATGGGATAGAGCGCCCAGTCCGGCGCCAGTTCGTAGAACGGGTTGTCGCGGACGTCGTCGCCCCGCTGGATCAGCAGGGCGCCCTGCCCGAAATAGTTGATCAGGAGCGCCGGGAAGGCGACGCCGAACCAGGCGGCGCGAATCGGCCTGCGGCCGAAATGGCCCATATCGGCGTACAGCGCCTCGGCGCCGGTCACGCAGAGCACGACCGAGCCGAGGATCAGGAACCCGTGCATTCCGTTGGTGACGAAGAACTGCGCCGCATGGAGGGGATTGATCGCAGCGAGCACTCCCGGGCGCCTGCAGGATGCGCGGCAGCCCGCACGCCGCGATCGCCGCGAACCAGACCAGCATCGCCGGGCCGAAGATCGCGCCGACTCCGGCGGTCCCGCGCCGCTGAATGACGAACAGGGCGACCAGGATGACCAGCGCCAGCGGCACCACAAAGGGCCTGAACATGGGCGTCGCCACCTCGAGCCCTTCGAGCGCGCCGAGCACCGAGATCACCGGCGTGATCATGCCGTCCGCGAGCAACAGCGCGGCGCCGAAGAGGCCGAGCGCGATCAGCACGAAGCGGCGGCGCGCGCCCGGTTTCGCCCTCCGTTTCGGGATGGTGCGCTGCTCCGTCACCAGCGCGAGCAGCGCCAGGAATCCGCCCTCGCCATGGTTGTCCGGCGCGCATCACGAAGGCGATGTACTTGACGACCACGATCGAGATCAGGATCCAGAACACCAGCGAGAGGACGCCGAGCACGTTCGCGACCGACGGCGTGACGCCGTGCTGGCGGGAGAAACACTCTTTGATCGCATACAGCGGCGAGGTACCGATGTCTCCGTAGACCACCCCGAGAGCGCCCAGCGACAGGCGCAGGAGATCGCGCGGACCGCGCACGGCCGGGGCGTGGGAGACCGGGTGAGGTCGACGTTTCCGCTCAGGGATTCGGTACTGCCCATCGAAGGTACGCAGCCTAGCACGCCCCCCGGCGGACCGACTTGCGGCGCGTCCGCCGCGCGCGATCAGAATCGGGGCTCCCGATGCCGGCCGACCCGCTGCCGCTGCTTCTCTTCGCGGCCACTTACCTCTTCCTGGCGCTCGGCCGGCTGCCCGGTCTGGCCATCGACCGCACCGGTTTCGCGCTGCTCGGCGCGCTCGCTTTCCTGGCGGCCGGTGCGATCACCCTCGACGAGGCCAAGCTCGCGGTCGACGCGCCGACGCTGTCGCTGCTCTTCGCGATGATGCTGCTCTCGGCCCAGTACCAGCTCTCGGGCCTCTACGGCGCGATCAGCCGCCGCCTGGCGCGGGTCGCGCGCCCGCGGCTGCTGCTGGCCGGGACGATGGCCGTCTGCGCGCTGCTCGCCGCGGTCCTGACCAACGACGTCGTCTGCTTCGCGCTCACCCCGCTGCTCGCCGCGGCGCTCGCCCGCACCCGCCACGATCCGGTGCCCTTCCTGCTGGCGATCGCGGTCTCGACCAACCTCGGTTCGGCGCTGACGCCAATCGGCAATCCCCAGAACATCCTGATCGCGCAGCACCTCGGGCTTCAGTTCCTGCCCTTCGTCCTCTTCTGCGCCCTGCCCGTCGCGCTCTCCCTCGGCGTTGCCTGGCTCCTGCTGGCGCGCCGGCTGCGTGAGCTGCCGGAGGCGACGCCCGCCGCCGATTCCGCGGTCGACGAGATCCCGCTCGACCGCTGGCAGGCCGGCAAGGCGGTCGCGCTCACCGCCGGCGCGATCGCCCTTTTCCTGACCCCCGTCCCCGCCTACCTGACCGCCGCGCTGGTCGCCGGCGTCGTGCTCACCAGCCGGCGCATGCACACCCGGACGATGCTCGGCCTGGTCGACTGGCAGATGCTGGCGCTCTTCGTCGGCCTGTTCGTGGTCACCCGCGGGCTCGAGCTGTCGGGCTGGACCGCGGCGGCGGCGCAGGCGCTCCGGGACGCCGGCATGCCGCTCGGCGAAGGCTCGGTCCTGGTGCCGGCGGTCGCGCTGCTCGGCACCCTCGTCGGCAACGTGCCCGCGGTCATGCTGCTGCTGCGCTTCCTGCCCGCCGATCCCGAGGTCGGCTACGCGCTCGCGCTCGCTTCGACTTTCGCCGGCAACGCCGTGCTGGTCGGCTCGATCGCCAACCTCATCGTGGTCGAGCAGGCGGCGCGCGCCGGCGTCGCGATCGGATTCCGCGACCACCTGCGCGTCGGCCTGCCGATCACGCTGGTCTCGCTCGCGCTCGCCGCGGCGGCGCTCGCGCTCTACGAGGATGGGCGGCCAGCTCGCCGCGCCAGTGGCGCAGGCCGGCGACGCAGAGCAGCAGGAAGACGAAGTAGAGCCCGGCGGTCACGTGCAGGCCCTTGTAGACGTAGAGCGGGACGTAGACGACGTCGACCGCGATCCAGAGGAACCAGTTCTCGATCAGGCGCCGGCTCATCAGCCACTGCGCGGCGAGGCTGACCGCGGTGGTCGCGGCGTCCGCCCAGGGCACGTCGCTGTCGGTGTGCGCGGTGAGGACGAAGCCGAGGACGACCGCGGCGAGAGCCGCCGCGAACCCCACCAGGAGCAGCTCGCGGCGTGAGGCCCGCTCGACCGGCCGCACGGCCGCCGTGCCGCGCCCGGCGCGCCAGCGCCAGATGCCGTAGACCGAGATCGCCGCGTAGACGAGCTGCAGCAGGGCGTCGGCGTAGAGGCGCGACTCCCAGAAGACGACGAGGTAGAGCAGGTTGTTGGCGATGCCGAGCGGCCAGGTCCAGAAATCCGAGCGCGCGGCCAGCCAGACGCAGAGCGCGCCGCTGGTGGCGCCGAGCGCCTCGGTCCAGGGCGAGACCAGCGCGAGCGCGGCGCTGCCGGCGAGGAGGACGGCGACACAGAAGACGAACCGGACCCGGCCGTCGTCGAGCGACGCCATCGTCGCCGCGAAGCGGTTCCGCGCGCTGTCGAGCCCCACGCCCATTCCGGCGCGCGAGCTTGACACAGGCGAAGCGCCGATCAGCCGCCCCAGGGGGCGACGGCCCCACCCCAGGCGCCGGTGCCGAGCTCCTCGACCACCACCGAGACCCGGTCGGTGCCCTGGGGCGCCACGAGCTGGGCCTCGAAGACCCAGCCCGCGCGCGTGCGCAGGTCGGCGTTGTCGGCGAGCTCGTGGATCACCATCACGGTGCCGTCCGGGCGCGGCACGGCGATCGTGAAGCGGAGAGAGGTCGCGCCGAGCGTCGAACGGGCGGCGCCGAGCGGCGCGAACTCGACCTTCGCCTCGACGCGCGCCGTGACCTGCCCCTTGGCGTCGGGAGCGCCGGCCACCACCCGCGCCGTCAGCGGCAGATCGCCGACGCTCTTCTCGCCGGCGAGCAGCGCCTTGGCGCGCGCCGCGGCCAGGGCTTCGGGCGTGCCGGAGGTGACGTAGGCGGGCGCGACGATCTCGAGGCCCGGGCGGCGTGAGCGGACCTCGAGCTTGTGGAGCGCGCCGTCCTTGCGGCGCCCCACCTGGTAGGTGACGAGCAGGCGCGACTCGAGCCCCGCCACCGCCTCGTCGAGCTTGCGCAGATCGAGCACCAGCTCGCCGCCGGTCACGTTCGAGATGGCCTTCCAGGGCTCCTCGGGGTGCCTCACCATCGTGAGCGGCGTCGCGCCGGCCGCGCCGTAGAGCATGCCCCGGTTGGAGTCGGCGCTGCCGGAGAAGGCGAGATCCTGGTCGTAGGGCAGGATCGGGAAGACGGTCCAGCCGAGGGCGGAGAGCTGACGCGCGACGCCGTTGTTCGGCTCGGACTGCGAGAACCGCACGAAATCGGAGCGGATGCGCTGGATGTCCGCACTGGCGCCCGAGCCGCCCTCGGCCATCGGCAGGTAGAACTCGCTCGGTTCGAGGTCGTAGCCGCCGGTGACGAGGAACGCGGCCTGCGGCCAGTCGGGGATGCTGCGCTCGGCGAAGTAGCTCTCCAGCTTCTGCCGCTGGCCCTCGAGCAGGCGCGCCTCCTCGTAGCCGAAGGCGCGCACCAGGGCGAGGTCGCTGCCCGCCACCGAGCTCATGCCGCGCCGGCTGTTGAGGCCGACCGCGTTGTTCGAGCGGGTGAGGAACTCCTGGCGCAGCCGGACGACGCGGCGCTGCCCGAAGTTGTCGGCGACGCTCTTGCGCAGCGCCTTCTTGAGCGCCTCGGCGTCGCGGCTGGGGCCGAAGACCCGTTCCGGCTCGTCGTCGACCATCACCACCTCGACCTCGCCGAGCGCGGCGAGCTGGTCGGCCATGCCGCCCAGCTCCCAGGCGGCCTGGCGGACCGAGGTGATCCCCGCGAGCTGCAGGTCGAAATAGAGGACGATGCGCCAGGCCCGCGTCGGAGCGGCGGCGGCGGGTGCCGGCGCGGCCGGCGCCGCGGCTGGCGCGGCGGGCGCCGCGGCGGCCGCGCCGCCGATGCGGTCGACCGCGAGCACCGTGGCCGGCTGTCCGTCCTCGAGCACCTCCAGGTCGGCGGGAACGAGGTCGCGCGCGTCGGCCTTGCCCGTGCGCGCGCGGACCGGCACGGAGACCGCGGTGATCTCGAGCCGCTCACCGAAGGTGGCGGGCGCGGGCTCCGCGGCAGGCGCGGGCGCCACCGGCGGCTCGGTCTGCGCCGCCGCGGGCGGCGAGACGGACACGATGGTCGCCGCGAAGGCGACGATCGAGACGGCGAGCGCGGCGAGTCGGCGGCTGGGCGGCATGGCGGTCCTCCGCCACAACTCTAGCCGCCGTGCCGCGTCCGGCCAAACGCCGCCGGCGACCGGCCCGGCCGACGGCGTCAGACCTCGTAGCGGGCGGCGCCCTCGAGGCCGAGCCGCGCGAGGAGATTCTGGAGGATGCGCGCCGTGACGCCCCAGACCTTGTGACGTCCGACGTGGTAGATGCGCAGGGTGCGCTTGCGCCCGTTGATGCGCACGTCGCGGTCCTCGATCAGGCTCGGATTGGCGAGCGCCGAGAACGGGGCCGCGAAGACCTCCTCGATCTCGCCGGGGTTGGGGCGCGCCGCGAAAGTCGACGGGATCGCGCCGACGCAGGGCACGATGCGGAAGCCGCTCGGCGTCCCCACCTCGTCGAGCTCGCCGAGTCGGAGCACCGCCTTCTGGGCCAGGCCGATCTCCTCCTCGCTCTCGCGCAAGGCGGCGGCCCAGAGATCCTCGCCGGTCTCCCGGCCGCCGCCCGGGAAAGCGACCTGGCCCCGGTGGTGCGGCAGCGTCTCGGCGCGCAGCGTGAGCAGCGTCCAGAGCTCGCCGGCTTCGACGTAGAGCGGCACCAGCACCGCGGCCTGGCGTGCCTCCGAGGCCGGCATGCGGCGCGCCGGCGGGCTCGACAGACGGTGCCGGACCTCCTGGATCCAGCTCTCGATCGGCGCGTTCACTTCTTCTCCTCGACGGGCGCCGCGCTGCGCGCGAGCGCGAGCTCGAATGCGAGCGGGGCTCCCGGATCCTGTCCCAGGTCGAGATCGAGACGGTAGATGGAGGCCGGCGCCGCGCTCCACCAGAGCGGGTGACGGCGCAGGGGCCGGCCGAGCGCGACGTCGAAGGCGATCTCGCCGCTCGGCCGGAAGGTCGTGTTGCCGACTTCGCCCCCCGCGACCCGCAGGCTCGACGGCGCCGCCGCGTCGAACTCGAGGCGCACCGAGGAGAGCGGCCGGGTGCTCGCGATCAGCACCCTCCCCCGCCGCCCGGCGAGCCTCAGCCGCTCGCCGACCGCGTCGGCGAAGATCTCCGGCCCGACCGAACGCAAGGTGACGTCGCCGCGCCGGATCTCGACGCTGCCGGGCAGCGAGCGGAGCGCGGTCTCGAAGGGCAGGAAGCTCCGCACCCGCTCGAGGGCCTGGCGCAGCGGCGCGCCGCCGACCGCCGGGATTCCGGCGACCGGCGAGAGCCAGACCGCGAGCAGGAAGGGCGCCGCGAGCGCCGCGACCAGGAGCGCGCGGGCGGGCGGCGCCGGGCCGCCCAGACGCGCGGCGAGCGCCGCGTAGATCGGCAGGAACGCGGCGTTGCCCCAGCCGGGCGCGGCGCCCGCCCAGTCGAACGGCGCGGAGACGAGCAGGAAGAGCGCGGCGCCGCCCGCCGCGGCCGGAATCCAGCGCCTTCCCAGATCGCGCGCCGGGGCGACGAAAGCGAGCGCCACGGGCAGGAATCCGGCCAGGAGACCGACGTGGCGTCCGGCCAGGAAATCGAGGCCGTTCCACGCGATCAGCCGCAGGTCGAGCCGCGGATCGAGCGGCTCCCAGGGCGCGCCCTCGATGCCGGCCGCCAGCGCGACCGGCAGGAGGGTGCCCCCGGCCAGCAGCGCCGCGGCGACCGCGCGGCGGACCCGCGGCAGCGCGCCGAGCGGCGGCAGCGCGAGCGCGAGATAGGCCGGAGCCAGCGACGCCGCGCAGCCGAGGCCCAGGCCGGCACCCAGCCAGCGCAGCAGGCGGGGCCGCGACGGCAGATCGCCTTCGAACATCTCGGCCGGCGCCGCCGAGGCTCCGGCGCGGCGTCCCCAGACCAGCGCATAGGCGACCGCGACGCCGGCGAAACCGAGCGTCTCGGGGGCCAGACGCAGTCCGGCCCGGAAGGCGACCGATCCGAAGAGCAGCAGGGCCACCCAGAGCGGCGCCTGCACGCCCAGCCGCGGTTGCAGCGCGGCGGCCAGCGCCGCCGCGGCGAGCGCCACGAGCAGGGCCTGGACGAGAAAGGGTCCGCGCGCCGGCGAGATGCGGGCTCCGGCGGCGGCGGCGAGCGCGGGCAGGGCCGGCGCGGCGAGCCGTCCCTCGGCGTCGCGCCAGACCTCGCGCGGCTCGACTCCGAACGCGGCGCGGTAGCGCTCGGCGTCGCCCGCGGCGAAGACGAGGTCGCCGTCGCGGGCGAGGCTCGCGGCCGCCAGCCAGAGCGTCGTCGCCTCGCCCGGATCGGGGGGCCGCGAGGGCGCCGCGAACCAGGCGCCCGCGCCGAGCGCCCCGAGCAGCAGGAGCAGCAGCGCCGCGGGCGCCCTCACAGCCAGCCGTCCCACGCCCAGTCTCCGAGCGGGCGGTGCCCCTCCGCGAGCTGCAGGGTCGGCTTGATCAGCAACCGGGCGGGCCCCAGCGGCCGGCGCAGCGCCAGCTCGAACCGGCGGCTCTCGCCCGGCTCGAGCGCGGCGGGCAGCGACAGCCAGGGGCGGCCGCGCCAGCGGTTCTCGCCGTCGACGAAGAGCTGCACTTCGAAGATCACGCCGCCCGGCAGCTCGTGGCTCGGCAGCCAGCGGCAGGTGCCGGTGTTGGTCGCGCGCACGGTGAGCGTGCCGCGCCGTCCCGGCGTCCACTCCTCGACCCCATCGACCTCGATGCGGCCCGGCAGACGGACGTGGACGGCGGAGCTGCGCGGCGCCGCCACCGCCGGCGCATCGCCCGGCGGCGCGAGGAGGGCGAGCTCCTCGACGGCGGCGGCGATGGCGCGCGCGGCCCGCGCGGGCGAGTGCTCGAGCTCGACGTGGCGGCGCGCCCGCTCGCCCCGCTCGGCGAGCGCTCCGGGCGGACCGAGCAGCAGCGCGGCGAGCGCCGCGACCAGCGCCTCCTGCTCGCCATCGCCGAGCGGGATCGGGGTCGCCAGGTCGGCCGGCAGGTCGCCGAACTCCGCGTACTGCGAGACCAGCACCGGACGGCCGACCGCCAGGATGCGCAGCAGCGACGCCGACGTCTCGCCGGCGGTCGGATAGCGGAGATTGAGGCAGAGATCGGTGGCGGCGATCGCCGCGTCGAGCTCCTCGAAGGGGAGGAAGCCGG
>CAWDOT010000024.1:0-47334 GCA_963803995.1 uncultured Acidobacteriota bacterium
TCGGTCATGGCGAAGCAGAAGGGCTTCGTTGGCAACGGCGCGCCTCCGGCGGTGAGGTCGGCCGCGAATCCCGGCACCGATCGCGCACTACCGAGCAGCCCTCGCTCTGCGGCGCGACGCGGCATCCGGGAGCCCGATCGAATCCCCCGGCCGAGTGCCTGACATTCTGGTGGGAGGGGGGGGGCTCCCCGACTCAGCTGAGCAGCGTTCGCAGATCGTCCGCCGTCAGGTCACGCAGGGACTGTCCCTCCCCGTCGAGGATGGCGTCGGCGAGATCACGTTTGGCCTGCTGGAGCTCGAGGAGCTTCTCTTCCACGGTGCCGCGCGCGATCATCCGGTAGGCGAACACGGGCTGGGTCTGGCCGATGCGGTGGCTGCGGTCGATCGCCTGCGCCTCGACCGCAGGGTTCCACCAGGGGTCGAGCAGGAAGACGTAGCCGGCCGCGGTGAGGTTGAGGCCGACTCCACCGGCCTTCAGGCTGAGGAGAAACACGTTGCAGGCAGGATCGCTCTGGAACCGCTCGACAACTTCGGCGCGATCCTTGGTCTTGCCATCGAGGTAGGCGTACGGCAGCCCCTGCTCGTCGAGATGTCGGCGCACGTAGCGCAGCAGCGTGGTGAACTGGGAGAAGACAAGCACCTTGTGCCCCTCGTCCAGGACCTCGGCGAGATGGTCGATGAGCGTCTCGAGCTTGGCGCTCCCGGCCCCTTCCCAGGAGGCGTCGACGAGCCCCGGATGGCAGGCAACCTGACGCAGTCGCAGCAGGGCCTCGAGCACCTGGATCGTGGAGCCCGAGACACCTTGGGTCTCGACCTGCTCCAAGAGGCTCACCTGGTAGCGGGCTCGCATGCGATCGTAGAGCTCGCGCTGCTCCTGGCGCATGTCGCAGAACAGGATCTGCTCGGTCTTCGGAGGAAGGTCGGGTAGCACCTGCGCCTTGGTCCGCCGGAAGATGAACGGTCGCAGATCTTCGGCCAGCTGCTCCAGCTCCCGCTTGCTGGGCGCTCGACCGGCGGTGAGGATCTCGAGTCGCGGCAGCCGCCCGAGCAGCCCGGGATTGATGAACTCGAAGATCGACCCCAGCTCTCCGAGGTGGTTCTCGACCGGTGTGCCGGTGAGAGCCAGCCGGTGGCGCGCCATGAGAAGGCGGCTGGCCTTCGCGGTCTGCGAGGCCGGGTTCTTGATGGCCTGCGCCTCGTCGAGGATCGCGGTGTCGAACTCGACCGTCGCGAGGTAGTCGATGTCGCGGCGTAGCGTGCCGTACGTCGTGACGACGAGGTCGAACTCGGTGAGACGATCTCGCAGCTCTTCACGTCCGTCGCCGCGGTACTCGACGACCCGGAGCTTGGGGGTGAAACGGGCGGCCTCGTCGATCCAGTTGTACACCACGCTCCGCGGCGCCACGACCAGGTTCGGGAGGTTACTGGCCTTCGACGGCGCACGGTAGGTCAACAGGAGCGCCAGCACTTGCACCGTCTTTCCCAGGCCCATGTCGTCGGCCAGCACACCGCCGAATCCGAACTCGTGCAGGAAGTTGAGCCACCCGAGGCCCCGGCGCTGATAGGTGCGCAGCGTGCCGGCGAAGCCACGCGGCTCCTTCTTCAGCTTGACGCGATCGAACGAGGAGAGCTTCTGGCGCAGGGTGGCAAACGCGCTGTCGACCTCCGCGGGGGGCATCGCCGTCAGCAAGGCGTCGACGATCAGGGCCTGCGAGGAGAGAAAACGAAGCCCCGCGTCCGTCGACTCGCGTGCCGCCTCGGCAAGCGAGCGATAGGTCTCCATCCAGGAGGCGGGAAGAAGGCCCCGTGTTCCGTCGTCGAGCTGGATGAAGCGCTCACCGCGGGAGACGGCGTCGAGCACCGTCGACAGCTCCAGTCGGTTGCCCGCGATGTCCACCTGCCCACTGAGGTCGAACCAGTCGACGCCGCTCTCGATCCGCAGGTGGGGGGGGCTCGGCGGGCGGACCGACCGGCCCTGAACCGCGACGGCCCAGCCCTCCTGCAGCAGCGGCTCGAGGACTGCCGGCAGCTTGGCCGGGTCGAGCTCGAGCGCCTGCACGCCGCCCTCGGTCGACTCGACTGCCCGCAGACCGAGCTCGAGAAGGCGCACCAGGGCGGCGTGCTCGCGGTCGAGATCACGACGCAACAGAAGGCCCCTCTGCAGGTCGAGGATCGCAGTGCGGGAGTCCTCCGCGCGGACCCTCTGCGGGCCGTAGTCGAAAGACAGCTCGGCAAGAAGCGGCGGATGGAGGGAGGCGGGCGTCGACGCAGACTCCAGCGCGAGTCGTGGCTCCGGAGGTGGGGCTTCCCGGCTGAGGCCGAGCTCCTCCGGGATCTCGAGCCGCGGCAACGCCGGCAGATCCAGGAGCGCGGAGAGCGCCTGCCCGACCTCCTTCTTGGGGATCTCCAGCTCGCCCGGACCCCGAAGAAGCGGAATCCAAGGGAGATCTCTACGCGGGTCGAGCTCCAGCGGACCGATGGTCTCGGCAAAGACGACCAGACCCAGGGCCTTCTCCGAGGCCGACTCGGCGGCCGATTCGGAGCCTGGGAGAATCAGCACCGGATCGGTCAGCGGAACGCTCTCACCGTTGCGCTCCAAAGCTCCGCTCAGCCGGGCCACATCGGCCCGGTCCACCTCGAGATGGAGGGCCAGATGCCACGGGCCTCCCCCATCCCACCGCAGCGGCCGCACACTGCTGGGCGTGCGGCCATCCCACCAACCGAGAGCGCGCCCGGCGCAGAGGTGTGGGAGGGCCGAATCGCACAGCTGGTGCGGCAGGAGCAGCCGCCGAATACCGCTCGGAGTCTCCGCCCGGCGCTCGCCCTTCTTCCTGCGCACCGAAGGCGCGCCGGCCAGCTCCGTCACCAGCGCCAGCGCTCTAAGCGGCACCGAAGCCGGCTTGCCGTTCGCACCGCGGGGCAAGAGCAACTGCTCGAGCTTCGAGTGCTCGACGCCCGCCCGCTTGAGCTTCCCCGGCTTCCCCGCAACGCCTGCTGCGCGCTCGAAAACGTCCAGAACCAGACCGGAAGTGCCGAGGCTCTCGGGTACGTTGATGGCGAGCTCCAGGGTCGCGACGGAGCGCGCCGGCCGGGAGGTCTTCGTGACGACAGGGCCGGAGAGGTCGGTGAGCTGTTCCTTCAGAGAGGCGAGAAGGGACCGCCAAGACGTGGCTGCCGGACGGCGCCGCCCGTCGGCCGGCGGCGCCGGCTCCTGCGCAGGGCGGCGGGTGCGCGGCGCACTCTGCTCGACGTGACCAGCGGGTCGGGCCATGGGTCGACCGAGATCCTCCCAGCTCGCGGCGTCGCCCCGACGCACACCCAGGCGATCCTTGCCCGGAGGCCGATGCTCCGGTCCGGCCTCGTCGAGTGCCAGCAGAACCGCAAAGATGTGATGGCACAAGTGACCACCGGCGAAGCGGCGGCACTCGCAGAAGGTCTCGAGTCGTCGCTCCGGCACCCGGGACACATCGACCCCCACCCGGCAGCCTGGCGGCTCCTCGCCCCCGGCTCGCGCCACGCTCGCCCGCACGCGGGAGCCGTCGATCCGGAGATCGACCCGGCCCGCGCGGAAGCACTCGCTTCCGAGTCGCCTCTCCTCCGGTTCGAAGTGCGCACGAGCCCGTTTGGACAGAGGCACGGGCCCGCCCGAGGCCGGCACCGGGGCCGGTCGCCCCCGGCCTGTGCGTGCCCTCCTCCCGTGGCGCCTAGGCTTCTTCTTCATTCCTCCGACTCTGGCCGCGACCTCGGCGTTCGGCCGACTCCGGTCCGTGCTCAGGTTCATACCCCCATTCTGGACCCTGGTCCGATCCAGGAACCGCGGCTGCACTCCAGCGAGGCCCACAACCACTCGGTGTCGAACGCTCCGAGACAGGCCGACGATGTGCGGGCGCGAGCGATGCCTCGCACCGATCGAGGAGAGCACCCGGCACGGACGAACCCGAGGCGGGTGAGGTCATCACTCGAACTTGGGCGCAGTGGCAGAGCTCGAGGGGTCAGGTCCAGATGTCCGAAGCCGCAGCTCCTGCCGGATCATGCCTCTCGCCCGAGAAAGGCCCCTCCTCAGCCGCCCGGAACAGTACCCCATCACCGCCGAACATGCCCTCGCACACGTCGCCAAGCGGGTCCCGGGTGGCATCTTCTGCCTGCTTACGGCGCTTCGCTTCCATGAGCTGACGACGCAGGCCCCGGCCGACCCTGTCGCCAGATACTTGTGAAGAAGGGGACGTGAATAGCCCGACTGGGCGGCTTGAGCCGTCGTGAAGTAGCCGCTTTGAGCCTGTGCGACGGCGAAGAGGCCATCCCAATCCGGCTGGTTCCATGCCTTCGAAGCGGCGGCGCCCATGGCGCACGAATGTCAACCCAAGGTCAACTTTTGTGCAAATCATCCGTGCCCGCTCAACGCTTCGCTGGCCGCAGTTCGATGTGCGTCGGCGATGGCTTGAGCAGGAGTCCCGGAGGCGAGCTCTCGAGCCTCACCTCCGGGTAGTAGTCGATGACGCTCTTCAGGTAGCCGAGGAAGCGCTTCTTGAAGTGCCGGGGGTTGGCGTAGCCGCACCCGAATTGGAGCGCCAGCGAGGCCCACGGGATGGTAACCGGCTTCCGCAGGCGGAAGAAGCGCCAGGTCAGCCAGACATAGATGTCGATTTCGAACGGCGACCGGAGCGCGCGAAGGACCCGAAGGTCGAGCGGGACCGGCGCTTCGGTCGCCTCCCGGTAGAAACGGTCGGAGAGGACGACGTGGGAACCCCAGGCCGTCTCGCCCCTCCTTGGCCGCGGGTCCCACCAGAGCTCCCGCTTCTCGGCGATCAGGAAGCCGTCGCCAGCGTGTCGCCCGTGGCTCTCGTCGTGGAAGATGCACTGGAAGGTCGAGGCGAAGAGACGCTGGAGCTGGTCGCGGAGCTGCGGCAAGGATCCACGCGGACCGGTGGTCGGCGGGATCCCGAGGGTGGCACAGAAGTGCGAGAAGTGGCTGCCGAGCTCGATGTCGGGGCTCTTGCGGCGCACCGCCTCGGTGGTGAGGTAGGCGAAGACCAAGCGCGGATAGCGGCCGTACGGCAACCCCACGTCCTTCGGGGCAAGGATGGACAGGGTGAAGTATCCGTTCCGCCGGACGAACTCGTTGGCCTTCGGGTCGCTATGCGGAAGGGTCGCCTGCACAAGCGCCCGGGCCAGGAAGCAGACCCCCAATAAGGCTGGGGGCACAGCCTCGCCGGCGGCGCAGGCGTCCTCCTGGTCGAGATAGAGCGCCTTCCGGATCAGGCTGCCGGCGCGCCGGGCCTTGTGGGATCCGATCTCAACATCCGTAGAATGAAACTGTGACGCCGAGTCGCCAGAGAGCACCAACGAGCGCTGCCGTGTCGCGGACTTCCAAGCGGTATTTCCAGCCATGTGGCCCCTCCGCTCCGCTGCCGGGCAGCGGATACCAGAGAGGGACGCCGGCCCCGGCGAGGCGCCCTGTCGGGCGCCTCCGGAGACGGCGTACGGAACCCGGAGACAGGCCCTTCAACGGCATCGACGTCACGCCGCCTGCCTCATTGCCGCGACTTCCCGGAGCCAGAGAATCAGGGTGTTCGAACTTCCTGGGGTGTTCGAACTCAGAGTGATTTGGTCCACCATTTCCCTCGCTTCGAGGCAACCGTCGTTCGGGATCGGCCGCTTCAGATCTCGCCGCTCCTCGCTCAGCGTTCAGGTCAAGGAGTCACCCGGAGTCCAGACCCGCTCGAACGGTTCGCCACGTCCGGCAGCGAGGAGCGCCGGGTTGCCCGAAGAGGTGCCACCCGTTTTCGGCGAGCTCCAGCGCCGGTCAGGGGGGCCAGGCGCCGAGAGCGTGGTCGTAGCAGAGGACGACGGTGTCGTCGCACGGTTCGCCGGGGAGGAGGGTGGGCGGCAAGGCACCTGCCGCGGTGCTGGCGACGTTTCCCCATTCGATGGTCAGCCCGGAGGCGTCGAGGCGGTATGCCAGGCGTTGGAAGACCGCCGGGTTGCTGGCGTTCAGGTCGCGCCACTGGACGAGCATGGCTTCGTCGCTTCGCTCGAGCACCTCGCCCACCGGCAGGTAGACGATGGCGACGGTGGCGTCGGGCATCGTCCACGAGAACAGACCGGGCTGACGGTTGCGCAGCACGAGGTGGGTGACGTCGGGAGAGTCGTAGTTCGCGGGATCGTAGACCGCGGCCGTGCGGTCGATCGGCACGAAGGCGAAAAGCTCGTCGCGCGTGGTGCCCGCCTCGATCCGCTCGGTCCAGCCGCCGAATCGCGTGTAGAGATCGGAGAAATCGAGCGGCAGCGGATTCTCGGCCTGACAGAGCCCCCCTTGCGAGGTCCAGTGCCAGCGCTCGTGGAACTCACTCTCGCGATAACGCTGCGAGGCGGGGTCGAGCATGTCGGCATCCATCGTCGCCTGGAGCTCGGCGCGGCGAGCGGAGGTGTAGAAGCGGAAGGGGCAGAAGTCGGCACCCAGGTCCCCTCCCAGGCTGTGGGGGACCTGGAACTCGAGCTGTGCCCAGGGCCAGCCGAGGAAGGCGCCGCCCCCGACCCAGTAGCCGGGAAAGCCCGGCACCGGATCGGCGAGGAGTTGCGGCAGCGCGAGCTCGGTGCCGGCGGCGACGGGCAGCGGCGCCTGCCCGGCGAGCAGGTTGGTGCCCACGGGGCCGGTGAACGAGTCGGGGTCGATTCCGGTCGCCGCTAGCACGAGAGTGCGCAGCGGCGCGGCGATCCGCCCGACGTGCCCGAACGCGTGGAGGACCCTGCCCGGCAGCCGGAGCTCGACCTTCCACTGCGGTTCGTTGTCGAAGTGGAGCGGCGAAGGACCCGTCTCGTACCTGACCGAGGTGACGAGGGCATCGGCCGGTGCGACGAAGGGCGGACGCCGCAGCCGCACGGCGTTACCGGTCAGGTCGCCGCCGATCGGGAAGCCCCATGTCTCCCCCGCTTGCCGGATGCCGTCGCCGTTGCCGAGGAGCTCCTCCATGTCGCCGTCGTCCTCGGCGAGGAAGCCGACGAAGTTGGCCTTGGCCTCACCCGAGGGATCGCCGGTCAGCGGACCGAAGTGGGTGCCGTACGGTCCGATCGAAATCCAGACCGTGCCGCCCGGGGTCGGCGCCTCGAGCCGCGCGCCGCCCGGCGGCGCCGTAGAGACGAATGGCAGGTCGAGCCCCGGCACCTGGTTGCCGGCGATCCGCCACCCCTCGGGCGCGAGCGCGACGCTCGCCAGGTCGTCGATCATCGGCCGGGCACCGGAATCACGGAAGGTGACCGAAGGACCCGGCGCGGGCGCGACGATCCCTGCTCGCCGCTCCTCGATCTTCAGTCCGAGGGGCTCGACGATGTCCGCGAGCGCGCGCGGATGGGCACGGGTGAAGAGGTCGCGCGCACGCTCGAGCGTGACCTCGATCCCGGTGTAGGGCGCGAGCTCGGCGTCGAGCTCGGAGCGCAGGTCGGGTTCGTCCTTGCCGAAGTGGAGGTAGGAGTTCGCGAGCCCGGGCAGCGGGGCGGGCAGCGGCGCGCCGCCTTCGATCGCCGCGGCGATCTCGAGGCGCGCGCCGAGAACCGCGCGCGCTTCGGCGCTCGTCGTGCCCATGCCGGTCGCCGCGATCATCGAGCCGGACTGCGTGCCGAGGCAGTCGGTGAAGTCGTAGGAGCCGCTCCAGATCCCGTCGCCGATCCAGTCGACGGTGAACTGCGAGCCCGCCGAGCATCCGCCGTCGGTCTCGAGCCCGGCGGTGATCGTGTCGCCGGCTTCGGTGAACGAGGTCAGTCCGCCGTCGCAGGCCCAGAGGCTGCAGTCCTCCAGGCCGACGAAGCCGCCGGCGACGAAAGCGCCTTCGGCGTCGAGGACGACCGCGAGGCGCCGGACTCCTTCCGGCTCGGGGGGCGAGCCGGCGAGCCGGGCCGCCGCGAGCTGCTGCTCCCTGAGCTCGCAGTAGGCGCGCGCGAGGACGACCGGCTGGCTGGCGATGTCGCCCGACGCCGTGCCGGTGATGCTCCGGCGATCGAGGGTGCCGGCAAGCGTCACGACGCGCAGGTCACTCGGGCGCGCGAGCTCGAGCTCGAGCGTGACCGTCGTGCCGGATACCGCGCCGCCGACGACGACCCGCTCGTAGGTGCCGCCGAGCAGGTAGCCGACGATGTCGCCTCCCGGCCGCTCGACGAGCTCGAGCGCGAAGGGGCGCAGCGTTCCAGAGAAGTCGAGGGCGAAAGTCCAGGTGCCGCCGGGGCGCGGCGGATCGGGCGAGTTGTCCCAGCGGCTCGTGTCGGCGGTCTCGAAGCCGTCGGCGAAAACCCAGCTCGAACAGGCGGCGTCAGCGGGGTCGGCGCTGAGGATCCCCGAGAACGCCAGGACGGCGCCGATGGCCCGCGCCAGGACGGTCGCATTTCGGGTCGAAGGCCGCATGGTCCCCCCCCCACGGTTCGCTCCGGACAACGCCCGTGCCGAGTATAGACAGGAGGTCCGGAAAGTCCAGTCGAGGCGCCGCTCGCGCGCCGCTTCGCGCGGAGATGAAGCGCGCCGTCGCGAAGTTCTGGCGAATCGGCCGGCACCTCGCCAGCAACTCGCCAGCGGCCCGCCATCCGTTGGAGCGGTCTGCCGCGGCTTCTCGCGGTGCTTCACTGACCGGAGATCGGGTCAGCGACTCGGGCGACAGGGGCCTCGTCGATCACGGCAGGTGACAATGCGTCGGGGTCCAACGCCGGCGCCTGGCGCGGCTCGGATTGTATTTTGCACAATATAATGCGCTCCCTACGGCCGACGCCGCAGGGAGGGGCAGACCATGCACATCCGGATCCGGCACGGACTGACGGCGTCCCTTCCTGACGCCGCGGACGGGGCGCGCCCGTGAGCTCGGCGCGACTGCTGCCGCTGGTGTGCTCCTTCTGGCTGGCCGCCGCGGGGCGGGCCGAGACGATCACGGTCGCCGCCGCGTCCGATCTCGCCTTCGCCCTGGACGAGATCGTCTCCGCCTTCGAGTCGAGCCACCCCTCCGACCGGATCGAGGTGGTCTACGGCTCCTCGGGGAAGTTCCACACGCAGATCCGGCAGGGAGCGCCCTACGATCTCTACTTCTCGGCCGACATCGCGCTGCCCCGGCAATTGGCGGCCAGCGGCTTCGCCGCCTCCGAGGTGACGCCCTACGCCCGCGGCCGAATCGTCCTCTGGAGCGCGAGCCTGGACGCGACCCGGATGACCCTCGCTGCGCTCCTCGATCCGGCGATCACCCGCGTCGCGATCGCCAATCCGCAGCACGCGCCCTACGGCCAGCGCGCCGAAGAGGCGCTGCGCGCCGCCGGGCTCTGGGACGAGGTCCAGCCGAAGCTGGTCTTCGGCGAGAACATCGCGCAGACCGCGCAGTTCGTCGAGACCGGCAACGCCCAGGTCGGCATCCTGGCGCTGTCGCTGGCGCTCAGTCCCCGGCTCGCGAAGCAGGGCGGCTACGGGTTGATCCCCGAGTCTCTCCATCAGCCGCTCGAGCAGGGCTTCATCGTGACGAAGCGAGCCGAGGCCAGCGCGCTGGCCCGCCGCTTCGCCGCCTACATGAGCGGTCCGATCGCGCGCGCGGTGATGACCCGCTACGGCTTCGCGCTCCCGGGCGACGTCGCCGAGCGGCCATAGGGGAGAACATGTTCCTGTCGGAAGACGACCTCGTCGCCCTCGGCCTGACGGTCCGCCTCGCGGGCACCGTCACCCTGCTCCTGCTGGTCGTGGGCACTCCCCTCGCCTGGTGGCTCGCGCGCACCCGCTCCTGGTGGAAGGTCCCGCTCGGCGCCGTCGTGGCCCTGCCGCTGGTCCTGCCGCCGTCCGTGCTCGGCTTCTACCTGCTCCTCGCGATGGGTCCGAACGGTCCGGCCGGCCGGTTGACCGAGAGGCTCGGCTTCGGCCACCTGCCCTTCACCTTCTGGGGCCTGGTGGTGGCGTCGGTGATCTATTCGCTGCCGTTCATGGTGCAACCGCTGCAGACGGCGTTCGAGGCCGTGGGCGAACGGCCGCTCGAAGTCGCCGCCACCCTGCGGGCCTCGCCGCTCGACGCCTTCTTCACCGTCGCCGTGCCGCTGGCGCTGCCCGGGTTCCTGACCGCGTCGATCCTGACCTTCGCGCACACCGTCGGCGAGTTCGGCGTCGTCCTGATGATCGGCGGCAACCTGCCGGGGCGAACGCGGGTCGGCTCGGTCGCGATCTACGACCACGTCGAGGCGCTCCAGTACGGCCAGGCGCATCGTCTCGCGGCAGTGATGCTCGCCTTCTCCTTCCTGGTCCTGCTGATCGTCTACTCTTCGCGATCCGGTTCGCGGCGGGGCCCGGCGTGACGCACCCTGCCGGCTCCCACGGCATCGAGTGCCGCTTCCGCCTCGACTGGCCGGGCTTCGCGCTGGACGTCGATCTCGACCTGCCCGGCCGCGGCGTGACGGCGATCTTCGGCCCTTCCGGCTCCGGCAAGACCACTCTGCTGCGGTGTATCGCCGGGCTCGATCGCGCGCCGGGCGGCCGGCTCCGGGTGGGCGGCGAGGCGTGGCAAGAGGGCCGCCGCTGGGTGCCGACGCACCGCCGCCCGCTCGGCTACGTGTTCCAGGAGGCGAGCCTCTTTCCGCATCTCTCGGTCGCCGCCAACCTGCGGTACGGACGCCGGCGTCGCGCGCAGGCCGAGCGCCGGAATCCGGACTCGTCCATCGAGCTGCTGGGCCTCGGCCACCTGCTGGAGCGCAAGCCCGATCGGCTCTCCGGGGGCGAGCGGCAGCGCGTGGCGATCGCACGCGCCCTCGCCACCGCCCCGCGCCTGCTGCTCATGGACGAACCCCTGGCCGCGCTCGATCTCGGGCGCAAGCAGGAGATCCTGCCCTACCTCGAGCGGTTGCACGACGAGCTCGAGATTCCGGTGCTCTACGTCAGCCATTCGCCGGACGAGGTGGCGCGGCTGGCGGACCACCTCGTCGTGCTCGACGGCGGGCGCGCGCTCGCCAGCGGACCGCTGGCCGACCTGCTCGCCCGGCTCGACCTTCCGATCCGGCTCGGCGAGGACGTCGGATCGATCCTCGAAGGGGCGATCGCCGAGGTGGACGCCGCCTGGCACCTCGCGCGCGTCGAGTTCCCGGGCGGCGCCCTCTGGACGCGGGATCACGGGCTCCCGGCCGGACACCGGGTGCGCGTGCGGGTCCTGGCGCGCGACGTGAGCCTGGCGCGCCGGGCGCCCGAGCGGACCAGCATCCAGAACCTGCTCGCGGGGCGGATCGACGAGGTCGCCGACGACGAGCACCCCAGCTCGGCCCTCGTGCGCATTCGCGTCGGCCGCTCGCTCCTGCTGGCGCGGCTGACGAAGCGGGCCGTCGCCGAGCTCGAGGTGGCGCCCGGACAGGAGGTCTGGGTGCAGGTCAAGTCGGTCGCCCTCCTCGAGTAGGCAGCGACATGCGCAAGGCGAGGACCAGGACCCGATCCGACGCGACGAAGTGGAGCGCGCAGCCGCGCTGGCGGCTCGGCCGTGGCGCCGAGATCGCGCTCGGGCCGGGCAAGGTCGACCTGCTCGAGGCCATCGGCAGGGTCGGTTCGATCTCCGGCGCGGCGCGCGAGCTCGCGATGTCGTACCGCCGGGCGTGGCTGCTGGTCGAGACGATGAACCGCTGCTTCCGCCAGCCGCTCGTCTCGACTTCGAGCTTCCGGCGCGGCGGCGCGACCCTGACGGAGGCGGGTCACGAGGTCGTCGCCCTCTACCGACGGATCCAGGCGGAGAGTCTCGCCGCGACCCGCGGCGACTGGGCGGCGCTCGTGCGGCTCCTGGTGCCGTGACGAACTGGCGGCCCTGGCGACCGGGTACCTCGCGAGGATTCGAAAGGCGTTCCCGGATCGTCTCCTCCACCGGCTCGCCGGCTGCCGCGGACGGTAGACTCTGCGGCTGAACCTCCGCGGCGCGGACCGGAGGTGCAACCTGTCTCCGCCTTTCGCGATGTCCCGACCGATCCGTCTCCACACCACTCGCGCGCGCTCCGCGCTCCTCGCCGCGCTGCCGGCCGCCTGCGCGGTGGCCGCCATTTCGTGCGCGCCGCGGCCGGCCGAGCCACCCACCGCAACGGGACGGATCGCGCTCGCACCGCTCGCCGCGACCGGCGCGGCGATTATCGAGACCGCCGCCGTCGACGCCGGCACGCCCGCCGGCCGGCCGCGGCTCGCCATCGGCTTCGGTCCCGACGAGATGACCGGCGAGACGAGCTTCGCCTGGGGCCTCGGTGCAGCGAGCGAGCTTCGCTTCGATCTGGTCGAGCCGCGCCCGCTCCGGCTGCGCCTGCGCGGCTGGTCCTATCCGTTCGCCGACGGCGGCGGCCAGGGACTCGCGCTCCGGCTGAATGGCTCGCCGATCGGCGAGGCGACGCTCGGGTCGGAGCCGGAGACGCTCGCGATCGACCTGCCCACCGCAGCGCTCGCCGTCGGCGAGAACCGGCTCGAGATCCGCTATCGGCGCACGGCCGAGGTCGGGAGCGGCCGCAGCCGGCGCGCGCTGGCCGCGGCGTGGGACGGCTTTCGCCTCGAGGGGATCCCCGAAAGCTCCGCTCCGGGCATCACGCCGGACGGAGACACCCTCCGTCTGGCCTGGCGCACGGCTCTCGAGCTGCCCCTCGAGCTGCCGCACGGCGGCCGCATCCTCTGGGAGAGCGTCGAGACCGACGGCGCCGGGGAGGTCGAGCTCGCGCTCGACCGGGACGGCGACGCACGGCCGGACGGCTTCCGGAGGCTCGCCCGCGGCGGCGGCAGTCTCACGGTCGCGCCGGGCCTCGAGCCCCTGCGCCTGCGCCTGCGCGCGCGACCCGCCGCGGAGCCCGCGGGTTCCGGCGCGCTCCTCCGCGCGCTCGCGTTCGAGGTGGCGGAACCGGCCGCCGCACGTCCCGCCGCGCCCGCGCTCTCCCTCCCGGCCCGGCCGGCGCGCCCCAACATCGTCGTCTATCTGGTCGACACGCTGCGCGCCGACCATGTCGGCGCCTACGGCTACTCCGCGCCGACCACGCCGGCGCTCGACGCGGTGGCGCGCGAGGGCGTCCTCTGCGCCCACGCGCGGGCGCAGAGCAGCTGGACGCGACCGGCGGTCGCGACGGTGCTGACCGGGCTCTCCCCCTACACCCACCGCACGATGGACAAGCTCCAGCGCCTCCCCGAGGAGATCGAGACGCTCGCCGAGCGCCTCGGCGCGGCGGGCTACCGCACGGGCTTCGTCACGACCAATGTCAACGTCTCGGGAAAGTTCGGCTTCCGCCAGGGCTCCGAGCTCTTCTCCTACCTGACCGACCGGCGCGGCGGACGTGCCGCCAAGGCCGACTCGACGCGCGTCAACGAGGTCGCGATCCGCTGGCTGGAGTCGCTCGAGGGAGACGCCCCCTTCTTCCTCTTCCTGCACACGGTCGATCCGCACGCGCCCTACGAACCGGAAGCGCGCTTCCGCGCCCGCTTCGCACCCGAGCCCGGCGACGCACGGCTCGGCGAGCGCCGCGCTCTCGCCCGCCTGGAGCGCGCGGACGCCCCGCCCGATGCGCGCACGATGGCGCAACTCCTCGCCCTTTACGACGCCGAGATCGCCGCCAACGACGAGGCCTTCGGCGCGCTCGTCGGCTGGCTCGAGCAGGAGGGCCTCTGGGACGACACGCTCCTGCTCTTCCTCTCCGACCATGGCGAGGAGTTCCTCGAGCACGGCAAGACCGAGCACGGCCGCACGCTCTACGAGGAGCAGTTGCGCGTGCCGATGGTCTGGAAGCTGCCCGGCGGCCAGGGTGCCGGGCGCCGCCTCGAGACGCCGGTCGACCAGGTCGACGTCGCGCCGACGATTCTCGAGGCCGCCGGGCTCGCGGTGCCGGCGGCGCTGCCCGGCCGCAGCCTCTGGCCGGCCCTCGCCGCCGGAGCCGCGCTCGCGGAGCGCCCCTCGGTCGCGCTCCTCGACCGGCTCTCCTACGCCTACGAATCGGTCTACGACCGGGGCTTCAAGCTGATTCGCCGCATCGATCGCGATACCTACCGCGAGCGTCCGCTCGATCAGCTCTTCGACCTGCTCGGCGATCCCTTCGAGCGCACGGACCGCGAGGCCGAGCTGCCGGTCCGCCGCGCGCTGCTCGAGTCGAAGCTGCGCGCGCAGCGCCTCACCCTCGGCCCCGCCCTCGCCCCCGGCGAGGTCGAGCTCGACCGCGAGCTGGAGAAGTCGCTGCGCGCGCTCGGTTATCTCGACTGAGGAGCCGAGCGCGATCGCCCGATGCGCGCGGGGACGGAGCCGCTCCGCGACCGGGCGGACGGTGGTTTGTCATGGCTGGAGATGGGGCATACAGTACGGGATGGAAAACCAGGCCTCGTCAACTCGGGAGCTCCGCATCGAGCCGTGGACCGGCTCGCGATCGGCGTGAGCTGGAATGAGCACGAGCCGCCGGGCTGAGAGGCCGTGGGAAGGAGGTCCGTGATGTCCTGCGCCCTCGACCCGGCCCGATCCCACCGAGTCGCTTCCGTTCTCGAGACCCCCTCCAGTCACGTCGCGCGAGGCCCGGTGCTGGCTCTCTGCATCGCGATCCTCGCTGCGCTTCCGGCCGGGTCCTCGACCATCCGCCTCGGCGAGATGGCCGAGGTCACGGCGTCCAACGCCGGCGCCAACCACCAGTTCGGCTGGGCGGTGGCGGTCGACGGCGACACCCTGGTCGTGGGGGCCGTCAACGCCTACGGCAGCGACTGGTTCACGGGAGCCGTCTATGTCTTCACCCGCAACCAGGCCGGCGCCGAGTCCTGGGGAGAGGTGGTCAAGCTGGTCGGCTCGGACACGGTGGCGTTCGACCTCTTCGGCCATTCGGTGGCGATCTCCGGGGACCTCGTGGTGGTGGGAGCGCCCTGGAGCGATCCGTCCGGCGACAGCAGCGGTGCCGCCTACGTCTTCGAGCGCAACCAGGGCGGCGCCGACGCCTGGGGGCAGGTCGCCAAGCTCACCGCTTCCGACGGCGCGGCGACGGACAACTTCGGAACCTCGGTGGCGATCGACGGCGCCACGGTGGTGGTCGGCGCGAAGTACCACACCGGCCCCGCCACGAGCTCGGGCGCCGCGTACGTCTTCGCGCGCAACCAGGGCGGCCCGGACGCCTGGGGTCAGGTGACCGAGCTGACCGCATCCGACGCCTCGTCCTACAACGCCTTCGGACACGCGGTGGCGATTTCCGGGAGCGACGTGGCGGTGGCGGCGAACCAGGACAAATCCGTCTACCTCTTCGCGCGCAACCAGGGCGGCGCCGACGCCTGGGGCGAGGTCCGCATCCTGACGCAAGGACTCGGCAGCACCCGCGGTTTCGGCAACTCGCTCGCGCTCGACGTCGACACGCTGGCAATCGGCGGCCTCAGCAGCATCGACTCGGGAGCCGTCTGGATTCACGCCCGCAACCAGGGTGGCCTCGACAACTGGGGCCAGGTGCGCCAGCTCACGGCGTCGGATGCCGCGACGGCCGACTTCTTCGGGGCGGCGGTGGCCCTCAGCGGCGACCGGCTGCTGGTGGGCGCCTCGTACAACGACGCCGCCGCGGCCGACGCCGGCGCGCTCTTCCTCTTCGAGCGCAACGCGGGCGGCGCCGAGTACTGGGGCGAGGTACAGCGGATCGTCGCCTCCGACGCGGCCGCCGCGAACCACTTCGGAGAGGCCGTGGACCTCGACGGCTCCACCGCGGTCGCCGGCGCCTACGGCAGCGATGGTGCCGGCGGCGACTCCGGGTCGGCCTACCTCTTCGCCGCCTGCAAGGCCGATCCCGGTCTCTGGTCGCCGGGTCTCGACGTCCAGGCGAGCGACGGCGCGGCGAACGACTACTTCGGCACCGCCGTCGCGGCCTCCGGCGACACCCTTCTGGTCGGCGCCAGCGACGACGACGACCTCGGTGCCGCGAGCGGCGCCGCCTACGTCCTCGTGCGCAACCTGGGAGGAGCGGACGCCTGGGGCGAGGTGACCAAGCTGCATGCCGCGGACGGCTCCGCCGACGATCGCTTCGGTGTCGCCGTGGGCATCTCGGGTGAGACGGCGGTCGTGGGCGCCAACACCGAATCCACCGCCGGGCTCAACGCGGGCGCGGCCTACATCTTCGCCCGCAACCGGGGCGGCGCCGACGCCTGGGGACAGGTCATCAAGCTCACGGCCAGCGATGCCGCGGCGGGCGACCGCTTCGGGGAAGCGGTCGCCATCGCGGGAGATCTCGTCGTGGTCGGCGCTCCCTATGACGCCAATGCCGGCGCGGGCACCGGCGCCGCCTACGTCTTCGCCCGCAATCAGGGCGGCGCCGACGCCTGGGGCGAGGTCACCAAGCTCACCGCCTCCAACCAGGCGAGCTACTCCTTCTTCGGTCAGTCGGTCGCCATCTCGGCGAACTTCGTGCTGGTCGGCGCTCCACAGGCCTCGGTGGGGGGCACGATCCAGGGCGCGGTCTACCTCTTCGTCCGCAACCTGGGGGGCGCCGACGCCTGGGGCGAAGCCACCACGCTGCTGGCGGTCGACGGCGCCGCGGGCGACTTCTTCGGGGTCTCGGTCGCGCTCGCCGGAGACACGGCCCTCGTCGGCGCGAAGTCCGACGCCGACGCGGGATCGGGCTCCGGCTCGGCGTACGTCTTCTCCCGCAATCAGGGCGGCGGCAATGTCTGGGGCCAGGTGGCCAAGCTCACCGCGTCGGATGCCGGCGCCAGCCACGAGTTCGGTACCCGCGTCGCCCTGATCGAAGGCACGGCCCTCGTCGGCGCTCCGAGAGCCTCCACGAACTTCGGCGCGGCCTATCTCTACGATCGCAACCAGAGCGGCGCGGACGCCTGGGACGAGGTTGCCAAGCTCGACCCCACCGGCGGAGTGGCGTGGGAGTACTTCGGGCGCGCCGTTGCTCTCACCGCGGATGCCGCCTTCGTCGCCGCCCCGTTCGACTCGGACCTCGCCTCGGCCGCCGGCTCGCTATCGCTCTTCCACCGCGGCTGCATCCTCCGCGATTTCGGCGACGCACCCGACCCCTCGTACCCGACGTTGGCGGCCTGCGACGGCGCCCGACACGGGCTCGGCGGCGCCCTTCACCTCGGCGCCGCCGTCGATGGCGAGCTCGACGGCCAGCCGCTGCCCGGCGCCAGCGGCGACGACGGCAGCGACCTCGACGACGGCGACGGCGTGGCCCTGCCGGCCTCGATGCTGGCGGGCTCCGGGGCGAGCGTCGCGGTCACCGCCTCGGCCTCCGGCCTGCTCAACGGCTGGATCGATTTCGACGCCGACGGCGACTGGCTCGACGCGGGCGAGCAGGTGTTCACCGACGTCGCTCTCGCCGCCGGCGTCAACCCGCTCCAGATCCCGGTGCCCCTCGCCGCGACGCCCGGCACGACCTTCGCCCGCTTCCGCTTCGACTCGGGCGGTGGGCTCGAGCCCACCGGGTCGGCGGCCGACGGCGAGGTGGAGGACTACCTCGTGACCCTCGTCGTCCCGCCCGACCTCGCGGTCGCGATCGTCGATGCGCCGGATCCGGTGCCGGAGGGCGGGACGCTCCACTACCTGCTGACGGTCACCAACGACGGCACGGGCGACGCGACCGCGGTGACCCTGACGGCGACCCTGCCGCCCGAGGTCGAGTTCGTCGCGGCGACGCCCGGCGCGCCGGTGTGCACCGAGGAAGCCCGCGTGGTGACCTGCGATCTCGGGACCCGGCCGGCGGGCAGCTCCACCGAGGTCGACCTCCAGGTGGACCTGCTCCCGGACACGGCGGGAGCCGTGATCGACGTCGCCGCCGAGGTCACGCTCGCCGAAAGCGATCCGGTTCCCGCGAACAACTCCGACACCGAGGCGACCACGGTGATCGAGAGCGTGATCTTCGCCGACGGCTTCGAGAGCGGCGGCACTTCGATGTGGAGTCTCACCACGGGCGGCGCCTGACGGCGGGACGGATCGCGCCCGGCCGGGCGAAGCGGGTTGTGACGACGAGCGTGACCGGCTCGACGCCGAAGGCCCGACAGGAGCTCCGGTTGCGCACGCCCCCGCGCGCAGGAAGCACCCCCGCGGGGACATGCCGGCCAGAGGAGGATCGTGGAACCCCCGTCTGGACGGGCTTTCGACCTCGCCAGGGGCCTATGTATACTGAACGAATCGTTTCACCGAAGAACGCGACGACGAGGGGGGGATCGCTATGAAGAGACTCTGGACAGGGAGCCTCGTGCTGCTCCTGTCGACGGCGGGTGCGCAGGCGGCGAATCTGGTCGCCTATGGCCCGGCGACGGACGACGAGGTGACCTACGTGACCGACGCCGGCCACACGGTGACGGTCTGGGACGATGCAACCTGGCAGGCGGCGAGCGCCGCCGACTTCGCGCCGTTCGACGCGATCCTGGTCGGCGACAGCGGATGCGGCGACCCGAACGCACCGACCGAGCTCTGGGCCAACAAGGCGCTCTGGGGACCGCTGGTCACCGGCAACGTGCTGATGCACGGTTTCGACGACCACAACGACACGGAGAACGACTACGACGGCCTGATCGTCAACTGCGCGGAGTTCGCGGGCTCGGGCAACGGCCTCGGACTCTGCATCTCCATCCAGTGCGTGAGCCTCGAGGCGGGCGCCGCCCCCGAAGGAGGCGCCTCGGGCACCTTCACGATTCCCGGACTCGGCGATTTCGAGGTCGACGGCGAGGACGGCGACGGCATCGAGATCGTCGCGCCGCAGCACCCCGCGATGACCGACCTGACCGATGCCGCCCTCGACTGCTGGGGGAACTCCGTACACACCCACATCCAGTCGTTCCCGTTCGACTTCGGCGTGCTCGCGGTGGACAATGGCATCTCCTGCGCGGACGGGCCGGAGGAGCCGGGCGGGGACGGCGTCACCGGCCCCGTGATCATCGCGAAGAGCCGTCGCGCGACGATTCAGGAGATCCCGACCCTCTCGACCCTGGCGCTCGCGGCGTTCGCCGTCGTCCTGGCGGCGGTCGCGGCGGTCGCCCTGCGGCGCAGAGTCCAGGCCTAGACGACTCCTCCGTCTCGCACGGCGCAGGTCCAGGGCTCCCCGCGGGGAGCCCTGCTTCGTTCAGGGGAGAGGGCGTCCCCCTGAGACCGCCCTGCGCGGCGTGCCTCGCCCCCGGGCTGGCGTCCCCGGCCCCGCACCGGATACCTTTCGCAGGTCGTGCGCCGCCCCACGGACCCCCGCCTCCCCCACGCCCCCGGCTCCCCCGCGGATCCGGAAGAGACCGCGCGCCCCGTCCGGCGCCCCTGGGGGCTGCTGGCGCTCGGTCTGGCCATCGCCGCCGGCGTCGCGCTCGAGCGGTCCGGCGTCCTCGACTGGCGCTCCGGACTCGACCTCGCGCAGGCCTGGGCGGGGCACTGGTGGCTCGCCCCCGGCCTGGCGCTGGCCACGGCGGCGCTCTTCGCGGCCGGCCTGCCCGGATCGCTGATGGTCTGGATCGCGGGCATCCTCTTCCCGCCGCAGATCGCCGTTCCGGTCCTGGTCGCCGGCGGCCTGGCTGGAGCGCTCGGCGCCGCCGAGCTCGCGCGCGTCGCGGTCGCGACGGGGAGGCGGGCCGAGGGGGACGGTCGACTGCTCCGGCTGCTCGCTCGCCGCTCCAACTTCGCAACGCTGCTCGCGGTGCGCGTGACCCCCGGCTTCCCGCATTCGGCGATCAATTTCGCCGCCGGCGTGCTGAAGGTGCCGCGCGCTCGGTTCCTCGCCAGCACCGCCCTCGGCCTGGCGCTGAAGTCGGCGTTCTACGCCACCGCGATCCACCGGGCGGCCCGGCTCGCGACGCTCGACGACGCGATCTCCTGGAGCACCGTCGCGCCGCTCGTCGGGCTCGCGCTGCTGCTGCTCGCCGGCCCGCCGCTCGTGCGCCGCCTGCGGCCCGCCCCCGAACCGGCCGAGCCGGTCTGAGCCGGACGGCGCGCGCCTGCGCCCGATAGGATCGCCCCGTGAAACCGGCCCTCCTGCGCTGGATGAAGGTCGCCGCGCTGCTCGTCGCGGGCGCCGCTTCCGGCCTGGTGGGCACCGTGCTCTGGGTGGCGACGCGGGGCGCGCAGCCCCAGGCCTGGCACGACCTGCGGCCGGACGCGGAGTTCACCGCGGGAAAGGCCGCCGCGGTGCGCGACCTCGACGGCTACCGGCGGCTCGAGCAGGAGCTGTTCGACCAGACCGCCGCGGAGCTCGCGCGGCGCGTGACCCGGTTCCCGTCGCTCAGCCGCTTCGCGCCCGGCTCGCCGACCTCTCCGGCCCGCTTCGACCGCGACTGGAACCGCACGTTCGAGCTCGGTCCCGCGGGCGAGCTGCGCGGCGAGGCGCTGCTGCTCCACGGCCTCTCCGACTCGCCCTACAGCCTGCGCGCGGTCGGCCGGCTGCTCGCGGCGCGCGGCTTCCACGTCGTCGGCCTGCGCCTGCCCGGCCACGGCGCGCTGCCGGGCGGGCTCGCGGCCGCGACCCGCGACGACTGGCGCGCCGCGGTGCGGATCGGTGTCGCCGCGACCGGCGAGAAAGCGCGCAGCCAGGGCCTGCCTTTCGTGATGGTCGGCTACTCGAACGGCGCCGCGCTCGCCCTCGACTCCACGTTGACCGCGCTCGAGGAGGGCCGCGGCGTCGTGCCCGACCGCCTCGTCTTCCTCTCCCCGGCGATCGCGGTCTCGCCGGCCGCCGCCTTCGCCCGCCTCCAGCAGTGGGTGGCGCGGATCCCGGGCCTCGGCAGGCTCGCCTGGATCCCGATCGAGGCGGAGTTCGATCCCTTCAAGTTCAACTCGTTCCCGATCGCGGCGGCGGCCGAGATCCACGGCCTGACGAGCGAGATCGAGGAGCGGCTGGCGCGGCTCGACCACGATCCCGCGCGCACGCTGCCGCCCCTGCTCACGCTCCAGTCGGTGGTCGACGCCACGGTGCCGCCGGCGGCCTCGCTCACCCGGCTCTACTCGCGCGTCCGCAGGTCGGGGCGCGAGAGCGAGCTGGTCCTGTTCGACGCCAACCGGCGGGCGGGGATGGCGGAGCTGCTCGGCCCGCAGGCCGACGAGCTCGCCGCGCTCGCGCAGCCGGGCAAGCCCTTCGACTTCCGCCTGACGCTGGTCTCCAACGGATCGACCGGCACCGCGCAGGTGGCCGAGGAGAGCCGCGCCCCCGGCTCGCTCGAGCGGGTCACGACTCCGCTCGACCTGGAATGGCCGCGCGGCCTCTATTCGCTCACGCACGTCGCCATCCCCTTCCCGCCCGACGACCCGGCCTACGGTGGCGGCAGCTCGCCCGCCGGACCCCCCTTCCCGCTCGGCGCGCTCGACCTCAAGGGCGAGCGCGGCGTCTTCCGCATCCCCGACAGCCTGCTCACCCGCCTGCGCTACAACCCGTTCTTCGCGGTGGTCGAGAGGAAGATCGTCGGATTCCTGGGGTCCTAGCCGGGGCGCGGTTCAGGTCCGGGACGGCGGGTGCCGCGGACCGGAGCCGCCGTCCACTCCGGTGTCGTCGAGCCCGGCGGGCCACGAGAAGCGGCGGCGGGTGAACCAGAGGACGCCGACGAGGTCGACCAGCGGACGCCAGAGCATCACGCGCAGGCCGTAGTTCGAGCGGCCGCCCCGGCGCGCCCGGTGGTGCACGGGCACCTCGGCGATCCTGAAGCCGCCCGCGACGGCGAGGGCCGGGATGAACGAGTAGAGCGTGCGGATGGGGATCAGCGCGTCGACGACCTCGCGCCGGAACACCTTGAGCGCGCAGCCGCTGTCGTGCACGCGGTCGCGCAGGACCCGTCCCCGCACGGCGTTGGCCAGCCGCGACATCCCCTTGCGCAGCGTGGAGTCGTGGCGGTCGGCACGGATGCCGACCACCAGGTCGGCACCCGGCGCGCCGTGAAGTCGCTCGAGCAGCACGCCGAGATCCGCCGGGTCGTTCTGGCCGTCGCCATCCATGGTGGCGATCAGCGGCGCGCGCGCGGCGCGCAGGCCGCGGTAGAGCGCCGCGGCCTGGCCGCGATTCGGCTGCCAGGAGAGCCAGCGCAGGCGCGGCGTCGAGGCCGCCAGCCCGGCGAGGCGCGCCGGCGTCCCGTCCCGGCTGCCGTCGTCGACCGCGATCAGCTCGTAGTCGAGCCCGAGCGCGTCGAGCGCCCGTGCCGCCTCGAGGCAGACCTCCTCGACGCAGTCCTCTTCGTTGAAGAAGGGAACGACCAGCGAGATCGCCGGAGCGGCCGCCCGCCCGGTCACGGCGGCGTCCCGCCGCCCCCGGCCCCGCCGCCCGGCCGGCAGGGGCCGCAGGCGACATAGCGCGAGCTCTCGTAGAAGCAGGGCAGGCCGGCGCGCGCGAACGCCGCGCGCTCTTCGGCGTACTGCGGCTTGACGACGAAGAGGTAGGGCCGCGGGCAGGCTGCGAGGGCCCCCGGCCAGAACTCCTTCGGGCGCAGCGTCGAGTCGGGCGCCGCGGCGAGCGACTCGTAGAAGCGCTCGATCGAGTTGCTGCGCAGCGCCACGCCATCCGCCGAGACGACGATCCAGGGCACGTCGAGCGCGAAGGCCGCGGAAGGAGAGAAGGTCTCGATCCCCAGGATCTCGCTCCCCGCCTCGATCCGCTCCGTCAGCGCCGCCGCGAGCCCACGTCCCGAGCGCTCCTCGGCGACGCGCGCGTGGAGCGGACGGGTCAGCACCGGCAGGGCGATCAGCGGCAGCGCCAGCGCGACGGAAGCGAGAGCCGTCGAGCGCCGGAACCGGAGCGCGAGGAGCGCGCCGGCAGCCGCCGCGACCGCCAGGCCGGCGACGGCGGCCGCGGGCGCGAACCGGGCGAGGCGTTCCGGCGCGCGCGCGCTGCCGGCGTACCAGGCGAGCGCGGCGGTCAGCGCGGCGGCGAACAGCCAGCCGGCGATGCCCACGCGCAGCGCCAGGCGCCGGGCCGCCGGCTCGACCAGCGCCCACGCCGCGAGGATGGCGACTGCCGGCACCACCGGCAGCAGGTATTGCGGGCGCTTCGACTGCGACAGCGAGAAGAAGACGAACGGCGCGCCGATCCAGAACAGCAGGAACCAGACCGCGGCGCGCCGCTCGGGCGGCGCCCCGCGGGCGAGCAGTCCGCGCAGGCCGGCGGCCGCGACCCAGCTCCAGGGGAAGAGCGCGCCGGCGACGATGGGCAGGAAGTACCAGACCGGACCCGAGCGGTCGAGCTCGTCGCTGGTGAGCCGGTTCCAGGTCTCGGTGACCAGTCCGTAGTGCAGAAAACCGGGAGAACGCGCTTCGACCGCGGCCGCCCACGCACCCGCGACAGCGAGGAAGACGAGCGGTCCGGGCAGGCGGAAGAGGACCTGCGCACGCCGCCGCCAGAACGCGTAGGGCAACACCACCAGCAGGACGAGCAGCAGCGCGACCGGCCCCTTGGTCAGCAGCCCGAGCGCGATCGCCAGCCAGCCGGCGGTCGACCAGGCGAGCGTGCGGCGCCGGCCGCCCGGCGCCGCCTCCGGCTCGAGCGCGCGGTGGAACGCGGCGATCGCCGCCAGGACGAAGAACGCGAGCGTGCTGTCGAACAGCACCACGCGCGCCATCGCCAGCACGAGCGGCGTGGTCGCGAAGACGAGCGCCGCCACGCGCGCCACGGCCGCGCCCGCCAGCCGGAGCGCCAGCCAGAAGGTGAGCGCGAGCGAGCCCCAGGTTGCGAGGAGCGACGGCAGGCGCACCGCGAGCTCGGTCTCGCCCAGAGCGCGGACCGAGGCCGCCGACAGGAAGAAGTAGAGGAACGGCTTGTCGAGGAAGGGCAGGTGGTTGAGGTGCGGCAGGAGCAGCTCGCCCTCGCTCGCCATCTCCTGCGCGATCTTGGCGTTGCGCCCCTCGTCGGGGTCGATCAGCGCGGCGTCGCCCAGGCCGAAGCCGAGCGCGAGCGCGGCGACGAGCGCGGCGACCGCAACGATTCGCGCCTGGACGGCGCTCCGTTCGACCTCCACGCCGGGCAGTCTACCGCTCCGGCGGAGCGCCCCGCGCGGACCCGCGCACTGCCGCGCCGGGTGCATCCCGGCATAGACTTCGTCGCGACTCCGACGGTCGGACCATGCCCACGCTCGCCCGCTCAAGCCAGGAACCCTCGCCCGTCGACCCGGAGAATCGGCCGCGGCGCCTCCTGCGCCGGTCCCTCGCGGCCCTCGGCGTTTGCGCGCTCGCGATCTGCGCCGCGCCGATGGGGGCGCAGAGCATCGAGCCGCGCAGCTACTCGAACGCGCCGGTCGGCGCGAGCTTCGTGATCGTGGGCGCGGCCGCGACCCAGGGCGGGCTGGCGCTCGACCCGGCGGTGCCGCTGACGGAGCCCGATCTCGAGACCACCAGCCTCGTCCTCGCCTACGCGCGCTTCCTCGATCTGTGGGGCAAGTCGGCGAAGATCGACGTGATCGTGCCGTTCACGGACCTCTCCGGCACCGCGCTCTTCCAGGGCGAGCCGGTCGCGCGGGACATCACCGGCCTCGCGGATCCCGCGTTCCGGCTGTCGGTCAACTTCTACGGCGCGCCGGCGCTCGCCGCGAGCGAGTTCAGGAGCTACCGCCAGAAGCTGATCATCGGAGCGAGCCTGCAGGTGACGCCGCCGCTCGGGCAGTACGACGAGACCCGGCTGGTCAACCTCGGCATGAACCGCTGGACCTTCCGGCCGGAGATCGGCATCTCCCGCGCGGTGCGCGACTGGACGTTCGAGTTCCAGGGCGCGGCGACGCTGTTCACCGACAACGACGACTTCAACCGGGGCCAGACCCGGGAGCAGGAGCCGATCTACTCGACGCAGGGGCACGTCATCTACAACTTCCCGCGCGGCCGCTGGGCCTCGTTCGACGTCAACTACTTCACCGGCGGCACCACGACGATCGCGGGCACGCGCAAACAGGACCTGCAGAAGAACTGGCGCCTCGGCGCCACCTACGCCTTCCCGGTCGGCACCCGGCAGTCGATCAAGCTCTACGCCTCGAGCGGCGTCTACGCGGCCACCGGCAACGACTTCGACCTGCTGGGAATCGCCTGGCAGTTCCGCTGGTTCGGCCGGACGCGCGCGAAGTAGGTCCGACTCCGGGCTGCGCGCCCGGCTGGGTGGGCCTCGGGCGCGTCGCAGGGCAGGGATCGGGGATCGAAGGGAGGCTCTGGATGCGCTGGTTTGCCGGACTCGGACTGACCGCCGCCGCCGCGCTCCTCCTCGCGCTCCCGGTCGGCGCCCAGACCGATCCGGCGCCGGACTCCGCTCCCCAACCCCAGGGTCAGACCGCGCCGCCCACGACCGCTCCGGCGCCGAACGCCGAGCGGCTGTGGTACCAGCGCATCGGCGTGAGCGGCCTCGTTTTCGGCGATGCCTACGCCGTCGTCGACCACCACGACCAGGAGCTCGAGGACCAGAACGGCTTCTGGATCCGCCGCATCTACCTGACCTTCGACTTCGACGTCGCCGAGAACTGGACCGCGCGCCTGCGACTGGAGGCCAACACCCCGGGCGACTTCGAGACCAGCGGCAAGCTCGAGCCCTTCGTCAAGGACGCCTGGCTCGCCTGGCAGGGCGCAGACCACTCGATCCTGATGGGCATCGCGCCCTCGCCGACCTTCGAGTTCATCGAGGGCTTCTGGGGCTATCGCGCCGTCGAGAAGACGCCGCTCGACCTCTATCGCATGGGCAGCTCGCGCGACTTCGGCGTCGCGGCGAAGGGCAAGCTCGCCGGCGGCCGGGTCTTCTACCACGCGATGCTCGGCAACGGCGCCGGCGAGAGCTCGGAAACCAACGAGGGCAAGAAGGCAATGCTCGCGGTCGGATTCCAGGCCACCGACGCGCTCGTCTTCGAGCTCTACGCCGACACCGAGGACCGCCCCGACTCGGCCGACCGCACCACGTACCAGGGATTCCTCGGCTGGCAGGGCGAGCGGTGCCGCGTCGGGCTCCAGTACGCCCACCAGGAGCGGCAGCTCGAGGGCGGCCCCGCAGAGCCGCTCGCGGTCGGCTCGCTCTTCGGCGTCGTCGACCTCTCGTCCAGGCTGACCCTGCTCCTGCGCTACGACCGCAGCTTCGACGGCAACCCCGAAGCGGGGAAGATCCCCTACTTCCGCTTCGCCGACGACGCCGAATTCGATCTCGCCCTGGCCGGGCTCGACTGGGCGCTGGCGAAGAAGATCAGCCTGATTCCCAACGTCGAGTACGTCGCCTATCGTCAAACCGACGGCCGCCCGGCCCCGGACGACGACCTCATCATCCGCGCGACGCTCTACTTCCGGTTCTGAGGCCGCGAAGGGTCCGCTCGTCAGGTAGACGACTGCCGGACTCCAGGCCGTCAGGAGGATAAGGTCGGCCGCACCGCGCGCAGCCAGCCGAAGACGAGGCCCATGATCCGCGCGCTGCCGCTCGCCGTCGACCGCCACATCTCCGGCCTGCAGCACCGTCTCCGGTCCGGCGCTGCTTCGCGGGCCGTAGTCTTCCGCTCCCCGGACCGCGATTCGAACCACTAGACTGACGCCATGCCCGCCTCCGACTCGCCCGGGCCCCGCGCGCTGTTGCGCGAGGCCGGGGTCGCCTTCCGCCGCAGCTGGCGCCAGCTCCTGGCGACCGACCTCGCCTACAAGCTGCTCGCCGTCGCCCTGCTGACGCCGCTGGTCGGCGCCGCGCTGCGCCTCGGCATCTGGCTCTCCGGCCGGCCGGTCCTCGCCGACCAGGAGATCCTCTTCTTCGCCCTGCGCCCGGGCGGACTGCTGGTCTTCGTCGCCGTCGCGGCGCTCGCCCTCGCCATCGTCGCCCTCGAGCAGGCGAGCCTGATGGCGATCGGGGCCTGCGCGAGCGCGAACGTCCGGGTCACCACCCTCCAGGCCCTGGGCTGGGTGGTCGGCCGCGCGCCGCAGGTGGTCGCGCTCGCGCTCCGTCTGGTCGGGCGCGTTCTCCTCTACGCGGCGCCCTTCCTGGCGGGCATCGGCGCCGTCTATCTGGTCCTGCTGCGCGAGCACGACATCAACTTCTATCTGCAGGAGAGACCGCCGGTCTTCCTGCTCGCCGTCGGTCTCGTCGTCGTGCTCGTCCTCGGCCTCTTCCGGGTGCTCGTGCCCAGGATCGTGGGCTGGCTTCTGGCCCTGCCGCTGGTCCTCTTCGAGCGGGTGCCGGCCCGGGAGGCCCTGGCGGAGAGCGCACGGCGCCTCGCCGGCCGGCGCCCGCTCGCCCGCCGCGCGCTCCTGGCCTGGGCCGCTCTCGCCCTGCTGCTCTCGTTGACGCTGCCACCCCTGCTCTTCCTCTCGGGGCGCGCCCTGGCGCCCTACGGACTCGACCACGTCGGCCTCGTCCTGCCGCTCATGCTCGGAATCGTCGTGCTCTGGGCGCTCCTCAACGCCCTGGTCAGCTGGGTCAACGCCTGCGCGTTTGCGCTGCTGCTGACCGGGCTCTTCCGTCACTGCGGCGGGGCCGGCGACGGCACACTCGGCGCGCGTGCGGTGGAGCGGACCTACTCCGAGGCGCGGTCCGCCGGCCTCTCCCTCCGGAGGATCCTCGCCGGAGTCGCGGTCCTCGGCTGCGTCGCCGGCGCGCTCGGCGCCTGGCTGCTCCAGGGCGTTCGCGGTCACGACGACATCGTGGTGATCGCCCACCGCGGCGCGGCCGCCTCCGCGCCCGAGAACACGATGGCCGCGGTCGAGAAGGCGCTCGAACAGGGCGCCGACTACGTCGAGATCGACGTCCAGGAGACCGCCGACGGCGAGATCGTGGTGGCGCACGACAGCGACTTCATGAAGGTCGCGAAGGTCCCGACCAAAGTCTGGGAAGCCACTTGGGCGGACCTCCAGCAGATCGACATCGGCTCCTGGTACGGCCCCGGGTACGCCGGCGAGCGGGTGCCCCACCTGCGCGAGGTGCTCGAGCGCGCCAAGGGGCGCGGCGCGGGTGACGATCGAGCTCAAGTACTACGGGCACGACCAGCAGCTCGAGCAGCGCGTGATCGACCTCGTCACCGAAGCGGACGCCATCGACGACGTGATCGTCATGTCGCTCGACTACGACGCCGTGCAGAAGATGCGCGAGCTCCGGCCGGGCTGGACCGTGGGACTGCTCGCGGCGAAGGCGGTCGGCGACCTGACCGCGCTCGACGCCGATTTCCTCGCGGTCAACTCCGGGATGGCGACGCGCGGCTTCGTGCGGCGCGCGCAGTCCAAGGGCAAGAAGGTCTACGTCTGGACCGTGGACGATCCGGTGCGCATGTTCCAGATGATGAACCTGGGCGTCGACGGCGTCATCACCAACCGGCCCGGCCTCGCGCGCGAGGTCCTCGTCCGCCGGGCGAACCAGAGCTCGCTCGAGCGCCTCCTGGCGGGCCTCGCTCTCCACTTCGGCGCCGCCGCGCCCGACCTGCCCGGCGACGAGAGCGGGGCCTGAGCGGCGGCCGGAAGTCGAAGGCCGGCGCCGTTCATAGGATGTTCACGTCGGGCCTCCTAGTTTCCGCGCCGTGGACCCCGTCGCCGGCAGGGCATGCCGGAAGTCCCCGCGGCGCCGCCGGGAGCGGCGGGCGCGGCCCCTGATCTGCCTGCTGGTCGCGGCCGGGGCGGCGACCGCTCCTCCGGTCACCGCGGCGGGCTCCGGCGGCGACGAGCTGCCCGCCGCCCGCTGCGCGCCGGAAACGGTCCCGACGGACGCCGAGCTCGAGGCGGCCGGGGCGACGATCGGTGCGGTCGTCGTCTGCGCCGAGGAGATCTTCGACCTCGCGAACCCGGAGGAGAACCACTGGGTCTACCGCACGGCGGACAAGCTGCACCGGAACACACGCCGCCACGTCGTCGAGCGTCGAGCTCCTGTTCCGGACGGGCGAGCCCTTCCGGGCCGCGCTGCTCGCCGAGTCCGAGCGCCTGCTGCGCGCGCAGAACACCTTCTACTCCGCCCGCGTGCTGCCGATCCGCTACCACGACGGCGTGGTCGACGTCGGCGTCACCACCCGCGACAACTGGTCGCTCAAGCCCTCGATCAACTTCAAGCGCAGCGGCGGCGCCAACAAGCTGCGCTACGACATCCAGGAGACCAACTTCCTCGGCTGGGCCAAGGACGTGACGCTCCAGCGCGAGGACAACGTCGACCGCACGACGCTGCTGCTGCGCTACCGCGACCCCCAGCTCTTCGGCACCCGGATGCGCTCGGAGATCTCCTACTCGGACAACAGCGACGGCCGCTTCGAAACTGTTCACGCTCGAGCGCCCCTTCTTCGCCCTCGACACGCACTGGGCCTTCGGCGCGCGCTTCTTCGATGGCTCGCTCGACGTCGACCGCTACGAGCTGGGCGAGGTGCGCGATACCTTCCACCGACGCGACGAGTACATCGAGGGCTGGTACGGGTGGTCGCGCGGCCTGGTCGGGACGGCGACCGGCCGGCTGCGCGTCGGCGTGACCTTCGACGAGAGCGAATTCTCCGCGACCCCCGAATTCCCGACGGCGCCGATCCCGCCGAACCGCAAACTGGTCTACCCCTGGGTCTCCTGGCAGTGGCTCGAGGACCGCTTCGTGGTCGCCCGCGACGTCGACCGCATCGACCGTCCCGAGGATCTGAACCTCGGCTGGACCGCCTACGCCCGCGCCGGCTGGTCTGCGGAGGCGTGGGGCGCCGACCGCGACGCGCTGGTCTACCAGGCGTCCCTGTCGCGCGGCTGGCGACCATCGACCCGCCAGCTCCTCTTCCCGTCCTTCGCTCTCGCCGGACGCCTCGACAGCGGCCGGCCAGACCCGTTGACCGCCGCGCTCGCGCTGCGCTACCACCTGCGTCTGTTCCGCAACCAGGCCTTCTACGCCGCCGCCAGTCTCGACCTCGCGGAACACCTCGAGCCCGACCAGCAGCTCCTGCTCGGCGGCGACACCGGCCTGCGCGGCTATCCGCTGCGCTACCAGGAGGGGGATCGCCGCGTCCTGTTCACCCTCGAGCAGCGCTGGTACGGCTCGCGCGAGATCTTCAAGGTCGTCCGCTTCGGCGCGGCGGCGTTCGTCGACGTCGGCAAGGCGTGGTTCGAAGGCCAGCCCGCCGGCCCGGCCGACCGCGGCTGGCTCACCGACCTCGGCGTCGGCCTGCGCGTCGCGCCGAGCCGGACCTCCCACGCCAACGTCATCCGCCTCGAGGTCGCCTTCCCTCTCGACCGCGCCGACGGCATCGACTCGGTCCAGTACCTGGTCACCACCAGCGAAACCTTCTGAACCGGCGTCCGGTCCGCGCCCGGATCGGCCGAGCTTGCCCGGATGGTCGACCGGGGCGCGGCTACCTCGGTTGCCGGGCGCGCCCGCGGGCGATCACCGGACGAAACATGAAATCGAGCATCGCCTCGAGCGGCGCGGGGTCGCGCCGCAATCGGCTGCGCAGCGCGGCCCCCTCCCAGCAGTCGACCAGGAGGCTCGCCAGGCGCTTCACATCGGCATCGGGCGGGATGTCGCCGCCCTGGCGGGCCTCTTCCAGGCAGACGGCCAGACGCGCGGCGATGGCGGCGAAGCACTTCTCGATCTTGCGCCGGAACACCGCGCTCACGCCCGACAGCTCCTGCCCCAGGCCGCCGAGCAGGCAGCCCATGTAGCCTGCCTTCCGGTAGCCCTGCTGCGTCGTCTCGAAGAAGTGACGCACCCGATCGAGCGGAGGACGCGCCGCGTCCCCGAGGCACGCGTCGAGGCCGCCATGGACGTCGAGCATGTAGCGGTCGATGACCTGGAGCGCGAAGTCCTCCTTGGACGCGAAGTGATGGTAGAAGGAGCCCTTCGGAGTCCCGGTCGCCTCGAGCAGTGAGCCTGGATGCCCAGGTCGTTGTAACCGTGCTCGAGGAGCATGGCGAGGCCCGCGTCGAGCAGGCGTTGCTTGGTGGAATGCGTCATCGGTCGGCGCGGCGCGAGCGCTAGAGGCGGCGGCAGCGCGGGCGCCTTCTTCGCCTAGCCCTTCACCTTCTCGATCATATGGCCGATGACACGGCTGTGCTCGCGCTGCGGACTGAACATGACGATCTCCGCGTCGGCATCCACCCTCACGTTGTGCCCGGGCGGCCAGTAGAAGAGATCGTTCGCCGTGACCGTCTCCTGCGCGCCACTGGCATCGGTCGTGGTGAGCTGGCCGCGCAGGACGAAGCCCCAGTGGGGGCACTGGCAGAGATCCCCTTCGAGACCGACGAAGAGCGGGGTGGTGTCGACGCCGGCCGCGAGCGTGAAGCACTCGCCGCTGATCTTTCCCAGTCCGCTCGCGTCGCCGAAATCGGTCCGCTGCCGGATCACCGCGCCCGGGATCTCCAGTCGGACGTTCACCTGGTCCTTTGCCACTCGCATGGTCGACTCTCCTCCGGGGCTCCCGCGTTGTCGAATAGACCGGTCGGTCTGTTTCGGAGACTACAACCCCAGCGGCGCTTGTCAAGGGAACCGCGACGGCGAGGCATGCGCCGCCGGATCGGCCTGTCGAACGCGTCACGGACGCGCCCCGCTCCCGATCGTGGCGGCGACCTCGAAGCCGCAGAGCGGGTCGCTTCACGGCGGCGGTTCGCTCTCCTTCGTTCGGCGTCCGCCAGGATCTCGTCCGGCAGGCGGCCCTTCGTCAGCTCGCGCACGCCGCCCGGGACGAGCAGCGCCGACGAGGTCGCCATCGCCACCCGCCTGCCCTCGGCGTCGTCGACGGTGCACGAGGTGACGCGCAGCCGCTTGCCCGAATGGTCGACCGCCGCGCGGAAGGTGAGGCCCCCGGCGTCGAAGCGCGCCGGCCGGGTGAACCGGATGTGCAGGTCGAGGGTGGCGAAGACGTCGCCGGCTCCCAGCATCGAGTAGACCGCCGCGCCCATGGTGAACTCGGCGGCCCACGCGATCAGCCCGCCGTAGACGGCGGGACCGCCGTTCGAGAGCCAGGCCGAGGCGGGCAGCACGCCGGTCACGTGGCCGTGGGCGACGAGCGTGGGGCGATAGCCGGTCAGGCGCCAGACCGGGAAGACGATTTCGCCGGCGACCGTGCGCTGTTGCAGGTCGAAGGGAACCCCGTCGAGGATCTCGTCGAGGCTGAAGTAGCCATCCTCCGGCGCCGGCCGCAGCCAGGGGTCGGGAGGCTCGGTCGGCCCGAGGTCGGGCGGCGGGTACTCGGCTGCCCGGATCGACCGCGACGTCCGAGATCAGGCAGCGCGTGCTGCCGAAGGCGAGCATGCGGCCGTCCGGGTCGGTGATCTCGATCGTCGAGAGGCCCACCTGGTTGCTGCAGTGGACGACCTCGGCCCGGCCGACCATGCTCTCCGTCTTCAGGCTCATCGGCCGGACGAACGACATGGCGAGCTCGGAGGTCGCCAGCGCCTTGCCCGCCGGCAGCGTCGTCCAGATGGCGCACGCCAGGGGGGCGTCGGCGAGCAGCGCGTAGACACCGCCCCAGTAGAGCCCGAAGCCGTCGCCCAGCCAGCGCGTGACCGGCATCGCGAAGGTGGCCTTGCCGAAGCCCGCCTCGGTCAGCCGCATCCCGGTCAGCCTCGAAATCGGAAACGCCGGCAGCTCGCGCCGCACGAAGCGCCGCATCGACTCGAGGCCGGGCCGCTGGAAGACCCGCAGATCGCCGATCGATCCCCGCACCGGCTCGTCGGTGATGTTGTCCACGGCCCCCTCCCCTGGTCGCCCCGGCGGCACCGGCTTGCGACTGTGCGCCGGTCCGGGTTGGCGCCCGTCGCGCAGGAGGCTACCGCGATCCGGGCGCGGCGGGCGGGTGGCGTACGCTTCGGCCGGAGGCAGACCATGGCCCAGCTCCACCTCGAGCGGCACAGGACGGATCGGATCGGCTGGCTGCGGGCGGCCGTGCTCGGCGCCAACGACGGCCTGATCTCCACGGGCAGCCTCGTGGTGGGCGTCGCCGCCGCCGGCTCCCCGCGCGAGGAGGTGCTGCTCGCCGCGGTCGCCGGCCTGGTCGCCGGCGCGCTCTCGATGGCCGCCGGCGAGTATGTCTCGGTCGGTTCCCAGGCCGACACCGAGGCCGCCGATCTCGCCCGCGAACGGCACGAGCTCGCCACCGCCCCGGAGGCCGAGCGGGCGGAGCTCGCTTCGATCTACGCCGGCCGCGGCCTCACGCCCGAGCTCGCCGCGCAGGTCGCCGAGCAGCTGATGGCCCATGACGCGCTCGCCGCCCACGCGCGCGACGAGCTCGGCCAGTCCGAGAGCTCGCGCGCGCGGCCGCTCCAGGCCGCGCTCGCCTCCGCCGCGGCGTTCGCCGTCGGCGCCGCGCCGCCGCTCGCCCTGGCCGCGGCGCTGCCCGTCGCGCTTCTCAGCCTCGCGGTCGCGTTGAGCTCGATCGCGCTCCTGCTCGCGTTGGGCGGCGTCGCCGCGCATCTCGGTGGCGCCTCGGTGCGCGCGGGCGCGGTCCGGGTCGCCTTCTGGGGCGCCCTGGCGATGGGCGCCACCGCGCTCGTCGGCCGCCTGTTCGGAGCGGTGGGTCTAGCCGGGGCGTCAGGAAGGGGCTCCGCTGGAAGCCGGGGGTGGCAACCACTCCACGCGCCGCTAGGCACTGCGCGCCTTCGGCGCAGAACGAGGGGGGGGCGATGACGCGAGGAAGGTGTCTGTCTCGGACTGCCTTGGCTCGTCGCCCTCGCGAGTCGGCGCGCGCGCTTCCTGCGCGAAGCCGGTCCGCGGCGCCGCGCAGCCGAAGTGCCGGTGCGGACCCGGGTGACGGACTCCTCGTCGAGCACCTCGTCGAAGGCGACCGCCATGTTGCTCTCCGACCGGTGGCGGACGACGAGCGACTCGGACTGTCCCGGCGGAATCCCTGCACGCTGGTCGCGCCTCGAGCAATCCCTCCGCCGCGCAGGAGAGCTGCAACGCCCTGCGTCGGGACGGCGGCCGCTCCTCACCGACTTCGGCCTCGCCCACCTGCTCGGGGAGCGAGCCTCCCGGGACGACGCGAGCACGATAACCGGTGATCTGACGACCCCCGGAGAGCGCCGGGACACGATGCTCTATCGCCCTGTCCTCGGCCGACGAGCTGGACGGGCGAGCGATATCTTCTCCTGCGGCTCCGGACTACGGATGGCCGGCCTGCGCGTCCAGGCGGTGGCGGATCCAGGCGCCGGCGCTGCGACGGCGCGCTCACCGCGCCGTCACCGCGGCCAGTCACGGACCCGCGGACCGACGGCTCGACGAGAAGGCACTCGCGAGCGGGTGGACGACCTCGATTCGGATGGTCTGGCCCGGGAGAGCCGGGCTCTACGCCGTCAAGGCAGGCGATCGGCGGCAACCTCGAGGCCGTGCACGCGCACCACGGTCGAGGTCTCGCCCTGGCGGCCTCGATCGCCAGATCGAGTGGTCGCTGGCGGTTCGCGCGTCCGAGGCGACGCCGCTGCCCGCTCGCGGCATGCCGCGGCAGCTGACAGCGGCTTCGGATGGGAAGCCGAACCGGCGCTCTCGCCGACCGGCGACAGATCGCCTATGCGGCAACGACGCCGGCGGCGCCGACATCTGGCTGGCCGACGCACGCGGGGAGCCGCCTGCGACGGACCGACGAGCTCCGGCGACGACGGAGCAGCTGCTACCCGGACGACAACGCCGTCGCTTCGTGTCGGACGGGGCGGCACGCCGCGATCTGGAAGGTACCGACCTGCGGCAGACGCATCCTATCGATCGCGACGCGCTGGAGCCGGCGATCTCGCCCGACGGCCGACGGATCGCCTTCGTGAGACGCGGCGCGAACGGCGCCTCCGAGTCGCGGTCGCGCCGCTCGACGATCCGGCGGCGGCGGCCTTGCCTGCGCCGAGCGACCCGGTCCGGGCAATCGGATGAACCCAGCGTGAGCACGGACGCACGATGATCTGCTACTCCGACTGGCGCGACCTCGGCGGCGGCCGGGACGAGCGGCCACGTCGACTCTCGCGCGCGCGGCCATCGATCTCGAGCCGGTCTTCTCTTCCGACGGTCGCTTCCTGCTCTTTCTCTTCGTATCGGGAGGGGACGCTGGCGCTCTGGCGGGTGCCGGCGGGCGGCGGCGAGCCGACGCGGTTGACGCTGGGCTCCGGCCCCGAAAGCCAGCCGAGCGTCGCCGCGGACGGTTCGCGCCTCGCCTACGCCACCTGGGCCGACAACTACGGCCTGGTGTCGAGGATCCGAGAGCGGCGCTCGCGACGCGATCGACAGCCTGCGCGACGAGACCGGGCCGACCCTCGCGCCCGACGGCTCGGCGCTCGCCTCGTGCGGGCCTCGGCGGTTCCGGCGCGACTCTGGGTCCGCCTGTCGAACGGTCGCCGCTCGGTCCGCGGCGACGGATCACCGATCTACGGGAGCGATCGCCCTGCCGGCGCCTTCGCCGCGGCCACTGGCTCGCTTCGCGGGAGGCGGGCGGTCTGCGGGAGATCGGGTCCGCCGCGACGACGGCAGCCGCGAGCTTCCCGAACCTCGCGTTCAGCGAACGGCGGCGGCGACGATCGTCTGCCGACTGGACGACGTGACGGTCCACGTGATCGCCTATGTCGGACAGTCGCGGAGAGCGGAACCCCATCGTGGACGCCGCCGGCCGGGATCGCGGCGGCGATCGCCGCCGCGGGCGAGCCGCTGACGACCGGGCAGGCGATCGGGGTCCTGTCCCCGGCCAGGTCTGGGAGGCGTCGCGTCAGATCGCGCTCGACCGACGCCGGTCGACACCTGGTCGTAACGGTCCGACGGCGGCAGCGCCGGCCAGATCGCCGCCTCGAGGCCGGCGCTCGGCTGCGCTGGAACCGCACGACCGGCGAGCTCTGGCTCGCGGCCGCGCCGGAGAGTGCGCAGCCGCGCCTCGACCGGATCCCCGCGGCCGGTGGAGGCGCGGTCGAAGTGCGCGGCGGCGCCATCGCGGACGCCGCCCCGGGGGGCGAGTTCGACGTGATCACCGCCGACGGACGTCTGCTCGTCTACACGCGGCAGCAGACCCGCGGCGATGTCTGGTTGCTGGAAGCGGACCGCAGGGCCTTCTAACGAGGTTTCAGAGAGAGGAGATGACCATGGGGAGCAGCACGAAGAGCGGCAGCAGCGGCAAGAGCGTGGAGATGTCGCGGGCGGACTACGAGAAGAGGATCGCCGCCGAGCTCGCGCGCATCAGGGCGAGATCGGCATCGTGGTCAAGGCGCTCGAATTCCACCCGGACGACGGCTGCGGGCAAGACGATCGTCGTCCCGAGGCCGATCCTCGTGGTCGGAGCCGGCTGCGAGGCCACTCGCGTGGTCAGGCGCGGGCCCCTACGGAACGACCTGCCGCCGGGCACGATAGGGAACTCCGACCGCTGAGAGGCGACCCGACATGGCGAGCCGGGAATGGGATCGACACGTTCGAGGGCATCCTGACCGCGGGCTGCAACCGCGCTGTCAGTACTGCTCCCAGAACGAGAAGAAGGCGCGCGGATGGAGCGGGAACCCGAGGCGGCGCGCGACATCGCGCCTCCGGAGTCGCGTCTGACGTGATGTTGCCGGCGGCGAGCCGCGGGTCGAGTTCCCGGCGACCGCCGCGCTGTCGACACGTGCGCGCGGACGGCGCCGGGCCGGCGCGTCAGCTACTACCGATCGACCAACGGGACCCGCCGGGGACGCGGAGACGCGCTGCGGTCCGGAATCGCTCGACCGCCAGCTCGCCGACGGCGTCCCGCAGGCCCAGGCGCTGCGCGGCATGCGGACACCACGGTCTCGACGCTTGCTCGATCGCTGCGGAGGAGCCCCGTTCTTCGGGGATGACGTCAAGTCGCCGACCGTGACGGCGGCGACCGTCCGCCTGCCGACTCGATCGCTATTTCCTGCGCGAGGGCGTGGCCGAGGTCGAGCTCACCCCGGTGGCGACCCACGACCCGCTCTGGCGGCGGGAGAGGATCGAGGAGCTCGACCACCAGTTCTCGAGGGTCTTCGCGCTCTCGCTGCGCCACTACCGGCGCACCGGAGAGGTGCCCTTCGGTTGTTCCGGAGAGGCTCCGGCGAGGCCAGCGTTCACGCGCCGGAGGGCAGCGCGATGTGCGGAGCTCCCTCGGGGCGGACGCTGGCCGTCGACGTCGACGGCCAGGTTCAGGGCTGCGCGGTCTTCGTCGAGTCCTATCAGAGCTTCCCGTCGCCATTCCTCCGCGAGAGGGTGGCGGCGATGCGCATGGGCGATCTGCGCGCTGCCGACTTCCCCGCAACGCCTGCGCGGGTATCCGGAGGCGGCGCGCGCGACCGGCATCTTCCACGGCAAGGAGAACAAGCGCTCCTCCTACGGCCGCTGCGCCGACTGCCGCTTCCTCGCGACCTGTGCGATCTGCCCGGCGTCGATCGGACACATTCCGGGCAACAGCGACCCGGACCTCATCCCGGACTTCCCCTGCGCCTACAACCTCGTGGCGCTCGCGTACCGGGAGAGGTTTCCGGTCCTGCCCGACCCGCTCGAAGTCCTGACCGGCGCCGTGCGCGCCTACGGGCCGTCGGGCAGAGCGCAGCGCAGCCTGCTGGCGGCGGTCCGCCGCGTCCCCTGGACCCCGACTGACCCGCGTCCGCGGTCAGCCGGCCGCGGGCGGGACGCGGTAGACCATCGCGTTGCAGTTCATGCCGGCGCCGACCGAGGCGAAGACGAGAAGGTCGCCGGGGCCGACCTCGTGGCCCTCGATCTCACCCCGCTCCAGCAGGTCGAGCAGCGTCGGGATCGTCGCCACCGAGCTGTTGCCGAGCCAGTGGATGGTCATCGGCACCAGCCGCTCGATCTCCTCCGGGGTGACGCCCGCCCGGCCGGAGAGCTCGAAGACCCGGCGGACGATCGCCTCGTCCATCTTGGCGTTGGCCTGGTGGATCAGGATCTTGTCGACGTCGGCGAGCCCCACGCCCGCGCGCTCCAGCGCGCGCAGGACGACGTCGGGCACGGCATGGCAGGCGTACTTGTAGAGCCTGCGCCCCTCCATCTTGAGGAAGAGCTCGCGGCCGGGCCGCTCCGGGTCGTGCGACTCGCCCATCCAGAGGAGCCGGGCGTGGTCCTTCGCGTCCGAACGGGTGGCGGAGGCGAGAATGCCGACCGGCGCTCCGCCGTCCGCCGGACGCGCCTCGAGGATCGTCGCGCCGGCGCCGTCGGCGTAGATCATGCCGTCCCGGTCGTGCGGGTCGAAGATGCGCGACAGCGTCTCGGCGCCGATGACCAGCGCCCGGCGCGCGTCGCCCAGCCGGAGCGCGTCGTGCGCGAGCAGCACGCCCTGCAGCCAGCCCGGACAGCCGAACGCCACGTCGAAGGCCACCGACCAGGGGTTCGCGATGCCGAGCCCCTGCTTGACGCGCGCCGCCAGGCTGGGCACGAAGTCGGAGCGGCGGTTGTCGGCGGCGACGTCGCCGAAGTTGTGGGCCACGATGATCCGGTCGAGGCTCTCGGCGTCGATTCCCGAGCGCTCGAGCGCGGCGCGCGCCGCGGCGAGCGCGATGTCGGAGGTGAGCTGGTCGTCCTCGACGTAGCGCCGCTCGCGGATGCCGGTGATCGTCTCGAGCTGGGCGACGATCTCCTCGTTCGACTTGGTGAACGACCGGCCGGCGGAATCGAGCAGCGTGCGGCCGAGGAAGTCCGAGTTCGGCACCACGCGCGTCGGCACGTAACTGGCGTTCGCGGCGATGACGGTGCGGGTCGGCGTGGGCATCGGGCTCGTCTCCGGTCGGGTCGGAAGCGGCCATTCTCTCCCACGTGACCCGCCCGGACTGCCAGAAAACGGTCAGATCGCCGTCATTTCCCCCGGCGGTCGGCCACGACCACCCCGTCCTTCATCACCAGCGCGACGTTCTCGGTCGCCCGGATGTCGGCGAGCGGGTCGCCGGCCATCGCGACGAGGTCGGCGCGCGCGCCGGCCGCGAAGGTGCCGAGCTCGCCGGCGCGGCCGAGCATCGCCGCCGGTTCGACCGTCGCCGCGCGCAGCGCCTGCCAGGGCGTCATCCCGAGCTCGACGTAGTAGCCGAGCTCCCGGGCCTGGTTGATCTCGTCCCAGGGAAAGCCGCCGGCGTCGGTGCCGACCACGATCCGCACGCCGGCCGCGAGCGCGCGCCTGAAGGTGTCGCGCGCCGCCTGGCGCAGCTCCTCCCAGATCGGGTTGGCGCCGCTGCGCGGGCCGGCGACGAACTCGGTCACGGTCAGCGTCGGGCACCAGAAGACCCCGCGCTCGACCATCGTCCGGATCGTCGCCTCGTCGAGCACGTCGCCGTGCTCGATCGAGTCGACGCCGGCGGCGAGCGCGAGCCGGTGGCCGGTCGGCGTGATCGAGTGGGCCGCGACCTTGCGCCGGGTGCGGTGCGCCTGGTCGACGATCGCCGCGAGCTCCTCCGGGGTGAAGTTGGGCAGCCCCGCGAAGCCGCCGTCCGGGGTGCGGTAGTAGGAGCGCTCGACGTAGACCTTGATCCAGTCGGCGCCGTGCGCGACCTGGTCGCGCACCGCCTTGCGGCAGCCGTCCGCGCCGTCGCAGAGCTCGATGCCCTTGGGGAGCTCGAAATCCCAGGAGTAGCCCGCGGGGCCGTAGGAGCCGGTGGGGCCGAGCGCCCGGGTCGCGACGAAGACCCGGGGCCCCACGATGACCCCCTTCTCGATCGCGCGCTTGACGTCCACGTCCGCGAATCCGGCGCCCTCGTTGCCGACATCGCGCAGCGTCGTGAAGCCGTTGCCGAGCGAGATCCTCAAGGCGCGGCTGGCGCGCAGCGCGCGGTAGGCGTACGACTCGCCGAGCACCTGCTCGTCGTACTCGACCGAGGTGGCGTCGCCCTGGAGCATGAAGTGGGTGTGGCCGTCGATGAAGCCGGGCGCGACCGTGTAGCCGGAGAGGTCGAGCACCTCGGCCCCCGCCGGCACCGCCGTGCCGAGCGCCTGGAACTTCCCGTCCACGATGACCAGCACGACGTTCTCGCGCACCCGCTGCGCGTCGACGTCGAGCAGGCGGCCGACCCGGACGGCGGTCCCCGCGGCGAAGACCGCCGGCGCGCCCGACAGGAACAGCAGACAGACTGCGGCGAACCGCGACAGCGTCTTCATGGCATCGGTCTCCCCTGGATGCCCGACATGATTCGCCCGCGGGCCCTCCGCGGTCAACCGCGAGGCACGGAGGAGCGCCGGACGCTCCGGCTCGACCGGCGGTCGTCGACCGCCGCCACGCTCCCCGCGCCACCGGGCGACGACCCTGACCAACGTGAGGAGAGCCGGCGCACGAAGGAGCGTTCGCGCCGCCGCTCGCCGCCGGCAGGATGGTCTCCAGAGTCACCCCAGTCCATCGGCCGCACGCAACGGAGACCACCATGTCCCAGCGCCTGTCGTCCACCGTTCCGATCCTCGTCGCCGGCCTGCTCCTGCCGCTCGCCGCGGGCGCCCAGACCGGGGCCTGCGGCGTCGGCAACGTCCGCAACTGGTGCGTCAGCCAGGACAGCGCCGGAGTCAGCGGCGTCTCGCAGGCCGGCGACCACTTCGGCAGCGCGCTCGCTTTCGGCGACTTCGACGGCGACGGCGCCGGCGATCTGGCGGTGGGCGCTCCCGGCGAGAGCGCCGGCGGCGCCGCCAACGCCGGCGCGGTCTGGGTCTTCTACGGCTCGGCGGCCGGCCTGCACGCCGGGCGCGAGCAGGTCTTCGACCAGGACAGCCTCCCGGGCGGCGACGGCGGCACGGAGACCGGGGACCAGTTCGGCTTCGCGCTCGCCGCCGGCGACGTCGACGGCGACGGCTTCGACGACCTGGCGATCGGCTCGCCGTTCGAGAACCAGCCGGATCCGACCCTGTCCTGCGGCCTCGATCTCAGCTGCGACGACGTCGGTCACGTCCACCTGATCTTCGGCTCGGCGAGCGGGCTCGACCCGGGGCGCGTCTCTTCACTGGACCAGGGGTTCGCCGAAGGAGCGGCCACCGGCTACAGCCTGGCGCTTGCGGACCTCGACGGCGACGGCGACTCCGAGCTGCTGGTCGGCAAACCGGGATCGATGGCGGTGAGTCTGGGCGGGACCATTCGCAGCGGCCGCGTCACCGTTCTCCGCTACAACGGCACGGCGGTCCTCGTCGTGAGCGGTGGCGACGGTCAGGACCCGGACAGCGAGGAGGACGCGCAGTGGGGCTTCGCCCTCGCGACCGGCGGGTTCGGCCCCGGCGGGGCCGCCGCCTACGCCGCCGGAGCGCGACACTCCACGGTCGCCGGATCGGACCGCACCGGGCGAACGTCGATCCAGGACGGCCTCGACGGCGAGAACCTCCTGGAGCTCGCGCAAACCGACTACGGCGCCGCCGGCAACGGAGCCGAGGACCATTTCGGCTTCGCCCTCGCCGCCGGCGACTTCGACGGCGACGGCTTCGACGATCTCGCGGCGGCCGCGCCGGAGAAGAACGACGACGGCGTCGGCGACTCGGGGCGCGTCTACGTCGCCTACGGCTCGCCCTCCGGCCTCGACCCCACCCAGTTCCAGATCCTGAGCATCGCCGACTTCGGCGGCAGCACGGCGGCCACCGGCGACCGCTTCGGCGCCGCGCTCGCCGCCGGCGACTACGACGGCGACGGCTTCGACGATCTCTTCTTCGGGGCTCCGGGGCGGGGCAACGACGACCGCGGGTTCATCTACTTCGTCCACGGCTCGGCGGGCGGTCTCGTGGTCGGCGCCGGCTTCGTCTTCTCCGAGCCCAGCCTCGCCGGCTCGTTCCAGGAGGATGCCCTGTTCGGCTCCGTGCTCGCGATGGGCGATCTCGACGGCGACGGCACGGACGAGCTCGCCATCGGAGTTCCGGACAAGGACACCGGCGGCAACGGCTCGGGTCTCGTCTACGTGACGCGCCAGTTCAATCCGCACTGGATCTTCGGCGACGGCTTCGAGTCGGCGGGCCCGACGCTCTGGGCGGCGACCGCGCCCTGAGGAGGAGGTCGCGGCGGGCGACGCCGCCTCAGCCGCCCCGTTCGCGGCGCGCGAGGGCCGCGAGGCAGTCGTAGGCGGCGTACTTGTAGCTGTCGGCGAGGGTCGGGTAGTTGAAGACCATGTCGATGAAGACGTCGACGGTGCCGCCGAGGTGGACGACGCTCTGGCCGATGTGGACGAGCTCGCTCGCCCGCTCGCCCACCACGTGGACGCCGAGCATCCTGCGCGTGCCGACCTCGACCACCAGCTTGGTGATCCCCTCGAGGTCGCCGGCGATCTTGCCGCGCGGGTTGTCGGCGTAGAGCGCGCGCCCGACCACGTAGTCGATCCCCTTCTGCCGGCAGCTCTCCTCGGTCTCGCCGAAGGCCGAGACCTCGGGGATCGTGTAGATGCCGTAGGGCATCGTCGCGGCCACCGCCTGCTTGTAGGGGAAGCCGAAGGCGTGGCAGACGGCGACCCGCCCCTGCTCCATCGAGACCGACGCCAGCGCGGGGAAGCCGATGACGTCGCCGGCGGCGAGGACGTGCGGCACCGCGGTGCGGAAACGCTCGTCGACGAAAAGGTAGCCGCGCGCGTCCGGTTCGAGGCCGATCGCGTCGAGCCCCAGGCCCTCCGTGCGCCCGGTGCGACCGGCCGTGAACAGCAGGTGCTCGCTCTCGAGCGACGCGCCGCCGGCGAGCGTCGTGACGACCGCCTCGCCGCGCCGCTCCACCGAAGTCCAGCCGGCGCCCTGCACCAGCCGGATGCCGAGCCTCGTCATCGCGCTCTTCAGCCGGCCGACGATCTCGAGGTCGAGGAAGGGGAGGATCTCCGCCCGCGCGTCGACCAGGGTGACCTCGACGCCGAGCGCCGCGAACATGCACGCGTACTCGCAGCCGATCACGCCGGCGCCGAGGATCACCAGCGTGCGGGGCAGCGCGTCGATGGTCAGGACCTCGTCGCTGTCGTGGATCGCCGGATCGGCGAAGTCGATGCCCGCCGGGCGGTGCGGCCGCGAGCCGGTCGCGACCAGCACGAACGCGCCGGACAGCACGCGCTCGCCGGCGGCCGAGCGCACCGCGATCTCGTGCGGGCCGACGAAGCGCGCCTCGCCCACGACCGCCTCGACGCCGTGCCGTTCGAAGTTGCGGCGGAAAGCCCTGACCTCGGCCGCCTCGATGGCGCGGCGGCGCGCCGAGAGCAGCGGGATCGTGGCGGCGGGCTCGAGCGCGACGGCGACGCCGTAGAGCTCGCGCGCCCGGTAGCCGGAGAGGTAGAGCGCCGTCTCGCGCAGCGTCTTGCTGGGCAGCGTGCCGGTGTGGACCGCGGCGCCCCCCGGCTCGTTCTCGCGTTCGACGATGGCGACCCGCTTGCCGAAATAGGCGGCCTGCACCGCCCCCTTCTCGCCCGCCGGTCCGGCGCCGACGACGACCAGGTCGTATTCGAAACCGCCCCCTCCGCCCATCGAGCGCCGAGCATAGCCCCGCGCCGTCGGACCCGCCACACGGCGCGCTCTTCGCCGCAGTGCGGCGTTATGCTTCCCTGCGGAAGGAGCCCCTCATGATCCTCGATCCGCTGCGGCCGAACCTGCCCGGACTCGATGCCCGCTCGCGCGAGATCGTCGAGCGGACCGTCGCCTTCTTCGAGGCGAAGGGCAAGAAGCGGCTGCGCGAGGACGATCTCGCGCGCGTCTGGTACTCCGACTTCCTCGCCTTCGTCGCCGGCGAGGGGGCCTTCGCCGACCTGCTGACGCCCCCCGCCTACGGCGGCCCGCAGGCGCGCTGGGACACCTACCGCAACTGCTACTTCAACGAGGTGCTCGGCTTCTACGGGCTCTGCTACTGGTACACCTGGCAGGTCTCGATCCTCGGCCTCGGGCCGATCTGGATGAGCGGCAACGAGGCGGTGAAGCGCCGCACCGGCGAGCTGCTGCGCGCGGGCGGCATCTTCGCCTTCGGCCTCTCGGAGAAAGAGCACGGCGCCGACATCTACTCGACCGGGATGGCGCTCGTGCCGCAGCCGGGCGGCGGCTACCTCGCGCGCGGCGGCAAGTACTACATCGGCAACGGCAACGAGGCCGCGCTGGTCTCGGTCTTCGGCAAGGTCGAGGGCACCGGCGAGTACATCTTCTTCACGGTGAACCCGAAGGACCCGACCTACGAGCTGGTGAAGAACGTGGTCGCCAGCCAGTCCTACGTCGCCGAGTTCCGCCTGCACGACACGCCGGTCGCGGAGGGCGACCTCCTCCTGCGCGGCCCCGCGGCCTGGAACGCCGCGCTCAACACCGTCAACGTCGGCAAGTACAACCTGGGCTGGGCGTCGATCGGCATCTGCGAGCACGCCTTCCACGAGGCGTTGAACCACGCCGCCGGACGCCGGCTCTACGGCATGGCGGTGACCGACTTCTCGCACGTCCGCCAGCTCTTCACCGACGCCTGGGCGCGGCTGGTCGCGATGAAGCTCTTCGCCTGGCGCGCCGCCGACTACCAGCGCGCCGCCTCGCCCGAGGACCGCCGCTACCTGCTCTTCAACCCGGTCCAGAAGATGAAGGTCACGACCGAGGGGGAGAAGGTCGTCGACCTGCTCTGGGACGTCATCGCCGCCAAGGGATTCGAGAAGGACGGCGTCTTCGAGATGGCGGCGCGCGACATCCGCGCCCTGCCCAAGCTCGAGGGCACCGTGCACGTCAACATCGCGCTGATCGTCAAGTTCCTCGCCAACTACCTCTTCCGCCCGGCGCCCTACCCGGAGGTCGGCCGCGTCAGCGAACCGCGCCACGACGCCTTCCTGTTCGACCAGGGACCCGCGAGCGGACTGGGCAAGATCCGCTTCCACGACCACGCGCCCGCCTTCGCGCGCTTCGCCCACCTGCCCAACGTCGCCGTCTTCGTCGAGCAGGTCGCGGCCCTGAAGCGCCTCCTCGCCACCGCCCCGCCGTCGGAGGAGCAGACGAGAGACATCGACCTGCTGCTCGCGGTCGGCGAGCTCTTCACGCTGGTCGTCTACGCCCACCTGATCCTCGAGGCGGCGCCGCTCTGGGACGCGGACGACGACACCGTCGACACGATCTTCGACGTGCTCGTCCGCGACCTCTCGCGCCACGCCCTGCAGCTCCACCTGAAGCCGGCGGCGACCGCGGCGCAGGCCGAGGGCTGTCTCGCGCTGCTCCGCCGCCCGGCCACCGACCCAGCCCGGGTCGCCCGCGTCTGGAACGAGAAGGTCCACGCCCTGCGCGACGTCTACCGGATGCGGGACTGACCGGCTCGACTAGAGTCGGGCGCGGAGGGAACGCCATGCACCCGCGCGCCGCCCAGCTGATCCACGACCTCGCGCTCGCGCCGCACCCCGAGGGGGGCTGGTTCGCCGAGCTCTACCGCTCGCCACTCGCGGTGCGGCCGGCGGACGGCCGCGCGCCGCGCGCGGCGCTCACCGGCGTCTGGTTCCTGATGGTCGCCGGGCAGAAGAGCGCCTGGCACGTCGTCGACTCCGACGAGATCTGGATCCACTTCGAGGGCTGCGACGTCCGGCTCTGGACTTTCGACGCTGCCACCGGCGCGCTCGACTCGACGCTGCTCGGACCGCTCGCCCCGGGGCGCGCCCCGCAGCGCGTGGTCGCGGCCGGCGTCTGGCAGGCCGCCGAGCCGCTCGGCGACTACTCGCTGACCGGCGCCTGCGTCGGGCCGGGCTTCGACTTCGCCGACTTCCGGATGCTGGCGGCCGACCCCGGGGCCGAGGCCGCCCTGCGCCGCGCCGACCCCGCCCTGCTCCGCCTCGCCTGACGGCGGCTCTCGGCCGGACGCCGCTACCAGCCGCCGCCGCCGCCGCCGCCCGAGCTGCCGCCGCCGCCACCCCCACCGCTGCTCGAGCTCGGCGCCGAGACGCCCGCGGACATCGCGGTCGCGGCCGCGGCGAAGCTCGCCGAAGCGCCCGCCCCGCCGAAGGCGCCGCCCCCGCCGGTCCAACCCCCGCCGCTGCCGCCCGAGAAGCCGCCGCCGCCACCGGTCATCGAGGAGCCCACGCCTCCCGTGCGGGTCGCGTCGCCGAAGCTGCGGAACCAGCGGTCGACCTGCGGCGCGAGTCCGAAGGCGAGCAGATACGGGTACCAGCGGTCGTCGAGCCGCGGCTGCGGCTGGCGCAGCTCGCGCTCGAAGTAGTCGCGCGCGCGGGTGAGCTCGCGCCGGCGCGCCAGGCTCTCGGGGCTCTCGCGGGTGGCGAACAGGTTGAACGTCGCCCGCGCCAGGCCGAGCGCGACGAGCAGCGCACCGGCGACGTGGAAGAGCGTCGCGCCGGGCCACCCGCCGAGCCACCAGAGCCCCGCCGCGTGCAGCGCCATCCCGCAGAGCATCGCCACCAGCGGTCCTGCCAGGCCGCGGGTCCGCCCCTGGCCGAGGAGAGCGGGCAGGAGCCCGAGGAAGAGCCAGGTGAAGGCGAAGAACAGGAGCGGCGCGAAGACCAGCCAGCGCGATTCGCGCGCCAGGACGAAGGCCGCGGCGAGCGCCACGATGCCCGCGAGCAGCAGCAGACCGGTCGGCCGCCAGCCCGGCTTCGGGCTGCCGGCCTCGAAGCCGCGGCTGCGCTTCAGACGCGCCTCGACCCCGGCGCGGATCTTCGCGGCCGGATCGAAGCCCGTCGACTTGTAGCGCTTGCGCAGGCTCTGCGTGTCGGTCGTGTCCGCGCCGCCGAACAGGGCGTCGACCAGCGCGCGCTCGTAGTCGCCGAGCGTGCCGCGGTCGGCCAGCAGGCGCAGATGCAGGTCGTCGGAACGGAAGATCCAGGTCTTCGTCGACCGGACCTCCGCGGCGAGCTTGCCCTCGGCGGTCAGCCGCGCGAGCAGCGCCGCGACCTCGGCGCTGCCCACCGTGCGGTCCCAGGCGGCGCCCACCACCTCGGGCGCGAGGGGAAAGAGGTTCGCCTCCAGCCAGTCGCGATCGACGGGCGCCGGCGCGGGCGCTCCGAAGCGTCCGAGCGCGCGCTCGCGCCAGAGCAGACAGATCAGGAAGTAGGCGACGCCACCGAGGAGGATCGCCACCGCGCCCCACCTCACGGCCGGCGGCAGCCGCGCCGGCGCGGCGTTGGCCGGCAGCCCGGCGCCGTCGTACTCGAGCGCGAGCGGGGCGACGAAGCCCTGCCCCGGCGGCAGGCTCTCGGTGCGCCAGACCTCGGGATGCGGCGAGACCGCCCGCCAGCCGTCGCCGAGCCGCAGGCGCACCTCGACCCGCTCGATCACCCCGTCGCGGTCGGCGAAGGCCCAGTCGTGCTCGAGCCGGAAGGCGCTCCCGCCGGCGGCGACGAGCGCTCCGGTCAGCCGGTATTCGAGCCGATAGGAGATCGGCGTCGAGTCGAATTCGGGGTCCGAGGGGAGGCGGCTGCGCCAGCGCACGGCGCTCGAGCCGGCCCAGTCCCAGCGGTCGACCTCGTCGAGGTCGCCCCGTTCGAGCGCGTGCTCCGCGCCGGTCGCGGGGTCGATCCGTACGACCCGGTCGACCGTCAGCCGCTGACCCGGGAAGAGGCGGAAGGAGCGCTCGCCGCCGTTCCAGTCGCCGGTGAAGACCATGTCCTGGCGCTCGGAGATCGCGAGCGTGCCGTCGCTCGCGAGCGTCGCCTCCACCGCGAGCGCGGTCCAGTGCAGCTCGCGGGCGGCGGCGGGGGCGCCGGCGGCCGCGCAGAGCGCGGCGCCGGCGAGCCA
>CAWDOT010000025.1:0-7371 GCA_963803995.1 uncultured Acidobacteriota bacterium
CGGGTCAGTCGGGGTCCAGGGGTACGCGGCGGACCGGTTCGAGCGGGACGACGGGTGCGCGGCGCGCCCGCAGGCGGCCACCGAGCCACTGGCCGCCGAAGAAGGCGGCGACGAAGATCGGCAGAGTATTCCAGTGGAAGCCGAGCCCGAGCGCGAAGCGGACGCCGATCGCGAGCGGCACCGGCGCGTGCACCGAGACGAACCAGGGCGCCGAGAGCCTGCGCGTCCCCGCCCGCCAGAACCCGAAGGGCAGGTTGATCGCCAGAATCAGCGCAGCGGCGGCCCAGGTCATCGGGTGGATTGGCGAGCGTCGAAGGAGCGTCCGCCTCTCGCGGCGACCGTAGCACAGGATTCTGCGGGGCCCCCGGACGCGACGACGCGAGGCCAGGTCGCGTTGGCCGCAGGCCGCCGGTGGCGCTTCGGACCTGCCAGCACCGTCTCGTCGGCGACCGTTGGTCCCGATTGGCGTCGGCCGGCTTGACAGGTTGCGCGCCGGCTCATATCTTTTTTCAGCGAACCAACCGCCGGCCGAGAGAGCCCCGTCGCGCGAGCAGCGCGGGTGCTCTCTGAATCGGGATCCCGCGAGGCTGCGCCCCGCACGGGTCGCGCGTTCTCGCGAAGTCCTCGCCCGGCGTCGGGCTGAATCCACCCCGGCGCAACGGTCGGCGGCCCAGGAGGCCGCGATGCGCCGATCGAGCCAAGCTCGGGGGAAAGACCTGTGCGACGGCCGAGAGGCTGGCGGACCTGGCCCGCGCCGACCCCTCTGGCCTTCGGCCCCGCGTGCGCGCCTCCTCGCACAGCTCGGTCTGCTTGCGCCGGCGACCGGGCTCGCGGTCTGGTTACTGGTCTCGCCGCCGCCCGGCGTCGGGGTTTCTCTTGATTCCTCCCCCAGGCAGGGATGGTTCGTTTCGACCGCGCCCGAGCCCGGCACTCCGGCAGCGCGAGCGGGTCTCCGGAAAGGCGACCGACTCCTCGGCGTCGATGGCTTGCCCTCGGAGGCCGGCGCGCGCGCCTTGGCGTCTTGGCGTCCCGGCGAGCCCCACGTGCTGCTTCTTGGCGATGGCAGCGGACGCGAGAGGGCCGTGCCGATACAGGCGGAGGCGATTCGCCTCGCCCTCTCCGAACGGCTCGCTCTGCTCTGGCAGATCCTCGTCTCCGCATTCTGCATGGCCTTTACCGCACTGATCGCCCGGCGCGCGCCGGGAGATTGTCGGGCGGCTTCACTCTCCTGGCTCTCCTGGTCTCTGGCGGCGCTCGCCACGGGGCAGGTCTCGAGCGCCCAGCGGCTCCTCGAACGGGTTCAGGATCCGCCTCACGATCCCCTCTCGCTGTCCTGGCTCTCCGCGGCCGCCGTTTTCACGATGGGCGGCGTCCTGGTCCTGCCCTTTCTGATGCACATGATCTCGATCTTCCCGCGGCGCCGCGGCCGACTTTCGGCTCACCCCGCCGCCGTGGCGTTGGTGTACTTGCTTCCGATCGACCTGCTGGCGGTGGGGCTGGGAGCGGGAACGGCCGCGTGGGCGGCCGAGGCGGATTCCATCCTCTTCTTCCTGGGAACGCTCCTCGCTCTGGGCAGCGCGGCGCTCCTGACCTTCGTGGTTCGGTGCCGCGTGCCGCCCCGCCGCGGGAGCCTGCTGCGGGCGAGCCTGGAGCAGCCGGGTGCCGTGCTTCTGGCGTCGACGTTCCTGTCGTTCGCCTGGGGGCTCCGGAGCCCCGCTGTTGCCCTGACCTCTCTGGCCGTGCTGGGTCTTCTCGTCTACCCCAGCGCGGCCGTTGCCGGCGTCCGCGCCGCTTGGCGCGAGAGCTCGGCCGAGGAGCGTCGACAGCTGTGCTGGCCGCTGGGGGGAACCGCCGCCTCTCTGGCGCTCCTGCTGCTCGCGCCCTGGTTCCGTTCGGCTTTCGCCCTGACGTTTCGCCAGGAGCTGGAGTTCTCGGTGGGATTCGGCGACCTCGCCTTCCTGCTGCTCGTGCCGGGTGCCTTCGCTCTCGGGATCCTCAAGCACCGGCTGCTCGACATCGACGCGCTGGTGCGGAAATCGACGGCCTTCGTCCTCGCACTGGCCGCGCTGTTCGGGGCCTACTGCGGACTGGTGATCCTCCTGGGCGTAGCCGCCTCCCAGGTATTCGCGATCGAAAGCCGCGTCGGCACGATCCTGCTGACGCTCGGAGTCGGAGCGATGTTCGTTCCGGTCCGCGACCGCGTGCGCGCTCTGCTCGAGCGGACAATCTTCCGATCGCGCGTCGAGCACGCCAAGGCGCTGGACACAGTGAGCCGGGAGATCCGGCGCGCGCGGGGTGTGCGCGCTCTCGCCGCGGCCGTCGCGGATCGCGTCCAGAGCGTTTTGAGAAGCGAGTCCGTGGGGGTGTTCCTGTACCAGCTCGGCGGCTCCTCGCTCCGCTGCGTGGGAGCTCTCAACCTCCCGCATTCGCGCAGCGTCGGGAGGGCTCTTGAGGCACTGCCCGAAGCGGAGCGGAGGGCGCTGGAGTCGCCGGGATCCGACCTGCCCGCCGCCCTGGCCGAGCTTGGCCTCGCTTCCGCCGCCCGGATCGCGGAGGGAGACGAGCAGCTCGGGTTCCTCGTGGTCGGCCCGAGACGCGACGGCCGCCGGCCCGACGAAGACGACCTCGGATTCGTGCATGGAGCCGCGGCGCGGGTGGCCGCCGCGCTCGGAGAGGTCCGGCTGCGGGCGTTCGTGGCGGCCAGCGCGAAGTGGAGCGCCCTGGGTCGATCTTCGAGAGAGCTGGTCCTGGTCCTGGCCCGCTCCGAGTCGGACGTCGGAGTCGACTGGATCGGGCGGGAGGAGATCCTGCGACGAATCGCGGCGGAGAGCGAAGGCGAGCGATCGAGCCTCGACCGGGACCTGGCGGGCCTGGTGGATGCCGGAATCGTCGAACGCAACGAGGCCGGTGAGTTGAGGCTCCGCGACGAAGCCCTGCTCGAGCTGCCCGAGGTGCTCACCGGGTCTCTCGAGCCGCCGTCCGGCCCGGCCGGTGACCTGGTCGGAGGTTACCGGCTCGGCGCACGGCTCGGCGCCGGAGGAATGGGCGAGATCTTCCGGGCGACGAGCCTGCGCGATGGCTCGCCGGCGGCGGTGAAGCTGCTCCGAACCGGTGCCCAGTTCGACCGCTGGGCGCGGCGCAGGTTCGAACGCGAGGGCGGGATCCTCGCCGACCTTAGGCATCCGAACATCGTCCGGGTCTTCGCGCGCGGCGAGGATGGAGGCCGCTTCTTCGTCGCCATGGAGCTGATCGACGGCACGACGCTCGCGGAGCAACTCGAGGGAGGCGCGCTCCCGGGCGGCGAAGTGGGGCGCCTCGCCTTGGAGCTGGCGAGCGCTCTCGCCGCCATCCATCGCGCGGGGGTCGTCCACCGCGACGTCAAGCCCTCCAACGTCATGGTCACGCGCAGCGGGCGTCTGGTGTTGCTGGACTTCGGCCTGGCGCGCGGGGCGGACGCCGCGAGCCTCACCCGCCGGGACCAGATCCTGGGGACGTTGCCCTACATGGCGCCGGAACAGCTGCGCGGGGAGCGCGCCACGGCCGCGGCCGACGTCTGGTCCTTCGGAATCGTGCTGTACGAGATGTCGGTGGGCCGGTTGCCCTGGCGGTCGAGCGAACCGGTTCGGTTGTCTCTGGAGATTCTCGCCGCGGCCCCGGACCTTCGTGCCGTCGCGGAGCGATGGGGCGAGGACCTTTGCGCCCTCCTGGCGGACCTGGTTGCGGCCCTCCCCGGGGAGCGGCCGCGCGACGGTGGGGCGGTGCTGGAACGGCTCCGCGCCCTTGCCCTCCCGGAGCCGTGGCTCTGGAGCAGGGAACCCCGTCCACCGGTCGATCGCGAAGCCGAGACCCTCCTGGACCTCGAGTCGGTCGTCGGCCGCGTGCGCTGAAGCACTCGCCCGCCGCGGACGAGCTTCCGCTCAGAAGATCGTGCCGGCGGTGACCAGGTACTGCGTCGAAGGGATCCCGGAGTCGTGCTGCACCGGGACGGCGAGGTCGAGCCGGATCACGTTGGCATGGGACGTCTGGCTCGGTGCGGCCCGCAGTCCGACGCCGACGTCGGAGAGCGCGGGAGGTGCAAGACGACTGGCGCCGCGACGATTCCGGCTGGGCCGGCCAGCTAGACCACCGCTCCGAACAGGCGGCCGACGAGCGCGGTGGCGCCCATCGCCAGGGCGCCCCAGAAGGCGACCCGGACCGCGCCCGCGCGCACCGAGGCGCCACCGAGATGCGCGGCGACGCCGCCCAGCGCGAGCAGGAGCGCGATCGAGCTCAGCGCCACCGCGAGGCTGAGAAGCGCGACCGGCAGCGCCGCGGCCAGGGCGAGCGGCGGCGCGGCGCCGACGGCGAACGCCGCGGCGGAGGCGAGCGCGGCCTGGAGCGGGCGCGCGCGCGAGCTGTCGGACTGGCCGAGCTCGTCGCGCGCGTGGGCGCCGAGGGCGTCATGGGCCATCAGCTGCTCGGCGACCTCGGCGGCGAGCTCGGGCGTGAGGCCGCGGCCGGCGTAGATCGAGGCGAGCTCCGCCCGCTCGGCCTCCGGGGCGGTGGCGAGCTCGTGCCGTTCGCGGGCGAGATCGGCGGCCTCGGTGTCGGCCTGGGAGCCGACCGAGACATATTCGCCGGCGGCCATCGAAAGCGCGCCGGCGACCAGCCCGGCGACCGCGGCGAGCAGCACCTCGTCGCGCGGGGAGCCGGCGGCGGCGACGCCCACCACGAGGCTGCCCGTGGAGATCAGGCCGTCGTTGGCGCCGAGCACCGCTGCCCGCAGCCAGCCGATCCGGTCCATCTTGTGCCGCTCGAGGTGGAGCTGGGCCATGGTCTGCCTCCGGCCGAAGCGTACGCCACCCGCCCGCCGCGCCCGGATCGCGGTAGCCTCCTGCGCGACGGGCGCCAACCCGGACCGGCGCACAGTCGCAAGCCGGTGCCGCCGGGGCGACCAGGGGAGGGGGCCGTGGACAACATCACCGACGAGCCGGTGCGGGGATCGATCGGCGATCTGCGGGTCTTCCAGCGGCCCGGCCTCGAGTCGATGCGGCGCTTCGTGCGGCGCGAGCTGCCGGCGTTTCCGATTTCGAGGCTGACCGGGATGCGGCTGACCGAGGCGGGCTTCGGCAAGGCCACCTTCGCGATGCCGGTCACGCGCTGGCTGGGCGACGGCTTCGGGCTCTACTGGGGCGGTGTCTACGCGCTGCTCGCCGACGCCCCCCTGGCGTGCGCCATCTGGACGACGCTGCCGGCGGGCAAAGCGCTGGCGACCTCCGAGCTCGCCATGTCGTTCGTCCGGCCGATGAGCCTGAAGACGGAGAGCATGGTCGGCCGGGCCGAGGTCGTCCACTGCAGCAACCAGGTGGGCCTCTCGACGATCGAGATCACCGACCCGGACGGCCGCATGCTCGCCTTCGGCAGCACGCGCTGCCTGATCTCGGACGTCGCGGTCGATCCGGGCGCCCAGTACCCGCCGCCCGACCTCGGGCCGACCGAGCCTCCCGACCCCTGGCTGCGGCCGGCGCCGGAGGATGGCTACTTCAGCCTCGACGAGATCCTCGACGGGGTTCCCTTCGACCTGCAGCAGCGCACGGTCGCCGGCGAAATCGTCTTCCCGGTCTGGCGCCTGACCGGCTATCGCCCCACGCTCGTCGCCCACGGCCACGTGACCGGCGTGCTGCCCGCCTCGGCCTGGCTCTCGAACGGCGGTCCCGCCGTCTACGGCGGGCTGATCGCGTGGGCCGCCGAGTTCACCATGGGCGCGGCGGTCTACTCGATGCTGGGAGCCGGCGACGTCTTCGCCACCCTCGACCTGCACATCCGGTTCACCCGGCCGGCGCGCTTCGACGCCGGGGGCCTCACCTTCCGCGCGGCGGTCGACCATTCGGGCAAGCGGCTGCGCGTCACCTCGTGCACCGTCGACGACGCCGAGGGCAGGCGGGTGGCGATGGCGACCTCGTCGGCGCTGCTCGTCCCGGGCGGCGTGCGCGAGCTGACGAAGGGCCGCCTGCCGGACGAGATCCTGGCGGACGCCGAACGAAGGGAGAGCGAACCGCCGCCGTGAAGCGACCCGCTCTGCGGCTTCGAGGTCGCCGCCACGATCGGGAGCGGGGCGCGTCCGTGATGCGTTCGACAGGCCGATCCGGCGGCGCATGCCTCGCCGTCGCGGTTCCCTTGACAAGCGCCGCTGGGGTTGTAGTCTCCGAAACAGACCGACCGGTCTATTCGACAACGCGGGAGCCCCGGAGGAGAGTCGACCATGCGAGTGGCAAAGGACCAGGTGAACGTCCGACTGGAGATCCCGGGCGCGGTGATCCGGCAGCGGACCGATTTCGGCGACGCGAGCGGACTGGGAAAGATCAGCGGCGAGTGCTTCACGCTCGCGGCCGGCGTCGACACCACCCCGCTCTTCGTCGGTCTCGAAGGGGATCTCTGCCAGTGCCCCCACTGGGGCTTCGTCCTGCGCGGCCAGCTCACCACGACCGATGCCAGTGGCGCGCAGGAGACGGTCACGGCGAACGATCTCTTCTACTGGCCGCCCGGGCACAACGTGAGGGTGGACGCCGACGCGGAGATCGTCATGTTCAGTCCGCAGCGCGAGCACAGCCGTGTCATCGGCCATATGATCGAGAAGGTGAAGGGCTAGGCGAAGAAGGCGCCCGCGCTGCCGCCGCCTCTAGCGCTCGCGCCGCGCCGACCGATGACGCATTCCACCAAGCAACGCCTGCTCGACGCGGGCCTCGCCATGCTCCTCGAGCACGGTTACAACGACCTGGGCATCCAGGCACTGCTCGAGGCGACCGGGACTCCGAAGGGCTCCTTCTACCATCACTTCGCGTCCAAGGAGGACTTCGCGCTCCAGGTCATCGACCGCTACATGCTCGACGTCCATGGCGGCCTCGACGCGTGCCTCGGGGACGCGGCGCGTCCTCCGCTCGATCGGGTGCGTCACTTCTTCGAGACGACGCAGCAGGGCTACCGGAAGGCAGGCTACATGGGCTGCCTGCTCGGCGGCCTGGGGCAGGAGCTGTCGGGCGTGAGCGCGGTGTTCCGGCGCAAGATCGAGAAGTGCTTCGCCGCCATCGCCGCGCGTCTGGCCGTCTGCCTGGAAGAGGCCCGCCAGGGCGGCGACATCCCGCCCGATGCCGATGTGAAGCGCCTGGCGAGCCTCCTGGTCGACTGCTGGGAGGGGGCCGCGCTGCGCAGCCGATTGCGGCGCGACCCCGCGCCGCTCGAGGCGATGCTCGATTTCATGTTTCGTCCGGTGATCGCCCGCGGGCGCGCCCGGCAACCGAGGTAGCCGCGCCCCGGTCGACCATCCGGGCAAGCTCGGCCGATCCGGGCGCGGACCGGACGCCGGTCAGAAGCTGGTGCTGGTGGTGACCAGGT
>CAWDOT010000026.1:0-68847 GCA_963803995.1 uncultured Acidobacteriota bacterium
GGTCGGGACCTCGGCGACGACCTCGTTCGCGGACAGCGGGCTCACCTGCAACACGACCTACTACTACGTCGTCTCGGCTTCGAACGGCACCTGCTCCTCCGCCAACTCGGCGCAGGCGTCGGTGACCACCGCGGCCTGCTCGGCCGGCAACGTGCTCGCCAACGGCGTGCCGGTCACCAGCATCTCGGGCGCCTCGGCCAGCACCCAGACCTGGACGCTGGCGGTGCCCGCGGGCGCCACCAACCTGTCGTTCCAGATCTCGGGCGGCACCGGCGACGCCGACATGTACGTCCGCTTCGGCGCCGCGCCGACGACCACCACCTACGATTGCCGTCCCTACCTGAACGGCAACAACGAGACCTGCAGCTTCGCCTCGCCGCAGACCGGCACGTACTACGTGATGCTGCGCGGCTACTCGGCCTTCTCGGGCGTCACGCTGGTCGGCAGCTACACCCCGGGCGGCAGCTGCACGCCGCCGGCGGTTCCGACCGGCGTCAGCGCGACCTCCTCGAGCCAGACCTCCGCGACGGTCTCGTGGACGGCGTCGTCGGGAGCCACCTCGTATCCGGTCTCGCGGGCGACCACCAGCGGCGGGCCCTACGGCTCCGTCGGCACCGCGACGACCAACTCGTTCACCAACACCGGCCTGACCTGCAACACGACCTACTACTTCGTGGTCGCGGCCTCCAACGGCACCTGCGCTTCCGCCAACTCGGCGCAGGCTTCGGTGACCACCGCCGCCTGCAGCAGCAGCTGCACGGCGGTCGCCGAGAGCGAGTCGAACAACACCCGCACCACGGCCGACCCGCTGGTCGCGCCCTGCAGCACGGTCGCGGGCACGTTCACGACCGACACCAACCAGAACGACTACTTCTCGATGAGCATCCCGGCCGGCAAGACGGTCACCGGTCTGCTCAACGGGCTCACGGTCGACTACGACCTCTATCTCTACAACTCGGCCGGCACGCAGCTCGCCAGCTCGACCAACGGCGGCACCACGGCGGACCAGGCTTCCTGGACGAACAGTGGCGCGTCGGCCGCGACGGTCTACGTCCGCGTCTACCGCTACTCGTCGACGCGCACGACCTACACCCTGAAGGTGAGCTACCCGTAACTTCCGGGCCCTCGCGGCCCGATCTCCTCGCGCCCCCGGGTTCGCCCGGGGGCGCTTTTCTTTGCTCCGGTAGACTCGCGCGCCATGGCCCACTTCCTCGGCGACGCCGGCGATCCGCACGGCCGGGCCCCGGCGATCGGGCTGCTGCTCTCGAATCTCGGCACTCCCGACGCGCCCACCGCCCGGGCGCTGCGCCCCTACCTGCGCGAGTTCCTCTCCGATCCGCGGGTGATCGAGCTGCCGCGTCTGTTCTGGCTGGCGATCCTCAACGGCATCGTGCTCACCGTGCGGCCCCGGCGCTCCGCCGCCCTCTACCGCAAGGTCTGGACGCCGGAGGGCTCGCCGCTGCTCGCGATCTCGCGCCGGCAGGCCGCGGGCGTCGCGGCGCGGCTGGCGGGGCGGACGCGGGTGCCGGTGCGCGTCGCGCTCGGCATGCGCTACGGCCGCCCTCCGCTCGCCGCGGCCCTCGCGGAGCTCGCCGCCGCCGGCTGTCGCAGGATCCTGGTCCTGCCGCTCTACCCGCAGTACTCGGCGACCACCTCGGGCTCGACCTTCGACGCCGCCTTCGCCGCGCTCGCGCGCCGGCGCTGGGTCCCGGACCTGCGCACGATCGGCGGCTACCACGACGAGCCGGGCTACGTCGCCGCGCTGGCCGCGTCGATCGCCGAGCTCTGGCGGCGCGACGGGGAGCCGGAGCGCCTGGTGCTCTCCTTCCATGGCATGCCGAAGCGCTACCTGCTCGCCGGCGACCCCTACTTCTGCTTCTGCCAGAAGACGGCGCGCCTCGTGGCCGAGCGGCTCGGAATCGATCCGGCCCGCGCCCTCGTCACCTTCCAGTCCCGCTTCGGGCGCGAGGAGTGGCTGCAGCCCTATACCGACGAGACGCTCCGCGCGCTGCCCGCGCGGGGCGTCAAGCGCGTCGATGTCGTCTGCCCCGGCTTCTCGGCGGACTGCCTCGAGACGCTCGAAGAGATCGACGGCCTCAACCGCGAGTTCTTCCTGCACGCCGGCGGCGAGCGGTATCGCTACGTGCCCTGTCTCAACGACCGCGCCGACCATCTCGACTTCCTCGCCGGGCTCGCGCTGCGCCATCTCGCCGGCTGGGCCGACGCAGCGGGGGAGGCCGGGGACCCCGCCGCCGAGGCGGAGCGCTCCCGGGCCCGGGCGCACGCGCTCGGGGCGCCGGTCTCCGGGGGGGCCGCGGCCCACCCGGAGGGATGAGCCCGGGCGCCGACGGCGAACGCCGCGGGGCGGTTTCCGGCGCAACGGCCTCCGCCATGACATTGCCGTGACACAAGGCTCCGGGACGGGGGTTAAAACGACCGCCATGGAACGGATCGGAATCGTCGGCATCTCGGCGCGCGCCGTCGACGCGGCCACCCTCGGGCGTTTCACCATCGCCAAGGCGGAGCGCGAAGAGCGCCTGGCGCAGCTCGCCGCGCTCCTGGGCGTCGACGAGCTGCTCTACCTGGCCACCTGCAACCGGGTGGAGGTCGCCTACCGGGTGCCGGGCGACCAGTGCGACCTCGACTTCCGCCGCCCGGTCTTCCGCGCGTTGACCGGCGCCGAGCCGCTGCCGGGCGAGGCGGAGCGGACGCTGCGCGGCTGGATCGGCGAGGGCGCCGTCGAGCATCTCTTCCTGGTCGCCGCGGGCTTCGACTCGGCCCAGGTCGGCGAGCGCGAGATCCAGGGGCAGCTGCGCGAGGCGCTGGCCACCGCGCGCGCCGCGGGGACCTCGGGCGTGCTGCTCGACCGCCTGGTCGAGGAGGCGCTGCGCGTCGCCCACCAGGTCCACCGCCAGACGCGGATCGGCGCCGGCCGCACGTCGCTCGCCGAGCTCGCCGCCGACTACCTGCTCGAGCGCGTCCGCCGGACGCCCTCGCCGGTCGCCCTGCTCGGCGTGACGCCGATGACCCGGCGCGCCGGGGAAGCGCTGGTCCGTGAAGGGGTGCCGGTGGTGGTCGTCAACCGCACGCTCGCTCACGCCGAGGAGCTGGCGCGCGAGCTCGGCGCGGTCGCCGCCCTCTCGCTCGACGAATTCCGCGCCCGGCCGCCGCAGGTCGAGGCCCTGCTCTCGGCGACCGGCGCCCCCGACGCGGTCGTCGACCGCGCCACGCTCGAACGGCTCGCCGCGCGCACGCCGAGCCACGAGCCGCCGCTGGTGGTCGACCTCGCGGTGCCGCCGGACGTCGAACCCGCAGCCTGCGCCGGCGCCGGCGTGACGCGCATCGGCATGGACGAGATCAACGCCGCCGCCGAGCGGCAGCGCTCCGCCCGCCTCGCCGCGACCGCGGCGGCGCGCGAGCTGGTCGATCAGGCGCTCGCGGGCCTGCGCTGCCGGCTGGCCGAGCGGATGCTCGCGCCGGTCGTGGCGCAGCTCAACCGGCGCTATCGCGAGACCGCCCTCGAGGGGGTCGAGCGGCTGGTCGCCAAGAACGGCCTCGCGCTCGACGCGGCCGGACGCGAGGCGCTCGACCGCTGGGCCGAGACGCTCGCCCGCCGCTTCGCGCACCTGCCGACGCTCGGCCTGCGCGGGCTGGCGGCCGAGCAGGGGATGCTCGCCGTGCGCAGCTTCCTCGCCGCCGCGGACCAGGACCTGTTCGGCGAGCTCACCCGGGGCGCCGACGAAATCGATGCGCTGCTCGGTCCGTCCGAGAGGGGGTTGGGAGCATGAGCGCGGGTCCGAAGTCGCAGTCCCTCTACGAGCGCGCGCTGCGCGTGCTCCCCGGCGGCGTCAACTCGCCCGTGCGCGCCTACCGAGCCGTCGGCGGCGTGCCGCTGTTCGTCGCGCGCGCCGCGGGCGCCACCTTCGAGGACGAGGACGGCCGCCGCTATCTCGACTTCGTCGGGTCGTGGGGACCGCTCGTGCTCGGCCACGCCCTCCCCGAAGTGCTCGCCGCGATCGGAGCGGCGGTGGCGCGCGGCACCACCTACGGCGCGCCCTGCGCCGGCGAGGTCGAGCTCGCGGAGGCGATCGTCGACTGCTACCCGGGGCTCGAGATGGTGCGCTGCGTCTCCTCGGGCACCGAGGCGGTGATGAGCGCGATCCGGCTCGCCCGCGGCGCCACCGGCCGCGACCTGGTCGTCAAGTTCTCCGGCTGCTACCACGGCCACGTCGACCACCTGCTGGTCGCCGCCGGCTCCGGCCTGGTCACCTTCGGGCGCCCCTCCTCGGCGGGCGTGCCCGAGCCCTTCGCCGCGCTCACCCGCGTCCTGCCGCTCGACGACGAGGCGGCGGTCGAGGCGCTGTTCGCCACCGAGGGCGATCGGATCGCGGCGGTCATCCTCGAGCCGATCCCGGCCAACAACGGCCTGCTGCTGCAGCGGCGCGAGTTCCTCGAGACGCTGCGCCGGCTGACCCGCCGGCACGGCGCGCTGCTCGTCTTCGACGAGGTGATCAGCGGTTTCCGGGTCGCGCGCGGCGGCGCCGCCGAGCTCTACGGCATCACTCCCGACCTCGCCACTTTCGGCAAGATCATCGGCGGCGGCATGCCGGTCGGCGCCTTCGGCGGCTCGCGCGAGCTGATGAGCCACCTCGCGCCGCTCGGCGGGGTCTACCAGGCCGGCACGCTGTCGGGCAATCCGGTCGCCATGGCGGCCGGTCTCGCGACCCTGCGCGTGCTCGAGCGCGACGACGTCTGGCGGCGCCTCGAGGAGCGCGGCGCAGAGCTCGAGCGGCTGCTCCAGCCGGTTCTGGCGGCGGCGCCGCTGGCGGTCTCGCTGGTGCGCGTCGGCTCGATCTTCTGGCTCTCGCTGCAGGCCGGCGCGCCGCCGCGCGCGGCCGAGGCGATCGCGCCCCAGGCGGCCACCGCCTACCGCGCCATCTTCCACGCCCTGCTCGACCGCGGCGTCGCGCTCGCGCCGTCGGCCTACGAGGTCGGCTTCCTCTCCGCCGCTCACCGCACGGACGACCTCGTGCGGCTCGCCACGGAGCTGCCCGCCGCGCTCGCGCGCGGCGCCGAGGCGATCGGCGCCTGAGACGATGACCCGGCCGTCGCGTCACACCCGCGGGCTCCAGCTCGGTTTCCTCGCCCTGCTGGTCTTCTCGACCGCCCAGGTCGTCTGGTGGGTCTACGACCAGACCCAGCTCGCGCGGCGCGAGCGGGAGAACCTCGAGCGCCTCTACGAAACCGAGGCCCAGCTCGCCGGCCGACTGCTCGCGGAAGGCCGCAAGTGGGACGAGATCTCCCGCCTGCTGCCCGACCTCGCGCTCGAAGGGGGACGCGTCGTGCCGTCGTCCGCCGCGGTCGCGGCGATCGCCGACGAACAGACGCGGCGCCTGCGCCGCTACGGCGCCGAGGGGACCTTCTTCCTGCTCGTGCTGGTCGCCTGCATGGCGGTGATGTGGCGCACCCTGCGCGAGGAATCGGAGCTGCGGCGCCGGCAGGAGAACTTCGTGGCGGCGGTGACCCACGAGTTCAAGAGCCCGCTCGCCAGCCTGCAGCTCGCCGCCGAGACGATCGAGCTGCGCCGGCCCGATCCGGAGCGGCTCGCCGAGCTGGTCGGGCGCATGCGCGCGGACATCGTCCGGCTCGAGAACATGGTGTCGAAGATCCTCGACAGCGCGAGCCTCGACGCCGGACGGCTGCGCCTGACCAAGGAGCCGATCGGACTGGCGGCGGTCGCCGCGAGCGTCGCCGCCGAGATCGCCGAACGCGCCCGCGAGGCGAAGATCGGCCTCGAGGTCGAGATCCCCGGCGAGCTCGAGATCGCCGCGGATCCGGTCGCCACCCGCACCGTGCTGCGCAATCTGCTCGAGAACGCGCTGCGCGCGACGGCCTCGACAGGCGCCGGCTCGATCCGCGTGAGCGCCGCGCCGGAGGGCAGCCACGTCCTGCTGCGCGTCGCCGACACCGGCGTCGGCTTCGAAGCGGCCGAGGCGACGCGCCTGTTCGAGAAGTTCTACCGGGTCGGCGACGAGCTCACCCGCACCGGCAAGGGCACCGGCCTGGGTCTCTACATCGTCGACCGTTTCATGCGGCTCGAGCAGGGCTGGGTCGCCGCCGAGAGCCCCGGCCCCGGCCGCGGCGCGACCTTCACGGTGGCCTGGCCGAAGCCGGACCCGGAGGGGAAGCGATGAGCGAGCCCCGCTCGATCCTGGTCTGCGACGACGAAGATCACCTGGCGCGCGGTATCGCCGAGAACCTGGTCGCCGAGGGCTACGCGGTGACCACGGTCGGCGACGGGCTGGCCGCCCTGAACCAGATCGTCACCGGCGGCCACGACCTGGTCCTGCTCGACGTCATGATGCCCGGCCTCGACGGCTACGCCGTCTGCGAGCGGGCGCGCGCCGAGGGAGTGACCACCCCGATCCTCTTCCTCACCGCGAAGGGGAGCGTCGACGACCGCGTGCGCGGCCTCGAGGCCGGCGGCGACGACTACCTGCCCAAGCCCTTCCACCTCCAGGAGCTGCTGGCGCGCGTCAAGGGCATCCTGCGGCGCCAGACCTGGTACGAGGGCACGACCGCCGCGGCCGGCGAGAAGATCAGCTTCGGCGACAACCTGGTCGACCTGCGCCGCTTCGCGGGGCGCGCCTTCGACGGCAGCGAGCAGCAGCTCACCCAGAAGGAGGCGATGATCCTCAAGGCTCTCGCCGAGCGCGACGGCGAGGTGGTCTCCCGCGAGGAGCTGCTCGACCGCGCCTGGGGCTACGAGCTGTTCCCGTCGACGCGCACCATCGACAACTTCATCCTGCGCCTGCGCAAGCGCTTCGAGCCCGACCCGGAGCGCCCGCGCTACTTCCACACCGTGCGGGGCATCGGCTACCGCTTCACGTCGCGAGGGGAGGAGTCTTGAGCGAGCGTCCGCTGCGCATCGGCACCCGGGGATCGGATCTCGCGCTCTGGCAGGCCCGGCACGTCGCCGCGCTGCTGGCGCGCCTGCCCGGCGCGCCGCCGACCGAGCTCGTCCTCATCCGCACCGAGGGGGATCGGGTCACCGACGTGCCGCTCGCGCAGGTCGCGGGCAAGGCCTTCTTCACCAAGGAGATCGAGGAGGCGCTGCTGGCCGGGACGGTCGACCTCGCGGTGCACAGCCTGAAGGACCTCGCGACCGCGATGCCGGCCGGCCTCGCGCTCGGCGCCGTGCTCGAGCGCGAGGATCCGCGCGACGCGCTGCTCGCGCGCGGCGCGCGCTCGCTCGAGGAGCTGCCGGCGGGCGCCCGGGTCGGCACCAGCAGCCTGCGCCGGCGGGCGCTGCTCGCACGCTGGCGGCCGGAGCTCGCGCTGGTCGACCTGCGCGGCAACGTGCCGACGCGCATCGAGCGGCTCGACGAAGGCCGCTTCGACGCCATCGTGCTCGCCGCCGCCGGCGTGCGCCGTCTCGGCCGCGCCGAGCGCATCTCGGCCTACCTGCCGGTCGACCGGATGCCGCCCGCCGTCGCCCAGGGCGCGGTCGCGGTGCAGCTGCGCGCGGACGACGCCCGGGCGATCGACTGGGTGGCGCGCCTCGACCACGCGCCGACGCACGTCGCGACCGCCGCCGAGCGGGCGCTCCTCGCCGCGCTCGAAGGGGGTTGCCAGATCCCGGTCGGCGCGCTCGCCGAGGTGACGGGCGAGCGCCTGACTCTCGCCGGCACGGTCTGCGCGCTCGACGGCCGCCGCTCGGTCGAGGACCGGATCTCCGGAGCCGCCGCCGAAGCCGCCGCGCTCGGCGCCGAGCTCGCCCGCCGCCTTCTCGCGGCCGGGGCCGGCGAGATTCTCGCCGCCATCCGCGGTCCCCTGGGAGGGCGCTCCTGAGCGCGCCGCTGCGGTTTCCGGCGGGGGTTGGCGTCGCGGTGACGCGCGCCGAGCCCGCGGGCGGCCCGCTCGGCCGCCGCCTGGCGGAGCGCGGCGCGCGGCCGGTCGCCTGGACCACGATGGCGATCGCGCCGCCGGCCGACCCGGCGCCGTTCGCGCGCGCCGCGGCACAGCTCGACGCCTGGGACTGGATCGTCTTCACCAGCGCGCACGCCGTCGAGGCGGTCGCCGCGCTCGCCCCGGCCGCGCCGCGCGCGCGCGTCGCCGCGGTCGGGCGCTCGACCGCGGCGGCGCTCGCCGTCGCCGGCTGGCCGGTCGCGCGCGTGCCGAAGACCTTCTCGGCCGAGGCGCTGGTCGCCGAGTTCGAGCGGGCCGGCGACGCCGCCGGCGCGCGGGTGCTCTTCCCGGCCGGGTCGCTCGCCCGCGACAACGTGGAGCGGGGGCTCACCGCCCTCGGCGCCGCGGTCGAGCGGGTCGAGGCCTATCGCACCCTCGCCGCGCCGCTCGACGCCGCGGCCTGCCGCGCCGCGGTCGCCGCCGGCGACGTGGTCGCCGCGACCTTCGCCAGCCCCTCGGCGGTCGCCGGCCTCGCCGACGCGCTCGGCCACGAGCTCTTCCGCGACGTGCTGTCGAGCCTCGCGGTCGCCTCGATCGGCCCGGTCACCTCGAGCGCGCTCGGCGCGGCCGGCCGCCTGCCCGACGCCGAGGCGGCGGAGAGCACGTTCGACGCCCTCGCCGACGCCGCCGTCCGTGCGCTCGCCGCGCGCGGCCTGCGCCTCGAGGTCCACAGCCAGCCCCCGCCGCGTCCGCGGCGGCCACGCAGCCCCTTCGGAGACCGAGCATGAGCTACCCCCGCAGCCGACCCCGGCGCCTGCGCGCCACGCCCGCCTGGCGCGCCCTGGTGGCGGAGACCACGCTCTCCGCCGCGGACCTCGTCTACCCGCTGTTCGTCGTCCCCGGCGAGGGGATCCGCAACCCGGTCGGCAGCATGCCGGGCGTCTTCCAGCTGTCGATCGACGAGCTGGTCCGGGAGTGCGCGGCCGCCTGGGCGCTCGGCGTGCCGGCGGTGATCCTGTTCGGCATCCCCGAGCACAAGGACCCCGAGGGGAGCGAGGGCTACGCCGACTCCGGCATCGTGCCGCGCGCGATCCGCGCGCTCAAGGCGGCGCTGCCCGACCTCCAGGTCTGGGCCGACGTCTGCCTCTGCGAGTACACCAGCCACGGCCACTGCGGCCTGCTCGACGCCGAGGGGCGGGTCCTCAACGACGCCACCCTGCCGCTGCTCGCCCGGGCGTCGCTCGCCTACGCGCGCGCCGGCGCCGACTGCGTCGCGCCGAGCGACATGATGGACGGCAGGATCGGCGCGATCCGCACGGCGCTCGACGCCGCCGGCTTCGAGCACCTGCCGATCGTCTCCTACGCCGCCAAGTACGCTTCGGGCTACTACGGTCCCTTCCGCGACGCGGCGCACTCGACCCCCGCCTTCGGCGACCGCAAGGCCTACCAGATGGACCCGGCCAACTCGGACGAGGCGCTGCGCGAAGTGGCGCTCGACATCGAGGAGGGCGCCGACATGGTGATGGTCAAGCCGGCCGGCCCCTACCTCGACATCGTGCGCCGGGTGAAGGAGACCTTCCGGATGCCGACCGCCGCCTACCAGGTCTCGGGCGAGTACGCCCTGATCAAGGCCGCCGCCGAGCGGGGCTGGATCGACGAGCGCCGGGTCGCGCTCGAGAGCCTGACCGGCATCCGGCGGGCGGGCGCCGACGTGATCCTCACCTACTACGCCGTCGAGGTCGCCCGGTGGCTCGCGGAGGGTCGCGCTTGAGCGACGCGCCGGCGGCGCTCCCGCCCTTTCTCGCCGCCTGCCGCCGGCAGGCGGCGGCGCACACGCCGATCTGGATCATGCGCCAGGCCGGGCGCTACCTGCCCGAGTACCGCGCGCTGCGCGAGAAGCACGACTTCCTCGCGATGACGCGCACGCCCGAGCTGGCGGCCGAAGTGACGCTGCAGCCGGTCCGCCGCTTCCCGCTCGACGCCGCCATCCTCTTCTCCGACATCATGACGCCGCTCGAGGGGCTCGGCCTCGGCCTGCGCTTCACGCCCGGTCCGGTGATCGACCGCCCGGTGCGCAGCGCCGCCGACGTCGACGCCCTGCCGGCGACCGATCCCGAGGAGACCGTGCCGTTCGTCTTCGCGACGATCCGCGCCCTGCGCTCCGAGCTGCCGGAGCGCACGCCCCTGATCGGCTTCGCGGGCGCGCCGTTCACGCTCCTCTGCTATCTCGTCGAGGGCAAGGGCTCGAAGGGCTTCCTCGCCGCACGCTCCTTCCTCTACGCCGAGCCGCGACGGCGGCGCGCCGCCTGCTCGACAAGCTCGCCGACCTGACGCTCGCCTACCTCGCCGCGCAGGCGCGCGCCGGGGCGCAGGCGCTGATGCTGTTCGACTCCTGGGCCGGGCTGCTCGGACCCGCGACCTACGCGGAGTTCGCGCTGCCCGTCGTCCGGCGGATCCTCGACGGGCTCGCCGGAGCTGCGGCGCTGCCGCGCATCTACTTCCCCCACCAGGGCGGCACGCTGCTGCCCGAGCTCGCCGGCCTGCCCGCCGAGGTGGTGGGCGTCGACTGGCGCATGCCGCTCGCGCGCGCCCGCGCCGCGCTCGGGCCGGAGCTCGCCGTCCAGGGCAATCTCGACCCGGCCGCGCTCTTCGCGCCCGACGCCGAGCTCGCCCGCCAGGCCGACCGCGTGCTCGCCGAGGCCGGCGGCGTGCCGGGACACATCTTCAATCTCGGGCACGGCATCGAGCCGGGGGTCGACCCCGGCAAGGTCGCCCTGCTCGTCGACCACGTCCATGAGCGCACCACCGGAGGGGGGCTCCGATGACGCACGTTCCGCACGCTGATCCCGAGCTGGTCCGCCGCTTCGACCGGCCCGGGCCGCGCTACACCTCCTACCCGACCGCAGTCGAGTTCCACGACGGGGTCGGCGCGGACCAGTACCTCGAGCACCTGGCGCGCGCCGACGCCCGCGATCCGGACGCCCCGCTCTCGCTCTACATCCACGTCCCCTTCTGCATCCAGCACTGCTCCTACTGCGGCTGCCACGTGATCGCGACCCCGCGCCACGAGGTCGCCGCGCGCTACCTCGGCTACGTGCGACGCGAGCTCGAGCTGGTCGCCGCCGCGCTGCCGCGGCGCCGCTCGATCGTGCAGATGCACTGGGGCGGCGGCACGCCGACCTACCTGACGCCGGACGAGCTCGGCGAGCTGCACGGCCACGTCGCCGCCTGCTTCGACCTGCTGCCCAACGCCGAGGTCGCGGTCGAGGTCGACCCGCGGGTGACGACGCGCGACCACCTCGCGACCCTCGCGCGGCTCGGCTTCAACCGGCTCTCGATGGGCGTCCAGGACTTCACGCCCGAGGTGCAGGAGGCGATCGGCCGCGGCCAGACCTTCGAGCAGACCCGCGACCTCGTCGCGATCGCGCGCGAGGTCGGCTTCCGCGAGGGGATCAACCTCGACCTCGTCTACGGCCTGCCCTACCAGACCGAGGCGACCTTCGAGACCAACCTCGACCGGCTGATCGAGCTGCGCCCCGACCGTCTGGCGGTCTACTCCTTCGCCTACGTGCCCTGGATCCGGCCGAACCAGAAGAAGATCGACGCCGCGCGGCTGCCGGCACGCGAGGAGAAGCTCGCCCTCTACCAGATGACCCTCGCGCGGCTGATCGAGGCCGGCTACGAGCCGATCGGCATGGACCACTTCGCGCTGCCCGGCGACGAGCTCGCCCGCGCCGCGCGCGCCGGCCGGCTCGACCGCAACTTCATGGGCTACACGGTGCGCCCGGCCTCCGCGATGATCGCCTTCGGCGTCTCCGGCATCGGCGAGGTCGAGGGGGGCTTCTTCCAGAACGAGCGCAAGCTCTCGACCTACTACGCTGCGCTCGACGCCGGCCGGCTGCCGATCCAGCGCGGCTACCGGCTCGACGACGACGATCGCCTCCGCCAGTACGTCATCCGCCAGCTGATGTGCAACTTCGCGGTCGACAAGGGCGAGGTCGCGGCGCGCTTCGGCATCGACTTCGACCTCTATTTCGCCGACGCGCTCGGCAAGCTCGACGAGCCGCGCGCGGCGGGCCTCTTCGCCGAGAGCGCCGGCCGGCTCGAGATCACCGAGCGCGGCCGGCTCTTCGTGCGCAACGTCTGCATGGCGTTCGACCGCTACCTCGAGGCGAAGAAGCCGGACAAGCCGGTCTTCTCGCGCACGGTCTAGGGCGATGACGAAACGGGTCGTGGTGGTGGGCGGCGGGGTCTCCGGCCTCGCCACTGCGCTCGCCCTGCGCGACGCCGCGGCCGCGCAGGGCCGGGCGGTCGAGGTCTCGGTGGTCGAGGCCGCGCCGCGGCTCGGCGGCAACCTGCGCAGCGAGCGCTCCGACGGCTTCGTGGTCGAGTGGGGCCCCAACGGCTTCCTCGACAACGCGCCGGCCACCCTCGACCTGGTCGAGCGGATCGGGCTCGACGGCGAGATCCAGCCCGCCGACCCGCAGGCCGCGCGCCGCTTCCTCTACCGGCGCGGCCGCCTGCACGAGCTGCCCGGCGGGCCGCTCTCGTTCCTGTTCAACCCGGTGCTCTCGCTGCCCGGCCGCCTGCGCGTGCTGGGCGAGCCCTTCGCGGCCGCGCGCCCGGCCGGCGTCGACGAGAGCGTGCACGCCTTCGCGACGCGCCGGATCGGCGAGGAGGCCGCCTCGGTGCTGGTCGACGCCATGGTCTCGGGCGTCTTCGCCGGCGACGCGCGCGCCCTTTCGCTCGCGAGCGCTTTCCCGAAGATGGCGGCGATGGAGGCCGAGCACGGCGGTCTGGTGCGCGCGATGCTCGCCCGCGGCCGCGAGCGCCGCGTCGCGCGGAAGGACGCCGAGGCGCGGCGCGCGCGCGGCGAGGATGTCCGCCGGCTCACCCGCGCCGGCGGGCCCGCCGGGCCGGGCGGCACGCTCACCTCCTTCCGCGGCGGCATCGAGACGCTGATCGAGGGGCTCGCCCGCGCGCTCGGCGCCGGCGTCGAGACCGGTCGGCCGATGCTCGCGCTGCGCCGGGCCGGGAACGGCGCGACGCTGGCGGCTCGAGCTCGAGGGCGGCGAGCGGCGGGAGGCCGACGCGGTGGTCCTCGCCATCCCCGCGACCCGCGCGCGGCCGCTGCTCGCCCCGCTCGACGCGCGGCTCGACGCGGTCCTCGGCGAGATGCCGGCGGCCGGGCTCGCCGTCGTCGCGCTCGCCTGGCCGCGCGGCGGCGATCGGCGGCGCGCCGAACGGCTTCGGCTTCCTGGCGCCGCGCGGCGAGGGGCTGCGCCTGCTCGGCTGCCTCTGGGACTCGAGCATCTTCCCGGGCCGGGCGCCGGAGGGTCATGTCCTCGTCCGCGCGATGATCGGCGGCGCCCACGATCCCGCGGCCGTGGCGCTCTCCGACGAGGAGCTGATCGCGGAAGCGCGCGCCGACCTCACCCGCGCCATGAAGCTGACCGCCGCGCCCGAGCGCACCTGGGTCTTCCGCCACCCGCTCGGCATCGGCCAGTACACGGTCGGCCACGGCGCCCGCCTCGAGCGCGTCGCGGCCGCGCTCGCCGACCACCCCGGCCTCCACGTCGCCGGCCAGTCCTGGTTCGGCATCGCCATGAACGCCGCGATCGAACAGGCCCCCAAGACCGCCGCCGCCGTCCTCGCCGACCTCGGCTGAGCGGCAGCCGGCTCCGGCCCGCGGCGGGCGCCGGTGCTAGATTTCCACCATGCGCCGAACCACCCAGCGTCTCCTCGGCGGCGCCGGCCTCGTCCTCGGGCTCGCCGCGCTCGCCGCCTGCTCGAAGCCCGCTCCGCCGCCCCCCGCCGCGCCGCCCGCCCCGGTGCGGGTCGAGAACGCCGCGCTCGGCCTCGTCTTCACCGCGTTGCCCCAGGGCTTCAAGGTGGCGAAGAACGAGGGCGCCGACGCTCGCCTTCGACGCCGACCTCGCGGGGGTCGCCGCCACCGTCACGGTCGGGGTCGGCGAGCCCGAGGCGGGCGCGATCGGCCTGGTCGACCGCGCCAACGCCTTCGGCGCCGAGGCCCAGGCCGCCGGCGGCAAGTTCCACGGCGGCAACGAGCTGGTCACCCCGTTCGGCTCCGCCACCACGGTGCGCGCGACGGTCGACGGCGGCAAGGTCGAAGAGCGGCGGGTCCTGATGCTCCACCCGCCGGATCCCCGCCGCCTGCTGACCTTCGTGATGCGCTACCCGCCCGCCGACGCCCAGGTCACCCGCGACCGCCTGATGCAGCTCATGGAGCTGCTCGGCGCGATGGAGATCGCGGAGGGGAGTTAGCCGCCCGCGGCGGCGGGTTCGCGGAACTGGAGCTCGTAGAGGCGGCGGTAGATGCCGCCGTGGGCGAGGAGCTCTCGGTGGGTGCCGCTCTCGGCGAGGCGCCCCTTGTGCAGGACGAGGATGCGGTCGGCGCGCTGGATGGTCGACAGGCGGTGGGCGATCACCAGGCTGGTCCGGCCGGTGAGCAGGCGCTCGAGCGCGGTCTGGATCCGGCGCTCGGTCTCGGTGTCGACCGAGGCGGTCGCCTCGTCGAGCACCAGGATGCGCGGGTCGAAGGCGAGGGCGCGGGCGAAGGCGAGCAGCTGCTTCTGCCCCACCGACAGGCCGGCGCCCCGCTCCTCGACGCGCGCGGCGAAGCCGCCGGGGAGCTTCTCGACGAACTCGAGCGCCTGCGCGTCCGCGGCCGCCTGGCGCAGCCGCTCGTCGCCGATCGACTCCTCGCCCAGCCGGAGGTTCGAGGCGATGTCGCCGGCGAACAGGAAGACGTCCTGGAGGACGAGGCCGGTCGCCGAGCGCAGCCGCGCGAGGTCCCAGTCGCGGACGTCGACGCCGTCGACCCGGATGGCGCCGTCGGCGACGTCGTAGAAGCGGAGCAGGAGGTTGGCGAGCGTCGACTTGCCGGCGCCGGTGTGGCCGACCACCGCCACCGTCTCGCCCGGGGCCACCCTGAACGAGACGTCGTGGAGCACCGGGTGCCCCGGCCGGTAGGCGAAGGTGACCTGATCGAACTCGATCGCGCCGGCGACCTTCTCCGGCCGCTGTCCGTGGGGCGGCGAGACCACGCGCGGCGCGCGGTCGAGCAGCTGGAAGATCCGCTCCGAGGAGGCCATCGCCTGCTGCAGGACGTTGTACTTCTCCGACAGGTCGGCGAGCGGCTGGTAGAAGCGCTGCGCGTATTGCAGGAAGGCGACCAGCGCGCCGACCGAGACCGCCCCGGTGAGCGCCTGCGTGCCGCCGAGGGCGAGCACCAGTCCGAGGCCGAGCGCGGTGAGGATCTCGACGCCCGGGTAGTAGACCGCGTAGTAGAAGATGCCGCGGATGTTGGCGTCGCGGTGCTCGGCGTTGATGCCGCGGAAGCTCTCGAGCGCCACCGCCTCCCGCCCGTAGAGCTGGACCACCGACATGCCCGACAGGTGCTCCTGGAGGAACGCGGCGAGGCGCGCCACGGCGGTGCGCACCTCGCGGAAGCTCACCCGCGCCCGGCTCTTGAACCAGAGCGTGAGCAGGAAGAGCAGCGGCAGGATCGCGAACGTGGCGAGCGCGAGGCGGAGGTCGAGCGCGACCAGCACCGCGGCGATGCCCGCGAGCACCAGCACGTCGCCGACGATCGAGACGATGCCGGCGGTGAACAGCTCGTTGAGCGCGTCGACGTCGGCGGTCACCCGCGTCACCAGCCGCCCCACCGGCGTCGAGTCGAAGTAGGCGAGCTCGAGCCGCTGCAGGTGGGCGAAGATGTCGCGCCGCAGGTCCGCCATCACGCGCTGGCCCATCGCCTGGAGCAGGTAGCCCTGCGCGTAGAGCGTGACGAAGGTGGCGAGGAGCGCGGCGACGTAGACGGCCGCCGACCAGCCCACCCCCGCGAGCGGCGCGAGCTCGACCCCGGCCGCGGCCAGCCGGTCGCCGACCCAGCGCGCGACCGGCGAGCGCGTCGCCCCGGCCTCGACCGCCGGCGCGAGGAAGAGGTCGATCGCGACCGAAGTCGCGAGCGGACCCACGAGCTGCGTCGCCGAGGAGACCAGCATCAGCGCGAGCGCGCCCAGGGCCAGCCGGCGATGCGGCGCGAGGTAGCCGAGCAGGCGCCGCATCAGGCGGCCGTCGTAGGCCCGGCCCAGCGCCTCCTCGGCCGCTCCCGACTCGCGCTCGCTCACCTCTGCCTCCGCCCCCGGTCGCTCACGACGCGTGATCGTAACGCCTGGGCGGGCCCGCGCCACGACAGCGGCGCGTTCGGTAGCGCCCCCGGTACCTTTTGTGTACACTCGCCGGTGACAATTCTTGTCGACCGCAGCGGAGGAGCGCCATGCCGCCGACCCTGAACGCACTGCTCAAGACCATGGTCGAGCAGGGAGGTTCGGATCTCCACATCACGACGAACTCGCCGCCCCAGGTGCGCGTCGACGGCCAGTTGAAGCCGCTCAACTTGCCTCCGATGACGCCGACGGAGACCAAGCAGCTCGCCTACTCGATCCTCACCGACAACCAGAAGCACCGGCTCGAGGAGGATCTCGAGCTCGACTTCTCCTTCGGCATCAAGGGGCTGGCGCGCTTCCGCGCCAACGTCTTCCACCAGCGCGGCGCGATCGGCGCCGCCTTCCGGCAGATCCCCTACGAGATCCGCAGCTTCCGCGAGCTCGGCCTGCCGGCGATCGTCGAGAAGATCTGCGAGAAGCCGCGCGGCCTGGTGCTGGTCACCGGCCCGACCGGCTCCGGCAAGTCGACCACGCTCGCGGCCATGCTCGACAAGGTCAACCGCGAGCGCGCCGAGCACATCGTCACCATCGAGGACCCGGTCGAGTACCTGCACAGCCACAAGAAGTGCATCGTCAACCAGCGCGAGCTCCACGCCGACACGCACAGCTTCGCCAACGCGCTGCGCTCCGGCCTGCGCCAGGACCCGGACGTCGTGCTGATCGGCGAGATGCGCGACTTCGAGACGGTCGAGTCGGCCCTGCGCATCGCCGAGACCGGCCACCTGACCTTCGCCACGCTGCACACCAACTCGGCGGCGCAGACGATCAACCGCATCGTCGACATCTTCCCGGCGCACCAGCAGTCGCAGATCCGGGTCCAGCTCTCGTTCGTGCTCGAGGGGATCCTCTGCCAGTCGCTGCTGCCGCGCGCCTCCGGCAAGGGGCGCGCGCTGGCGATGGAGATCCTGGTGCCCAACTCGGCCATCCGCAACCTGATCCGCGAGGACAAGGTCCACCAGATCTACGGCATGATGCAGACCGGCCAGGCGCAAGTACGGCATGCAGACCTTCAACCAGTCGCTCGCGTCGCTGTACTTCAAGCGCATGATCACCCTGCAGACCGCGCTCGCGCGCTCCTCCTATCCGGACGAACTGCAGGAGATCATCGCGCGCGGCCCCAGCTCGCTGAACCCGAATCTGGTGGAAGGCCAGGGCCAGACCGCCGCCCCGAGGAGCTAACGCGATGCCCAGCTTCGTTTGGAAAGGCAAGAACCGCTTCGGCGCCTTCCAGGAGGGCGTGCTGATCGCCGACTCGCGCGACGCCGCGGCGGCGACGCTGCGGCGACAGAACATCCAGGTCACCTCGGTGCGCGAGAAGGGCAAGGAAATCCGTCTGCTGCCCAAGCTGCCGCTCAAGGTGAGCGCCAAGCGCGTCGCCCTGTTCACCCGCCAGTTCTCGGTGATGCTCGACGCCGGTCTGCCGCTCGTGCAGTGCCTCGAGATCCTCGGCGAGCAGGAAGAGGACCGCAACTTCCGCGAGATCATCCAGACCGTGCGGACCGACGTCGAGGCCGGCTCGTCGCTCGCCGACTCGATGAAGAAGCACCCGCGCGCCTTCAACAACCTGTACGTCTCGATGATCGCCGCCGGCGAGGCGGGCGGCATCCTCGACATCATCCTGCAGCGGCTGGCGACCTACATCGAGAAGGTGGTCAAGCTCAACGCGCAGGTCAAGTCGGCGCTGATGTACCCGGTCACCATCATCGTGATCGCCGCCGGCGTCGTGGTCATCATCCTGTGGAAGGTCATCCCGGTGTTCGCCCAGTTGTTCGCGGGCCTCGGCGGCGAGCTGCCCTTCCTGACCCGGGTCGTGGTCAACGCCAGCAACTTCCTCGGCCGCTACTTCCCGTTCCTGGTGGTCGGCATCTTCTTCCTCTGGATGGCGTTCCAGCGCTGGTACAAGACCGAGCGGGGCCGGCGCATCATCGACGCCACGATCCTCAAGATCCCGGTCATCGGCATGCTGGTGCGCAAGATCGCCGTCGCCCGCTTCTGCCGCACGCTCGCCACGCTCACCTCCTCGGGCGTACCGATCCTCGACGGCCTCGAGATCACCGCCCGCACCTCGGGCAACTCGATCATCGAGGACGCGGTGCTGGCGGTGCGCAAGGCGGTCGAAGAGGGCAAGACCTGTCCGCGCCGCTCGCCGAGACGAAGGTCTTCCCGGCGATGGTCGTGCAGATGATCAACGTCGGCGAGCAGACCGGCGCCCTCGACCAGATGCTGTCGAAGATCGCCGACTTCTACGAGGAAGAGGTCGACACCGCCGTGGCCGGCCTGATGAAGCTGCTCGAGCCGCTCATGATCGTGATCCTGGGCGGCATCATCGGCACCATCGTCACCGCGATGTACATGCCGATGTACGCGATCCTCCAGAAGATCGGCTGAGAGGTTCCCGACGACGGACACGAGCGTGCCGCGCGCGCAGCCGCCCGAGGGGGTGCCGGCGCGGCTCGCCGTCTATCTGCGCTGGCTGATCGCCATCCGGCTGGTGGTGATCACCAGCGTCGTCCTGCCCTACCTCCTGCTCCAGCTCTCGGCGCCGGAGCGGCAGCCGCCGACGTTCGACCTGCTGTTCCTGATCGCCGGCTGCACCTACCTCGCGAGCCTCGTCTACATCGGGCTCCTGCGCGTGCTGCGCGGCCGCCCGACCTGGCACGCGCACCTGCAGTTCGGCGGCGACCTGCTGCTGGTGACCAGCCTCGTCTACTTCTTCGGCGGCATCGGCAGCCCGTTCTCCATGCTCTACCTGGTGGTCATCATGGTCGCGTCGGCGCTGCTGCGCCACCGCGCCGGGCTGCTGGTGGCGAGCGCCGCCTACCTGCTCTACGCCTCCCTGCTCGTCGCGCTCGCGCGCGGCTGGCTGCCGCAGGGGCTGGTCAAGCTCTCCGACGCCGAGATCGCGTGGCGGCTCCCCTACAACCTCGCGGTGCACTTCTTCGGCTTCTACGCCGTCGCCCTGCTCACTTCGTACCTGACCGCCAACGTCACGCGCGCCGAGCGCGAGCTCGAGGAGAAGCGCGACAGCCTCGCCAACCTCGAGGTCTTCCATCGCGACGTGGTGCAGTCGATCTCGAGCGGCCTCGATCGCCACCGACCTCGGCGGCCGCGTGACCTCGGTGAACCGCGCCGCGCTCGACATCCTCGGCCGCTCCGCCGCCGAGCTGCTCGGCGCGCCGATCGGCACCTGCGGGCTGTTCGAGCCCGACGACTGGGCCCGCTACTCCGCGGTGGGCACCGGGGCGCCGGCCGCGCGCACGGAGATCGAGGTCAGCCGCGGCGAGCAGCGCATCCCGATCGGCTTCAACATCTCGCGCCTCACCGACGCCGCGGGCACCGCGGCCGGCTGGATCGTCGTCTTCCAGGACCTCTCGCAGTGGCGGCGGCTCCAGGAGGAGCTGCGCATGAAGGACCGCATGGCCGCGGTCGGCGAGCTCGCCGCCGGCCTCGCCCACGAGGTCGGCAATCCGCTGGCGGCGATCTCCGGCTCCGTGCAGCTGCTGTCGTCCGCCCTGCCGGCCGACGACAAGCAGCGCCGCCTGCTCGACATCATCCTCAAGGAGAGCCAGCGCCTCGACCGGACGATCAAGGGCTTCCTGCGCTTCGCGCGGCCCCGGGAGCGCGCGGTCATGCGCTTCGACGTCGCCGCGCTGCTCGCCGAGAACATGGCGCTGCTGCGCCACAGCGAGGAGGCCACCGGCCGGCATCGCTTCGAGCTCGACCTGCGGCCGCCGAACGCGCAGCTCGTCGCCGATCCCGACCAGGTCAGTCAGATCTTCTGGAACCTCGCGCGCAACGCGCTGCGGGCGATGCCCGACGGCGGCACGCTGACGCTCGCCGGCGCAGCCCGCACGGCGGGTCCTACCGGATCGAGGTCCGCGACACCGGGCGCGGCATGACCGAGGAGCAGCGCACGAAGCTCTTCCAGCCCTTCCAGTCGTTCTTCGACGGGGGCACCGGCATCGGCATGGCCATCGTGTACCGCATCGTCCAGGAGCACGCCGGCCGGCTCTCGATCGACAGCCGGCCCGGGCAGGGCACGACGATCGCGGTCGAGCTTCCGATCGCGCATCCGGCGGCGCTGGCCGCCGCGGAGGGATGAAACGTGGAAGGCCGCGTCCTGATCGTCGACGACGAGCACAGCCTCGTCGACTTCCTCTCGGTGCTCTGCGCCGGCGAGGGCCTGACGGTCTCGGCCGCCGACTCGGTCGGCGAGGCGCGCGAGCGCCTCGCGGAGTCGACGCCCGACCTGGTGCTGTGCGACATGATGATGCCGGACGGCAACGGCCTCGACCTGCTGCGCGAGATCAAGGCGGCCAACCTGCCGACCTCGGTCGTGCTGATGACGGCCTACACCTCGACCAAGAGCGCGATCGAGGCGATGAAGCTCGGCGCCTACGACTACGTGTCGAAGCCGTTCGACGTCGACGAGCTCAAGGTCGTCGTGCAGCAGCGCGCTCGAGAAGAGCCGCCTCGTACGAGGAGAACGTCTACCTCCGGCGCGAGCTCGAGCAGCGCGTACGGCTTCGGCAACATCATCGGACGCAGCTCGCGGATGCGCGTCGTCTTCGCGCTCATCGAGCGGGTGGCGCGCACCGCCTCGACGGTGCTCATCCAGGGCGAGAGCGGCACCGGCAAGGAGCTGATCGCGCGCGCCATCCACTTCGCCAGCCCGCGCGCGACGCAGCGCTTCCTGTCGGTCAACTGCGGCGCCATGCCCGAGACGCTGCTCGAGAGCGAGCTGTTCGGCCACGAGCGCGGCGCCTTCACCGGCGCGGTGCGCGACAAGAAGGGGCTGTTCCAGGAGGCCGACGGCGGCACGCTGTTCCTCGACGAGATCGGCGAGATGACGCCGACCATGCAGGTGAAGCTGCTGCGCGCGCTGCAGGAGAAGGTGGTGCGACGGGTCGGCGGCAACGCCGAGGAGCCGGTCGACGTGCGCATCATCGCGGCGACCAACCAGGACCTCGCCGACAAGCTCGCGCGCGGCGACTTCCGCGAGGATCTCTACTACCGCATCAACGTCATCCCGATCCAGCTGCCGCCGTTGCGCGAGCGGCGCGAGGACATCCCGCTGCTGGTCGGCTTCTTCCTGCAGAAGTTCTGCGGAGCAGATGGGCGTGCCGGCCCGGCGGATCTCGGCCGAGGCCATGCGCCTGCTCGAGGGCTACGCCTGGCCGGGCAACGTGCGCGAGCTCGAGAACGTGATCGAGCGCGCCCTCGCGTTGTCGACCGCGCCGGTGCTGACCGTGGCCGACCTGCCCGCCTATCTCGTCGCCGGCGGCGACCGCGCCGAGCCGCGGTTCGAGCTGCCCGAGGCGGGCCTCGATCTCGAGGCGTACCTCGAGCGGATCCGCGCCGAGCTGATGCGCGCGGCGCTCGAGCGCTGCGCCGGCGTGCAGACCCAGGCCGCCGAGCTGCTGCGCATGACCTTCCGCTCCTTCCGCTACTACGCCAAGAAGGCCGGCCTCACCGGCGGCGGCGAGTAGCGCCGTGTCCGGCCCCACCGATCGACAGCTCAAGCGCTATCTCAAGGACCTCGCGCAGAAGGAAGAGGCCGAGGCCGCCCGCCTGCGCCGCAAGGAGGCGCGCGCCAAGCAGGTCGCCGCGGGCGCGCCGCCGCCGAAGCCCCGGCTCGCCGTGGAGGACTGGGAGAGCGACGAGCTCGCGGCCCTGCCCTCGCGCGAGAAACACGGCCGCCGGCGCGGCGAGTCGATCGGCAAGCTGGTCGAGCGCCTGAAGGCCGAGGCCGTCGACGCCCCGCCGCCGGGCGCGGAATCCACGGAGCCCGCGGAGCCGGGCCTGGTGATCGCGATCACCCGCGGCCAGTGCGAGGTCGAGGTGGACGGCGAGACCCTCCTCTGCCACCTGCCCAAGGCGCTCTCGCTCACCCAGCAGAGCGAGCTCGCGGTCGGCGACCGGGTCCAGCTCGCCCGCCGGCCGGGCGGCGAGCTGGTGGCCGCCCAGATCCTGCCGCGCCAGCCGGTTGTCGCGCCCCGACCCCTTCCTCGCCCACCGCGAGCGGGTGGTGGCGGCCAACATCGACCTCGCCGTGGTGGTCGCCTCGCTGCGCAAGCCGCCGCTGTCGACCGGCCTCGTCGACCGCTACCTGGTGGCGCTCGCCCACGGCGGCGTCGAGGCGGCGCTGGCGGTCAACAAGGCGGATCTCGCGGTCGACGCCGCGCGCGGCGGATCCGGAGGTCGTCCTGCTCGAGCCCTATCGCGGCGCTCGGCGTGCCGATCGTCTACTGCTCGACGCGCACCGGCGAGGGGATCGCCGAGCTCGGCCGCCTGCTCGCCGGCAAGACCGCGGTCTTCGTCGGCCACAGCGGCGTCGGCAAGAGCTCGCTGCTGGCGGCGCTCTCGCCCGGCCTCGAGGTGCGCGTCGGCCGAGGTCTCGCGCGTCGACAACAAGGGCCGCCACACCACGACGCGCGCGCGCGTCTACCGGCTCGCGGGCGGCACCCGCATCATCGACACCCCCGGCATCCGGGAGTTCGGACTCTGGCAGATGGGCGCGCGCGAGCTGGCGCTCTATTTCGACGAATTCGAGAGCCTGGCCGTCGGCTGTCGCTTCAACGACTGCTCCCACTCGCACGAGCCGCGCTGCGCCGTGCGCGACGCCGCCGGGCGCGGCGAGATCCCCCCCGAGCGCTACGCCACCTACCTGCGCATCCTGGAATCGCTCGCGGCGCCCTGAAGCCGCGTCTTCACTCGGGCAGCCCGACCTCCCAGAGACCGAAGCCGGAGGAGCCGAGCAGCAGCCGGCCGCCGACGGCGAGGGCCGAGAGCAGGTCGGCGGCGCCGAAGGGGGGCTGGAGCGGGATCAGTCGGCGCTCCGAGCGCGCCACCAGACCGAGCGCGTCGCCGGTGCGGGCGACCACCGGGTAGCGCGGGTCGCCGGTCGGGAAGGCGCGCGAGCGACCGCTCGCGAGCTCGACCCAGCCCCGCTCCGCGTCGTGCAGGAAGAGGCCCTCGCTGCCGGCGTAGACGAGGTCGCCATCGATCCCCGCCAGCTCGCCGCCCTTGAACGGGAGGCTCGCGGCCTCGGGCTTGCCGCCGTCCGGCAGGCGGAAGAGTCCGTCGTCGCGCAGCACCCAGAGGACGCCTTCGGCGACCGCGATCGAGAGTGGCGGCCGGAAGGTGAAGGGGACCTTGACGAAGCGGCCGCCGTCGAGCCGCCAGACCGTGTCGCGGGTGCGCGCGTAGAGCCGCTCGCCATCGCCGGCGAGCTGCTCGACCCGGCCCGTGCCCAGCTCGGCGACCCGCCGCCACTCGCTGCCCGCGCGCTCGAACAGGCCGGCCTCGGTCGCGGCGTAGAGCGCGGCGCCGTGATCGACGAGATCGACCACCGTCGGCAGGCGCGCCGGCTGCGGCTCGAACGACGCGCCGTCGTCGGGCGAGCGGTAGAGACCGGAGAGCGGCCCGGCGTGGGCGAGCGCGGCGAACACCGTGTCGCCGGCGGCGGCGAGCGCCGAGACGCGCACGTTGACGGTCGCCACCAGGCGCGGCGCGAGCGTCGCGCCGCCGTCCTTCGACAGCCAGACGCCGGCGCCCTCGGTGCCGATCAGGACCCGATCGGGATCGCTCGGATGGTGGGCGATCGCGAGCACCGCGAGGTCCTTCGGGCCGACCCGCCGGAAGCTCGCGCCGCCGTCGATCGACCGGTGCAGCCCGGCGACCGTGCCGGCGAGCAGCCGCTCCGGCGAGAGCACGTCGAAGCTCGGCGTGCGCCGCTCCTCGAAGCCCGCGGTGGTGCGGCTCCAGACTCCGCCCAGACGCTCGCCCCGGTAGACCCAGCCGCAGGTCGACGCCCAGAGCTCCCCGGGCCGTCCGGGCACGGGCGTCAGCGAGAAGACCTCGGTGTCGAGGACCATGCCCTCGAAGACGCCCCGCCAGGTGGCGCCGCCGTCGTCGCTGCGGAAGGCGCGCCGCCAGGTTCCGGCGACCACGGTGCGGGGATCGGTCGAGTCGACGTGCAGGCTCGAGACATGGACGAGCTCCGGCTCGCCGGCGGAGACGCAGCGCCAGTTGCCGCCCGCGTCGTCGGAGGCGAAGACTCCGGTGCGGGTACCGACGAAGAGGCGGTCCGCGGTGCCCGGAACGAGCGCCAGCGCGTAGACCTGATCGCCCGGCGGCAGCCCCTGGTCGCGGCGGGTCCAGGTGACGCCCCGGTCGTCCGAGAACGCGACCGCGCCGCCGCCCCAGATTCCCCAGAGCCCGGCCCAGAGCCGCTCCGGACGGTTCGGGTCGAAGCGGAGCGTGCCCACCACCCAGCCGGGGAAAGGGGCTTCGACTCCCGCGTTGCGCCAGGACTCGCCGCCGTCGTCGGTGCGGTAGAGGTGGCCGGCGGAAGTGCCGGCGAAGGCGCGCAGGGGCTCTGCCGGGTCGAAGACCAGGCTGCGGACGTCGCCGCCGTAGAGCGGCGCCGGGCGGAAGGTGGCGAGGGCGCCGGCCGGCTCGCGGCTGGCGGCGGCGAGCGCCGCGAGGAGCACGAGGAGTCGGGAGAGGCGTCGCACGAAGTCCGATCCTATCCGCGTCGGCGGGGCGGTTCGAGCAGATCGGCCGGAAAGTCCGCCGGCAGCCGACCCGCCGCCCGCTTGGCGCGCAGCCAGGCCCGGTGGGCGCGGCCGAATCCGCTCGCGGCGAACAGTCCGGCGCGCGCCTCGGCGAGCCCGGCGCGGGCGCGCCAGGCGTCCCGCTCGCGCGCGATGCCCAGCCTCAGCAGCTCCCCGACCGTGCCCAGGAAGAGCAGCTTCTCCGCGCCCCCCTCGCCGCTGACGGCGAGCCAGGCCGGCAGCGCCGCGGGGGCGCCGCCGGCGTCGAGCTCGAGCTCGAGCCGCCAGTCGGTCGCCGCCCCCGCCGGGGCGAAGCCGGCGAGCTCGCCGCCGGCGCGCGCTCCGCTCGGCGCCCCGCGCAGCGCGCCGTCGCCCACCCGGAGCTCGACCGCGGCGACCGGCCGCCCCGCGGCGGGGTCGAAGGCCCAGCCTGCGACCTCGAGCCGGCTCCCCTCGACGATTTCGGCCCGCTCGACGAAGCCGACCGGACCGGGGTCGAACGGCAGCCGCTCGAGGCTCTCGCCCGCGGCCGGCGCGAGCAGGACGAGGTCCTGGTAGTCGCAGACCCCGCGCGGCACGCGCCGGAGCTGCCAGGCGCCGGGCAGCGCGGCCGCCGCGCGCGCCAGGTAGGCGGGCGTGACCCACGAGGTGCCGTAGGCCTCGTGGTCGAGCACCCGGCTCTCCGAGCTGGCGACGAAGCGGTGTCCGCGGCCGCCGACGTCGCGCCCCTCGGGCGAGAGCGCCATGTCGAGCGTGGTGAAGGCGAGCAGCCCGCGCTCCCCGACCAGCGCCGCGAGCCGCGCGAGCCAGCCGCGGAACGCCGGCTCGGGCAGATGGGTGAAGAGCGAGCCGACCCAGACGAGATCGAAGCGTTCGGCGCAGGGGAGGTCCTCCGGGCGCGCGGTCGAGACGAAGCCCTCGACGCCGAAATGCCGGCGCTGGAAATCGACCGCGGGCGCGACGATGTCGGAGACGACCAGCCGCTCGGAACCGAGCTCGGCGGCGAGCCAGCGGGTCAGACGGCCGTAGCCGCAGGCGAAGTCGAGCAGCCGGCCGAGCGCGCGCGGGCCGCCGAAGCGCGCCGCGACGAGCGCGAGCACGGTGTCGGCGATCCAGCGTCCGTTCCAGAGGTACTCGGCGAGCGCCGCGTCGCGCTCGCCGGCACGGCCGGCGAGCGCGAAGCCGAGCATCTCGTCGTCGGGATCGACGGCGAGCTCCGGGCGGACGCCGCGCGCGAAGCGGCTGGCGAGGAAGGCGGCGGCGACGGGGCCCGGCGTGGCGAGGCTCACGACGGCGATTCTCCCGGAGCCGGAGCCGCCGCGGAAGGGGAGATCGCCCGTCCGGGGGTGGCGAGGGCGATCGCCGCGAGCGCGAGCGCGGCCGGCACCAGGTGGAAGAGCAGGCGGGGAAAGGTCGAAAGCACGTAGAAGCGGGTGTCGACCGGCCCGGTCCAGTAGACCGCCAGGTAGAGACCGAGTTGCCCGAGCAGGACGAGCGCCGCCGGGCGCAAGTCGCCCCGGCGGGCGAGCCAGGGCAGCGCGAGGAGCACGAGCGGGAAGAGCGCCCAGTCGGGGTGGAGCGCGGTGGCGGCGAGCGCGCGCAGGATCTCCGCGCTCCGCCCGGCGTCGAAGGCGCCGGCGTTGGTCTCGAGGAAGAGCCGGTAGGCCCGCGCCAGGGCCAGCCAGGGCGCGACCGCGAGCGCCGCCGGCAGCGCGGTGCGCGCGAGGTGCGCGAGGCCGACGAAGCGGCGCTCGCGCGCCGTGCGGACGACGAGGTCGAGGCCCACCAGCAGCGCGGCGAGCGGCACCCCCTCGATCTTGGCGGAGGCCGCGAGCGCCGCCGCGAGGCCGAGCTCCCAGGCGCCCCCGGCGGTGCGCTCGCGCGCGACGAGCGGCGGCAGCGCGAGGGCGAGCGCGAGCGCGATCAGCGGATCGGCGGCGCCGACCAGCCCGTAGCCGACCGTGAAGCCGGCGAGCGCGAGCGCCACGACCGCGCGTCCGCGCGCGACCTCGCCCGCCGCGAGCCCCGCGGCGGCGAGCGCGCGGCCGAGCGCGATCGGAATCAGCACGATCCAGAGCGCCGCCATGGCCAGCGCCGCCGCCTCGTCGAAGCCGGCGCGGCCGAGCGAGGGCAGCAGCAGCAGCTCGGGCGCGAGCAGCGGGTAGTCGGGGTGCAGGCGCCAGCTCGACGGCGCGGCCAGGAAGTAGTAGTCGGCGCCGCCGATCTCGAGGAAGCGGCGCGCCTTGAGTCCCCAGTGGTAGTAGAAGTCGGGCTGGGTCAGCCAGCCGGCGGCGCCGAGCAGGACGACGCCCGCTCCGGCGCCCGCGGCGAGCGCGTCCCAGCCGCCGGGGCGCGCCGGCGCGCTGCGCTCGAGGCGGAAGCGCGCGCGGGCGGCCCAGCCGAGCGCGGCGAGGGCGAGCGCGGCGGCGACGCTCGTCGCGCTCCACGCGACCCCGGCGAGCGTCGCCGCCGCGAGCAGCACGTGCAGCGAGACCGCCCCGGCGGCGAAGGTGACCGGCAGCGCCGCGAGGCCGCGCGCGCCGCCCGGCGTGCGGAAGGGGAAGCCACCGGCGAGCGCGACCAGGAGCAGGGCGACGAGCGCCGCGGCGAGGCTCATGGCCGCACCCGGTAGAGCGCCGCCGCGCCCTCGCGCGCCAGCACGCGCCAGCCGTCGCGCGGCGCGACCGGGCCCCAGGCGAGCACCCAGCGCGCGGCGAGGTCGGGCGGAGCCTCCGCGGACCAGACGAAGTTGGCGCGCGGCGCGAGGTACTGCGCCCAGTGCCAGACGAACGAGGCCTCGATCCCCGGCCCCGCGTCGGCGAGGACGAGCACGGTCGTGCCCCGCTCGAGACGGCCGCCGGCGCGGGCGAGCAGCCGCTCGATCTGGCCGACTTCCGGGCTCGCGCGCAACCAGAGGAAGGGCTCGAGGCCCGCCATCCCGGCCCGGCCGCCGCGGTCGGGCAGCGTCGCGGCCGAGCGCGCGAGGGCGGCGAGCGCCCAGACCGCGACGGCCAGCAGCAGGAGCTTGGATGGACGGCGCACCAGAGCCGATCGTACAGGCGGGCGGGAGGATCCGCGCCGCTCCGATAGCATGTCGCCTCCGGGCCCACGCCGCCGTGCCGCCGCCGCTCCCTCTTCCGCTCGCCGTCGCCCTCGGCCCCGTCGAGGTCAAGCTCGGCTTGGCGCTCGGGATCTGCGCGCTGCTCGTGGTGCTCGAGGCGCTCGCCACGCGGGCGCTCGCCGCGCTCGGCCTGGCCGGTCGCGGCCGCGCCCGGCGCTGGCGCTCGGCGCTCGCGGTCGCGCTGCCGCTCCTCGCCGTCGCGCCCCGCCTCGAAGGACCGGAGATCCTGGCGCCGACCCACGCGCTGCGCTCCACGCCGGGGGTCCCCGACCTCGGCGCCGGCGCCTGGGACCTGCTCAACGACGCGGTCTTCCAGTTTCTGCCCTGGGAGGCCGAGGTGCGCCGGGCGTGGGCGGACGGGCGTCCGCCCTTCTGGTCCGACCGACTGCAGTCCTCGCCCTGGTCGAACCCGCAGGCGCAGGCGCTCTCCCCGGTCGCCACGCTCGCCCGCCTCTTCCCGCTCGAGCACTTCCTGCTCGCCGCCCTCGCCATCAAGCTGCTGCTGGCGGTCGACGGCGCCTGGGCGCTCGCCGCGGCGCTCGGCGCGCGCTGGCAGTTCCGGGCGCTCGCCGCGGTGTCGTTCGCGCTCGGCGGCGGCATGATGGGCTGGGCGGTCTTCCCGCACAGCTCGGCGCTCGCGCTGGTGCCCTGGCTGGCGGCCGCCGCGTTGCGCCTCGCCCGCCGCGCCGGAGCGCGGCGGTTGGTCGCCGCCGCGCTCGCGACCGCCGCGCTCGCGCTCGGCGGGCATCCCGAGGTGGCAGTCGCCGGCGGCCTGCTCGCCGCGCTCCTCGCGCTCGCGCTCCGGCGCCGCCGCGCCGCCGCGCTGCCCGCGCTCGCCCGCCTCGCGGCCGCGGCGCTGCTCGGTCTCGCGCTCGCGGCGCCGCACGTCCTGCCCTTCTGGCTCGAGACCCGCGAGTCGCAGCGCTTCGCCGAGCTCGCCGCGGCGCCCGCGCCGCGCGCGGAGGGGTACTGGACTTACATCACCGGCTGGTTCTCCGGCGCGCACTACGCCTTCCTGCGCTCGCCGCTCGGCCCGGAGGTCTTCGGCCGCCCCTACTTCGGCGAGTTCCGGGGCCCGTTCAACTGGGTCGTGGCGGTCAACGGCTACGCCGGCCTCGCGGCGCTCGCCGGCGCCGCGATCGCGCTCACCGCCGCGGCGGCGCGCCGGCGCGCGCTGCCGCTCGTCGCCTTCGTGCTCTTCGCGCTTGCCGCCGCCGCGCGCTTCGATCCGCTGATCGCGCTCGTCGACCGGCTGCCCGGCGCGCGCGCGATGGCGCTCGAGCGCTTCCTGCTCCCCGCGACCCTGGCGCTCGCGGTGGCGGGCGCGCTCGGCGCCCAGACGCTCGCGCGCCGGCCGCGGCGCGCCGGCTGGCTCGCGTTTGGCGCCGCGGCCGCCGCGAGTCTCGCCGCCGCCACCACGCCGCGCACGCTCGCGGCCTGGCTGCTGCTCGGACTGGCCGCGCTCGCCGTCCGCCGCCGCGCCGCCGTCGCCGCCGTTGCGCTCGCCGCCGCGCTCTTTCTCGACCTCGGGCTCTTCGCGCGCGACCTCGTCCCGGCCGGCTCGGCGCGCCAGCTCTACCCGCCCTCGCCCCTGCTCGGCGCGCTGGCCGAGCGGGGCGGCGCCGCGCCCTTCCGGATCGCGGCGCTCGGCGCCGCCGCCTACCCTGCGACGCTCGCGCCCAGCGGCTTCGAAGACGTCCGCGTCCACGACCCGCTCGCCGATCAGCGCTACCTCGACCTGACCGGCGCCGCCTTCGGCTTCCACCCGACGACCCGCGTCTACTTCGCGGAGTTCGCCCACCCCGAGCGCCCCTTCGCCGACTTTCTCGGACTGCGCTTCCTGCTCGCGCGCCCCGCGGACCCGGGACCGCCCGGCTGGACGCGCATCGCCGTGCCGGGCGAGCCGCTCTGGGCCGCCTGGGAGAACCCGGGCGCGCTGCCGCGCGTCTTCCGGCCCGCATCCGTCGCGCTCGTGCCGCGCGCCGAGCTCGGCCAGCGCACCGCCGAGCTCGCGTCGGGCAGCGCGCCGCTGGTCGCAGCGGAGTCGGCGCCATCCTGGCTCGGCGCGGGCGGCCGACCGCGCGACGGCGACCGGGTCGAGATCGTCGCGCACCGGGACGGTCGGCTCGAAGTCGACCTCGCGCTGGCCGACGGGGGGCTGGTCGCCACCTCGCTGGTCGAGCCGGAAGGGTGGCGCGCCGAAGCCGGGGGCGCGATCCTCGAACGCGCGGAGCTGTTCGGCGCCTTCTTCGGCTTCCGCGCGCCGGCGGGGGCGAGCCGCGTCGTCCTGAGCTACCGTCCGCCCGGCCTCGCGACCGGGACCGCGCTCGCCGCCTGCGCGTTCGTCGCGCTGGTCGGGGCCGGCTTGCGCCGACGCCTCCGCGCCATCCGGAGTCGGCGGTGAGCGCGGTCGCGCTCTACGCGCTGCTCGGCTGGGCCGCGACGGCGGCGGCCGCGCGCTGGGTGCTGCCGATCCGCGCACGCGCCCGCTGGGCGATCGTCCTGTTGCCGCTGGTGGCGACCGGCGCCGCGCTCCTGCGCGGCGACGTGCTGGCGCCGATCGATCTCGCCTGGGCCGCGGAGCCGCTCGCCTCGGTGCGCGCCGAGCGGGGAGTCGACCTGGTCTCCCCGGGCGCCCTGCACGACGTGCACACCCAGATGGTGCCCTGGCGCAAGGCCGTGCGCTGGGCCTTCGGGCAGGGGGAGTGGCCGCTGTCGAACCCCTTCGTCCTCGGCGGCGATCCGCTCGCGCCTTCGGCGGTGCCGGCGGCCTGGCATCCGGTCAACCTGCTCGCGCTCCTCCTGCCGCTGCCGCAGTCCTACACCTTCGCGGCGGCGGCGACGCTGCTCACCGCCGCGCTCGCGCTCTTCCTGCTCGCCCGCGACGCCGGGTGCCGTGAGGAGGTCGCGCTCGTCGCCGCGGCGGGCTGGGCCTATGCGAGCTACCTCGGTTTCTGGCTCGAGTGGCCGCAGGGCCCGGCCGCGGCCGCCACGCCGCTGTTCTGGCTCGGCGCGCGCCGGGCGGCGCGCGCCCCGGGGCGGCGGAGCGCCGCGCTCCTCGGCGCCGCCAGCCTGCTGCTGCTGTTCTCCGGGCACCCCGAGTCGGCCCTCTTCGCGGTCGCCGCGGGCGGCGTGATCTTCGCCACCGAGCTCGCCGCCACGCGGCCGCGCCGGCTGCGCGCCGCGTTCGCCACGGCGCTCGCCGGCGGCCTCGTCGCGCTCGCGCTCGCGGCGGTCGACCTCCTCCCCTTCCTCGACACGCTCGACCAGAGCGCGCAGCACGCCGAGCGGCGCGCGGTCTACGCGCGGATCGAACGCGCCGCCCCGCTCGCCGCCGCGCTCGAGAACCTGCGCCCCAACCTGATCCCGTTCGTTCACGGCGTCGAGGGGCGCCGGCTCGCCGACCCGCCGCGCATCCTGCATGCCCCCGCGGCGACCGCCTATGCCGGAGGCCTGCTCGCCGTCGCGGCGGGCTACGCGCTGCTGCGCGGCAGCGGCGCGCTGCGCTTCGCGCTCGCCGGGCTGGCCGCGGCCGGAACGCTGCTCGCGGTCAAGCTGCCGGTCTGGGTCGACCTCTGGCGGCGCCTGCCGCTGTTCGACATCGCGCTGCCCGAGTACGGGTATCTCTGGGCGGCGCCGGCGGTCGTCCTCGCCGGCGCGCTCGGGCTCGAGCGCGGTCTCGAACCGGGCGAACGGCGGCGTTTCGCGGCCTTCCTGGCGCTCGGCGCGCTCCTGCTCGCGCTCGCGGTCGCCGCGCTGCGCCCCGAGCTCGCCGCCGCGAAGCTCGACGACGCCTTCGTCCTGCGCGAGGCCTTCTGGCTGCTCGCCCCGCTCGCGGCCGGCGCGCTCGCGGTGGCGCTGGCGCCGCCGCGCGTCGCGGCGATCCTCCTGCTCGGGCTGCTCCTCGCCGGGCGCCGGGCCGAGCTCGGCCACATCTACCGCGCCTTCCCGGAGCCGATGTTCTACCCGGCGGTGGCGCCGTTCGACCGGCTGCCGCGCGGCGGCGAGCCCTACCGCGTGGTCGGCCTCGGCTACGCGCTGGTGCCCAACCTCGCGACGATGTGGGAGCTCGAGGACGTGCGCGGCTACAACGCGCTGACGCTCGCCCGCCTCGCCGACACCTACCCGATCTGGAGCTCGCGCGCAGAGTACTGGTTCAACCGCGTCGACGAGCTCCACCCCTTCCTCTCGCTGCTCAACGTCCGCTTCGCGCTCGCGCCGCCCGGCTTCGCCCCGCCCGCGCTCTGGCGCGAAGTCGGACGCGGCACGGGCTGGACGCTGTTCGAGAACGGGGGCGTGTTGCCGCGCGCCTTCGCGCCGCGCGAGGTCCGCTTCGGCGGCGACGACGCCGAGCGTCTGGCCGACCTCGCCCGCACCTGGAATTTCCGCCGCCGCGCCTGGATCGAGCCGCGCGACGGGCCGGCGCCGGCGCCGGGCATCGAGCGCAACGGCGCCGGCGCAGTTCTGGCCGTCGCGCGCGAGGGTTCGGGCTACCGGATGACGACGGAGTTCGAGTCGCCCGGCTGGGTGGTGGTTTCGACCCCGGCCTGGCGGGGCTGGCGCGCCCGCGCCGGAGGGGAGGAGCTGCCGGTCGCCGTCGCCGACCACGCGCTGGTCGCGTTCCGGGCGCCGGCCGGCCGCGCCGAGGTCGAGCTGCGCTTCCGGCCCCGCTCGTTCGACGTGGGCCTCGCGCTCTCCGCCGCGACCGCCGCCGCGCTCGTCGCCGCCGGCTGGCGGCGGCGCGCGCGCCGCGCGCGCTGAGGACTCAGTCCTTGGATGCAGGTTTGGCGGGCGCCGAGGCGGCCGAGTCCGAGCCGCTCTTGGCGCTCTCGCCCTTGCCCGCGCCGTCGCTCTTGCCCGAGCTGTCGGCCGCGCCGGCGCCGTCGGCCTTGCCCGAGCTCTCGCCCTTCGCGCTCTCGCCGCCGGCGGACTTCTCCGCCGGCTTCTGGCCGCCGCCCGAGCGGGCGTAGTCGGTGACATACCAGCCCGTCCCCTTGAACTGGAAGGCGGGCGCCGAGACCATCTTCTTCAGGGCGCCGCCGCAGCGGGGGCAGAGGGCGAGCGGCGCGTCGTCGAAGCGCTGGATGACCTCGGTGACCTCGCCGCAGGCTTCGCATCGGTATTCGTAGATCGGCATGGCTGGCGATTCAGCTGTCGGACTTGAGCTTGATCCTGATGCCGCCCGAGGGCGGGGACGCCTCGGCCGCGCCGGTGCGGCGAATGAGGCCGAGCACGGAGTAGGCGTAGAGCAGGCGCGCGTTGTCGGCCGCGGAGAGCGTACCCTGCATGCACAGGTCGTAGAGGGTGCGCGAGCCGTCGACCTGCGCGAGCAGGCCGTACTCTTCCTCGTCGAGCGCCACCTCGATCAGATCCTCGTAGCGGTACGCGGCCTCGAACAGCGAATCGCGCCCGCCCATGCGGGCGACCAGCGACTTGGCGTTGGCGCCGCGCCGGACGCCCTGCACGATCACCTGGCGCAGCGGGATCTGGATGCGGACCGCGTCGGCGAGCTCGAGGTCCCCCATGCGGAAGGTGACGGTGCCCTCCTCCCAGGAGAAGAGGCTCCAGACGATCCCCTCGGCGTGTTCGCGGATCGCCTGGAAGACCTGCGCCGGCGAGAGCGCGCCCTGTTCGATCAGGATCTCGCCGAGGCGGCGGCCCGACTCCTTCGAGCGGCGTTGCATGGCGGCCTGGAACTGGCCGTCGCTGAGGCGGCCGATCCGGCGCAGGAAACCGCCCAGGCTGTCCGCCAGGTCGCTCGACGAGGCGTGCACGACGTAGCCGCCCTCCAGCCAGACCCGCTTGCTGAAGTCGCCGACGCTCGCCTCGATCACCCCCGCGACGCGGGTGCGGTGGATGATCGCGAGCATCTCCGGCAGGGCGGTCTGGCGCAGGTCGCCGCGGTAGTGAGGAGGACGCTCTCCCAAACCCATCGAATGCCTCGAAGCGGCGATGCTATCCCAGGCGGGGTGCCGGTTGCGGCGCGGCGCGCGCCGTTGTAGAACCGCGGCGTGCTCTCCGTCGACGCAGCCTGGCGGCGCCTCGAGGCCTGGCTCGAGCCGCTGCCCGCGGTCACCCTCGCGCGCCGCGCCGCGCTCGGGGCCCGGACCGCCGAGCCGATCGCCGCGCGCGCCGATCTGCCTCCGGCGGATGTCTCGGCGCTCGACGGCTTCGCCTTCGCCGGAGATCTGCCGGCCGGCGCCCGCCTGGCGGTCGACTTCACGGTCGCGGCGGGCGCGGCCCCCGGGGCCCGCCTCGCCGCGGGCGCCGCGGCGCGCGTGATGACCGGCGCGCCGGTGCCGCTCGGCGCGGACCGGGTGGTGGCGCTCGAGGCGACCCGGCAGGAACCCGACGCGATCCGCCTCGCCGGCGCCGCCCCGCCCGCCGGCGCGGCGATCCGCCGGCGCGCCGAGGTCGTCGCCGCGGGCGACGAGCTGCTGCCGGCCGGCGCCCGGCTCGGACCGGCGGCGCTCTCGCTGCTCGCCAGCCAGGGGATCGAATCGCTCGCCGTCCATCGCCCGCCGCGGGTCGCCGTGCTCACCACCGGCGACGAGGTCGTGGCGCCCGAGGCGACGCCCCCGCCCGGCGCGCTGCGCGACTCGCACACCGACTACCTGGTCGCCGCCGGCGCCCGGCTGGGGCTCGCCTTCGACAGCCTGGGCATCGCCCCCGACGACCCCGCGTTGCTCGCCGACCGCGTCGCGGCCGGGCTCGACTACGACCTGCTGCTGACCTGTGGCGGCGTCTCGGCCGGCGACTACGACCACCTCGAGGGCGTCTTCGCGCGGCTCGGCTGCGAGACCTTCTTCGACGCGGTGGCGATGCAGCCCGGCAAGCCCCTGGTGGCGGCGCGGCGCGCACGGACGCTCGTCCTCGGCCTGCCCGGCAACCCCGCGTCGGCGATCGTCGCCTTCGCGCTCTTCGCGGCGCCGGCGCTCGATCGCCTGCGCGGCGGCGACGCGAGCTGCTGGAGCGACGCCTTCGAGGTCGAGCTCGCCGCCGCGCTGCCGGGCGCGAAGGACCGGGACCGCTTCCTGCCCGCCGCGCGGCGCGCCGGCGCCGGCGCAGCCGCGCGCGTTGCCGCTCGCGGCGGCCGGCTCGCACGACCTCGCCGCCTTCGCGCGCGCCGACCTGCTGCTGCGCGTGCGCGCGGGCGAGGACCCGCGCGCGGCCGGCGCGCGGGTCGAGGCGATCGCGTTGCCCTAGGCGGGCGTCGGACGGATGCGGATGAAGATGAAGTGGCGGAAGCGCATGGGAATCGAACCCACCTCCGCCGCCGCCAAGGGCGCCGGACGACGGTTTTGAAGACCGCGGAAGGCACCAGCCCCCGCGCGCTTCCACGCCTATCTTAGCCTCGACGCCGCCGGTTCACTCGGCGACCGCCGGCGCCGGCGAGACCGGCGCCGCGCCCGGCGGCCCCTGGGGCATCGGCTTGCGCGGGAAAGGCGCGTCCTCTTCCGCCGCCTGCCAGAGCACGCTCGCCAGCACCACGGCCGCCTGCATCAGGTCTTCGCGGTCGAGGTGGTCGTAGGTGTCGAGGTTCGAGTGGTGGGTGCGCGTCGAATAGTCGCGCTCGTCCTGGATGAACTGGAAGCCGGGCAGGCCGGCGCGGTCGAACGGCACGTGGTCGGTCGAGCCGGTGTTCTCGAGCGTCACGCTGCTCGCGCCGAGATCGGCGAGCGGCGCGAGCCAGCGCTCGAAGAGCGCGCGGGCGCCCAGGTTCTCCTGCGCGTAGAGGCCGCGCAGCCGCCCGCCGCCGTTGTCGACGTTGAAGTAGGCCGCGAGCCGCGCGTGCTCGGGCTTCGGCCGCACCGGCCAGGTCTCGCGCCGGAAGCGCGGCGCGAGCGCGAGCTCGTCGGCATCGGCCGGCGCCGGCCGTTCGGCGAAGTGCTGCGCCACGTAGGCCTTCGAGCCGACCATTCCCTGCTCCTCGCCGCCCCAGAGCGCGAAGCGCACCGTCCGCTTCGGACGCGCTCCCAGCGACTTCAGGATCCTCGCCGCCTCCATCACCACGGCCACGCCCGCCGCGTTGTCGGTCGCGCCGGTGCCGGCGTGCCAGGAGTCGAGGTGGGCACCCGCCATCACGATCTCCCCCTGCGCATCGCGGCCGGGCAGGTCGGCGAGCGTGTTGGCGACGAGGTTCGAGTCGCGATGGAAGCTCGCCTCGACGTTCAGCTCGAGCTCGACCGGCACGCCGTCGCGCAGCAGACGCAGCACGCGGTCGAAGGACTCGACCGCCATCACCATCCCGGGCACGCCGAGCGGCTCGCCCGGCACGCCCAGGTTGCCGCCGCCCGCCACGCGCAGCGCGCCGTGCGCCAAGGAGGAGACCTCGACGGTCGCCAGCGCGCCCTCGGCGGCGAACAGCTCGTTGGCGGCGCGCCAGACCCTGCGCCGCTCGCGCATCTTCCTGAGCCGCCCCTCCGGGTCCCTGCCGTCCGGGATGTCGAACTCGACGAGCTCGGCGAGCGACACGGCGTCGTGGCGGCTGAACATCGGCGCCTCCGGGTCCTTGCGCTCCGCCGGCGCGGAGACGACGAGGATCCTGCCGGCCACCCGGCCGGCGAGCGCCCGGACCTGCTCGAGGGTCTCGATCTCGACTTCGAGCGCCGGACCCCGCAGCGGCCCGGCGGTCGGCGGCGTCCAGGCCTTGGGCAGCGCCGAGAGCACCGCCACCCGCGGCGCGATCAGGCGCGCTTCGGCGCGCGTGAAGCTCCACCCTTCGCCGAACTCGAAGGGCTCGAGCCGCGGCTCCGCGAGCCCCCAGGCCGCGAAGCGCCCGCGGGTCCACTCGGCGGCTTCCGCGTAGGCGGGCGATCCGGTCAGGCGGGCGCCGATCGAGTCGGTGAGGTGGCGCGCGTGGTCCATCACCTGCGAGCGGTGGAGCCCCTCGTCGCGGATGCGGCCGAGCACCTCCCAGTCGGGCGCCGGCTGGGCGGCGAGCGGAGCGGCGACGAGCAGGGACAGGGCGAACGCGCGGTGCATCGGGACCTCCCTCACGAAGTCGTGGACGGTGTCGCGGCCGCGCCGCGTCAGGTCACCCGCTCGAGCAGGCGCCGCGAGCGCAGCAGACGGCTGTAGGCCATGCCGACGTGGTACCAGTGGAGCAGGAAGGCCTCGCGCCCGGCGCGCAGCCACCACCCCGTGCTGCCCCGCCGCGGCGGCGCCCCCGCCGCCGGCGAGCAGGCGACGTCGAGCGCCAGGCCGCGCGCGAAGGCGAGGGCGCGCGCCAGATGGAGCGGATCGGAGACCAGCAGCAGGCGGTTCCAGCCGCGCCGCCGCAGCGTCGCGCGCACGAAGAAGAGGTTCTCGAGCGTGTGGCGGCTCGAGTCCTCGGTCCAGACGGCGTCGGCCGGCAGCCCCGCGGCGAGCAGGTAATCGCGCCCGGCCGCCGCCTCGCTGCGCCGCGCCGTGCCGGTCATGCCTCCGGAGACGATCACCCGCGGCGCCCAGCCGGCGCGGAAGAGCTCGGCGCCGTGGTCGAGGCGGGCGCTGAAGACCGGCGTCGGCTGGTCGTCGACCAGCTCGCGGCCGAGCACCAGCACGGCGTCGCTCGGCCGGCGCTCGTCGCGCGCCGCCCCTGCGAGCACGCCCGGCACGCGGCAGGCGACCGGCAGCCCGAGCCCGAGCAGCCCGGTCCCGAAGGCGAGAGTGAGCGACGAGAGCCCGCCCGGCCCGAGCTCGAGCAGGAAGTGGGAGTTTCGACGGGGCATCCGGCGGGGGAGGATATCGAAGCCGCGGGCTCAGCGCTGCCGACCGCGCCGCGACCGGGCGTCGGGGTCCCACAGGTGGCGCGCGAGGTCGATCCGGCCGCGCCGGTCGAAGCGCACCCCTTCTTCCTCGAGACGGTGACGCTGGAAGTGGTCGGCGCCCGGCTCGGCGCGAGCGCTCACCTCGCCGCTCGCGTTGACCACGCGCTGCCAGGGCACGTCGCTCCCCTCGGGCAGCGCCGCGAGGGCGTAGCCGACCTGCCGGGCGCCGCGCGGCAGGCCGGCGAGCGTCGCGACCTGACCATACGTTGCGACCCTTCCCTCCGGGATGCGGCGGACGACCGCCAGGATCCGGGCCCGGCTGCCGGCGCTCACGGCACGCTGCGCAGCCGCTCGAGCTTGCGTGCGAGCTCCGCCGCGGGCGAGCGATCGGCGGCGCCGGCGACCAGCGCGGCGGCCCAGGAGCCGTAGCTCGGGTTCGCCAGGACGAACCAGTCGCGCCCCCAGCGCCCGGCGGCCGCTTCGACCCGTTGCCGCCGCTGGTCGAGACTGCCTCCCCCGGCGTCGACGAAGTCGTTGAGGTCGTCGCCCAGCAGGAGCAGCACGCGGTGCGTGCGCGCGATCTCGGCGCGGCGGCCGCTCTTGTCGCTCTTCCATTCCGGCCGCTCGCCGCGCGCGAGCACGACGTCGACCCCCTCGGGCACCGGGAAGCCGGCGCTCGCCAGGTTGGCGCGCGTCGCCGCCTCCTCGTCGGCGTCCCGGTTGGTGACGTAGAAGAGCGTCACGCCGCGCTCGCGCGCATGGCGGGCGAACTGCGCCGCGCCCGGCAACGCGGGCGCGCGGGCGAGCCGGATCCACTCGAGCCAGAGCCCGCGCTCGAAGCGGCGGCGCTCGGCGACCAGCCGGCCCTGGAACTCGGAGTTGTCGAGCAGCGTCTCGTCGATGTCCGCGATCAGCGCCGGCGGCAGCGCCGCGGCCTCGGGACCCTGGCCGAGCGCGCTGCGTCCCGGGTCGGCGAGCGCGGCGTCGAGCTCGCGCGTGGCGGCCGCGAAGGTCGCGAGCGCGAGCGCGCGCGCCTCGGCGGCCGATTGCATCCAGAGCACGGCGTCGAGCCCGGCGAGCGCGCCCGGGGACTCGGCGGCCGCCGGCGCGGCCGGCGCGGAGACACCGGCCGTGCGACAGCCGGAGAGCGCGAAGATCAGGAGAAGGGCGCAGAGACGTGCAGCCGGCGGCATGGCGAACCTCCGCACGGGAGCCTAGCCGCACCCCCGGGCGCGCGCTAGACTCGCCACGCTCCCATGCCGAATCCACGCGCGCGCCGGCCGCTCGCCGCTCTGCTGCTCGCCCTGCTCCTGCCCGCGGGCGCATCCGGCGCCGCGGGCGATGCCGCGCCGGCCGGTTATCGCTGGGTCGACTGCGAGTCGATGGGCGCGCGCCTGCTGCTGCCGGAGGGCTGGACCCTCACCGCGACGCCCGGCGCGGAGGCCGACGCCTGCTCGCTGACCGCCGCGCCGCCCGACCCGACCGGCGAGTTCGAGACCGGCGTCTCGGTGACCCGCCTGCGCCACGTGCCGGAGCGCACCGGCGTGTCGGCGAGCGAGTTCGCGCGCGGCTTCCTCGACGAGCTCGAAGCGCGCCATGGCGTGCGCCGGCGCTCGTCCTCCAGCCAGCCGCCGTTCGAGGCCTTCCGGGCCGAGCTCGAGATGGACGGCGGACGCTTCGGCAGGATGCGCGTCTACCAGCTGGCGATCGCCAATCCGGCCACCGGCACCGTCTACCTGATCCTCTTCCGCACGCCGGCCGAGCGCTGGGGCAAGGAGTGGCCGGTGGCCGCGCCGATCCTCGACCGGCTCGGCCTCGACACCGGGTCCTGAATCGCGGCGGCGGGGGCGTGGCCGAGCCACCGATGTCCGCCGCTGCCCGCCTCCGCCCGGCGCGCGCGCGGCGCGCGGCCGCCGCCGGCTTCACCCTGATCGAAGTGCTGGTCGCCCTGGCGATCGTCTCCCTGCTCCTGCTCTCGAGCCTCGCGCTCTACGCGCTCGAAGCGAACGCCCGGCGCCGCCTCGCGGCGCACGCCGCGGCCGAGCGGGCCCTGGTCGCCGCCTACGAAGAGCTGCGCGCCGGGCTGCTGCCGCTCGCGACCGGCCCGCTGCCGGTCGGCTTCGACGCCGAGGCCGGCGCGCTCGCGCTCGCCGTCGATCCGACCGACACCGGCGACCTCTACCGGGTGCGGCTGGTCGCCACCTACCGCGCCACCGGACGCCCCTTCCGCCGCACGCTCGAGGCGCTGCTCTGGCAGCCGTGACCGGGCGCGGGCGCGAGGGCGGCTTCACGCTGCTCGAGCTGGTGATCGCCTCCGCGGTCCTCATGGTCGCGCTCGCCATCGCGGCCGACCTGCTCTCGGAGAGCCTGCGCCTCTTCTCGGGCTCGGTCGTCTCGCTCACGCGCGTCCGCGAGGAGACGGCGCTGCGCCGCCTGGCCGGCGATCTGCGCACGCTCGAGCTGGTCGCCGGCACGGGCGGGACCTGGAGCGTGCTGCCGCTCGAGCTCGCGGACGGCGACCGGCGCGTCGTCTGGGCGCTGCGGTCTGGCCGGCTGGTGCGCGCCGCGCGGGACGCGGCGAGCGCCAGCGCGGCGCCGCTGCTCGACGATCTGGTCGGGTTCCGGTGGCGTGCCGCCGAGACCGGCTGGGTCGAGGTCGCGCTCGACCGCCGCGCGCCGGCGGCGCCGCTCGCCTGGCGTCTGGCGAGCGCCCAGTGGCGCCGCCGCGACGAGCGGCTCGAGTCGTTCACGCTCGGCATCGCGCCGCGGCGGGGCTGGCGGTGAAGCGCCCCCCGGCCCCGCGCGCCGGCGAGCGCGGCGCGGCGCTGCTGCTCGCGCTCGTGCTGCTCGTGCTGGTCGAGTCCGCCGCCTTCCTGGTCGCGATCACGCTCTCGGCCGAGGCGCGCGGCGCGCGGACCGAGGCCGCCCGCTCACGCCTGGACCGGCTCGCCGAGTCCGCGGTCGAGGCGACGCTCGCGCGTCTCGCCGAGGGCGACGCTTCCGGCCTCGAACCGACCGAGCTCGGCGGCGGCACGCTGACGAGCGAAGTCGACAGCCTCGGCGAGGGGCGCTACACGATCCGGGCGACGGCGCGCCGCGCGGGGGCCGAGCGGACGATCGACGTGGAGCTCGTCCGGCTCGCGGGCGAGACCCGCATCCTGCGCTGGCGGCCCGGCGGATTCGCGCCGGCCGGCGCCGGAGACTAGGGGGCGGTCTCGAAGTCGAAGCCGACCGGCCCGGAGAAGGCGAGCCCGGTCTCGGCGGCGAGCCCCTCGGCGTCGAGCTCGACGTGCAGCCGGGCGCCGCGCGGCAGGTCGGTGTCGGGCTCCCAGACGAGCCACCAGCGCTCCGCGTCCCAGCTCGTACGGCCGGCGACCAGCCCGCCCCCGGCGTCGGTCACCTCGATCGCGTCCGCGCGGACCGAGGCCGGATCGAGCGGCTCGGACAGGACGAAGACGGCGCGCGGGCGCGACGCCGGGACCCGCTCGCCGGCGCGCGGAAAGTGCGAGGTCACCGTCGGGCCGGGCGAGCGCTCGAGCCAGCCTTCCGGCTCGTCGAGCAGGTCGAGCGAGACCCAGAAGACGGCATCCGCGACCCAGGCCGGGGGCGGTGGCGGGGCGGGCAGATCGAGGTCGTCGAGCCAGTCGTGGAGCAGCACCGCGGCGACCACGGCCGCCGCGACGCCGGCGACGATCATGCCGGTCGAGACATGGTCGAGCACGACCTCGACCTCGGACAGCTGTGCCTCGTCGACTTCGACCGGCAGGCGGACCGTGCGCTCGAGGCCCTCGACCTCCCCTTCCGCGTTGAGCTTCGCCGAAAAGGTCACCCGGTAGCTCCCGGGAAGCAGGCCCGCGACCGTCCACGAGGGCTCGATCGAGCGGAAGACCGGCCGCCACCCCCGGCCCTCCTTCCGCTCGAGCTCACCGACGATGCGCGCGGGCAGGACGGCGCCCGCGCCGCGCGCCTCGTCGTCGGCGAAGACCCGGACCCGCAGCGCGCCCCCTTCGCCCGCGAAGGGGCGGCTGCCGGTCTGGCGGATCGAAGTGCAGCCGGCGAGGGCGAACGCGAGCAGGAGGGCGAGAGCGCGGCGGGCGATCCCCATGGCCGCCATCGTCGCACAGAGCCGGGGGGCTAGAATCCCCGGGTGCCCCGCCTGACGAAGATCTACACCCGCGCCGGCGACGACGGTTCCACCGCCCTCGGCTTCGGCGGCCGGGTCGCCAAGGACGCCCTGCGCGTCGAGTGCTACGGCACCGTCGACGAGCTCAATTCCTGCCTCGGACTCGCGCGCGCCGCGCCGATCCCGCCCGAGCTCGACGGCGACCTCGCCCGCATCCAGAACGAGCTCTTCCACCTCGGTTCCGATCTCTGCGTCCCCGAGGCGGAAAAGGAGCGGCACCCGGTCCCGCGGATCGAGGAGCGCCACGTCGCCGCCCTCGAGGCGCTGATCGACCGCTGGAACGAAGCGCTGCCGCCGCTCGAGAACTTCGTCCTGCCCGGCGGCTCGGCGGCGGCCGCTGCCCTGCACGTGGCCCGCACGGTCTGCCGCCGCGCCGAGCGGCTGCTGGTCGCCCTGGCGCGCCAGGAGGCCGTGGGGACCGCCACCCTGCCCTACCTGAACCGCCTCTCGGACGCCCTGTTCGTGCTCGCCCGCGCCGCCAACCGGCTCGCCGGCCGCGCCGACGTCCTCTGGGATTCGCGGGCCTGACCGCCGGCGCACCCGGCGCCTGATCCGCCGCACCTGATCTGCGGCACCTGATCTGCATCAGCTCCCCCGGCCGGCAGGATCGGTACAATGATCGACGGCCCGCCCCGCCGGGCCGCAGGCACTTACCGTCTTCACCCAGAGAGGAACACCGCCATGATCCGCACGCTGCCGTCCAAGCCCCTCCTCGCCGCCCTGGTCGCTTTCGCGCTCGGCGCCGGCGCCGCCCTCGCCGCCGACGCCGCTCCGCGCGTCGTCAAGATCAAGGGTCTCGAGACCATGCAGTACGACCTCAAGACCATCAACGCCAAGCCGGGCGAGAAGCTCACCATCCAGCTCACCGCCGTGGGCTCGATGCCCAAGGAGCAGATGTCCCACAACTGGGTGCTGATGGCCAAGAACGCCCCGATCGACCAGTTCGTGATGGACGCCGCGATGGCGCGCGACAAGGGCTACATTCCGGACTCCGGCAAGAAGCACATCCTGGCGATGACCAAGATGGCCGGCGGCGGCGAGACGGTCGACGTCACCTTCGAAGTGCCGAAGGAGGCCGGCGAGTACCTCTACATCTGCACCTTCCCGGGCCACTACATGGCCGGAATGAAGGGCAAGCTGGTCGTCAAGTAACCCGCCCCGCGGGGAGTCGAGACGCCCGGACCTGCGCTCCCGGTGGGCGCGTCCGGGCGTTTCTTTCTGCGGCCGTCTGCGCGGCTGCGGGGCTCAGCGCGGCTCGCCGCCGGCCGTCATGGCGGCGCAGTGGAGGTCGCGGCGGCGGTTGAGATCGTTGACCACCGCGCGTTTGAAGCCGGCCTCCGAGCCCGCCTCGGCCATCCTCGCGGCGCGGTACTCCGCGATGTCGACCCGCTCGATCGCGATCCGGATCTTCCGGAAGGGGCGCGGCAGGCGCTCGCCCGGGGCCTGGACGTGATGCAGGCCGCCGGAGTAGGCGAGCAGCATCGGCCCCGCCGGGATCGCGTCGAGGATGTCGGCGATGCCGCCGCGCACCGTCATCGGCTGACCCTGGGAGTCGAGCCCGTTCGGCCGCTTCATCCGGCCCTCGGGCGCGAGCAGCACCATCGAATCGGGATCGATGCGCTGGAGCACCGCGCGCCAGGTCGAATCGCGCTCGCGGGTGATCGCGACGACGTGCTTGCCGAGCATCTCGAAGAAGGCGCCGACCAAGGGCCGGTTGGTCGTCTTCGCGGCCGCCGGGATGACGCCGTGGACCGCGACCCGCCAGAGGAAAGCGTGCGGACAGGCTCCGATCGCAGAGCCACTCGAAGAGGCTGGTGTGATTGAGCAGCGCGACCACGCGCAGGCCGTCGAAGGCCGTCTCCGGCCGCGTGTCGCCGATCCAGATCCGCTCGAGCCGCCAGAACAGCCGCGACACGAGGCGCAGCGAGGCGAGGAAGACGAAGACGGCGAACGAGCGCACGGCGGCGGTGGGTACGGGGGAAGAGCCGGGCGGCCGGGGTCAGACCACCGTCTCGCGCACGACTTCCTCGATGGAGGTCACGCCCTCGCGCAGCTTCTGCAGGCCCGAGCCGCGCAGCGAGATCATCCCGGTCTCGATCGCCTTGTTGCGCAGCTCGACCGCCGACGCGCCCGACAGGATCAGCTCGCGCACCTCGTCGCCGACCTCCATCACCTCGTAGAGCCCGACGCGCCCCTTGTAGCCGGTCGACGAGCAGCGCTCGCAGCCGCGCCCCTTGAACAGCTTGATGGTCTTCGCCTCGCGCTCGGTGAAACCGACGTTGACCAGCGCCCCGGCGGGCGCCTCGACCGGCTCCTTGCAGGCGGAGCAGACGCGCCGCACCAGGCGCTGGGCGACGATCATGTGCACCGAGGTCGCGACCAGGAACGGCTCGATGCCCATGTTCATCAGGCGGTTGATCGACGACGGCGCGTCGTTGGTGTGGAGCGTCGACAGCACCAGGTGGCCGGTCATGGCGGCCTTGATCGCCACCTCGGCGGTCTCGAAGTCGCGGATCTCGCCGACCAGGATGATGTTCGGATCCTGGCGCAGGAAGCTGCGCAGCGCGGCGGCGAAGTTCAGGCCGATCTGCTCCTTCATCTGGACCTGGTTGATCCCCGGCAGGTTGAATTCGACCGGGTCCTCGGCGGTGATGATGTTGACCTCGGGCGTGTTGATGCGCTGGAGCGCCGAGTAGAGCGTGTTGGTCTTGCCCGAGCCGGTCGGCCCGGTCACCAGCACCATGCCGTAGGGCTTGAGGATCGCCTGCTCGAAGCGACGCAGCGAATCGGCCTCGAAGCCGAGCCTCGTCATGTCGAGCATCAGGTTGTCCTTGTCGAGCAGCCGCAGCACGATCTTCTCGCCGAAGATCGTCGGGCAGCACCGAGACCCGGTAGTCGAGGTCCTTGATCCGCTCCTGGATCTTGGTCTTGATCTTGATGCGTCCGTCCTGCGGCAGCCGCTTCTCGGCGATGTCGAGCTTCGACAGGATCTTGACGCGGCTGGTGATCGCCTCGCGCAGGCGCAGCGGCGGGTGCATCATCTCGTAGAGCACGCCGTCGATGCGGTAGCGGACCCGGTAGTCCTTCTCGTACGGCTCGATGTGGATGTCCGAGGCGCCGCGCTTGATGGCGTCGGTCAGGATGATGTTGACCAGGCGGACGACCGGCGCCTCCTCCGATTCCTTCTCGAGCGTGTCGAGGTCGATGTCCTGCTCTTCCTCGAGCACCTCGAGCGACGAGTCGGTGGCCGGCTCGGTCAGGTCCTCCATGACCTTCTTCAGCTCGATCGCGTGGGTCGAGCCGTAGTACTTGTCGATCGAGGTGCGCAGCGCCGTCTCCGACGACACCACCGGGTCGACGTTGTACCCGGTCATGAACTTGATGTCGTCCATGGCGAAGACGTTGGTGGGGTCGATCATCGCCAGCGTGATCTTGGCGCCCACCTTCGCCACCGGCAGGATCGTGTACTTGCGCGCGACGTCGGCGGGGATGATCTTGATGACGCTCTCGTCGATCTCGACCCGCGACAGGTCGATCGCCGGCACCCCGAAGTGCTGGGAGAGGAACTCGACCAGCTCCTTCTCGGAGAGCACGCCGAGCTTGACCAGCGCCGAGCCGATGCGCCCGCCCTTCTCCTTCTGGAGGGCGAGGCCCTGCTGCAGCTGCTGGTTGGTGATCTTCCCCGTCTTGACGAGGACGTCTCCGAGGCGATTGCTCATGTCGTTCCGGGCTCCTCGCGGGGACCGTACGGCGCGCGCGCGGGGTGGCGCGACGTCGTGCCGGTCGGGCGCAGGGGCGTCGAATCAGTGTAGCAGTGGCCTCGAAAACCGGTCAATCGCGCCCTCCGGCCGCGAGCGCGGCGAGCGCCCGCTCGACGACCTCCGCCGGCGCGACCGCCAGCAGGCACGCCTTCGCCTCGTCCATGCGCCGATGGCAGTAACTGCACGGCAGGCGCTTCGCGACCGTCCACTCGACCGCCCCGTAGGGTCCGTGGCGACCGGGATCGGTCGGCCCGTAGACGCCGACCAGCGGGCGACCGAAGGCGCGCGCCAGATGGAGGGCGCCGGTATCGCCGGCGAGCACCACGCGGGCGCCGGCGAGCGCGGCGGCGAGCGCGCCCAGGCTGGGCGCGTCGAAGCGGGCCGCGGCGCCGCCGCTCGCGGCGGCCACCGCGTCGGCGAGCCCCTCCTCGCCCGGCGCCGCGCCCACGCGCACCGCGAGACCCGCGCGCGCCGCGAGTCCGCGCGCCACCGCGCCCCACGCCGCGGGCGGATAGCGCTTGTTGCCCCAGGCCGCGCCGGGATGGAGGAAGGCGTAGCGCCCGGCGGGCGCCACGCCGCCGCGCGCCGCGGACCAGCCGCTCCGTCCCGAAGTCGACGCGCCCGGCGGCACGCCCACCGCGCCGGCCAGGGCGAGGCCGCGGTCGACGGCGTGCTCGGCCCGGGCGACGACCGGCTCGTTGATCCAGAGCGCGCTCGATCCCTCGCGGCGGAATTCGCGCGCCAGCCCGACGCGGCGGCGCGCCCCCGACAGCCGCGCGATCAGCGCGCCCTTGTGGTTGCCCATGAGATCGAGCGCGACGTCGGCGCGGAAGGCGCGCAGCCGCGCCAGGAGCGCGCCACGTCGCGCGCGCCGGCGAGACGCCCGCCGCTGCGGCGCGCCCGCCGCAGCGGCGCGACCAGCAGCTCGTCGAGGTCCGCGTGACCGTCGAGCAGCGGCGCGAAGGCCTCGTCGACCACCCAGGCGAGCCTCGCGTCCGGCAGGTGCCGGCGCAGCGCGGTCAACACGGGCAGCGCGTGGACGATGTCGCCGAGCGCGCTGGTGCGGACGAGCAGGACGTTCACCCTGACCACGGGAGGGAGCGGACGCGCGCGATGAGATCGCTGGTGGCGTGGTCCTTCGGGTCGCCGACCAGCACGGTCCGGCCGCCGTACGCGCGCACCACTTCGTACTCCGGCACGCGCTCGGGAGTGCCGTAGTCGGTGCCTTTGCAGTGGACGTCGGGGCGCAGCGCGGCGAGCAGCGGCGCGGGCGAGTCGCCGGCGAAGACGACCACGAAGTCGACCGGCTCGAGCGCGGCGAGCAGCTCGGCGCGTTCCGTCGCGGGCACGAGCGGACGTCCGGTCCCCTTGAGGCGTGCCACCGAGTCGTCGTCGTTGATCGCCACCACCAGCAGGTCGCCCTCCGCGCGCGCCGCGCGCGAGGTAGCGCAGATGCCCGACGTGGAGCAGGTCGAAGTGGCCGTTGGCGAACGCCACGCGACGACCGGCGCGGCGCAGCTCCGCGAGGCGCGCCGCGAGCGCGGCGGCGGTCAGGACCTCGCCCACCGCACCTCCTCGACCGGCCGCGGATCGGACCGGATCGCCGCCGTGAGCTCGTCGCGGCCGAGGGTGGCGGTGCCCATCTTCATCACCACGACGCCGCCGGCGTAGTTGGCGAGCAGCGTCGCCTCGAGCGGCGACGCGCGCCGCGGCGAGCGCCAGCGCGAAGGTGCCGATCACGGTGTCGCCCGCGCCGGTCACGTCCGCCACCTGGTCGGTGCCGTGGACCGGCACATGGGCGGCGCCGCCGGCCGCGAAGAGCGCCATGCCGCGGCTGCCCCGGGTGACCAGGACGAAAGCGGCGCCGAGCGCGGCGCGCAGGCGCTCGCCGCCTGCGGCGAGCGCGGCGCCGTCGTCGTCCAGCCGGCGCCCGGCGAGGGCCTCGGCCTCCTCCTGGTTGGGCGTCGCGCCGGTCAGCCCGTGGAACTCGCCCAGTCGGTAGCGGCTGTCGGCGATCACCACGCCCGAATCGCCCACCGCCGCGCGCGCCGCCGGCACCAGCTCGGGCACCGCCGCGCCGTAACCATAGTCGGAGAGCACCGCCACCCGGGCGCGGCCGGCCGCGGCGGCGAGGCGCGTGGCGAGCGCTCTGCGCGCCGACTCCGGCACGGCCTCGTCGGGCTCGCGGTCGTAGCGCACCACCTGCTGCTTGATGCCGGTCGGCGAGCCGGCGAGGATGCGCACCTTGGTCGGCGTCGACCAACCCGGCACCGTCACCAGGCCGTCGACCGGCACGTCGCGCGCGGCGAGGGCGGCGACGAGCTCGCGGCCGTCCGCGTCGTCGCCGACGCAGCCGACCGGCAGCGGCCGCCCGCCCAGCGCGCGCACGTTGGCCACCGCGTTGGCGCCGCCGCCGGGCGCGAGCGACTCGCCCGCCCAGCGCAGGATCAGCACCGGCGCCTCGCGGCTGATGCGCTTCGGATGTCCGGTGACGAAACGGTCGGCGACCAGGTCGACGAGCAGGAGGACCGGCTGGCCCTCGAAGGCGTCGACCAGCTCGAGCAGGCGCTCGATGCGCGGCGTCTCGAATGCGGCGGACAAGGCGGCTCTCGCTCGGGCGGATTCTGTCACGAGCCCGTCCGTCGACCCGGGGCGCAGGCGCCCGCGCGCGCCCAGAGGCGGACCGCGGTCGGATACTCGGGGCGGGTGAAGGTGCCGAGCGGCCGGAATCCGTCGGCGGAGGCCGCGGCGAGAACCGGACCGAGATAGGGGTCGCGGAAGACCGGGTGATCGACGACGAAGTCGGGGCGACGCGCGAGCGCGATCTCCGCCTGGCGGCCCGCGGCGCGCGCTGTGCGCAGCTCGGGGTCGACCAGCCCCACGAGGTCGGCCACCGGCCGGCGCGAGAAGTAGCCGAGCGCGCCGATCTCGACCGCCACGATGGCGCCGCCGCCCGGGCAGGCGTCCGCCGCGCGCGCCACGTCCCGGTAGATCCGTACCCGCGGATCGGGGGGTTCGCCCAGCCCGCCACGACGAACTCCAGCGAGGGGAGCGCGAGCGGCAGCGCGAGCGCGGCGGCGAGCGCGGCCCGCGCCGCCGGCCCCGGCGCCGCGCGAACGCGCGCGAGCAGGAGCTCGGCGAGCCTCCAGGCGCCGAGCGCGGCCGCTGCCAGCAGCGCGTGGAAGAGGTGTACGTGGTACCAGGGCGAGAAGGGCACCCCGACCAGGCGGTAGAAGGACTCGTGCAGGACCAGCCAGAGCGCGGCCGCCGCGAGCGCCGGTCGCGCCCGCGCGAGCCGCTCGCGCGAGAGCAGGAGACCCGCGACGGCGAGCCCGACGAGCGCGAGCGCTCCGCCGGGGCCGTAGATCCGCTCGAGCCACTCCCACTGGGCACGGCCGTAACCGGACGCCGCGAGCGCCAGCTCCGCGCGCTTGCCGGCGAGCGTGGCGGGGACGGGCGAGCCGAAGTAGAACGCGAGCGCGGCGAGCCCCGTCGCGATCGGCACCCCCGCGGCGAGCGCGAAGCGCGCCGGGAAGGCGCGCCGCCGGTGCCAGAGCAGACCGCCGATGACCGCGAGCGCGAGCGCCGAGTCGGCACGCATCGCGGTCGCCAGCGCGCCGGCCAGACCCGCCGCCGCCGGGCGCTCGTCGAGCAGCGCGAGACGGAAGGCGCAGGCCAGCGCGGCCGCCGCCGGCAGCGTTTCGCACCCCTGCAGCTCGAGGTCGAAGCGGGAGACCAGCGCGAGCGCGCCGAACAGCAGCGGGACCGCCACGCCGCCCCGCCCCGGGCCCGCGGCGAGCGTGGCCAGCAGCACGAGCGAGCCGAAGGTCACCAGCGAGCCGGCGTCCGCGACGTCGAACCCCGCGCCGGCGCCGGCCCGGGCGAGCGCCGCCAGCAGCAGGGCGTAACCGGGCGCCGAGGTGCCGAGGACGCGCGCGTCGTCGTTCCAGGTCAGCCCCCGGCCGCTGGCGAGGCGGTCGGCGTACCGGTAGGTGATGTAGCCGTCGTCGTACGTGACGCCCCAGAAGCCGCCCGCGACCGCGAGCGCCCCCAGGGCGAGCAGCAGGACGACCGGAACAGCGGGCGAGCGCGACACGGCGGGGCAAGCGTATGACGATTGCATCCCGATGGCACCGAACGTGCGTATCGACATCGGCCAGGACAGCGGTATCGTCCGAGAGGAGACCATGGGCGGGCAACCGGCGGGACGCGACGACGGCGGGCAGTTCGAGCGGGCGGCGATGCCGTACCTCGACTCGCTCTACAACACCGCCTACCGGATGGCGCGCAATGCCGAGGACGCCGAGGACCTCGTGCAGGAGACCTACCTCAAGGCCTACCGGAGCTTTGGCCAGTTCACGCCCGGCACGAACCTCAAGGCGTGGCTGTTCAAGATCCTCAAGAACACCTTCATCAACGAGTACCGCAAGCGGCAGGCGGCGCCGATCGAGAGCGATTTCGCGGACATCGAGGAGAGCTTCGAGAGCCAGCTCTCCGCCGAGGCCGCGGGTCAGATGAAGAACCCCGAGGAGGAGATTCTCGAGAGCGCGTTCGACGAGGGCGTCCAGCGCGCGCTCGAAGAGCTCCCCGACGACTACCGCATGACGGTGCTGCTCGCCGACATCGAGGGCTTCTCCTACAAGGAGATCGCCGAGATTCTCGAAATCCCGGTCGGGACCGTGATGAGCCGCCTCTACCGGGGCCGCAAGCTGCTCGAAGCCGAGATGCTGCGCTACGCCCGCCAGCGCGGCTACCTGCGCGACGGCGCGGCGCCGGCCAAGCGCCGGACCCGCGACGACGAGCCGGCCGATCCGCGCCGGGCGGGCGCGGCCTAGGAATAACGATGCTGCCGGCCGGGTTGGACGAACGGGAAGCCGACGCGATGCGAGCGCGCTCGACAGGAGACGATCAGCATGGCCTGTAGGCGGGTCCAGCGCATCGTCTTCCTCTGGGTCGACCGCGAGCGGGAAAGCGGCATCGCGGACCCGGTCGCGCGCCATCTGGAAGAGTGTCCGTCATGCCGCGACCGCGCGGTCGCCATCGAGCAGTTGATCCTGCGCGTGCGCACGCGCTGCCCGCGCGCGACCGCGCCGAGCGCGCTCGGCGAACGGATCCGGACGCTGCTCGACAGCGAATGAGACGAGCCGCCGGAAGGAGCGCCCGATGAGCCACCGAACAGACCGCAGGGCCGGAACCGCGATCGCGGCCGCCCTCTGCTGCGCCGGGCTCCTGCTCGCGGGCGGCGCCGCGCGCGCTCAGGACGACGTCCGTCTGCCCGGCCTGCGCGGCGGACAGCTCACGTCGGCCGACCTCGCACAGGGCACGACACTGGTCGTCGTCTGGGCCTCCTGGTCGCCGCGCTGCCGGGACATCGTCGAGCGCGTCGGCACGCTCGCCTCGAACTGGTCGGGCCGCGCGCGGGTCGTCACGGTCGACTTCCAGGAGGAGCCGGCCGACATCGAGCGCTTCCTCGCCGGCAAGTCGCTGGCCGCTCCGGTCTACCTCGATCGGGACGGCGAGTTCTCGAAGGCGCACGCGGTGGCGACGCTGCCCGGCCTGATCGTCTTCCGCGACGGGCAGGCGCGCTACCAGGGCAAGCTGCCCGCGGACCCCGACGCCGTCATCGCCGACGCGCTGCGCTGAGCCGCGCGCCGCCCGGTACCCCTCTACCGAAGTTCCGCCGCGCTTGCGCGGGTGAGAGATCTGCGCTGGACAGAGCTCCTTTCGTCCGCTTAGGATCTCCGCACCGGCTCCGGCCGGTCCCCGACAACCCGTGGACGGAGGGCGCAGCGCGAGATGAGCCGGTTCGAGAGCGGAAAGGCGAAACCCTGGACCGTGCTGGGCCTGCCGCTCGGCGGTCTGCTCGCCTTCGCGGCTCTCTCCGGCTCGATCTGGGACGACTCGCTGCTCGGCCCGACCGCGCTCGAAACCGCGGCGCTCGATCCGCACGCCGGCGCACACGTGCTGGCCGAGGCCGCGCCGGCGCCGGCTGCGCCGGTCACCGGGGAGCGCCCCGACCGTGAAGGCGTGATGCGGCGCGGCGACACGCTCGGCGGCATCCTCGCCGAGCTCGGGCTCGCACGCGAGGAGGCGCACGCCGCCGCTCTCGCGTCGGCGCGTCACATCGACCTGCGCCAGCTCCGGCCGGGCGCCCGCTACGCCGCCTGGCGCGCGCCGGACGGCGGACTCGGCCGGCTCGAGCTGGCGCTCGAAGGCAAGGGCGCGCTCGCGCTCGAACGCGAGGCCGGCGCCTGGACCAGCCATTGGCGCGCCTGCGAGCGCGAGGTGCGGGTGCGCTCGGTGCGCGGCACCCTCGAGGGCGCCTTCGAGAACTCCATCGACCGGGCCGGGGCCGACGGCGAGCTCGCCTACAAGCTCGCCGAAGTCCTGCAGTGGGACCTCGACTTCAGCCGCGACCTGCGCCGCGGCGACGGCTTCGAGGCGCTCTACGAGGAAGTCTGGCTCGACGGCCAGCGCTTCGGGCTCGGCGACGTGCTGGCGGTCCGCTACGACCAGGGATCCCGGCAGCTCGAGGCCTACCGGTACGGCGACGGCTACTACGACGCCGAGGGACGGCCGCTCGAGAAGCTGTTCCTGCGCTCGCCGATGCCCTATTCGCGCGTCACCTCACGCTTCTCGAACCGGCGCTTCCACCCGGTGCTCGGTGTCTTCCGGCCGCATCACGGCGTCGACTACGGTGCGCCGACCGGCACGCCGGTGCGCGCGACCGCGTCCGGCACGGTGATCTTCGCCGGTTGGGACGGCGGCGGCGGCAAGACGGTCAAGGTGCGCCACCCGAACGAGTACCTGACGGGCTACCTGCACCTGTCGCGCTTCGCCGACGGGATCCGTGCGGGAGCGCGCGTCGCCCAGGGCGAGGTGATCGGCTTCGTCGGCTCGACCGGCCTCGCCACTGGCCCGCACCTCGACTACCGCATCCAGCACCGCGGGCGGTGGATCGATCCGCAGTCGATCGCGAGCGTGCCCGCCGAGCCGCTCTCCCGCCTCGAGATCGCCGACTTCCGCGGCGCACGCGAGGCGATGCGCGCGAGCCTCGAAACCGGGGCGCCCTACCGCGCGCCGGGTCCGGCCGACGCGCCCGTCCAGGTCGCTTCGGCGCCGACGCTGCCCGCCGGGAGCGCCCGCTCCGGCGCGGCGCGCCGGTGAGATCGGCGCGCGTCACCGCCCGCTGCCGCGTCGACTTCGCGGGCGGCACACTCGACATCTGGCCGCTCGGCCTCCTCCACCCCGGCGCCGCCACCGTCAACGTCGCCATCGATCTCGTGGTCACCGCGGCCGTCGCGCCGCGCGCGAGCGGGTACCGGGTCGAATCCGACGGCGAGACCTTCGAGTCCGACTCGATCGCGGGCCTCGTGGCACGACCCGCGACGGCGCTGATCGGACGCGTCGTCGAGGCGCTCGCGCTGCCGCCCGCCACGATCGTCACCGCCAGCCGGTCGCCGCGCGGCGCCGGCCTCGGAGCCAGCTCGGCGCTCGCGGTCGCGCTGCTCGCCGCGGCCGAAGTCGCCGAACACGGGGAGCTCCGGCGCGAGCCGCTCGCCCGCGCGCGCTTCGCGCGCGACCTCGAGGCGCGGCTGATGGGGCTGCCGACCGGCCTGCAGGACCACCTCCCCGCCCAGGTCGGGGGCGCGCTCGCGCTCGAGCACGAACCCGGCGGCGAGCGGCTGCGCCGGCTCGCGGTCGACCTCGAAGCGCTGGGCGAGCGGCTGCTCGTCGCCTACAGCGGCCAGAGCCACTTCTCGGCGGGCGCCAACTGGTCGGTCGTCCGCAGCCGGCTCGACGGCGATGCCGAGATCGTGGGGCGGCTCGACCGGGTCCGGGACGCGGCCCGCGCGCTCCCGGCCGTGCTCGAGGCCGGCGACTGGGCAAGCGCCGGCGAGCTGATGGAGCGCGAGTGGAGCGCTCGGCGCGGCCTGTCGCCGGAGGTCTCGACGCCGCTGCTCGAGGCGCTCCTCGAGCGCTCACGCGCGCTCGGCGCCTGGGGCGGCAAGGCGTGCGGCGCCGGCGGTGGCGGATGCGTCGCGGTGCTCGCGCCGCCGGAGCGGAGCGCCGCGATCCGCGCCGCCTGGCGCGAGCTCGGCGCACAGCCGCTCGAGAGCGCACGTCCGACCGCGCTCGGACTCGAAATCGACTGAAGATCGGGGGGCGGCGACCGCCGCCGGACTCAGAGGCCGGAGAGCCGCGACGCGAGCGCCGAAAAGGCGTCGCTGAACGGAACCTGGGTCAGGTCGATCGTGCGGACCTCGCTCCAGAATCCGTCCGGGAGGGTCTCGCGGTAGGCGAGGCGGTTCTCTGCGAGCCAGCCGACCAGGGCGCGCTCGCCGTCGGGCGCGACCAGGAGCAGGGGTGCCGCGGCCTCCGCCGGCAGCTCCGGGGAGCCCCAGAAACGGACCGGGCGCAGCGCGAAGAACTGCGGGAAGTCGGCCCCTTCGCGCGGCACCAGAGGCGGCAGCTCGAGCAGAGAGCCGCCGCCGGCGCAGCCGTTGACCAGCCCGCCGCCGATCACCTGGTCGCCGAGCGCGAGGACCGTGGCGCGGGCGCCGTCGGCGAAGGCCTCGAGCCCGGCCGACGGGTCGGCCCCGAGCAGGAAGCTGCGCGTCCCGTCGGCGACGTAGGCAGCCATCGCCGGATGCAGCGCCGTCGCATACTCGATGATGTGACCCCGCGCGTCCTCGGCGATGCCCGGAATCTCCTGCGGGAAGCGGCTCGTGGCGTACTCGATGATGTGACCCCGCGCGCCCTCGGCGAGCTGTCCGAGCTCGCCCGGCAGCAGCCGCACCTCGGCGGTGGCCACCCGCAGCGTGCGCGCGTCGACGAATCCGATCGTCACGCGGTCGCCGCCGCGACCGACTTCGAGCGCCGGCTGCTCGCGCAGCGCGGCCGTCGCCGGCACCGGCGACGGCGTCTCGGCGGTCACCGTCTCCTCGAGGCGGACGACCGGATTCCAGCCGAGATAGCGGCCGTCGAGGAACACGATCGGCGAGTAGAAGGCGGTGGCGCCGCGGTCCGTGTCCTCGATCCACACCAGGTGGAGGACGCGCCGCGAGACCTGCGTCTCGACGCCGGCGACCGTGGTCCGGTAGCTGTCCGCGGTGAGCGCGAGCTGCAGCGAGCGCTTGTCGCCGACGGTCGCGCCGGACAGATCGATCGCTTCGGACCAGCCCTCCGGCCCGAACGAACGCAGCCAGAGGCGCGCCGAGACGATGTTGCCCTCGGCCCGGCTGCTCCAGACCATGTGCAGCATCGAGCTGCGCTCGTCGAACAGGAGCGCCGGCGAGGTCTCGACTTCGCCGCCCTCGGTCCCCGGCACCACCCAGCGCTGCAGCGGCTGGCCGGGCGGCACCACGTCGAGGGCGAGCACCGGCGCCTCGGCCGGCAATGCCGGGTTCGCGCCGAACAGGTCGACGAATCGGCCGGCGTGCAGCTTGTAGAAAGCGCCGCCCGCGGTGACCGCCGACGCCGGCGCGCTCTCGAGCGCGGCAGCGGGCAGCGCGGCCAGCAGGCCGGCGAACGCGAAGACGGTGGCGAGGCGGCGGGCGGTCACGATCACGCCTTCAGGTTGACCAGGCCGCGCACGTCGACCTGGAGCAGGACGTCGGGCAGATAGTCGGCGTCCGGGTAGAACCCGCTCTGCAGGCGGGCGTACCAGCGGCGCGCTCCGAAGCGATCGCCGAGCGCCGCGGCCGCGGCGCCGAGCAGATAGAGGGCGTTCTTCTCCGCGTCGGCGTCGCCGAGCGCGGTGGCGAGGTCGAGCGCGCGCCGCCCGTGCCGGCGCGCGGCGCTCGGCTTCTCGATCTCGAGCAGCACGAAGCAGAGGTCGAGCCGCGCCAGCAGCTCGTGGCGCTCGGCGCCCAGGCGGCACAGCGCGCGCAGCGACTCGCGCAGCAGGGTGAGTCCTTCGAGCCGCCGGCCGAGCAGGGCCTCGCAGTAGCCGAGGTTGTCGAGGATCACGGCGCGCCGCAGCCGGTCGCCGGCGTCGAGCAGCTCGAGCGAGCTGCGGTAGACGGTGACCGCTTCGGCGAAGCGGCTCTCGGCGACCAGCAGGTTGGCGAGCTGGTTCTGGCTCGAGGCCCGCCGCCCGCGATCCAGGCTCTCGGCGCGGTCGCGGCCGACCTGGGCGTAGAAGAGCGCCTTCTTGCTCTCCTTGCGCAGCTCGTAGGCGCGCGCCAGCGAGTAGGCGGCGAGGAAGCAGTTCTCGGAGTCGCGCGAGCGCATCAGCAGCGCGCGCAGCTCCGGGGCGAGATCGAAGCCACCGCCGGTCTCGAGCAGGATTGCGGCCCGCACCACGAAGGCCCGGTCGCGCAGATCGTCTTCGCCCGCCTCGGCAGCCCACGCGAGCGCGGCCTCGAGCCAGGCCTGCGCCTGGTCGAGGTGACCGGCGTCGATCGCCCGGCCCCATTGCTCGCGGGCGGCTTCGTAAGCGGCGCGGGAGTCGACGACGAAGCTCAAGAGACGCTCCGTTCCAGGCGCGAGCGCTGGCTGGGGGCGCGCGTGGCCGGCACGCGGTCGAGGATCAGGCTCTCGACCTCCTGCTGCGCGTTGCTGTCGAGCTCGTGGAAGCCGCGCACCAGACGCAGATCGCGCGGCGTGATCGACTCGTGCGCGACCTCCTCGAAGAACTCGCCGATGCCGAGGCGGAACTCCGCGAGGATCTTGAAGAGGGTGTCGAGGGAGACCCGGTACTCGCCCTTCTCCATGCGCGAAAGGTCCGACTGCTGGATGCCCAGCCGCTGCGCGAGCTCGGTCTGCGTCAGCCGCCGTTCCTTGCGCAGCTGCCGGATCTTGCGGCCCACGAGCTGGACCTGTCGGAATTCGGGCATGGTGGCCATGGTCATCGGCAGGGACGGACCCCGCGCTTCGCATAGTAGGCGGGCGCGCGAATCCATGTCAAGATGCCATCGCCGCAGGCGGGCCGGCCCGCTCCGGCTTCCTGGCATGGTCCGATTCCGATTCCTCCTGCGCGAGCTGGTCGCGCGCGACCTCCGCGGGCGTTATGCGGGGTCGCTGCTCGGCTTCCTCTGGGCGTTCGTCCACCCGCTCTGGCAGCTCGCCCTGTTCAGCTTCGTCTTCGCCTACGTCCTGCGCGTGCCGCTGGTCGGTGAGCGGACGGCGAGCTTCCCTCTCTTCCTGTTCGCCGGGCTGCTGCCCTGGCTCGGAGTCCAGGAAGGGGTCCAGCGCGCGACCACGGTGGTCGCCGAGAACGCCAACCTGGTCAAGAAACTGCGCTTCCCGAGCCAGCTCCTGGTGCTGGCGGTGGTCCTGGGCTCCTTCGCCCACCAGTCGGTCGCGCTCGGCGTGTTCGCGGCCCTCCAGGGCGTGCGCGGAGCGCTCGCCTGGAGCGCCCTGCCCTGGCTCGCGCTGGCGATCGTCGCCCAGCTCGCCCTCGCCTTCGGTCTCGGGCTGGCGGCCTCGTCCGCGCAGGTCTACTTCCGCGACGTCGCCCAGATCGTCGGTATCGCGCTCTCGGCCTGGTTCTACCTGACGCCGATCGTCTACCCGATCGGCATCGTGCCGGAGGCGCTGCGCGAGCTCCTCTTCTGCAACCCGCTCGCGGTCATCGTCGGCCTCTACCGGACCGCGCTGCTCGGCAGCGCTCCGCCGCCGCTCGTTCCCCTCCTCGTCCTGGCGGGCGTCGCGGCGTGCGCGCTCGCCGGCGGGCTCGCGATCTTCCGCCGGCTGCGGCCCGGTTTCGCGGACGAGCTCTAGATCGGTCGCGAGCCGGTATCTCTCTTGCTAGTCCCCTCTGCTCGATGCGCCGAAACCGGCCGCTTTGGCCCGATCTGCCTGACGAAAGGACCCCTATGAGCAGCTCCCCGCGCCGCTACGCCATCCGTGCGGCTTTCGCCGTCGCCGCGCTCGCCGCGGCTCTCGCCGCACCGCCGAGCCGGGCCCAGGCGCCCGCCGAGCCCGCCCCGACGGCCGCGCCGGCGCCGGCGGCGACGCCCGCATCGGGCGAACCCCGGGTCACGCGCGTGCGCGAGCCCGAAGTGGTGGTCACCCACGACCCGGACGCCGCCGTGGTGCCACCCGAGGAGGGTGAGGCCGCGCCGAAACTGCGGCCCTGGCAGAAGCAGCAGCAGCCCCCGGACGGCAAATGGCTGACCGACGAGCGGGGCCGCGAGTACTACATCAAGAAGTTCAAGAAGCCGAGCGAGAACGCCTATCTCCGCCTGGAAGGCAACCGGGTCCGCCTGCCCGGCGGCATGACCATCGACCTGGCCGGCGAGGACGCCGAGTTCTTCCTCGGCAAGATCTACCGGGTGGACAACATCCAGCCCCAGGTCGCCACCAAGAAGCCCGAGCCGACCGCCGACGAGCTCGCCGCCAAGGAGGCCGAGTACAAGGTCACGACCGGGGCGAGCGACCGCCTCCGCTTCCTGCCGATCGGCGCGGGCCTGCCCAACGACGGCCAGTGGCGCAACGGCTTCGACCTGGCCGACGTCAACCTCGACGGCAAGCTCGACATCGTCCACGGCGGCGTGCGCCGGCAGCTGCGCGCCTACCCGCACATCTTCCTGGGCGACGGCAAGGGCGCCTTCAAGGAATGGGAGGAGGCGCGCTACCCGCCGCTGCCCTACGACTACGGCGACATCTCGGTGGGCGACTTCAACCGCGACAAGAAGCCCGACCTCGCGATCGCCGTCCACCTGCGCGGCCTGATCGCCCTCGAGGGCGACGGCAAGGGCAACTTCGTGCTCGCGGGACAGGGCCTCGGCTTCGAGGCCGGCGCCCTCCAGCCCGGCCAGGTCAGCCTCTTCTCTTCGCGCGCGGTCCAGACGCTCGACTGGGACGGCGACGGCCGCGACGAGATCCTCGCGCTCGCCGAGGGCCCGATGGGCTCCTTCAGCGCGCAGAAGGGGACGACCAACCGGATGCAGCAGTCCTACGGCGTCGCGCTCTACCGCCAGGGCCGCCGACGGCGGCTGGCAGCCGGTGACGCAAGGCAAGACCCATCCCGAGCTGTTCGGCGATTCCCTGGTCACCGGCGACTTCGACGGCGACGGCAGGATCGACTTCGCGGCGGGCTCGAACTCCCGGGGCAACGCCGCGCTCGTCCACCTGCACCAGGCCGACGGTTCCTGGAACTACGTCTGGGTCGACAGCCTCCGGCTGCGCTCCTTCGCGCGCGTGGTGGCCGCGGCCGACCTCGACGGCGACAAGCGCGACGAGCTGATCGTCGGCTACCAGAGCGCCGAGCTCTCCGTCTGGCGCACCGGCATCGACATCTACAAGCTGGGCGCCGACGGCAAGTTCACGCGCCAGAGCGTGTTCGTCGAACCGGGCAGCAAGGGCTTCTTCGCGCTCGCCGCCGGCGACCTCGACGGCGACGGCAAGCCGGACCTCGCCGGCGGCACCGGCGACGGCCGCATCTACGTCTTCCTCAACGACGGCAAGGGCGGATTCACGGTCGAGGACACCGCCGGCATGGCCAGCGAGGCCACCTGCCGCGTCTACGACCTCGCCATCGCGGACCTCGACCGCGACAAGCGCGGGGACCTGGTCGCCGCGCTCGCCGGCGAAACGTGCCCGGAGCAGGGGCGGATGGTCGCCTGGCGCTCGACCGCGACCGCCAAGCGCTGACCCCTGCCGCCGGGCGCCCCCGGCCCCGGTTCCGGACCTTCCCGCCCCCCTCCCGGAGAGCCCGCGGAGGGGGGCTTCCGCCCCCCTTCCGGTCCCTTCCGGCCCTGTGCTACCATCGCCCCCGACCGATCTCTTTAATCGGAGGTGATGTCCCGCGCAGTACGCAGACGAGTCTGTCGTCATCGATGCGAAGTTGGATGTCGCTTTCGCAGGCAAGGGAATCCTGGAAAGGAGATTGTCTCAGATGAAGAAACTCGTTAGCTGCTTCGCGGTGGCTAGCCTCCTGGCGCTGGGCAGCTCGGCGATCGCCGACCTCTGCACCATCGAGGCCACCCCGGCCGCGACGCTCCTCCTGCCGTACTTCGAGGTGGACATCGACAACCCGAACGGGGTCGATACGTTCTTCTCGATCAACAACGCGTCGGCCGCCGCCGCGATGACCCACGTCATCGTCTGGACCGACCTCTCGGTCGAGGCGCTCGACTTCAACGTCTACCTGACCGGCTATGACGTCCAGACGATCGGCATGGGCCTGATCATCCGCGACGGCATCCTGCCGGTCACCGCGAAGTCGACCTCGGTCAGCCCCCGTGGCCCGTACTCGGACCCGGCACGGCCGCTCGTACCCGAACTGCTCGGGCGTGCTGCCCTACGACGTGCCGGCGCTCGACGCGACTACATCTCGCACGTCCAGTCGATCCTGACCGGCGGTCCGTCGGCGATCTACAACGGCCGCTGCGGTGGCCAGGACCTCGGCGACAACGTCGCGCGCGGCTATGTGACGGTCGACGTCACCAACGACTGCACGCTGCAGACCCCCTGCGAGTCCGGCTATTTCTGGACCGAGGCCGGCCCTTACACCGGTGTTGCCGAGTACGACAACATCCTGTGGGGCGACTGGTACATGATCGATTACGCCAACGACTTCGCCCAGGGCGACAACCTCGTGCACGTCGAGGCCGTCGACCCGGCCGATCTCGTCGGCCAGGACACCCTCAACGGCACCTTCTGGGGCCGTTGCTACGGTGACTGGGACACTCCCGATCCGGCCCCGGGCAGCCCGGTGGTGGCGACCTTCGCGAGACCCTGCCGACCACGTTCGCCACGCGCTTCTACCAGAACGCGGCGTTGCCGGCGGCACGGACCTGCTGGTCTGGCGTGACTCGACGATCCAGATGTACATCGCCGACCTCTTCGCCTTCTACGGCTATGGCTACGATCAGGACGTCCGCGGCTTCGAGTGCTTCCTCGGCGCGCCCTTCTGGTACCCGCTGACCCAGCGTCAGACGGTGACCTTCGACGAGGCCGAGAACCCCGAGGCGCTGTGCACGATCTCGCCCTGCCCCGAGGCCGACATCCTGTTCCCGGCCGAGGCGCAGCGCATCTCGGTCCGGACCTCGACGTCACCCCGGAGTCGGGCTGGATGTACCTCAACCTGAACATGCCGGACATCTTCACGATCGAGGACCAGCCCGCCACGATGCTCGCGCAGAACTGGGTCACCGCGGTCCACAAGGCCGAGGGCCGGTTCAGCGCCGGTCTGCCGGCGATCCAGCTCGCCAACGTGTGCGACGCGATCAGCGTGACGCTCGGACCGACGGGCCCGGACTACCCGGCGCTCGACGAGATCACGCTCAACTTCCTCAACTACTACTACTACACCTTCGGGCGGCCGCGCCCGATCAGACCGGGAGCGGCATCCAGCTGAACATGAATCGTTTCGGCAACTGAGCCGAGCGCGCTTCCGGTAGTCGACGGCGCGGACCTTCCGGTCCGCGCCGTTTTTCTTTTCTGCGCGCCGAGCGCGCGGCGATAGGATCCTCCGGATGCAGCGGCTCCCCGCCGTCGAGGCGTTCGATCTCGGCAAGACCTATCGTCTCTACGCCTCGCCCGCCGCGCGGCTGCTCGAGATGGTGACGCGGCGTTCCCGCCACCGCGCCTTCCGGGCTCTCGACGCCGTCTCCTTCGACCTGCCGGCCGGCGAGAGCCTGGCGATCGTCGGCGAGAACGGCGCCGGCAAGTCGACGCTGCTCAAGCTGGTCGCCGGCGTGGCGACGCCGACCACCGGGCGGCTCGATGTGCGCGGCCGCGTCGCGGCGATCCTCGAGCTCGGCTCCGGCTTCCACCCCGACTTCACGGGACGCCAGAACATCGAGCTCAACGCCGCGCTCCTCGGCCTCGCGGAGCAGGAGGTGCGCGCGCGCCTGCCCGAGATCGTCGCCTGGAGCGAGCTCGGCGAGTTCATCGATCAGCCGGTGCGGCAGTACTCGAGCGGCATGGCGATGCGGCTCGGCTTCTCGATCGCCACCCAGGTCGATCCCGAGATCCTGATCGTCGACGAGGCTCTTTCGGTCGGCGACGGCTATTTCCAGAAGAAGTGCATGGATCGCATCCTGGCGTTCGCCGAGCAGGGGCGCACGCTCCTCTTCTGCTCGCACGCCATGTACTACGTGTCGGCCTTCTGCTCGCGCGCGATCTGGCTGCGCGAAGGCCGGATCGAGGCCGCGGGCGAGACCGGGCAGGTGGTGCGCGAGTACGAGCGCTTCCTGCTCTCGAAGCACGCGGCCCCCGCCGGGGCGCCCGCGGTCCCGCCGCCGGCGCCGCGACCCGAAGAGCCGGGAGCCCCGGCCCGCCTGCTCGCGGTCCGCCAGATCTCGGCCTCCGGCGAGCAGCCCGCCTACCGCGTCGGCGAGCGCTGGGAGGTCGAGGTCGACTGGGAGTGCGCGGACCCCGCGCTCGCCTTCCATGTCGCGCTCGGCATCAACCGCGCAGAGGACGGCCTGCCGATCGCCTCCTTCGCGACCCACTACTCCGGCGTGGCGCCGCTGTCCGGGCGGACGCGGCACCATCTGCGGCTCGAGCTGCCCGCGCTGCCCCTCGCCAAAGGAAGCTTCTCGCTCGCCGTCTTCCTGCTCGACGAGCAGGGCCTGCACGTCTACGACCAGCGCCACGTCGCCGACGCGTTCACGGTGCTGTCGCCGCAGTTCGTTCCCGGGCTGGTCGAGATCGAGCACCACTGGCGCGCCGGGTGATGCGCGCGCTCGCCGCGGTCGCGCTCGGCGCGGGCCTGGCGCTCCTGCTCTGGTTCGCCGGCGGCCCGCGCGAGGCCCGCCGCTTCGCCGACTCCGAGAGCTATCTCGACTGCGCCCGGCAACCTCTCGGATTCGACTTCTTCTTCAGCGCCCGCGCGCCGCTCGCGCCCGGGCCGACGCCGGCGCTCGAGGACGGGATCTACCGCAACCGGCCCGCCGCTCGTCCCGCTCCTCTATCGCGCCTGCAGCCTCGACCCGGCGCGGATCGTGGCCACCCAGACGCTGCTCTACGCCGGCTGCGCCGCAGCGGGCATCGTCCTGCTCGCCGGCGCCTGCGCCACGACCCGGCCCGGCCGGCTCGCGCTCGGTGCGCTCCTCGCCGCGCTCGCGCTGACCTGGAACCTCTCGGGCTGGACGCGCACGCTGCTCAGCGAGGGGCCCGTTCTGGCGCTCCTCTGGCTCTTCCTGGGCGCGACGGCCGACGCTCTCTCCCGCACGCGGCGAACCTCGCTCGTCGCCGCCGTCGTCGCCGGTTGGGCGCTCCTGTTCGCGCGCGACAGCGCGGCCCTCCTCGTCGTGCCGGTGCTCGCCGGCGCGCTCGTCGCCGCGCGCCTCGGCCGCCGGCGCGACCTCGCCCGGCCGCTCGCCGCGGCGCTCGTCGCGCTCCTCGCCGGCGCCGCGCTCGCGCAGTGGGGAATGCTGCGCGGCCAGCGTGCCGAGCTGCCGCTGCTCAACGTCCTCTTCCACCGCATCGCTCCCGAGCCGGCCGCGCTCGACTGGTGGCGCGCGCGCGGCCTGCCCTGGTCGCCCGAGCTCGAGCCCTTCCGCGGCCGCTACGCCTTCGAGCGCGACCTCGAGATCTTCCGCTCGCCCGCGCATCGGCCGCTGCGCGACTGGTTCGAGCGGCGCGGCCGCGGCCTCTACGCCCGCTTCCTCGTCACTCACCCCGGCTTCGTGGCGCGCGAGACGGCGCGCGGCGCCGCGGATCTGTTCGGCGCCGACCTCGCCACCTACCTCGGCGCGCCGCCGTCGGGGGCGCTCGGCGCGCTCGACCGCGGGACGCGGCTCGCCACCGCCTGGATCTGCGCGGCCGCGCTGGCGCTCGCGCTCGTCGCGCTGCTCCTCAGGCGCCCGACGCTCGAGCCGGTCGACGCCTTCGCCTTCGCCGTCGCGATCGCCTTCCTGCTGCACGGGCTCGCGGTCTTCCATGCCGACGCCGCCGAGCCCGAGCGCCACTGCTTCCCGACCCTGATCGGACTGCAGCTCGCGGCGCTGCTCGCCCTCTTCCGCGCCTTCGCCCCGCGCCGCGCCGCCGGCCGCGGACCCGCCGCCGCGTCCTAGAATCGTCGCGCCGTGGATCTCGCCTATCTCCTCGCCCGGCCCGACCTCGGCGGCGGCACCAAAGTCGCGCTCGAGCACGCCGCGCTGCTCGCCGCGCGCGGCCACCGGGTCAGGGTGCTCGGCGAGGGCCCGCTGCCGGCGATCTTCGGATTCCGGGGGCGCTACGTCGATCTCGAACGCGAGGCGCCGCCGGCGCCGCTCGACCTGGTCATCGCCACGTTCTGGACGACGCTCGTCCGCGCGCGGCAGCTCGAGCTCGGTCCGGTCGCGCACTTCTGCCAGGGGTTCGAAGGAGAGATTCCCCACTTCCGCGCCGACTGGCCGGCGATCGAACAGGCCTACGCCCTGCCGGCGCCGGCACTGACGGTGACGCCGCGCCTGGCCGATCTCATCAGCGAGCGCTTCGGCCGGCCGGCGCGCCTGGCGCCGCCGGCGCTCGACGCCGGGCTCGCGCCGCGCTTCCGGTTCGCGCCGCGCCCGCGCCCCTGGATCGCGCTCTACGGCGTGTTCGAAGCGGAGGTCAAAGGGATCGCCACCGGGCTCGACACGGTCGCCGAGCTGCGCCGGCGCGGCTGCGCCGCCCGGCTGCTGCGGGTCTCCGTCTTTCCTCTCTCGACGGCCGAACGCGCGCGGCTCGCCCCCGACCGCTACCTCGAGTCGGTGCCACCGCGCGTGGCCGCGCGTGCGCTCGCGGGCTGCGACCTGCTGCTCTTCCCCGTGCGCGAGCAGGAGGGCTTCGGCCTGCCGTTGCTCGAGGCGATGGCGCTCGGCGTGCCGGCGGTTGCCTCGCGGACCCAGGGGCTCGAATTCGTCACCGGCGGCACCGGCGCGCGCCTCGCGCCCGAAGCCGACGCCGGCGGCTTCGCGGACGAGGCCGCCGCGCTGCTCGGCTCGGCACGCGTCTGGCGGGAGCAGCGGCGCGCGGGACGGACGGCGGCGCGACGCTTCGCGCCGGAGCGCGTCGCCTCCGAGCTCGACGCCGCGGTCGAATGGGCGCGTGAGCGGGCGGGAGCGCCGGCATGAACCGGAGCGCGCGACTCGGTGTCGCCCTCGTCCACTACCGGACGCCCGGGCTGGTGCGGCCCGCGGTCGAGGCGCTCGCCGCGGACTGCGACCGCGCCGGCGTCGCGGCTTCGATCCTGCTCGTCGACAACGGATCGGAGCCGGCGGACCGCGAGCACTGGCGCGGCCTGCCGATCGAACGGATCGACCCGGGCGCGAATCTCGGGTACGCCGGCGGCGTCCAGCGCGCCGTCGCGGCGCTCGACGCGCCGCTCTGGATCGCCATGAACCCCGACGTCGTGGTGCGGCCGGGCTGCCTCGCCGCGCTCCTCGCCGAGCTCGAGGCGGGGGCCGACGCCGCCGGCCCCCGATTCGAGTGGGACGAGGCGGGGCGGATCCTGCTCCCTCCCACCGAGGAGCGCACGCGCCGGGCCGAGCTCACCGCCGCCCTCGCCCGGCGCGCGCCGGCGCGCGCGGCCGCAGCACGCGGGCGCTGGCGGCGGCACGCCCGCCGCCATTGGGAGGCGGTGGAACCGATCGAAAGCCGTTCCCTGTCGGGCGCGCTGCTCGCCTTCCGCCGGGAGAGCTGGCAGGCGACCGGCGGATTCGACACGGGCTACCAGCTCTACTTCGAGGAGACCGACTGGCTCGAGCGGCTGCACGCGGCGGGGCGCCGGAGTGTCTATGTTCCGGCCGCGCGGGCCTGGCACCTCTACGCCCAGTCGAGCGTCGAGGAGCCCGCCGCCGCCGCCTGGTTCGCCGCGGCGGCGGCGCGGTTCCGCAGGCGGCGTTACGGCCGCGCTTTCGCCGCGCTGCTGGGGCACCTCGAGCGCGGCGGTGGCGCGCCGGGGGCGCCGGCCGCGGCGGAGCACCGACCCGTGCCCGCCCTGCCACCGGCCGCGCCAGCGCCGCACTGGATCGAGGTCTCGGCGGCGCCCTCGGGCTTCCCCGCCGCCGCCGAGCGCCTCGCCGCACCGGCGACGTCCTGGCAGCTCCCCACGGACGCCTGGCGCCGCCTGGCGCCCGGCACCTACTGGCTGCGGGCCGTCGACGCGCGGGGCGGCGAGTCGCCCGCCTGCGCCCTGGTCCGCGGAGCCGCGCCTTGACCGGGCCCGAAGCGACCGAGATCCGCGCCTGGCGGCCGGGCGACGAGCGCGCGATTCTCGCCGGCTTCCGCGCCGCGTTCGGCGTCGAGCGCAGCCTCGAGGAGTGGCACTGGTCGTTTCCGCCGTTCGCCGACGGGCGGTCCGTCGAGGTGGCGTTCGACGCCGAAGGGCAACTGATCGCGCACTACGCGGCGATCCCGGTCGGCTTCCAGCGGGCGGGCCGGCCGCTGCTCGCCGGCCAGGTGGTCGACGTCTTCACGCGCCGGAAAGCGGGGCTCTTCCGGCGCCGCGGACTGCTGACCCGCACCATCGAATCGTTCCTCGCGCGCTGCTCCGGACCGGGGCGCCTCGAGCTTCTCTACGGGTTCCCGAGCCTGCGCGCGGCCGCGCTCGGGCGCGCGACCGAGGTCTATCCGGCGGAGGCCGCGGTACTGCGCTTGCGGGCGCCCGCCGCGCCCCGCCCTGCGCATCTCGGCTGGCGGCGCCGCCTCGAGCGGGGCTGGAGTCGCACGAGCCTCGACGCGCTCTGGGCGGCCGCCCGTGGGCGCTACCCGCTCTCGGCGGTCCGCGACGCGGACTGGTTCCTGCGCCGCTTCGAGCGGCGGCCCCGCCGCGACTACCTTCAGCTCGGCGTGCGCCGTGCCGGCCGGACGCGCGCTTGGGGAGTGCTCGCCGCCGGCGGCGAGCGCTCGCGCTGGGCCGATCTGGTCTGGGACGGCGCCGCCGTGGACGATCTGCTGCTGCTCGCCGACGAGATGCGCGGACTCGCCGCGCACGCGGGCGCGCCCGAGGTCGAGCTCTGGCTCACGGGTGATCCGCTCGCCGGCGCGGCGCTTGCTGCACGGGGCTGGAGCGCGGAGGAGCATCCCGAGGTGCGCCTGATCGCACGCTCCTTCGTGCCGGACCTCGCGCACCACGACATCGTCGAACAGCTCTACGTCACGCTGGCCGACTCCGACCTGGTCTGACGCGGGCGGTGCGCGCGGCTAGAATGTCCCGGTGACCGCCGTCACGAGCGTCGTCGTTCCCGCCTTCAACGAGGACCAGCGGATCGGGCCGACGCTCGAACGCCTCCTCGCCTACTTCGAAGGCCGCGGTGCGCCGGCCGAGATCGTGGTCGTCGACGACGGTTCCTCCGACGCGACCGCGGAGGTCGCCGTGCGATTCGCGGCGCGCGGCGTGCGCCTCGTCCGCCTGCCGGAGAACCGGGGCAAGGGCGCCGCGCTGCGCGCCGGCGTCGCCGCGACCTCGGGCGGCGCCGTGCTGGTGACCGACGCCGACCTGTCGACGCCGATCGAGGAGCTCGGGCGGCTCGAGGCGGCGCTCGCGGACGCCGAGCTCGTGCTGGGCAGCCGGGCTGTGGCCGGCGCGCGCATCACACGGCGCCAGCCCTGGCACCGCGAGTGGATGGGCCGCAGCTTCAACCGTCTGATCCGGACGCTCGGCGTCACCTCGCTGCACGACACCCAGTGCGGGTTCAAGCTGCTGCGCGGCGACGTCGCGCGCCGTCTCTTCGCCGAGCTGACGGTCGACCGCTTCGCCTACGACGTCGAGCTGGTCTGGCTGGCGCGTCGGCGCGGCTTCCGGGTGGTCGAGATCGGCGTGGCCTGGCACGACTCGCCCGCCTCGAAGGTCCACCCGGTGCGCGACGCCGCCTCCATGCTGATCGACGTCCTGCGCTTCCGTTTTCGCCATCGCGGCTGAAGCCCGGCCCCGCGCCGGTGCTACGATCCGGCGCGGGCCCGTCGCCCCGAACCGCCATGCGCAGAACCGAGATTCCACCGGGCGAGACGACCGTCGTCGAGGCGCCGAGCGCGCTCGTTGTGGCGCCGCACTACGACGACGAGGTGCTCGGTTGCGGCGGGCTGATGCTCCAGCTCGCGGCGCGTGGCGCCGCCGTGCGCGTGCTCTTCCTCTCCGACTCGGCGGACAGCGCCGTCGGCGGCCCGGCCGCCGCGGACGCCGGCGCCTACGCGGCCGCCCGGCGCGCGGAGGCGGGCGAAGCGGCGCGCCGGCTGGGCGTCGCCGGCGTCGATCGCGCCGAGCTGCCCGACGGCGCGCTGGCCGAGCGGATTGACGACGCCGCCGCGGCGCTGCGCCGCGCGCTGCTCGCCCAGCGACCGCGCCTGCTGCTCGCGCCCGGACCCCAGGAGCTCTCGTCCGATCACCGCGCCGCCTTTGCGGCGGTCGCGCGCGTGCTGGGCGGCGTGCGCGCCGGCGACGAGCTCGCGCCGGTTGCCGAGGCGCTCACGGTGCTGCTCTACGAGGTCAACCGGCCGCTCCGGCCCGACCTCCTGGTCGACGTCACCGCCGAGCTGCCCCGGCTCGAGGCTGCGCTCGCCGCCTACGCCGGCCAGGACGCCCGGCGCCCCTACTCCCGCGCGGCGCTCGGTCTGCGCCGCTTCCGCACCCTGACGCTGCCGCCCCGGGTCGAGGCCGCCGAGGCCTACCAGCAGCTGGCGGCCGGCGAGTTCGCGACCCGCGGCCTCGCCACTCTGGTCGCCGAGCTCGGCGCCGAACCCGGTGCGCTGCCGCTCACCGAAGGCCCGCTCGTGTCGGTCGTCGTGCGCACCCGCGACCGCCCGGCGCTGCTCGCCGAGGCGCTCGCGAGCCTCGCGGCGAGCAGCTACCGCTCGCTCGAGGTCGTGCTGGTCAACGACGGGGGCGCCCCGCCCGCGATCCCCGCCGGCTTCCCGTTCCCGGTCGTCCGCGTCGAGCACGCCGCGAGCCGAGGCCGGGCGGCCGCCGCCAACGCCGGCATCGCCGCCGCGCGCGGCGACTGGGTCGGATTCCTCGACGACGACGACCGCGTCGAGCCCGATCACGTCGCGACGCTGGTCGGGCTCGCGCGCGGCTGCGGCGCGCGCGTCGTCTACACCGACGCCGCGGTGGTCGTCTACGAGCCCGCGCCCGGATCGGGCTGGCGCGCGGCCGAGCGGCGGCTCCCCTACAGCCGCGACTTCGACCTCGACCTGCTGCGTCTCGACAACTACATCCCGCTCCACACGCTGTTGTTCGAGCGCGCGCTGCTCGGCGAGGTCGGACCGCTCGACGAGTCGCTCCCCTTCTTCGAAGACTGGGACCTGCTGGTCCGCGCCGGCGAGCGGACCGCCTTTCAGCACCTCGCGCGCGTCACCTGCGAGTACCGACACTTCCGCGGCAGCGCGCACCACGCGCTGGGCGAACGGCCGCGCGAGCGCGCCGACTTCCTCGAGGTCAAGGCGCGGGT
>CAWDOT010000027.1:0-307714 GCA_963803995.1 uncultured Acidobacteriota bacterium
CGACGCCTTCATGCGCGGGCGCACCCTGAACGACGCCTTCGTGATCCTCGACGAGGCCCAGAACACCACTTCCGAGCAGATGAAGATGTTCCTGACCCGCATCGGCTTCGGGTCGAAGGCGGTGATCACCGGGGACATCACCCAGATCGACCTGCCGCGCAACGTGACGTCCGGCCTGCGCGAGGTGCTCGAGGTGCTGGCGGGGGTCGAGGGGATCAAGTTCGTCCACTTCGACGAGCGCGACGTCGTGCGCCACCCGCTGGTCCAGAAGGTCGTCAACGCCTACGAGAGATACGGCCGCCGGGACGGGGCCGAGGGGTGAGCCGCGTCGCGGCAGCCGATGCCGGCCGGCACGGGCCGGTGGTGACGATCGCCGGTCTCGGGCGCTTTCCGACGGTGCGCGACCAGGACCTGCGGCCCTGGGTGGAGCGGCTGGTCGGCGAGCTCGCTCCGGATCGCGAGAGCTTCGCGGTGCGCTTCGTCGGCGACCGCACGATGCGCGCCTTCAACCGGAACTTCCGGGGCAAGGACAGGACGACGGACGTCCTCTCCTTTCCGGGCGAGCCGGGGCCGGAGGGGTGGCCGCTCGGGGACGTCGCCATCTCGGTGCCGCAGGCGGCCCGGCAGGCCGGGGCGCTCGGCCATCGGGTCGAGCGCGAGCTGCGGCTGCTCATCCTGCACGGCGCGCTGCACTGCCTCGGACACGATCACGAGACCGACGACGGGGAGATGAACGCGCTCGAGCGCCGTCTGCGCCGCAGGTACCTGGCCGATGGCTGAGGCGAGCTCCGTCTCCGGCTGGCTCTGGGGCGCGGTCATCCTGCTGCCCTGGGTGCCGCTGCTCTCGATGCTGACGGCGCTGCTCGAGCGCTCCGGGCCGATCCGCATGCGTCACTGGGTGGAAGAGGCCGGCGGCCGCCTGCGGACGCTCTACGAGGACAGCTTCCGCTTCGAGCTCTTCCGCTATGCGCTGAACGTCGTCGCCAAGCTGGCGCCGCTCGCGCTGTTCGCGGCGCTGGCGAGCGCCGGGGAGGCCGGCGGGCTCCGGCATCCGTTCTGGGTCGCGGCCGCGGTGGTGGCGATCACCCTGGCGGCGACCGAGCTCGCCAGCCGGAGCCTCGTCGGCCGCGATCCCGAGGACGCCCTGCGCCGGCTGACCTGGGTCTACCGGCTGGCGCTGGGGGCCCTGATGCCGCTGGTCGTCGTCGCCGCGGCCGTGCTGCCGCGCCGGAGCGAAGCGGGGCCGTCGCCGACCGACGACGACGAGACGGCGAGCGAGGAGGAGGTCGAGGCGTTCATCGACGTCGGCACCCGCGAGGGGATCCTCGAGCCGGAGGACCGCGACCTGGTCTGGGGCGTGGTCGATTTCGGCGACACCCAGGTGCGCAGCGTGATGACCCCGCGCGTCGACATCGTCGGCGCGCCGCTCGACTCCTCCCTGGACCAGCTCGCGGAACTGTTCGCGACCTCCGCTTATTCGCGCATTCCGCTCTTCCGCGACTCGGTCGACCAGATCACCGGCATCCTGCACATCCGCGACCTCCTGGTGGCGTTGCGCGCCGCGGAGCCGCCCGCCTCGCTCGAGAGCCTCGTCCAGCCGCCGATGCTGGTGCCCGAGACCAAGCTGCTCGGCGATCTGCTCAAGGAGATGCAGATCCGCCGGCAGCAGATGGCGATCGTGATCAACGAGTTCGGGGGCACCGAGGGGCTGGTCACGGTCGAGGACCTGGTGGAGGAGATCGTCGGCGAGATCGTCGACGAGCACGACGAGGGGGTTCCCGAGAATCACCTGCTCGAGGACGGCAGCCTGATCCTCGACGGCCGTGCGTCGGTCGAGACCCTCGACGACTTCTTCGGCTTCCGGCCGGAGGAGGGGGGCTACGAAACGGTCGGCGGGCTGGTGTCGAGCATCCGCGGCCGGATTCCCGAGCCGGGCGAGAGCGTCGAGATCGGAGCGCTCCGCTTCGACATCGAGAAGGCGGACGAGCGGCGCATCCTCTCCGTGCGCGTCCGGCGCCGGGAGACCGTGGCGGAGGCTGGGGCGTGAGCGCGCTCCGCGCGGGCAGCGTGGCCCTGGTGGGCCGGCCGAACGCCGGCAAGTCGACGCTGATGAACCGGCTGCTCGGCGAGAAGCTCGCCATCGTCTCCGACAAGCCGCAGACCACGCGCCACCGGATCGTCGGCATCCTGACCGCCGCCGAGGGGCAGATCGTCTTCCACGACACGCCGGGCATCCACAAACCGATGCACCGGATGAACCGGGAGATGCTCAAGGCCGCGGGCGAGGCGCTGGAGGAGGCCGACGTCGTCTGCCTCATCCGCGACGTCGCCGAACCGTTCGGCAGCGGCGACCAGTTCCTGCTCGACCGCGTGCTCGCCGCCGACGCCGTGCGCGTCGTCGTGCTCAACAAGATCGACCTCGTCGCCGCCCGCCAGAAGCACAAGCTGCTGCCGGAGATCGCGCGCTACGCCCAGGGCGACCGGTTCGCGGCCATCGTGCCGATCTCGGCGGCCACCGGCGACGGCACCGACCGGCTCCTCGCCGAGCTCTGGCGCCTGTTGCCCGAGGGCGAGCCGGTCTACGACCCCGAGCTGCTCACCCTTCACCCCGAGCGGTTCCTGGTCACCGAGCGGATCCGGGAGAAGGTCCTGATCGAGACCCGCGACGAGCTGCCGTTCACCACCGCGGTGCTGCTCGAGCGCTGGGAGGAGCCGGAGGTGCCGGGGCGGGCGCTGCGGATCCACGCCGCGATCATCGTCGAGCGCGAGTCGCAGAAGAAGATCCTGGTCGGCCACCGGGGCGAGATGATCCAGAAGATCGGCACCGCCGCGCGCCTCGACCTCGAGGACTACCTCGGCCGCAAGGTCTTCCTCGACCTCCACGTCCGCCACGAGCACGACTGGCGCGAGAACCCCCGCATGCTGACCGAGCTCGGCCGGGACCTCTACGCTCCGGCGATCGACGGGCAACTCGCCGGCGAGCCCGAGCCGGACGACGAGCCCGACGCCGACTGATCGCGGCGCGGGCTCCCTGCCGCCGTCCCCGCGACCGTGCCTCCCGCGTCCCTCTGAAAAGCTCCAGTTGAGGGGTGGTGTGCGGGGCTCTTGTGGCAAGTCCGAAGCGTCGAGGTCCACGCGAAGGCGGGCCGGCACTTCGCGGCGCGGCGTCGCCGCCGTGGCTGCCGCGACGCCCTGAAAGGCCTCCATAGAAGGGGCGGTACCCGGGGCCTGCGAGGCGAGCCCGTTACGGAGCGTGCGAAGGGTCCGTGGGGTGACGGCGTTCCGTTTCGTCATCGATCTCCGCATCGCACCTGTTCGATCCGGCACGGCCGGCAAGGCGAACGGCACAGCGCCTCGTGTACCACCCCTTAACTGGAGCTTTTCCTGCGTTTGCGTTGCAACCAGTGACTCGCCCTCGCCTCGACGCTGCCGCCGCGGCGGGTCCGGATCGTCTCGTCAGGCGGGTAGGGCGTCCTCTTCGACGAGCTGGCGCAGGAGGGCGATGTTGTCGCGGTGGCCCGTGAGGCGGGCGGTGACCTTGCCGCGGATGGGGTAGCCGAGCAGGTAGAGATCGCCGATCACGTCGAGGATCTTGTGCCGGACGAACTCGTCCGGGAAGCGCAGCTCGGTGTTGATGACCTCGTCCTCGCCGACCAGGATGAAATTGTCCAGTCGGCCGCCCGAGCCGAGGCCGAGCTCGTTGAGCATCTTGAGGTCGCGCATGAAGCCGAAGGTCCGCGCCGGCGCGATCTGCTCGCGATAGGCGTCGAAGCCGGTGAGCTCGAACTCGCAGCTCTGCTCGCCGATCGGCGGCGGGTAGCGCAACAGATACGAGACGGCGAAGCCGTCGAAGGGCTCGAGCGTGAGCGACTTGCGCGCGTCGCCGACCCGGTAGGGGCGATCCACGACGAACTCGAGGCGCGGCTCGTCCTGGTCCTCGAGCCCGATCTCCTCGAGCGTGCGGCAGAACTCGATCGACGAGCCGTCGAGCACCGGCACCTCGCCATGAACCTTGACCAGGAGGTTCGTCACGCCCGCGGCGCTGAGCGCGGACATCAGGTGCTCGACGGTCTTGACCGAGGCGCCGCGCGCGGTGAGCGTCGTCGCGTACTCGGTGTCGCCGACCGCCGACACGTGGGCCGGGATCGACTCGCCCGAGGGGAGCGACAGGAAGTGGATGCCGCTGTCGGGAGGGAGGGGCTGGAGCACCATGCCGGTGCGCCCGCCGGAGTGGAGTCCCAGGCCATAGAGAACGGTCGAATGGCGGAGCGTCCGCTGCGGCGTCGCGGCGCGGCGCAGGCTGCGCAGCTGCGGCGGGTGCTCCAGTCGACGCTCGCCGGGTTGCATGGCGGAGAGCGACGGCGGTGTCGGGACCGCGGCCCGCCGGCTCGCGAGGGCGCCGCGCGCGGCCTCGACCACCTGGTCGTACGCGACCGGCTTTTCCAGGTACTCGAAGGCGCCCATCTTGATCGCCTTGACCGCCGTGGTCGTGGTGCCGTGCCCGGAGATCATCACCACCGCGGCGCGCGGATCGATCTCGCGCAGGATCTGCAGGGTCTCGAGACCGTCGCGGTCGGGCAGCCAGACGTCGAGGAAGACCACGTCGGGCCGCCGGGCCCGATAGAGCTCGATCGCCTCCTCGCCCGAGGTGGTGGCGAGCGTCTCGTAGCCATGGTCGGAGAGGACCCCGGCCAGCGTGGTCAGGATCCCGGTCTCGTCGTCGACCAGCAGCGCCAGTGCCATCGAGCGAAGTTTACCCGCTCCGGCCGCCGCCGGATCGACCTTTCCCTGTGCTACTTTGCCGGATCGTGGAGACGCACGCCGACAACTCGAAGCGCACCGAGGTGATCGCCGAGACCCTCGAGAAGTTCCTCGAGCGGGGGGCCCGAGCGAACATCTCCCGGCTGCTCGGGCGCGTGCGCCCGGAGGACGTCGCCGATCTGCTCGCCACCCTCGAGGTCGACCGCCAGCTCGAGGTCTTCGCCATCCTCACCGCGGACTACCCGGACGCGGCCGGGGAGGTCCTCACGGCACTGGAGCCGGCGCCCCGGCTGGCGCTGCTCGAGCGCCTGACCCCCGAGCAGACGGCCTTCATTCTCGAGCGGGTGCCGGTCGACGACGCGGTGTTCGTGGTCGAGTCGCTGCCGCCCGCACTCCAGGAGAGGGTCCTGGCGCTCGTCGATCTGAAGGATCTGACCGACGTCCAGACCCAGCTCGCCTATCCGGAGTCGAGCGCCGGCCGGCTGATGGACACCGAGTTCTTCGCCCTGCCCGAGGGCGAGACGGTGCGCGCGGCGATCGCTGCGATCCAGGAGCAGCGCGACGTCGAGATGATCTTCTACCTCTACGTCGTCGACCGCGACAACCACCTGGTCGGAGTCACTTCGCTGCGCCAGATCCTGCTCTCGAAGCCGGATCAGACGCTCGCCGACATCATGCAGCGCTCGGTGATCAAGGCGAGGGTCGACACCGACCAGTCGGAGGTCGCCGAGCTCGCGGCGCGCTACGACCTGCTCGCCATCCCGGTGGTCGACGACCAGAACCGGATGGCGGGCATCGTCACGGTCGACGACATCATCGACGTCGTCAAGGAGGAGGCCACCGACGACCTGTTCAAGGTCGCGGGCACCTCCGAGGACGAGCTGATCTACGAGGAGCGCACCCTCAAGGTCGCGGGCCTGCGCCTCAAGTCGCTGCTGGTCAGCCTGGCCGGCCTGCTGGTGACCGGCCTGCTGCTCGAGTTCTTCCAGGTCCGGTTCCAGGAAGCGATGTTCCTTCTGGCTTTCGTGCCCGTGATCATGGGGCTCGGCGGCTCGATCGGCGGCCAGGCCTCGGCGGTCACCCTGCGCGGCCTGGCGACCGGACGCTTCGGTGGCGATGAGGGCGGATTCCTCGACGTTCTCTTCCGCCAGATCAAGGTCGGCGCCGTGCTCGGACTCTCCTGCGGAGTCCTCGCCGGCGTGGCCGCGGTCCTCCTGAAGCAGAACCCCTGGTACGGCCTGGTCGTCGCGGTCTCCCTCTTCTGCGCCGTCGTTCTCGCCTCGCTGATCGGCGCCTGCGGCCCCTTCATCTTCGACCGGCTCGGCCTCGACCCCGCCCTCGCCGCCGGTCCGGCGGTCGCCACGCTCAACGACATCACCGGCATCCTCATCTACTTCGGCCTCGCCCATCTCTTCCTGGGCCACCTGCTGCGCTGATTCCACCCCCCGTGCCCCCGGCAGGGCAGCGGGCGCTCCGCGCTGCACCGCGCGATCCCGAAAAGCTGAAAAGCTGAAAAGCTGAAAAGCCCAGTTAAGGGGCTGTGAGCCTGGCGTCGGTGGCGGTTGCACAGGACCCGCTGCGGCCGCCCCTTTGCCAGCCCTCGGCGGGGCGGGCCCTCTTGGAGGCGGCTGGCGGCTCAGGGGCCCTTCGCCCGCCTCTCCTTGATCGTGCCTGTCCTGCCAGGCAAGTCAAGGCAGACGTTCTCGGGGATTCGACCAGCGTTCGGGCGGCGCTCTCCGTCGCCGGAGTCCCACCAGCGCTTCGCTCGCCACTCCTTAACTGGGGCTTTTCTGTCGTGGACCTCCGCGCTGCTGCGCGGGGACCGAGTGGGGGAGGGGGAGGCTGGTAGCCTTCGGCCGTGGCGCGGCATCAGGCGGAAGCGATCCTGCTCTCGGTCATGGACCTCCAGGAGGCGGACCGCGTCGTGGAGTTCCTGACCCGCGAGCAGGGCAAGCGGCGCGGAGTTGCGCGGGGGGCCAAGCGCCGCTACAGTCGCTTCGCCGGCGAGATGCAGCCGCTCGCCAAGGCGCGCGTCGACTGGTTCGAGAAGGAGGGGCGCGACCTGGTCCGGGTCGCGTCGATCGAGCTGGTCCGTGCCCCGAAAGCCCTGGTCGCCGACCTCGAATCGATCCTGCTGGGGGCCTACCTCGCGGAGCAGATGTCGGTCTTCGCGCAGGAGGGGGAGCCGTCCGAGGCCTACTTCCGCCTGCTCGACTCGACGCTCGAGGCGCTCGAGGCGGGTGCGGATCGGGAGCTGGCCGCGCGCTACTTCGAGTGCTGGACGCTGCGGCTGGCGGGTCTCTTCCCGGCCCCCGGCGAGTGCACCGAATGTGGCGAACCGCTCGATTCCGGGGCGGTGCTGGCGCCGACCGGGGAGGCCTTGCTCTGTCCGCGCTGCGGCGGGCCGAGGGCGAAAGAGGTCTCCGCGGGGGCGTTGGAGTTCCTGCGCCGGATTTCGCGAGAGAATCTGCCGCGCATGGCCGAGCGATCCTCCACACCGGGGGTCCTGGCCGAGGTCGAGGAGATCGCCGGGCGGGTCCGGCGACACTTCCTGCAACACGAGCTGAAGAGCTACCAGGTCCTGGGCCGCACGCTCGCGCGTCTCCGGGGCGACGGGATCGGAACGAGGGAGAAATGAAGAGCTTCCAGGAGTTGATTCTCGCGCTGTCGCAGTTCTGGGCCGGCGCGGGGTGCGTGCTGCAGCAGCCCTACGACCTCGAGGTCGGCGCCGGGACGATGCACCCGGACACCTTCCTGCGCGTGCTCGGTCCCGAGCCCTGGAAGGTCGCCTACGTCCAGCCCTCGCGCCGGCCGGCCGACGGCCGCTACGGCGACAACCCGTTCCGGCTCTACAAGCACACGCAGTTCCAGGTGATCCTCAAGCCCGCGCCGCTCGACGTCCAGGCGCTCTACGTCCGCAGCCTCGAGGCGATGGGCATCGACCTCCGGCTCCACGACCTGCGCTTCGAGGAGGACAACTGGGAAGCGCCGACGCTGGGCGCCTGGGGCGTCGGTTGGCAGGTGATGCTCGACGGCATGGAGATCACCCAGTTCACCTACTTCCAGCAGGCGGGCGGCCTCGATCTCGAGCCGATCTCCTGCGAGATCACCTACGGGCTCGAGCGCATCACGATGTTCCTCGGCCTCGAGAAGTCGATCTACGACATCCGCTGGGTGCCGGACGGCGTCACCTACCACCAGGTGCGCTGGCAGGACGAGTTCGAGTTCTCGAAGTACAACTTCGAGATCGCCGACGTCGCCTTCCTGCGCGCCCAGCTCGACGGCTACGAGCGCGAGGCGAAGCGCTGCCTCGAAGCGGGCATCGTGCTGCCGGCGTACGAGTGCGCGCTCAAGTGCTCGCACCTCTTCAACCTGCTCGACGCCCGCGGCGCGGTCTCGGTGACCGAGCGGGTCGGCCTGATGAAGAGGGTGCGCGACCTCGCGATCGGCTGTGCGGAGGGCTATCTCGCCAGCCGCGAGCGGCTCGGGTTCCCCCTGCTCCAGAAACCGGCCCCGGCCGGCGGGGAGGTGGCCCATGACTGACCGGAGCCAGCACGCCTCCGAGTTCCTGCTCGAAGTCCGGGCCGAGGAGATTCCCGCCCGCATGCTGTCGGGCGCCGTCCAGGAGCTCGGCACCGGCCTGTTCGAGGAGCTCATGCGCCGCGGGCTGGTGCCCGCGGAAGTGAGCAGCGCCTTCACGCCACGCAGGTTGGTATTGGTGCTGAAAGGCCTTCCAGAGAAGGAAAGCGACAGGGTTCTGACCGAGGTGGGCCCTCCAGCCTCGGCCGCTTTCGATGCGGCGGGAAACCCGACGCCCGCTGCGGCTGGTTTCGCGAAGAAGTTCGGGATGGAGGTTTCTTCCCTCAAGAGGAAGCTCTTTTCGGGCGATGACGACGCCTCGGGCGCTTCGGGCTCGCAGCCCACGAAAGGCGCCAAGGGCAGTGGCAAGGGGAAGGTCGAGGGTGAGCGGGTCTACCTGGAGCGGACCTATTCCGGTCGCTCCATGTCGGACGTTCTATCCGAGATCGTTCCGAAGCTTCTGGCGGGCTTGAACTGGGCCAAGACCATGCGCTGGGGGAGCGGCACCGGACCCTGGGTGCGGCCGGTGCACGGGATCGTGGCGCTGCTCGACGGCGAGGTCGTGCCGTTCGAGCTGTTCGGCGTGCACTCGGGGCGGGAGACCGCGGGCCACCCGACGCTGTCGCCCGCGAGCTTCCCTGTCTTCGGCCTCGACGACTACCACCGCAAACTGGCCGAGCGCGGCATCGTCGTCGAGCCCGGCGAGCGCAAGCGGCTGCTCCGGCAGCGCATGGACGAACGGGCGGCGACCGCCGGCGGGACGCTCGTCGAGGACGACGCGCTGCTCGACAAGCTCGCCGCCATCTGCGAGATCCCGGGCGTGATGGAAGGCGCGTTCGCCTCCGACCTCACCGCGCTGCCGCGCGAGGTGCTGGCGACCTCGCTGCGCGACCACCAGAGCGCGCTGACCGTCGAGCGCGACGGCCGGCTGCTGCCGCTCTTCCTCACCGTCATGGATCGCCCCGACGATCCGGCGGGACGCGTGCGCGCCGGCAACGAATGGGTGGTCGCGGCGCGTCTCGCCGATGCGCGGTTCTTCTGGGGCAAGGACCGGGCCCAACCGCTCGCCAGCCGCGCGGACGCGCTCGCCGCGCTTGCCTTCCAGGAGAAGCTCGGCAGCTACGCCGACAAGTCCGCGCGCCTGCAGGCCCTGGCGGCGGATCTCGCCGACCGGCTCGGCGCCGCCGGCGCCGCCTCGGCTGCCCAACGCGCGGCGGCGCTCGCCAAGATCGACCTCGCGACCGAGATGGTGCGCGAGTTCACTTCGCTGCAGGGCGTGATGGGGGGGATCTACGCGCGCGAGGACGGCGAACCGGAGGCGGTCTGGCGGGCGGTCTACGACCAGTACCTGCCGGCCGGCGCCGACGACGCGCTGCCGCGCGGCGAGGTCGGCCGGATTCTCGCGCTCGCCGATCGCGTCGATACGCTCGCCGGGTTTTTCGGGCTCGGCAGGAAGTTCTGGCCCTCGGGCAGCCGCGACCCGTTCGGCCTGCGCCGGGCCGCGCTCGGCGTGGTCCGGCTGGTGCTCGAAGGGGAGTCGGAGCTCGACCTCGGCCCGGTCTTCGCCCGCGCGCGCGAGCTCTACGGGACGGCGCTGCCGGCGGCGGTCGCCGACGAGGCCGAGGTCGCGCTCACCGACTTCCTGCACGATCGGGTCGAGTTCCTGCTCGGCCGCAGGGGTCTCGCCTATGACGACATCGCGGCGGCGCGCGGAGCGGCCCCGCGGTCGCTCGACTTCCGGGCCCTGGCCGCGCGCGCAGACGCCGTCCACGAGGCGCGCACCGGCCCCGAGTTCCTGGCCGTCGCCCTCGCCGCCAGGCGCATCGCCAACATCCTCAAGGGGACGGAGCCCGGAGAGGTCGATCCGGCGGTGCTCGGGCACGCTGCGGAGCGCGCGCTCCATCAGGCCGCCACGACCTTCCGCGCCGCGGTCGACGGGGCGCTCGCGGCCGGCGACTACGGCCGGGGCCTCGCCGCGGTGGGCGCGCTGGCGGCGCCGCTCGAGCGCTTCTTCGTCGAGGTCCTCGTGATGGATCCCGACGAGGGAGTGCGCCGGAACCGCCTCGCGCTCCTCGCGGGGCTGCGCCGGGACATCGGCCGGCTCGCCGACCTGTCGGCGGTCGTCGTCGACAAGTCGGACTACCGCTAGCGACGCAGCGGCATCGCCGCGCTTTCGCGGGCCCCACCCGCCGGAGTGGCCGAACCGCCGCGCGCCCCGGCATAGACTGCTCCGGGCTCCGCCTGAACGGAGCCGAGGAGGAGTGGATGGCAGGTAAGTGGGTGTTCGGATTCGACGAGCTCGCTGACCGCCGAGGCGGCGGCCGGTGGTGAGCTGGGACGCGGCGCGGGCGCTGCTGGGCGGCAAGGGCGCGAACCTCGCCGACATGACGCGCATCGGGCGTGCCGGTGCCGCCCGGCTTCACGGTCACGACCGAGGCCTGCAACGCCTACCTGGCGGCGGGCGAGAAGTTCCCGCCGGGCCTGTGGGAGGAGGAGCGCCGCGGCGCTCTCCAGCCTCGAGAGGCAGACCGGCAAGAAGTTCGGCGACCCGAGCAATCCGCTGCTCGTCTCCTGCCGCTCGGGCGCCAAGTTCTCGATGCCCGGCATGATGGACACCGTCCTCAACATCGGCCTCAACGACGCGGTCGGCCGAGGGCATGGTCGACGCTCACCGGCGACGCCGCGCTTCGTCTACGACAGCTTCCGCCGCCTGGTCCAGATGTTCGGCTCGGTGGTGATGGGCGTCGACGACGAGCCGTTCGAGGAGGTCCTGACCGAGGCGCGCAAGCACGCCGGCGTCGAGAACGACTCCGACCTCGACGGCCGAGGACTGGCAGCGGGTGACCGGCGAGTTCAAGGCGATCTTCGCGGCGAACGACCGGCCGCGACTTCCCGCAGGACCCGATCGAGCAGATCCGCCTCGCCACCGAGGCCGTGTTCAAGAGCTGGAACGGCAAGCGCGCCATCGACTACCGCAACGCCGCCAAGATCGCCCACGATCTGGGCACGGCGGTCAACATCTGCACCATGGTCTTCGGCAACCTCGGCAACGACTCGGCGACCGGCGTGGCCATGACCCGCAGCGGCGCGACCGGCGAGAACCAGATCGAGGGCGACTACCTGACCAACGCCCAGGGCGAGGACGTGGTGGCCGGCATCCGGCAGACCAAGCCGATCGAACAGCTCAAGAGCGAGATGCCCGAGTCCTACGCCGAGTTCGCCGAGATCTGCCGGCGGCTCGAGAAGCACTACCGGGAGATGCAGGACGTCGAGTTCACCATCGAGCGCGGCAAGCTGTGGATGCTCGCAGACCCGCGACGCCAAGCGCACGGCGCAGGCCGCGGTGCGCATCGCGGTCGACATGGTCGACGAGGGGCTGATCACCCGCGAGCAGGCGGTGCTGCGGGTGACGCCGGATCACGTCGACTTCTTCCTGCATCCGCAGTTCGACAAGGCGCTGGTGAAGCAGGCGGTCGAGGCCGGCGACCGGCTGGCCATCGGCCTGAACGTCTCGCCGGGCGCCGCGGTCGGCCAGATCGCCTTCGACGCCGACCTCGCCGAGCGCTGGGCCAAGCAGGAGGGCAAGCAGGTCATCATGGTCCGGCCCGAGACCAAGCCGGACGACGTGCACGGCATGCTGGCGGCGAAGGGGCATCCTGACCAGCCGCGGCGGCCGCACCAGCCACGCGGCGCTGGTCGCGCGGCAGTTCGGCAAGCCGGCGGTGGTCGGCGTGGCGACGCTCGACGTCGACCTCGAAGCGCGCGAGATCCGGGTCGGCGCGCGCGTGATCAAGGAAGGGGACTGGGTTTCGGTCGACGGCACCACCGGCGAGGTCTACGCCGGCCAGGCTGGAGACCGTCGTCCCGGACATCCGACGACCCGTACCTGATGAAGCTGCTCGGCTGGGCCGACGAGTTCCGCCGCCTGCAGGTCTGGGCCAACGCGGACTATCCGGCGGACGCCGCAGCGCGCGCGCGCGAGTACGGCGCCCAGGGCATCGGCCTGTGCCGCACCGAGCACATGTTCTTCGAGACCGACCGCCTGCCGCACGTGCAGCGGATGATCCTCAACAAGGAGAAGCCCGGAGATCGTCGCCGAGTGCCTCGAGGCTCTGCTGCCGCACCAGCGCGCCGACTTCGACGGCCTCTTCCGGGCGATGGACGGCCTGCCGGTGATCATCCGGCTGATCGACCCGCCGCTGCACGAGTTCCTGCCCGGACACCTCGAGCTGGCGATGGAGGTCGACGCGCTCGAGCGCGGCGGCGGCCGACGCCGGGCGCTCGCCGAGAAGAAGAGCGTGCTCGCCTCGGTCGAGAAGCTGCACGAGGCCAACCCGATGCTGGGCCTGCGCGGCGTGCGCCTCGGCATCCACATGGCGGCGCTCACCCGCATGCAGGTGCGGGCGATCTTCGAGGCGGCCTGCGACTGCGCGGCCGACGGCGTCGACGTCCACCCCGAGGTGATGATCCCGCTCGCCGGCCACTGGCACGAGCTCGAGGTGCAGCAGCAGGCGCTCGAGGCCGAGGCGCGAGAAGGTGATGGCCGAGCGGGGCCGGCAGGTCGAGCTACAAGTTCGGCACGATGATCGAGATCCCGCGCGCGGCGCTGACCGCCGACCAGCTCGCCCGCTACGCGCAGTTCTTCTCCTTCGGCACCAACGACCTGACCCAGACGACCTACGCGATCTCGCGCGACGACGCCGAGAAGGGCTTCCTCATGGAGTACCTCGAGAAGAAGATCCTCGAGGAGAACCCCTTCGCCTCGATCGACGAGGAAGGCGTGGGCAAGCTGATGGCGATGGCCGTCGAGCTCGGCAGGAAGCACGCGCCCGGGCATGGAGATCGGCATCTGCGGCGAGCACGGCGGCGACCCGAAGTCGGTCGACTTCTGCCACCGCATCGGCCTCAACTACGTCTCCTGCTCGCCCTTCCGCGTCCCCATCGCCCGCCTCGCTGCGGCGCAGGCGGCGCTCAGGGAGAAGGGCTTCAAGGCGAAGTGAACCGCCGCGGCCGGCGCCTCGAGTTCCCCGCCGGGTAGACTCGGGGCGCCGTGCCGCGCATCCACATCCTCCCCGACTCGCTCGTCTCGCAGATTGCCGCGGGCGAGGTGGTGGAGCGCCCCTCTTCGGTCGTCAAGGAACTGGTCGAGAACTCGCTCGACGCGGGGGCGACGCGCCTCGAGATCCTGCTCGAGGCGGGGGGCGCCAGCGCGTGCGCGTGGCCGACGACGGCTCCGGCATGGACCGGGACGACGCCCTCCTCGCCTTCGACCGCCACGCCACATCGAAGATCGCGGCGTTCGCCGACCTCGAGCGGGTGGCGACGCTCGGTTTCCGGGGCGAGGCGCTGGCGTCGATCGCCGCCGTGGCGAAGGTCGACCTGACCACCGCCCAGGGAGCGGGCGAAGGAACGCGGGTGCGGATCGAAGGGGGGCGGATCCTCGTCGCCGAGCCGGTGGCGCGCGCCCGCGGCACGACGATCGACGTCGACTCGCTCTTCTTCAACGTGCCGGCGCGGCGCAAGTTCCTGAAGTCGAAGGAGACCGAGATGCGCCGCGCCCTCGAGGTGGTCGAGGGCTACGCTCTGGCTCGCCCCGATGTCGGCTGGACCGTCCGGCACGAGGGGAGGCTGCTGCTCGACGCGCCGGCGGCCGGATCCGCCGGCGCGGGAGCCGACGCCGGCGCGCTCGCCGCGCGCATCGCCCAGGTCTTCTCGCCCGCGCTCGCCGCCGATCTCGCGGCGATTCCGGCAGCAGCGGCCGCCGAGCTCCTGCCGGGGGCCTGGGGATTCGTCGGCTCGCCCGCGACGACCCGCGGCCGGCGCAGCTTCCTCTTCGTCAACCGCCGGCTCGTCCGCGACCGTGCGCTGCTCGCGGCCTTCTACCGCGCCGTGCGGGAGGAGTGGCGCAGCGACGAGTTCCCGGCGCTCTTCCTCTTCCTCGACCTGCCGCCCGCCGACGTCGACGTCAACGTCCACCCGCAGAAGGCCGAGGTCCGCTTCCGCGATCCATCGATCGCCGGCCGGCTCGGCTCGCTGCTGCGCATCGCGCTCGCCGCGGCGCGCGGGGAGGAGGCGGCGCCGCTGCGCGCTCCGGCCTGGGGTGCGGCGGCGTCGCCGTTCGCCTGGGAGGGGTTGGGGGGGCGGCCGGGACCGGGCGGCGATCGACTCGCGGGCGAAGTCGCCGAAGCCTGGACCGGAGGCGCCGCGGGCGAGGCGGCGCGCATCGCGGTGCCCTGGATGGCGCCGCTCGACCGCGCGCCGGTGCCCCTCTCCGGCCGCTCGGGCGAAGCGCGCCCCTTCCGGCTGCTGGGGCAGTACAAGGGGACGCTGGTCCTGCTCGAGGGTCCCGACGGGCTCTATCTGATCGATCAGCACGTCGCCCACGAGCGGATCCTCTACGAGCGGCTCCGGCGCTCGTTCACGGCGCACGAGCCGGCGAGCCAGCGGCTGGTCGCGCCGCTGCTGCTCGACCTGTCGCGCGCCGAGCGGCTCCGTCTGCTCGAGCTCGCCCCGGCGCTCGAAGCCGTCGGTTTCGAGCTCGCCGAGCTCTCCGGCGGCAGCGTCGCGCTCGCCGCGGCACCGGCCGACCTCGGGGCCGAGGAGGCGCGCGGCGTGCTGGTCAAGCTCGCCTCCGACGCCGAGGCGACGCCCGGCAACCTCGCGACCCGACTGCTCGAGGCGCTTGCCGCGAGTCAGGCCTGCAAGGCGGCGGTCAAGATGCACCACCCCCTCTCGGCGGAGAAGCTCGAGGCTCTGGTCACCGAGCTCTTCCGCGCCGAGAACCCCTACGCCTGTCCGCACGGCCGTCCCGTGGTGCTGACCATGACCGACGCCGACCTCGAGCGGCGCTTCGGCCGCCGCGGCTGAAGGGGCGCGCTGCTAGGATTCCGGCGGTGTCCGACCTCTGGAGCGAAGTCGAAGCGCGGCTCGGACACGAGTTCCGCGATCGCACGCTGCTCGAGGCGGCGCTCACCCATCGTTCCCACGCCAACGAGGCCGGGCTCGACCAGCACTACGAGCGGCTCGAGTTCCTGGGCGACGCCGTGCTCGGCCTGATCGCCGCCGACTGGCTCTTCCGCGCCCATCCGGGCGAGGCCGAGGGAGAGCTGTCGCGGCTCAAGGCTGCGGCGGTCTCGGCCCCGGCGCTCGCCCGCCAGGCCGAGGCCCTCGGGCTCGGCGCCTGGCTCCGGCTCGGCGTCGGCGAGGAGCGCTCGGGCGGCCGGGGAAAGACGTCGCTGCTCGCCGACTCGCTCGAGGCGCTCTTCGGCGCCCTCTATCTCGACGGCGGACTCGAGGCCGCTCGCCGGGCGATCGAGGACTATCTGGCGGCGGACCCCGCCCTCCGCGCGGACGCGCGCTCGGTCGACGCCAAGACCGCGCTCCAGGAGCTGGTGCAGGGGCGCGGATGGCCCCTGCCGAGCTACGAGGTGATCGCCGCGATCGGGCCCGACCACGCCAAGCACTTCACGGTCGACGTCCGCCTGCGCGGCGAGCTCGCCGGACGGGGCGAGGGCCGCTCGAAGAAGGAGGCCCAGCAGCAGGCGGCCGCGGTGGCGCTCGAGCGGCTGCGGGCCGAATCCGAGCCGCCGGCGGAGCCGTGACGGGCGTGGCACGCTGGCTCTTGCCGGCGGCGCGGGCGGCGCTCGCGCTGCTCGCCCTGGTGGCCTTCGCCCTCGGCGCCCGGAGCACGGCCGAGCTGCCGCGCGTGGCGCGCGAGGCGCGCGTGATGTGCGAGGGCCTGCCCGACTATGCCGGCTTCGCGGCGACTCTTCCGGTGCAGGCGCGCGTCCTCGTCGTCGTCGATCCCGCGGACGAACGGGCGGGCGAGCGATTCGTCTGCGCGCGCCTGGCGCTCGCGCCGCGCCGCGTCGATGCGCGACGGCTCGACGAACCCCCGCCCGCAGCGGGCGAAGCGGACGCGGTGCTGCGCGACCTCGGCGCGGGGCTGGTGCTCGAGGTCGGCCCGTGACCGCGGTGCTGGCGCTGGCCCTCGAGCTCGCCGCGGGCGGCCTGCTCGCCTGGCGGCTGATCGGTCCCGGAGGGCTCGCGCAGCGCGAGCGCCTGCTCTGGGCCCTGGCGCTCGCGGCGCCCCTCGGCGCCGGCTGGGCGTCGCTTCTCTACGTCGGCCACCTCGCGCTCGGCCTGCCGGTCCCCGCGGCCTGGTTCTTCGTGCTCGAGACCGCGGCCGCGGCGCTCGCTCTGGGAATCGGGCGCCGGGCGGCGGAGCGGGTGCGTCCGGACGCCGGTCTGCCGGCGCCGACCCTTCCGCTCCTCCTCGGTGCCGCGGCGGCGTTGACCGGGGCCGTCCTGGCGGTACGCGCGGCGATTGCTTTTCGCACCGACGTACCGGAGGGCGCCTACGACGCGGTCGCGACCTGGAACCTGCGCGCCCGGCTGCTCTTCGGCGCCGGTGGCGACTGGGTTGCAGCGCTCGACGCGACCAATTACCCGCTGCTCCTGCCGGGCGCGATCGCCGCGGCCTGGTCCTGGCTGGGCGAGGTGGCGCCGGCGATCCCGCACGGGGTCGGCGCGGCGCTCACCGCAAGTTGTGCATTCGTGCTGCCGCTCGCGCTCGGGAGACGCGGCCGGGTATCCCGGGCTCGCGGCGGCGGCGCTCCTGCTCACGACGCCGACCTTCCTGGTCGAAGGCTTCTCGCAGGAGGCCGATATCCCGGTCGCCGCGCTGCTGCTCGGGGGGGCTGCGATCCTCGCGGGCCGCCTGGGCGAGCGGCCGGCGCCGCCGCTCGAGTGCGCCGGCGCGCTGCTCGGCCTCGCGGCCTGGACGAAGAACGAGGGACTGCTCTGGGCGATCCTGGTTCTCGCCGCCTGGACTCTCGCAGGCGGGCGGAAGTGCTGGCGCGGCCTTCCCCGCCTGCTCGCCGGTGCCGCGCCCGCACTCGCTGCCTGGGCGCTGTTCAAGCTCTTCGCGGCTCCCGCCCGCGGGCTCGGCGCCGCCACCTACTTCGAGGGGGAGTGGACGGGCCGGCTGCTGGACGGCGACCGGTGGCGAGCGGTCACCGGCGCGCTCTTCGAGCGCTTCGACCCGCTCCATCCCGGCTTCGCCTGGGGTCTCTCCTGGCTGATGGTCGGCGCTGCGGCCCTGTTCGCGCTGGGCAGCGGTCGACTGCGGGCGGCGGGCGCCGGAGGCGCCGAGGCGCGCTTCTGGGGGATCCTGGTGGCGGTTATCTCGCCGCCCTGCTGCCGCTCTACGTGATGACTCCGCTGCCGCTCGATTGGCACCTCGCCACCTCGCTCGACCGCCTGCTGCTCCAGATCTACCCGAGCGCCCTCGCGGCGGCGGCGGCCTGGGCCGCGGCCGTGAGTCCGGTGGAGGAAGGCCCGGTTTCCCTTAGAATCTGACCTCTTATGGCGACGACGGGCATTTCCATCCGCAAGCTGAAGCACCACGTGGGCGAGACGGTCACGCTCCGGGGTTGGATCGTCCAGAAGCGTTCGAGCGGCAAGATCGGGTTCCTGCAGTTCCGTGACGGCAGCGGCGTGGTGCAGGCGGTCGCTTCGCGCGCCGACCTGCCGGAGGCGGCCTGGGCCGACGTCGAGCGGGTGACGCAGGAGTCGACCGTCCACCTGACCGGCCTGGTCAAGGAGGACAAGCGCTCCCCGTCGGGGGTCGAGGTGCAGCTCACCGACTTCGGGGTCGATCACCTGACCGTCGACTTCCCGATCACGCCGAAGGACCACGGCATCGCGTTCCTGATGGAGAACCGCCACCTCTGGCTCCGCTCGAGCCGGCAGCGCGCCGCGCTGCGCGTCCGCAGCGAGGTCGAGCAGGCGGATCCACGACTTCTTCTACGAGCGCGACTACGTCCGCCTCGACTCGCCGATCCTCACGCCGGCGGCCTGCGAGGGGACGACGACGCTCTTCGAGACCGACTACTTCGGCGACAAGGCCTACCTGTCGCAGTCGGGTCAGCTCTACCTCGAGCCGGCGATCTCGGCCTTCGGCAGGGTCTACTGCTTCGGCCCGACCTTCCGCGCCGAGAAGTCGAAGACGCGCCGCCACCTGATGGAGTTCTGGATGGTCGAGCCCGAGGTCGCCTTCCTCGAGTTCGACGGCCTCTGGCGCTCGCCGAGGAGTTCGTGGTCTACCTCGTCTCACGGGTGCTGGAGCGCTGCCAGGAGGAGCTGAAGACGCTCGAGCGCGACACCGCGGTGCTCGAGCGGGTGCTGCCGCCCTTCCCGCGCATCACCTACACGCGAGGCGATCGAGCGGCTGAACGCCAAGGGCAACGACATCGCCTGGGGCGACGACTTCGGCGCCGACGAGGAGACGCTGGTCTCGCGAGGAGTTCGACCGGCCGGTCATGGTCAGCCGCTTCCCGACCGCCTTCAAGGCCTTCTACATGCAGCCCGACCCGGAGAACCCGAAGGTCGTGCTCGGCCTCGACATCATCGCGCCCGAGGGCTACGGCGAGATCATCGGCGGCAGCCAGCGCATCCACGACCACGACTTCCTGCTGCAGCGCATCCGCGAGCACCAGCTGCCGGTCGAGGCATTCCAGTGGTACCTCGACGTGCGCAAGTACGGCTCCTGCCCGCACGCCGGCTTCGGCATGGGCCTCGAGCGCTTCGTCGCCTGGATGTGCAAGCTCGACCACGTGCGCGAGACCATTCCCTACCCGCGCCTGCTCTACAAGATCTACCCCTGACGCCCAGCCGCCCACCTCTGCGCCCCGGCCGGCCGGCCGGGGCGGGGGGCGGGTCCATCCGGCTTCCGAGGTCGTTCAGGCGAACAGCTCCATAGAAGGAAGGGCCGGGCCGGCGCTGCGACCGCTGGGCGGGTTCGTTTCTTCCGGTTGCGGGAGGCTGCTCCCGATGACGGAGCTGGGACGGAGTCCGTTTCGAAGGGTCTGAGGACGTTGGTCCCGGAAGCGGTGCGAGGCCCGGTGGGACGCCGAAGCAGGATGGCTGCCCGGACGGCAGCCAACGCCGCCAGGGCCCACCTGCGCCTGGCCAGCCACCCCCTTAACCGGGAGCTTTTTCCGCTGCCGCGACCCCGGCGCCCCGCTTGAGCAGCACGAGGTTCCGGAAGTAGAGGAAGGGCAGGAAGAGGAAGGAGAGCAGGATCGGCAGCTTGTCGATGTGGAAGGCGTAGACCAGCGAGACCGTCGAGCCCCAGAAGGAGAGGTGCCAGAAGACGGGGGGTACGACCAGCTTCTTCTTCTTCTCGGAGTAGAGCCACTGGATGACGAAGCGGCTGGAGAAGAGCAGGTTCCCCAGCAGGCCGAAGGCCGTCCACCAGCGCGAGTCGACGTAGAGGATCGGCAGGATCGGCCGGAGCAGCGGTTCCAGAAAGCCCGAGGCATCGTTCATGCCGCGATTCTGTCCCATCGGCCGGGGCGACGCGCGCTGGTAGTGTCCGCGCGTGTCCGATGGAAGCGCCAGAGGAGGACGCGCTCCGGGTGAGATCGCCGACGCGGGCGTCTTCGCCCTGCTCACCCTGATCTGGGGCACCACCTGGGCGGCGATCCGGGTGGCGCTCGACGGGATTCCGCCCCTCACCGGGGTTGCCGTCCGTTTCGCCCTGGCGGGCGCCGTGTTGCTGGTGCTGGTCAGGGCGCGCGGGATCGCGCTGGGGCGCACGCGGATCGAACGCCGGCTCTGGTGGGTCAACGCGGCCACCACGTTCGCGGGCTCCTACTCGCTGGTCTATTGGGCGGAGCAGTGGGTGCCCTCGGGCCTCGCCGCGGTCCTCTTCGCGACCTTCCCGATCTGGGTCGTCCTGCTCGGGCGGATCCTGCTGCCGGCCGAGCGGGTCAGTTCGGCGCGGGTGGCGGCCGTGCTGCTCGGCTTCGCGGGGGTGGCGGTCATCTTCTCGGAGGATTTCTCCAGGCTGGGCGGCGCCGACGTGCGGCGGGCGTCGCTGGTGATGCTGGCGGCGCCGCTCCTCTCCGCTCTCGGCTCGGTCTGCCTGCGGCGGTGGGGGAGCGGGATCTCGCCGCTCTCCCTGGCGGCAGTCCCGATGCTGCTGACCGGCGGCGCGCTCGGCCTGGTGGCGGCGGCGACGGAGCGTGGGCAGCCGCTGCTCTGGACGCCCGCCCCCTGGCTCGCGACCCTGTATCTCTCCCTGTTCGGCTCGGCGCTGACCTTCACGCTCTATTTCTGGCTGCTGGCGCGCCGCAGCGCCCTCTTCTCGTCGCTCATCTCCTACACCGTTCCGGTGATCGCGGTCCTGATCGGGTGGTTGTTTCTGGACGAGCCGGTGACCGGGCGGGTGCTGGCCGGCGGGGGACTGGTCCTGCTGGGCGTGGGGCTCGGTGGTGCGGCCGCCCCGCGCGCGCCGGAGGGCTCCCGGGGCCGCCTGACGCCCCTCCTTGGACTTTGCCGCATTGCGGTATACTTATGCCGCAGTGCGGAAAACACCCGAAGCGTGCGCGGGCGGCGCAGGCCGCCCCCCGGGGCCGGCAAGGAGCTCGCGATGAGCCAGACGACCCACCTCCATGTTTCCGAGCGGGAGGCCCGCAGGGTCGCCGAAGCCTCGCGCGAGACGGAGTGGAAGCAGCCGGGCTTCCTGCGCGAGCTGTTTCTGGGCAGGTTCCGGCTCGATCTGCTGCACCCGTTCCCCCTCGAAGCGGAGGAGCGTCCCGAGTTCGCCGCTTTCTACCGGGCCCTGCAGGAGTTCCTGTGCGAGCGGGTCGACCCCGGGCGGATCGACGAAGCCGGAGAGTATCCCCCGGAGGTGGTCGACGGCCTGAGGAAGCTCGGCGCCTTCGGCATGAAGATTCCCGACGAGTACGGCGGCCTCGGGCTTCACCGCCACGCTAGTACAACCGGGTGATGGCGCTGCTCGGGAGCTGGCGACGGCAACGCTCGGCGGCGCTGCTGTCCGCCCACCAGTCGATCGGCGTGCCCGCAGCCGCTGAAGATGTTCGGCACCGACGGAGCAGAAGGAGCAGTTCCTGCCGCGCTGCGCGGCGGGCGAGATCTCGGCCTTCCTGCTGACCGAGCCCGACGTCGGGTCGGACCCGGCGCGCATGGCGCACGACCGGCGACGCTCGACCGCCGACGGGCGCAGCTACGTGCTCGACGGCGTCAAGCTGTGGGCACCAACGGCACGATCGCCGAGCTGCTCGTGGTGATGGCCGCGTGCCGACGCCGAGGTCGACCAGGGCGGCATCACCGCGTTCGTCGTCGAGGCCGACGCCGCCGGCAGTCACCGTCGAGCACCGCAACGCCGTTCATGGGGCTGCGCGGCATCGAGAACGCGCGTCATCCGGCTTCGACCAGCGTGCGCGTCCCGGCCGAGAACCTGATCGGCCAGGAGGGCCAGGGCCTCAAGATCGCGCTGACCACGCTCAACACCGGCCGGCTCTCGCTGCCGGCGATGTGCGTCGGCGAGCGGCAAGTGGTGCCTCGAGATCGTGCCGCGAGTGGTCCGCCGAGCGGGTGCAGTGGGGCCGCCCGGTCGGCAAGCACGAGGCCGTCGCGCACAAGATCGCCGTACATCGCCGCGACCGCCTACGCCCTGGAGTCGATGCTCGACCTGGCCAGCGCGATGGCCGACGCGGGGACGCAACGACATCCGGATCGAGGCGGCGCCGCCAAGCTGTGGACCAGCGAGACGGGCCTGGCGGATCGCCGACGAACTGCTGCAGATCCGCGGCGGCCGCGGCTACGAGACGGCGGCGTCGCTGGCGGCCCGCGGCGAGCGGCCGATGCCCGGTCGAGCAGCTGCTGCGCGACTGCGGATCAACCGGATCTTCGAGGGCTCGACCGAGATCATGCACCTGCTCATCGCCCGCGAGGCGGTCGACGAGCACCTGCGAGGTGGCCGGCGACCTGCATCGACCCGGACGCCGGCGCCGGCGCCAAGGCTCAAGGCCCTCGCGCGCGTGCCGGCGGGTTCTACGCCAGGTGGCTACCCGACCGCTGGCTCGGCAGGGGGCGCTGCCCGCTCGTACGGCGAGTTCGGCGCGCTCGCCGCGCCACCTGCGCTTCGTCGAGCGCTCGTCGCGCCAGCTCGCCCGCTCGATCTTCCACGGCATGCTGGCCACCGGGCGGCGGCTGGAGCACAAGCAGGCCTTCCTCGGCCGGGTCGTCGACATCGGCGCCGAGCTGTTCGCGATGGCCGCCACCTGCGCTCGCGCCCGGGCCATGAGGCAGACGGCCGCCGAGGACGCGCCGCGCGCGGCCGAGCTCGCCGACCTGTTCAGCCGGACGAGCCGGCGCGAAGTGCGTCGACTCTTTCGCGAGCTCTGGTCGAACGACGACGTGCGCAGGTATCGGACGGGGGTCGGCGTCCTCGAGGGACGCCACGCCTGGCTCGAGGAGGGGAGCCTCGGCCTGCCCCCTGGCACCCGGTCGAGGAGACGCAGCCCCCTCCCCCGGTCGCCGGGCGGGAGGCGGTCGGGGTACGCTGAGTGCCTCATGCGCGCGGTCGCCCCCTGGGACCCGGACGCCCCGCGGCAGGTTCGCCTCGTCGACTGGCCCGATCCCGAGCCGGCAGCGGGCGAGGTGGTGCTGGAGGTCCGCGCCACGGCGCTCAACCGTGCCGATCTCCTGCAGGTCGCCGGTCACTACCCGCCGCCGGCCGGAGAGTCTCCCGTGCCCGGTCTCGAAGCGGCGGGCGTGGTCGCCGCGGTCGGCGCGGGTGTCGACGGCTGGCGCCCGGGCGACCGAGCGGCCGCGCTGCTCGCCGGCGGCGGCCACGCCGAGAGGGTGGCGGTCCCCGCGGGACAGCTCCTCGCCATTCCCGGCAACCTCGGCTTCCGCGAGGCGGCGGCGCTGCCCGAGGCCGCGATCACCGCCTGGACCAACCTGGTCGCCGAGGGGGGCCTCGCGGCGGGGGAGTGGGTGCTGATCTCGGGCGCGACCTCAGGCGTGGGCACCTTCGCGGTCCAGCTCGCCCGCGAGCTGGGAGCGCGGCCGATCGCCGCGGGTCGTGACGCCGGCGCGTCTCGCGCTCCTTTCCGGGCTCGGCGCGGAGGCCCTGGTCCTCCTCGATGAGACTCTGCCCGACGCCGTCCGCGCCGCGACCGGCGGCGTCGGCGCGCGCCTGGCGCTCGATCTGGTCGGCGGGCGCTGGCTGCCCCCGCTGCTCGCCGCGCTCGCTCCGGGCGGCCGCTGCATCCTCGTCGGCCTGGTCGCCGGCCGGCGGGCCGAGCTCGACCTCGGGCTGCTCCTGCAGCGCCGGCTCGAGCTGCGTGGCTCCGTCCTCCGTCCGCGTCCGCGCGCGGAGAAGGCGGCGCTGGTCGCGGCGTTCTCCGATTTCGCCGCGGGCAGGCTGGCCGACGGCCGCCTGCGCCCGGTCATCGCCGGGACCTATCCGTTCGAGCAGATCGCCGCGGCCTACGCCGACCTCGCTGCAGGCGGGCGCACGGGCAAGCTCGTCGTCGACGTCTCGCCCGCGCGAGACGCGAGCTAGAAGGCTTGGCCGGCCGCCGGGCCGGAGATAAGCTGACGCGTCATGCCCAAGCGGATCATCCCGATCGCCTCGGGCAAGGGCGGGGTCGGCAAGACCACCTTCGCGGTCAACTTCGCCCTCGCGCTGTCGCGCCACGCGCCGACCATCCTGGTCGATCTCGACACCGGGACCTCCTCGGTGCGCTCGACGCTCGCCGTTCCGGTCCAGCGCGACCTCTACCACTTCCATCGCAAGGCGACGCCGCTCTTCCAGTGCGTGACGCGGCTCGACGCCGGGCACGATCCCGGCAACCGCTTCGGCAACTTCGGGTTCGTCGCCGGCCCGCGCCACTACCTCGAAGACCTCGCCAACCCGGACGCCGAGTTCCGGCGCCGGCTCTCGCTCGAGATCAACACGCTGCCCGCCGACTACGTCGTGGTCGACCTGCGCGCCGGCCTCGACGCCAACGTCCTCGACTTCCTGCCCTACACGAACTCGGGCGTGCTGCTGTTCACGCCGCAGCTGCCGCAGGCGACGCTCGCGGCGTCGGAAATCGTCAAGGCGATCCTCTTCCGCACCCTGCGGCTGGTCTTCCGCAGGAACTCCGAGGTCTTCCGCCTGCCCGGCTTCTCGGAGGGGCACGAGCTGGTGCACGAGCTGATCAACCGCGCCGAGGACGTCTACGACGACTCGGTGCCCAACCTCGACTACGTGCTGAAGGACTTGCGCGACGTCTTCGGCGATCAGCCGCTCCTGCAGGCGATCGAATGGGTCATCGGGGATTTCCGCGTCCACTACGTGCTCAACATGTTCGACGGCGTCGAGCAGAGCCACGAGGCGGCGGTGGTGCCGTTCGTGCGCAACCTGACCGAGAACGTGTCGCGGCGGCTCAACCTGACCCAGCTCGGCTGGGTGGTGTCCGACCCGAAAGTCCACCGCGCCAACTGCGCGGGCCGCCCGATCCTGCTCGAAGCGCCGGAGACCGAGCGCCCCAGGTCGGCGCCGGCCCCGGTCCAGGATCCGGTCTTCGCCGAGCTCGAAGCGCTGCGCAGCTCCGTGCTCGGTCTCGACCGCCGGCGCCCGCCGGCGCCGGTGCGCACTCCGCTCGCTCCGCCGGCGGCCCGCCCGCGGGTCGAGGCGCCGAGCATCGACGCGCTCCTCGGCGAGCAACTCGAGTCGCTGCGCTCGATGTTCGTCGACCGCAAGCGGGACAACGTGCAGCAGAACTTCTCCTACGCGGTCTTCCGGGCGCTCAACCTGATGCAGCCCCCCCGCCTGCCGACCGAGTTCGGCATGACCCAGATCGCCCCCGCCGAGCAGCTGGTGCGCTGGCTGCTCCGCCGCCTGCAGCGCTCGGCCGCCCAGGCCACGGCATAGCGGCCCCCGGCGGGTTCCCGCCCGCTTTGTTAGGATCGTCGGTCCATGGCGTCCAGCCCCAAGCCCTCCCGCGTCGGCATGATCAGCCTCGGCTGCGCCAAGAACCTGGTCGACTCCGAGATCCTCCTCGGCGAGCTCGAACGGGCCGGCCATGCCATCACCTCGAGCCTGGACGACGCCGAGACGGTCATCGTCAACACCTGCGCTTTCATCGACGAGGCCAGGCGCGAATCGATCGACGCCATCCTCGAGGTGGCGGCGCGCAAGGGGCAGGGGGTCGGCAAGCTGCTGGTGGCCGGCTGCCTCGTCCAGCGCCACGGCGAGGACCTGCGGCGGGAGATCCCGGAAATCGACGGCTTCATCTCGCTCGACCAGCTGCGCGACGTCGAGACCATCGTCCAGCTCGGCGGCGGACCGCCGCCGCCGGCGCCCTCGCACCTCGTCTTCGACCACACCGCGCCGCGCCGCCTGACCACGCGCGGCCACGCCTACCTCAAGGTCGCCGAGGGCTGCGACAACCCCTGCACCTTCTGCGCGATCCCGCGCTGGCGCGGGAGCTTCCGCAGCCGCACGATCGAGAGCCTGGTCGTCGAGGCGCGCGCCCTCGAGGCCGCGGGCGCGGTCGAGCTCTGCCTGATCGCGCAGGACACGACCCGCTACGGCGAGGACCTGGGCGCCGGCCGGCATGGCCTGGTCCGCCTGGTCGAGGCGCTGCTGGCGGGGACGACGTTCCCCTGGATCCGCTTTCTCTACGCCTACCCGACGACCCTCGACGCCGAGCTGCTCCGGCTGATGGGGAGCGAGCCGCGCTTCGTCTCCTACCTCGACATCCCGCTCCAGCACAGCCACCCGGAGATGCTCAAGGGGATGCGGCGGGGCGGCAGCGCCGACCGCTACCGGCGGATCCTCGACCGGGCCCGCGAGCTCGCCCCCGACATCTTCCTGCGCTCGACCTTCATCGTCGGCTTTCCGGGGGAGACCGAGGAGCACTTCGCGCACCTCCTCGACTTCGTCGAGAGCGTCCGCTTCGACCACCTCGGAGCTTTCGCCTACAGCGCCGAGGAGGGCACGCCGGCGGCCGGGTTCGCCGGCGCGGTCGCTCCCGGCGTGGCGCGCCGTCGACACCAGCGTCTCCTGTCGCGCCAGAAGCCGATCGCGCTGGCGCGCAAGAAGGCCCTGGTCGGCCGCACGCTCCGGGTGCTGGTCGAAGGACCCTGCGAGGAGAGCGAGCACCTGCTCCAGGGCCGGCACCACGGCATGGCGCCGGAGATCGACGGCCGGCTCCTGATCAACGACGGCCACGCGCCCTCCGGGAGCTTCGCCGACGTCGAGATCACCGACGCCTACGCCGCCGACCTGGTGGGCCGGATCGTCGGTCCGGCCGGCGTCGCCGGCGTCGCTCTCGCCGGCTGAAGCCCCGATGCTGATCGTCCCGGACGTCCGCCGTTCCACCGACCTGCCGCGCGGCTGCGTGGCGACCGTCGGCAATTTCGACGGCCTGCACCGGGGGCAGCGCGCGATCGTCGACCGGGTCGTCGAGCGCGCCCGCGAGCTCGGCGTGCCCTCCGCGCTGCTCACGTTCGAGCCCCATCCGCTCGAGGTGCTGGCCCCGGAGCGGGCGCCGCTGCGGATCGTCACGCCCCGACAGCGCGAGCGCCTGCTCGAGGAGGCCGGGCTCGACGTGCTGCTGACGCTCAGCTTCGACGCCGATCTCGCGGCGCTCTCGGCCGAGGAGTTCGTCCGCCAGATCCTCGTCGAAGCGCTGCACGTCCGTGAGGTCTACGTCGGCTCGCAGTTCGGGTTCGGGCGCGGTCGGAGCGGCAATCTGGACCTGCTGCGGAAGATGGGCTCCGAGCTGGGATTCGAGGCCTTCGGCGTGGCCGAGCGGCTGGCCGACGGCGAACCGGTCTCCTCGAGCCGGATCCGCCGCGCGATCCAGGAAGGGCAGGTCGAGCGCGCGGCCGAGCTGCTCGGCCGTCCCTTCTCGCTCACCGGCACCGTGGTGCGCGGCGACCGCATGGGCAAGAAGCTGGGGTGGCCGACGATCAACGTGCGCCCCGAGGGCGAGCTGGAACCGCTGGAGGGGGTCTACGCGACGCGGGTCTACTTCCCGAGCTTTCCCGCGCGCTTCGACTCGGTGACCAACATCGGCACCCGTCCGACCGTGCTACGAGAATTACCAGCGGGTGATCGAGAGCCATGTCTTCGACTTCGGCTCCGACGTCTATGGCGAGCGGGTGGAGCTCTACTTCTTCAGGCGGCTGCGCGACGAGATGCTCTTTCCCTCGGTGATGGCGCTCTCCGCGCAGATCCGCCGCGACGTCGAGGCGACGCGAGAATACTTCTCCATGCTGCGGCGTTCTGAAGCATCGACGGGGGCGTCCTCCGTCGCGGAAAGGAATCGAAACGATGGCGAATGACAAGATCCTCGAAGTGACCAACGACAATTTCGGGACCACGGTCGGCAAGTCGGAAGTGCCGGTCCTGGTCGATTTCTGGGCCTCCTGGTGCGGCCCCTGCCGGATGGTGGCGCCGGTGCTCGAGGAGCTGGCCAACGAGCTCGACGGCAGGATCAGGATCGGCAAGGTCAACGTCGACGAGAACCAGGAGCTGGCGATGCAGTACCGCGTTTCGAGCATCCCGGCCTTCGTGCTGTTCAAGAACGGGCAGCCGGTCGACCGCGCGGTCGGCGCCATGCCGAAGGGCGCCTTCAAGAGCTTCCTCGCGTCCCACCTCTGATGTCCGCGGCCGGGGCGCGGGACGAGCTTCCGGAGCTGCTCGCTGCGGCCGAAGCCGCGGCCCTGCTCGTCGTCGGGCACGGCGGGGAGGACCCCGACCTCGCCCGCTTTGCCGGCGCGGCCAGGCTGGGCGATGCGTTCGTGGTCGTCCCCGCCGGCGCGCCGCCGCGCTTCGGCTACTTCACCCCGATGGAGCGGGACGAGGCCGCCGGTACCGGCCTCGAGCTGCTCACTCCGGAAGCGCTCGACGTGGCGCGCTGGGCGCGCGACGGTGCCAGCGCGGGAGCGACGCTGGCGGGCGTGCTCGCGCGCGCTCTCCAGCTCTGTTCCGTCGGTCCCGGCCGGATCGCGCTCGCGGGCTCCTCGTGGCCCGCCGGCCCGCTGGTCGAGGCCGCCGAGTTGCTGGCGGGCGACGGCTGGCGCTGCGTTTCGGGCAACGAGATCTCGCTGCGCCTGCGCCGGGCGAAGGTCGACGGGGAGGTCGCCGAGATCCGGCGGGTCTCGCGGGCCACCTGCGACGCATTCCGCGCCGTGGCGGGCCTGCTCGCCGCGGCCGTGGTGCGCGACGGGGAGCTCTGGCTGGAAGGGGAGCCGCTGCGCGTGGCGCGCCTGCGCCGGGAGGTCTCCCGCGGCTTCGCCGCCGCGGAGCTGACCCAGCCGCGCGGCAACATCCTGGCGCCGGCGGAGGAAGGGGGCGTTCCGCACAGCGCGGGCAGATCCGATCGGATCCTGCGCGCGGGCGAGTCACTCGTGGTCGACCTCTTCCCGAAAGGGCGGCTCTTTTCCGACTGCACGCGGACGTTCTGCGTCGGCGCGGCGCCGGAGGCCCTCGCCGCGGCGCATGCCGCGGTCCACGACGCCCTGGCGGCGGCCCACGCCGGTGCGCGCCCCGGCGCGCGGGGCTGGAACCTGCAGGAGGAGACCTGCCGGATCCTCGCGGAGCGGGGCTACCCGACGCCAGTCACGCACCCGGGCACGCTCGCCGGTTATGTCCACGGCCTCGGTCACGGCGTCGGCTACGAGCTCCACGAGTATCCGAGCTTCAAGCAGCCGGCGGCGGAGGAGGGGGAGCTCGCGGCAGGCGACGTGCTGACGCTCGAGCCGGGTCTCTACGATCCGTCGCCCGGCGGCTACGGCGTGCGCCTGGAGGACCTCGTTCACCTCGCGGAGACCGGCGCCGAGAACCTGACGCCGCTGCCCTACGACCTCGACCCTCGCGCCTGGCGCTGAGGGGTCGCGTCCGCTCCGCTCGCGGTAGGCTTCGCGGCGCGGAGGAACGCGATGAAGGACTTCGAGAAGCTCGGCCTCTTCTATCTCGGCAGACCGCTCGACCCGGCGACCCTCGCGCCGGCGGCGGAGCCGCTGCTCTACGACGCGCGCGACCTGGTCACCCACGCCGTCATCGTCGGCATGACCGGCAGCGGCAAGACCGGGCTCGGCATCGGTCTCCTGGAAGAAGCCGCGATCGACGGCGTGCCCGCGGTGATCATCGACCCCAAGGGCGACCTCGCGAACCTGTTCCTGACCTTCCCGGACCTGCGCCCCGAGGACTTCCTGCCCTGGGTCAAGGAGGAGGACGCCGCGCGCAAGGGAATCTCGCGCGACGAGCTGGCGGCCGCCGAGGCGAAGAAGTGGCGCGAGGGCCTCGCCGCCTGGGGCCAGGACGGCGATCGCATCCGGCGCCTGCGCGACGCCGCGGAAGTCGCCCTCTTCACCCCGGGCAGCGACGCCGGCCGGCCGCTCTCGATCCTCAGCTCCTTCGCCGCGCCGCCGGATTCGGTACTGGCCGATGGCGACAGTTTCCGGGACAGAGTCGAGGCTACGGCGGGAAGCCTGATGGCCCTGCTCTCCCTTGACGAGGATCCGATTCGAAGTCGGGAGCACATCCTCGTAGCATCCCTGCTAGGCGCCGCGTGGCGGTCCGGGCGGAGCTACGACATCAAGGGACTGATCGCGGATATCCAGAAGCCGCCCATTTCGCAAGTCGGCGTCATGGATATCGAGACCTTCTATCCGGCGAAAGACCGCTTCGATCTTGCACTGAGACTCAACGCCCTGATCGCAGCTCCAGGATTCGACGTTTCGGCTTCGGGGAACGCCGATCGACTTCGATGCGTTGCTCTACACCGAAAAGGGAAAGCCACGCCTCGCAATCGTCTCGCTGGCGCACTTGACGGACGACTGGCGGATGTTCCTGGTGACACTTCTCTTCTATGAGGCGGTAGCCTGGATGCGTAAAGGCTCTGGGAGCTCGAGTCTCAGGGCATTGCTGTACATGGATGAGGTCTTTGGCTTCTTGCCGCCGGTCAAGGATCCTCCCTCGAAGTTCCCGTTGCTCACGTTGTTGAAGCAGGCGCGGGCATACGGACTCGGGGTGGTCCTGGCTACCCAGAATCCGGTCGACCTCGACTACAAGGCTCTCTCAAACATGGGCACTTGGTTTCTCGGAAGGCTCCAGACCGAGCGAGACAAGCTCCGGCTGCTCGATGGCTTGGAAGGTGCTTCAGTCACATCCGCAGGGGGATTCAATCGGAAGGAGACGGAAGTCCTCCTGTCAGGCCTTAAGTCTCGACAGTTTCTGATGCACAACGTGCACTCGAATGGCCCTCAGCTCTTCGAGACTCGGTGGACTCTCAGCTACTTGGCCGGGCCGATCGACCGCGCTGGTGTGAGAAGGCTCACCGAAGCGGCTGGTGCGAATGTCGCGGGGGCCGGCTCGAAACTGGAGCTGCGAGAAGCCCGGCGCGGCCTCCGGAGTCGTACTACCAAGCCGAGAACACAGCCGCTACGAGACCATTTCTGGATCCAGATGTTCCGGAAGCATTCCTGGCACCGCCCGAGAGCCTGCAGAAGGGCGTCTATCGAGCCCGAGATTGCTGGGTGTCGGGGTCGTAAACATCGATAGTCCTAAGTACCGGCTGCAGGAGAGCTGTCGCTCGGAACCTCGTTAGGAGATTCCAGGTCCAGCGGGTGAGGTATGGGCCGATGCGAAGGAGATCGCGATCTCGGAGACTTCGATCGAAAGCAACCCACGGCAGGGCTTCGCGTTTTTCGCAGTTCCTAGCGGTGGAGAGGACAAGCGGCGTTATCGGCAGTGGGAGAGGGACTTCGAGGACTTTCTCTACCGGAAGACTCGAGTGGACCTCCATGTCTGCGAGGCGCTGGAGGAGCACTCGCTTCCCCGGCGAGAGCGAGAGGGACTTCAGGATCCGCCTAAGTGAGAGTGCGCGAGTTGCTCGCGATCGCGAGGTCGAGAAGGCGAGGGCCAAGCTCGAGAGGGGGCTCAATAGCCTCGTGGCACAGTTGGAGCGTGCGGAAGTTCGAGTCGAGCGAGAGCGAAGCGAAGCATCCCAGAAGAAGTGGGACTCGGTTCTCTCGATTGGATCCAGCATCGCGGGAGCGCTGCTTGGCAGGAAGACGCTCTCCGCGGCCAATGTGTCCCGCGTGGGTTCCGCGGCGCGATCGATGAAGCGAGCTTCGCTAGAGTCTTCGGACGTTGGCAGGGCGGAAGAAGGCTTGACTTCGCTGCAAGAGCGAAAAGCTGCTCTTGAAGCAGAGATCGAGGCGGAGCTTCAGGCGATCCGGGTCAGGTTCGACGTCGCCAACCTTGAGGTCGAATCGATCGAGATCAGGCCTGAGACGAGCCGACATCAAGGTTCAGCTCGTGGCTCTGGCTTGGGTCCCTGGGGAGTAGGCGACGTCTCTTGAGGGAGCTGAGTCCCTACCGCTCGATCCAGTAGTTCGGGGCTTCCTTGGTGATCACCACGTCGTGGGCGTGGCTCTCCTTGAGGCCGGCGGCGGTGACGCGGAGGAACCTCGCTTCGGTGCGCAGCTCGTCGATCGTAGGCGCAGCCGGCGAGGCCCATGCCGGAGCGCAGGCCGCCGGTGAGCTGCGGGAGCATCACGTGGACGCTGCCCTTGTGCGGCACCATGCCCTCGATGCCCTCCGGTACGAGCTTCGCGAGCGGGCCCCCGCCGTCCTGGAAGTAGCGGTCGGCGCTGCCGCGCGCCATCGCGGAGAGCGAGCCCATGCCGCGGTAGGCCTTGTAGGTGCGCCCCTGGTAGAGAATCGTCTCGCCCGGGCTCTCCTCGGTGCCGGCGAACAGCGAGCCGATCATCACCGCGTCGGCGCCGGCGGCGATCGCCTTCGAGACGTCGCCCGAGAACTTGATGCCGCCGTCGGCGACGACCGGGATGCCCGTTCTCCGCCGCCGCCCGCGCGCAGTCCTGGATCGCGGTGATCTGCGGCACGCCGGCGCCGGTGACGATGCGCGTCGTGCAGATCGAGCCGGGTCCGATGCCGACCTTGACCACGTCGGCGCCGCGCTCGATCGCCGCGCGCGTGCCCTCCGCGGTCGCGACGTTGCCCACCATCAGCGCGATGTCCGGGAAGAGCTCGCGGATCCGCGCGGCGGCGTCGAGCACGCCCCGGCTGTGGGCGTGCGAAGAGTCGAGCACCAGCAGGTCCGCCTTGGCCTCGACCAGCGCGCGCGCCCGCTCGAGCATAGTCGCCGGCGGCGCCGATCGCGCCGCCAACGCGCAGCCGCCCGAGGTCGTCCTTGCAGGCGCGCGGGTACTCGATCATCTTCTGGATGTCCTTGACGGTGATCAGGCCCTTCAGGTTCCCGTCGCGGTCGACCACCAGCAGCTTCTCGATCTTGTGGCGGTGGAGGAGCTCCTTGGCTTCGTCGAGCGTCGTCCCCTCGGGCACCGTGACCAGATCGTCCTTGGTCATCAGGTCGGCGATGCGCCGGTCCTGATTGCGCCTCGAAACGGAGGTCGCGGTTGGTCAGGATACCGACCAACCGGCCAGCGTCGTCGGTGACCGGCACGCCGGAGATCTTGAAGCGGGCCATCACCTCGAGCGCCTCGGCGATACGCTGGTCCGGGCGCATGGTGACCGGGTCGACGATCATCCCGGCCTCGGAGCGCTTCACCTTGTCGACCTCGGCGGCCTGGATGTCGATCGGCAGGTTCTTGTGGATCGACCCCGAGGCCCCCCTCCTGGGCGAGCGCGATCGCCAGGCGGGACTCGGTGACGGTGTCCATCGCGGCCGACAGGATCGGGATGTTCAGCCGGATCCGCTTGCAGAGTCGGGTGGAGAGGTCGACGTCGTTCGGATGGACCTCGGAGTATCCGGGGACGATCAGGACGTCGTCAAAAGTCAGGGCTAGACGGGGGGCGTCGGAAGATTCGCTCATAGGGTCACTGGCCGTCCTGAGTCGGCGCCGGGTCCGGCGCCTTCCGGAAGATATCAGAGCCGAAAGCGCCCCCGGTCGAAAGACCGGAACGGCTTCGGAGTGCGGAACGAAAAGCCCATAGAAGAGAAGGACTTCGGAGCTGCCGCGGGCCAAGCCGGGGTCCGGAACACCGGCAGCGCCTGGACTCCGCTGCGATATGGACTTGCCAGAGCCTGCGCATCGTTGGGACCGCCACGCCGCGCGATCGAGATCTGCCGAGCCGGCACGCGCGCAGCCACGACCCGCCAGCGCCCCCATCAAGACCCCTTCTATGGGGCTTTTTCGCCCCCGTGTTCACGGCGGTCACGAGAACGAGAGACCGGCGGGCAGTAGGATCTCGAGGGCGGGCCGCCGGAGGCGGGAAGGAAGGAGAACGGGATGGCCGGAAGCCGCGTTTCAGGATGGAGCGTTCGATTCCTTCGGCGGGCCTTGCCGCTGGCGGCGCTGGCTTTCTGCCTGCCGGCACTGGCGTGGGCGCAGGCCGCGTCGGTGCCGACCCCGGCAGCCACTCCGGCGGCGACGCTTACACCGGAGCAGCAGAAGCGGATGGAGACCTGGGTGAAGTCGATGACCCCGGGCGCGCCTCACAAGTGGCTGGCGGCGCGGGCGGGGAGGTTCGACTTCGCCGGCAAGTTCTGGATGGAGCCGGGCGCCCCGCCGCAGGCCGCCAAGGGGGTGGCCGAGCGGACGCTGACGCTCGGCGGCCGCGTGCTGCAGGAGAAACTGACCAGCACGCTGATGGGCATGCCGCTCGACGGGCTCGGTCTGGCCGGCTTCGACAACGTCTCCGGCCAGTTCTGGTCGACCTGGAACGACAGCCTCTCGACGGGGCTCCGGGTCGCCGGCGGCGAGTGCGACGAAGGGATGAAGAACTGCGTCTGGAAGGGGAGCTACTCGAATCCGGACACCGGCAGGTCCCGGGCGGTCCGGCTCGAGCTCAGGCTCGACGGCGCCGACCGCGAGGTCCTGTCCGCCTGGGAGTCCGGCGCCGACGGCAGGGAGGCGCGCACGATGGAGCTGGTCTACACCCGCAGGAAGCCCTGAAGCGGCGACGGGAGCGGAGCAGGAACCGGCTAGAATCCGCGCTCACCTCGAGAAAAGGAGACGGTCATGCGCACGTCGTCGAAGGCGTTGTTCGGTTTCGCGGCCTGGCTGCTCGCGGTCGGCCCGGTCGTCGCGCAGCAAGGGGGCTCCGCGCCGCAGATGTCGCCCGAGGAGCAGGCGATGATGGCCGCGATGGAGAAGGCGGCGACTCCCGGCGCGGAGCACGCCTGGCTCGCCGCGATGGCGGGCGGCTGGGACTTCACGGCCTCCTTCTGGATGAAGCCGGCGATCCGCCGACCACTTCGACCGGCCGCGCCGAACGGTCGATGATGCTGGGCGGTCGCGTGATGGTCGAGAAGGTGACCAGCGAGATGATGGGACAGCCGTTCGAGGGCTTCGGCATGATGGGATTCGACAACGTCGGCGGGAAGTACTGGGGCACCTGGAACGACAACATGACCACCGGAGTCATGAGCTCGACCGGCACCTGCAGGAACTCGAAGTGCGAGTTCCGGTCGACCGCCTACGACCCGGTGACCGGCAAGCTGATGACCGCGCGCATGACCTCGGAGCACGCCGCCGACCGCGAGGTCCATGCGATGTACTCGGCGGGCCCCGACGGCAAGGAGTTCAAGACGATGGAGCTCGTCTACACGCGGCGGAAGTAGCCGGATCCGCCGGACCGCGGGCAGACGGCGAGGGCCGGGAGTCTCTCCCGGCCCTCGTTGCGTTTCGTGGTGTGGAGGCGACGGTCAGCCGGCCGTGCCGGCGGCGGCGCCGTGGCACTTCTTGTACTTCTTGCCCGAGCCGCAGGGGCAGGGGTCGTTGCGGCCGATCTTCTCCTCGGCGTGCACCGTTTGCGGGATGGGCGGCGTCGCCGGCCCGGCCGGAGGCGCCGTGGTGCCGCCGCCGATCCTGGGCGGTCCGAAGCTGGGCCGCACGGGCTGTCCGGGGGAGACCGCGGGCGCCGCGAAGGCCGACGCGCCGCCGGCGGGGCCCTGGAGAACCGGCCGGGGGGCGGCGCGCTCGCGGCGCGCCCGCTCCGCGGCGAGGTCGTCCTCGGATGCGGGTTCGAGCCGGAACAGCGTCTTGACGACCGAGTCCTCGACCCGTTCCTTGAGCTCCTGGAAGAGCGTGTAGCTCTCCTTCTTGTACTCCTGGAGGGGATCGCGCTGGCCGTAACCGCGCAGGCCGATGCCCTCCTTCAGGTGGTCGAGGGCGAACAGGTGGTCCTTCCAGGCGAGGTCGACGTAGCGCAGCATCACGTCGCGCTCGAGCATGCGCATCAGCTCGCTGCCCAGACGCTGTTCCTTGTTCTCGTACTTCGCCGAGACCCGCGTCCAGATCTCCTCGCGCACGTCCTGGTCGCCCAGCTCCTGGAGCTTGAGGCCGGCGGCATGGAGGTCGATGTCGAAGTAGGCGATGACGTCCTTGATGAGCTCGGAGAGCGTCCACTCGGCAGGCTCGGCCTTCTCGGGGCAGTGGGTGGCGACCAGGTAGTCGACGAGGTCACCGGCCACGCCCATCACGTAGCCCTTGCCCTCGGTGCCGTCGAAGATGTCGCGGCGCAGCTCGTAGATCGCCTTGCGCTGCTTGTTCATCACGTCGTCGTACTCGAGCAGGTGCTTGCGGATGTCGAAGTTGCGGCCTTCGACCTTCTTCTGCGCGTTCTCGATCGCGCGCGTGACCATGCGGTGCTCGATCGGCTCGCCCTCCTGCATGCCGAGCGCGCTCCATCAGGCCCTGGATGCGGTCGGCGCCGAAGATGCGCATCAGGTCGTCCTCGAGCGAGAGGAAGAAGCGCGACGAGCCGGGATCGCCCTGGCGGCCGGCGCGGCCGCGCAGCTGGTTGTCGATGCGGCGCGACTCGTGGCGCTCGGTGCCGAGGATGTGCAGGCCGCCGCGCGCGACGACCTCCTCGCGCTCCGGTCGCGCAGATCTCGCGATAGCGCTCGACGCGCCTGCTGGAAGGCCTCGCGCCTCGGCGATCCGAGGTCGGCCTCCGAGCGCGCCAGGCCTCTCGGGGTTGCCGCCGAGCACGATGTCGGTGCCGCGGCCGGCCATGTTGGTGGCGATGGTGACCGCGCCCTTGCGGCCGGCCTGGGCGACGATCTCGGCCTCGCGCTCGTGGTACTTGGCGTTGAGCACGTCGTGCGGGACGCCCCGCTTCTTGAGCATGCCGGAGAGCATGCTCGCACTTCTCGATCGAGATCGTGCCGACGAGCGACGGGCTGGCCGCGTCTCGTGGCAGTCCTCGATCTCCTCGACCACGGCGTCGAACTTCTCGCGCTCCGTGCGGTAGACGACGTCGGCGTGGTCGTCGCGGATCATCGGCTGGTTGGTCGGGATGACCACCACGTCGAGCTTGTAGATCTTGCTCGAACTCGGCCGCCTCGGTGTCGGCCGTGCCGGTCATGCCCGCGAGCTTCTTGTACATGCGGAAGAAGTTCTGGAAGGTGATCGTGGCGAGCGTCTGGTTCTCGCTGCTCGATCTTGACGCCCTCCTTCGCCTCGACGGCCTGGTGCAGGCCGTCGGACCAGCGGCGGCCGGGCATCAGGCGGCCGGTGAACTCGTCGACGATGACGACCTGGCCGTCCTTGACCACGTAGTCGACGTCGCGTTGATAGAGGTGGTGCGCGCGCAGGGCCTGGTTGACGTGGTGCAGCAGCTCCATGTTCTCGGGGTCGTAGAGGTTCTCGACGCCGAGCAGCTTCTCGACCCGGGCGACGCCCTCCTCGGTGAGGGTCGCGGTCTGGGCCTTCTCGTCGACCAGGAAGTCGCCGGTGGTGCGCTTGGAGCCGTCCTTCTCCTCGATCTCCTCGCCTGCGCCAGCTGGGGATGATGCGGTCGATCTTGTAGTACTTGTCGGCCGACTCCTCGGCCGGACCCGAGATGATGAGCGGCGTCCGGGCCTCGTCGATCAGGATCGAGTCGACCTCGTCGACGATGGCGAAGTGGAGGTCGCGCTGGACCATCGCCTCGAGGTCGAACTTCATGTTGTCGCGCAGGTAGTCGAAGCCGAACTCGTTGTTGGTGCCGTAGGTGATGTCGGCGGCGTAGGCCTGCCGCCGCTCGGCGTCGGTCGAGGCCGTGCTGGATGACGCCGACCGAGAGGCCGAGGAAGCGGTAGACCTGGCCCATCCACTCCGCGTCGCGCCGGGCGAGGTAGTCGTTGACGGTGACGACGTGGACGCCCTTGCCCTCGAGCGCGTTCAGGTAGACCGGCAGGGTGGCGACGAGGGTCTTGCCCTCGCCGGTCTTCATCTCGGCGATCTTGCCCTGGTGCAGCACCATGCCGCCGATCAGCTGGACGTCGTAGTGGCGCATGTCGAGGACCCGGCGGGCCGCCTCGCGGACCACGGCGAAGGCGGGCTCGAGCAGGTCGTCGACCGTCCTGCCCTCGGCGATCTGGTTCTGGAACTCCCGGGTCCTGGCGCGCAGCGCCTCGTCGGACAGGGCCCTCATGTCGGCCTCGAGGGCGTTGATCGCCGCCACCCGGGGCTGGAGCCGCTTGACGTCGCGCTCGTGCTTGCTGCCGAAGACCTTGCTGATCAGGCTATTCAACATTCCGGATCTCTCTGGGGAGAAAGGGGCTGCGGCGGTCGGGCCTGACCGCGGGCGAGGAGTCTACCAGACCGTTCCGGGGCAATTCCGGCATGCAGGACACGCTCCCTGCACAACGCGCGCCCCGCGCGGGATCTTCCCGACCCCGGTCCGTCGAGGAGCGCTGGCCGCGGTCGCGGCGGGGAATCGTCCTGCTGCGACGCCGGAGCGCCGGGACGCCTAGCTCGTGCTCCGGCCGGCGTCCAGCATGTAGGCGAGCGGGTTGACGGACTTGCCCTCGATCTGGACCTCGTAGTGCAGGTGGTAGCCGGTGGCGCGGCCGGTGTTGCCGACCAGTCCGACGACGTCGCCCCGTTCGACCTTCTGGCCGGGGCGGACGCTGATGCGCGAGAGGTGGCCGTAGACGGTCGTGATGCCGTAGCCGTGCGCGATGTGGACCGCGCGGCCGAGGCCGCCGTACTCCTCGGTCTTGACCACGACGCCGGTCGCGGCCGACTTGACGGGCTTGCCGGGCGGCGCCGAGATGTCGATGCCCGAGTGGTAGGCGCGCTGGCCGGTCATCGGGTCGCGGCGGTAGCCGAAGCCGCTGGTCACGATCCCGCGTACCGGCGCGATCGCCGGGGTGGAGGAGATGAGCTTCAGGTTGTCGCCGAGGCGGGTTTCGACCCGGTCGAGCGCGAAGGTGAGGCTGCCCGCGCGGCCCTCGAGCTCGACGAGCGCGGCATCTGCCGCGCTGGCGTCACCGCCGCCGATGCCTCCCTCGGAGCTGCCGCCGAGGTTCTCGAGCCCGGCGACGATGGCCAGCTTGCGGGTCCGGTCCTCGGTCTCGGCGATCTGGCCGTGCAGGTTCTGGAGGCGGGACTCGAAGGACTCGTTGGTCAGCCGGAGCTTGTCGTTCTCGTCGCGAAGGCGCGCGAGCTCGGAACGGTCGACCCGGGAGGTCAGGGAGTACCAGATCGAGAGGCTCGCGCCCAGGGTCAGCGCCACCAGCAAAGCTCCGCCGGTCACGATCTGCCAGGTTGCCAGCCGCCACTTCCGCAGCTGCGATCCCTCGTTGCGAACGAAAATTACCGTGTGGTGCCTCTGCATTCCCTCACTCAGATCGAACAGTACGGACTGCGAGTTGGACGGCAGAACGTCAAAGGTACCTGCGGCTGACCTGCGAATTGTACGTGCTGAGGAACCGAAGTCAAATCGGTGAGCTATATGCGGTTACGGCATTCGACGCCCCGCCGGGGCCGGGGGGCTCAGGTCCGCAGTCGACGGTCGAGTCCACGGTACTGGATCGCCTCCGCCACGTGGGCCGGGGCGAGGGCCTCCGCGCCGGCCAGGTCGGCGATCGTGCGGGCGACCTTGAGCACCCTGGAGAGCGCCCGCGCCGAGAGGCCGAGGCGCTCGAAGGCGGCCTCGAGCAGCGATCGACCGGCCTCGTCGAGGCGGCAGAATCGGTGGACCCCCGCGGCGTCGAGCTGCGCGTTCACCGGGGCGGGGTGCTCGGCGGGAAAGCGCGCCCGCTGGCGCTCCCGCGCTCCGGCGACCCGCCCGGCAACCGTGGCGCTCCCCTCGGCCGGCCGGGCGCGCAGCTCGGCGAGGCGGAGTGCCGGAACCTCGATGTGGAGGTCGATCCGGTCGAGCAGAGGTCCCGAGATGCGTGCCCGGTAGCGCTCGACCGCGGGCAGCGGACAGCGGCAGGGGTGGCGGGGATCGCCTAGATGGCCACAGGGGCAGGGGTTCATGGCCGCGAGCAGGGTGAAGCGCGCCGGGAACTGGAGCCGGGCCCGGGCGCGCGAGACGGTCACCAGACCGTCTTCGAGAGGCTGCCGGAGGGCTTCGAGGGTGTCCCGGCGGAACTCGGCGAGCTCGTCGAGGAAGAGGACTCCGGCGTGCGAAAGGCTGACCTCGCCTGGCCGGGGCAGGGGTCCACCGCCGACCAGCCCGGGGGTCGAGATGTTGGCGTGGGGGGCCCGGAAGGGGCGTGCCGAGAGGAGGCCGGAAGGGGGCTCGTCGGCGACCAGCGAGTGGATCTTGGTCACCGCGATGGCCTCGACCGGGGTGAGCGGCGGCAGGAGGCGGGGGAGCGCTCGGGCGAGGAGCGTCTTTCCGGCGCCGGGAGGGCCGACGAAGATCAGATTGTGGCCGCCCGCCGCCGCGACCTCCAGCGCCCGCTTGGCCCCCTCCTGGCCGCGAACGTCGGAGAGGTCGACACCCTGTCCGGCGTCGCTGGCGGGGAGGGGGGGCGCCGGCCGTGCCGGCTCGAGCGGCCGTTCGCCCAGGAGATGTCCGAGCGCATCCGAGAGGCTGCCCAGGCCGAGGACCGGCAGCGCATCGATCGCCGCCGCCTCCCCGGCGTTCACGGCTGGCAGCAGCAGCTCCCGGCAGCCGAGGCGGCCGCCGAGGTCGGCGATCGCGAGCCCGCCGCGCACCGGGCGCAGGGCGCCGTCGAGACCGAGCTCGCCGCAGAGCAGTCGGCCGGCGAGCGCTTCCTCGGGCAGGGCCCCGTGGGCGGCGAGCAGGGCGAGCGCGATGGCGAGGTCGAGGTGGCTCCCCTCCTTGCGCAGGTCGGCGGGCGCGAGATTGACGGTGACCGCGCGCGGCGGAAGGTCGAAGCCGGCGTGGCGGAGCGCGCTCCGGACCCGCTCGCGGCTCTCCCGCACAGCGGCGTCCGGCAGCCCGACGATCTGGACCTGGGGCAGGCCGGTCTGGACGTCGACCTCGATCTCGACGGGCCGGGCCTCGATCCCCCAGGGGGTGGCGGCGAGAGAGCGGGCGAGCATTGCCCACCAGAGACGCAGGGCGGGCCGGCCAACTCGCGCGGACGGCCGGGGAAATGCTGCTCCTTCCCGCAGACCACCTGCCAGGACGAACCGGATGAGCCCTGCCGGGGGCGGGGGAGCCGCAGTCCGGCGTTCGTGGTGGCGGGGGCGAGAAGCTCCTCAGAAGGAATGGCGGCGGCCAGCGGGGCGCTCGCTGGTCGTTGGGCGATCGAAGGGGCAGAGAAGTGCGGGACCTCAGGTTCCGGTGGAGAAAGGGCGGCCGGAGGCCGGCGGGAGGGCGCCCTTGCATTGCGGCTGCGCGGCGGATCTCTCGACTGGGCTGACCGCCCGCCTCGGGACCCGACGCCGCTTTCTGCTCCTGGTGACCCGAGGTGTCTGAACGGGCAGACCGCGAGCCGGCGTCCTGCCCTTCTTTCTCTTCTATGGAGCTGTTGTTTCTTCTCTTCCGCTACTGCGGCATCGAGTGAGGACGGAGCGAATCAGCGCGCTTCGATCCGCCAGAACTAGATGTCGCGCGCGACGTCGGCGAGCTCGCCCTTCCAGACCGGCACGCCGCAGTAGCGGCTGCCCTCGGGGCAGGGGGGCCTGGCGCCGGCGCGGGCGCGCTGGCTGCAGGGGGGCAGCAGCCACCTTCCGATCCTGGGGTGGACGCGGCGGACTTCGGCGGCCTCGTCCAGGCTCGCGCGCCAGATCTCCTCCTGGGCATTGAGGCAGAGGCGCATCGTGTGCTTGTGATGGAGATTGAGGAGGTCCGCCGACTCGGTGAAGCGGATGGCGACCGCGTTGGGCAGGAGGTAGTGCGCGGCTTCGGTCGGGACGCCCAGCTTCGCGAGGCGAGCCATGCCCGCCCAGGCGCGCGCGCAGCTCTCCGTGAAGAACCGGCCGCACTCCTCGTCGCGCGCGACCAGCGCCGGCGCCACTACGTCGGGCTCGCCGTCGACCTGGGCGGCGAGAATCGGCCGCGACGCGGGAGTCATGCGGTGGCGCTGATCCTGGCTGTCCGCCGTGTGCGAGAGCCGCTTGCGGAAGGTGTAGTGCGCGTGGACCAGACAGCGCGCCAGCTTCGAGTGCGTGGCGAGGTTGAGCGCCTCGCCGAGGTAGCGGTTGCGCCCGGGGTCGAGCACGAGCAGGAGCGCCTCGTCGTCGGAGATCTCACCGGCGGCGGCGCCGAGAACTTCACGGACCGACTCGGCCACCGTCTCCTCGGCCGCCAGCTTCCAGTCGACGAGGCGCGCCACCCGGTCGCCGAGGGCGGCGTCGAAGCGCGCCCTGAACCCAGGCGCCGGCCCCTCGCGGGCGAGCGCCGAGAAGGCGGCGTGCTCGACGGTCGCCTCGAGCGGCAGCGGATCCTCGAGGACGCGTGCGAGGTCGGGGTCGGCCGCGAGCACGGCGTCGACCATGCCGTCGACCACGAGACGCTGCTCGGCCGGCGCGTCGTGAATGTCGCACAGGCGCCGGTAGCGGAAGAGCGTGATCGCGGAGACCGTGTGGTAGAGGTAGGCGAAGGTCGCCACCGGCAGTACGTAGCGCGCGGCCTCCTGCGACTTCCTGCGGATCTCCCGCGCCCAGCGCTCGGGCTGGTGGCGGCGGGCCGGAAAGCGCTCGTAGAAGGCGGCGGTCGCGACCGGCGTCAGCCGCTCGGCGAGCTCGGCATAGTCGGCGTTCATCCGCTCGGCGGTGGCGCGATAGACCGCGAGCGCCTCGCCGTCGAGCGAGGGCACCGCGTAGTTGCCCGGCCGCACGGTGACGTAGCGCTGCGAGACCTGCTCGGAGTTGTAGAACGGGTGGCTGTGCAGGAACGACCAGAGGAACTGCCGGCTGACGTTCGCCAGCGCGAACTGGAAGTGGACGTGCTGGAACGTGGTGTGGTGGCCGGCGCCGTAGATGTCGAGCGCGAGCCGGTCGCGGCGGCCCCGTCGCTCCGCGGCCTGCTCCTCCGGCAGGCCGTCGCCGCCGACCTCCTCGGGCGTCACGATGCCCTTGCCCGAATAGCAGGTGCGGGCGGCGGCCATGGCGTCGTCGAGACCCCGCTCGAAGCGGCGGACGAGCCGGACTTCGGGGAGCGGAGAGAGAAAGGACCGCGACATCTGGGGCTCCAGGGCCGGCAGAATACAACAGGTGGTGGCGCCCGCCACCGGAGGGAAGTCGCGCCGCGATGCTATTGTCCTCGCCGGAATCACCGGATGCAGTCAGCAAGGGAGCGCGACGAGCGATGACCAAGTGGATCGGATGTGGGCTCGCCCTGGCCGCCGTGATCGGCGTCCTGGTCATGGTCGGCATCGGCCAGTACAACGGGCTGGTGAGCGCCAACGAGGGCGTCAAGAGCGCCTGGGCGAACGTCGAGAACGTCTATCAGCGGCGTGCGGACCTGATTCCGAATCTGGTCGCCACCGTGAAGGGGTCGGCCAGCTTCGAGCAGGAGACGCTCCAGGGGGTCGTCGACGCGCGCAGCCGCGTCGGCCAGATCTCGGGCCAGGCCGCCGAGCAGATCCTCAACGACCCGCAGAAGTTCGCCCAGTTCCAGCAGGCGCAGGACGGCCTCTCCTCGGCGCTCTCGCGGCTGCTGGTGGTGGTCGAGCGCTACCCCGACCTCAAGACCACCCAGGCCTTCCAGGACCTGATGGCGCAGCTCGAAGGCACCGAGAATCGCATCGCGGTCGAGCGGCGCAAGTTCAACGAGGTGGCGCAGGGCTTCAACACGCAGCTCCAGCGCTTCCCGACCAACCTGTTCGTGCGCGTCCTCGGCTGGAGCTTCCAGCAGCGCCCCTACTTCCAGGCGGCCCCGGGCTCGGACGCGGCGCCCAAGGTCGAGTTCTAAGGCGGCGTTGCTCCGGAGTCCGGGCCGTTCGCGCGGCGCGACGCGGGCCGCTCCGACCGGCCCCGTCGCCACTTGGGCGCTCGCGGGCGCCCTCGTCGCCCTGCCGCTCCTCGCGGCCGGCCTGCCGCCGGCACCCGCGCGCTGGGTGAGCGACCGGGCCGGCGTCCTCTCGCCGGCCGCTGCCGAGCGGATCGACCGCAAGCTCGAGGCCTTCGAACGCGAGCAGGGCTCGCAGGTACTGGTCGCGATCTTCCGCGCCTTCCCCGCGGACGAGAGCCTCGAGGACTGGACCCAGCGCGTCGCCGAGAGCTGGCGCGTCGGCCGCGCCCGGCAGGACGACGGCGCGGTCCTCTTCGCCTTCGTCGACGACCGCAAGCTGAGGATCGAAGTCGGCTACGGGCTCGAAGGGGCGCTCACCGACCTCGAGTCGAAGCGGATTCTCGACGGCGTCCTGGTGCCCCGCCTGAGATCGGGAGACTGGGACGGCGGGTTCGACGCCACGACCGACGCGATCCTGACCGCGATCCGCGGCGAGTTCGGCCCCGACGCGGTACCGCCCGCGCCGCGAGGCCAGGGCGCGGGGCAGGGTGGCTTCGTGGTCTTCCTGTTGTTCGTCGTGATCCTCTTCCTGGTCATCTCGGCCCGCCGCGCGCGGCGGCAGGGCGGCTTTCGCGGCGGGGGACCCTGGGGCCCGAGCGGCGGCGGCTGGGGCGGGGGTGGCTTCGGGGGTGGCTTCGGCGGCGGCGGCTTCGGCGGTTTCTCCGGCGGTGGGGGCTCCTTCGGCGGCGGGGGAGCCTCCGGACGATGGTGACGCGGAAGGCGACCCTGCGCTGGGCGCTCGGCGCGCTCGCGCTCGCCCCGGCCCTGTGCGGCGCGGTCCAGGCGCCGGCGCCCGGCGGCGTCGTCCGGCCGGCGCCGCCGCCGGCGCCGAGCGAGACCGTGCGCGAGCTGGCGCGCAATCTGGCCGAAGCCGCCGACGCCCACCTCGACACGGCGAGGAACCTGGTGCTGAGCGCGGTCGAAGAGATCGACGGCAGCGCGGCGGGGCGCCAGGCGGTCGAGCGGATCTGGTCGGATCAGTTCACGCCGGATCGACTCCAAGCGGAGCTCGCTGCGGAGATCTCCGCGCGTTTTCCGGTGCCCGATCAGGCGGCCGCTGCGCGCTGGGACGCGAGCCTGCCGGCGATGCGTCTCGAGCTGGCAAGGAGGACGGCGGGGCCGCCGCCGCGCGCCTCGATCGATCCGCGCGCGCTCACCGGGGACGACGTCGACCGTTGGCGCCTCGCCGAGCGGATGGTCGACGTCTGCGACCTCTTCGAGCGGGGCACCGGGCTGCTGCTGACGGTAAATCTGCACGCCTCACTCGCGGCACTGCGCCTGACCGGGATGGCCGAGCCGTTCGTCGAGGAGCGCCGCCGCGAGCTCGAACAGGGCCTGCGCGCTCAGCTCGAGTCGAACCGCCCGGCGATGCGCGAACGTGCCCAGCGCTCGACCTTCCTGGCGAACCGCCGGGCGGCGCCGGGAGATCTCCAGGCCGAGCTCGATTTCTTCGGCTCCGCGGCTGGGCAGGTCCGCTGCCGGGCGCAGACCGATGCGCTCGAGACGGTGCTGGTGCGGCGGATCGACGATCTGCCGCGCATCTTCGCCGCCGCCCCGTCCCCCGACTAGCCTTCGATCGCGCGCGCCGCCTCGCCCAGCCGGGCGATGGCGTCGTCGAGCTGCGCGTCCGAGAGATAGGGCGCCGGCCCCAGCCGCAGCCAGGGTCCCCGGTGGTCGGTGGCGACGCCACGGGCGGCGAGCGCCGCGACCAGGCGCGCCGCGTGGGGGCTCTCGAGCGCCAGGAATCCCCCGCGCGCCGCGCCGTCGAGGGCGCGGTCGCGCGCGACTCGCTCCGGTGGCAGGTCGAGCGCGTCGAAGGCCGCGGCGAGGCGGGCGACCTGGCGCCGGTAGTTGCGCTCGAGCAGGTCGGGGGTGAGGCTCTCGCGCGCGAAGAAGTCGAGAACGCGCGCCGCGCGGTAGTGGCTGGTCGGGTCGTAGGTCGAGCCGGCGTAGCGCGCGGCCCCCTCGGGATAGCCGACGCGTTCCGGATCGCTCTCGGCGGCGAGCTCGGCGAACTCGGCGAACCATCCGGTGATCGCGGGCCGCAGTCTCTCCGCGCCGGGCGGCAGACGCAGGAACGCGTTGCCTTCGCCGAGCTCCAGGTACTTGTAGCCGCCGCCGACCACCCAGGCTCCCTCGAGCCCCTCCGCCGCCAGCTCGAAGCGGAGGCAGCCGAGCGCGTGGTAGGCGTCGACCAGCAGGTGCGCTCCGGCGCGGTCGCAGGCGCCGGCGAGCGCGCCGAGGCCGGGCACGCGCGCCGAAGATTCGAAGAGGACTGCGGAGACGAGCACCGCGGCGGTGCGCGAGTCGACCCGCGCCGCCAGCCGCTCCGCCAGCGTCGCCGCCGGCCGCGCCGGCAGCCGCTCGATCTCGACTCCGGCCTCGGCGAGGCGCGCGAGCTGACGGCGCAGCGTGTGGAACTCGCCGTCGGACGTGAGCAGCCGCGGACGGCGGGCGAGGTCGAGCGCGGACAGGAAGCGGAGCGCGAGGTCGTGGGTGTTGGGCGCGAGGGCGATCTCGGCGCGCGGCTCGCCGAACCAGCCACGGATTCCAGCGCGCAGCCGTTCGGCGCGCGCGAAGGCGCGCTCCCACTTGGCGTCGACCGCCAGCGCCGCGTCCTCGAAAGCCTCCACCTGCCCGTCGAGCGCCACGTCGGGCCAGGCCTGATGCGAATGGCCGGTGAGCAGCAGCCGTTCGCCGACGCGGAAGCGGGCGTAGCCCGGCGCCAGGGGGTTGGGCGAGCGCGCGAGGTCCTCCGCGGTGCGGCTCACAGCTCGGAGCGGATCGCCCAGAGATCGGGGAAGAGGGGCTGGAAGAGCGTGGCCTTCAGGTACTCGGCGCCGGACGAGCCGCCGGTTCCCGACTTGGTGCCGATCGTCCGCTCGACCATCTTGACGTGGCGGTAGCGCCACTCCTGGATGCCCTCGTCGAGGTCGACCATCCGCTCGCAGACCTGGGCGAGGTCGGGGCGGCCGCGATAGATCTCGACCAGGACCGGATGGAGCTCGGCCGAGGCGGGGTTCGACTCCGCGCGATCGCGCGCCAGCAGCGCCGCCGGCACCGCGTGGCCCTCGCGGTCGAGGAAACGGAGGAAGTGGTCCCAGAGGCTGGGTTCGGCGAGCCGGCGCTCCAGGCGCTCCCGCGCCGGCGTCCCCTCGTGGTGGCGCAGCATGCGCCGGTCGCGGCGTCCGAGCACGAACTCGAGCTCGCGGAACTGCGGCGACTGGAAGCCGGACGCCGCCTCGAGCCGGGCGCGGAAGGAGAGGAAGGAGACCGGCGACATGGTCTCCAGGATGTCGATCTGCGCCACCTGCACCTTGAGGATGGTCAGCACCCGCTTGAGCGTGGCCTGGACCGAGGGGAGGTCGCCGACGTCGAGCCGGGCGCCGAGCGAGTCGAGCTCGTGCAGCATCTGCTTGAACCAGAGCTCGTAGACCTGGTGGATCACGATGAACAGCAGCTCGTCGTGCTCGGGGCCCTCGGAGAGCGGCACCTGCGCGCCGAGGAGCTGGTCGAGCCTCAGATAGTTCGAATAGGTCACCGACACGCGCGTCCCCCCGGGAGAGCCGGCAGGTTACCGGCCGCGACGGGAGCGGTCAAATCCGGACGGGCGCGCCGGGGGGAAGCGCGGAGTCGAGCGGTTCGATGCGGTCGAGCGCGAGCAGCCAGAGCTCGCGGCGCGGCGGCGACTCGAGACCGAGCGCCGCGACGACGGCGCGGGCATAGAGGTCGAGCTGCGGGGTATAGCGGGCGACCAGCGCGGCGACCTCGTCGGCGGCGACGGCGTCGCTCTTGAAGTCGGCGATCACCGGCTCGCCCGTGGCGGGATCGAGATAGACGAGATCGATGGCTCCGGTGACGGCGTCGAGCGGCGGATCGGGGTCGCAGGTCGCGAGCAGCAGAGGCAACTCGCGCGCCACGATCTTCGGCTCGAGCTCGGCGAGGCGTCCGAAGAGCCGTGAGGCGAGAAGGCGATCGAGGTCGGCCGCGAAGCGGCGGCGCTCCCTTTCGTCGATAGCGGTCAGCTCGCGCTCGAGCGTGGCGGTCGCCGCGGCACGCCACCGCTCCGGCTCCGCGCCGGCGAGAGGCGCCAGCTCCAGCGCGCGGTGGAGGGCCGCGCCGCGGGCGAGCGCCCAGTTGCGGGCCTTCTCGTCGACCGGCGGGGCATCGGGTGGACCGTCGTCGGCCCTGACGGGCTCGGCCGTCCACTCCGCGAGCTCCGTGACGCGGGAGATGCGCGGTCGAGCGCGGCGGGCGAAGGCCGCGGCGCGCAGGTCGACGCAACGCGCGAGGGCCTCGGCGGTGTCGTCCGGAGTGGAACCATCGGCGGTTCGGCCGGACGGCTCGACTTCGTGCGGGGGCGGGAGCAGGCGCCAGACGACACCCTCTCCGTCACGCCAGCCGGCGCCCGGGGCCGCGGCGACTTCTGCAGCGAGACCCGATTCCGGAAGCCTTCCCGCGAAGAGCTGCGCCAGCGAGCGGGCGCGCGAGGGATCGGCGGCCTCGCGCGCGAAGGGCAGCGCGCCGGAGAGCACGAGCCGGCGCACGGCGCGGGTCATTCCGACGTACAGGAGGCGCACCTGCTCGGCGGCGCGAATCCGTTCCTCCAGGTCCGCGGCCGGGGCGAGGCCCGGCGTGGGCGCGCCGAACAAGCGGTACTCCCATCGCTCATCGACACGCTCGGCGGCGAACGAGGGGGCGCGCTGCCGCCCTCCGACCTCGTGGTGGAGTCCGGCGAGATAGACCTCGCGAAACTCGAGACCCTTCGCGCTGTGCAGCGTCATCACGCGCACCGCGTTGTCGGCGCCGTCCAGGGGGCGGCTCTCGGGGGTGTCGGGTCGCTCCTGGACGGCGGCGCGCAGGTCGGCGAGCAGGCGATGCATGGGCACTCCGTCCTCGAGCCGGGCGGCGAGCTCGCGGAAGAAGCGGTCGAGGTTGGCGAGCCGGTATCGCGCCTGGTAGCGCGCTGCCGCCACCGCCTCGGGCAGGAAGGCGCGCCGGAGCCCGTCGACCCAGACGTCGCCGCTCTCGCGCTCGAAGGCCGCGCGGCGCTCGAGGAGCGCTTCGAGCGCCGCGCCGGCTGCCCGTGGCCAGTCCGCGAATCGATCGAGACCGGAGACGCCGGCAGGCACGGCCGCCGACGCCTGTTCGAGCGCGGCGGCGAGCGCGGATGAAGCTGCTTCCGACGGCCCCGTCAGGGTGGTCATCATCGCCGGCAGCCCCGCCCGCCAGAGCGGCAGCAGCGCGGCGTCGGGCACACCGACGAAGGGGGAGCGCAGCAGCGTGGCCAGGGCCAGCAGATCAGCCGGGTCGAGGGCGGCCCGCACCAGACCAGCGGCGTCGATGGTCTCGCGACGGCGGAAGTAGGAGCGGTCCTTCTCGACGGCGAACGGAACGTCGCGCTGACGCAGGGCCTCGAGGTAGCGCTCGAGGTGCGTGCCGCTGCGAAGCAGGATCGCGGCATCGCGAGGCACGAGGCGGCCTGCATCGATGCGCTCGCGAAGGTCGGCGGCGATCGCTGTCGCTTCCCGCGCGGTGGCCGCCGAGACCGAGAGCTTCCGCGCTTTGCCCTCGCCGTCCCCCCAGGCGAGCCAGTACTGGATCTCGGCCGGCGTGCCGGCTTCCGCGCCTGCGGCGACGAGGGGGGCGAACGGCGCGGTCACTTCGTCGGAGCCCGTCATCAGCGGGGCGACGACACGCTCGACCTCGGCGAGCACGCCGGCGGCGGAGCGGAAATTGGCGACCAGCGGGGCGGCGGCGGCGCCGGCCAGGGCCCGATCCACGAAGTCGTGATAGTTGCCGAGCCGGGCGCGACGCCACCCGTAGATCGACTGCTTCGGGTCGCCGACCAGGAAGAGGCCGGGCCGCTCGTCGAGAGGTCCCTCGAGCGCCAGACGCGAGACCAGGACGCACTGCAGCTCGTCGGTGTCCTGGAACTCGTCGACCAGGAGTTGGCTGATTCCGCGGCGCGCGTCCGCGGCGACCCGCGGCAAGGCGAGCAGGTCGACGGCCAGGCGCAACAGGTCGGAGTAGGTCGCAAGACCGCGCCTGCGCATCCGGCTTTCGACGTCGGCCGCCAGCGGAGCCAGCGTCATCCGCGCGGCGTCGAGCAGGTCGGCGTCGACCGTTGCGAGGAAGCGCAGGCTGCGATCGAGAGCGCGCGCCGATTCCTGGACCGCGGCGGGATCGGCCAGCGCGGAGCGGTCGCTGTCCGCCAGCCTCCCCTTCCCCCAGGCCTCGAGTTTCCGCCGAGCCGCGTCGGAGAGAATGCCGGAAAGATCGGCCGCGAGAGCGACCAGGCCCGCGCGCGAACCCGGGACCGCGGCGATCCGCTCGATCATTGCCGGCAGCTCTTCGCGCAGGGCCAGGCTCGCCGGAGCGCGCCTGGAGAGCTCGGCTCCATCGAGAGCTGCGGCGAGGGAGCGCGCCGCGCGCTCGGCCGGCGCGACGGCCTCCCTGATCGCGCTCTCCCTCCAGGGGTCCTGCGCGATGGCTGCGGCGCCGAGTCCCTTGCGCGAAATCTCCGTGAGCGCTTCCGCCAGTTCCGCCGGCCCGAGTCCCGCCCGCGCGAGGCGCTCGAGGTTCGGATCCTCCCTCTGGTAGAGGGGCGGCAGGTTCTCGGCGAGGGTCTCGTAGATCGCCTCGGCCAGCCCGATCTCTTCGGGGTCGACGGCGAGCGCAGGGTGCAGACCGCCCTCGAGCGCATGGGCGCGGATCAGTCGCAACGCGAAGGAGTGGATCGTCAGCACGCGCAGGCGGTCGACCGCAGCGAGCAGCGCGCGGGCGCGCCGGGCGCGCTCTTCGGCGTCGGCGGGGAAGGCCGAGGTCTCGAGCCAGTGGGCCAGAGGCGCGCCGGTCGCGAGGTGGGCGAGCTCGCGCTGGTAGCGGTCGGCCATCTCGGCGGCGGCGGCGTCAGTGAAGGTGATCGCGACCACGCGCTCGAGCACGCCTCCCGCGAGAATCTCGCCGGCCGCATCGCGCTTCGCCGCGAGTTCCTCCCAGCCGCGGCCAATCGACCAGGAGAGCAATCGCGCGACGAGCGCGGTCGTCTTGCCGGTTCCGGCGCCGGCTTCGAGGACGACCGGGCGGGAGAACTCGACCTGGGCCAGACGGCGGGCCCGACGGTCGGCCTCGAGCAGCCGCTCGCTCACGGCTCGCCCTCCCGGAGCGGGTCAGCCAGGAGGAAGAGCTCGACCTCGGCCCGGTCGCCGGCGTCGAGCCCGTCGAGATCTTCGCGGCGGCGGTCCTCCGCCCAATTCCTGAGACGGAGGCGCGCGCCCGAGTCCTCCTGGAGGCACGCCTCGAGCAGCAGGCAGTATCGGCAGACCGGACTGCGCTGGTCACCGGTCGGGTCGACCAGGCGCGGCAGGAACCGGCCCTCCTCGCCCGCGGCCGCAGCGACCGCCACGGCGCGCGCGAGCGCCCCCAGCTCGATCTGCGAGCTCTCGTCGACCGCGATCGAGCGTGGGAGATCCTCGGCCTCGCCCTCCGCCGGCCCCAGGGCGAGAAGCCTCCCGGTGGCGGGTCGCCCGGCAAGCGCAGCGACATAGGCCGCGGGCTGCAGGTCTCGGCCGGCCGCCATCGCAGCCGCGAGCTTCCCCTCCCGGGCGCGCTCGGCGATGCGGTCGGGGCTCCAGACCTTGTAGTCGACCAGCTCGACTCTCTCGCCCACGACATCGACCCGGTCGGCGCGAAATGCGAGCCTGCGGGGCGTACCGAGGGAGGTGAGGTCGGCCTCGCCCTCGACTTCGACCGCTGCGACCCGCCGCGTGGCGCCCTGCCAGTCGATCCTCGCTACCCGTGCGTGCTCGACGAGCGCACGCGCGAACAGGGACTGGAAACCCCAGCGCGCGTGCCCCGCCTCGGCGAGAATCTCCTCGGCGACCTTGAGGGCTTCCGCCGCGAGGGTGTCGTCGTCGGGGAACGGGAGCTCGGCCGGTTCGCGCGCCAGCGCTTCCTCGAGGCGGCGGGGGACTGGCGCCACGAGCCCGGCGCGGAGCGTCCGTTCGAGTAGTCGATGAACGCCGATTCCGACCTGAAGCGGATCCAGCGGGTTGGGCAGGGCGCGGCTCGCGTCGGGCAGCGGCTCGAGGCCGAGCTGGGCGGCGAGGAAAGCCTTCCAGCCGCAGCCCAGCTGTTCCTGGACGCGGGTCACCCAGAGCGTGGCCGGGTTCAGGGCGCCCCTCCCGATCCGACCGAAGAAGGGGCCGAGCTGGCGCGCCCGGCGGCGCCCCTCCGGCGTCCGCCGATCGGGATCGATTTCGTCGAGCGTCTCGTGGCGCAGGCGGGCGAGGCGCTGGTCCTCCGGCGTGACCGCGGAGCCTCCCCGAGCCTCCGCCAGCGCCGCCGGAAGCTCGGCTGCCCACCGCGCTCGATCCCCCGCGAGGCCCGCCGCGACCAGACGCGCGATGGGCGCGACCGGAGCCGTGGCGCCGGCACTCGCGGCGGTCGGCGCGACGGGCACGCGCCAGCGCTCGCGAAGCTGCTGCGCTCCCGGATCGCGCCAGGAGAGCCGGTCGAGCAGGGGGAAACCAGCCGCTCCGTGGCGTCGTCCGATCGCGTGACGAACGAGAGGGCCACGCGCGGCGCGGCGGCGATCAGCTGGTCGAAGAGGAATCGCTCCTCGTGGTGTCCCTCTTCCTTGACCTGCAGGTCCTGGAGCAGGCTTCGGGTCTCGCGCCGCACCCCATCGGGCAGCAGGGGATCCTCGGTGATCTGCCGCGGGAAGGCGCCGCGGTTCAAGCCGACCAGGAAGAGCCGGTCGAAGGTCCGCGCGCGCGCCGCCGTCACGGAGAGCACCTGGACGCCGCCGCCCTGCCCGCCCGGGGTCAGACCCGGGACGCCCTCGGCCAGCCGCGCCAGGAGCTCCGCGAACTCGTGGCGGAATAGACGGAAGTCGGGAGGCAGGTCGCCCGCCAGTTGCATCATTGCGCCCTGCAGCCACGTCCTGGCCGATCCCTGCTCGGGCAGCGCTTCCCCCGCGAGCCGGAGCGCGTCGCCGACGAGGACCCGGCTGGTGCTCCGTTCGGGCATCCGCTCGAGCGCCCGGAGCAGTCGCCGGGCTCCGTGGACCAACGCTGCCAGGGCAGGGCGCGTGACGACCCGGCGCCGCAGCTCGAGCTCGCCATCTCCATTCTCCGAGATCTGACGCACCGGCAAGCGCACGTCTCCGGTTCTTTCGGCGTCGAGCTGAGCCATCTCGGCGAGGCTCGTGGCGCCGAGCACGTGCAGGGCCACCCGCAGGTCGGACACGGGTGCCCGGGACGCGAGGTCGCTCGCGAGCAGGTCGAGCACGAAATCCGCCTCGACCTTGTCGCGTCGGTCGAACAGGCGCACCAGGGCTTGCGCCGAGCGTCGTTCGGGCGCGGCGCTGCCGCCGCCGACGACGGAGAACGGGATCCCCGCCGCTTCGAAGGCCCGCCGGAGCGCGGGCAGGTGCGGCGCGAGATCGCGAGCTACGACGCCGATCCGCTCCGGGCGAAGAGATGGGTCGGTGCCGAGCTCGGCGCGGATGCGGCGGGCCACTTCACGCGCTTCGCCGGTTTCGCCGAGCGCCGAGAAGGAATCCAGCTCGGCCGCCCCCACCGCCGGAGCGGTCTCCGGCGCCGCGCCTCCGAGCAGGCGCGTGCGCAGCGAGGCCCCGAAAGGCTCCGCCAGGGTGCGGGCACCGCCCGCGGAGCTGTCCGGCAGGTCGAGCAGAAGCGTCGTCGGCGCGGTCCTGGCCAGGGCTTCGAGGAGGTCGAGTGCGCTGCCGGTGGCGTCGGCGAAACCGTGGACGAGCCACGCCGAACAGGGGGGGGCGATCGCGGGCTGCCGCCCCAGCAGATCCGCCCCGCGCCGGTAGAGCCCGGCTCCGGCCACGGCGCCTTCGCGTTCGAGACTGCGGGCGACACGCGCGGCCACGCGCACCACGGCCTCGGCGCGCGGCCGGTCGGTGAAGGCGATCCTCGCGCCGTCGGAGCGCAGGAATTCTTCGATTCCCGCTCCGTGCACCGCGTCGAGCCCGGCGTCGAGCAGGTCGCTGACCGTGCCGACCAGAGGGGCGAAGCCGCCCTCGAGGGGTTCGAGCGGCCTCGCCAGCAGCGGTTCGCGAGCCGCCTCGCGGCTCACCAGGATCGGCAGCAGCGCGCCGCCGCGCGGGGGTGTCTCGCCCGCGCGCTCGAAAATCGAGAGCGCGACCCGTCGCAGCGTCACCACCTCGACGCCCAGCCAGGCGCTTCTCCGCAGTGCCATGCCGGCGAGCACGTGGACGCGGAGCGATCCCGAAGGGACCACGATCCGTACCGGACCCGGTAATGCCGCCAACGCCCCGAGGTTCGCGGGCGCCAGCCGCGCGAGCTCCGCGAAGAGCGCTTCTTCGGTCGCGCGGGGTCCGGGGGCGACGACTGCACGCGACAGCCTCATGGGCGGCGATGCGGATTCATCAGGGCAGATCCGCGAGAGCTCGAGGAGGCGCGCGGCGAGGGCTCGGGGTAGGCTCCCATGACTGCTCGACACCCTAGAGGAGCGATCGGGGGGGGTCAAGCGTGGAGGAACGTCTGCCGATGGGTTCGACAAGGAACGGTGGCGTGGAGGAACTGAACGCCTTCCTCGCGGGGCTGGTGGAGACGGGCGTGGTGACGGCGGGAGTGGCGGCGGTCGCGGATGCACGCGAGGTGTTCGCCGTCGCGGCCGCCGGCGAGCGGGTGCCTGGCACCGGCGCCGCCGTGGCCGCGGACGATCTGTTCGACGCGGCCTCGCTCACCAAGTCTTTCGTCGCCACGCTGGCGCTCCGGCTCGACGCGGCCGACGTCCTGCCGCTCGATACTCCGATCGGCGCCCTGGTGCCGGAGGCCCGGACGGAGCTCGCCCGCCTGCCCCTGGAAGACCTTCTGCGCCATCGGAGCGGCCTCGCCCCCTGGTACCCGCTCTGGAGCGGTCTCCGACCCGGAGTCTTCGCCCCGCCGCCGCGCCGCAGCGCCGACGAGCTCGCGGCGCGGCGCTCGCCGCAACCGGCGCGCACTCCCGAGCGCGCGCCGCGCTCCGAGCGGGGCCGGGGCTGGGAGCGGGCCTCGGGGAGCCACCGGCGGCGCGCGCTCGACCGGCCCCAGGGCGGGAGCGAGACCGCGGAGTGCGAGTCCGCCGCCGAGCGTCTCGTCGAGTGGCTGGCCCGCGAGGCGCCGCACGGCGCCGCGCCCGGGTCCTACAGCGATCTCGGTTTCCTCCTCTGGTCGGCTCTGGCGACCCGCGTCGGCGGCCATCCGCTCGAAGTGCTGCTGCGCCGGCAGGTGCTGGCGCCGCTCGGGCTCTCCGCCGCGGACGTCCAGGCCGCTCCCGCCGCGGGCGAGCAGGTGGTCGCCTGCGTGCTCGACGACGGCAAGGAGCGCGAGCTCACGGCGGGCCTCGGTCTCGCATTCGAGCCGGAGTCGCCCGCAGACGGACGGGCCGGCTGGCGCGGCGTGCCCCAGGACCGCAACGCGAGGTTTCTCGGCGGCCTCGCCGGCCACGCCGGCCTTTTCGTCAGCGCGCACGCGCTCGTCGCCCTCGGCCGCGAGTGGCTCTCGCCCGGCCGCCTGCTCGACCCGGGCAGCGTACGCCGCGCGCTGGCCGGTCCCCGCACTCCCTTCGCGCTCGGCTGGGCGCGGCGCAGCCGGGAGGGCTCCTCGGGCCTCGCGCTCGCCGCGTCGTCGTTCGGGCACAGCGGATTCACCGGCGGGTCGCTCTGGGTCGACCCCGAGCGCGAACGCGTCCTGGTCCTGCTCGCGCACCGCGTGTCGACCGCGGTCGACTTCAACCCGCACCGCCGCGCCTTTCATCGCCTGGCCTGCACCCGGTTCGACTGAGCGCGCCAGCGCCCGGCGAGCGAGTGCGATAGCCTTCCCGCGAGGGCCCCGCAGGGCGGCTGGCCCGTACGCTTCAGAGACTCTGACCGAGTGCCGAGAGGGGAGACAGCGCGAGCGATGGAAATTCGGGATCTCGTTCTCATCGACGGCGTGCGCACGCCGATGGCGGAATTCCAGGGACCGTTCGCGGAGATTTCCGCGCTCGAGCTGGGCGCGCGGGCGGCGAAGGCCCTGTTCGAGCGGACCGGCATCGATCCGGCCGCCGTCGACCACGCGGTGGTCGGCAACGCGCTGCAGACCTCCGGCGACGCGATCTACGGCGCCCGCCACGTGGCTTTGAAGGCCGGGGTGCCGAAGGAGGTGCCGGCGCTCACCGTCAACCGGCTCTGCGGCTCCGGCATCCAGGCGATCATGTCCGGAGCCCACATGATCCTCGCCGGCGAAGCCGGGCTCTGCCTGGTCGGCGGCATGGAGAACATGACCCAGTCGCCGCACGTCCTGTGGGGCGCGCGCAAGGGGCTGCGGCTCGGCAACGCGAAGCTCGACGATCTGCTGATGGTCGCGCTGCTCGACACCTGGTGCGGCTTCTACATGGCCCAGACCTCGAACAACCTCGCCCGCGACTACGGCATTTCGCGCGAGGACCAGGACGGCTTCGCGCTCCGCTCGCAGCAGAAGGCGGTGGCGGCGATCGCCGCCGGCCGGCTCGCCGAGGAGATCGTGCCCGTGACGGTCGGGGAGGGCAAGCGGGCCGTGACCGTCGAACGCGACGAGCACCCGCGGCCCGACGCCTCGATGGCCGCTCTCGCGAAGCTGCCGACTGCCTTCGACAAGGACGGATTCGTCACCGCCGGCAACGCATCGGGCATCGTCGACGGCGCCGCGATGCTGCTGCTCTCGACCGCGGAGCGCGCCGCCGAGCTCGGCCGCAAGCCGCTCGGCCGGCTCGTCTCCTGGGCCGTGGTGGGCGTCGAGCCGTCGCGCATGGGGATCGGTCCGGCGCCGGCGATCCACGCCGCGCTCGCCAGGGCGGGCCTGACGCTCGCCGACCTCGACCTGATCGAGATCAACGAGGCGTTCGCGGGCCAGATCCTCGCCGTCATCCGCGAAATGAAGCTCGACGAGGAGAAGCTCAACGTCAACGGCGGTGCGATCGCCCTCGGACACCCGCTCGGGGCGTCGGGCGCGCGCATCACCCTCACCCTGCTCAAGGAGCTGCGGCGGCGCGGCGGCGGCCGCGGTGTCGCCTCCGCCTGCATCGGCGGCGGTCAGGGCATCGCCCTGATCGTGGAGGCTTTCGCATGATCGATCTCACCGGGCTGCACGTCCTGGTCACCGGCGGTTCGCGCGGGATCGGCGCCGCCGCCTGCCGTCTCTTCGCGCAGGCCGGGGCGACCGTCATGGTCCACTACCGCGAGCGGGAGGACGAGGCCGCGGCCGTCGTCGACCAGCTCTACCAGTACTCCTCGCGCGAGCACCGGCGCTTCCCGTGCGACTTCGGCGAACCGGCCGAGATCCAGGAGCTGTTCCAGTTCGTCGGCAGCGAGTGGGGCAAGCTCGACTGCCTGGTCAACAACGCCGGCGTCTGGCTGCACAATCCGCTGTCGCAGTTCGACGAGGACCGCTACATCTCGACCATGCGGATCAACGTGCGCGGGCCCTTCCTGTGCACGACGCAGGCGCTGCCCTACCTGCGCATGTCGAAAAGCGCGAGCATCGTCAACATCGCCTCGACCTCCGGTCAGCGTGGCGAGGCCTACTACAGCCCGTACTCGGCGTCGAAGGGCGCGATCATCTCGGCGACCAAGGCCTGGGCGATCGAGCTGGCGCCCGAGATCCGCGTCAACTGCGTAGCGCCCGGCTGGGTCGATACCGACATGTCGGCCGGGCCGCTGCGCGACGACCCGTCGGCGCGCGAGGAGATCGAGGCGGGCATTCCGCTGCAGCGCGTGGCGACGGCCGAGGACATCGCCGGTCCGATCGTCTTCCTCGCCTCGGATCTCGCGAAATTCGTCACCGGCGAGATCGTCAACGTCAACGGCGGCAGCGTGCTCTGTGGCTGACCTCGGCGGCGAGGGGATGCCGCGGGACCGTCAGGCGATTCTCGACGAGCTCGACCGGCTCGAGCGCGAGCTCGCGGCCCTGGTCGAGTCGGTCGACGACGTCCGCTTCAACTGGCGGCCCGGCGGCGGCACCTCCTGGTCGATCGGCCAGTGCGTCGAGCACCTGAGCCGGACCAACGCCGCCTACGTCGAGGCGCTGACTCACGCCGTCGAGCGCGCGGCGAAGGGCGGCGGCCAGGGGCGGCCGCTCGACCCGGGGACGATCGGCGGTTGGTTCGTGCGCTCGATGGACGAGAAGGCGCCGCGCAGGTTCAGGGCGCCCGCGAAGATCCAGCCGGACTCCGACTGCCCGCGCGCTTCGACCCTCGCCGCTTTCGGACGCGCGCAGGCCGAAGTCCGGGAGCTGGTGCGCTCGTCGGCCGGGCTCGATCTGAACGGGGTCCGGTTCGCCAATCCCTTCGTCGCCGGGCTGCCGCTGCTCAACGTCGCGGCCGGCATCCTGGTGATCCCCGCGCACGAGCGGCGCCACCTGCGCCAGGCGCGCAAGGTCGCGCAGCGCCCCGACTTCCCGAACGCCTGAGCCGCCGGCGCCGGTCGCCTAGCGGGCGGCGGCCCAGTAGCCGATCATCTTGTAGGCGAGCTTCGCTGCGACGAAGTCGGAGGTCGGCTGCCCGCCGAGCGGGGCGAGCTCGACCACGTCCATCGCGACCACGTTCTTCTTCTCGAACAGCCGCCGCAGCAGGCGCAGCGTCGGGTGCCACGCGCCGCCGCCCGGTTCGGGTGTGCCGGTGGCCGGCACCAGCGCCGGGTCGAAGTAGTCGATGTCGAAGGTGAGGTAGATCTTGTCGGGCAGCAGGTCGAGCAGCGCGTCGAAGCGGCCCTCGAGCCCGTCGAGCTCGTGCCCCCAGACGATCGGGATCCTCGCCTCGCGCGCGAAGGCTGCCTCGGGCGCGGAGAGCGAGCGGATGCCGATCGGCAGCGAGGGGATGCCCTCGTCGTGGACCCGCCGCATGACGCTCGCGTGACTGTAGGGGGTGCCCTCGAACTCGGCGCGCAGGTCGGCGTGGGCGTCGAACTGGACGATCCCGAGCGGGCCGAAGACGCTCTTGGCCGCGCGCACCGGGGCGATGGTCAGGCTGTGCTCGCCACCGAGAACGAGGAGGAGCTTGCCCGCCACCATGTGGCGTCGGCACTCCGCCTCGAGCTCCGCCATCGCTTCGTGCATCTCGAAGGCCTCGGGCAGGAAGGGCGGCTCGGTCGCGATGCCGATCTCGCAGGGCTCGCAGGCGAGCTCCTCGTCGTAGAGCTCCATCGACTGGGAGGCACGCAGGATCCCGGCCGGACCGGCGGCGGTCCCCTTGCCGTAGGACGTGGTGCGCTCGAAGGGCACCGGCAGAACGACGACCGGGCTCTTCTCGTAGTTCGAGAGCTCGGGCGGGAGCAGTCCGAAGTTCGTGGGCAGGCTGGGCATGGCGGGCGCTTTCTAGCAGGCGAGACGGAGCGGGTCAAACCCGCGGTTCGAGGATGCGGATCCAGAGCGAGAGTCGGGCGGCGCGCTCGACGATTTCGAGCTTCTCGGCGGCGGCGAGCGGATCGGGACCGAGCGCGACGGCGCCGTGGCGATCGAGCAGGACGACGTCGTGTCCGGCGAGCAGCAGCGGACGTACGCTCTCGCCGACGGCCGGCGTTCCGGGAAGGGCGAAGGGCGCCACCGGCACGGCGGCGCCCGGCGCGAAGCCGGCCTCGGGCACGAGGATCTCGAGCGGCCGTCCGGCCATCGCGTGGGCCAGGGCGGCCAACGGGTGGGCGTGGACGACCGCGCCCGTTTCCGGCCGAGCGGCGTAGGCGGCGAGGTGGAGCGCGATCTCGGTCGAGGGCGGCGGCGCCGAGGCATCGACCGGACGGCCGTCGGCCTCGAGCACGACCAGCTCCTCCGCCAGCAGGAATCCCTTGCTGCGGCCGGCCGGCGTGGCGAGCAGGCGGCCGTCGGGAAGCCGCGCGGAGAGGTTCCCCTCGCCGCCGCCGACCAGCTCGCGCAGCCAGAGCCGGCGGCCCGCTTCGACGATCTGTGCGCGCAGCCGCCGTTCGTCGCTCGTCACGGCTCGATTGTCTCGCGAAGCGGGCGCGCGGCGGAAGCCCGGATCGCGGAAGAACGACGCGCGGCGAAAAGGAGGAGGCCGGTGCCAGCCAGGCAGAGCGCGAGCCCGGCGACGAGCCCGGGCGGACGGTAGCGGAGCTCGACCCGGGTCGTGCCGGGCGGGATCTCGACTCCGAGGTACGCGCCGTGGATCCGCCGGGTCTTCAATGGAGCCGCCCCCGAGTTCGCCCTGCGCCACCCCTGCCAGTGGGGGACCGAGGTCGCGAGCAGCGCGGGCGCGGCGCGCGCCGGCAGCTCGAGAATCGCCCGGCCGTCCTCGAGCTTCACCGGTCGGACCTCCGCGTAGCTCTCGTCGGTGCCCGCCCAGTCCCCGTCGCGCGGGTCGAGGGCCACGACTTTCGGATCCCCGAGCTCCGTGAGCCAGCCGGGCAGCTCGCGCTCCGGGACGAGCGCGGTGCCGCCCGCGAGGAACCAGCGCGGGAGAGCTTCGTCGTTGGTCAGGAGAATCGTCCCGTCCAGCCGCGTGCCGCGCACCCGCCGCATGCCGGAGGGGATCGGCTCGTCGAAGCCGGCCACGAGGAGGCGGACGCCGAGGAAGTCGAGCAGCGGATGCTCCGGGCGCCGGATCGAAGTGAAGTAGGCGGCGAGCGGCGACTCCATGCCGAGGCCCGCTTCGAGCGCGCGCGCCTGGTCGGCCGGGATGAGTGGCGGATTCTGCGTCCGAAAGTCCTCGAGCCCGTAGACCGCGAGGATCGAGGGGTAGACGCGGAAACCGGTCGCCGCGACGCGCCAGGGCCCGCCGGCATTCGCCTCCGCCGCCATCCGGACGATCCAGGGCGACGGCGGGTAGACGGCACGCGGTTCGCCACGCGGCAGCGCGCGGGCCTGGAAGGAACCATAGTCAATGACGGCGAGGGCGAGGAACCCGAATGTCGCGGGCTTGCGGAGCTTCGGAAAGAAGCTCCATAGAAGGAAAAGGCAGGTGAGCGCTGCCAGGGTGGCGAGAGGGGCGAGCGCCGGGCCCGCAGCGAGTGCGAGGCCCGCTGCGAGCGCGAGCGCCACGAGGGCGATCGGTGCCGTTTTCGTCTTCAGGAGCAACGCCAGCCCGCACGCGCCGGCGACGATCAGAGCGAGGAGGATCGCAGGGGCGAGGCGGGGAATCTGGAAGGTGCGCAGGATCGGCAGCGAGGCCTTCCACCCGAGCCAATCCGGCGGCGTCAGGGCGAGCGTCCAGAGCGGCAGGGCGAAGGCGAGGAGCGGCACGAGTCTCCGGCGCACAGCGCGAGATCGCGCGACCAAGCCGAGGGCTACAGCCAACCCTGGAACCAACCAGATCCCCGAGTAGACCGAGACCGCAGGCAGCCAGGCGCGAGCCGGCTCGGCTCCCGGGTAGTCCGCCTGCAACGGCGCGAAGGGTTCGACCAAGGCGGCCGTCACCGCCAGCGGTACCGCGATGGCCGCGGAAGCCGCAGGCATCCCCGGCATGGTCCTTCCTTCTATGGAGCTTTTCGTTCCGACAACCTCGACGCCGCGTCCCTGCGCACGATCGAGCGCGATCAGGAACGGCAAGTTCCATGGCGCGGACAGCGCCGCGCCGCAGACGAGCGGCAGCACGAGCGGTGCGAGCGCTGTCCGGAGGCCCTGCGCGCGGCGTCGGCCTGCGGAGGCGAAGACGAAGGCGCTGACGAAGGCGCCGAGCGCCGTGACCGGGTGCCCGCCGAGCGCGGCGGCGGCGGCGAGGAGCGCGGCGGCGGTCTTCGCGCCCCCGGCGACCCGCCGCGCCCGAGCCAGATGCAAGCCTGCCAGAGCCAGCCAGGGAACGAGGGCTCCCGCGCCACCGTGCGGGAAGACAGCGAAGCCGACGGTCGCGCCGCCCAGACCGAACGCGGCGCCGCAGAGCAGCGCGAGGAGACGGGGGAGTCCGAACCGGCGAGCGAGAAGAGCGATTCCAACAAAGCCGGTCAGGATGCGCAACGCGAGCGCCGCGAGCAGGTGCTGGTCGAGCGGCGCCATGCGCGCCAGCCAGGCGAGCGGGGAGGCGACCTGCGCCTGGGGATTCGACCAGAGGTCGTCGCCACCGCTCAGCCGGTCGCTCCAGAACGGGAAGTGCCCCGCCGCGACCAGCCGCCGCACCTCGTGCTCCCAGGGGAGGAACTGGAGGACGGCGTCGTTCAGCCCGCGGTCGTAGGCGTCGGCGAGCGCGAGCCCGGCGGGGGGATCGGGGAGGAGAGCGGGCAGGTCGCCCGTCGGCACCAGCGTCCGGCCGTTGCCGAGCACGAGCAGCACCGGTACCAGCGCCGCCAGCGTCCCACTCCCGATCGCCCACCCCGGCCTCGCGCACCCGAGCCGCCGCGCCGCGAGCCGGAGCAGCCAGCAGAGAAGCGCGCCCGCCCCCGTGAGGCCCAGGGCGAAGCGCAGCATCTCCGGCATGCGGCAAGGATAGCGAAACCCTCGCCGCGATCGCGGCGCCGCCTAGAAGGCGTTGTTGTCGCCGACGGAGGCGAAGCGCCCGGCGGGGTTGAAGTAGGTCCTGACCGCGCCCGTCTCGGTGTCGGTGACCGTGAGCGTGTACTCGACGTTCGACAGCGCGCCGTAGTAGACCCAGAACCGGTCGTTGACCGGCCGCCCGTCGAGCACCTTGAGGATCACCTCGACGTTGGTGTCCCAGAAGAACCAGAAGTACCCGGTGTCCGCCGACAGCGGAACCGCAGTCCCGATCCCCGTGTTCCCCTGGAAGTCCCGCCACGAAGCCTCGACCGCGAAGCGGCCCTGCTGGAGGCAGAGGCGGGTGGCGGAAGGTGTGCAGGTGCCGGACGCGGCGACCTCGCCGACGATGGTGTCCAGCAGCCGGGGCCTGCCATCCGTCCCGGCTCCTCGACGGTGTTGTCGGCCCGGCCGTAAGCGCGCCGTCGGGAGAGAAGGCGTCGGTGTCTCCGACCGAAGCATAGCGCCCCGCCGGATTCAGATAGCGCTTCTTGACCCGCGCTGTCTGTCGGTCACGTCGAGCGAGTACTCGACGTTCGACAGCGCGCCGTAGAAGATCCAGAAACGGTTGTTGACGCCCGAGCCGTCGAGCACCTTGACGACGATCTCGACGTTGGCGGGATCGAAGAACCAGAAGTAGCCGGTGTCGGCGGTGAGCGCGGTCGCGAGTGCCGTCACCCGTCCCGCCGAAGAAGTCCGCCAGAGGCTCGAGAGCTGGAACCGGCCGTCGTGGAGGCAGAGCGAGCGGTCGTTCGGAACACAGGAGCCGGCCGGCAGGGGCAGCGTCCAGAGCTCCGAGCCATGGAGCCCCTCGTCGGCCTGGAAGAAGAGCGCCGAGTCGGCGACGGAGAGGCCGGTCGATCCACTGGAAGGACCGGACCGATGTCCGTGAGGTGCTCGATCGGCCCGCCGCAAAGTCCACTCGCCAGATCTCCCTGCCGTGGATCGGTTCGTTCGCGACGAAGTAGAGCGAGGCGTCGGCCACGGCGAAGTCCGAGGGCTCCGACGACGGCAGGCCCGGGAACACCTCGGGTACCGGCACGGTGCCTGAGGGGGTTCCGTCGGAGATCCAGAGCTCCCGACCGGCCGATTCGGTCCACAACGAGAAGGCGAGCCAGTTTCCAGCGCGCGCCACGCTTCGAATCCGGTACGTTCCTCGCAGTCCTGCGGGTCCGACGGAAGCGACCTGAACGGTCCCTCGACTGTACCGTCGGAGCGCCAGAGCGCGAGGGAATCCTCGAGCACGAAGAAGTCGATGCAACCTTCGCCCGAGACCAGATCGCGGACGCCGTCGACCTCCGGCGAGCGGAGTGAGAAGAGAGGGAATCCTGGGCGGATCGTCTCTCCAGAGCTCGAGTTCCAATCGACTCCGGTTGCGGAAGAAGACGTGCTCGCCATCCGCACGCGAAGAGGGCGCCCGCGTCTCGCTGCTGAAGGAATGCGAGAGAACCGCCGGGAGCACATCGAACGACGGTGACGAGTCGCTGGCGCGAACGACTCGATACTCGCCTGAGACGTCGTCCCCGAAGACGAAGTAGAGGTGGGAGCCCGCGTGAAAGAGCTCGTAGACGCCTGAGAGGCTTCCCGGCAGGCTTGCGTGCAGCGCCGCCGGGCCGGCGCTTTCGGGGACCTTCCAGATCTGCGTGGTCTCGCCGCTCGTCCGCGCGAACCAGTAGAAGCCCCCTCCGTCGTCGCCGGCCCGAGGTCCATTCCGTCGTCTGTGGTCCGCGATGACCTCGGTTCCCGCCGCGGTACCGTCCGTCCCAATGCGGCCGAGTACGCGGCCTGGTCCATCGCGAAGGCGTGGCAGCCGACACGATCGATCGAGACGTACCCTGGATAGTACGGACAGGGGAATCTCGAGATTCGCCACGACTTCGATCTGCGTCGAAAGCGAAGCCGCGTGAGCGAGCAGGAGCTCACTGTCCTTGCACAAGTAGAACACCACGGAGCTCCGATGCGTCACCTCGAACGGCCCCGAGGAGTTCGCCCCGCCGTCGAGGTCGGCACGAGCGCGAAGGCGCCCCCGAGAGGTCCGCCCGAACTCTCCGTCCGTGAAGAGTGTCGGTCCCGGCGTAGATGAGGAGGCCGTCCCGATAGAGCAGAGAGCGGCGCGAGGTCGCGGTCCCGGCGGGAGCACTGCTCCGGCTCGCACGTCGCCGGGTGCCGGCAGGGGTGCCGTCGGTGAGGTAGATCTCCCGGTCCGAGCCCGGTAGGCCTCGACGAACCAAGCCTGTCGCCGTCGGATATCTCGGCGAGCGTGGGGTCGCGGCTCGCAGCGTCCGGGGCAGGGATCGAGGATCTTCTCTGCATGGTTCCCACGCCCCGTGGATCGAGTACATCTCGCGGCCGGTCGGTCCTGTGCCGACGAAGAGCACCCGGCTGCCGACGGCGACCAGTGGCGGGCCGCACGAGGGATCGAAAACCGGCCGGCCACCGACCGGCTGCGTTGATGCCGGATCGCCGTTCGGTCGCCAGATCCTCGTTCCGAGAGGCCGTCGCTCGCCAGGAAGTAGACCCAGCCGCCGGCGCTCGCGGCGAGGTCCGGCTCGAGCCAGTAAGAGAACGCGGTTCGCGTACCGGAGATCGGAGATTCGGCGGGTTCCCGCGACGGTGCCGTCCGTCTGCCAGAGCTCCTGGCCGTGCGTGACGTCGTCTGCCACGAAGTAAGCCCGATCCGCTGACCGGAAGGGCAGGGAGACGACCCCCCCGTTCGGCGGGAGATCGGTCAGGTAGAGCGTTCCAGAGGCAGTACCGTCCGACCCCACGACCTGCTCGCCGCCGTCGCCGGACGCGAGGAAGACAAGACGGCCGCCCACCTCGATGAGCGGGCTCTCGACCTCCGCGTCGCCGACGACGTATTCGAATCCCTGAACCGGGCGTAGTACCTTCCGTGGTGCCGTCAGAGCAGTAGAGGCCCGTGCCCGGCGTCGTGAAGGCCAGGAAGCAGACCTCGGGGCCACGGCGGACGAAGGCGCGAGGCGAGCTCGAGATTGAACCCGGTGCGAGGTCGGCGACGCGGTAAGTCCCCGATTCCGTGCAGTCGCTCCGCCAGAGCTCCTCACCCCAGTCCGGGTCGTACCCACCGAAGAGCGCGGCGCCGCCGAGGATTCCGACTCTGCCGGGAGGAACATAGGAGAAGAAGTCGGCAGGGAATCGGTAGACGGTCCGGGTACCCACGGGCGAGCCGTCGGAACAGAGGAGCTCCATGTCGATCCTCGAAACTCGCCTCCAGCCAGAAAGCCCGCCCAGCCTCGCTCGCGGGGGACGATCGGACCAGTTGGCGCCGTAACCTGCGCCCGGGAGCGCTTCCACCTCGAGTTCAGGGAACGAGATGGAGAAAAGGCTGCGCTGCTGGTCTGCATTGCTGGCGACGAAGAGAGCCCGGTCGCCCAGCTCGACGAAGAGTTGGGGATAAGAACCTGCACTGGCGTTCTCGCCCAGCGCCAGGTCCTGGACCAGGAAGGGCGCCGCTGCGGTCGGCTCTGCGGCAGCTGTCGGACCAATGGCGTTGAGAGAGAGAGCCGCTGCGAATCCCAGGGTGACGAACCTCACGAGACCTCCTTCGAGACCCGGGTTCCGGCGTCACGCGGAACCCTGTCTCACCGATCGTCGCACCGCGAGTCGCGTCCGGCAATCCCCACCGACTCAGGGTCGCCCCGCCCCGATGCGCAGGTGGAAGGCCCTGGGTTCGCGTCAGTAGCGTTCGCCCCGCGCCAGGTGGCGGGCGTCAGTCCTCGCGGGAGGGGTTTGACACCTGGACGGGCCTTCCCGAGAATCCGCTCGATTACCCATGTCCCCCCAGGGCCTCGACGCGATCGCGCTCTCGATTCCGGTCTTCTTCCTGCTGATCGGGGTGGAGCTCTGGGTCGAGCGGCGGGAGCGGCGGTCGCTCTATCGCTTGAACGACTCGCTCAACGACCTCGCCTGCGGGACGATCCAGCAGCTGGTCGGGGTGTTCGCGAAGACCGCGCTCTTCGCCGGGTACGTGCTGATCTTCGAGCGCTTCGCGCTGGTCGCGCTCGATCCGGCTTCGCCCTGGGTCTGGCTCGCGGCGTTCGTCGGGGTGGACTTCTGCTACTACTGGTTCCACCGCCTGAGCCACGAGGTCAACTTCCTCTGGGCGGCGCACATCGTCCACCACCAGAGCGAGGAGTACAACCTGTCGGTCGCGCTGCGCCAGAGCGCCGTGCAGCAGTTCTTCTCGGCGCCCTTCTACTGGCCGCTCGCGCTCGTCGGCGTCCCGCCCGCGGTCTTCCTGCTGGTCGAGGCCTTCGACACGCTCTACCAGTTCTGGATCCACACCCGGACGATCGGGAAGCTCGGACCGCTCGAGGCCGTCCTCAACACGCCGAGCCACCATCGCGTCCACCACGGCTCCGACGCGAAGTACATCGACCGCAACCACGGCGGCACGCTGATCGTCTGGGATCGGCTGTTCGGGACCTTCCAGCGCGAGGAGGAGGAGCCGGCCTACGGCGTCACGCGTCCGCTGGCGAGCTGGAACCCGCTCTGGGCGAACTTCCAGTACTACGCCGAGCTCTTCACGGTGGCGCGGCAGGCGGCGCGCCGGCGCGACAAGCTGCTCCTCTTCGTGAAGCCCCCCGGCTGGCGCCCCGCCGACGTACCCTTCGAGCCCGTGCCCTATTCGCCGGTCCAGCGGCTGAAGTACGACGGGCGCGCGCCCGCGGGCCTGAGCCTCTGGGCGGTCGTCCACTTCCTGCTCGGGCTCGGTTCCGCGATCGCGGTGCTCTTCCTCGAAACGAGGCTGAGCGGAGCGCAGGCGGGTGCGGTCGCCCTCTTCGCGGTCTGGAGCCTGCTCGATGCGGGCGCGGCGTTCGACCGCAGTCGCTGGCTCCCGACCTCGGCGGCACTGCGCTGGTCCGCGGCGCTGGTCGCGCTGCCGTTCCTGTTGCCGGCGCCCTGGAATCTCGCGGCCGCGTCGGTCGCCGCCGTCGGAGGTGTCCTCTCGGCGCTCCTCCTGCGCGCTCACCGCGAGCTTCTCGTCGCTCCGGCCGAAGCGAGCCTGCCGCTGACCTCCGGCTGAGCTTGCCCTCGGACGGCGGGATCGCGCCGGTCCGGGCGCTGCGGAGAGAATGGAGCCATGGACCGAGCTCCCTCCCTGGTCGTCTTCACCGGCGCCGGCATCTCCCAGGAGTCCGGCATCTCCACCTTCCGCGATCCCGGCGGCCTCTGGGAGCGGTTTCGCCCTGAGGAGCTGGCGACGCCCGAGGCCTTCGCGGCCCGCCCCGACGTGGTCTGGCGCTGGTATCGGTGGCGCTTCGAGAGAGTCCGCGCGGCGGAGCCCAATCCGGGTCACCGGGCGATCGCGAGTTGGCAGGCGCGCTTTCCGTCTCTTCTCGTCGTGACCCAGAACGTCGACCGCCTCCACCAGCGCGCGGGCAGTCCGGAAGTCGTCGAGTTGCACGGCGACCTCTGGACGGCGCGTTGCGCGCGCTGCGGGAAGCGGGTGGCGATGGACCGCGCCCTGGAGCTGCCGGGAGACCCGCCGGCCTGCCCTTGCGGCGGCCCGCTGCGGCCGAACGTGGTCTGGTTCGGAGAGATGCTGCCGCAGGAGGCGTTCCTGCGCGCGGACGCCGCGGCGGCGCGCTGCGGCCTCTTCGTCGTGGTCGGGACCTCGGCGCGGGTCTACCCGGCCGCGGGTCTGATCGAGGTGGCGGCGGAGGGGGGAGCGACGGTGATCGAGGTCAACCGGGAGGAGACGCCGCTCTCCGCGCTGGCCACGCGGACCTACCGGGGACTGGCCGGCGAGATCCTGCCGGGACTGACGCCGGAGATCGAGGCCTGGGCGAAGGAGGGGCGTTGGCCGTCGCGCAGCTGATCCGCGAGCTGCCGGCGGACGAGCGCCCGCGCGAGCGGCTGCTCGCGCAGGGAGCGCGCGCGCTGGGCGATGCCGAGCTGGTCGCCGTGCTGCTGCGCACCGGCCGGCCGGGTGCCTCGGCGCTCGACGTCGCGCGCGAGATCCTGGCGCACGTCGGCGGTCTCGCCGGTCTCGCCGCGACCGGGGCCACGGCGCTGCCGCGCAAGGGGCTCGGCGAGGCCAAGGCGGCGACGCTGCTCGCGGCGGTCGAGATCGGGCGCCGGCTGGCGCGGACGGAGCCGGTGGAGCGCGCGCCCCTGGCTCATCCGGCGGCGGTGGCGAGCTATCTCGCGCTGCGCTACGGAGCGCGCGACCAGGAGGTGATGGGCGCGCTCTACCTCGACACCCGCCACCGGCTGCTCGCCGAGCGCGAGCTCTACCGCGGCACGCTCAACCGGGCGGCGGTCGAGCCGCGGCAGATCCTGAAGGAAGGGCTACTTCACGGCGCCGCAGGGTGCATTCTCTTCCACACCCATCCGAGCGGCGATCCCTCGCCATCGGCCGAAGACCTCGCCTTCACCCGGCGGATGGCGGAGGCCGGAGAGGTCGTCGGCATCCGCCTCGTCGATCACCTGGTGCTCGGCGGCGTCGGCCGCTGGGTCTCCTTGCGCGAGCGCGGCGCATGGTAGCTTCCCGGCTCTCGATCGGCCCGGGCGCTCCCTTCCGGAGCGGCCGAGGGGCCGTTCGCCGGGAGGCCGGGTGGCGACAGCAGGTCGGGGGCGAGCGGAAGCCGAGGGCTCCATCCGTCTCGGCGTGGCGGCCGGCCTCGGGCTGCGCTGGGCAGCGGTCGACCTGACGGCGGCGGTCGAGGAGGCGCGCCTCCGCCACGACCTCTCGCCGGTGGCTGCCGCCGCGCTCGGCCGCGCGCTCGCCGGCGCGGTGCTCCTGCTGAATCTCTCGGCGCGGGCCTGCCGGCGGCTGACGCTGACGGTCACGGGCGACGGACCTCTCGGTCGCGTGGTGGCCGAGGCCGATTCCGCGGGGAACCTGCGCGGCATGGTGGGTGAGCCCCGGGTCGACCTGCCCGCGGGGCCGGGGGGCAAGCTCCCGGTGGGCGCTGCGGTCGGCAAGGGGTTCCTCGTGGTGCTGCGCGAGCTCGCCGACGGCGCCTTCTACGAGAGCCGGGTGGAGCTGGTGACGGGCGAAGTCGGCCTCGACCTCGCCCACTTCCTCGAGCAGAGCGAGCAGACCCCTTCCGCGGTGCTGGTCGGGGTTCTCGAGGGTCCCGAGGGCGTGCGCGCCGCCGGCGGAATGATCGTCGAGGTGATGCCCGGCGCCGAGGGGGCCGCGGTCGAAGCGCTCGAGCGCAACCTCGCCGGCGTCGGCGGCGTGAGCCGGCTGCTCGAATCCGGAGGAGTCGATGGGCTGATCGCCGCGGTGCTCGCCGGTTTCGGCCGCGAAGTGCTCGAGACCGGCGGCGTCCGCTTCCGCTGCCGGTGCAGCCGCGAGTCGCTGCTCGACCGGCTCTTCACCCTGTCGGACGAGGACCGCGCCGAGATCGCGGATCCCGACGGCCGGATCGAGGCCGAGTGCGCCTACTGCGGCGCGCACTATCTCTATCTCGTCGCCGAGCTCGACCCGCAGTGAAGTCGGCCGCGGGCCGCTGGTAGACTTGCCGACCGCGAGGCCCGGATGCGCCCCTTCTACGTCACGACCCCGATTTACTACGTCAACGACCTGCCGCACATCGGCCACATCTTCACCACCGTCGTGGCCGACACCCTGGCGCGCTACCGGCGGATGGCGGGCGACGACGTCCGGTTCCTGACCGGAACCGACGAGCACGGCCAGAAGATCGATCGCGCGGCGAAGAAGGAAGGCATCCAGCCGATCGAGCTCGCCGACCGGGTGGTTGCCCGCTACCACGAGCTCTGGAAGCACTTCGAGATCTCCCACGACGACTTCATCCGCACCACGCAGGAGCGCCACGAGCGGGCGGTTCCCGCGATCCTGGCCCGGATGGAGGCGGCGGGCGACATCTACCTCGCCCGCCACGAGGGCTGGTACTGCACCGGCTGCGAGACCTTCTACACCGAGAAGGAGCTCGATCAGCCGGGCAACCTCTGTCCCGACCATCGCACGCCGACCGAATGGAAGGCGGAGGAGAACCTCTTCTTCCGCCTGTCGCGCTACGAGCGGCCGCTGCTCGAGCTCTACGACCGCGCATCCGGAGTTCGTGCGTCCCGAGTCGCCGGCTGAACGAGATCCGCGCCTTCGTCGAAGGGGGTCTCAAGGACCTCTCGATCAGCCGCTTCGGCCTCGACTGGGGCGTTCCCTTTCCGGGCCACGCGGGGCACTCGGTCTGGGTCTGGCTCGACGCGCTGACCAACTACATCTCGGCCCTCGGCTTCGGCGGCGGCGACGACGAGCGGGCGCTCTACCGCCGCTACTGGGAGGGCGACGGCGTCCGCCTCCACCTGGTGGGCAAGGACATCGTCCGCTTCCACTGCCGTCTTCTGGCCGGCGTTCCTGATGTCCGCCGGGCCTGCCGCTGCCCACGACCGTCTGGGCGCACGGCTGGTGGCTGCGCGACGAGAAGAAGATGTCGAAGTCGGTCGGCAACGTGGTGCGCCCCGACGACCTCGTCGCCCGCTTCGGTCCCGACCCCGTGCGCTACTTCCTGCTGCGCGAGATGGTCTTCGGCCAGGACGCGAGCTTCTCGGACGAGGCCTTCGTCGACCGCTACAACAGCGACCTCGCCAATGACCTCGGCAACACCGCGAGCCGGCTGGTCACCATGTCGCGGCAGGCCTTCGGCGGCAGGACGCCGCCGGTGCCGTGCGACGACAATCCGCTGATCCCGGTCGCGCGCGAGGTGGTCGCCGAGTACCGCTCGGCGATGCACTCGCTGGCGTTCCAGGGCGCGCTCCGCGCCCTCTGGCGGCTGCTCGCCGAGGCCAACCAGTACCTCGTCTCGCGCGAGCCCTGGAAGAAGGTCAAGACCGAAGGGCCCAGCGAGGGGCTGTCGCGCGTGCTCTGGAATGGACTCGAAGCGGTGCGCATCGTGACCACCGGGCTGATCCCCTTCATGCCGCAGGTGGCGCCGAAGGTGCTCGCCGGCATCGGCGTCGGCACGCCGCCGGCGACGCTCGACGCCCTCGCCTGGGGCGGTCTGCCGAACGATGTCGAGCTGGCGCCGCTCGCGCCGCTCTTCCCCCGCATCGACAAGGAGAAGTACATGGCCGAGACCACCTCTCCGCCCGCGCCCGCGCCGGCGGCTGCCGCACCCGAGACTCCGACGCCCGCCCCCGCTCCGGGCCCCGCCGCCGAGGCGAAGCCCGAAGGCGCGGCCAACCAGATCGACATCACGCAGTTCGGGAGCGTCGAGCTCAAGGTCGGACAGGTGCTCTCCTGCGAGAACCTGCCCAAGTCGGAGCGGTTGCTGAAGATGATGGTCGACGTCGGAGAGGAGCGTCCGCGCCAGATCCTCGCCGGCATCGCCAAGGCTTATCGTCCGGAAGACCTGACCGGCACCCAGGTGGTGATCGTGGCCAACCTCAAGCCGGCGAAGCTGATGGGGCAGGAGTCCCAGGGCATGGTGCTGGCCGCCACCGACGCCGCCGGCCAGCCGATCCTGCTGCGCCCCCACGCTCCCGGCGTGCCGCCGGGGACGCGGGTCAAGTAGATCCGATCGATCGAGGGCCAGAACCTGGACCCCTCCCGATCGTCGGGTGGGCAAGGTCGAGGCACTCGGGGAATCGGTGGCGAGAAGCTCCAGTGAAGGGGAGGCGGGCGGGGCTCCGGTGGCAAGGTCGGAGCCTTTTCGAGGTCGCAGCGCTCGGACAACCGCCGTGCCTGGTCGACCCACGAACGGACTGGACTGCGGCCCCTTCTATGGACGCTTCTTCAATGTCCCATTTGACGATCCCGCTTCGAGCCCGCGCATGTTGATCGACTCCCACTGCCACTTGCAGCACTTCTCTCCCGACGAGCGGTTGCGCGCGCTGGAGCGCGCGCGGGAGCGCGGAGTGGAAGGACTCCTGATCCCGGCGGTGCGGCTCGGCGAGGCGGAGCAGATCCTGGGATTCTGTGAGACGGAGACCAACGTCTGGTGCGCCCTGGGCGTCCATCCGCACGACGCCTCGACCTGGGTCGAGGGGGGCGAGAGCGCGGAACGGTTGCGGGGACTGCTCGCGCATCCGAAGGCCGTCGCGGTGGGGGAGTGCGGTCTCGACTTCTTCTACGACCACTCGCCGCGCGACGTGCAGGAGCGGGTCTTCGCGGAGCAGCTGCGGATCGCGGTCGAGGCGGCGCTGCCGGTGGTGGTGCACAACCGGGAGTCCAACGCGGCCATGGTGAAAGTCGTCTCCCGCCCCGAGTTCGCGCGCGTCGTCTGCGACTTCCACTCCTACGCCGGCGGGCTGGAGATGGCGCGGGCCCTCGTGCCCGCGGGGCACTGCTTCGGCGTCTCCGGGATGGTGACCTTCCCGAAGGCGGCCAACGTCCGAGAGGTCCTCCCCGAGATACCGCGGGACCGCCTCCTCGTGGAAACGGACACCCCGTTTCTCGCCCCGGTCCCCCATCGCGGCCAGCGCAACGAGCCGGCCTACGTGAAGGAGGTCGCCGAGCGCCTGGCGCAGGAACTGGCCCTGACCGCCGAAGAGCTTGCCGACCTGACTACCGCCAACTTCTTCCGGTACTTTCCGAAGGCGCGCGCGGAAGGCTGAGGCCGATTCTCCGAAGGAGCAGAAAAGCCCATAGAAGGAGTGGTCCTGGAGCCCGAAGCGTCGGAGGGTCCGGCCGGCGTCCGCGCCCGGCGACCGTCCAAGCAGTCCGCCTGAATTCCCGCTCGTTTCATCCGGCGGGCTGCCTGCCCGTGTCCCCAGGCGTCCGGTCTTCGCCCCACGCGCACCGAGTCGAGCCCCTTCTCTGGAGCTCTTCGATTCCGGGGCCGCCGGTGCGCGGGACTCGAGGCGAAGGGTTCCGCCTTCGGCGGGGAAAGGGAGGAGCGGCTCCTCAGACCGGATTGGGCACGTCGATGAACTCGTGCTCGAGGCCGAAGCGTTCGGCGAGGTGGTCGCCGAGGGCGCGGATGCCGAGGCGCTCGGTCGCGTAGTGGCCGCAGGCGAGGTAGTGGATGCGGTTCTCGCGCGCGATGTTCATCACCCACTCGGAGGCCTCGCCCGTGATGTAGGCGTCCAGCCCTTCGGCGATCGCCTGGTAGACCTCGCCCTGGGCGCCGCCGGAGACGATGCCCACGGTCGCCACCGGATCGGGGCCCGAGAGGAATCCGAGGGGTTCCTGACCGAAAGTCTCCGCGCAGCGCGCGACGAACTCGGCGACCGGGATCGGCTCCGGATAGCGCCCCCGGAAGCCGATCGGCAGCCCCTGATAGAGACCGAACGGCTCGACCGAGTAGAGACCGAGCTTCTTCACGGCAAGCGCGTTGTTGCCGAGCTCCGGGTGGCGGTCGAGGGGGAGGTGGTAGGCGACGAGGTGCATCCCGGCCTCGATCAACACGGCCACGCGGCGGTACAGGTGACCGGTGAGCTCGCGCGGCGCGCCGTCCCAGAACAGGCCGTGGTGGACGAGGATCGCGTCGGCGCCGGCGTCGCGCGCGCGTTCGAACAGCTCGAGACAGGCCGAGACGCCGGTCGCGATCTTGCGGACCTCGCGCCGCCCTTCGACCTGGAGACCGTTGGGGCCGAAGTCCCTGCCCGCCTTCGCTTCGAGCAGCTGGTCGCAGTGATCGACGAGTGCGCGGATGTCCATGATGGGTCGATTGTAGAGGAGGCCCGAACGAAAAGAGGGCCGAGTCTCGCGACCCGGCCCTCCTGGATACCTGCTGGATACCTGCTGGAACGATGCGAGTTACCGCCGAGGACCGCGCGGGCCCCCACGGCCGCCACGGTCGCCGCCGCGGCCACCGCGATGGTCGCCGCCGCGGCCGCCGCGCTCGCGGTCGCTGCGCTCCGGACGGTCGCCGCGCTCGGGGCGCGGGCCGGCCGGCTCGCCCATGCCCTCGTACTGGGCCGGGTCGTAGTCGGGGGCTTCCATGATCACCGCCTTGCGCGAGAGCCGGACGCGGCCGGTCTCGTCGATGTCGATGACCTTGACCTCGAGCTCGTCGCCTTCCTTGACGAGGTCGCTGGTCTCGCGGACGCGGTAGGGGGCGAGCTCGCTGATGTGGACGAGGCCGTCCTGGCCGGGCAGGATCTCGACGAAGCAGCCGTACGCCTCGACGCGGCGGACGGTGCCCTTGTAGACCTTGCCGATCTCCGGCACCTCGGTCAGGCGCTCGATCATCGCGATCGCGCGCTTGGCCGCCTCGCCGTCGGGCGAGGCGATGATCACGCTTGCCGTCGTTCTCGATCTCGATCTCGCAGCCGGTCTCCTCGACGATCGACCGGATGGTCTTGCCACCGGGTCCGATGATGTCGCGGATCTTGTCCTTCGGGATCTGCAGCGTGTACAGCCGCGGCGCGTAGGCCGACAGGTCGGTGCGCGGCGTGCCGATCACCCGCTCCATCTTCTCGAGGATGTGCAGCCGGCCGAGCCGGGCCTGCTCGAGCGCGACCTCCATGATCTCGCGCGGTCGACGCCCGTGATCTTGATGTCCATCTGCAGGGCGGTGATGCCCTCGCGGGTGCCGGCGACCTTGAAGTCCATGTCGCCGTAGTGGTCCTCCTGGCCGGCGATGTCGGTGAGCACCGCGAAGCGGTCGCCCTTCTTGACCAGGCCCATGGCGACGCCGGCCACCGGCGCCAGCATCGGCACGCCGGCGTCGAAGAGCGCCAGCGAGCCGCCGCAGACGGTGGCCATCGAGGACGAGCCGTTCGACTCCAGGATGTCGGAGACGACGCGGATCGTGTACGGGAAGTCCTCGTCGTGCGGCAGCACCGGCAGCAGCGCGCGGCGCGCGAGCACGCCGTGGCCGATCTCGCGCCGGCCGGGCGAGCGCATGAACTTCACCTCGCCCACGCTGAAGGGCGGGAAGTTGTAGTGGAGCATGAACTTCTGCTTGGTCTCGCCCTCGTACTCCTCGAGGATCTGCGCGTCGCGCTGGGTGCCGAGCGTGACCGAGGCGAGAGCCTGGGTCTCGCCGCGCGTGAACAGCGCCGAGCCGTGGGTGCGCGGCAGCAGGCCGACCTCGATCGTCGATCGGGCGGACCTCGTCGAGCCGGCGCCCGTCGAAGCGCGACCGGTGTCGAGGATCGAGTCGTGGAGGATCTCCTCCTCGAGCGTCTCGAAGATCTTCTTGGCTGAAGCGTGCGCTCGGGCTGGTCCTCGGGGATCTGGCGAGGTAGCCCTTCTGGACGTCCGAGACCGCCTTCTTGCGCTCGAACTTGCCCGCGGTGCTGGAGCGCGCCTCGTAGCGGGCGTGGAGGTCGCGCCGCGCATCTCCTGGTAGAGCTCCTGCGGATAGGGCGCCGGGAGCGCTCCAGGCCGGCTTCGACAGGCCGCGCTCGCGGAACATCTCGATCTGGGCCTGGATGATCTTCTGGATCTCCTGGTGGCCCTTGAAGATGCAGTCGAGGAGCGACCTCCTCGGAGAGCTGGTTGGCGCCGGCCTCGACCATCGCCACCGCGTCCTCGGCTGCCGACGACCACCAGGTCGAGCTCGGAGACGTCGCGCTGGCTGTTGGTCGGGTTGAAGATCGACCTGACCGTCGATCAGGCCGACGCGCACGGCGCCGATCGGGTGGTAGAAGGGGATGCTCGGAGAGCACCAGCGCGGCGGAGGCACCGTTGATCGCCAGGATGTCCGGGTCGTTCTCGCCGTCGGCCGAGAGCACCAGGGCGATGACCTGGGTCTCGTTGGTGTAGCCGGCGGGGAAGAGCGGCCGCAGCGGCCGGTCGATGAGACGCGAGGTGATCGTCTCCTTCTCGGTGGGTCGACCCTCGCGCTTGAAGAAGCCGCCCGGAATGCGGCCGGCGGCGTAGGTGTACTCGCGGTAGTCGACGGTGAGCGGCAGGAAGTCGCGCGGGATGGCGCTCTACGGCCGTGCAGGCGGTGGTCAGCACGACGGTGTCGCCGAGGCGCACCAGGCACGGAGCCCTGGGCCTGCTTGGCGAGGTGACCGGTCTCGACGACGAGCGTGCCGGAGCCGATCTGGACGGACTTCTGTTGCTTGCATTCGTGGGATTCCTTGGTTCGGGTCCGCGTGGCCGGCGGCGACGAAGAGGGCCCGCGGCGATCGCGAAGATCGGCCGGGCGTCTGTCGCCGCGGTCGGTGGAAGGATCGTTACTTGCGGAGACCGAGGCGCTCGATCAGCTGCGATAGCGATCGGCGTCACGACTCTTGAGGTAGTCGAGCAGCGCCGGCGCCGCGACCGACGAGCTTGAGCAGACCGCGGCGACCGTGGTGGTCCTTGGTGTGGGTCTTGAAGTGCTCGGTGAGCTCGTTGATCCGTCTGGGTCAGCAGCGCCACCTGGACCTCGGTCGAACCGGTGTCCGTCTCGTGCACCCGGTAGTCCTGGATGATGCCTTCCTTGATTTCCGTCGTCTGAGCCAAGACCGTTCCTCCGCACGATCCCCTTTGGGGTCCTCTATATCCTTGAAAATTCTATCACATCGGGGCCGGTCTTGAACACGATGCGGGGTTGGACGACGGCGAGAGCGCCCTGCGCCGATCCGCTCGACCACGGTAGCCGACGGCGACGAGATCGCCGCGGCGGTTCGGTCAGCTTCACCCAGTCGCCTTCGTCCACCTTCGAGTCCCTGGCGAGCACCGTCTGGCCGTGCTGCGCCCGCCGTTCCTGTGCGGCGTCGACCGACCGTCTCGCCGAACGGCAGAGGAATCTCGTCGAACGGGAGCCAGGCCGCGCCGAGCGGCTCCTGCGCGGCGCGGCGCCGGGCGATCTCGCTCGACGCGGCGACGGCGTCGGCGACGTGGAAGGGCCCGATCGGATGCGCCGCAGGCTCGCCGCAGATGCGCGCCGCAGCCGAGCGCGCGCGCCGAGATCGTGGGCGACGCGCGCGCGTAGGTGCCCGAGGAGCAGGCGAGGCGGAAGGCGAGCTCGCCGTCGGCGAGCTCGCCGGTAGCGCGCCAGCTCGTAGACGGTGACTTCCTTGCTGCGCCTCCGGAACCTCTTCGCCGCGCCGGGCGAGCTCGTAGTACTTCACGCCGCTCGATCTTCTGCGCGCAGTAGGCCGGGAGCTGCTGCTCGAAGGTCCCGACGAAGCGGGGCATCGCGTCGTCGATCTGTCCGACGGTGAGCGCCTCGATCGACGCCTCGGCGGTCACCCGCCCGACAGCGTCGTAGGTGTCGGTCGAGATGCCGAAGCGGAACGTCCCCTCGTACGACCTTGGGCGCGCGGATCAGGAAGCGGGTCAGGCGCGTCGCCTGGCCGAGGGTCAGCAGCAGGAGCCCGGTGGCGTCGGGATCGAGCGTCCCGCAATGGCCGATCCGCTTCTGCTGGAGCAGGCGGCGCACCTTCTGCACCACGTCGTGCGAGGTGCAGCCCGGGCTGCTTGTCGAGCAGCAGCAGCCCGTCAGCGCTCATGCGCTCGCCCCGATCGCCGCCGGCCAGCTCCGCCACCAGCTCGTCCTCGATCGTGGCGCAGGTCGCCGGTGGCGCGGCAGCCGGCCGCGTTGCGGTGACCGCCGCCGCCACGGTTGCGGGCCACCGCTTCGACGTCGATCGCGCCGCGGCTGCGCAGCGAGACCTTCCAGTCGCCCGCCTCGAGCTCGCGCAGCATCGCCACCGCGTCGACGCCGGCGACGAGCGCGGCACGGTCGATCAGGCCCTCCGAGTCGCCCGGCCGGCGCCCGCGGCGCTCGAACATCGCGCGGGTCAGCTGGACCGTGGCGATCGCGCCCGTCGTGCCAGTCGGACCGCGAGGGTGCCGAGCAGGTCGCCGAGCAGGCGCAGCGCCGGCTCGGGCTGGCTCTCGTAGAGCCACTGCGAGACCCGCTCCGACGCGCGCGCCCGCAGCCGACCAGCGCGCGCGGCGGCCTCGAAGGCCGCGACGTCGCGTTGGAGAAGCGGAATCCGCCGGTGTCGGTGACCAGCGGCCAGAAAGAGGCAGCGTGGCGGTGTCGGCGTCGATGCGGACGCCCAGGTCGACGGCGAGCTGGAAGACCATCTCGCCGACCGCCGGGGATTCGGCGGTGTCGACCCAGTTGACGTGCCCGTAGAGCTGGTTGCCGAGGTGGTGGTCGATGTTGAGCAGCGGCAGCGCCGGCAGCGCCCGCTCGAGCCCGGTGCGATCGAGGCCGGGGCACTCGAGCACGATCGCCGCGTCGAACTCGGCGGGGAAGTCCGCCGGGCGCTCGGCGCCGACGTGGATGCGCTCGGCGCCGGGCAGCGCGCGGTAGAGCGGCCGGGGTCGGGTCGAGGTTCCAGATCGTCGGCGCTCTTGCCCAGGCCGCCAGGACGCGGGCCGAGGCCGAGCTCGGAGCCGATGGCGTCGCCGTCGGGATTCTGGTGGCTGGTCAGCAGGAACCGGCTGCCCTGCGCAGGCGGTTGCAGCAGCGCGGACGGGATCATCGCTCATCCTCGCCGGAGCCGTCATCGCCGGGCTCGGCGACGTGCAGCGACTCGAGCAGATCGGAGATCCGCTGGCTGTATTCGGCGCCGCGGTCGAGCTGCGAAGTGGAGCTCGGGCATCACCCGCAGGTCGAGCCGACGGGCCAGCTCGCGGCGCAGGAAGCCCGCGGGCGTGGTCGAGGGCGCGCACGGTCGCGGTCCGCGCTGCCTCGTCGCCCAGCGCGGAGACCGTGACGGAGGCGTGGCGCAGGTCGCCGGAGACCTCGACCGAGGTGACGGTGACCAGGGCGACGCGCGGATCGCGCATCTCGCGCCGCAGCAGCTCGGAGAGCTCGGCGCGGAGCAGGTCGTCGCAGCGGTCGGTCCTCTGGCTCATCGCTTCCTCCTCGAGGATCTGCGGGCTCCCAGCCCGCGATCACCACTTCCTGCTCCTCGCTCGGCGAGGCGCAGCACTTCGTCGAGCAGCCGCTCGGCTTCGGCCGCGTCGCGCGCGACGACGGCGACGCCGATCTCCGCCCGCTGCGTGCAGGTCGTGCCAGGCGGTCTCGGCGGCCGAGACGCGGAAGCGCTGCGTGCAGGCGCTCGACCAGCGCTCGCTGACGACGCGGCGCTTGCTCTTCAGGTGCCGCGTGTAGGGCAGATGGAGCTCGAGCAGCTGGCGACGAGCCCGACGATCATGGTGCGCCGCGGCGACGCAGGGGGAGGGCGGCTCCCCGACCTCAGCAGGGTCGCCGCGACCTCCTCCTTGCACGTAGGCCTCGATCACGTCGCCCGGCTTGACGTCCTGGAAGCGCTCGAGACCGATGCCGCAGTCGAACCCGGCACGCACCTCCGAGGCGTCGTCCTTGAAGCGCTTGAGCGAGGCGATCTTGCCCTCGTGGATGACGCGGCCGTCGCGCACCAGCCGGACCGTGGCGGTGCGCGGGATCGAGCCTTCGACCACGTGGCAGCCGGCGATCGTCCCGACCTTCGGCACGCTTGAAGATGTCGCGCACCTCGGCGCGGCCCTTGGAGACCTCTTGAAGGTCGGCGTCGAGCAGGCCGATCATGGCCTTGCTTGCAGCTCGTCGAGCAGCTCGTAGATGACGGTGTAGCAGGCGGATGTCGACCTGCTCCTTCTCGGCGAGGTCGGTGGCGTTGCGCTCCGGGCCGGACGTTGAAGCCGACGATGATCGCCTTGGACGCCGAGGCGAGCAGGACGTCGTTGGTCGAGATCGCGCCCACGCCGCTGTGCAGGACCGTGACCTTGACCTTGTCGGTCGACAGCTTGCTCGATCGCTGTCGCGCAGCACCTCGACCGAGCCCTGACGTCGGCCTTGAGCACGACCGGCAGCTCCTTGACCTCGCCGTCGCGGATCTCGCGGAAGAGCTGCTCGAGCGACAGCGGCCCTGCGCCGGGCCGAGGTCGCGCTTGCGCTGCTCGAGCTGGCGGAACTCGACGATCTGCCGCGCCTTGGCCTCGTCGTCGACCACCTGGAACGGTGTCGCCGGCGGTCGGCACTCGTCGAAGCCGGTGACCTCGACCGGCGTGGCCGGTCCGGCGCTCGCGGATTTCGCGTGCCGACGTCGTCGCTCATCGCGCGGACGCGGCCCCAGGTCGGCACCGCAGACGAAGACGTCGCCGACCTGCAGGGTGCCGTTCTGGACCAGCACGGTGGCGATCGATGCCGCGCCCGGTCTCCTTGCGCGCCTCGAGCGATCACGCCCTGGGCCGGCAGCTCGGGGTCGGCCTTGAGCTCGAGCAGGTCGGCGGTGAGCAGGATCATCTCGAGCAGCGCGTCGATGCCCTGCCCTTCAGCTTGGCCGACATCTGGACGATGACGGTCTGGCCGCCCCACTCCTCAGACAGCAGGCCCTGCTCGGCGAGCTGCTGCTTGACACGTTCTCGGGTTGGCGTTGGGCTTGTCGATCTTGTTGACCGCGACGACGATCGGCACGCCGGCGGCGCGCGCGTGGTCGATCGCCTCGAGCGTCTGCGGCATCACGCCGTCGTCGGCCGCGACCACCAGGACGACGATGTCGGTGACGCGTGGCGCCGCGCGCCCGCATCATGGTGAACGCCTCGTGGCCGGGGGTGTCGAGGAAGACGATCTTGCGGCCCTGCGCTTCGACCTGGTAGGCGCCGATGTGCTGGGTGATGCCGCCGAACTCCGACTCGACGACCTTGGAGGAGCGGATGGCGTCGAGCAGCGACGTCTTGCCGTGGTCGACGTGGCCCATGATGGTGACCACCGGGGCGCGCGGCGATTGTCCTTCGGCCGTGACCTTGGCGCGGCGCTGGTCGGTCGCGTGGCTGGCCTGCACTTCTTCTTCGAACGTCATCACCTTGGCCTCGAGTCCGAGCTCGCTCGGCCAGCTTGACACCGAGCTCGGGTTCGATGACGAAGTTGATGTTGGCGAGGATCCCGCGGTCGAAGAGCAGCCGGATCAGGTCCTTGGCCTTGACGCCGATGCTTCTCGGCGAAGTCGCGCAGCGTCATGCCCTCGGAGATGACCAGCGGTCCGTCTTCGACCGGAGTGCGGCGGCGATGACCGATGCGTCGCCTCGACCTGCGCTCGTCGCGGCCGCTCGGCGCGGCGTCGGCGCCGCCGCTCGACCCCGCCGCCGGTGGGGACCACCGCTCGTCGATGACGTCCTCGATCTGCTGCAGGGTCCGCCTCGAAGGTGCCGGATGCTCGTCCTTCACCTGCGGCCGGTCGACCGCTTGTGCCGCTCTTGCGCTTCTTCGAGTCCTGGTCGCTCGGTGCCGGGGCCGGCGCGCCGCGGTCGGCGACCTCGACTCGTCCGGGCGGGGCGGGGCGCGGAGCGCCGCCCCGGCTGGAGCCGGGGCATCAGGGGAGCGTGCCGGGACGGCTGCCAGGATGACGACCGGACGCGGCCGCCCATGCCGGGGGCCACCGGGACCGCCGCTCCATGCCGGGACGGGCCCGCCCGTACCCGGGCGGGACGGTCCACCGGGCCGCCACCGGGTCGGGTAGGGCCGACCGGGGGCGCCCGGCCGCGGCGGGCGCGGCGGACCGGGCCCGGGCGACAGGGGCCTCGCCGGTCTGGGAGCCGCCGGACGGTAGGGACCGGACGGACGCTGACCAGGACCGCCCGGACGCGCCGCGGCGGAGCCGCCGGAGCGGGCATCGGAGGACCGCGTCCGGCGGCGCGCGGCACATCGGTGGCGGGCCGGTCGGCATCGGCGTAGCAGGCAGGTGCGACGACCGGCGCCGGCGGAACCGGTGCCACGACCGGGGCCACTGGGGCCGCCGGAGCCTTCGACCTCGGGCGGCGATCTCGATCGCGGACAAGCGGCGTCTCGTGCTCGCGGGACGGCCGGCTCGGCCGCGAGCGGCTGGACCTCGACCGCCGCCTCCGACAGGGTCTCGCCGGGATCGGTGATACGGGCCGCGCGCTCGAGCGACGGAAACGTCTTGATCGCGCGGCTCGACGCTTCTGGATGATCGTGCGCGGCCGGGCGGGGCGCAGCGGGTTGCGGCCGAAGGCCGGGCGCCGGGGCCGCGGCGAGGGGGAGCGTGGGCTCCGGGACGCCGCACCCGGCGGCGGGGGCTGCCGGCCGTCGTCCATGATCACTTCACGGGGCGACGTCAGCTTCTTGCCCTGCAGGATCGCCTGCAGCATCTCGGTGTCGACGCCGGCCTCATCGCCTTCGACGCGGACTCCGATCGAACGCAGCTTGAACATCGAGGTCCTGCTGCGGGGATCCCCATCTCGTGGCGAGGTCTTGGACCCGAATCTTCCCCATTCGACGTTTCTCTCTCCTGGCTTCCCGCGACCGGCTGCTCTTGGCTCCGACGTCGGAACGACGTCAGGCCTGTCCGCCCGGCCGGATCCGAGCCGTCCTCCTCGGGTTCCGGTCGGCCTCCGCTCGAGCGCGCTCTTCGGCCTGCTTGGCCTGCTGCTCGGATTCGCCCAGCGCCTTCGACAGGGCGGCGAAGAAGTCCTGGTCGTTCATCGTCGCGCCGCGCCGTGCTCGGCTCGGCACCTGGATCTCCGATTGCTTCGGGCTCGTTCTCGGCGCCCACCTCGGCGCGCAGCGCTCCTGGGCCCAGTGAGGATCGCCTGGGCGGTCTTCGGGCCGACGCCCTTCGACCTGCTGCAGGTCCTCCGACGAGGCGTCGAGCAGGGTCTGCAGGGTCGTGAAGCCGGCCGCATGAGATCGATCGCGGTCTTCTGGCCGACTCCCGGGACGGTCGTCAGGTCGAGCTCGTCGGTGAGCGAGACGGCCGGACCGGCTTCCGACGAGAAGGCGCCCTGCAGCATGCGGGCGAGCGCGTCGGCGACCTCGTCCTTGACGTCGCTCTCGGACTTGATGTCGATCTTGCAGCCGATCAGCTCGGCCGCGAGGCGGACGTTCTGGCCGCGCTTGCCGATCGCGAGCGACAGCTGCTCGTCCTCGACGATCACGTCGAGGTGGGGGCGGTCGCCGCCGTGGTGGACGGAGACGCGGGTGATCTTGGCCGGCGCGAGCGCGCTCTGCGCGAAGGTCACCAGGTCCTCGCTGTACTCGATGATGTCGATCTTCTCGCCGCGCAGCTCGCGGATGATCGCCTGCACGCGCGAGCCCTTCATGCCGACGCAGGCGCCGACCGGGTCGACGTCGCGCTCGCGGCTGTAGACGGCGACCTTCGCGCGCTCGCCGGCGCCGCGGACGGCGTCCTTGATCACCACGGTGCCGTCGTAGATCTCCGGCACTTCCATCTCGAAGAGCTTGATCAGGAGCTGCGGGTCGGTCCGCGAGAGGACGATCTGCGGCCCCTTCGGCTGCTTGTGGACGTCGACGATCACGCCGCGGATGCGCTCGCCCTGGTGTAGCGCTCGCTGCGCGACGCCTGCTCGGAGCGGGGACGATCGCCTCGGTGCGGCCGAGATCGACGATGATGTCGCCGCGCTCGAAGCGCTTCACGGTGCCGTTGACCATCTCGCCGACGCGGTCGATGTACTCGTTGTAGACCTTCTCGCGCTCGGCCTCGCGCACGCGCTGGTAGAGCACCTGCTTGGCCGACTGCGCGGCGATGCGGCCGAGCCCCTCGGTGGAGATCGGGAGCAGGATCTCGTCGCCGACCACGGCGTCCGGCTGGCCGGCTGGGCCTCTTCGACCGATCCACTCGGCGGCCGGGTCGTCGACCAGCTCGACCACCTTCTTGACAGATGAAGGCCTCGAACGTGACCGGTGCTCGCGGTCGAAGTGGGCGCGCACCGGCTCCTTGATCCGATGCTGCTTCTTGGCGGCCGAGGCCATCGCGTCTTCGAGCGCGCCGATCCAGCGCTCGAGGTCGATGTCCTTCTCGCGCGCGACCTGGCGCAGCACTTCGTCAAGGTTGATGTCCTGTCGTCTGTACTCTGCTGGACCATTTCGTTGTCTTCGGCGTCCCTACAGTTCGATCTCGAGCCTCGCGAGCTGATGTCGCGGCGTAGGCGGCAGCGGTCCGGTCGCGCCGGTCGTCCGACTCGATCAGTGGATCTCGCCGCCGTCGGCGGTCGCGGAAATCCGCGAGACGGCCGATCACGGTGCGCCGGCGCGACTTCCGGATCCGAGGATAGCGCACCGCACGCGCCGGCCGACGAACGCTCGATAGTCCCGGGGCCCGTAGAGCTCCCGGTCGAGACCGGGCGAGCTGACCTCGAGCGTGTACCGCCGTGCCGCCGAGCTCCGCCACGTCGAGGAGCGCCGAAGCCTCCTCGCGAAACCCCTTCGCAGTCCTCCAACCGGACACCCTCGGGCGGTCCAGGATCAGCCAGCAGGGCCGCCCTTGAGCTCGACGTGCAGGAGCTCGCAGCCGCGGGCCTCGGCGATCGATGCGAGCTCGGCACGGAGCTCCGGTTCCAGCGTCCTTCCCGACATCCTTCCCTGTTCGTCCCGCCGACAAAGCAAAAGGTGGGCTCGGCGGCCCACCTTCGGATTCGTCAGGCAGACTGTCGCCGCGCATTCTAACCGAAGGGCCGCGAAACGCAAGCGGTTCGGCCGGCGGTACGCCCGGCCGACGGGCCGAATCTGCCGTTTCGGCGTATCTCTCCACAATGGCCTCGACGCGAGTGCGCGTGTCCGCACCGAAGCGGATGGCACTGTGTTTGCTGAGGCGCTCCGCAGGCGCGTCCGATCCGGACGCCAGAAAAGGAGAAGCGCGACTCATGAACCCGTCCCGTACTCGCCAGGCGACGACTTTCGCCATGTTGCTGGGTGCCGTGATCTTCGGCATGGTCCTCGCCGGCGGGCTCGATCTCACCCCGGCCGGGCATGCCGCCCCCGAGGCGGCGGCCGGCAGCACCGCGCCGGTCGCGACGCCGGCCTCACTCGGGCCCGCGGCTCTGCCCACGTTCGCCGACCTCGCCGATCGCGTCGTCCCGGCCGTGGTCTCGATCGACGCCCAGACCATCGAGAAGGGCCAGCCGGGCGGCCGGTATCACCGGGGCCAGCCCAGCCCGTTCGACTTCTTCTTCGGTCCCCGCGGCCAGGACGGCCAGGACGGGGAGAACCCGCGCGAGTTCCGGTCGGATGCCGGCGGCAGCGGCTTCGTGGTCTCGTCCGACGGCTACGTGGTGACCAACAACCACGTGATCGACGGTGCCACCAAGATCCGCGTGCGCCTGAACGAGCGTCTCTACGACGCGGAGCTCAAGGGCGCCGACCCGGCCACCGATCTCGCGGTCCTCAAGATCGACCCCAAGGGCGCCACCTTGCCCTACCTCCCGCTCGGCGACAGCGACCGCCTGCGCGTCGGCGACTACGTGATGGCGATCGGCAATCCGCTGCTGCTCGACCACACCGTCACCGTCGGCGTCGTGTCCGCCAAGGGGCGCTCGATCGGCCTGTCGAACGACGCGTCGTTCGAGAATTTCATCCAGACCGACGCCGCGATCAACCGCGGCAACTCGGGCGGCCCGCTGGTCAACCTGCGCGGCGAGGTCATCGGCATCGCGACGGCGATGAACTGGGGCGCCGAGAACATCGGATTCGCCGTACCGGTCAACACGCTCAAGTCGGTGCTGCCGCAACTGCGCGACAAGGGCAAGGTGACGCGCGGCTACCTCGGGATCAACATCCAGAACCTCGACTACGAGCGCGCCCAGGCCTTCGGCCTCGAGCAGGCGGGCGGCGCGCTGGTGACCCGGGTGGTCGACGGATCGCCGGCGGCCACCGCGGGCGTGCGCCACGGCGACGTCGTGCTCGCGGTCGACGGCCGCGCCATCAAGGAGACCCGTGACCTGATCGACTACGTCTCGGCGCAGGGTCCGGGCAAGAGCGTCACGCTCGAGCTGCTGCGCGACGGCAAGCGGGTCTCGCGCGAGGTCAAGCTGACCGAGCGCGACAACGAGCCGGCCCCCGGAGAGGCCGAGAGCGGGGAGCGCGAGGGTGGCCTCGACTGGCTCGGCCTGGACTACCAGGACCTCACTCCGGGCCTTCGCCAGAATCTCGGTCTGCCGGCCACCGCCGAGGGCGTGCTGGTGCGCAACGTGGCGGCCTCGAGCCCGCTCTACGACGAGGGCATCGCGGCGGGCGACGTGATCGGCGAGGTCAACGGCAAGCCGGTCGCCAGCGCGCAGGAGTTCGAGGCGGCGGTCGGCGCGGCGCCCTCCGGCGGTTTCGTCCGGCTCTACGTGAGCCGGGTGAACCCGCGCAATCCGGAGAACTCCGCCACCTTCTTCGCCATCGTTCGCGTGCCCTGAACAGAAGGGCGCTCGCGCAGCACCGACGGGCCGGTCCGCACGCGGGGACCGGCCCGTTCTCCTTTGTTAGACTGGCCCGACCATGCCGTCGCCGCGCGCCTCCGTACTGATCGTCGACGACGAGGCCGCGATCCGCGACAGCCTGCGAATGATCCTCGAGTTCGAGGGCTACCGCGTCGAGGACGCGGCCGACGGCCTCGCGGCGCTCCGCATCGTGCGCGACCGCCCGCCGGACGCGATCCTGCTCGACATCCGGATGCCCGAGATGGACGGGCTGGAGACCCTGCGCCAGCTGCGCGAGCGCGGCTACGACATGCCGGTGCTCGTGATCAGCGGCCACGCCGACGTGCCGACCGCGGTCGAGGCGACGCGCCGCGGCGCCTTCGACTTCTTCGAGAAGCCGCTGCAGCGCGAGCGGGTGCTGCTCTCGCTGCGCAATGCCGTCGAGGCGGAGCGGCTGCGCAAGGAGAGCCGGCAGGCGGCCGTGGCGCCGGGCGAGGGCTACGACCTGGTCGGCACCTCGGCCGCGATGCGCCGGCTGCGCGAGACGATCGAGCTCGCGGCACCGACGCCGGCGACCGTACTGATCACCGGGGAGAGCGGCACCGGCAAGGAGCTGGTGGCGCGTGCGATCCACCTGCTCTCGCCGCGCCGCGGGCAGCCCTTCGTCCAGGTCAACTGCGCCGCGATTCCCGAGGAGCTGATCGAGTCGGAGCTGTTCGGACACGAGAAGGGGAGCTTCACCGGGGCCGTGCGCAAGCAGACCGGCAAGTTCGTCGCCGCCGACGGCGGCACGATCTTCCTCGACGAGGTCGGCGACATGTCGGCGCGCACGCAGGCCAAGGTTCTGCGCGTCCTCGAGAGCGGAGACGTCGAGCCGGTCGGCGCCGACAAGGTGGTGAGGGTCAATGTGCGCGTGGTCGCCGCGACCCACCGGGATCTCGAGGCCGAGATCCGCGGCGGGCGCTTCCGCGAGGATCTCTTCTACCGCCTTGCGGTCGTGCCGGTGCGCACGCCCGCCCTGCGTGAGCACGCCGAGGATCTGCCGTTGCTGGTCGATTACTTCGTGCGCCGCTTCTGCGAGGACAACAACTACCGGGCCAGGCGGTTCTCGGCCGGCGCGCTCGACCTGCTCAAGGCGCAGCCCTTCAAGGGCAACGTTCGCGAGCTGCGCAACCTGGTCGAGCGCCTCCTGATCCTGGCCCCCGGCGAGGCGGTCGACGAAGCCGCCGTCGCGGCGCTGGCGGGTCCGGGCAAGCCGGAGCTCGCACAGGCCTTCCTCGGCCTGAAGACGCTGCGCGAGTTCCGCGACGAGGCCGAGAAGCTCTTCCTCGTCCAGAAGCTCGACGAGCACCACTGGAACGTCACCCAGACGGCGATCGCCATCGATACGCCGCGCAGCAACCTCTACAAGAAGATGGAGCATTACGAAATCAAGCGCAAGGAGAACTCCGGTGTCGAGAGCTGAGCGGCTGGAGGCGATGCTCGAGGAGTGCGGCGCGCTGCGCCGCGGACACTTCCTGCTCTCGTCGGGGCTGCATTCGCCGGCGTACGTGCAGTGCGCGTTGCTGCTCGAGGAACCACGCCGGGCCCGCGAAGTGGGCCGGGCGCTCGCCGCGGACCTCGCGCCGACGCGGCCCGACTCGGTGCTGGCGCCGGCGCTGGGCGGGGTGATCATCGGCCACGAGGTGGCCGCCGCGCTCGGGGTGCCGTTCCGGTTCGCGGAGCGCGACGGCGAGAAGATGGCCCTGCGCCGGGGATTCGATGTGGCGGCGGGGGAGCGGGTCGTGGTGGTCGAGGACGTGGTGACGACCGGGAAGTCGACGCTCGAGACCGCGGCGCTCGTCGAGGCCGCCGGCGCCCTGGTCGTCGGGATCGGCTCGATCATCGACCGCAGCGGCGGGCGACACGGGTTCGCGGTGCCCTTTGCGGCGCTCCTCTCGCTCGACCTGCCCACGTATCCGGCGGACAGCTGTCCGCTCTGTGCCGGCGGGTCGCCCGCGGTCAAGCCGGGCAGCAGGCCCCAGCCCAAGACGTGAGCTCGAGCGGCCTCTGGCCGCCTAGCCGGTGAGGATCGACTTGCGGCCCAGTGCCTTGCGGTGCAGGGTGTCGATCTTGCCTCGAACCGCGTCGAGGCGGCCCTGGGCGGCGGCCTCCCCGGCGCTCACCTCGACCTTCCAGGTGTTGTCGGCGCCGTCGTAGATCTCGATCGACCACCTGCCGGTCCTGGCGTCCCAACGGCCGGCCGAGCCGGGCTGGATGCCCCACCCCGACGGCAGGAAACTGCGCAGTTCGATTTCGGTGTAGACGAGGGGCTTGGCGGACTCGGCCATGGAGCGGATTCTATTCCCACCTCCCGCGCTTCCGGAAGGCGCGCGCCCTATCGGCCCGGACGCCGCGACTGCTACCATTCGACCGACGAGGGCCGAAGACCTCTGCGGCCCGCCCCCGCGCGAGGAGACGAATGGAGATCGAGCTCAACGAAGATCAGGCCCTGCTGCGCGACACCGTGCGGCGGTTCGCCGACGAAGTGGTCGCCCCGCGGGCCAAGGAGATCGACGCCTCCGGGGAGTTCCCGCTCGGCTTCTTTCATCAGGCCGGCGAGCTCGGCCTCGCCGGCGTCTACGTCCCCGAGGAGTTCGGCGGCGCCGGGATGGACATGGTGTCCTACTGCGTCGTGATCGAGGAGATCTCCCGCGTCTGCGCCTCGAGCGGCGTCATCCTCTCGGTCAACAACTCGCTGGTCTGCGATCCGCTCCTGCGCTACGGCAACGAGGATCAGAAGCGCGACTTCCTGACGCCGCTCGCGGCGGGGAGGAAGCTCGGCTGCTTCGCCCTCACTGAGCCGGAGGCCGGGAGCGACGCCGCGGCGCTGCGCTCGACCGCGCGGCGCGACGGCGATCACTACGTGATCGACGGCAGCAAGGTCTTCATCACCTGCGGCCTCCACGCCGACTTCGCGATCGTCTTCGCGTCGACCGATCCGGAGAAGAAGCACCGCGGCATCTCCGCTTTCGTCGTCCCGACCGACACTCCCGGTTTCGCTCGCGGCCACCACGAGTACAAACTCGGCGTCCAGGCGTCCGGCACCACGCAGCTGTTCTTCTCGGGGATGCGCGTTCCGGTCGCGAACCGGCTCGGCGAAGAGGGCGAGGGGTTCAAGATCGCCATGGCGACGCTCGACGGCGGCCGCATCGGCATCTCGGCCCAGGCCGTCGGCATCGCCCGCGGCGGCATTCGAAGCCGCGCTGGCCTACGCCAAGGAGCGCCAGCAGTTCGGCCAGCCGGATCGCGGACTTCCAGGCCATCCAGTTCTATCTCGCCGACATGGCCATGGAGCTCGACGCGGCGCGGCTGCTCACGTACCGCGCGGCCTGGGCGAAGGAGAACCGCAAGCGGTACACCCTCGAGGCGGCGCAGGCCAAGCTCTACTCCTCGGAGATGGCGCAGCGGGTGACCAACAAGGCGCTCCAGATCCACGGCGGCTACGGCTACACCCGCGAGTACAACGTCGAGCGTTTCTTCCGCGACGCCCGCATCACCGAGATCTACGAGGGGACGAGCGAGATCCAGAAGCTGGTGATCTCGGACTGGATCCTCAAGGAAGGCTGAGCGCCGTCGAGGCGCGGAGCGGAGCGGCTCCATTCAGGGGCGGCTCGCTCTGCTCGGCCGGCGCTCGGGGCAGGGGCGGCGAACTGCCCATAGAAGGGGTCGGGCGGGGCCGGGTGCCGAGCGCGGGAAGGTGGCGACGAATCCAGCGTCGGGACCCGGGCCCGCGCGGAGGCGACGCCTGAGACGAGGAGAGTCCGGGGAAGCGAGGCGCGTCAACTCTCGCACCGGCAGTCGCCTGGCGAGCCGCCACGCGACCGATGAGCCAGCACTGGCCCGGACGCGGTCCCTTCTATGGGCAGTTCGCAGCGCGAGCCTCGACCTGGCCCGAGCGAAGCGAGCCGATGGCGCAGGGTGCAGGTGGAGACAGGAGCCGAACCGACGTGGATTTCGCGCTGAACGAAGAGCAGGAGCTGCTGCGCCGGGAGGTCCGGCGCTTCGCGGAGGAGCGCATCGCGCCGGGGCGGCGCGAGCGCGACCGCGGCCACACGTTTCCGGCGGACATCGTCGCCGAGCTCGGCGAGATGGGGCTGTTCGGGATGCTGGTCGAGGAGGAGTACGGCGGCGGCGGCATGGATCCGCTGACCTACTGCGTCGTGGTGGAGGAGGTCGCGCGCATCTGCCCGTCGACCGCCGTCACGATGAGCGTCAGCAACTCGGTCTGCTGCTGGCCGATCTCCCGCTTCGGCAGCGCCGAGCTGAAGCTCGCGGTACTGCCCGAGCTCGCCTCCGGGAAGGCGATCGGCGGCTTCTGCCTGACCGAGCCCGGCTCGGGCAGCGACGCCGCTTCGATGAAGTCGACGGCCCGCCGGGACGGCGACTCCTGGATCCTCGACGGCGAGAAGGCCTGGATCACCAACGCCGGGGTCGGCGAAATGGTACGTGGCCCTCGCCAAGAGCGACCCGGAGGCCGGCAAGCGCGGCATCACGGCCTTCGTCGTCTCGTCCGAATGCCCGGGCTTCTCGGTCGGCGCCAGCGAGGAGAAGCTCGGCCTCGCGCCTCGAAGCACCGCGTCCGTGCGCTTCGAGGGACTGCCGGGTCCCCGACGCCTTCCGCCTCGGCGCAGCGGGGGAGGGACTCAAGATCGCGCTCGCGACGCTCGACCACTCCCGGCTCGGCATCGCCGCGCAGGCGGTCGGGCATCCACCAGCGCGCGCTCGAGCTCGCCGTCGGCCTACGCTCGCGAACGGGTCCAGTTCGGGGTGCCGATCGGCGAGCACCAGGCGGTCCGCTTCACGCTGGCGCGGATGGCGACCGAGCTCGCCGCTGCGCGGCGCTGACCTACTTCGCCGCGACCCGGCCCGAGCGCCGTCGTGACGCCGAGCCGACTGGCCTCCGAGGCCAAGGCGCTACGCCGCCGAGGCGGCCAACCGCGCCTGCTGCGACGCGCTGCAGATCCACGGCGGCAACGGCTTCTCCGAGGAGTACGAGATCGCGCGGCTCTACCGCGACGTGCGCGTCACCACGATCTACGAGGGAACGAGCGAGATGCAGCGCCTGGTCGTCGCGCGCCACCTGCTGCGGATCATGAGCGCCGGCGGCGCGGCCGCGGGGCCGCGCGTCCTCGGCATCGTCCTCAACTACAACGGGCGCGACCTGACGCTCGCCACCGTCGCGAGCCTGCTCACCCTGTCCGATCCCGGCGCTCGACCTGCTGGTCGTCGACAACGGCTCGACCGACGGTTCCGACGCCGCGGTCGCCGCAGCGCTTCCCCGCCGTCCGGCAGGTGCGAACCGAGGCCAATCTGGGCATCTCGGGCGGGCTCAACCTCGGTTTCCGGATCGGCCTCGACGAGGGCTTACGACTACCTGATGCCGATGAACAACGACATCGAGGTCGCGCCCGATCTCCTCGCCGAGCTGCTGGCCGCGGCGGCGCGGGATCCGGCGCTCGGCTGCCTCGGACCCAAGATGCTACTACTACTTCGGCGACCGCAACCGGATCTGGTCGGCCGGCGGGCATGCTGCGCTACCGGGAGGCGGTCACGCGGGAGCGGGGCATGGGCGAGCTCGATCGTGGCCAGTTCGATCGCGACGGCGAGGTCGGCTACGTCAACGGCGCGCTGCATGCTCATCCGGCGCGAGGCCCTGCTCGCGGCCGGCCTCTGGGATCCGGTCTACCAGGTCTCGGTCGAGGACGCCGACTGGTGCACACGCATGAAACGGGCCGGCTTCCGCTGCGGCTACGTCCACCGGGCGCGCCTCTGGCACATGGTCTCTCCGACCACCGGCGGCTACGTCGCGGGCAGGACCTTCCGCACCGGCCGCTCGACGGCGATCTACGTCCGCCGCCACGCCGGGCTCGCGGGGTGGACGAGCTACCTCTTCTGGAGCCTGGTCGCGCTGCCGGTGGCGCTCCTGCGCGAGCTGCCGCGGCGCAACGTCCGGGCCGTCCTCGCGAAGTACCGGGGCCTGCTCGCCGGCCTGACCGAACGGCTGCCGCCGCCGCCGCCGCCGATCGCACCGCGGGCTTCCTGAGCCGAAGCCGCGCCGGCGCGCCGGAGGAGCGCGCAAGGCGCTCGCGGTGCTAGACTTCGCGTTTCGCACCGAACGCCGGAGGGCGCCCCGAGGAGGTCCGACGCGATGGCCGTCACCGAGAAGCCGCAGGCAACCGCACCGCCGCTGAGGAAGACCCCGTTGCGCGAGGAGATCGAGCGCCGGGCCCGCGCCGGGCGCGAGCGCTGGGAGGCCGCGCAGGCCGCCAGCGAGGCCGAGCGGCCGTCCTGGAAGTCCGATTTCACGACCGTCTCGGGGATGGAGATCCCGCATCTGGTCACTCCCGACCAGGTCGCGTTCGATCCGGACGCGGAGATCGGGGTGCCGGGCGAGTTCCCGTACACCCGTGGCATTCACCCGACCGGGTACCGGGGCAAGCTCTGGACGATGCGCCAGTTCGCCGGCTTCGGCGCGGCGGAGGACACCAACCGGCGCTTCAAGTACCTGCTCGAGCAGGGCCAGACCGGCCTCTCGCGTGGCCTTCCACCTGCCGACCCTCTACGGCTACGACTCCGACCACACGATGGCTCAGGGCGAGGTCGGCAAGTGCGGCGTCGCGATCGACACGCTGGCCGACATGGAGACCCTGTTCGACGGCATCCCGCTCGGCGAGGTGACGACCTCGATGACCATCAACTCGACCGCGCCGATCCTGTTCGCGATGTACCTGGCCGTGGCCGAGAAGCAGGGCGTCGACATCGCCCGGCGGGTCTCCGGCACGCTCCAGAACGACATCCTCAAGGAGTACATCGCGCAGAAGGAGTACATCTATCCTGCCGCGCCCCTCGATGCGGCTGATCACCGATCAGTTCGCCTTCGCGGCGCGAGCGCGTGCCGAAGTGGAACACGATCTCGATCTCCGGGTACCACATCCGCGAGGCCGGCTCGACGGCGCTGCAGGAGCTCGCCTTCACGCTGCGCGACGGCATGGAGTACGTCGAGTACGGGATCGCGCGCCGGCCTCGACGTCGACGAATTCGCGCCGCGGCTGTCGTTCTTCTTCAACAGCCACAACGACTTCTTCGAGGAGATCGCCAAGTTCCGCGCCGCGCGCCGGATCTGGGCGACGGTGATGCGCGACCGCTACGGCGCGAAGAACCCGCGCTCCTGGATGCTGCGCTTCCACACTCAGACGGCGGGCTGCTCGCTGACCGCGCAGCAGCCGATCAACAACGTGGTCCGGACGACGGTCCAGGCCCTGGCGGCCGTGCTCGGCGGCACCCAGTCGTTGCACACCAATGCCCTCGACGAGACGCTGGCGCTGCCCACCGAGGAGACCGCCCGCATCGCGCTGCGCACCCAGCAGATCCTCGCCCACGAGTCGGGCGTGATCAACAGCATCGACCCGCTCGGCGGGAGCTGGCTGGTCGAGTCGCTGACGCAGCGCATGGTCGACGGTACCTTCGACTACTTCCGGCGCATCGACGAGCTGGGCGGGATGGTGGAGGCGGTGGAGGCGGGCTTCCCGCAACGCGAGATCATGGACGCCTCCTTCGCCTACCAGCGCGCTGTGGAGAACGGCGAGAAGATCATCGTCGGCGTCAACGCCCTCGCCGTGGACGACGAGGCGCCGATCGAGACTCTCTACATCGACGACTCGCTCGCCGAACGCCAGATCGCGGCGCTCGACGCGGTCCGGCGGCGGCGCGACGGGATCGCGGTCACCCGGACGCTGGATGCCCTGCGGCGCGGAGCGGCGGGCGACGCCAACACCATGCCGCTCATCCTCGATTGCGTGCGGGTCTACTGCTCCGTGGGTGAGATCTCCGACGCGCTGCGCGAGGTCTTCGGAACTTACGACGAACCGGCGGTTTTCTGAGTCGGACCATGCCGGCGCTGGTCAACACCATCCGCAATCTGCTCGCGTACACGATCTGGGCCGACCGCCAGATCCTGGAGTCCCTGCGCGCGCTGCCGCTCGAGGACCTGGAGCGCGACACCGGCACCAGCTTCGGCTCCGTGCTCGGAACGCTGGCGCACATCCTCGGCGCCGAGCAACTCTGGCTGTCGCGGCTGCTCGGCGTGCCGCTGCGCCACCTGCCCTCGCTCGAGGACTATCCGAGCCTCGAGCTGCTCGGGGCGAGCTTCGAGGACTTCTGGCCGCAGCTCGAGTTCTACCTGGCATCGCTCGGCGACGAGCAGCTCGAGGGCGACTTCACCTGGACGAACACCGAGGGCGCGACGCGGACGGCGTCGCTCCGGCAGGTGCTTCTGCACCTGGTCAACCACTCGACCTACCACCGCGGTCAGATCGCCGCGCAGCTCCGTCAGCTTGGCCACGCGGCGCCGGCGACCGACCTGCTCGCCTGGCGCGGCGCCACCTGAGAGCCGCCACTCGGCGCCTCGATCTTTGCTAACATCAGTGAAATGAGTGGATCCAGCCTCCGCATCCTGATCGCCAAACCGGGGCTCGACGGCCATGACCGCGGCGCGAAGGTGGTGGCCCGGGCCCTGCGCGACGCCGGCTTCGAGGTCATCTACACCGGCCTCCGGCAGACACCGGAGCAGATCGCCGCGGCCGCAGTGCAGGAAGACGTCGACGCGGTGGGACTGTCGATCCTCTCCGGGGCTCACAACCGGCTGCTCCCCGAAGTGACCCGCCTGTTGCGGGAGTCGGGAGCCGGGGACATCCTGGTCTTCGCCGGCGGCATCATCCCCGAACGGGACATCGCCGGTCTCAAGGGTGCCGGCGTGGACGAGATCTTCCTGCCCGGCACCCCGACCGGCGACATCGTGAGCTACTTGAACCGCCGGCTCAGCGCGGCATAGAAGGGCGTCCATGACCAGAACCATCCTGCTCGCCGACGACAGCGTCACGATTCAGAAGGTCGTGGAGCTCACCTTCATGGACGAGGACTTCCGGGTCGTCTCGGTCGGCAACGGCTCGGACGCGATCGACCAGCTGCAGGAGGTCCGGCCCGACTTCGTCATCGCGGACGTCCACATGCCGGGCGCCGACGGCTACGAAGTGAGCCAGCGGACGCGCGAGGCGCTGCCCGCGACGCCGGTCCTCCTCCTGGTGGGGACCTTCGAGTCCTTCGACGCCGAGCGCGCCGCCCAAGTCGGTGCCTCCGGTCACCTCAAGAAGCCCTTCGACTCGCAGGAGCTGCTGCGGCGGGTGCGCGAGCTGCTGGCCGGGCCGCAGCCGGCGCTGCCGCGCGCCGAGCAGCATGCCGCGGCGCCGATGCCGGCGCCGATGCCGATGGCGGAAGAAGAGCAGCTCGTCCCGCTCGAGGAGCCGCTGTGGACGCCCGAGCCGCTCGAACCGGCCGCCTCGGAGTCCTGGCGCGCCACCGAGCCAGCCGCGCCGGCAGGCGGCGACTGGAGCCTGGAGGCTCCGCCCGCGGCAGCCGACTGGTTGGCGACCTCCGCGCCGGTCGCGGTTCCGGAGCCGCAACTTCTCATCCCGGAACCCACGCCGGCCGCGGCAGCACCGCTACCCGGGTCGACCGCCGCTGCTCCGGCAGGCGAACTCTCCGAGGCCGACGTGGACCGCGTCGCGCGCCGGGTGATCGAGCTGCTCGGCGACAGAGTGGTGCGCGACGTGGCGTGGGAAGTGGTCCCCGACCTCGCCGAAGTCATCCTCAAGGCGCGCATCCGCGAGCTGGAAGCTTCGGTGGAGTAGGGCCCGCAGGCGGAGACGCGGAGCAGGCCCGGCGCGGACCGGCCGCGCTCCCCGTGCACGCCGTGCAAGACCGGAATTCCGATGGACAAACGATTCGATCCCAGCAGCTACGAGGACCGCTGGCAGCGCGAGTGGGCCGAGAGGGGCTATTTCGTCGCCCCGGCGCCCTCGGACAGGCCGTCCTTCTGCATCATGATCCCGCCCCCGAACGTGACCGGGAAGCTGCACATCGGGCACGCCCTGCAGTCGACCCTGCAGGATCTGCTCACGCGCTGGCGGCGCATGCAGGGGCGCAATGCCCTCTGGCTGCCGGGCACGGATCACGCGGGCATCGCCACGCAGCTCATGGTCGAGCGCGACCTCGCCCGCGAGGGCAAGAACCGGCACGATCTGGGGCGCGAGGCCTTCCTCGAGCGGATGTGGGCGTGGAAGGAGCAGTACCAGGGCAACATCCGGAGCCAGCTCGATCGGCTGGGCGCCTCCTGCGACTGGACCCGTGAGCGCTTCACTCTCGACGAGGGCCTCTCCCGGGCGGTCCGCGAGGCGTTCGTCCGTCTCCACGCCGAGGGCCTGATCTACCGCGGCGAGTACATCGTCAACTGGTCCCCGGGCCTCGACACGGCGATCTCCGACCTCGAGGTCGAGATGCGCGAGGTCGTCGACCACCTCTGGCAGATCGCCTACCCGGTCGAGGGGAGCGACGAGCGCGTCGTGGTCGCGACGACACGGCCGGAGACGATGCTGGGCGATACCGCCCTCGCCTTCCATCCGGAAGACGAGCGCTACCGCCACTTGCTCGGCCGCCGCGCGATCATCCCGGTGGCTGGGCGCGCGATCCCGTTCATCGCCGACGACAAGGTCGAGCGCGAGTTCGGCACCGGCCTGGTCAAGGTCACGCCGTTCCACGATCCCGCCGACTTCGAGATGGGCCGGCGGCACGGACTGCCGGGCATCCAGGTGATCGACCGTCGGGCGCGGATGACCGCGGCCGCGGGCGCGGGGTTCGAGGGTCTCACCGTCGAGGAAGCGCGGGAGCTCCTGCTGGCGCGGCTGCGCGAGGGCGGCAGCCTGCTGCGCGAGGAGCGCTACGTCCACAACGTCGGCCACTGCCAGCGCAGCGGCACGCGCGTGCAGCCGCTGGTCTCGACGCAGTGGTTCTGCAACGTCTCGGGCATGGCGGCCGAGGCGCTCGCCGCGGCCCGCGACGGCCGCCTGGAGCTGGTGCCTGCCAGCTGGGGCAAGACCTGGGAGCACTGGCTGGACAACATCCGGCCCTGGTGCATCTCGCGCCAGCTCTGGTGGGGGCACCAGATCCCGGCCTGGTACGACGAGTCCGGGCGCTGCTTCGTCGCGCACAGCGCCGAGGAGGCGGCGCGCGCGGCCGGCACCGACCGCCTGACCCAGGATCCCGACGTCCTCGACACCTGGTTCTCCTCGGCGCTCTGGCCGTTCTCGACGCTCGGGTGGCCGGACGAGACGCCCGATTTCAGGACCTTCTACCCGACGCAGGTGCTGGTCACCGGCTTCGACATCCTCTTCTTCTGGGTCGCGCGCATGGTGATGACCGGCCTGCATTTCACGGGCAGGAGCCCGTTCGCCCAGGTCCACCTCACCGGCCTCGTGCGCGACGCCGAAGGCCAGAAGATGTCGAAGACGAAGGGCAACGTGCTCGACCCGGTCGACCTGATCGAAGAGTACGGCGCGGACGCGCTCCGCTTCACGCTGGCGCTGCTCGACGCCCCCGGCCGGGACATTCCGCTCGATCCGGAGCGCATCGCCGGTTACCGGGCGTTCGGCAACAAGATCTGGAACGCGACCCGCTTCGCGCTCGGCCGGGTCGGCGAGGCGCGCGTGCAGGCGGAGATCGATCCGCAGGGCCTGGCGCTCGAGGAGCGCTGGATCCTCTCGCGCCTGTCCGAAACCGCCGCGCGGGTGGGCGAGGCTTTCGAGACCTTCCGCTTCGACCTCGCGTGCAACGAGCTCTACCAGTTCTTCTGGAGCGATTTCTGCGACTGGTACATCGAGCTCGCCAAGCCGGCGCTCGGCGCCGAGGCCGCGCGCCCGCGCGCCGGAGAAGTGCTGCTGACCGTCCTCGACCGGGCGCTGCGCCTGCTCCATCCGGTCATGCCCTTCCTCACCGAGGAGCTCTGGCAGCGTCTCCCGGGCCGCGAGGCGATCCACGCGCGGACGATCTGCCTCGCCCGCTATCCGGTGGCCGAATCCTCCTGGGTGATCTCGGCCGACGAGGCCGAGCGGATCGCCTTTCTGCAGGAAGTGGTCGCAAGGGTCCGCAACTTCCGCGCCGAACAGGGGCTGCCGCCGCGGGCGGCGGTCGCGGTCGCGATCGCGCGCGAGGCGGATGCGGCGGGAGCTCTCGCCCATCTGGCGGCTCCGGCGACAGCGCCGCTGCTGAACAGCCTGGCGGCGATCGCGCAGGTCGAGCTGGTCGAGCAGCTGCCTCAGGGTACCCTCGGCAGGATGTCGGTGCGGGGCGCCCAGATCCTCGTGCGGCCCGAGGCGCCCCCGACGTCGCGAGACCCCGGCAGGCTGAGCGCCGAGCTCGCCGAGGTGGAGACGAACCTGACGCGGGCGCGGGCCCGGATCGAGAACGAAGTCTTCATGTCCAAGGCGCCGCCCAACGTGATCGAGGGCGCCCGCCGCAGCGTCGAAGAGCTCGAGCGCCGCCGCGCCGTCCTCGTCGAGGAGCTCGCGGCAGCGGGGACCGGATCCGCGTGAGCGGACGCCGGCGGAGCGACGACTCCGGCCTCGCCGAGCTGGTCCACGGCTGGCCGGCGGCGCTCGCCGAGCAGGTCAACGGCGTCTTCGTCTCGAGTCTCGACTCGACCCAGGTTCTCGCGCGCACGCTCCTCGACCGCCACTTCGCCGACGACGAGACGCCGCACCCGTTCGCGGTGTTGGCGCTCGAACAGCGCGGCGGGAGGGGCAGGCGCGGCCGCGTCTGGTCAAGTCACCGCGGGCGCGGCATCTGGGCGAGTCTCGCGCTGCCGCTCGCCGCGCGCGAGCAGCTTCAGGTGCTGCCGATGCGCACGGGCGTCGCCCTGGTCGACCTGGTCTCAAGCTGGCTGGAAGGCGACTGCCGCCTCAAGTGGCCGAACGACCTGGTGGTGGGAAAGCGCAAGATCGGCGGCATCCTGATCGACGCCGTGACCCGCCGGGACCGGGAGACCTGGGCGGTGATCGGCTTCGGGATCAACCACGGGCACGCCGCCGACGAGCTGCCCGACCCGCGCGCCACCTCGCTGCGGCTCGCCGCCCCGGGTCCGCTGCCGCCCCTCGGCGCGGCCGCCGGCGCGGCCGTGGCGGCGGTCTACGGCGAGCTCTCGGGCGAGCGCCCCTGGCTGGACCGCTACCGCGCCGCCTCCGCGCACGCACCGGGCGATCCGCTCGAGTGCGAGCTCGCCGGCGAGCGCGTCGCCGGCCTCTTCGCCGGTTTCGATTCGCTCGGCTTCCTGCGCCTGTCGACTCCGGCGGGGGAGCGGGTGATCGCTTCGGGGGAGGTGTTCTCGTGGTGAGGGCCCTGCCGCAAGGCGCCGCGGATCTGCTGCTCGTCGTCGACACCGGCAACACCAACACCGTCTTCGGCGTCTACCGCGGCGACGAGCTGGTCGAGAGCTTCCGCACTTCGACCGACGTCGAGCGGACCTCGGACGAATACGCCGCGACGCTGCTCACGCTTTTCGCCCGCGCCGGACTCGATCCCCGCGCGGTCGGCTCGGTGATCATCTCCTCGGTGGTGCCGCCGCTCAATCCGACGCTCGCCCGGCTCTCCGAGACCTGGTTCGGTCGCCGCCCTCTGTTCGTCGAGCCGGGTGTGCGCACGGGCATGCCGATCCGCTACGACAACCCGGCGGAGGTCGGCGCCGACCGGATCGTCAACGCCGTGGCGGCGCGCCACCTCTACGGCGCGCCGGTGGTCGTCGTCGACTTCGGGACGGCCACGACCTTCGACATCGTCAACGCCCAGGGCGAGTACGCCGGCGGGATCATCTCCCCAGGCATCCTGATTTCGGCCGAGGCGCTCTTCGCGCACGCGTCGCGCCTCTACCGCGTGGACGTGCGCGCCCCCGAGCAGCTGGTCGGCCGCAACACCGCCTCCGCCATGCAGGCGGGCATCTACTTCGGCTACGTCGGCCTGGTCGACGGCATCCTGGCCCGTCTCCAGGAAGAGATCCCGAACCTCGCCGCGATCGTCGCCACCGGCGGCCAGGCCGAGATGATCGCTTCCGGGTCGCAGTACATCCACCGGGTCGAACCGCAGCTGACCCTGGTCGGGTTGCGGCTGATCCACGCGCTCAACCGTGGCTGACGACTCGCCCGCCGCTGAGGACCACGCCTACTTCCAGACGCTCGAACGGGAGTTCCTGCGGCTGCGGGGGAGCGCGACGCTGCTCTCGGCCGCCGACTGGCAGGTGGCGCGCGACTGGCGCCATGCCGGCGTTCCCGCCGATCTCGTGGTGGAGGTGATGCGCTCCCTCTTCGAGCGCCAGCGCGCGCGGGCGCCGAAGCGGGGGATCTCGAGCCTGCGCTACTTCCGAGCGGCGGTCGCGGCGGCCTGGGACGAGGCGCTCGCCCTCCAGGCCGGCGGGCACCGGGTAGCTACGGCTCCCGAGCCGACGGTCGAAGATCGGCTCACCGCGCTCGCCGTGAGCCTCCCCGCGGGGCTGCCGGGGCGCGCCGAGCTCGCGGCGGCGATCACCGCGCTCACCGGCGGCGTCGAAGCGGTCGAGCCCGAGCTCGCCCGGCTCGACGCCGGGACGCTCGTCCGCCTCGCGACGGGCCTCGACGCCCGCGGGCGGGCCGAGCTCGACGCCGAGGTGGCGCGCGCGTTGGCGCCGCTGGGGGAACGGCTCTCCGCCGCGGCGCGCGACGAGGCCGCCGGTCGACTCCGCGCCCAGGCTATGCGCCGGCGCTTCGGCCTGCCGCTGCTTTCACTGTTCGCCCCCGAAGCCCTCGGCGACCCCGAACCCTGAACGCCGCGCGAGATCGGCGCTGCGCCGTCCGTCCCTGCGGATGTGAGTTTTCCGCGGGCGCCCGCCCTGGCTCCGTGCGCCGTCTTCCTGGGCAGCGTCGCGCTGGCCCGGAACCTCGATCATCTCCCGATAGTTGGGACCACCCTCCTGCTTCTGCTCGGCCTCGCCCTGCGGGGCCGGCCGGGCGCTGCGGTGGCCGCGTTGGGCGGCGGCCTGCTCGCCGTCGGGCTCGCAGCGCCCGGCTCTCTCCCGGCCGGAGCGCTCTCCCGACCTGCGACGGCGGTCGGCCGGGTCTGTTCGCACGAGGCCCGCTACGGCCCGCGCGGCGCGGTCGAGCTCTGCGCCGACCGGCTGCGGTTCGGGAGGGCCGTCGTGGTGGGGCGCTGGTCTCTCCGCCTCGACCTTCCCGAGGGGACGACGGCGCCGCCGCTCGGAGCGCGGGTGCGGGCCGTCGGACAGCTTGCCCGTACGCCCGGATTCGAGAACCGCCATCGCTCTCCGCCCGGCCGTCTCTCTCTGCGGGTGAAGAGCCGCAGGTTCCTGACCGTCGAGTCTGCGCCGCCCCTGGTCCTCCGCTGGGCTGGACCCGGCCGCGCCGCACTCGAGGCGGGCTGGCGGCGGTTCGGCGAGGGGCGGCCGGGTGTGGCGCTGGCCCGGGCCCTCGTGCTGGGCGACGTCTCCGCGCTCCCGCAGCGGTGGGTGCGGGCTCTGCGGCGAACCGGACTCGCGCACCTGACGGCGGTCTCCGGCTTCAACATCGCCCTGGTGGCGGGGTGGGCCGCCCTCGCCGGAAGCCTGCTGCCGCGCCCGCTGCGCGTTGCGCTCGCGGCGAGCTCCGCGCTCGTCTACCTCGGGCTGGTCGGGCCGGCGCCGTCCATGGTGCGGGCCGCGGCGATGGCCCTGGTCGCGGCCACGGCGCTGCTCTCCGCGCGCGCTCCGCTCGCGCTGCAGGGGTTGGCCCTGGTCGTGACCGGCCTCGTCGCGGTCGATCCGGACACCCTGGCCGACGTGGGCTTCCTTCTCTCGGCGACGGCGACCGCCGGTCTTCTGCTCGGCACGTCGCCGCTCGAACGGGGCCTGGCGCTCCGTCCGCGCCTGCTGGCGCGCGGGCTCGCGGCGTCGCTCTCCGCGCAGGCGGCCGCTTCGCCCGTCTCGGTGGCCACCTTCGGCAGGCTGGCGCCTGCCGCACCGCTGCTCGATCTGTTCTTCGCGCCCTGGGCGGCCCTGGTGCTCGTGCTCGGCCTCGTCGCGGGCGCGCTGGGAGCCGCCGGAGCGGTCGGCTGGGCGGCGCCCTGGCTCTGGTGTCTCGACCGGGCGACCCTCCCTCTCGAGTGGCTCGCCGACCTCCCCCCCGCGGCCTGGGTCAGCACGGCGGTCACGCCCGCCTGGTGGTGCGGAGCGGTCGTGGGTCTCGCCTTCGCGCTGCCCGCGTTCGGAAGGCGCGGGCTGCGCGCCGGGCTGCTCGCTGCGCTGGCCGCGGTCGGATCATCTCCGCCGGCCACCTCCGCGGACGATCCCGAGCTGACCGTCCTCGACGTCGGACAGGGCGATGCGATCCTGCTGCGCGACGGGGCCCGCGCCGCGCTGATCGACGGCGGGGGCGTGCGGGGCCGCGACCTCGCGTCCCACGTGCTGCTGCCCGCGCTCGCCGCGCGGGATCTCGACGGGCTCGATCTGGTCGTGCTTTCCCATTTCGACGATGACCACTGTCGGGGCCTGGTCGATCTCGCGGGCCAGGTCCGGCTCCGCGAGCTCTGGGTGCCGCGCGGGGGCGCGCCGACCGCGTGCTCGCGCGAGCTCGCGGAGTCGCCGATCCCGATCGTCCGCGCGGTGGCGGCCGGAGAACAGCGAGCGCTCGGTTCGCTGCGGCTCGAGGTGCTGGCGCCCGAGCCGCGACAGGGCGAGCGCTCGGACAATGCGCTCTCTCTGGTGATCCGGGTCGAGGGCGGCGGACGCAGCGCGCTGCTGCTCGGCGACCTGGACGGGGAAGGCGAGCGCCGGCTGGTCCGGCGGTTCGGCGCCGCGCTCCGCTCCGACGTCCTCAAGGTCGCTCATCACGGCTCGGCCGGCTCGACCACTCCGGAACTGCTCGCCAGCGTGCGGCCACGGCTGGCGATCGCCTCGGCGGGACCGCGCAACCCTTACGGACACCCCTCCGCCCTCGCCCTTTCGCGTCTCGCCGCGGCGGGGATCCCGGTCCTGCGCACCGATCGCGATGGCGCGGTCGAGGTGAGCTGGGCCCCGGGGCGACCCTGGCGACTCGCTCTGCCCGGATCGCCCCGTCGCGAATCGCGCCGCGGCGGCTAGACTGCGGCGGATGGCGAGAATCCTGGCGATCGTCGGCGCCACCGCGACCGGCAAGAGCGAGCTCGCGCTGCGCCTGGCGGAAGCGGCCGGCGGGGAGATCGTCAACGCTGACGCGCTCCAGGTCTACCGTGGGCTCGAGATCGGGACGGCGAAGCCCTCGGCTGCGCAGCGGGCGCGCGTTCCGCACCACCTGATCGACCTGCTCGACCCGCGCGAGCCTTTCAGCGCCGGCGAGTTCGCCCGGCTCGCCCGGAGCGCGCTCGCGGAGATCGGGGCGCGCGGGCAGCCCGCGCTCGTCGTCGGCGGCAGCGGCCTCTACCTGCGCGCGCTCGTTGGTGGGCTCGCCGAGCTGCCGGCTCCCGTGCCCGGAATCCGCGCCGAGCTCGAGCGGCGGCGCGTCACCGAGGGTCTCGCGGCGCTGCGCGCCGAGCTCGTGCGGCTCGACCCGCCGACCGCGGCGAGGCTCGCTCCGGGCGACACCCAGCGCACTCTGCGCGCCCTCGAGGTGGCTGTCGCGACCGGCAGACCGCTGTCGAGCTGGCTCGGCGGGTCCCCCTCCGGACCGGCGGCGATCCCGCTGGCAGTGCGCAAGGTCGGATTGACGCTTCCGCGCGCCCTTCTGTACGATCGCATCGAGTCGCGCGTGAGGGAGATGATCGCCCGGGGCTGGCTCCACGAGGTCCGGTCGCTGTTGGCGTCCGGCGTCGGGCCGGAGTGTCCGGCGTTCCAGGCGATCGGATACGCGCAATGGGTGAGGCACCTGGCGGGAGAGTTGCAGTTCGAAGCCGCCGTGCGCGAAATCGTCGTCGCGACGCGTCGTTATGCGAAGCGCCAGGAGACCTGGTTCCGGCGCGAGGCTGACGTGGAATGGCTGGTTCCACAGGGAGTCGAAGCGAATCTGCCGGCGCTCACTCGCTGGCTTCGGGGGTGAGACGGTGGAGGGACGGATGAACAAGCCGAGCATCAACATCCAGGACGGATACCTCTTCCAGAGCCTGAAGGACGGGCGGCCGATGAGCCTCGAGCTGATCACCGGCAAGCGGCTCGACGGCCGGATCCGCCGGTTCGACCGCTTCGCGGTGGTCGTCGAGACGGGTGGTCGTGAGGTCCTGATCTACAAGCACGCCATCGCGACGATCTCCGCGGCCGAGGGCTGACCTCCGGGCAGCATGAGGAGCGCGGCCGGGCAACTCCGTATCGCCTCCCGGGTCGTGCTGGCACTGCTGACCGGCTGCGCGACCGCGCCGCCGGCGCAGGTGCCACGCGATCCGCTGCCGAAGGACATCCGCGCCTTCCTGCTCGATCCCGCCGACCCGGCCGATCCGCGCGCGGAAGTCGGCGAGGTCCACCGCCTCTTCCTCCAGCTCACGAGCGCCGGCGACGGAGTGGCCGCCGAGCGCGCGGCAAACGCCCTGCTCGCACGCTCGACCGGGCTGGTCCCGGCGCGGGTCCTGGTCGCGCAGGCGCGCCTGGTCGCGGGCGACGCCACGGGCGCAATCGAGGCGGCACGGCAGAGCGGCGCGCAAGGCGGCCTGCCAGCGCGCCTGGTCGAGGCCCGCGCGCTCGAAGCGCTCGGCGATCTGCCGGCCGCGACCCTCGCCTATCTCGCGGTGGCAGGCGAATCCGAGGTCGCCGCGACGCGGGCGGCGACGCTGGCGCCGAAGGCTGCGGAGATCCTCCGGAAGCGGGTGGAAGAAGGCCTGGCGCGGGGCCAGCTCGACGTCGCCGAACGGGAGCTCTCCCGGCTCGAGCACCTGCGACCGCGCGACGAGGGCACGCTCCGGCTCGGCCTGAGAGTCGCCGCTGCGCGCGGCGATCGGGTTCGCGAGCTCGCGCTGGCGCGCGGCCTGATGCCGGTCGCGCCGGGCGATCTGGAGCTGGCGGTGCGGCGCGCCCAGCTCGAGATGGAGGTCGGCGACGCGCGCACGGGCCTGGATCTCTTCCAGAGTCTCGCCGATTCGGCGCCGGGTGACACCCGCCTGGCCGAGGAGCTGCGCCGCGCGAAGTTCCGCTGGCGCATCCTCAACTCGCCCGAACCGGTTCGGCGCGCCGCGGAGCGGCCGCAGGTGACTCGGGCCGACGTCGCGGTCCTGCTCTACTGGCTGGTGCCCCAGGTCCGGACGGCACGCGGCGGCACCGCTCGGATCGCCTCGGACATCCTCGACCACCCGGCCCAGGAGGCGATCGTCCGGGTCGTGAACCTGGGCCTGCTCGGGGTCGACGAGACGCTGCACCGCTTCGACCCCGACCGTCCGGCCCGCCGGTCCGAGCTCTATCGCGCCCTGCTCCGGTTGCTCTCCGACTCCGATCCGAAGGGCTGCGCGGCCGCCAGTGCGCTGCCGGCCGGAGAGGCGTATCGAGACTCGATCTGTCGATCCGCTGCCGCCTGCGGCTTTGCCCCGGCCGCGGCGGACTGCCTGCCGAGCGCGCCGCTGTCGGGCGCCGAGGCGCTCGAAGCGGTGCGGCGGGCGCTGGTCATCCTGGAGGGGTCGTGAACCTCAACCTGCCCAACCTCCTCTCGATCCTGCGCATGGGACTGATCCCCCTGTTCGTGATCGCGGTGCTCGACGGGCGGCCCGGACGCGCTCTGCTGGTTTTCGCCATCGCCGGCATCACGGACGCGCTCGACGGTTTCATCGCGCGATTCTGGAAGCAGCAGACCCCCCTCGGCGCCTATCTGGATCCGGCCGCGGACAAGCTGCTTCTGGTCACCGCTTATGTCGTTCTCGCGATTCCCAACCTCCACGCCGGGATGGTGATCCCCGCATGGGTGACGGCTCTGGTGATCACCCGCGACGTGGTCATCGTGGTGGTCGCAGTCATCCTCTACGTCGCCGGCGGCATCAATCGATTTCCTCCGACCTGGATCAGCAAGGTCAACACCGCGACCCAGGTCTCGGCAGTCATCCTCGTGCTGCTCTCCGGAGTCGTCGCCGGATTCGAGGTCGCCGCGACGCTGGCGGTCTACGCCGTCGCCGGGCTGACGCTGCTCTCCGGAATCGACTACATCCGCCACGCCAGCCGGATGTCCACGCAGCGCTGACCGGAGCGGCCGTCGCCGCTTCGCGCCCGGCCCTCCGCCGGGGTATCGTCCGAACGACCCGAAAGCCGCCGATGCCCGGATTCGTCCACCTTCACCTGCACAGCCAGTTCAGCCTGCTCGACGGCGCGAACCGCCTCGACGACGTGATGGGAGCGGCGGCCGCCGCCGGCATGCCGGCCGTCGCCCTGACCGATCACGGCAACATGTTCGGGGCCATCGAGTTCTACGACAAGGCCCGGAAAGCGGGCGTCCGGCCCATCCTCGGCATCGAAGCCTACGTCGCGCAGGGCAGCCTGACCGAGCGCAACCCCGCCCGCTCCTCGAGCAATCACCTGGTCCTGCTCGCGCGCGACGAGACGGGCTACCGCAACCTGCTCAAGCTGACGACCCGCTCCTACCTCGAGGGCTTCTACTACAAGCCGCGCATCGATCACGAGCTCCTGCGCCAGCACATCGATGGGCTGATCGCGCTCTCCGCCTGTCTCAAGGGGGAGATCAACGAGCGGATCCTCTCCCGGCGCGAGGCGGAGGCCGAGCAGACCGCGCGCGACTACGCGGAGATCTTCGGCCCCGAGAACTTCTTCCTGGAGTTGCAGGACCACGGCATCGCCGAGCAGCGCGCAGCCAACGAGGTTCTGCGGCGCCTCTCGCGCAAGCTGGGCCTCCGCCTGGTGGTGACCAACGACTGCCACTACCTGCGCAAGGAGGACGCCTTCGCGCACGACGTCCTGCTCTGCATCGGCACCCAGCGCACGCTCGCCGACCCGGATCGGCTCAAGTACGCCTCCGAGGAGTTCTGGCTGAAGACCGGCGCCGAGATGGAGAAGCTCTTCCCCGAGGACGGCGCGGCGATCGAGAACACGCTGGCGATCGCCGAGCGCTGCCGGCTCGACCTGCCGAGCGGGGGCTTCCAGCTGCCGGACTTTCCGGTGCCCGCGGGCGAGACGCTCGACAGCTACTTCGAGCGCATGGCGCGCGCCGGGCTCGAGCAGCGCCTCGAGGAGCTCGGCAAGCGCGGCACAATCGACCCCCGCTTCAGCCCGGATCTCTACCGCGAGCGGCTGCGACTACGAGATCGAGCGTCATCCAGGAGATGGGCTTCCCGGGCTACTTCCTCATCGTCTGGGATTTCATCCGCCACGCGCGCGAGCGCGGGCATTCCCGTCGGCCCGGGCCGCGGCTCCGCCGCCGGCTCGCTGGTCGCCTACGCCCTGGGCATCACCGACATCGATCCCCTGCACTACGACCTGCTGTTCGAGCGGTTCCTCAACCCCGAGCGCAGTCAGCATGCCGGACATCGACATCGACTTCTGCATGCGACCGCCGCGGCGAGGTGATCGAGTACGTCACCGAGAAGTACGGCCGCGAGCAGGTCGCGCAGATCATCACGTTCGGCACGCTCGCCGCCAAGGCGCGTCGATCGCGCGACGTGGCGCGCGTCCTCGAGACTGCCCTTCGCGCGGGTCGACAAGCTCACCAAGCTGATCCCGGACATGACCCGAAGCTCACGCTGGAGGACGGCGATGGAGCCAACGACAGCCTGGCGGCCGAGATCGCCCGCGACCCCGAGGTCCGGCAGGTCGTGGAGATGCGGCGCCGGCTCGAGGGCCTGACCCGCAACGCCCGGTGCACGCCGCCGGCGTGGTCATCGCGCCGCGCGCCGCTCGAGGAGATTCGTCCCGCTCTACAAGACCAACCGGGACGAGGTGACGACCCAGTGCGACATGAAGGTCGTCGAGCGGCTCGGCCTGCTCAAGATGGACTTCCTGGGCCTGAAGACCGTGACCGTGGTCGACGACACCCTGAAGCATCCTCGAGCGAGCAGGGCGTCGCGCTCGATCTCGACTCGGTTCCGCTCGACGACCCGAAGGTCTTCGAGCTCTTCTGCGACGGGCGCACCAACGGCGTCTTCCAGTTCGAGTCGAGCGGCATGAAGGACATGCTGCGGCGGGCCCGGCCCGTCGCAGTTCGAGGACCTCTGCGCCTTGAACGCCCTCTACCGCCCGGGCGCCCTCTCGGTCGGCATGGTCGACGAGTACATCGACCGCAAGCTGGGCCGCAAGAAGGTCGACTACCTCCTGCCCGAGACCGAGCCGATCCTGCGCGAGACCTACGGCGTCATCGCTCTACCAGGAGCAGGTCATGCAGATCGCCGTCGCCGTGGCCGGCTTCACCATGGCCGAGGCCGACGTCCTGCGCAAGGCGATGGGCAAGAAGAACGTCGAGGCGATGGCGCAGCAGAAGGAGAAGTTCCTGTCGGGGGCCGAAGCGCGCGGCGTGGCGCGCAAGAAGGCGCAGGAGCTCTGGGAGTACATCGAGCCCTTCGCCGGCTACGGCTTCAACAAGAGTCACAGCGTCGCCTACGCCTTTCTCGCCTACAAGACCGCCTATCTCAAGGCGCATTTCCCGGTCGCCTTCATGGCGGCGATGCTCACCTCGGAGATCTCCGCGACGGACGAGATCGTCAAGTACGTCTCGGAATGCCGGGAGATGGGCATTCCGGTGCTGCCGCCCGACGTCAACGAGAGCGAGTGGGCGTTCGGAGCGGTCGGCGACCGCATCCGCTTCGGGCTCGGCGGCGTCAAGGGTCTGGGCGAAGCGGCTGTCGAGGCGGTGCTCGAAGCCCGGCGCCGGCTCGGCGGATTCCGCAGTCTGGGGCAGCTGGTGGTCGAGGTCGATCCGCGCGCGATGAACCAGAAGGTGTTCGAGGCGCTGGTCAAGTCGGGTTCGTGCGACCGCTTCGGCGGCCACCGCGCGGCGCACTGCGCTTCGATCGAGCGAATGGTCGAGTTCGGACAGCGGCGCCGCCGGGAGATCGAGGAGGGGCAGGGGACCCTGTTCGCCGGCGACTCGCAGCCGGAGCCGTCGCCGTCGGCCGCGACGCCGCCCTGGCCCGAGGCCGACCGCCTCCGTTTCGAGAAGGAGGCCCTCGGCTTCTACCTGACCGGCAACCCTCTGCTCGAGCTCGAGGACCAGCTGCGCCGGCTGGTCAGCCACACCACCGCCGACCTGCGCGACGGTTACTCGGGCGAGGCGACCGTCGGCGGCCTGGTGACGCGCCTGAAGCGGGCCAAGATCAAGAGCGGCCCGAACGCCGGCCGGGTGATGGGGCGCTTCGTGCTCGAGGACCTCGAGGGCAGTCTCTCCGTCACGCTGTTCGCCGACCAGCTCCAGAAGTTCGAGCCCTTCCTGGTCGAGGAGGCTCCGGTCCTGGTGCGCGGGCAGGTCCGGGACCGGGGCTCGGAGACCGAGATGACCGCCGAGGATGTGGTCCCGCTGGCGCGCGCGGCGGAGAAGCTGGTGACCGGCGTGCGCGTCACGCTCGACCGCGAGCTCAGCCGGCGCGAGCTGCTCGAGCTGCGCGACCTGCTCACCGAGCACCCCGGCGAGGCGCCGGTGGTTCTCGCGATTCGTCTCGAGCAGGGCGAGGCGGTCGAGATCGCGCCGCCCGAGAGATTCCGGATCGACCTCTCGCCGCAGCTGCTCGCGGCGCTCGAGGGCCTGGTCGGCGCCGGCCGGGTGGTGCGGCTGGGGCTCTGAACGGTGACCGGGTGAGCGCGGAGGGCCCGAGGGTATCGCTCGACCCGGTCCCGACCGAGTCCCGCTTCCGGCTGGAAGCCGCGGCCGATCTCGCCGAGCGGCGGGGGGAGCGCCTCGCCTGGGTCGGAGGCGGTGTCCGCGACCTGCTGCTCGGGCGCGGCGGACTCGACCTCGACCTGGTGCTCGAAGGCGACCTGCCGTCCTTCGCCCGCGACCTCGCCGGGCGGCTGGGCGGTGAGCTCGGTCTGCACCCACGTTTCCTCACCGCGACCCTCGCGCTGCCCGGTGCGGCGCGGCTCGATGTCGTCCGCGCTCGCCGCGAGCGGTATCCGGCGCCGGCGGCCCTGCCCGAGGTCGAGCCGGCGAGCCTGGGCGAGGACCTCGCTCGCCGCGACTTCACGATCAACGCCCTGGCCGTCACACTCGCTCCCGTCGCCGGGCGGGGAGCCCTGGTCGATCCCACCGGCGGACAGCGGGACCTGGAGGCCGGGCTCCTCCGCGCGCTGCATCCGGGCTCCTTCGCCGACGATCCGACCCGCCTGCTCCGCGGCCTGCGTTTCGCGCTGCGCTTCGGCTTCCGCTTCGAGGCGGAAACCGAGAGATGGGCGAGGGCGGCGGTCGTGGACGGAATTCCGGAGCTTCTTTCGGGCCGGCGACTGGCTCACGATCTTCAACGCCTCTTCGACGACCGCCCGGAGATCGACGAGGCGCTCGCTGCGCTCACGCGTTTCGGCCTGGCGCGCGTGCTGGCGCCGGCGCTGGCGGACCGCGACCGGGTCGCGCGGACCCTTCGCCTGTTCGCAGCCGTCCGCGGGGAAGTCGCCCGGCTCGCGCCACGCCTCGGGGCCCGGGAGTGGCGGCTGGCGCTCCTCGGTCTCGGCGCCACCGTCGGCGAGCCGGCCGCCGCGGCGCTCGCCGCTCGCCTGGCGCTCCCGCGAGAGGAGCGCGATCTGCTCGTCTCGGGGCCGTCGCGTGTCGGCCTGGTCGTCGGCCGGCTCGCGCCGGAAAGCGCGCCCCACGAGGCGGCCGAGCTCCTCGCTCCGCTCTGCGACGAGGAGCTGGCCCTGGCCGCAGCTTCCGATCTGGCCGCCGCCGCCTGGGTCGAACGGTGGCTGGGCGGCCTGCGCGACCTGCGCCTGGCGGTCACTGGCGAGGATCTGGTCGCCGCCGGCGTGCGTCCAGGGCCTCAGCTCGGCGCCGCGCTCCTCGCCACCCGCCGGGCCCGTCTCGATGGCCTGATCGATCGCGCCGAGGAGCTCGACTTCGCGCTCGGGCGCTCGCCGCGCGTGGAGGATCCGAGATGAGGCCGTTCGTCGCCACCGGGTTCGCTGTCGTCCTCCTGGCCGTCGTGCCACACCGGGCCCGGGCGGAGGCGGATCCCCGTTCGGTCACCCTGGTGCGGCTCGAGTGCGTGAGCGACCTTGGCCGGCGCGAGGTCACGCTCTTCCTCAATGGGACGGTTCGCGTCCGCGATGGAGCGGCGGGGCAGGAGCAGCTCCTGCTCGGCGAGTACGGCCCCGAAGAGGTCGCGGCGTTCCGTCGCCGCCTCGACGCGATCGACTTCTCCGAAACCGACGCCTCGGAATCGGCGCCCGACGGCGCCTGGGTCGAACGGTGCCGGTTCGAGCTGCGCGACGAGCGGCTGGCGGAGCCGCGGAGCTTCGCCTTCGGCCGCTACGGATCCCACAGTCTGGCCCTCGCCACCGCGGTGCGTGTGGTCGAGGACATCGCGCTCCGCGCGGGGGTCGAGTCGGCCCGGCCTGGCCTGCCTGCCGACTACAAGCCGGAGCCGGGCGACCGCCTGGAACGGACCGATGGCCAGATCTTCGAGGTCGTCGGGTTCACGGCGGACGGCAAGGGGGTCGAGCTGACCGGCGTCATCCAGCCTCTGACTCTCTACCTGCCGATCAGCGACTTGCGCCTGGACTTCGTGCGGGTCGAACGGCGGCGGCGGCCCGGCGGATGAGCCCCGGCGGCGTGCGGATTCTGGGCGGCAGTCTCAAGGGGAGGACGCTCGCCGTCCCCCCGTCGGCGCGGCCGAGCGAAGGGCGGCTCCGCGAGGCGCTCTTCTCGATCTGGACGGAGGAACTGCCGGGCGCCGAGGTGGCGGACCTCTTCGCGGGCAGCGGTGCCGTGGGCATCGAAGCGGTCGGCCGCGGCGCGTTGGGGGCCCTGTTGGTGGAGCAGGACCGCCGGGCGCGCGAAACCCTTCTCGACAACCTCCGCCGGGTCGGTCTCGGCCCGCCGCGAGTGCGCCTGATGTCCCGCCCGGTCGAGCCGGCGCTCGCCGAGCTCGCGCGGCGAGAGGAGCGCTTCGACCTGGTGTTCGCCGACCCGCCCTATGCCTGGGCGCCAACGAGCGGGTTTCTCGCCGCGGTTTCGGCGATTCTCCTTCCGGGCGGCAGCTTCGCGCTCGAGCACTCGGCGCGAACGGCCGCGCCTCCGGAGGGCGGCGCGCTGCTGAGAATCGAAACGCGCCGCTACGGCGAGAGCGCGCTCAGTCTCTACCGAAGCGCCTGAGCGCCGACCGCTCGCCTACCAGGTCCACTGGTTGCCGGCTTCGCCGTTCTCGAACCACTGGAGGTCGGCATCGGAGCCGCCGAACCACTTCCGGATGGCGATCTTGCTGGTCGCCGGGAAGAGGATACGGGTCTCGAGGAAGTTGCCGTGCGCGTCGCGGAACCGGAAGGCCCCGGCGCAGTTGCACGAGCCGTCGGTCCTGAAGATCGGCCCCGGCCTCGCGTCCACGCAGCTGGCTGCGACGTCCCAGTCGGCGATCGAATGCTCCTCCTCCGGACCGGCATCCGTGGGGCCCCAGAGGTAGACCCCTTTCGGAAGCTGGCTTCCCCGCGCGATCACGCGGTCCGTCCCGTCGGTGAAAGCCCCGTCCCGATCGTTGTCGGCGAACGCCAGAAACGAGTCGCTGGCGGCCACGTATTGCACCTGGGTCGGGACTCCCTGCTTGATCGACTCCAGCCGGGCCAACTGCATCATCGTCGAGGTCTCCTTCGCCGCACCGACCAGCTTGGCGCGGCTCAGGGTGCTGAGCATCCAGGGCATCCCGATGAGGGTGAGGATGGCGATCAGCGCGAGCACGATCAACAGCTCCACCAGGCTGAATCCGGAATCGGCGCGGCCGGGGTGACGCAGTCTCATGGTCGTCTCTCCCAGGGGAGGTAGCGCATTGTACACTGCAGGACCGTGGCGCCCTGTGGAGCAGGACGCCGCCCGGGGAGGCGAGCCTACTCGGAGCGCGAGAGGTAGAAGGCGAGCTCTTCGAGCTGGATACGCAGATCGACGTTCTTGACCCGGCAGCCGGGGCGTGGGGGCAGCGTCGCGGGCGCGAAGTTGAGAACGGCTCGGACCCCGGCGCGCACCAGGGCCTCGAACACCGGCAGGACCGCGTCGGCGGGGACCGCCAGGACGCCGATCTCGGCCGCCGCGCGGCGCAGATCCGCGGTCAGGTCCGCAGTCGAGCGGACGGTCACGGAGCCGACGCGGGTGCCGATCTTGGCCGGATCGTTGTCGAACGCCGCGACCACCTGGAAGCTCCCGGTGTTGAAGGCCGGGAATCGGGCGAGCGCGGTGCCGACATTGCCCATGCCGACGATCGCCAGCCGATGGGTGCGGTCGAGCCCGAGCAGGGCCTCGATGTGGTCGGCGAGCTCCGCCACGTCGTAACCGACGCCGCGCGTGCCGAACTCTCCGAACTGCGCGAGATCCTTGCGAATCTGCGTCGACGACAGGTGGAAGCGGCGGGCAAGTTGCTGAGAGGAGACCTTCTCGATCCCCTGCTCGCGCAGCTGGCGCAGCGAGCGCAGATAGACAGAGAGGCGGTTGACCGTCAGCGGGGAGACAGCCGCCGCCCCGGCGGCGTCACCGCGATCGCCGCCGGGCGGGAGGAGCGAATGGGGCATGATCGGGCCCCGCGTGCGCCGGAGCTCAGAGTCCCGCGAGCGAGCCGACGACCCAGCTCAGGAAGGGTTGGGGCCAGATCCCCAGAACGATGGTGCCGCCGGCCGCCACGACGGCCGCGACCCGGCCGTAGAAGTCGATCGCAGTCCGCTCCGGGGCGACCACCTCGGGCTTCATGTACAGCATGTAGACGACGCGCAGGTAGAACGCGACGCCGATCAGGCTCGCCGCGACGCCGGTCAGCGCGAGCCCCAGCCGGTCGTGCGAGATGGCGTGCAGGAACACCATGTACTTGCCGAGGAAGCCCGCGGTCGGAGGAATGCCGGCGAGCGACACCATGCAGACGGTCAGGCAGCCGGCGAGCAGCGGGAAGCGGTAGCCCCAGCCGGCCAGGCTGGCAATCGCGTGTTGCTCGCCCGGCTTCGGGTAGAGCATCGACACGATCGCGAAAGCGCCCGCGTTCATCAGCACGTAGGCGACGAGGTAGACCAGCACCGGCTGCCAGGTCTCGGTTCCCGGCGCCGCGAGCGGGATGATCAGGTAGCCCATGTGTGCGATGCCCGAATAGGCGAGCATGCGCTTGATGTCGCGCTGGACCAGCGCGAACAGGTTGCCGACGAGCATCGACAGGACTGCGATCGCCGCGACCAGGTCGGGCCAGCCGGCGACGAGCGGACTCCCGGCGACGGTCGTCACGATCCGCACGAGGACCACCGCAGCCGCCACCTTGGGCGCCACCGAGAGGAAGGCGACCACCGGCGAGGGCGCTCCCTGGTAAACGTCGGGCGCCCACGCGTGGAACGGCACCAGGCTCATCTTGAAGGCGAACCCGCAGAAGAGCATCAGGAAACCGAGCAGAAGGAGCCCCGGAGATCCCTGGCCCGTTGCGAGCGCGGCGGCGATGCCGTCGAATCTCGTGCTGCCGGTCTCGCCGTAGACCAGGGCGATGCCGTAGACGACGAACGAGCTGACGAAGGCGCCCATCAGGAAGTACTTGAGAGCCGCCTCGGCCGAGAACGCTTCGCGACGGTGGAACGCAGCGAGGCCGTAGAGCGCGACCGAGAGCACCTCGAGCGCCAGGAAGATCGTCAGCAGCTCGACTCCGCGCACCAGGATGAGCATGCCCGAGGCGCCCCACAGGATCAGGGCCGGGAACTCACCCGCGAGCAGCCGCTCGCGCGAAAGGTAGCCGGGCGCGGCGAGCAGCCCGAGGGCGGTCGCCAACAGGATCGCCTGCGCGAAGGCGCCGGTGAGCGGCGTCGACTCGATCAGACTGTGGAAGCTGGGTCCGCCGGCGAGGCCGTGGACGCTCCACATGGCGACACCGACCGCGGCGAGCGCGAGCAGGTGAAAGAGCTTGCGCAGCGCCGGGGCGAAGGCCTCGAGCAGCAGGAGGACGGAACCCGCCACCACCAGGACGAGCTCGGGAAGCAGGCTGGCGAGGTCGCTCGCCGGAATCTCGAAGATCGGGCTCATGGCTGCGCGTCGGTGGTCGCGACGTCACCGGAAGCGGTGGCGCCGAAGGTCCTGGCCTGGCCGACCCCCTTCACCGCCGGCGCGAGCGCCGGCGTGGTGACTGTGGGGGAGGCCAGTCGGTTCTGGTAGGTCTCGAGCAGTGCCGCCAGCGCCGGCCGGCTCGGCTCGAGGAAGGGCCTCGGCGCGACGCCGATCCAGAGCATGAGCGCGCAGAGCGGCAGGAGAGCCAGCACCTCGCGGGCGTCGAGGTCCTTGAGATTGCGGTTCTCCTCCTTCGTGATCGGCCCCCAGAGCACCTCCTGCACCATCTTCAACAGGTAGATGGCGGCCAGGACCACGCCGAAGCTCGCCGCGGCGGCGAACCAGCGGTAACCGGCCTTGAAGGTCCCGAGCAGGATCATGAACTCGCCGACGAAGCCGTTGAGCGCCGGCAGGCCGACCGACGCCAGGGCGCAGAACACCAGGAAGATCGCATACCAGGGTACGACCTTCGCGAGGCCGCCGAAGTCCTCGAACTTCTTGGTGTGCCGGCGGTCGTAGAGCATGCCGACCATCAGGAAGAGGGCACCGGTGGTCAGTCCGTGGTTGACCATCTGGAGCAACGCGCCCTGCCATGCGATCAGGTTGCAGGCGAGCAGGCCGAGCATCACGAAGCCGAGGTGCGCGATCGAGGAGTAGGCGACCAGCTTCTTCATGTCGAGCTGGACCCAGGAGACCAGGGCTCCGTAGATGATGCCCACCAGCGCCAGTCCGAGCAGCCAGGGCGCCAGCCGGTGCGAGGCATTGGGGAACAGCGGCAGGGCGAAACGGAGGAACCCGTAGGTGCCGAGCTTGAGCAGGATGCCGGCCAGGATGACGGAGCCGCCGGTGGGCGCCTCGACGTGCGCATCGGGCAACCAGGTGTGCAGCGGGAACATCGGCACCTTGATCGCGAACGCGAGCGCGAAGGCGCCGAACAGCCACATCTGCTGCGCGACGGGCAACTGGAGCCGGAGCAGCTCCTCGTAACGGAAGCTCCAGACACCCGCGACCTGGGCGTGGGTCCACGCCAGCCAGAGGATCGCGATCAGCATCAGCAGGCTGCCCGCCATCGTGAACAGGAAGAACTTGATCGCCGCGTAGATCCGGCGCTCACCGCCCCAGATCCCGATGATCAGGTACATCGGGATCAGCATGACCTCCCAGAAGATGTAGAAGAGGAAGAGGTCGAGCGCCACCAGCGAGCCGACGATGCCGGTGGTGAGCAGCAGCATCGAGAGGACGAAGCCCGGCCAGTGTTTGTCGACTGCCCTTCCAGGAGCCGAGCATGACGATCGGCAGGAGCAGGCCGGTCAGCAGGACGAGCGGCAGCGAAATGCCGTCCATGCCGACCTCGTAGACGATCGACACGCCGGGCATCTGGATCCAGGGGAGCACCGGGTCCCGGACCAGCATGCCGGCCGCGTCCCAGTGCGACGCGGCGAAGGCGATCATCAGGCCGAAGCTCGATGAGCGAGACCGCCAGGCCGTAGGCCTTGACCGCCGACGCCGGCGCCTTGCGCAGGAAGAGCAGGGGGATGCACGGCCAGCGCCGGGAAGAAGACCAGGCGCGTGATCGAATCGCCGAGCAGGAGTTCGAGGAATCCGCCGGTCATCAGAAGATCATCCACCAGAAGAGGACGAGCACGCCGGCGAAGAAGTAGAGCGCGTAGTTGCGGACGTTACCCGTGGTCGTGAAGCGGCCGAGGTCGCCGGTGAGCTCGTCACGAAGGCACCGACGTGCAGTGCGCCGTCGATGATCAGGGTGTCGACCACCTTCCAGCAGGCGCGCGCGATGGCGGCGAGTGGCCGCACGATGAAGCGGTCGTAGAATCTCGTCGACGAAGTACTTGTTCTCGAGCAGGCGGCGCAGGCCCGGCCGCGAGCGGCGAACGTCGCGTCAGCCGCCAGCCCGCGCTTGCGCCACTAGCGCGCGGGCGATGCCGATGCCGGCGACGGCGACCGCCACCGAGACGCCCGATCAGGAGCCACTCGGTGGCGTGCGACATCTCGTGTTCGCCGCCGTGACCCGGGATCTCCGCGATCACCGGCGCCAGGAAGTGGTGAAGGAAGTTGAGGTCGGCAGCGCCGAACGTCATCCCAGACCGCCTTCGGGATCCCGATCCAGCCCGACGACGACGGCGCCGACGGCCAGCACCACAGCGGCAGGGTCATCACCCGCGGCGACTCGTGCAGGTGGTGCTCCTGCTCGTGCGTGCCGCGGAACTCGCCCTCGAAGGTGAGATAGACGGCGCGGAACATGTAGCAGGCGGTCAGGCCGGCGGTCAGCAGGCCGATCGCCCCAGAGGACGAAGTAGATCGGCTGCCGCGCCGAAGGCGCCGGCCAGGATCTCGTCCTTGCTGAAGAAGCCCGCGAGCGGCGGGATGCCGGAGATCGCCAACGTCGCGATCCAGGAAGGTCCGGTAGGTGACCGGCAGGTGCTTCTTCAGCCCGCCCATCTTCGTCATGTCCTGCTCGCCGCCCATCGCGTGGATGACCGAGCCGGAGCCGAGGAAGAGCAGCGCCTTGAAGAACGCGTGGGTCGCCAGGTGGAAGATCGCCGCGGTGTAGGCGCCGACGCCCGCGGCCAGGAACATGTAGCCGAGCTGGGAGACGGTGGAGTAGGCGAGCACCTTCTTGATGTCGTTCTGCGCGAGCCCGATGGTCGCCGCGAAGAGCGCCGTCGCCGCGCCGATCACCGCCACGAACAGTCGAGATCTCCGGCGCGAGCTGGTAGAGAACGTTGGTGCGGACCACCATGTAGACGCCGGCGGTCACCATCGTCGCGGCGTGGATCAGCGCCGAGACGGGCGTCGGGCCCGCCATCGCGTCGGGCAGCCAGACGTAGAGCGGGATCTGGGCGCTCTTGCCCATGGCGCCGATGAACAGGCAGAGCGCCACGAAGCCCGCGACCGAGAGCCCGAGCACGTAGGGCGCTGCGCCGCGTCGGGATCGGCCAGGACCCGCTCCGAGCACCTGGCTGAAGTCGAGCGTCCCGAACTGCGAGAAGAGCGCGAAGAGTCCGAGCAGGAACGCCGAAGTCGCCGATCCGGTTGACGATGAACGCCTTCTTGCCCGCGTACGGCGGGAAGGCCTCCGTCGAAGTAGAAGCCGATCAGCAGGTACGAGCAGAGGCCGACGCCCTCCCACCCGACGAACGTCACCAGGTAGTTGGTCGCCCAGCACCAGCAGCAGCATCGCGCCCATGAAGAGGTTCATGTAACGCGAAGAACCGGCGGTACCCGTCATCGTGACCCATGTAGCCGACCGAGTAGACGTGGATCACGAAACCGACGAAGGTCACCACGAACAGCATCACCGCCGACAGCGGGTCCAGCAGGAAGGCGACGTCGATCTCGAAGCGACCGGTCGGTCCAGGTGTAGAGGACCTGCTCGAACGGTCGAGGGTCTCGGCCGAGGTACTGCCAGATCGTCGCGAGCGGCGAGGAGCAGCGACAGGCCCGGCGCGCCGACGCCGACGGCCGTGACGAGGCCTTCGCGCGAGCCGCGGAGGACGAGCCCGTTGAGCGCCGCGCCGAGGAAGGGAAGGGCGGCGACGACCCAGAGGTACTGCAGCGCGCTCATCGGCGTCTACCAGCGCATCAGGTTGAGTGCGGTTGACGTCGATGGTCTGGCGCGTTCCGGTAGACGGCGATGAACAGCGCCAGTCCGACGGCGGCCTCGGCCGCGGCGACTGCGAGGGCGAAGAAGACGATCATCTGTCCGTTGAGCGGCCGGCGAGATCGGGCAGCCGCGGGCATAGGCGACCAGGGTCAGGTTGGCGGCGTTCAGCATCAGCTCGATCGACAGGAAGATCGCGATCCCGTTGCGGCGGGTCAGCGCGCCGACCGCGCCGATGCACGAAGAGCAGCGCCGGCGAGCAGCAGGTACCAGGAAACCGGGACGGTCATCGATCCTCCTCCGCCGACGGAGCCGCGGTGGCGGGCGGACGGCGGGCGATGATCGTGGCGGCGATCACCGCGACCAGCAGAAGGACGCCGATGATCTGGAACGGGAGCATGAAGCTCGAGAAGAGCACCGTCGCCACCTGTTTCAGGGTGGGAGGGTCGGGAGCGGGCTTCGCGACGCCCGAGCCGGCCAGGAGTGCGCTCGCCAATCCGCCGAGGAAGAGGGCTCCGACCACCAGGGCGCCCCAGAGCTGACCGCGGGTGCGGTTGCCCGCCTGCCGCTCCCTGCCGACGTTCAGCAGCATCAGCACGAAGAGGAAGAGCACGAGGATGGCCCCGGTGTAGAGCAGGATCTGCAGCGCGGCGAGAAACGGCGCGCCGAGCAGCACGAAGAGGACGGCAGTGGAGAAGAGCGTCACCACCAGCGCCATGGTCGAGTAGACCGGGTTGCGGTGGAGCACCACCACCAGCGCCGAGGCCAGAGCCAGCAGGGCGAACGCGCCGAAGACAGCGAAGTCCATGGTCACAGCCATCCCGCGACGGTCATCGCGGCCGTCACCACGAAGTTGACCAGGGCGAGCGGCAGGAGCACCTTCCAGCCGAGCCGCATCAACTGGTCGTAGCGGAACCGCGGGTAGGTCCAGCGCACCCACACGAAGAAGAGCATGAACAGCGCCACTTTCCCGAGGAGGACCAGGAAGCCGACGGCGCCGGCCGATGATGCCTTCGAGGGCCAGGCCGGGGAGCGACCAGCCGCCGAAGTAGAGGGTGACGCCGAGGCCGCAGGGTGATCATCGACATGTACTCGCCCATGAAGAAGAGCGCGAAGCGCATCGCGCTGTACTCGGTGTGGTAACCGGCCACCAGCTCCGACTCGGCCTCGGCCAGGTCGAACGGCAGCCGGTTGGTCTCGGCGAAGGCAGCGCATCAGGAAGACCAGGAAGCCGAGCGCCTGGGGGAAGACGTTCCCCGCGGCGGGATCACGCCGAGCCACCGGTGGTCCACCTGGTACTGCACGACGCCGGGTCAGGCGCAGCGACCCGGCGGGCAGCAGCACCGCGACCACCGACAGGGTCAGGGCCAGCTCGTAGCTGATCATCTGCGCCGAGGCGCGGATCGAGCCGATCAGCGAGTACTTGTTGTTGGAGCTGTACCCGGCGAGCACCAGCGAGTAGACGCCCAGGCTGGAGAGCGCGAGGAAGAGCATCACGCCGGTGTCGGCGTCGACGACGATCAGCTCGATGGTGCGCCCGGCGATCTCGATCGCCGGGCCCATCGGGATCACCACGTAGGTGGTGAGGGCGGGAACGAGGCGAGGATCGGGGCGAGGAGGTAGAGCCGACGGTCGGCGCCGCTTGGGGCTCGAGGCTCTCCTTGAAGATGAACTTGGCGGCGTCGGCGATGGCCTGGAAGAGGCCGAGGGGACCGAGCCGGTTGGGACCGCTTGCGGTCCTGCATGAAGCGCGCGCATCCGCCGCTCGATCCAGACGCATGATCGGCGCCGCCGGAGCAGCAGCCGACCCAGAGGCCGATCTTCACCAGAGTCGCGACGAGCTCAACGCTCAACGACCGATGCGTGCGCGCGACCGGGCGCGTCCTGCCGTCGAGGCGGCGAGGGGCCGGCGCCGGTTCAGCGCAGGCCAATCGCGGGTCCGCCGAAGGCGCAGACCGGCGAGCGCGGGGCTCTCCTCGGCCAGCCGGGTCGAAGACGGTGGCGGCGTCGACCGACACCGGACTTGGCGGGTCGAAGCGGGCGAGCAGGTCGGCCAGGATCTCGAGACCGGAGCGCACTTGCGCGGGGGCCGGGAAAGCGCGTTCGAAGCGCTGAAGCCGCGACTCGACGTTGACGAAGGTGCCCTCGCGCTCGGCGTGCGTCGCGGCGGGCAGGACCACGTCGGCGACCGCGCGCGAGCGGAGTGTCGGCCCAGCCCAGGACCGACGAGGAACCGGGCCTCGCGCAGCCGTTCCACGATCCGTGGGTCGTGCGCCGCGCGACCGAAGTCGGAGTCGGCGACGAACAGGACGGTGCAGTCGCCGCAGCGCCGCCCTCGAGCAGGAGCTCTCTCGGCGTCGATGGCGCCCGCACCGGCGACCAGCCCGGCGAGCTCCGCGCCGCGCCGGTTCGGCGCCGCGTCGTGGCCCGTGATGCCCCCGTTCGGGTTCGGGATGGTCCGCGCCGGGCCGCTGTCGACCCAGACCGACCGGTGCGGGCTCTCCACCAGGTCGGCGAGGCGGGCGATCAGGAAGGCCTCCTCGGTCGCCAGGAAACCCGAGCCGAGGAACGCCGTCGCTGCCATCCGTGCGCTTGGCGCGGATCGCCGCGAAAACGGCGTCGAGCGCCTCCTTCCAGGTCGCTGCCCGCGCCTCGCCGTTCTGGCGGACGACGGGCGCCACCAGACGGGGGACCTCGCGGTAGCGTTCGTGGGTGCCGCGGCCGTGGTCGCACATCCAGTAGTCGTTGACATCCGGATTGAGCCGCGGCTTGTAGCGCTTGATCGCGCCGCGGCGGTGCTCGAGCGTGATGTTGCACCCGATGTCGCAGCCGGTGCAGATCGAGGGTTTCTTGTCGAGGTACCAGACGCGCTCGGCGAAGCGGAACCGGGTCGAGGTCAGGGCGCCGACCGGACAGAGATCCACCACGCAGGTCGAGAGCGGGTTGTCGAGCGGCTTGCCGGGGAAGGTGCCGATCTCGGCGCGCGCTCCGCGCTGGAAGAAGCCGATCTCGCCCGTCTTCGAGATCTCCTGCGTGAAGCGGACGCACCGGGTGCACTGGATGCACCGGTTCATGTTGAGCAGAACGGTGGGGCCCAGGGGAATACGTTCCTTCTCGGGGTACGTGCGCTTCTCCTCGAAGCGGTAGCGCGAGAAGGCCTGTCCGTGCTTGAAGGAGTAGTCCTGGAGCCCGCACTCGCCGGCCTGGTCGCAGATCGGGCAGTCGAGGGGGTGATTGATGAGCAGGAACTCCATCACCGCGCGCTGCGCTTCGGAGGCCTGCGGGGAGGCGGTCTTCACCACCATCCCGTCGCGAGTCACCGGCGTCGAGCAGGCGGCCTGCAGCTTCGGCATGCCTTCGATCTCGACCATGCACATGCGGCACTGGCCGACGACCGAGAGGCGGGGGTGATAGCAGTAGTGGGGGATCTGGACGCCCACCTTGAGCGCGGCGTCCACCAGGTTGGTTCCCGCCGGCACCTCTACGGCGCGGCCATCGATCGTCACGGTGGGCATCAGGCAGCCGCTCCAGCGTCGAAGAAGGGGGCGCGGGGCATCGGATAGCGGCCGGCCCGGATGTTGGCGCGGATCTCGTCGCCGAACTTCTGGACCAGCGAGCGCACCGGCCCCTGCGCGGCGTCGCCGAGCGCGCAGAGCGAGATGCCGCCCACGTTGGGCACCACGCTGGCGAGCAGGTCGACGTCGGCCTCGCTGCCATGACCGCTCTCGATGCGGTGCAGGATGACCTCCATCCAGTGGGTCCCCTCGCGGCAGGGAGTGCACTGCCCGCACGACTCGTGGGCGAAGAACTTGGCCAGGCGCAGGACCGAGCGGACGACGCAGCTGGTCTCGTCCATCACGATGACCGCCGCCGAGCCCAGCATGCTGCCGGCCTTGGCCAGAGTGTCGAAGTCCATCCTGAGGTGGCGGTCGTCGGCGGTGAGCATCGGCGCCGAGGCGCCGCCCGGGATGAAAGCCTTCAGGCCGCGCCCCTTGTACATGCCGCCGCAGCCGTCGAGCAGTTCCTGGAAGGTGATGCCGATCGGATACTCGTAGGTGCCGGGCCGCTCGACGTGCCCGGAGATCGCATAGAGCTTCGGGCCGGTGTTGCGCTCGTCGGTGCCGATCGACTTGAACCACTCCGGGCCGCGCTGGATGATGTGCGTCACGCAGCAGAGCGTCTCGACGTTGTTGATCACGGTCGGGCAGCCGAAGGCGCCCACCACGGCGGGGAAGGGCGGCTTCACGCGCGGCTGGCCCCGCTTGCCCTCGAGGGATTCGAGCAGGCCGGTCTCCTCGCCGCAGATGTAGGCACCCGCTCCGCGGTGGACGTAGACATCGTGCCGGAATCCGGAGCCGAGCACGCTGTCGCCGAGCACGCCGTGGTCGTAGGCATCGCGGATGGCGTCCTCCAGGACGCGCGCCGCGAAGGTGTACTCGCCGCGGATGTAGATGTAGGTGACGCTGGCGCCGACCGCGAAGCCCGAGATGACGCACCCCTCGATCAGCTGGTGCGGATCCTTCTCCATCAGGACGCGGTCCTTGAACGTGCCGGGTTCCGACTCGTCGGCGTTGCAGACGATGTACTTCGGCTTGGTGGAGTTGCGCGGCACGAAGCTCCACTTCATGCCGCACGGGAAGCCCGCTCCGCCGCGGCCGCGAAGTCCGGACTTCTTGACCTCCTCGATGATCTCCTCGGGCGCCATCTTCAGCGCCTTGGCCAGCGCTTCGTAGCCGCCGCCCTCGCGGTAGCCTCTGACGGTCAGCGCCTCCGGCCGTCCGACGTTGCGGGTCAGGACACGCTCGAAGGCCATTACTTCAGCTCCCGGACGATCCGACGCAGCCGGCCCGGCGTCAGATTTTCGTGGTAGTCGTCGTCGATCATCGCCATCGGCGCCGTGTCGCAGGAGCCGAGACACTCGAACTGCACGTAGGAACACCGGCCGTCGGAGGTGACGCGGTCCTCGCCGACGCCCAGCTCCTCGCGCAGCACGTCCATGAGCTCGTCGGCGCCGCGCAGCTGGCAGGAGAGATTGGTGCAGACCCGGATCCGGTGCCGGCCGACCGGATGGTCGTGGTACATGTCGTAGAAGGAGACCACTCCGGCGACTTTCGCGGCGGGCAGGTGGAGGAGGTCGGCGACCGCCTCGATCGACTCCTCGGACAGCCAGCCGCCCGCGTGGCTCTGCACGAGGTGCAGAGCCGGCAGCAAGAGGGCTTCCTCGGTGGGGTAGCGGGCTCGCAGCGCGTCGATCTGCTCGACGATCTCGCGCGCGAGCCGGGATCCGGCGTCGGTGTCGTTCCCTGTCACGTTCAGACCCTCTGTGCGCGCCGCGCGACGCGGGTGGCGAGTTCCAGGCCGCCCTTCTTCCAGACGTAGGCGTACCCGACCAGGATCAGGCCGATGAACGCCATGACGGCCCAGAACAACGGCCAGCCGCCGTCGCGCAGCACCGTCACCCACGGATAGAGGAACGCCGCCTCCACGTCGAAGACGACGAAGTCGATCGCGATCAGGAAGAACGCGATCGACATCCGCTTGCGCGAGCGGTCGAGCAGGGGGAGTCCCGACTCGTACGTGGAGAGCTTGATTCGGCCGCCGGTGCGCTGTCCGGCGATCCAGGAGATGCCCATGAGCGCGCCCCCGAGGACGAGGGCGATGGCCAGGGCGATGAGGATGGGAAAGTACGCCTGGGGCACCTGTGAAGACTCTCACAAGCCCTCGGGGAGAGACAAGGGGGAATTGCCCCTCTGTGCTATAACGCGCGCTCCCGTGCCCCCCCGTTCCGACATCGTCGCCGTGATTCCGGCCTACGATGCCGCCGCCACCGTTGGCGACGTCGTCGCGGGCGCACTCAGGTATCTGTCGCGCGTCGTCGTGGTCAGCGACGGCAGCCGCGACGACACCGTGCAGGTGGCGCGCGCCGCGGGCGCCGACGTCGAGGCGTTGTCTCCGAACCGGGGCAAGGGGTTCGCGCTCCGGCGCGGTATCGAGCTCGCCCTCGGCGGCGAGCCGGCGGCCCTGGTCCTGCTCGACGCCGACGCGCAGCACGACCCCGACGACTTGCCCTCGCTCATCGCGGCGTGGGATCGCGTCCGGTCGGGCATGGTGATCGGCTCGCGTCTCTCGGACCCCACCCGGATCCCGGGCGCCCGGTTCTGGACGAACTACATCGGGTCGCGCATCCTGTCGTGGATGACGGGCCGCGAACTGCTCGATTCCCAGTCCGGATACCGCCTGCTCGACGCGCGTCTGGCGGCACGCCTCGGGCTCTCGGCCGACGGTTACGCCATCGAGTCGGAGATGCTGATCAAGGCCGCTCGCCTCGGAGCTCCGGTGGAGCACGTCCGGGTGCGCACTATCTATAATGACCATGGCAGCCACTTTCGTCCGGTCCTCGACACCGTCCGGATCTCCTGTGCTTCGATCTACTACAAGGTCTTCGACGACGCCGGCTGAGCTCCCCGCGCCGGAGCCGGTGACCGGAGCTTTCCCGGTCGCCCTGAGCGTCGACGTCGAGGAGTGGTTCCACAACTGCTGGGTGCCGGAGTACGTCGATCCGCGCCGCCGTCCGCCGCTGCCGCACGAGCTCGACCGCCTGTTGCCCGCCCTGCTCGAGACGCTCGACCTCGCGGGAGCGCGCGCCACCTGGTTCGTCCTCGGCGAGGTCGCGCGGCAGGTTCCGGAACGCATCCGGGAGGCGGCGGCCGCGGGGCACGAGATCGCCTGCCACGGCGACCTTCACCTGCGCGCAAACGACCGCTCGCCCGCGGACTTCCGGGCCGACATCGCGCGCGCCAAGGCGCAGCTCGAACAGCTGGTCGGACGGCAGGTCCAGGGATTCCGCGCGCCCGAGTGGTCGCTGCGCCGTGCCGACAACCCGCGCCTGCGTCTCGTCGCCGAGTGTGGCTTCCGCTATGACAGCTCGCTCGCGCCGGCTCTCGGCTCGGGCAGCGCGGCGAACCCGACCGGACCCCGGCGCCTGCGTTGGCGCGACGGGCTCACGCTGCTCGAACTGCCGCCGCTGGTCTGGGGCGGAGCGCTCCGGCTCCCGGTCGGGGGCTGGTGCGGCCGCCGGACCCCGCTCGCCTGGCTGCGAGCGGCGATCCGCGCCGCGCAGGAGCAGGGCGAGCTCCCGCTGCTGACCGTGCACCCCTGGGAGATGGTCGATCGGCCGGTGCCCGGGATGCTGACCGGTTTCGCGCGTTTCTTCCACGAGGCCGGCCGGATCGGCTACCGCGACCGCTTTCTCGATCTTCTGCGGCCACTGGCCGCGCGCACGCTGGGCGAGGCGATCGGGACGGCGCGGGTTGCGCCCGTCGAATCCGGCCTGGCACCGTCTCCGCTCGCCGCACGGACGGCCTGGTGAGCGGGGAGGAGGTGGGCCGCGTCGCCCTGATCACGGGAGCGAGCGGCGGAATCGGTGCCGCCACCGCGCGCATCCTTGCCGCCCGGGGTTGCCGGGTCGCGATCACCTACCTGCACCGTCGCGACGAGGCCGAGAGGTTGGCCGGAGAGATCGGCGGCCGGGCCTATGCCCTCGATGTCCGCGACCGCGCGGCGCCCGCCGCGCTCGCCGACCGGATCGGCGCGGACCTCGGACCGGTTCAGGTGCTGATCCTCAACGCCGGGGCGATCAGGGACGGCCTCCTGCCGTTTCTCTCGAGCGACGACTGGGACGACATCGTCGACGTCAACCTGTCGAGCGCCTACCGGCTGACCCGCGCCTTCGTGCGGGGCATGATGGCTCGCCGGTGGGGGAGGATCGTGGCGGTGTCGAGCGCCAGCGGCCGGGTCGGGCAGATCGGGCAGACCAACTATGCCGCCGCCAAGGGCGGCCTGATCGCCTTCGTGAAATCGCTGGCGCGCGAGGCGGCTTCGTTCGGAGTCACGGCGAACGCTGTGGCGCCCGGATTCATCGAGACCGAGATGCTCGCGGGATTGCCCGGAAAGAAGCTGGAGGAGTATCTCAAGGGCGTCCCGCTCGCCCGGGTCGGTCGCCCCGAGGAAGTCGCGGAGGTGATCGCCTTCCTCGCCTCCGACGCGTCCTCCTACGTCACCGGCCAGGTGATCTCGGTCGACGGCGGCCTGGTCATGTCCTGAAGGAGCGTGATGGCGCGTGGTACGATTTCCGCGCCATGACGGACGACTCGCGCAGCGAGCTCAGGCAGAAGATCAAGGCGATCCTGGTCGACCGGCTCAAGCTCGATCGCGCGCCGGAATCGATCGGCGACGAGGAGCCGCTGTTCGGCAGCGAGGGGCTCGGCCTCGATTCGATCGACGCCCTGGAGCTGGTGCTCGGCGTCGAGCAGGAGTTCGGGGTCAAGATCGAGAACGAAGAGGTCGGGATGGAAGCCCTCTCGTCCGTCGCCGGCCTCGCCGAGTTCATCGTCGCCAAGAAGCCGAGCCTCGCCCTTTCCTGAATCGCGGCCGCGCCGTGTCGCTGCCGCACCGTTTCCCTTTCCGGCTGGTCGAAACCGCGCGCGGTCCGCGTGCCCGCGTCCGCCTGAGCGCGACCTCCTACTGGCTGCGCGGCCCCGGCGAGATCGGTCCAGGTTTGCTCGCCGAGATGATGGCGCAGGGCGCCGCGCTCCTGCTGAGCGCTCCGGGTTCTCCCGCGGCCGACCTCCTGCTGGCCGGGCTGGAGGGGGTGGAGTGCTCTCGGCGGATCCGCGCGGGCGACACGCTCGACATGGAAGCGGCGCTCGAGGCGCGGCTGGGGAACGCGGTCCGGGTCGCGGTCCGGGTCTTCCGTGACGGGTCGGAGGTCGGTCGGGGCCGGCTGCTGTTGACCGCCAGCTGAGTGGGAGGAGGGAGGTGGTGCGAAAGGGGGGACTCGAACCCCCACGGCCTTGCGACCACAAGCTCCTGAGGCTTGCGCGTCTACCAATTCCGCCACTTTCGCGCCGGGCGCATTCTACAGGCAGCGCGGCCTGAAGTGTCAACTGAATTGCACCGGGATCCCGCCACGCCGGGCGCTCGGAACGCTCTGCTACACTGCGCCGAGTGCGACGCAGCATTCCCTTCCTCCTCATTGCGGCAGCCCTGGTCGCCGCTGCCTGCGGACCTTCGACCGCCCGGCGCGACCAGGATCGTGCCGAAATCGAGCAACTGCTCGCCGATTACGCCCGTCGGTTGAGCGAGGCCTACCGGTCGGGCAGCGCGGAGTCGCTGCGCGAAGTGGCGACCGAGCGGGAGATCTCACGCGTTCACAGGCAGATCTCCGAGCAGGCCGGAAACGGACGCATGCTCGTTGCGGACCTCGTCTCCTCGACCGTCCAGTCCGTCGAATTCAATCGCGCCTCGGCCACCGCGACCGTGTCGGAGACCTGGAACCTGAAAGTGCTGGCGGTGGGCTCGGGGGCGGTGCTGTCGGAGTCCCCTGGCCAGGAGAACCAGCTCCTCTACAGCCTTACCCGGGACGGTGGTCGCTGGTGGATCCTGTCCCGGATCCTCGCCCGCTCGAGCGAAGACTGACCATGTCGCTGACGCCCGCGGTGGCGATCGTGGGGCGGCCGAACGTCGGCAAGTCGACCCTCTTCAACCGGCTCGTCGGCAGGCGCCGGGCGATCGTGCACGACCAGCCAGGGGTCACCCGGGACCGCATCGTCGAGCTCGCCGAGGTCGCGCCAGGCCGGGTCGTGCAGTGGGTCGACACCGGCGGACTGGTGCCGGGCGACGATCCGCTCGGGATCAACGAGCAGGTGCTGCTCGCCGCGCGCGAATCCGACCTTCTGGTGCTGGTGGTCGACGGCAAGCAGGGTCTGACCACGGCCGACGAGCGGGTGCGGGACACGCTGCGCCGTCTCGAGAAACCGACCCTGCTGGTGGTCAACAAGGCCGATACCCGGACCGCGCGGGAGGGCTGGACGGAGTTCTACTCGCTCGGTACGGGCGAGCCCCTGCCGGTCTCCGCCGAGCATGGTCTCGGCATCGCCGACCTGCGCGAGCGGATTCTCGCCGCCCTGCCCGAATTCGCGGAGGCCGAACCGCCCGATCCGGGCGCGATCCCGGTCGCGGTGGTGGGGCGTCCCAACGTCGGCAAGTCCTCGCTCGTCAACCGGATCGTCGGCTCCGAGCGGACCCTGGTCTCGCCCGTCCCGGGAACGACGCGCGACCCGATCGACACGCTGATCCGGCGCGGCGACCGGTCCTACATCCTCGTCGACACCGCGGGCCTGCGTCGCCGCGCCAAGGTCTCGGGCACCCCCGAGGATCTCGCCGTGATGCTGGCGCGCCGCCAGATCGAGCGTTGCCAGGTCGCCCTGCTCGTGATCGAGGCGCAGAAGGGCGTGACCTCGGGAGACCTCGCGGTGGCCGGCGCCATCTGGGAGAGCGGCCGCGCCGCAGTGGTCGCGATCAACAAGTGGGACCTGCTCGACGACGCCGGCCGCGAGCACCTCGACGCGACCTGGCCGCGCCTCGCCGAGATCCTCGCCGACCCGCCGCGCGTCAACATCTCCGCCGCGAGCGGGCGGGGCGTCGACAGGATCTTCGAGCGGATCGAGATCGCCCACGGCCACTTCCATACCCAGTTCACCACGGGCGAGCTCAACCGCTTCCTCGAAGGCGCGATCGCGCAGCACGCGCCGCCGAGCGAGAAGGGGAGGGCGTGGAAGCTCTACTACGCCACGCAGGTCTCGACCGCGCCGCCGACCCTGATGCTCTTCGCCAACCGCACGCTCGCGATCGAGCACCCCTATCGCCGCTACCTGGAAAACCGCCTGCGCGAGACCTTCGACCTGCCGGGAGTCCCGATCCGGCTGATCGTCCGCAAGCGCTCGACTTCCGGCCCGGCGCCGTCCTAGGATTGCGCGCGTTCGCACCGGCCATGAAGCGCTCCTACAAGATCGGCGAGGTCTGCAAGCTCCTCGACATCCAGCCCTACGTGCTGCGCTACTGGGAGACCGAGTTCCCTGCCCTCCATCCGCAGAAGAGCCAGTCCGGACAGCGGGCCTACTCGGAAGGGGAGATCGACGTCATTCGCCGAATCAAGCGGCTGCTCTACGACGAGGGCTACACGATCGCCGGCGCCAAGAAGAAGCTGGAAGGAGAACCGCTGGCCGGCGAGAGCCTCGCGGAAGCGCCACTTTTCGCCGAGGGCGCGACGCCGGACGATCCGCCGGAAGCGACGAACGGCGACCCGCAGGCGCTTGACAGGCCGCCGGACGAGCGGATAAAAAGCCTCGAGCGAGGGATCGCGGAGGCAGTGGAAGAAGCCCGCGCGATCCTCACCCTCCTCGCGACGAAGCGCAGATAGCACCTACACGGTCGGGACGTGGCGCAGCCTGGTAGCGTACCTGAATGGGGTTCAGGGGGTCCCGGGTTCAAATCCCGGCGTCCCGACCAATTTTCTCACCCACCCTTCACGAAACGATGAGCCCGACTCCGCGGGGCGTCGCGATGATCAGCGGTGCCGGCTCGGGGATCGGTCGCGAGGTGGCGGCCGCGCTCGCGCGCCGCGGCCACGCGCTCGCCCTCGTCGGCCGGCGCGCAACCGCGCTCGAAACCGTCCTGGCGGAGACCGGCGCGCACGGACTGGCGCTGCCGCTCGACGTCCGTGACGCGGAGGCGGTCGAGGCCGCCGTCCGACGGGCCGAAGCCGAGCTCGGTCCGGTCGAAGTCGTCCTGCCCGCGGCGGGAGTCGCGCGCGTCGCTCCCTTCCTCGAGCAGACCGCGGCGGAGTTCGCCGAGTCGATCGACACCAATTTGCTGGGCGCGGCCAACCTCTTCCGCTCCTGCCTGCCCGGACTGGTCGACCGGCGTCACGGCCACCTCCTGCCGATCCTCTCGGTCGCTTCCCGGCAGGGTTTCCCGTCCTGGTCGGCTTACTGCGCCAGCAAGTGGGGCCTGGCCGGCCTCGTCGCCGCGCTGCGCGAGGAGTTGCGAGGGAGCGGCGTACGCCTGACCTCGATCGTTCCCGGCGCGACCGACAGCTCGATCTGGGACGGACTGCCGGGGAACTGGGACCGGAGCCGGATGATCCCGGTTGCGGACGTCTCGCGGGCGGTGGTCTGGGCGCTCGAGTCGGGCGCCGGGGTGGACGTCGAGGAGATCCGGCTGCAGCCGCCGGGGGGGAACCTCTGAGCGGGGGACAGGACCGTCGGCGGCGCGCGCTCGCGCTGCTCTGTGTTGCGACGCCGCTCCTGCCGGCGCTGGCGTTCGCGCCGGGCGGCAGGTGGTTGATGCCCCTGCTCGCGCCGCTGACGCTCTGGCCCGCCTTCGCGCCGGCGATCCGTGACCGCCGCTATCTCGCCGCGTTCCTTCAGGGGCTGCTCTGGGCCGCGCTGCTCTCGGTCGGCGTGGTCCTGCTCGTCCGCTACGCTCCGGAGACGGCGCGCGACGGGATCCTGCACGGCGAGGCCTACCGCGCCGAGATGTTCGGCTGGATCGAGACCGGCGTTGCGCCAGAGAACGACTGGCGTGCCTTCCTGCCGCAACACATGCTTCACCTCGCGGCGTTCGCGTTGCTCGCGTGGCTCTCGGGGGGCTACCTCGGCCTGGTTCTCGGGGCGGCGCTGATGGGTTACATGAGCTACTTCGTGGGCAGCTTCGCGATCGCCAGCGGCACTCCCGTCGCTGGCGCGTTCGTCGCATGGGTGCCGTGGTCGGTCGTGCGCGTCGCCGCGTTCGTCGCCCTCGGAGGTGTGCTGGCGCGGCCGAGGCTCGTCGGCGAGCGGCTCGCGCTCGGTCCCCGGGAGCTCCCCTGGATCCTGGCCGCGGGCGCCGGCATCCTGGTCGATCTCTCGGTCAAGGCGCTCTGCGCGCCCGCCTACGGTCTCTTCCTGCGCAGACTGCTCGTCGATTGAGACCCCTCGAAGGGCGCGCTCGCCTTGACGCGCTTCCGCGCCCGTACCTATACTGCCGCGTCTAAGGTCTTGAAAATGAGCACCCTGCGCCCAGACGAGACGACCGCGGACGGTACCGGCCGGCGTTTCGCCGTGGTGGCGGCGCGATTCAACCCGGAGATCGTCGACCGGCTGCTCGATGGGGCGCTCGGGGCTTTCGAGCGGCACGGGGTGGCGCCCGGCGACCTCGAGGTCCACCGGGTGCCCGGAGCCTGGGAGATCCCGCTGGCGCTCGCCACCCTCGCCCGGCGCGGGCGCTGGGACGGGCTGGTCGCCCTCGGCGCCGTGGTGAGAGGGGGCACGCCGCACTTCGAATACGTCGCGGCGGAGTGCAGCCGCGGCATCGCCGAGGTGGCCCGTCAGTTCGCCTTGCCGGTCGCCTTCGGCGTCCTCACTTGCGACACGATGGAGCAGGCCTTCGCGCGCGCCGGCGGCGACGCCGGCAACAAGGGCGAAGAGGCCGCGCTCGCGGCGCTCGAGATGGCCGAACTGGTGGCGCGGATCTCCGCCTGAACCCTGGCGGCGGGGCGGGCCCGCGTGGGCTCTTTGAAGCGGAAGGAAGGGAATCGGTGGGCAAGCGGCGCATGGCGCGCGAGATGGCGGTGCAGATGCTCTACCAGCGGGATCTCGGCGACAGCGAGGTGCCGGCCCTGGTGCGCAGCTTCGACGTCCCCGACTTCCTCGCCCAGGCCTCGGACGGCGACGACCAGGCGCCGGCGCCGGCGATCGGCCCTCGTCTCCCCGAGGCCCGAGAGGCCTTCGAGTACGCCCGCCGCCTGGTCGAAGGGACGGTTGCCCACCTCGAGGAGATCGACGGGCTGCTGCGCGCCCAGGCGGACAACTGGCGCCTGGAGCGGATGCCGGCGGTCGACCGCAACGTGCTCCGGCTCGCGGTCTACGAGCTGATGCACGAGCTCGACGTGCCGAAACTGGTGGTGCTCGACGAGGCCGTCGAGCTCGCCAAGCGCTTCGGCTCCGAGCAGTCCGGACGATTCGTCAACGGGCTGCTCGACGGTCTGCTGCGCGAGCACGAGTTTCCCGGGAGCATGGAATGACCCGCACTCGGCGCGGCCTGTTGGCTGCGTTCCTCCTCGCCGGGTCGGCCGCGACTCCGGTGATCGCCTTGCCGGGCATCGTGCTGGCGGGCAGCGATCGCGCCCTGCTCCTCCCCCCGGCCGGCGCCGAGGTCGTCGAGTACGAGAACGCGGGCTACCGGCTCCGGCTGGTCGATTCCGCGGTGGAGATCGACGTCGATCTCGCCCCTCTGGGCAGCCAGGCGCCGTTCGACCCGCCGGACGACCCGTCGGCAGCACCCGCGCCCGAGACCGTGCTGGCGCGCGCGGTCACCGCCGGCAGCGGCACGCTCCACGAGGCGGCGTCGCGAATCCTCGCCTGGATCGCGGGCAACGTCCGCTACGAGCTCGACCGCGCAGCGCCGCAGGAGCCCCGCGCCGTGCTCTCCCGCCGGACCGCCTACTGCACCGGCTATGCGCGGCTCGCGGTGGCGCTGCTCGGCGCGGTCGGCATCGAGGCGCGCGAAGTGGCGGGCTACGTTGTGGGTGAGCAGCCAGGCGTCGAGCGGACGGGATTCCACCGCTGGATCGAGATCCACTATCCCGATCGGGGCTGGGTCTTCAGCGATCCCCTGGCGAGCCACGGCTTCGTGCCCGCAACCTATCTGCGTCTGGCTTCCGACCGCCTCGCCAACGAGTCGCCGGGACCGGCGCTGCTGCTCGGGCGCGACGACCGGACCGCTGCGGTCGACGTCGGCCCCGGCGCCGATTCGGCCCCGGTGCGGATTCGCGCCAACGACGGCGCGCGCCGCGCGGCGGCGCTGCGGATCGAGCTCGAATCCGGACGCAACGGCGAGGCCGTGCTGGAGGGCGAAGGCGCCCGGCGTTCGCTGGCGCTGCCCGCCGGTCGCGGCACGTTCGTCGGCCTGGAGGTCGGCAGGTACTACCTGCAGGTGAGCGAGGGCGGCAGGCTCGCGGCCCGGAAGGAAGTCACCTTCCGCGACCGCGTCCTCGCCGAGATGCGGATTCCGGCGCGGCCGGAAGAGACGACGGGCGGGACGATGCGATGAACGGCTACGACCCTCGGGCGATCGAGCCCAAGTGGCAGGAGCGGTGGGAACGTCAGCGCGCGGCGGAGGTCGACCTCCGCAACGCCCGGAACAAGTGCTACATGCTGATGATGTTCCCCTATCCGTCCGGCGACCGGCTGCACGTCGGACACGGACGAAACTACATCCTGGGCGACGCGCTCTACCGCTACCTGCGCATGCGCGGCAAGCGCGCCCTCAATCCGATGGGCTGGGACGCCTTCGGCCTGCCGGCGGAGAACGCCGCGATCCAGCGCGGGGTCCACCCCCGGGACTGGACCCTCGACAACATCAAGGTCATGAAGCGCCAGTTCCGGCGCTGGGGCATCCTCTACGACTGGTCCAAGGAGGTCACCTCCTGCCTGCCGGACTACTACCGGTGGAACCAGTGGCTCTTCCTGCGCATGTTCGAGCGGGGGCTCGCGTACAAGAAGCGGGCACCGGTCAACTGGTGTCCCAGCTGCCGGACCGTTCTCGCCAACGAGCAGGTCGTCGAGGGCGCCTGCGAGCGCTGCGGCACGCCCGTGGTCCAGAAGGACCTCGAGCAGTGGTTCTTCAGGATCACCCAGTACGCGGACAGCCTGCTCGAAGGCCTCGACCGCCTCGGCGGCTGGCCCGAGAAGGTCAAGACCATGCAGCGTAACTGGATCGGCCGGTCGGAGGGGGCCGAGATCGACTTCCCGATCGACGGCGGCGGCGCGATCACGGTGTTCACGACCCGGCCCGACACTCTCCACGGCGCGACCTTCATGGTGCTCGCCCCCGAGCACGTCCTGGTTCCGCGCCTGATCGCAGGCCATCCGGACCGGGCGGCGCTCGAGGCCTGGATCGAGCGCGTCCGCAACACGCCGCGCATCCAGCGCGAAGGGGAGAGCAGCACGAAGGAGGGGCGCGCGACCGGCGCCAGCGTGGTCAACCCGGCGACCGGCGAGCGCATCCCGGTCTGGCTCGCGAACTACGTCCTGCCCGACTACGGCACCGGCGCAGTGATGGGCGTCCCAGCGCACGACCAGCGCGACTTCGAGTTCGCGCGCGCGGAGGGCCTGCCGGTCCGTCTCGTCTATCAACCCGAGGGGGCCGACCTCGATCCGGCCGCGATGTCCGAGGCGATCCCGGACTCGGGCCGCATCCGAGGCACAGGCGAGTTCGACGGCCTCGAGCCGGGTCCCGACACCGTGCGTCGCTTCGTCGAGTGGCTCGAGGCGCGCGGCCAGGGCCGCGGCAAGGTCTCCTACCGGCTGCGCGACTGGCTGATCTCGCGTCAGCGCTACTGGGGAACGCCGATCCCCATCGTCTACTGCGACGCCTGCGGCATCGTGCCGGTGCCGGAGGGCGAGCTGCCGATCGAGCTGCCCTATGACGTCGAGTTCACCGGCCGCGAGGGCAACCCGTTGTCCCGGCACGCCGGATTCTCGACGGCGGCGTGCCCGCGCTGCGGCGGCGCGGCGCGGCGCGAAACCGACACGATGGACACCTTCGTCGACAGCTCCTGGTACTACCTGCGCTATCTCGCGGCGAAGGACGGCTCCCGCATCTTCGACCCCGAGGTCGCGGCGCGCTGGGCGCCGGTCGACCAGTACATCGGCGGCATCGAGCACGCCATCCTGCACCTGCTCTACGCCCGCTTCGTCTGCCGCGTGCTCCACGGCTTCGGCCTCGTCCCGTTCGAGGAGCCGTTCGAGAACCTCTTCAACCAGGGCATGATCACCCGTTTCTCGGAGAAGTCCGGGCGGGTGGAGAAGATGTCGAAGTCGCGCGGCAACACGGTCTCGCCCGACCAGATCATCGAGGAGATGGGCGCCGATACGGAACGGGTCTACACGCTCTTCCTCGGCCCGCCCGAGGACGAGGTGGAGTGGAACGACGAGGCCGTGTCGGGCGCCCACCGTTTCCTGCAGCGGCTCTGGCGGGTCTCGGAGCGGATCGCCGACTCGCCGCCGACCGCGCCCGCCGACGCCGAGCTCGAGCGGCTCCGCCACGTCACGATCCAGCGCGTGACCCGTGACTTCGACCGCTTCAAGTTCAACACCGCGGTGGCCGCGCTGATGGAGATGCTCAACGGCCTGGTGCGCGCGGTGGAGGAGAAGAGCGCTTCGAAGCTCTGCTGCGAGAACGCGCTCGACACCCTCGTCCAGCTCCTGCATCCGATCGCGCCGCACGCGACCGAAGAGCTCTGGGAACGGCGCGGCCACGTCGAGAGCCTGCTCGACAGCGACTGGCCCGTCGCCGACGAGGCAAAGCTCCGCCGCGACCGCATCCAGATCGTCGTGCAGGTCGACGGCAAGCTGCGCGACCGGGTCGAGGTCGAGGCCGCCTGGGGGGAAAAGGAAGTCCGCGCCGCCGTGCTGGCCAGCGACAAGGTGCGCGAGCATCTCGCCGGCCGTGAGCTCGCCAAGGCCGTGCTGGTGCCCGGCCGGCTGATCAATCTGGTGACGCGCCGGGAGGAGAACTGATGCGTCGATTCACCCGGGCCGGCCGCGCCGCCGGCCTCGCCACCGTAGCGCTGCTGACCGTCGCCTGCGGCTACACCCTCGTCGGGCGCGCCAGCAACATCCCGGACGATGTGAAAAAGGTCTTCCTCAAGCCGCTCGGCAACTCGACCCAGCGCGTGCAGGTCGACCAGATCGTCTCCCTGGCCCTGGCCGACGAGCTGGTCACGCGCCAGCGCTTCTCCGTGCTGTCGAGCGCGGAAGGCGCCGACGCGGAGATCTCGGGCAGCGTGGAGGGGTTCATCGTCAACCCGGTGTCGTTCGACGCCGACGGCCGGGCGACCGAGTACGAGATCACCATCACGGTGAAGATGCTGTTCCGGCGTCTGGCGCCCGAGCAGGTGCTCTGGCAGAACGACCGCTACCTGTTCAGCCAGAGCTATCAGCTCGAGGCTTCCGAGCTCGGCTACCAGGACCGCGAGACGCCCGCGATCACGGCCACCGCGAAGAAGTTCGCGGAAACCGTGATCACCGACCTGCTGGAAGGCTTCTGACCGGGAGGGGGGCCCGTCGCGCAGTCGCGGCGGGGTAGCGACGGAGGCCCGCCGCGGGACAGCCTGCTCCCGCCGCGCTCGGCCCCCGACCTCAGACCTTGGCGCCGGCCTTGCGGACGGCCGCGACCAGGCGGGACTTGGTGCGCGCCGCCGCGTTCTTGTGCACGGCGCCCTTCTGTGCGGTCGAGTCGACGACCTGGATCGCCGCCGGCAGCAGGCTCTCGGCGGCGGCGGCGTCGCCGGTCTCCGCGGCCTTGCGCAGCTTCTTGACCGCGGTGCGCATGCGGGACTTCAGGGCGCGGTTGCGCTCGCGCTGGGCCACCGACTTCTCGGCGCGCTTCTTCGCCGACTTCGTATTCGCCATTTCGCTTCCTCTCGGGGTTGGGCCTGGCCGTGCGGGCTCGAATGCAATCGGGTAATTCTACTTCCGACGGCCGTCGGAATCAACGCCGAGGCTCTGAAGGCGCTGGCGGGCGAGATTCGCCTCGTCGGAGGAGGGGAAGTTCTTGATCACCTTCTCCAGCTGGGCGAGCCCGTCCCGGCGCTGGCCGAGCTCGATCTGGGCGTAGCCCTTCTTGAGCAGGGCGCTCGCCGTCTTGTCGCTGCGCGGGAACTGGGTCAGGACCTTGTCGTACTCGGTGATGGCGTCGGCGTACTTCTGCTGCCGGTAGAAACACTCGCCGATCCAGTAGGAGGCATTGTCGGCCAGGTCGGTGTCCGGGAAGGACTCCAGATACTGGCGGAAACCGAGCAGGGCGAGGTCGTAGTTGCCCCGCAGGTAGTCCGAATAGGAGGTCTGGTAGAGCGTCTCCGGGTCCGACGCGCCTGGGCCGGCGGCGGCGCCCGGAAGCGGTCCGGGCACCGGCGGCGCCGTGGCGTTGCGCACCGCCTTCAGGTCCTGGTTGGTCGCCGCGATCTGCTGGGACACCTGCGCCAGGCGGTAGTTCGTGTCGTCGAGCTTGCCCTGCAGCTCCGCGATCTGCGCCGAGAGCGCGCCGAGATCGACCCGCATGTCGGCCTCGGCGCGCATCAGCCCGTCGGTCTGGCGCTGGATGGTGGTCTGCAGGTCCGCGACCTCCTGCTTGCTCGATCCCTGCATCTGGAGCTGCAGCACCTGCCGCTGCAGCTCGGAGAGCTGGGCCCGGAGCCCGTCGATGTCGGTGCTCGAAACGCAGCCGCCCAGGGGCAGCGCAAGGAGGACCGCGGCGGCGAGGAGGGAGCGGGACCGCATCGGCGCGCGGCTCAGCCGACGTTGGTGCGGCCGGTGATCATGAAGTGAGCGCGCCGGTTGAGCGACCAGCAGCTCTCGTCGGAGCCCGTGCACTGCGGGCGCTCTTCGCCGTAGCTGATGGTGCGCAGCCGCGTCGCGGCGACGCCCAGCGAGACCATGTAGTCCTTGGCGGCGGCGGCGCGCCGCTCGCCGAGCGCGAGGTTGTACTCGTTCGTGCCGCGCTCGTCGCAGTGACCCTCGATCGAGAGCTGGAACTCGGGGTGGGCGCGGAGGAATTCCGCGTTGCGCGCCAGGCGCGCCCGCGAAGGCTCGGTCAGGTCGGACCTGTCGAAGTCGAAGTAGACGTCGCCCAGCAGTCCGGCCTTGTAGGCGTGGTCATTGGCGGCGGCGATGTCGCCCGACAGCGGATCGGGCTTCTTGTCGTCGACCGCCGGACGCGGCTGCGGATTGACGTCCGTCGCCGGTTGCGTCGGCGTGGTCACCGTCGAGCTGCCGAGGTCCGGCTGCGGCGGCGGGGTCTTCTTGGCGCACGCCGCGACAAGGGTCGTCAGGGCGAGGACGGTGATCCAAGCGAGCGGGCGGCGATTCATCGCTGTCTCCTTCGTCTCGATCAACCCGGGTAGTTCCGGGGGGTTCGCTTTCGAATCTAGCAAACTGCGTGCTAGCGCCGACAACGGTTTTCGATCCCTCATTTTACGTAGGCGGACCAGTCCGGCGCGGAGTTGTTGCCCTGGAACGTCAGCTGCTCGAGAGTACCCCGGTCCGGGCGTCCATGACGAAGATCTGGCTGCCACCGGCGCGAGTCGAGGCAAAGGCGATCCGGCGCCCGTCCGGGGAGAAGCTCGGCGACTCGTTGCTGCCCAGGCCGGTCGTGAGCTTCTGGCTGGCCAGGGTCACCAGGTCGAGCACCGCGAGGTCGAAGCGGTTCCGCTCGGCGCGCGTGGCGTAGGCGATGCGGGTGCCGTCGGCGCTCCAGGCGGCGCCGTCGTTGTAGTCGCCTTCGAAGGTGACGCGGCGGACGTTGGATCCCTCGACGTCCGTCACGTAGATCTGCGGCGTGCCGGCCCGGCTGGAGGTGAAGGCGACCTCCTGGCCACTCGGGCTCCAGGCCGGATTGGTGTCGATGCCCGGCGAGTTCGACAGCCTCCGGACCCCGCTGCCATCGCGGTTGCAGACGAAGATCTCGATGTTCGCCCCTAGGGCCCGCGCGAAGGCGACCTGCCGGCCGTCGGGGGAGAAGGCCGGCGAGGCGTTGAGCGACCCCTCGGTGACGAGCGGCGACTTGCGTCCGGTGGCGACGTCCGCCAGGTAGAGCGCCGGGCCGCCGCCGAAGAAGGAGACGTAGGCGATGGTCTCTCCCGAGCCGCTCCAGGCCGGGCTCATGGAGATCGACTTGTGGCCCGTGGCCCGGCGCTGATCGTGGCCGTCGTAGTCCATGAGGTAGATCTCCTTGCTGCCGTCCCGATCGGAGACGAAGGCGAGCGAGGTGAGCGCGATGCCGCGACGGGAGGTCAGAAAGAGGACGATCTCGTCGGCGAAGGTATGCGCGATCCGGCGGGCCAGGTCGTAGGTGCCCCGATAGCGTTTGCCGACGATCGTCTGCCGGCTGGCGAGGTCGATCAGTCTCCCCTCGAGGACGACCTTGTCTCCCTCCAGCTTCACCTCGCTCTGCAGCAGCATGGCGGCGCCGAGCGACCGGTACTGGTCGGCGTCGCGCTCGAGATCCCCGCTGACCGTCAGGACGGCGAGGTCTTCCGGGCCGAGGATCTGGAAGATGCCGGTGCGGTCGAGGTCGGAGCGGAGCGTGCGGTCGAGCTCGCGCCCGGCGTTGGCCGCGGGACCGGGCAGCGAGGAGAGGTTCGGGACGGCCGGAAAGGCGAGCTGGATGATCGGGAGCTGATTGGCCTCGGGCAGGACGACCGTGATGTCGCGACCGGGCTGCGGCTCCCCGGCGGCGCCTGGCGGCGGCGCCGGGGTGGCGGCGGGGTCCTGCGCGGCGGCGATTCCCGCTGCGAGCAGGCTCACGGCGCAGACGACGGCGGGCCACGGCAGAGCTCTCGGCATGGCGGGCGATTCTCCCTAGCGAACGATGAGGTTGACGCCCAGCGAGCCGTCCTTGAAGCCCCGGGGCAAGGGTGGCAGGGGCGACGAAGACTGCACGGCGCGCAGGACGGCGAGGTCGAAAGAGTTGATCCCGGACGAGTGGACGATCCGCAGCTCGGTGACCCGTCCGTCCCGCTGGATCCGATAGAAGACGATCGCCTCGACGCCGGAACCGACCGGCGGCCGGACCCAGTTGGTCGAGATCAGGGCGAGCATCTGGTCGACGTAGTAGCCGTAAGTGAAATTCGGGTTGTCGAGGCTGGCGAGCGCCGCGCCGAGCGAGAGGCCCGCCTCGGTTCCGCGCGGATTGCCCTGGACCGCCGGCTCCGGCGCGGCGGGCTCCGGCGTCGCCGCCGGTTTCGGCTCCGGCTTGCGGACCTCCTTCTTCGCCTTGGGATCGGGCAGGACAGGCGCCTTCGACTCGGGCTTGGGCGCCGGCTTGGGCTCGGGCGTGGCCGCGGGCTCGGGCTTGGGCCGCTCCGGGCGGGGAGTCTGGACGCCGAGGCGCGCCGCCGGGACGATCTGGACCGCGACGTACTCGACCGGCTTGGGCCGGGCCGCGATGCGGGCTCCACCCCAGGCCGCGAGGGCGAGCACCAGATGGGCGATTCCGGCCACGGCGAGCGCCCGCCGGAAGGCGCCGGTGCGCGCTTCCCGCATGCGACGATCGAGCACGGCGGAGACGCTCGGCTGCATTCCGCCTCAGCGCCCCGCTGGAACGGGATCGAGGCGCTCGGTGACCATGCCCACCTGGACGATGCCGCCCCGGCGCAGCGTGTCGAGAACCTCGACGACGCGCCCGTAGGCCACGTCCCGGTCGCCCTTCAGGAAGACCATCTGGTCCTTGCGGCCGCGCAACACCGGGGTCAGGACCTCGACCAGCCGGGTCGGATGGACGGGCTTGTCGCGCAGGTAGATCAGGCCGTCGCGATTGATCGAGAGGACCACCGGATCCTCGACCTTGTTGGGCAGCGACTGAGCCTCGGACTTGGGCAACGCCACCTCGATGCCCTGGTGCAGCATCGGGGCGGTGATCATGAAGATGATGAGCAGCACGAGCATCACGTCGACCAGCGGCGTGATGTTGATGTCCGACAGGACCTCTTCGTCTTCGAGCGGCGTGCCGATGTGCAACGCCATCAGGTGAAGTTCCGCTCGGCGAGGTTGAGGAACTCGAGGGCGAAGTCTTCCAGCTGGGCGCGGACGCGCTTGAACTCGCCGCCGAGGTAGTTGTAACCGACCAGCGCCGGGATCGCGGCGGCCAGGCCCGCGGCCGTGTTGACCAGCGCCTCGGCGATGCCGGGCGCCACCGCCACCAGGGAGGTCGATCCGGTCCGGCCGATGTCCTCGAAGGCCCGCATGATCCCCCACACCGTGCCGAACAACCCGATGAACGGCGCGGCGGCCGCGGTGGTCGCGAGGAACGCGGAGCCGCGGGTGAGGAGCTGGACCTCGGCGGTGACGGCGCGGTGGAGCGTGCGCTCGACGCCGGCCAGAGACCGAATCCGGTAGCGGTTGCGCTCGCCCGGGACGTCCTCGGCCAGCGACCGGATCTGGCCGTCGATCTCGGCGTAGCCCGCCTGGAAGACCCCGACGAGCGGGCTGCCCGCGACGCGGCCCGTGGCCGCGCTCACCTCGCTGAACCGCTTGCTCGAACGGAACGTCTCGAGGAACTTCCGGCTGTGGGAGCGCGCGCGTCGCAGCAGGAGGATCTTCCAGAGGAAGACCGCCCAGGAAACCACCGAGGTGAACGCCAGCAGCCCCAGGATGAAAGCCGCCATGGGCCCCGACCGGGTGAAGGCCTCCAGGATGCCGGTCGGAGCGCTGCCCGGGAGCTGGGCCAGGGCGACGATGGGGGTCGGGTCGGTCATCGGGTCGGAGGCTCCGTAAGCATCGGAACGTAGCACGTGGCTCGCGCGGCTGTCCACGCGGAGACGGGTCGACTCACCCCGCGGCGCGTTGACTCCGGACGTCGCGCGACGATACCTTTCGAGCGCATTCCACACGGGAGTCGAGAGCATGAAAATCGCCGTCTGCATGAAACAGGTCCCCGACACCGAGGCCCGGTTGCGCGTCGCGCCGGACGGGCGCTGGATCGTCGAAGAGGACCTTCCCTTCGTGATCAACGAAAGTGACGAGTACGCGCTGGAGGAAGCCCTGCGCATCGCAGAGAAGCTCGGCGGCGAGGTGGTGGTCTTCAGCCTCGGTCCCGAGCGCGTGCGCGAGGCGCTGCGCAAGGCGCTGGCGCTCGGCGCGGCGCGCGCCGTCCACCTGGCGCACGCCGCGTACTCCGGCGGCGACGCCCTGGCCAACGGCCGCGCGCTGGCCGCCGCGATCGCCCGCGAGGGCTGCGACCTGGTGCTCACCGGCTCGCAGTCCGACGACACCGGTTTCGGCGCCACCGGCACGGTGGTGGCCGGCCACCTCGGCTGGCCGCACGCCTGGCTGGTGATGGGGGTCGAAGTCGAAGAGGGCGGCCGCTCGGCCAGAGTGACCCGCGAGATGGAGAGCGGGCTCAACGAGGTCTTCCGCGTCGCGTTTCCGGCGGTGCTCGAGGTGCAGGCCGGCATCAACCAGCCGCGCTACGCCTCGCTCAAGGGCATCATGGCCGCGAAGAGGAAGGAGATCGCCGAAGTGGCGCCGGCAGAGCTGGGTCTCGGCGAGGGCGATGTCGGGCTCGCCGGATCCCGGCTCGAGGTGATCTCGGTCGGCTTCCCGGAGAGCGGAGGGGGGGCGCAGATCCTCCCCGGAGACCCGGCGGCGGCCGCCAGGCTCCTGATCGAGAAGCTGCAGAACGAAGCGAGGGTGATCTGATGTCCATCCGGGTCTGGGCGGTCCTGCAACACCGCGACGGCAAGCTCCACCGCGGCTCCTGGGAGTGCATCGCCGGCGCCCAGCAGCTCGCGACCGCGCTCGGCGGCCACGCCGAGGCGGTGCTGCTCGGCAACAGGGTCGAGTCGATGGCGGCCGAGGTGGCCGCCTGGGACCTCGCCGCGGTCCGCGTCGTCGACGCCCCGCTGCTCGCCTCCTACACGCCGGGCGGATACGTCGCCGCGCTCGCACCTGCGCTGGCGGCCGAGAAACCCGACTACGTGCTGCTCCCGCACACGTATCAGTCCGTCGAGCTCGCTGCGCGCCTCGCCCAGGCGAGCGGCGCGGCCCTGGTGCCCGAGGCGACCGGTTTCGATCTGACTGGAGCCGAGCTGGTCTGGCGCCGGCCGATCCTCGAGGGCAAGATGCAGGCCCTCGTCCGGACCAAGGGCGGCGGGCCCGTGATCGTGTCGCTGCAGTCGGGCGCGTACTCGGCCGACTCGCGGCGGGCCGGCACGGCGCCGGTCGAGCCGCTCGCCGTCGACCTCACGAACGCCACGGCCGGGCGCGAGATCCTCGGTGTGGAGTCGGCGGGCGGCGGGCAGCTCGACCTGACCAAGGCCGACATCATCGTCTCGGTCGGCCGGGGCGTGGGCGGACCGGACAAGCTCGGTCCGATCGAGGAGCTCGCCCGGCTGCTCAAGGCGGAGATCGGCGCCAGCCGGCCCGTGATCGACAGCGGATGGTTGCCGCGCGAACGCCAGATCGGTTCGAGCGGCCAGACGGTCACGCCGAAGCTCTACCTGGCGCTGGGGATTTCCGGAGCCATTCAGCACCTGGTGGGCATGAAGGGGTCGAACGTGGTCGTGGCGATCAACAAGGACGCCGGCGCGCCGATCTTCAAGGTGGCGAGCTACGGCATCGTTGGTGACGTGCACGAGATCGTGCCCGCGCTCGTCCAGGCGCTGAAGGAACGGGCCGGCTGAGGCCGGGCGCCGTCAGGCCGGCGCCGCCCGCCGCTTCGCCACGGCGAGCGAGTAGAGCGCGATCCCGCCGGCCACCGCAACGTTGAGGGACTCGACCCGGCCCGCGAGCGGAATCGTCCAGCGCTCGTCGAGCCGGGCGTCGAGCGCGGCCGACAGCCCGGCGCCCTCGGCGCCGACCGCGAGGACCCAGGCCCCGGCACGCCATTCGAGCGCGTCGAGCGCCCGCCCGCCGTGCGCGGCGAGCGCCGTCCACCGCACCCTTCCACCGAAGCGGCCGTCGACCCCGGCGACCGTCGCCTCGACCGCGACCGGCAGGCGCAGCAGGCTCCCTGCCGAAGCGCGCAACGCGCGCGGGTGATTGGGATGCGCGCAGCCGGAAGAGAGGGCGAGGGCCCCCGCCCCGAACGCCTCCGCGACCCGGGCGAGGGCGCCGACGTTGCCCGGATCCTGGACGCCGTCGAGATAGAGCACCACGGTGTCGCCGCCGGCCGGCAGCGACGAACACCCCATCCTGGGCAGGCGGGCGAGCGCGAGCAGCCCGCGCGGACTGTCGGAGTCCGCCAGTCCGTCGAGCACCTCCGCGGCGACCTCCAGCGGCGCACGGTTCAACTGGGAGACGAGACGGGCGACCTCGGGGCGCTGCAGCGCCTCCGGCGTCGCCAGCACCGTTTCCAGCTCGAGCCCCGTGGCGAGGGCTTCCGCGAGCAGGTGCGGACCCTCCAGCAGAGCGTGATCGCCTTGCCTTCTGCGCAGGCGCCGAATAGTCTTGATCGACTCGTTGTGCCGACTCGAGATCATGGCCCACGATCTTAGGGAGTTCCTCGGTCAGTTCCAACGCGGCATCGAAGTCTGCGTCTCGGGCACCGGGGCCGACACCCTTCTCGCCGTGCGCGACGCCTTTCGCCGCTACTTCCAGGACGGGATCGGTCGGCCCGTTCCGGTGGCTGTCGTCCCGCAGGAGGCCCCCGAGCGCCCGCTCGGCCTTCCCGGCCTCGGACGAGGAGGCCATCCACCGGGCCCGGACGGCCGCCCGCGAGCTCGAGGCGCGGTTGCCCGGCACCTACCATTTCTATCTTGCCGCCGAAGCCTGCGTCCATCCGCTCGAAGTCGAGGGCCGCACCCGGTTCTTCGTCCGCTACTGGACCGCGATGGTCGGCGTGGCGGGGGAAGCCCTCGGCTCGAGCGGTGCCATCCAGCTGCCCGACCGGCTGATGGAGGGCGCGACCGGCGACGACGTGCACTCGGCCGTTCCCGGCACCCGGCGCGCGGGCGGCACGATCGCCTCGCTCACCGGCGGGCTGGAGACGCGCCGCAGCGCGGTCAGCACCGCAACGCTGCACGCGATCGCGACGCTCTTCTACGGCATTCTGGAGAGCCGGCCGGGACGCCCCCGCTGACCGCGACCGGTCTGTTAAGATCCGTCGAATTCAGGGGCGCTCCCCGCGCCCGAAGAGGAAGCCGCGCATGACCCAACGCGAAGTCGAGCTGTTCACCTCGGAGTCGGTTACCGAGGGCCACCCGGACAAGATCTGCGATCAGATCTCGGACGCCGTCCTCGACGAGGTTCTGAAACAGGATCCGAAGGGCCGGGTTGCCTGCGAGACGCTGGTCGCCACCGGCCTGGTCCTGCTGGCCGGAGAGATCACCTCTGACGCCGGGGTCGACTTCATCGGTCTCGCCCGCCAGACCGTCCGCGACATCGGTTACACCGAAGCGGGCATCGGTTTCGACGCCGAAGGGTGCGCGGTAATCAACGCCATCGGCAAGCAGTCGCCGGATATCGCCCAGGGCGTCGACACCGGCGGCGCCGGCGACCAGGGCCTCATGTTCGGCTTCGCCTGCCGCGAGACGCCGCAGCTGATGCCGCTGCCGATCATGCTCGCGCATGGCCTGACCCGCCGTCTCGCGGAGGCGCGCCGCGCGAAGGAGATCACCTGGCTGCGGCCCGACGGCAAGAGCCAGGTGACGGTCGAATACGCGGACGGCAAGCCGCGCCGCGTCCACACCGTGGTCGTCTCGACCCAGCACGCCGACGGTCTGACGAACGAACTCATCCGCGAGCAGGTCCTCGACGTCATCGTCCGTCCGGTCATCCCGGCCGACCTGCTCGACGCCGACACGCTCTTCCACGTCAATCCGACCGGCAAGTTCGTGGTCGGCGGACCCCATGGCGACTCCGGTCTGACCGGGCGCAAGATCATCGTCGACACTTATGGCGGTTACGGGCGCCACGGCGGTGGCGCCTTCTCGGGCAAGGACCCGACGAAGGTCGACCGCTCCGCGACTTACATGGCGCGCCACATCGCCAAGAACCTGGTCGCCGCGGGCCTGGCCGACAAGGTCGAGGTCCAGCTCGCCTATGCCATCGGCGTGGCCGATCCGGTCTCGGTGCGGGTGGACAGTTTCGGCACCGGCCAGATCGCGGAAAGCCGGCTCGAGGCCCTCGTGCGCGAGATCTTCCCGCTCACGCCGAAGGGGATCATCGACTATCTCGAGCTGCGGCGGCCGATCTACCGCGCCACCGCCGCCTACGGGCACTTCGGGCGCGAAGAGCCCGGATTCACCTGGGAGCGCACCCACCGCAGCCAGGAGTTGCGCGCCGCGGCCGGCGCCGCGGGAGAAGTTCCGGCATTCGCGGGCTGAACTCTGCCCGCCGCGCGGCGGACACCGCGAGGTAGACGATGAATCGCGAGATCGTCGTCGGCATCCTGCACGAAGTTGCGGCGCTGCTCGAGATCCGGGGCGAGAACCCGTTCCGGGTGCGGGCCTATGACAACGCCGCGCGCGCCCTCGAGGGGCTCGTCGAGGAGCCCCAGGAGCTCGTCGACCAAGGCACGCTCGGCGAGATCCGGGGCATCGGGCCCGGGCTCGCCGCCGCCATCGCCGAGATCCTCCAGACCGGCAAGCTCCAGATGCACCAGGACCTGCGAGCGGAGGTCCCGCCCGGTCTCCTCGATCTCTTCCGGATCGGGGGCCTGGGCGCGAAGAAGATCCGCCGCCTGCGCGAAGAGCTGGGCGTCGCCTCACTGGCCGACCTCGAGCGGGCCTGCCGCGAGGGTCGCGTCGCCGGGCTGGCGGGCTTCGGCGCGAAGAGCGAAGCGAAGATCCTCGAAGGCCTTGCGCACCTCCAGGAGTACGGCCAGCGCCACCTGGTCTCGGAGGCGCGCGGGGCGGCGGCTCGTCTGCTCGACTCCCTGCGCGAACGTCCGGAAGTGAAGCGTGCCGAGATCGCCGGCAGCCTGCGGCGCCATCGCGAGACCGTCGGGGACCTCGACTTCGTCGCCGCAGTCGCCACGGCCGATCGCGCCGCCGTCGCCGGGCACTTCGAATCCGCGCCCGGGGTGGACCGCGTGCTCGGCTCGGGCGCGACCAAGGTCTCGATCGTGCTCGCCGGCGGTTTCCAGGCCGACCTGCGCATGGTCGAGGAAGGGGAGTTCGCCTCGGCGCTCCATCACTTCACCGGCAGCAAGGAGCACAACGTGCTGATCCGGAGCCGGGCGAAACACGTCGGGCTGACGGTCAACGAGTACGGCGTGTTCCAGGGCGAGCGGCGTCTCGCGATCGACAGCGAGGAGGCGCTCTATCGCGAGCTCGGGCTCGACTGGATCGCGCCAGAGCTGCGCGAAGGGCTCGACGAGATCGAGCTCGCCGAGCGGCACCGGCTGCCCAGGCTGGTCGAGCTCGCCGATCTCGCCGGGACTTTCCACGTCCACACAACCTGGAGCGACGGCACGGCCACCCTCGATCAGATGGCGACCGCGGCGCGCCGGCTGGGCTGGAGCTATCTCGGGATCGCCGATCATTCGCGAAGCGCGGCCTATGCGCGCGGCCTGACCCCCGGGCAGGTCGAGCAGCAGTGGGCCGAAATCGGACGCTGGCAGTCGGAAGCGCGCGACCTGCGGATCTTCCGCGGCACGGAGTCCGACGTGCTCGCCGACGGCGCGCTGGATTTCGACGACGACCTCCTGCTCGGCTTCGATTTCGTGGTCGCCTCCGTCCACAGCCGATTCTCGATGCCGCGCGCCGCCATGACCGAGCGGATCGTGCGCGCGGTCTCGCACCCTGCGGTGAGCTTTCTGGGACATCCGACCGGACGGTTGCTGCTGGCGCGCGAGGCTTACGACGTGGATCTCGAGGCCGTCCTCGACGCCGCTCTCGCGAATGGCGTCATCGTCGAGATCAACGCCAACCCGCACCGGCTCGACCTCGACTGGCGGCCGCTGCGCGGCTGGCTCCGGCGCGGCGGGTTGACCGCGGTCAATCCCGACGCGCACTCGACTGGCGGGCTGTCGGACGTGTCGTTCGGCGTCGGGATCGCCCGCAAGGCGGGCGCCGAGGCCGCGCAGATCGTCAATACCTGGCCGGTCGAACGGGTGGCCGCACACTTCGAGGAGCGCCGCGCGAAAGCGCGTCGGGTCTCGGGCGGCTAACTGCGGACGCCGAGAAACAGATAGGCGGACAGCAGGGAGAAGAGCAGGCTCGGGCTCCAGACCGCCACCACGGCCGGGAAGGCCCCCACCTCGCCGAGCGTCTTGAACAGGGCGTAGACGGCCATGAACACCATCCCGAGGACGATCGCCACGCCGAGGCCGTAAAGCGCGCCCCTTCGTTCCATCCGGAACGCGAAGGGGAGGGCGACCAGGGCCATGACCACGGTTCCGATCGGGAAGGCGATCCTGTTCATCAGAGCGACCTCCAGATCGGGCCGTCGCTGCCCGGCGCCCTTCATCTCCTGGATATAGGTCCGCAACTGACTGTAGGTCATCTGCGCTGGCCTCGGCTCCTGCCCGGCGAAGTAGTCCGGCGGCTCGGGCAGGTCGACTCTCACCGGGGACTTGAAGGTGCGCAGCTCTCCTGCGCCCACGAAGCCACGCGACCAACCGCTGTCGAAAACCCAGCCCGAAGGGGAGTAGCGCGCCACGTCGGCCAGCAGGCGCGCGACGAGGCGGTACTGGTCGTCGAACTCGAAGACCTGGAGGCGCTGGATCGTACCGTTGCGCGCGTCGAAGGCCAGGAAGTTGTACATGAAGCGACCCTGGCCGAAGAGCCACTGCTTGTCGGGGCTGCGGATGACCCGCTGCGGACGGCCTCGGATCTGGTCCTTCGCTTCGGCTACTTTCTGGTTCGAGGCCGGGAGGACCTCTACCTGGAGAAAGGTGCAGAGCGCGGCGAGGACCGCAGCACCCGCGAGTGCAGGCAGGCCGAGCCGATAGAGGCTGACTCCGACGGCCCGCGCCGCGATCACCTCGTTCGTGCGGGCCAGCAGGCCGAACGTCACGAGCGTCGTCACCAGGGCTGCGATCGGCGCGACCTGGTAGGCCATGTCGAGCGACTGGTACTTGTAGTACCGCAGGATGACGTTCGCGCTCGGCCGGTTGCGGAGGATGTCGTCGACGTTCTCCGTGAAGTCCGCAATGAAGGAGAGCGCGATGCCCGACGCGAGGACGAGCAGCAGGATCGTCACGAATCGGTGGAGCACGTAGCGGTCCAGGCGGTTCGGGAAACGGAGACGGGGGCGGGGCACCAGCAGCAGCACACGCGAGGCCGCGCTGCCCGCGCGGCTGCCGATGCGCCCGCCCAGATGACGCCGCCTCGCGCGCTGCAAGGGCCCACGAGCCCGGACGCCGATCGCGACCGAGCGCTGGAGCGCGGCAGCCGCCCAGCCGGCAACGCGGCTGCGCCGGAGCCAAGTGGGGATCCAGGGCAGATCGTGGTTCTTCTGGTAGAGCAGCGCAATCGCGCAGACTCCCAGCACGACGTTGGGGAGCCACATCGCCAGGCCAGGGGAGAGGTGCCCGACTCGCGCCGCCTCTTCGCCCTGCGTGATCATCACGTGGTAGACCACCACGATGCCGATCGAGAGCGCAAAGCCGGACGACTTCCCGCCCCGGCGGTTGGTGAAGCCGAGCGGCACCGCGAGAAGGCCGAGCACCAGGCAGGCGGCGGGAATCGAGAAGCGCTTGTGCATCTCGACCCGGGCGGTGTTGCGGAGCTCGGGCGCCACGGTGGGGTCGCGCGAGATCGCCTGGTATTCGCCGAAAGTCAGGGAGCGCATGCTCTTCCTGCTCGCCAGCCGCGATCGCTCCTCGCTCGCGAATCGATCGCGCACCAGCAGCCGGAGCTTCCGGTGCTTTCGGATCTCGTATGCGTCCGGACGAGTGAAATCGTAGCTGTGCTCCACGGCGTCTTCGAGCTGCAGGATCACCTTCTCGCCCTCGCTGTCGACTTCCAGCCTCCCAGTGCGAGCGACGAAGACGCTGCTCTTCTCGCTCGGGACCGAGTCCGCGAGAAACACGCCGCGCCAGGATCCGTCCGGTTCCACGTCGAAGACCCACATCGTCTTGCCCTGGAACTCGGGATAGAAGACTCTGGGCTCGAACTGCTGGCCCATGGTCCGCGTGACGATCTCGAGCAACTGCTGCGAGTACGCCTGGTTGCCGATCGGCAGGACCCAGAGCATCAGGACCATGTTGACGACCGACAGGACGGTCGCGAGCAGCACGACCGGCCGCACCAGCCGGACTACGCCGACGCCGGAGGCGCGCAGCGCGACCAGCTCGCTATCGGAGGCCAGGCGCCCGATCCCGAGCAGCACGCCGAGCAGGAGCGCCATCGGCAATGTCAGGACGACGATGTTCGGGAGGGAGTAGAGAAGGAGCCGCCCCACGGTCGTCGCGGGTACGCCGCGCCGGATGATCATCTCGGCGAGGCTGAAGAAGCGCTGGACCAGTAGAATGAATGTATAGACTAGCAACCCCAGCCCGAGGGGGCCGAGGATCTCGGAGAGCAGATAGCGGTCGAGGCGGCGCATGAAGCCAACGCATTATACGGAGCGACCGCTGTCCGGACGCTCGATTCTGGTGACCGGGGGAGGACGCCGGGTGGGTTCCACCCTGGTCCGGGCTCTTGCCGACGCTGGCGCGGACCTCGTCATCCACGCTCACCGCTCGCTCGGGCGAGCCGAGGCCCTGGCTCGCGAGCTCCCGGTCCGTGCGATCGCCGTCGGCGCCGACCTGGAGTCCCCGACGTCCCCAGCCGAGCTGCTCGATGCTGCAGCGGGACAGGGCTTCGAGGTCGACACCCTGGTCCACTCGGCGGCCGGATTTCTTCGCAAAGGGGCGCTGGAGACCACGGCCGAGGATTGGGACCGAGTGTTCGCTCTCAACCTCCGCTCTTTCTTCCTCCTCTCGACCGAGATCGCCCGACGGCAGGGGAGCCGTGGGGGGAATCTGGTGGCGATCGCCGACGCCGCGGCGGTCGAGCTCTGGCCCGCTTACCTCGCCCACAGCGTGGCGAAGGCAGGCGTGGTGGCCCTGGTCAAGGCCCTGGCCAAGGCGCTTGCTCCCGACTTTCGCGTCAACGCGGTGATGCCCGGACCCGTGCTGCCTCCGGAGGCCACACCGGCGGCGGAGCGGGCGGCAATGGCCAGCCGAACCCTGCTGCGCCGGCTCGGCCAGCCCGAGCACGTGGCCCAGGCCGTGCTCTTCCTCCTCACCTGCGACTACGCGACCGGCTCGGTCGTCGAGATCACCGGTGGCTCCACCCTCTGGCGGGGGAGCGTGCCGGCCCGACCCCAGGGCTTCGAAGTTCCGCCCGAAACCGAGTGAGGCTGCCAGGGACCCGATGGCCATTCACCTCCAGCGCGTCTACAAGTTTTCCGCGAGCCACCTCTATCGTCGCCCGGAATGGAGCGAGGAAGAGAACCTGCGCCGCTTCGGCAAGTGCGCCCGTCTTCCGGGCCACGGACACAACTACCGGCTGAGCGTAACGGTCGCGGGCGAAGTCGATCCGTCGACCGGATTCGTCGTCGATCTCGGGGACCTCGATCGACTCGTCTCGGAGCGCGTCCTCGAGGTCCTGGATCACTGCCACATCAACGAAGCGGTCCCTGAGTTCGCAGCGGGGAAGGCGATTCCATCCTCCGAGAATCTTGCGATCTGGGTGAGGAATCGCCTGCAGGAAGGGCTTGCGGGGCACTGTCGCCTGGTTGCGGTTCGCATCGCCGAAGACGACGACCTGGCGGCCGAGTGGCGCGTCGACCCAACCTAACGACGGACGTCGGTCACCGAGCTAAGTGCTTATTTTCAAGTGTCTTGCGAGAAGTGTCGGCGCGCCGACATCGATCCATGGCAGAGCGTCCGACTGCCTTGACCGCCCGGCGGCCATTCCGTACACTCCGGCCGTTCCATGATCCTCTCCATCGCGAACCAGAAAGGCGGAGTCGGCAAGACCACGACGGCGATCAACCTGTCGGCGGCGCTGGCTTCCAAGGGCCTGCGGACCCTTCTCGTCGACCTCGATCCCCAGGCGAACAGCTCGATGTCGTTTCTGGACATTCATGGCCTGACCAAGTCCATGTACGACGTCCTGGTGGATCGAACCTGCCCGCTGAGCGAAGTCATCCAGCTCACGGAGAAGGTCCCGAATCTCGCGCTCGCGCCCTCTTCGATCGCGCTCGCAAAGATCGAGTCGAAGCTCCTCGGCGAGATCGACAGCCACTATCGGCTCAAAGATGTGCTCGACCCGGTTCAAGCGGATTATGACTTCGTCGTGCTCGATACGCCCCCGACCCTGGGCATCATCACGGTCAACGCCCTCGTTGCCTCGACCCATGTCCTGATCCCGATCCAGTCGAGCTACTTTGCGCTGGAGGGGACCGACGACCTGCTCGAGACCATCGACAAGATCAAGCAGCGGGCGAACCCGCAGCTCCAGATCCTGGGCGCGGTGATCACGCTTCACGACAAGCGGACGCTGCTGTCGCGGGACATCGTCGACCAGATCCAGAGGGTCTTTGGCGACAAGCTCTTCGAGACCATGATCACCAAGAGCGTCCGGCTCGAGGAGAGCCCTGCCTACAAGGAGTCGATCTTCAGCTTCGCGCCCAGGTCGAGCGGTGCCTACGAGTACTACAAGCTCTCTGAGGAGGTCCTGAGCCGTGTCTGAGCCCACGACCGCGAAGAGGGGACTGCCGCTCCGGGTCAAGATGCGGCACAACGCGCACTTCGTCGACGAGCTCGCGAACCGCCACGAGTCTCCCGTCGGACGGCTGCTGCCGCTCTCGGCGATCGAGGCCAATCCGGACCAACCGCGAACTCAGATCGGCGACCTCTCCGACCTCGTCGCCTCGATTCGCGAGAAGGGCATTCTGGAGCCGATCCTGGTCCGCCCTCTGCCAACCGCCAGTCCGGATCCAGAGGGTGGATCTCCCCCCGGCTCGGCACGGATTGGAACCGCACCACCGACGCAGTTCCAGATCATCTCGGGCGAACGCCGATATCGAGCCGCCCTTGAGGCCGGTCTCTACGAGGTACCGGTCATCGAGATGGACGTCTCCGAGCAAGAGGCGCTCGAGATCGCCCTGATCGAGAATCTCCAGCGGAAGGACCTGACTGCCTTCGAGGAGGCCGAAGGGTTCCGTGCCCTCGGCGACCGGCACGACTACACGCAGGAGGAGATCGCCAAGGCGGTCGGAAAGTCGCGCTCGATGGTGGCGGAGACCCTGTCGCTGCTGGCGATTCCGGCAGAGCTCCGGGAGGAGGCCATGGCGCTCGGCATCACCAGCCGTTCGACGCTCCTGGAGGTTGCCAAGGCGGGCGAGCCGGCCAGAATGCGGCAGCTCCTGGAGAAGGTCGGTCAGCAGGGCTTGACCCGGGACGATCTCCGGCGGGACACCCGCGGAACCCCGGGGCGACGGGGCAAGTCGGCGAAACGGAAGCCCTATGTCTTCAAGTTCCGGTCTCCGGACCGGACCTTCCAGCTCAATCTGACGTTCCGCCAGAGCACCGTCGAGCGCGCCGACCTGGTGCGTGCGCTCGAGCAGATCCTCGACGAGATTCGCAGCGCAGAAGAGTAGCTGCGCTGGCGTCGCAACGGACGCCGGATTCTGGAGCCCAGCAAGCCCACCGCGTTACGACCGACCAAGCCAGTCAGCGGCTGCAAGCCGAGCTGGAGAAGCGTCCAAGCCCGACCAAGAGAAGGGCTGATCCCGCATAGGTGCCTGACTGCGCCGGGCCTTGGTAGTTTACATAATCTATCTTATCGGACGTTACGCTCCTCGAGGCTAAACCCGCCTCCGGGCACTCAGGGCCCTCGTCCTCCTGCTGAGGATCTTCGCCCCCGTTCCGAGATCCGTAGGCGCCAGGCGCCACGCCCCCCCAGGCCGTCCTCGGGCCCCGCGCTTCCTGCCTCGCCCCGCCTCACCTCGGGCCTCGCTGGAAAGGGAGAGCGCACAGAACCGAAAAGCTCCATAGAAGGTGTCTGTCGTCTCGGGAACGCCCTTGACGTCCAGGATCAGCCGCGGAGAGCCGGCCCCGAAGCAGTCGCTCCGAGCCAGCGCGGGGGCAAGCCCCGTCCGGCCGCTTCGGAAGGGCGCTCGCTTCTCCTCTCGACCAACCACCCGATCGTCCGTCCGTCCCTTCCTTCTATGGGCAGTTTTCCGCCCAGGTCAGCAACCCCGTTCCGCCGACCAGGGCGGGCGGAGTTTCCAGGAGCTCTCGGTGGGTCTCTTCTCGGCTTCTGCGAGGCGTTCCGGATTGCCTGGCACGACCGCCGACGGTCAGGGGTGAGGTCCTTCGCGGGATTTCGGCCGGGCCGGGGCCGGACTACATCGAGTACTTGCCGAGGTCCTCGGGGCGGGCGTTCTCGAGCCACTCCCGGAGCTTCCGGTCGTCTTCGGCCTCGGAGGCCTTCTGGCTCGAAAGGGCGCCTTCGAGAACCGATCGGGCGATCCAGATGGGGGCACCCGTGCGCAGGGCCAGGGCGACCGCGTCGCTCGGCCGCGAGTCGACCTCGACGAGGCCCTCCGCCTCCGCCGTCTTGCGCCGGAGCCTCAACCGGGCATGGAACGTCCCCTCGAGCAGGGCGTGGATCTCGATCCGGACGAGCTCGGCATCGAGCCCGACCAGCACCGACTGCAGCAAGTCGTGGGTCATCGGACGCGGCGTCTGGATCCCCTCGAGGGCGAGCGCGATGGCGTTGGCCTCGAACACTCCGATCCAGATCGGCAGGAAGACCGTTCCACCCTCTTCGCGGAGGATGATGACCGGGACGTCGCTGGTCGGATCGAGGATGAGGCCCTTGAGGCGCATCTCGACCCACTCGGAGGGTGCGCTCGGATCGGTCACCGGATGATTCTGAGACTGTGAACCGGGAGCGTCAAGCAGCGCATCGCGGATCGAGCCCGCGATGATGAGACCCGATGCCTGGCGCCGCGGCCGCGGCGGCCCGGCACGGTTCAGGAGGCGGATTGGAGGATCGGCAGGCGGCGCGTGCCCGCCTGTGTCGCGCTCGGCGCCAGATCCCCGGCGGCCAGCTCGCCGAGCAGGCTGTGCGGCAGCGCACGGACGATGCGCACGTCCGCGAAGGTGCCCAGCGCGGCGGCTCCGTCCGGAGTCGGGAAGTGGACGATCCGATGGCAGCTCGTGCGCGCCGTCGCCGAGGCCCCGTCCCTCCCCCACCCCGTGATCAGTACTTCGAGCCGACGGCCGACCAGCGTCGCGTTGATCTCCGCCTGAATCCGGTTCTGCCGGTCGAGCAGACGCTGCAGTCGTTCCGCCGCGACTTCGGCCGGAAGGTCGTCTCCCAGACGCAGCGCAGCGGTTCCCGGCCGCCTCGAGTAGGCGAAGGCGAAGAGCGCACTGAACCTCGCCTCCTCCACCAGGTCGAGCGTGGCCTGGAAGTCCTCTTCGGTCTCACCGGGGAACCCGACGATCAGGTCGGTCGACACTGCCACCGTCGGCCGCGCGGCGCGCAACGAACCGAGCAGCTCCAGGTACTCGGCCACGGTGTAGCCGCGCCCCATCCGGCGCAGGACGCGGTCGCTCCCCGACTGCACGGGCAGGTGGAGGTAGTCGGAGATGTTCGCGTGCCGGCGCAGACAATCCACCATGCGGGGCGTGAAGTCGCGTGGGAAGGAGGTGACGAAGCGCAGGCGCCTCAGTCCCGGCAACGGCGCGACGGCGTCGAGGAGATCCGCGAAGTCGAGGTTTCCGTCCGGCTCGCGCCAGTGATTCACGGTCTGACCAAGCAGCTCGATCTCCCGGAAGCCGAAGTCGAGCAGGTGACGGACCTCGGCGACCACTTCGGCGAGCGGACGGCAGCGCTCCGGGCCGCGCGTCGCCGGCACGATGCAGAAGGTGCAGCGCTTGTCGCACCCCTCGATGATCGTGACCATCCCCTTGAACTCGCCGTCGCGGGCGATGCTGTCGAACTCGTAGACGCGCTCGGCCGGAAAGCCGGTCGCGACGACCCGCTCCCCCGCCAACACCCGGTCGAGCACGACGCCCAGCTCGCCGATGCGGGCCGGGCCGAGCACGAAGTCGAGCTCGCGCACGCGCGCGAGCGCGCGCTCGCCTTCCTGCTGCGCCACGCACCCGCACAGACCGATGCGCAGTCCGGGGCGCTCGCGCTTGAGCAGCCGGTACTCGCCGAGGCGCGAATAGACCTTCTGCTCTGCCTTCTCACGAACGCTGCACGAGTTGAGCAGGACCAGATCGGCCTCGGCGACCAGCCGCGTCGGCAGCAGACCCTGTCGCATGAGCTCGCCCGCCATCCGCTGGCTGTCGAGCTCGTTCATCTGGCAGCCCCAGGTCTCGATGAAGTAGCGCCGCTCCCCTCTTCTCATGGCGGGGGAGGCTCCTCGTCGAGGACTCTGGGTTCCTGCGGGTCGGCTGAATCGGCAGCCTCCGCCGGCGGCTCCGGCTCGATCTCGATGCCCTCGCGCAGCCAGCCGGGCAACGCTCCAGCCCGCCGCCCCTCGTCGAGGAAGGCGTCGATCTCGTGCGGCGCCTCCGCTACGGTGCGCCGAGCCTGATCGAGCTCGGCCAGCACCCGGTCCCACTCCGGCTTGATCTGGTTGTCGCGGACGTAGGGGTCGTCGGTCGAATAGAACTGGCGCCGCAGGCCCGCCGACTCTTCCTCGAGCCGTTCGACCGAATCCGCCGCGTCACGCCAGCGCCGCCGGATCTCCAGGCCACGATCGCGCCAGTACTTCTCCTTCTCGGCGTTCGCCGTGTCGTCCTCGGCGCCGGGCGCCTCAGGTGTCGCGGCGGACTCCTGCGCGACCGTCAGCTTCTGCCCCTTCGAGAACTCGGCGAGGTTCTTGTTGGTGAGCACAACGGCCGGCTTCTCGGCGCCCTGGCGGCGTTCCTTCTCGCGACGCGCGGCCTCGGCGAGTGAGGAGGGTCCCGGAGCCTCTTCTCCTCCCGGATCCACGACCACCAGGGTCGGGGGCGGCGGTGTCGGCGTCGCCGTCGGAACCGGTGGCGCCGGCTCGGGCCGGTGCTGCGAGACGGCCTGGGGGGGCAGCGGCTCCGGCGGCTCGTGCGAACCGGCGCAGGCGAACGCCGCCGCGCCGAGCGCGAGCAGCGCGGCTAGATTCCACGCCCTCGACTCAGCTGCGCCCATAGCGGTCCTCGATGCGCACCACGTCCTCGAGCTCGGGGGTCGAAACCTCGAACAGGTCGCAACCCGCGGCGCCGGCGATCATCCGGTGCCGGGTGGGCGGAGTGACGTGGTAGGCCTCCCCTTCGCGCAGCGGTTGGCGGACCATCTGGCCGGCCTCCTCCACCTCGAGGACAATCTCGCCGCGCGCGACGAAGAAGGTCTCGTCCTTGCGGACGTGGTACTGGAGAGAGAGCGCGTGACCAGGCTCGATGTGCAGCACCTTTCCGACGTAGCGCTCGGTCTGCGCCAGGATCAGTTCGTGACCCCAGGGCTTGTCGACTCGACGGACGGGAAACCTCATGATGCGCCCGTCTCGCGGTTCGCGGCCCCGGTCGGCACGCAGCGCTGCAGCATCTCTTGAACCTCCTGGCTCGACGCGAGCTCGCAGCAGCGGCGGGCGACAGGCTCGAGCGCATGGATGTCGAGCTCCCGGATCCGGCGCGCCAGCCCGGGCAAGGCCCGCGGGTGCGCCGACAGCTTACGCAGCCCCAGCCCGAGCATGACCGGCAGGCAGCGTTCGTCGGAAGCCATCTCGCCGCATACGCTGACCGAGATTCCGGCCGAACGCCCGGCGTCCGCAACCGAGCGTAGCATGCGCAGCACGGCCGGATGAAGCGGCTGATAGAGGTCAGCGACCTGCCGGTTGTTGCGATCGACGGCGAGGGAGTACTGAATCAGGTCGTTGGTGCCGATCGAAAAGAAGTCGACCTCTCGCGCGAGCAGGTCGGCGATCATCGCCGCCGCCGGCACCTCGATCATCACTCCGAGGCGGTAGTCCGACGCTCGGGGCACGCCCTCGGCATCGAGCTCCGCGACGATCTCCGCCAGCAATGCCTTCAGCTGGCGAACCTCCTCGATCCGGCTCACCATGGGCGCCATGATCCAGAGCTCGCCGTGGACCCCAGCGCGCAGCAGCCCCCGCAGCTGGGTGCGGAAGATGCGCGGCCGCGCCAGCGTGAGGCGGATGCCGCGCAGGCCGAGCACCGGATTCTCCTCGTCGCTCTCCATCATTTCGCGCGCCAGCTTGCGGCCTCCCAGGTCGTAGGTCCGGATGGTCGCCGCGTGCGGGTGGGAGGCCTCCACGAGCTGCCGGTAGATCCGGTAGTGGTCCTCCTCGGTCGGCAGTCGCGGATCGGTTTCCATGTAGAGAAACTCGCTCCGGTAGAGCCCGATGCCGTGCGCACCGCAGCGGTCGAGCTCGGGGATCTCCTCGGGCAGGTCGATGTTGGCCTGGAGGTCGATCGCGACGCCGTCGCGGGTCACCGCTGCCTCGAGAGGCTCGGCGCGCGCCGTCTCTGCGGCGGACTCGATCTCGACCTTCTCGCTCCGGAAACGGGCGAGGACTTCGTCGGACGGATGCAGGATGACCTCTCCCGTCCGGCCGTCGACGATGATCGGATCTTCGTCGGTCACCAGATCGGTGATCTCTGGCAGCACGGCCACCGCTGGGATTCCCAGCGAACGGGCGATGATCGACGTGTGCGAAGTCCGGCCACCGGCCTCGATCGCGAAGCCCACGACATTGGCGCGCCCGAGCCGGATCGCCTCCGAGGGCACCAGATCGTCCGCGACCAGGATGACGTCGCCCTCCACCTCGGAGACCTCGTGGTGGGCGATTCCCTGAAGGGTTCGCAGCAGCTGCCGGACCACGTCCTCGAGGTCCTCGCCCCGCTCGCGCAGGTAGTCGTCGCGTAGCGCCGAGAACCGGCGCCCGAGCTCGATCGAGGTTTCGTGCACGGCCCACTCGGCGTTCACGCGATCGCCGATGATCCGGCGCTCGATGGCCGCCAGGAAGGACTTGTCTTCCAGCAGCAGCGAATGCGCCTCGAAGATCGCCGAAAGCTCCTCGCCGAAGAGCTGATCGGCGCCTCGCCGTGTGGTCTCGATCTGCTGGCGGACTTCCGCGCGCGCGGCCCGGAAGCGCTCCACCTCGCGCCCAATCTCCTCCTCGCGCAGCGGGATCCGGAAGATCTCCACCGCACGGTTCGCGACCACGACCGCGCGACCGACGGCGATCCCGTCGGAAACGCCGATGCCCTGCAGGGTCTGCATCGCCGCGCGGGAGGTCACTCGCTCTCCCCGAATCGATCGGCGAACAGCGCCTCTACCGCAGACATGGCGGCGGCCTCGTCGTCGCCGTCGCAGCGGACCACCACGCGGGTGCCCTGAGCCGCCGCCAGGAGGAGGATGCCGAGGATGCTCTTGGCATCCACCTCCTCGCCGTCGACGACCAGGCTCACACCGCTCCGGTAGCCGCCCGCCAGGTGGACCAGCTTGGCGGCGGCCCGCGCGTGAAGGCCGAGCCGGTTCACGACGTCGATCTCCCGTTCAATCATCGCCGTTTCGGCGCGCCGGCGCCGCCTCGGCGCGGGCGATGCTGCGTCGGCCCTTCAGCTCGATGGCGCGCGCCAGCTCGCGCAGCGAGAGCACCGGAGCGCCGGCGCAGCCGAGCCGGACCACCATCGGCAGGTTCACTCCCGTGACCACCTCGAGCCGGTCCTCGCGGACCAGCGAGAAGGCCGCGTTCGAGGGCGTGTCGCCGAACATGTCGGTCAGGACGATCACCCCGTCGCCGTCGTCGAGCGCCGCTACCGCCTCTGAGATCCGCGCGCGCGCCTCCTCCAACCCGACCTGCCAGGCGAGCGACAGGGCGCGGAAGCGAGGCAGCTCTTCCGCTGCGATGATCCGGGCCGCAGCCAGGAGCTCGTCGGCCAGCGCCCCGTGGGTGACGATCAGCACGCCGATCATGCGCTGCCCCGGTCGAGATCCCGATGGTGCACGCGGGAGGTCCAGCCGTCGTTCTCCAGCAGCGCCGCCAGACGCTCGACTACCGCGACCGAACGGTGGCGTCCGCCCGTGCAACCGACGGCGATGGTCAGGTAGCTGCGGTTCTCCTGCCGGTACCTTGGCAGCAGGAAGCGCAGCAGGTCGGCCACCCGCGCCACCAGGTCGCCGAACTCGGGCTGGCGGTCCAGGTACTCCAGCACCTCGGGTTCGCTGCCGGTGCGCGCGCGCAGCTCGGCGACGAAGTGGGGGTTGGGCAGGAACCGGACATCGAACATCAGGTCGACGCCCGGCGGGGTGCCGTACTTGAAACCGAAAGAGAGCAGCGAGACCACCATCGTCGGCTCGGCTCCCGCGTCGCGCCCGAACTCGCGGAAGACCAGCGACCGGATGTCGTGGATGGACCAGTCGCTGGTGTCGAGGACCAGATCCGCGCGCCCGCGCAGATCGGCGAGCAACTCGCGCTCGCGGCGGATCCCCTCGATGGGCGGCCGGTCCTCGGCGAGCGGGTGCGGCCGCCGGGTCTCCGAAAAGCGCCGCACCAGCGCGTCGTCCGAGGCCTCCAGGAAGACCAGGGTCGGCGCCACACGCTCGCGGTCGAGATCGGCCAGCAGCCTGGGCGCCTGGGCGGCGAAACCGGGGGCGCGCACGTCCGCCACCACCGCGATGCGGTCCTCCCCCTCCACGAACCCGGACGGGTTCGCGAGGAAGGTGGTCAGCAGCGGCAGCGGCAGATTGTCGACGCAGTAGTAGCCGACGTCCTCGAAACACTTGGCCACCGTGCTCTTGCCCGAGCCCGAGAGGCCGGTGATCAGGACCAGCCTAGCGCCGCGGCCTGCCCTTGCGGTTTCTCTCAAGCTGCTCCTCCAGCTTGCGGGCGAACTCCCTGGCCGAGTGAGTTCCCTGCAGCTTCAGCACGTGGTTGCGGGCGGCGATCTCGACGAGGTTCGCCACATTGCGCCCCAGCGACAGGGGCATCCGGATGTAGGGACAGGGCGTCTCGAGAATCTCGTAGACCGTCTCGTCCAGGCCGAGCCGATCGTAGACCTTCCCCTCCTGCCAGAGCTCGAGCTCGACCACGAGATCGATCGGTCGCCGGTCCCGCACCGCGGCGAGACCGAACAGGTCCTTGACGTTCACGATGCCCAGGCCGCGCAGCTCCATGTGGTGCTTGATCGGTTCGTCGGCATACCCGATCAGCTCCCCGTTCGGGTAGCGCTTGATATTGACCCGGTCGTCCGAAACCAGGCTGTGCCCGCGGGTGATGAGGTCGAGGGCCGCTTCGCTCTTGCCGACGCCGCTCGAGCCGATCAGCAGCACGCCGAGTCCGTAGATGTCCAGCAACACGCCGTGCACGCGCGTCGACGGCACGAGGTGGTCCTCGAGGAAGTAGCTCAGCCGCTTGATCACCTCCGAGCTGAGCGCCTTCGAGGAGAGGATCGGCACCTGTCGCGCCCGGAATTGCTCGAGCAGATCGGGCAGCGGCGTCAGTCCCTTGGTCACGACCAGCACCGGGATCGGCAGGCTGGCGATGCGTTCCAATCGCTCGGCGCGCTCCGCCGCCGCGACCGTCTTCAGGTAGGTCAGCTCGCTCTCGCCGACGATCTGCACGCGGCCGGGCTTGATGTAGTCGTAGTAGCCGGCGAAGGCGAGGCCCGGCTTCTGGACCCGTGGATGCGTGATCCGGTTGTCGAGGTGCTGCTCGCCGCTGATCAGCGTCAGCCTCAGGTCGGAGAGCTCGTCGCCGAGCAGCTCGCTGACCAGGACCGCGGCGGGCGGAGCCGTGGATTTCCCCGAACGATTCGGCATCAGGCCTCCCCTGCCTCGAGCGCCGCCAGCAGGTCCGCGGAGCTGCCGGCGGTGGTCAGCCGCCCGAGGCGGCCCGGAATCCGCGCCCAGCGCGAGATGGCGGCGAGCAGCTTCAGGTGAGCGGCCGGCGCGTCGGACGGCGAGATCACCGCGAAAAAGACCTGGACGGGCCGGCCGTCGGCAGCCCCGAACTCGACGCCATCCCGGCTGACCGCCACCGCGACCCAAGCGCGTTCGAGCCCGGGGAGCTTGCAGTGCGGCACGGCCAGACCGGCGCCGAGCGCGGTCGAGCCGAGCGCTTCGCGCTCCGCGAAGCCGCGTGCGAGCTGGGCTGCCGACACTCCGGGCAGGGCCGCGGCGATCCCTGTCGCGATCTCGGCGAGCGCGTTCCGACCGTCGCGGGCGGTCAGCGCCGGGAAGAGCAGCTCCGGCCGGGTCGCTTCCGCGAGGTCGACGGCGCCGCCCGACGTCACCGCTCAGAGCTCCGGCGAGATCAGGCCGAAGTTGCCGTCCTTGCGCCGGTAGAGGACGTTGACCCGCTCGCTGCTGGCGTCGCGGAAGACGACGAACTCGTGACGGGAGGTGTCGAGGGCGAGCGCGGCCTCGTCCAGGCTCATCGGTTTGATCTCAAGCGACGAGGACTCGACGATCTGGGGCGTGCCGCCCTGGCCGACGCTGTCGCGGGCCAGGACCTCGACCGGCCAGTCGTTGCGCGCCGCCGCGTCGCGGCTGGCGCGGCGCCGCTTGTCCACCGAACGCTTGCGCGTGCGGAGAGCCTGCTCCGCCACCGCGTCGATGGCCAGGCCCAACGCCTCGAGCAGATCGTGATTCTCCTCCCTCGAGTGCAGGCTGCCGTGCCGGTGCACGATGCGCAGCTCCGCGATCTGGCGGCTCTTCTCGGCGTCGAGCGTGACATGAACCTCGATCGGCTCCTTGAGGAACCTGGCCACCTTGGCGAGCTTCTCCTGGGCGTGGCTGCGGACCCTCTCGTCCACCTGGACATGGCGGCCGACGAACTCGATGTTCATGGCTCTCCTTTCCCGGCGTCCGGCGGGTGCGCCGGGCGCCGCGCGACCTCGGGGTTCAGAATATCCTCTTGCGGTCCGCCGAGGACGGCACCTTCAGCTCGTCACGGTACTTGGCCACCGTCCGCCGGGCGATCTGGATGCCCTCCCGATTCAGGATGCGCATCAGCTCGCTGTCCGACAGCGGATGACGCGGATCCTCGGACTCGATCAGCTGCTTGATCTTGCGTTTGACTGTGAGCGACGAGATGTCGTCGCCGTAGTCGCGGTCGATGCCGCTGTGGAAAAAGAATTTCAGCGGGAAGAGGCCGCGAGGCGTGTGCATGTACTTGTTCGAGACGACTCTCGACACCGTCGATTCGTGCATGCCGATGTCCTCGGCGACGTCGCGCAGCACCATCGGGCGAAGGAAATCGAGGCCGGCGTCCAGGAACTCGCGCTGCTGGCGGACGATCGAGTCCGCCACTTTGTAGATCGTCCTCTGGCGCTGGTCGAGGCTCTTGATCAGCCAGACCGCCGAACGCATCTTGTCGGAGATGTACTGCTGCGCGTCGCTTTGCCGCCCTTCGGCGCGCATCTGCTGCAGCATCTTGCGATAGGCGCGCGAGATGCGCAGCCGCGGCAGCCCGTCGTCGTTGAGCTGGATGATGTAGTCGTCGCCGACCTTGAGGACGTGCACGTCGGGCTCGATGTAATGAGCCCGCTCGTTGGTGTAGCGCCGGCCGGGTCGGGTCTCGAGCGCCTTGATCCGCTCGATCGCCGGCTCGAGCTCGGGCAGGGCGACGCCGAGCGCGCGCGCGACCTGTGGATACTGGCGGCGAAGGAAGAGCTCCCAGTGCTCCGCCACGATGCGACGAGGAATCGAATCGGCGGGTTCTCCGGCCAGGTCGAGCTGGAGCAGCAGGCTCTCCCGCAGGTTGGCGCAAGCCACTCCCGGCGGATCGAGCCGCCGCACCTTGTCGAGCACGGCGCGCACGAGATCCTCCGGCCAGGGCTCCCCGGCCGCCTCGCCGCCCGACCGCGCGATCTCATCGACCGAGGCGACCATGAAACCGTCCGGATCCAGGTTGCCGACGATCAGCTCCGCGATCTCCCGTTCGACGGGCGGGAAATCCGACAGGTGGATCTGCCAGAGCAAGTGGTCATAGAGGTCGGGCTCGCGGGTGAGGGTGTTCTCGAGCGGCGGCGCCTCGCGCTCCTCCCACTCGCCGGAGCTGAAGCCGTCGTCGTTCCAGGCGTCGTTGAGATACGCCTCGACCGCCAGCTCCTCCATCGCCTTGCGCTGCGCGGTCTCGGCCTCCTGGGCGGTCTGCGCGGGGACGGCGTCGGCCTCGCTCTCCAGCGTCGCCGGGGAGGGGCTTTCCTCCTCCTCCACCCCCTCCTCGATTTCCTCGAGGATCGGGTTCGCCTCGAGCTCCTGGGCGACCACGGTCTCCAGCTCCATGCGCGTCATCTGCAGCAGCTTGATGGCCTGCTGCAGCGACGGCGTCATCACCAGCCGCTGGGAGAGCTTGAGCGAGAGCTTCTGCTCGAGTGCCATGGCGCGCCTAGAGGCTGAACTCCTCGCCCAGGTAGATCTTGCGGACCTGCGGGTCGGCGGACAGCACCCCGGGCGCGCCTGAACGCAGGATCTCGCCGTTGTTGATGATGTAGGCGCGGCTGGTGATCTTGAGCGTTTCGCGCACGTTGTGGTCGGTGATCAGGACGCCGATGCCCATCTCCTTCAGGTGGCGAATGATACCTTGGATGTCGAGCACCGCGATCGGATCGATGCCCGCGAACGGCTCGTCGAGAAGGATGAACGCCGGACTGATGGTGAGCGCGCGCGCGATCTCGACGCGTCGCCGCTCCCCCCCCGAGAGCATGAAGCCGAGGCTGCGGCGGACCCGCTGCAGATTGAAGTCCTCGATCAGCCGGTCGATTCGCCGCTCCTGCTCGGCGTGCGAGAGATCGAGCGTCTCGAGCACCGCGCGCAGGTTGTCTTCGACCGTCATCTTGCGGAATACCGAGGGCTCCTGCGGCAGGTAGCTTATGCCGCGCTGCGCGCGCTGGAACATCGGGAGCTGGGTGATCTCCTCGTCGCCGAGGAAGACCGACCCGCCGTCGGGAGGCGTCAGCCCGACGACTATGTAGAAAGTCGTGGTCTTGCCGGCGCCGTTCGGACCGAGCAGCCCGACCACTTCGCCCGGCGCGACCTCGACCGACACGTCCTGCACGACGGCTCGGCCGCGGTAGACCTTGCGCAGGTTCCGCGCGCGAAGGTGGGGCTTGGTCGTCATGGGGTCTCTGCCAGCATTCGCGCGCTGCCCGTGCTGAGATCGTAGAGCAGTCGCCGCCCCTGGATCGTCGTCCCCTGTCGGTCCTTGAGGACGACCGGCTGGCCCTCGAACAGGGCGGTGCGCGCCGCGAGGTCGTAGTCGGCCCGTCCGGCCTCCACCACCCGGCCGCTCGCTCCGTCCTCCAGCCGCAGCGCGCCGGTGGCGACCACGCGCTCTACCCGGTCGCCCTCGCCGAGGTGGTTGACCAGCTCGTCGGCAACCAGGGTCCTGCCGTCCTGCTGCATGCGCACGCTCCCCTGGTAGACGATGGTGCGCTCCACACGGCGATAGGCGAGCGTCTCCGCGGTGATCTCCGTCTGGCGCACCGCGCCGTCCGGACCAGCCGGCTCGCGGAAGATCGTCTTGACGCCCCCGGCCGCGGACAGACGCTGCTCGGCTTCCTCGCCGCGCAACTGGTCGGCCAGCAACACGCTCTCGCCTTGCCAGGCCTGCACGCGCCCCCTGAAGATGAACGCCCGCGGCTGCTCCTGGAAGATCGCCTCCTGCGCCTCGATCCGCACCGGCCCCCGGGCGCCCGCCTGGGCCCCGGAGAGCAGGCTCGCGCCGGCCGGATCGAGGCGTGCCTGGATCCCCCCGTCGGCGGTGACGAGGCCGGTCTTGCGATCCCAGGCCAGGTGAGGGCCGGTCAGCTCGCCGCGATCGCTTGACACCGTGACGCGCTTGCCGAACAGCTCCGCTCGGCCCCGGTCGAGGTCGAAGAACCCGCGTTCTCCCCTGCCGCGTATGCGCTCGTCGCGGAACTCGACGCGGCCGACGAAGGTGAGGCGCGTCGGTTGTCCGGTGGCGTCGAACTCCGCCTCGACCTGGTCCGCCTGACCCGTGCGCACGGGTCGTCCGGGAGCGTCGGCCGGATACTCGGCGAAAAAGACGGGCTGGAAACCCTGCGCCGACGCCAGCCGCCCCTCGACCAGCGTGGCGACCAGGTAGCGCGCGGCGATCTCGCGCCGGAGACCCGGCGGGCCAGGCGCCATCAGCTGGACCTGGGAGCCCTTGTCGGTCTCGAGCGCGATCCGGACCGGTCGCGCCGGACTCCCCTCGAAATCGAGCGTGGCCTCCTTCGCCCGGAACTCGACCGGGCTCTCGCCGCCCCCCTGGTCCGTCGACTCGAGCGCCCCCTCCACCTCCCACTTGGCCTGCACGGCGCGTGGAGTCTCGTCGTCGGCGGCGAGGTAGAGGGCGAGCTGCTGGGACTGGATCCGCTCTCCGCCCCGGAGCAGCACCACGTCACCCTCCGCCTTGACCGCATGCTGCCTGCGCTCGACGACGATCCGCGCGGCGGTCAGGTCGACGCCGGGTTCGTCGCCGGCGGCTGCGGCGCGCAGGCGCGTCGGACCTTCCAGCACGTACCGGTCGGCGCCGAAGTCGAGGCGCATCGCGCTGGCCTCCCCGCTCAGGGACTTGCCCTGACGGAACTGGACGGCGCCCCGGGAGACGAGCTCGCGGCCCCCCTCCGCCAGGTCGACGGCGGCGGTCGAGAGCGAGAAACCATCCCCACCCTGGATCTCTACACCGCCCTCGAGACGGCTCGCCTGCGTTTCGGAGTCGTAGACGCCCGTGCGTGAACGGACCAGATAGGGCTCGCCATCGCGAAAGAGCTCGAGAACGACACCTTCGAGCTCGACCCGGCTGTCCTTGCCGGCGCGGAAGCGATCGCCCGCGATCCGGAACACCGGCTTGCCCGCGACCTGCTGCTCGAACTCGAAGCCCTCGCTCGCCGCCAGCTCCCCCTGCAGTGGATCGACTGGCGTGGCACCCCCCTCCACCGTCGCGGGGGCCCCGGGCTCGATCGTACCCTGCCGCCCCAGCCAGTAGAGTCCGCCGAGCGCGGCCACGAGCACCAGAAGGCTCGCCAGAAGGGCTCGCCGGAGGCGCTGGAAGGGGGCGCTCGGTGGACGGGTCGCCATGCCGGGATTCTATTGCGCGCCGTCGGATTTCACCGGTCGGGCATCGACCAGGCGGAGAACGAGCCCACCGCGCATCCGGTCGCGGTCGAGATGGGCCAGGGCCTCGAACGGGCGCTGCCAGTCGTCGCGCCCCCGATCCCCCCATCCCCAGCCGACCAGGTCCATGCCTCCCCTGGCGCCCGCCACGACGCGAATGGAGAGATGCCGAGTACCAAAGGTCCGCGGCGGCGCCGCCGCGCGCAGCGGTCCGATGCGGAAGAGGGGCTCGGGATTGGCGGCGCCGAACGGCTCGAGCCGCTGGACCATTTCCCACAGCTCGTCGTCGAGGCTCCCGGGGTCGACCTCGTCGTCGTACTCGACCCTCGGTACGAGCAGGGTCTCGTCCCAGCCGGCGGCCGCGGCTTCGAGCCGGGAGCGCAGGTCGACCAGCGAGTCCGTCCGCGCGGTGAGACCGACCGCCTGATCGTGTCCGCCGAATCGCTCCAGGCGGTCCGCCAGCGGCTGCAGCAACCCGTGCAGCGAGATGCCGGCGACGCTCCGACCCGACCCGGTGGCGAGGTCGCCGTCGACGGCCAGCAGCACGACCGGTCGATGGTACTCCCGCGCCAGCCTGCCGGCCGCCACGCCGACCACGCCCTTGTGCCAGCCGGCTCGCCACGCGAACACCAGGGGCGGCAGCTCGCCGCGCGCCGCCACTTCGGCGCGAGCCTGGTCGAGGATCGCGATTTCGTGCGCCTGCCGCTCGGCATTCCAGCGCCCGAGCTGCTCGACGAGCTCGGCGGCCCGGCGCGCATCCCTCGTCAGCAGCACCTCGAGCGCCGGATCGGGCGAGCCGAGCCGGCCAGCGGCGTTCAGTCGGGGCCCGATCCGGAAACCGACGTCGGCGGCACGCACCGGCGGTTGCACGCCGGCCGCCTGGAGCAGCGCGCGCAGCCCCGGCGAACGGGAATCGGCGAGCGCCGCGAGCCCGAGGGCGGCGATGACCCGGTTCTCCCCGTTCAAGGGCGCCACGTCGGCGATGGTGCCCAGGCTGGCGATGCGCAGCAGCGCGGGCCAGGGCACCTCGCGGCCGGCGCGTTCGAGGTGCGCGGCTCCCAGCTTCAGCGCGAGACCGGCTCCGGTCAGGTCCCGGAAGGGGTAGGTGCACCCGGGTTGGCGGGGATTGATGACCAGCGCGGGCCGCGGCAGCTCGGCATCCGGCAGGTGATGGTCGGTGACGATCAGATCGAGTCCGTGCCGCGCCGCGGTTTCGGCGCCGGCGAAGCTCTGGATGCCGCAGTCGACGGTGACGAGCAGGCTGCAGCCGGCGGCCACCGCGCGCTCGACGTGCAGCGGCTGGAAGCCGTAGCCCTCGGTGTCGCGCCGGGGCAGCACGGTCTCGACCTCGATACCGTCGGCGCGCAGCGTGGCCGCGAGCAGCGCGGTGGCGGCGATGCCGTCGACGTCGTAGTCACCCACGATCGCGACCTTCTCCGAGCGGAGCTTTGCCGCCGCCAGGCGCTCGACGGCGGGCTCGAGCCCGAGCAGCCGGCGCGCCGGATGGAGCTGGGCCAGCTCGGGAGAGAGGAAGGCGCGGGCCTGGGCGCCGTCGACCACGCCGCGGCGCGCAAGCAGCCGCGCCTCACGCATGGGGAATCCGTCCGCTGCGAGCGACGCGGCCAGGGGGACGTCCGCGCGAGACCAGACCGCCGGCGGCCGGGACACTCAGGAGTCGCGGTAGACGCCGAGCGAGCGGAACTTGCGGTAGCGCTCAGCGAGCAACTGGTCGACCGGCAGGCGTTCGAGCTCGGCGAGCGCGGCCGCGATCGCATCGCCCACTCGCCGAGTCGCGTCCGCCGGATCGACGTGCGCACCGCCCAGAGGCTCGGGCACGACGGTGTCGACGACGCCGAGCTCGAGGAGGTCGGGCGCGGTCAACCGGAGCGCTTCCGCGGCCTGGGGCTTCCTCTCCTGGTCCTTCCAGAGGATCGCCGCGCAGCCCTCGGGCGAGATCACCGAGTAGACGCCGTACTCGAGAATGAGCACGCGGTCGCCGACGCCGAGCGCCAGCGCGCCACCGCTTCCTCCCTCCCCGGTGATCGTGACGACGATGGGCACCCGCAGCTCGGCCATCTCGATCAGGTTGCGGGCGATCGCCTCGGCCTGCCCCCGCTCCTCCGCTCCGAGCCCGGGCGAGGCGCCCGCGGTGTCGACGAAGGTCAGGACCGGCCGGCCGAAACGCTCGGCCAGGCGCATCACCCGCAGCGCCTTGCGGTAGCCCTCGGGCTGCGGCTGGCCGAAATTGCGGGCAATCCGCTCCTTGGTGCCGCGCCCCTTCTGGTGACCGATCACCGCGACCGGACGCCCGCGGAACCGGGCCAGGCCCGCCACGATCGCGTGGTCGTCGGCGAACAGCCGGTCGCCGTGCAGCTCGATCCAGTCCTCGGTGAGCGCGGCCACGTAGTCGAGGGTGTAAGGCCGGTCGGAGTGCCGGGCGACGAGCGTCTTCTGCCAGCGGTTCAGACCGCCGTAGATTTCGCGCGTGCGCCGGCCGAGCTCGGCGCGGAGATCCGCGATCTCCTTCTCACGGCCGCTCCCCTCTGGAAACCCTTCGAGCTCCTCGATCCGGCGGCGGAGCTCGGTCAGCGGTTCTTCGAAGGAAGCGTCGGCGACGGTCATGGACGGGGCAAGGTAGCAGAGCGCCGCGAGGGGCGTCAAACCGGAGTCAGAGCAGCTGGTAGGGGTCGACGTCGACCGTCAGCTCCCCCCGGAGCGGGTTCCCAGCGCCTCGGCCACGGCCCGCCGGAGCACCCCTCCCCGGGGCGAGCGGACGATCAGCTGGTAGCGCCACTCCCCACGCAGGCGCTCGAGCGGCGCGGGCGCCGGCCCCGAGAGCCGCAGGTCGCCTGCGGCCGGATGCCGGGAGAGCCGCTCGGCGACCTCCGCCAGACGCCCGGCGGCCTGCTCTCGGCGGCGGTCGCGCGAGAGCACGAGCACCATGCGGCTATAGGGTGGATACCCGAAGACCTCGCGAAACCGGAGCTCCTGTTCGGCGAAGCTGGCGTCGTCGTGGCGCAGCGCGGCCTGGATCGCGTAATGGTCGGGGTGCCAGGTCTGGATTACCACGCGTCCCGGGCGCGCCCCGCGCCCGGCGCGTCCCGCGATCTGGGTGAGCAGCGAGTAGGTCTTCTCCACTGCGCGGAAGTCGGGAAAGCTGAGATAGGCGTCGGCAGAGAGCACCGCGGTCAACGCCACGTTCGGGAAGTGGTGCCCTTTCGAGAGCATCTGGGTGCCGATCAGGATCCGCGTGTCGCCGCGCCGGAACTTCTCGAGGATCGCGGCGGCGCCTCCGATCCTGCGCGCCGCGTCGCGGTCGAGAACGTCGATCGCCACGCCCGGGAAAAGGGCGCGCGTCTCCTCCTCGATCCGCTCCGTCCCTGCCCCGACGGGCTCGAGCGCTTCGGAGCGGCAGCTCGGGCAGGTCGCAGGGGTCGCCATCGCGGCGCCGCACCAGTGACAGACGAGGCGCCGCTCGCGGCGGTGGAAGGTCCGCGGCAGGCCGCAGTCAGGGCAGCGGAAGTCTTCGCCGCAGGCGCGGCAGAGCAGGACCGGGGCATAGCCCCGTCGATTGCGGAGGAGGATCGCCTGGTCGCCTCGGCCGAGGACGCCCGCGAGCTCCTCGTTCAGCCGCGCCGAGAAGGGTACGTCGCCCGGAAGTCCGATCTTGGCCTCCGCCCGCAGGTCGACCAGGATCCCCTCCGGCAGACGCCCGGCGCCGACCCGCTCGGGCAGCACCAGAAGCTTGAGGTCTCCCCGGCGCGTCGCCAGCCGCGTCTCGAGGCTCGGCGTCGCCGAAACCAGGAGCGCGACTGCTCCGGCATCCCGGCAGCGCACCAGGGCGAGATCGCGCCCGTGGTAGCGCGGCGACCCGTCCTGTTTGTAAGCGAGGTCCTGCTCTTCGTCGACCACGATCAACCCGAGCCCGGGCAGCGGAGCGAAGAGGGCTGAACGGGGGCCGACCACCACCCGCGCCTCGCCGCGGCGGATGCGCTCCCATTCCTGGTGCCGCTCGGCGTTGCCGAGGCCGGAGTGCAGGACCGCGAGCTGGTCGCCGAAGCGCTCGGTCGCCTCGCGCGCCAGCGCGGGCACCAGCGCAATCTCGGGCACCATGAGGATCGCCGAGCGCCCTAGCTCGATCGCGCGCGCGGCGGCGCGCAGGTAGACCTCCGTCTTGCCCGACCCGGTGACTCCCTGCAGCAGGAAGCGGGCGAAGCGGCGCGCCTCGAGGGCGGCCCCGAGCTCGACGAGCGCGGCCTCTTGATCGGCGTTCGGGACGACGCCCTCCGGCGTGTTGCCGGCGCCGAGGAGATGGCGGCCGAGGTCGATCCGCTCGGGCTGCGAGAAGCGGCGGAGGATCCCGAGATCGGCCAGGCGCTTCAAGACGGCGGCGCTGGCGCCCGCGTCGCGCAGCTCGTCGACGCCCGCGGGCCTGCCCGCAGCCGCCAGGTACTCGACCACGGCCCGGCCCGCTTTCGAGCGTCCGCAGCGCTCCGAGTGCCCGGACGGATCCCCGGGCGCGAGCTCGAAGGCGGCCCGGAAGCGGCTCCCGCGCGAATCCGCCGCGGAGATCGCGATGCGACCGCTCCGGTCGAGCTCCGCCAGCCGCGCGGCCAGCCCGGGAGAATCGATGCGTTCGCGCAGACTCGAGAGGGGCGCGCGCCCGAGCTCGAGCAGGTGGTCCCGGATCCGGAGGTCGAGATCGTCGCGCGGCGGCGCGAGCGCGCCCGCCGAGGTCAGCGCGGCGCGCCGGTCTCCCCAGGGCACGAGGCCCTGGGGGAGCATCGCCGCCAGCACTTCGCCGATTGGCGCGAGGTAGTAGTCCGCGGTGAAGCGCGCCAGGTCCTGCAGATCGTCCGGCAGCGGCGGTTCGAGGTCGAGCAGGGCCGTGATCGGACGGGCAGCGACCCCCTCGGGCGCCTCGACGTCGAGCCTCCAGACGAAGCCGACCAGGCTCCGGCGGCCGACCGGAACGCGCACCCGGAGGCCGACCCGCAGGTGCGGGCGGAGCGTGGCGGAGACGGAGTAGACGAGCGGGCGCGGCAGCGGCAGAGGAACGGCGATCTCGACGAGCGCCGGTCGCTCCTCGACCACTACCCCGAGCCCTTGCGCTGCCGGATCTCGGCGGCGAGCCGGGCGACGTCCGGGTTGCCCGGCGCAGCCTTCTCCAGCTCGACCAGCGCCGCCTCGGCGGCGGGCAGGTCGCGCAGGTCGAAGGCCTTGATCACGACCTCGTTGAAGCGCGACTGCCAGTGGTCCGGCGCGAGCTTCTGGGCCTGCGCGAAGGTCTTCAGCGCAGCCTGGAAGTCGCCCAGGGAGCGCAGGCAGATGCCGAGGTCGGTCATCGCGTCGGCGTCGTCCGGCCGGAGCTTCAGGTAGCGCTCGTAGAGCTCGCGGGCGCGCTGCCAGTTCTGGATGTCGAAGTTGAGGTTGGCGAGCGCGAGAATCGACTCGACGTCGTCGGGATTGGCCTCGATCGCCTGCTTGAGGCGCTCGATCTCGGGCATGGCGCCGCCCGGCGCCCCGCCTGCGCCGGGCATGCGGCCGTCGCGGGGGGCGCGGCGGCCGTCGCGGCGAGGCGCGCGGGCTGCACGGCGGCCATCTCATCCTGGAGGATGTAACCCGCCAGGAAGCCGGCCAGCAGGCCGATGACCAGAAAGAGGACGTGATCGCGCTTCATGATCGCGAGCGGTGCCCACGGGCCGCGGGGCCTGGCGGCCCGGCAACCGGACGGGCGACCGGCTTCAGCTGGCCGCGGCGGCGGTCCGGTGCCGCTTCTCGATGCTGGAGGAAAGGGCGCGCTCGATCTGCTGCTCGGCGTCGCGCTCGGTCAGGCCCTTGACGTGCGCGACCTCGCTCACGATGAAGTGCTTGGCGCGCTCGTACATCTTCTTCTCGCGGAACGAGAGGCTCTTTTTCTGGCTGACGAAACGGAGGTTCTTGAGCACTTCGGCGACCTCGGTGATCCGGCCGGTCTTCATCTTCTCGACGTTCTGCTTGTAGCGCCCCTTCCAGTCCTTGTGGGCGTCGATGTTGCCGTCCTCGAGAATGACGAAGAGCGCCTTGATCTCCCGCGGCTCGCAGAGCGGGCGCAGGCCGACCAGGTCGAGGTTGTCCTTGGGCACCATCACCTTCGAGTTGCTCGAGAGCAGCCGCAGGTGGTAGCAGGTGCGCTCCGTGCCGTCGATGTGGCTCGGAGCGATGTCCTCGACGACGGTGACTCCGTGATTGGGATAGACGACCTTCTGACCGACCTTGAATGTCACGTCCCGAGCTCCATTCACCTAAGTATCGGATTTTTCGATGGTTGAGGCCTGAACCACCGCCGCGAAGCATAGCGCATCCGGGCTCCGGCGTCAAGGTTCCGGGGTCACCCGAACGCCAGGAATGTCCCCCAGAGTGGACAGCCGTGACGCAAACAGGGCGGAACTTCCCGCTCCGGCCGCATAGTACGATCCGGGCGGTCGCCGGAGTGGCGGAATGGCAGACGCAGGGGACTCAAAATCCCCCGTGGGCAACCACGTGCAGGTTCGAGTCCTGTCTCCGGCACCAGGCGCCCTGCCGGCGCCTTTCCGCCTGGCGGCCCGGCGGGACCGGATCGGACCCCAGGAACGACTGCAGGGGACAGGGATCGGTCAGGACTTCGCGGCTGCGGCGGCGAGCCGGTCGTCGGCGACCACCTTGCCGTCGCGAAGCAGGATCCGGCGCTCGGCGTGGGCCGCGATGTCCTGCTCGTGGGTGACCAGGATCACCGTGTTGCCCTGCCCGTGGAGCGCTGCGAAGAGCTTCATGATGTCTTCGGAAGTGGCCGAGTCGAGGTTGCCCGTCGGCTCGTCGGCGAGCAGGATCGAGGGCTCGTTGACCAGCGCGCGCGCGATCGCCACCCGCTGTCGCTGGCCGCCGGAGAGCTCATTGGGCTGGTGGCTGGCCCGGTCCGCCAGGCCGACCCGCTCGAGCGCCTTCGCCGCCCGCTCCCGTCGCTCGCGCCGCGGCATCCCCGAGTACACCAGCGGCAGCTCGACGTTCTGCAGCGCATCGGTGCGCGCGAGCAGGTTGAACGTCTGGAAGACGAAGCCGATCTCCTTGTTGCGGATCGCGGCCAGTTCGTGGTCGCTCAGCTTCTCCACCGCGGTCCCGTTGAGCACGTAGCTGCCCGAGCTCGGCGTGTCGAGGCAGCCGAGCAGGTTCATCAGGGTCGACTTGCCGCTGCCCGAGGGTCCCATGATCGCGACGTACTCGCCGCGCTCGATGGCCAGGTCCACGCCGTTGAGCGCGCGCACCTGCTCCGCGCCCATGTCGTAGACCTTGCGAACGTCCTTCAACTCGATGAGTGCCATGGCTCCCCTCGTCCGGCGCGCATCAGCGCAGCGCCGCCATCGCCACCTTGATCAGCACGCCCAGGACCCACACGGCGCCCACCGCGCCGTAGGCCTTCGGCCTCGGCAGGCGGGCCGCCACGGTGAGGCCCAGACCGAGGAGCGCGATGCACCAGACCGAGAAGACGTCGACGCTCGACAGCAGTGCGCGGACCACGGAGCCTTCGGCGTCGATCAGCGCCCCGAGATGGCTCGGCACGATCCCACCGGACTCGATCTCCCGCATCGTGATCTCGCTGCGCAACGTCGCCAGCCCGAGGCCGCAGATCGCGGCCAGCCCGAACGGGAGGAATCCGTGCACCGTGACCGAAAGGCTACCGCGGAAGTCGAGCGTGCTGCCCAGCATCCGCGCCAGGAAGAGAAAGATGCCGGCGACCGCGAGGTAGAAGAGCGGGGCGAAGAGCGCAGCGCCGACCACCGACGTAACCCGTGTCCAGCCGAGGATCTGCTCGTCCGAGACCGTATCCGGGAGGCTCTTCCCCATCGACTCGAGATAGCTGCGGTAGTCGCCCGCCTCGACCTTCGAGTAGCCCGCCCAGATCGCCGCGGCCCCCAGCGCAGCCAGCAGCAGGAGCGCGAGCGCCCAGGTCGGGCGCGTTGCGATCGCCGCGAACGTCGCGCGCGGCGAGACGAGAGCGCCCACCACGTTCTCGATCTCGCCGCCGCGCACGGCGCCCGGATCGGCAGGAGCCGCGAAGTCGTTCATTCGCGTCGCCTCAGTCGATGACCCGGACGCCCGCCTGCTCGAGCAGCTGGCCGGTCGCGCGCTGGTACTCGACGAGCGCCCGCCGGTAGCCGGCGACCGCCGAGACCTGGCGGCTGCGCGCCGAGGTCAGATCCTCCTGGACCAGGAGGATCTGGTAGCTGGTTGACAGGCCGTTCTCGAACTTGCGGCGCTCGGCGTCGAGGTTCTTCTCGGCCAGGCGCACCGAGACCTCCGCCGACTGGATCTGCTGGCGGGCGGTGTCGACGTCGCGCACCGCGGTGCGCACCTCGGTAGTGATCTTCTGCTCGAGGTCGGAGAGCACGACCTTGCCCTGCTCGAGCTCGACTTCGGCGATCGCGTTGCGGGCTTTCGCCGCGCGGTTCTGCAGCGGGAAGCCGAACTCCAGCGCGACCGACCAGCCCGGGTAGTCGAGATCGGTCATCTGCTCGACCGCGTCGCCCCAGTTGCCGTCGATCACCTCGATCACCTCGCCGTCGCTGTCGCGCAGGATCACGTCGCCGCCGACGCCGTTGAAGCCGTAGGTGGCCCGCAGGTTGAGGCTGGGCTTGAGATCCTGGCGATAGAACGCCGCGTCGATCTCCTTGCCGCGGATGTTGGTGCGCTGCACGGCGAGCTCCGAGCGCGTCGCCAGGGCGGTTCCGAGCGACTTCTCGAGATCGATCGCGACCGGCGGAATCGCGGCCTCCGTCTCGGGGACGATCTCCTTGCTGTAGTGCACCCCTTCGACCAGGTTGAGCAGCCAGCGGATCTGGTCCTCGGCGTCCGCCACGACGGCGCGCGCGCGGATGATCTCCTCCTCGCGCGTCGCGATGCCGGCCTCGCTCGACACCAGCTCGAGCGGCGCCAGGGTCCCGACCTCGACGCGGGTCCTGTTGTTCTGGTGCAGCTCCTGCGCGAGCTTCAGGCTCTCCACGGCGACCACCAGCTGGTAGCGCGCCTCGACCAGGTTCCAGTAGGCGTCCTCGACGCGCTGCAGGGTGGAGATCACCTGCTGGACGAAGAGCTGGCCGGCGATCACGTCCGTGTTGCGGGCGAGCTCGATGCCGTACTCGGTCGCGGGCCGCCCGAAGCCCTTGAGCAGCGGCTGCACGAACGAGAAGTCGAGATTCGAGTTGTAGGAGGGGTTGAGGAACGCGAACTCCGAGTTGGTCTCGTAGCGGCCGTTGACCCAGTTCACGGTTCCGCTGCCGCCCGTGGGAAAGAGCTGCGACACTCCGGCCGAGAATCCCTCGCGGTCCTGCTCCTGGACGGCGGCGCCGTCCAGGTTCGAGGCGGCCGGGCTCTCGTCGTGCAAAGCCGACAGGCCGCCGAAGAGCGACAGGTCATAGACGCCCATCGCCTGGTCGATGCGCAGACGCGCCACCTGGCGGTCGTAGCGGATCACGTCCAGGCCAAGGTTGCGCTCCAGCGCCAGCCGGACCGCCTCGTCGAGCGTCAGGCGCATCTCGTCGCCCACGATGCGCAGGTCGGGCGGCGGCGGTGCCTCGCCCAGCCGGGAAACGACCTCGCGTCCGGGCGCCGCGGCAGCTTCGGCCTGGGCCAGGCCGAGGGCGGGGATCAGGGTCAGGCTCAGCGCGAGCGCGGCGACGCGCCGCGCTCCCAGGGTTCGGTTCTCGCTCATTACACGCATCCTCTTGGGTCGGAACGGCCTCGCGTCCCTCATGACTACGTCACGGGAGGCGAAAAGTTCCGCGGTCCCGTCGACAGGTACTGGTCGATCTTCCCCGGAAAGTGGCACGCGACCCTCCGCTCCGGAGCGATCTCGACCAGCTCGGGATCCTCTCTGGAGCACCGGGGTTCGGAAATCGGGCAGCGGGGATGGAACCGACACCCCGAGGGCAGCGCCGCCGCGTCCGGAGGGTCTCCGGGGAGGGCGATGCGCTGGCGGCTCCGGCCGGGCTCCGGCACCGGAACCGCGGAGATCAGGGCCGCGGTGTACGGGTGGAGCGGCCGCGCCAGCAGCGCCGCGCGCGGCCCCGATTCGACGATCCGGCCGAGATAGAGGACCGCGACCCGGTCCGCCACCTGCTCGACCAGCGCCAGGTCGTGGGCTACGAACAGCATCGCCAGGCCCCGCCGACGCTGCAGCTCCGCCAGCAGGTTGACGATCTGGGCGCGCACCGACACGTCGAGCGCGGAGACCGGCTCGTCGGCCACCAGCAGCTCGGGTTGAGTGGCCAGCGCGCGCGCGATGCCGACCCGCTGGCGCTGACCGCCCGAGAGTTCGTGCGGATACCGGCTCGCCATGCCCGGCCCCAGCCCGACCTCCTCGAGCAGCGCGGCGGCACGCTCCCGGCGCTCGGCGCGCGGCGCGAGGCCGTGCACCACCAGCGGCTCGAAGACGGCGTCGCCGATGCGCAGACGGGGATTGAGCGAACCCCAGGGATCCTGGAAGACCATCTGGAGGTGGGGGCGCCGCCGGCGCATCTCGCGCCGCGACAGGGCGAGCAGGTCCTCGCCGCGGAACCGGACCGAACCCCCATCCGGTTCGATCAGCCGCAGCACGGCTCGTCCGAGCGTGGTCTTGCCGCTGCCCGACTCCCCGACCAGGGCCACCGTCTCTCCCGCGGCGACGTCGAGGTCGACGCCGTCGAGCGCGACCACCGCGCCGACCGGACGGTGCAGCACCGCGGAGCGGATCGGATAGCGCTTCCGCAAGTCACGGACCTCGAGCAGCGCGCTCACCCGGCGCCTCGCGTGTCGCGCTCGCGGGCGAGGCAGCGCACTCCGCCGACGCCGCGGACGGACCAAGCGGGGTGGACGGCAGGACACTCGGGGAGGCGCTCCGGGCAGCGCGGGTGGAAGGCGCAGCCCGACGGCAGATCTGTTGCGGCAGGCACCTGCCCCGGGATCGCCGGCAGCGCGCCGCGGGGCGCGGGCGAGCCGAGGCGGGGCAGCGCCGCCAGGAGACCTCGCGTGTAAGGGTGGAGCGGGCTGGCGAAGAGCTCGGTGACGACGCCCGATTCGACCACCTCGCCGGCGTACATGACCGCGACGCGGTCGCAGACCTGCGCTACCACTCCGAAATCGTGGCTGATCAGAAGCACCGCGAGGCCCAGCTCGTCGCGGAGCTCGACGAGCAGGTCGAGCACTTCGGCCTGGAGCGTCACGTCGAGCGCCGTGGTCGGCTCGTCCGCGATCAGCAGGTCGGGGCCGGCGGCGAGCGCGAGAGCGAGCACGACGCGCTGGCGCTGCCCGCCGGAGAGCTGGTGGGGGTACTCCCCGAAACGCCGCTCGGGGTCGGGAATCGAAAGGCGGTTCAGCAGCTCGATCGCTCGCCGGCGCGCGCTGGCGCGCGAATCCGGCTGGTGGGCACGGATGGCCTCCGCGATCTGCGCGCCGACGGTGAGCACCGGGTTGAGCGCCGCCGAAGGTTCCTGGAAGACCAGACCGATGCGGGCGCCGCGGATCGCCCGCAGCTCGCGCTCGGGCAGGCCGATCAGCTCGCGGCCGTCGAGCCGCACGCTGCCGGAGAGGATCCGCCCGGGAGTCGGCACCAGGCCGAGCACCGCGAGCGCGGTCAGGCTCTTGCCTGATCCCGACTCCCCCACCAGGCCGACGATCTCGCGCCGCGCGACGGCGAGCGACGCGCCGCGCACGACGGCCACGCTGTGGCCACCGCCGACCGGAAAGCCGATCTCGAGCGAGCGGATGTCGAGCAGCGGCTCCATGACCGGCACCGGACTTCTAGCGCTCGCCCCCCTCGGCGAGAGCGGTGAGCCATCCGATGGTGAGCGGAACGCCGAAACCGGTCGCTCCCCGCCGCGCCTTGCTGCTGTCCGAACCGACGTACGCGGGCCCGGCGATGTCGAGATGCGCCCACCGGCGCACCGGCTCGACGAACTGCGAGAGGAAAGCCGCCGCGGTGGAGGCCCCGCCCCACCGGCCGCCCGAGTTCTTCAGGTCCGAGTGCGACCCCTTCATCTCTTCGAGGAACTCGCTCCAGAGAGGCAGCCGCCAGAGGCGTTCTCCCGCCGCGTTCGCGGCGTCGAGCAATCCCGGCGGCGAGCTCGTCGTCCGGCGTGAACAGGCCGGCGCCCGTTGTACCCAGCGCCACCACGCAGGCGCCGGTCAGCGTCGAGTACTCGACGAGGTAATCGGGCGACTCCGACGCCGCCCAGCTCAGGGCATCGGCCAGGATCATCCGCCCCTCGGCGTCGGTGTTGACGATCTCGACCGTGCGCCCGTTGGCGCAGCGCACGATGTCGCCGGGCCGATAGGCGGAGCCGTCCGGCATGTTCTCGGCGAGCGGCAGGTAGGCGCGCAGGCGCAGAGGCAGATCGAGCCGGGCCGCAGCCTCGAGCACGCCCAGCACGGCGCAAGCGCCGCACTTGTCCCACTTCATCTCCTCCATCTGCGCGGCCGGCTTGATCGAGATGCCGCCGGTGTCGAAGGTGACCCCCTTGCCGACCAGGGCGACCTTGCGTCGGCCGCGGCCGAGCTCGATCCGCACCATGCGGGGCGGGTGCGCCGAGCCTGCGCCCACCGCGAGGATGCCGCCCATGCCGCGCCGCTTGAGCTCGGCCGGTCCGAGCACCGAGACGCGGCCGCCGTGGCGGCGCGCGAGCCGGGTCGCCTGGCGCGCTATCCACCCGGGGGACGCTTCGTTGGGCGGGGTGTTGGCGAGGTCGCGCGCCAGCGCGACACCCTGCGCCACGGCCGCGCCGCGCTCGACGGCGTGCCGCCAGACGCGTTCCTCGCCGGGCGGCGGCACGAGCTCGCACTCCGCGAGCCGGTCGGGCCGCCGCTTCGACAGGAACCGGTCGAAGCGATAATTCGAGAGCGCGGCCTCGCGGACGAGGCGCTCGACCGACGCGCCGCCGCGAGCGGCGTCGTGATCCGGCACCACGACGCGCAATCGACGCTCGCCGGCAGTGCGCGCCGCCTCGAGCGCCTTCTCAATGAAGGCCCGCAGCTTATTCGCGTCGAACTCGCCGGGTTCGCCGAGGCCGACCAGATGCACGATCCGGCCGCCCCGTCCGCTCGTCTCTCCGGCCTGACCTTCGGCGGCTTTCCAGCCGGCGCGGCGCGCGATCTCCGCGACCGCCGCGGCGGTCGCCGGGTCGAGACGATCCACCGCGGCCGGCACGCCGGAGAAGACACCCACCGCGACCCGCCCGCCACCGGCCAGCCGACGCCCGGCGGCCGCGATCCGGACCAGTTCCCCCATGCCCCCTCCTCCCGCTCTAGACGGTGCCGTCCGCGGCCGTCAAGCGGTCGCGGACCTGCTGCATGTCCTCCCAGGTCGGCCGCTTGAACGCCGGATTCCGCAGCAACGCGGCAGGATGATAGGTCACCATCACCGGCACGCCGCGCACTTCGAACCACTGACCGCGCATCTTGCCGATCGGAGTGTTGTTGCCGAGCAGCGTCTGCGCCGCGACCCGGCCGAGCGCGACCACGACGAGCGGCCGGATCGCGTCGATCTGCGCCTCGAGGTAGCCGCGGCATGCCGCCACCTCGTCGGGCTGCGGCTCGCGGTTTCCCGGCGGACGGCACTTGACGATGTTCGCGATGTAGACCTGCGCGCGCTCCATCCCGATCGCCTGGATGATCCTGGTCAGCAGCTCGCCGGCGCGGCCGACGAAGGGCAGGCCGGTGCGGTCCTCCTCCGCTCCCGGCCCCTCGCCGATGAACATCAGCCGGGCACGGAGGTCGCCGTCGCCGAACACCGTGCGGTTGCGTCCCTCGCACAGTCGGCAGCGGCGGCACTCGGCGACCTCGCCGGAGAGCCGGGAGAACAGCGCCTCGACGCTCTCGGCCGGCGTCTCGGGCTCGCCCTCGTCCGCTCTGGGCGCGACCAGGCCGGCGGTATCTCCGTCCGGCGGCGGCGCGCTGGCGATAGACCTCCTCGAAGCCGAGGTCGAGCAGATAGCTGGCCCGGTCAGCCAGCGACCGCGGGCGGCTCACCGGTCGGGCGCGCGAGGGCGCGCGAGAAGAGATCGAGGAGGACGCGGGCGACTTCGGCCTTGGACCGCCGGGAGAGGAAGACCGGTTCGCCGTCCGCGCGGTACACGGTGACCTCGTTATGCTCCGCGGCAAAACCGATGTCGGAGCGTGAGACGTCGTTGACGACCAGGAACCCGACGCCCTTTTGCTCCAGCTTGCGGCGGGCCTCGGCCTCGTCGGCGCCGGTCTCCGCGGCGAAGCCGACGCGCAGCGCCCGCGGCGCCAACGCCGCGAGGCCGGCCAGGATGTCCGGATTCGCGACCAGTCGGAGCTCGGGCACGCCGGCGCCCCGCTTGATCTTGGCGGACGCCGCGCGCTCGGGGCGGAAGTCCGCGACCGCCGCCGCCATGATCACCAGGTCGCTGCCCGGCGCGAGCCGGCGCACGGCGGCCTCCATCTCGAGCGCCGACTCGACGTCGACGCGCTCCACCCCGACGGGGGTCGCCAGCGCCACCGGTCCGGCGAGGAGGATCGACCGTGCGCCGCGTCGCGCGGCCTCGGCGGCGAGCGCGAAGCCCATCTTGCCGCTCGACCGGTTGGCGAGGTAGCGGACAGGGTCGATCGCCTCGTGCGTGGGGCCGGCGGTCACCAGCACGGTTCGCCCGGCGAGCTCCCGCGGGGGCGACGTCTCGACCGCGGCGCGCACGATGTCGGCAACCTCGGCCATCCGTCCCATGGCGACTTCGCCCGAGGCGAGCGGCCCCTCGACCGGCCCGACAAAGCGCACGCCGCGCGCCGCGAGGGTGGCGACCCGTTCCCGTGTCGCAGGGTGACTCCACATCGCGGCGTGCATCGCGGGCGCCACGACGACCGGACCGGTGAAGGCGAGCGCGGTGGCGGTCAGGAAGTCGTCGGCCAGACCGAGCGCGAGGCGGGAGAGCAGGTTCGCGGTGGCGGGCGCCACCAGCAGCAGGTCGGCCCAGGCGGCCGCTTCGATGTGGAGCTCCTCGCCGCTGCCGTTCGGCTCCAGCCATTCGCCCTGGCGAACCGCAGCGCCGCTCACCACCTCGAGGCTGAGCGGGCTGACGAAGGCGGCCGCGGCCCGGGTCAGGGCGCAGCGCACGTCGCATCCGGCGTCGCGCAGCCGCCGGACCAGCTCGGGGGTCTTGTAGGCGGCGATGCCGCCGGAGATCCCCAGCAGCACCCGCCGCCCTTCGCTCAGACTCCGGACTCCTCACTGGCCGGGGCTTCGCCCTCGGCGGCCGGCAGCGGCTCGGGCTGCGGCATCGGACCGTAATCCCAGTCGATAAGATTCTCGGTGACCTCGCGCATCGCGACCTTGGCCGGCTTGGGGTTCGCCACCTCCACCTTGGCGCGGGCGCCGCGCATGAGCTGCTCGGCGCGCTTGGCCGCGACCAGAATGTAGCGGAAGGTGCTGTCGACTCGCTCGGGAATCCGTTCCATTTCGACCTCTCGGCTTCAGGGCTGACTGCGCGCGGCCTGGGCGCTCTGGAACGCGGCGAGGATCGACCTCACCTCGCTCTCCATGCGAGCGCGCCGGAAGCGCTTTTCCAGGATGATCGAGGCCAGGGCCTGCGCCGCCCGCTCCGCCTCGGCGTTGACTATAACATAGTGATACCGGTCGAACCTCCTGATTTCCCAGAGAGATACGGCCAACCTGCGGGCGATCTCGGCGGGGTCGTCGAGGGCTCGGCCGCGCAGCCGCTGCTCCAGGTCCTCATAGGAGGGCGGCAGAATGAAGATCGAGTGCGCCTCCGGGAAGCGCGCCATCAGCCGCTCCGCGCCCTGGACGTCGAGGTCGAGGATCATGTCGACGCCCCGCTCGATGGACGGCATGACCGCGTCGACCGAGGTGCCGTAGTAGTGGCCATGGACCTCCGCCCACTCGAGGAAGCGGTCCTCCGCGATCATGCGCTGGAAGGTCGCGGCGTCGACGAAATGGTAGTCCCGGCCGTCAACCTCTCCCGCCCGCGGCCGCCGCGTCGTGTGGCTGACCGAGAAGGCCACGCCTCCGAACTGGGCGAGCGCCCCGGTCATCATGGCCCGGATCAACGTGGTCTTGCCGGCCCCGGAGGGCGCCGACAGCAGGAAGATGTCGCCTCGCGAACCGCTCATCGCCCTCCCCTCACTCCACGTTCTGGACCTGTTCGCGCAGCTGCTCGCAGACGGCCTTGGCCTCGACCACCCGACGGGTCAGCTCGACGTCGCGGGACTTCGAGCCGACCGTGTTGAGCTCGCGCATCAGCTCCTGAATCAGGAAATCGAGCCGCCTGCCGATCGCGCCCTCCTCGGCGCAGACCGCGGCGAACTGCTCGAGGTGGGCGCGCAGCCGGTCGAGCTCCTCGCGGATGTCGGCGCGGTCCGCCAGCACCGCCGCCTCCTGGGCGATCCGCTCTTCCGTGACCCCGACGCCCGCGGCGAGCTCGGCGATGCGCTGCCGGAGCTGGTCGAAGGTCCGGCGGGCGGCTTCGGCACGGCGGCCATCGAGCTCGGCGACATGGCCCGACAGCTCGGCGAGGCCGCGCGCGAGGAATGCCCTGATGCGTTCGCCTTCGAAGGCGCGGGCGGTGACCGCCTGGTCGAGCGCCTCGCCGATCAACCGCTCGGCGAGCGCCACTTCCTCCTCGCCGATCGGTTCGACCGCCGCCACCTGCACGAGCGCGCCGGCGCGCAGCAGGTCGCCGAGCGTCAGGCGCGCCTCCAGCCTCCCCTCCTCCACCAGTGGCTGGACCGCCTCGTGCAGCGCGCGCACCGCCTCGAGGTCGACCCGCACCGCGGGGCGATCGCTCGTTACCGGCTGGATCGCGACCGACAGCTCGCACCGCCCGCGGTGGAGCCGGCGGCCGAGCCGCTCGCGCAGCTCCGCGTCGCGTCCGCGCAGCTCCTCCGGCAGACGCAGCACGAGGTCGAGATGACGATGGTTGACGCTCTGCAGGGCGACCGCGATCCGGCGCCGCGCCGTCTCCCCCTGGGCCTGGCCGAAGCCGGTCATGCTTCTCATCGCCGCACCCTCCCGGCCAGTCCGGCCGCCCGCGCCTCGACGCCGTCGAGAGCGGCGCGCAGGCGCTCGCCCCACTCCGCGAGATCGGCGCCGCGCGGTACCTCGAGCGGCTCGCCGTAGACGATCTCGACGCGCGCGCCCGGCTTGGGCACCAGCAACCGGTCCCAGCTCCGCGCCTCCCAAGCGCGGCTGGCGTCGATCGCCACCGGGATCACCGGCAGCCCGGTGACGGCGGCGGCGAAGATCACCCCCGGTTGCACCTGCCGCGCCGGGCCGCGCGGTCCGTCGGGCGTGAACGCGATGTCGGAGCCGCCGCGGGCGACCCGGATCAGCTCCTTCAGGCCCGCCGCGGCGCCCTTCGAGGTCGAGGCCCGCACCGAGTGGATCCCGAGGCGGGACATCGACTGCGCGATCATCTCGCCGTCCCGGCTGCGGCTCATCATCACCGTCATGCGGTCCCCGCGGTAAGCGTAGCGCATCAGCAAGAGGTGGCGGTGCCAGAAGGCCAGCACGAAACGCCGGCCCGCACGCTCGCGGGAGCGGATCGGCCCGGCGTCGTGAAACCTCAGCCGCACGGTGGCGCCGAGCAGGCGGATCAGCCCGGCGACCGCGGCGCCGAGTACGCGCTCGCGCAGTCCCGCGCGGCGGAGTTCGGCGGCGGTGGAGACGCTCACTCGCGGAACTGGAGCTCGTAGAGGCGGCGGTAGGTGCCGTCGCCGGCCAGCAGCTCGTCATGGGTCCCCTGCTCGGTGATCCGGCCGTCCTCGACGACGTAGATCCGGTCGGCGCGCGCCACCGTCGACAGCCGGTGCGCGACCACGAAGGTGGTGCGGCTGCTCATCAGGTTCGAGAGCGCCTGCTGGACCAGGGCCTCGGACTCGGTGTCGAGCTGCGAGGTCGCCTCGTCGAGGATCAGGATCGGCGCGTTCTTGAGCAGCGCACGCGCGATCGCGATGCGTTGCCGCTGGCCGCCCGACAGCCGCACGCCCCCCTCCCCGACGATCGTGTCGTAGCCCTCGGGCGTCTCGCCGACGAACTCGTCGGCGAACGCCGCCCGCGCCGCCTCGCGAACCCGGTCGAGCGGGAGATCCTCGCGGCCGTAAGCGATGTTGTTGCGGATCGAGTCGTTGAACAGCACCGTCTCCTGCGTGACGATGCCGATCTGGGCGCGCAGGCTGGCGAGGCTGACGTCCCGGATGTCGACGCCGTCGATCGAGATGCACCCCTCGGTGACGTCGAAAAAGCGCGGCAGCAGGTTCGTGATGGTGGTCTTGCCGCCGCCCGACGGGCCGACGAACGCCACGACCTGGCCGCGCGCCACGACGAGATCCACGCCGCGCACCACCTCGCGATGGTCATAGGCGAAGCGGACTCCCTCGAACCGGATCTCGCGCTCGAAGCCGCGGATCTCCCGCGCCCCCGGACGATCGACGATCTCGAGCGGCAGCTCCATCAAGTTGCGCAGCCGCTGGGCGGCCGCCAGCGATTGCTGGACGACCAGGTTCGCCTTGTTCAGCTTGCGGATCGGGTCGTACATCGCGTAGAGGTTGAACAGGAAGGCGACCAGCGTCGCCGACTGCATCGCGCCCGACTGCACGGCCCGTCCGGCGAAGACCAGGAACGCGCCGGCGCCGATGACCCCCAGCGTCTCGATGACCGGGCTCGAGAGGTTCGAGATCATCTGGCCGCTCAGGTTCGCCCGCAGGTGCCGGCGCGTCGCTTCGCGGAACCGCTGCGCCTCGAAACGCTCCATGCCGAACGCCTTGACCACCCGGTGTCCGCGCGCCGACTCCGAGACGAGGTTGGCGAGATCCGCCGTGCGCTCCTGGGCGCGATGGCTGGTGCGCCGCATCCCCTTCGAGAAGCGGACGATCGGGTAGAGCACCGCGGGCGCGGCGATGAGGCAGAACAGGGCGAGCCGCAGGTGGATCGACATCAGCATCGCGAGCAGGGCGAGCAGTGTCACCGACTGCTGGACCAGATCGACCAGCCGCGTCGAGATGGCGGACTGCAGCACGCCGACGTCGTGGACGACGCGGCTGACCAGCTCCCCGGACGGGTGTTCCGCGTGGAAGCGCGCCGACTGGCGCAGGGTGCGGTCGTAGAGCTCGTTGCGGAGGTCGGTCGTGGCGCCGAAGCCCAGGCGCTGGAAGGAATAGCCGTTGATGAAGTCGGCCAGGCTGCGCAGCGAGAAGACGACGACGAACAGCGCCGGGACGAAGTAGACCACCTCGTCCGGCGTGACGCCGAGCGCGGACTTCAGGTTCGCGTAGCCGTCGGTGACCATCCGGTAGAGGAAGACCCGCACCTGCTCGCCGAGCTCCGCGGCCGCCTGCGGGTCGGACGCCGGCGCTTCGGGGCCGCCGAGACCGATCTGGCCGAGGGCGTTGGGGTCGCGCAACACCTCGCCGAAGACGAAGCCGATGATCGGGATCAGTAGGACCGTGGCGGCGGCGTAGACCGCCGTGGCGGCGATGGCCGCGACCATCCAGGGCCAGTAGCGCCGGGCGTAGCGCAGCGCGAAGGCGAGCAGTTTCATCGCCCCGGGCCCCGCTCGAGAATCGCCGCGACCTCCGCCGCCGCGCGCTCCGACGCGCCCGCTGCGCCCAGCCGTCCGCGCAGGTCGGCCAGCTCGGAGCGCATCCGGGCGATCGCGCGGCGATCGGTGAGCAGCCGCTCCGCGAGCCCGGCGATGCGCTCCGGCGACGCCTCCCCCTGCAGCAGCTCGGGCACGGCACTCCGCTCCAGCACGAGGTTGACCAGGCTGAAGTGCGGCACCCGGACCAGGAGGCGGGCCAGCAGATAACTGAGCGGAGCGAGCCGGTAGAGCACGATCATCGGCGTCCCCAGCAGTCCTGTCTCGAGCGTCGCGGTGCCCGACGCGCAGAGTGCGAGATGACTGTCGGCCACGGCGCGGAGGCGGTCCTCGGCGACGATCTCCGCCGACAGGTTCGCGTCGGCGGCAGCCCGCTCCACCAGCCCCGCGTCGAGCGAGGGGGCGCGGATCAGGCGGACGTCGATCGGGAGCCGGGCGCCGAGTCGCGCCACCGCGCCTGCCATGGCGGGGAGCAGCGCGGCCAGCTCGCTCTTGCGCGAGCCGGGCAGGAGCGCCACCCGGAAGCGGTCGACCGGCCGCCCGGCCGGTTCCGCCGCCCAGGCCTGCGGCAGGTCCGCCGGCACCTCGTCGACCAGCGGGTGACCGACGTGGACGGCGGGCACACCGTGGGCGCGATAGAAATCCGCCTCGAACCTGAAGAGCACGAGCGTCCGGGCGACCGTATCGGCGATCGTCCGGACCCGGCCGCGCCGCCAGGCCCAGATCTGGGGGCTGACGTAGTAGACGACCGGAACGCCTCGCCATGCGAGCTCGCGGGCCAGCCGCAGATTGAAGTCCGGGAAATCGATGAGCACCGCGGCCCGGGGCCGGCGCCGCTCGGTCTCGGCGAGCAGCTGCCGGAAGATCTCGCGCGCCCGGGTCAGGACCGACAGCACCTCGACCAGCCCGACCACCGAGATCTCGCGGCTGTCGGCGATCCGCTCGAGGCCGGCGGCCGCCAGCTGGTCCGAGCCGAGCCCGAAGGCCCTGAGTCCGGGCAGACGCCGTCCCAGGGCCGCGAGCAGCCGAGCTCCGTGCAGGTCTCCGGAGGCCTCGCCCGCGACCACCAGCAGGTCGCTGCTCGTCATGGAATCGGCGCCGGCGGCCCCGACGGGAAGAAGTACATGAGCCAGCCGAACGCGACGGCACCGAGCAGCAGCGCGCCGAAGATCTGCGCGAACAGCTTGAGCTGGGCGCCGCGCTCGCGCCGCCAGAGCGTCGCGAAGAACACGCTCAGCAATGTCGCGTAGAGGGTCATGGCCGCCAGGTGGCCCATCGCTTTACTCCTTGCGGCCGGATCCGATGTCCCAGGTGTCGAGCACCAGCAGCAGGTTCATGAGCCCCGCCGACAGCAGGAACACGGTGCCGTACTCGTAGCCCGCGGCCTCGGCGCTGCCGGTGAAGCCGAGCAGGTAGCGGAGAACGAAGTAGGGGGCGCCCATGCCCATCGCGCCGAGCGTCGCCAGGATCGTCAGCGGCTGGCCGGGGACGACCCGATACAGATTGCCGTCCAGGTGAACGCCGACGCCGATCGCGCAGGCGATCACCGCCAGGAAGACCGCCGCCCTGCCCCGCCGTTCCAGCGCGAAGTGGCCGCCACCCGGAATCACCCAGGCGAGCGCGCAGAGGAGGTAGATCCTCCAGGGTGTTCGTGCGCTGCCGGCTTCGGTCACGGCGTCAGTCGGACTGCCGGTTGAGCTGTTCCTTGAGCTCCTTGCCCGGCTTGAAGTAGGGAATGCGCTTGGGCGGAACCTCGACGCGTTCGCCGGTCTTCGGATTGCGACCGACCCGCGCGCCCCGGCTGCGGATACGGAAGCTGCCGAAGCCGCGCAGCTCGATCTTGCGACCGTCTCGCAGGGAGTCGACGATGGTCAGGAAGACCGTGTTGACGATCTCCTCCGCCTGCTTCTTGGTGAGCTGGGTGACACGCGCCACCTCCTCGACCAGTTCGGCCTTCGTCAAACCGTCGCTCGTCGCCACTTGAGGATCCCCCGCTCGCAGGAAAAGCAGACAGAGAGGGGCGCCGGCCGGTAGCCCGGTTCGGCGCCCCCCATCTCCCCGTTCAGTGGTCGCCTTCCTCTTCCGAGGTTTCGGCCGGCGCGGCCGGAGCGGCGTGGGCGGCAGCCGCCGCTTCGAGCTCGGCGATCTCCGCGTCGGTCGGCTGGGTCACACCGCGCAGCGTCAGGCCGACCTTGTGGTCGTCCTCCTCGATGCGCAGGATGCGGGCGCGCACCCAGTCACCGGCGTGGAAGTGCTCGGAGAGCTTGCCGCCCGGGAAGTCGATCTCGCTGATGTGGGCGAGGCCCTCGAGACCGTCGTAGATGTCGATGAAGAGTCCGAAGTCCGTGACGTTGACGACGCGGCCGGTGACGATGTCGCCGACTCGGTTGTTCTCGACGAAGTCCTGCCACTCGTTGGGCAGGAACTCCTTGATCGAGAGCGACACGCGCTGGTTCTCGACGTCGATGTTGGTGATGCGCGCGCGGACCGTGTCGCCCTTCTTGAGCACTTCGCTCGGGTGCTTGATCCGCTTGGTCCAGCTCATGTCGGAAACGTGGACGAGGCCGTCGATCTCCTCGGTGATCTCGACGAAGGCGCCGAACTCGGTGAGGTTGCGCACCTTGCCCTCGATGATCGAGCCGACCGGGAAGTGGTTGCCCAGGTCCTCCCACGGATTGCGCTCCGTCTGGCGCAGCGACAGGCTGATGCGCCGCTGGACGAGGTCGAGCTCGGTCACGATGGCGTCGAGCTCCTGGCCCACCGTGAGGATCTTCGAGGGGTTGACCACCTTCTTGGTCCACGACATCTCGCTGACGTGGATCAGGCCCTCGACGCCCTCCTCGAGCTCGACGAAGGCGCCGTAGTCGACCAGCGACACGACCTTGCCGTGGACGCGTGAGCCGACCGGGTAGCGCTTGTCGACCAGGATCCAGGGATCCTCGCCCTTCTGCTTGTAGCCGAGGGAGACCCGCTCGGTCTCGCGGTCGAACTTGAGCACGACCACCTCGACCTCGTCGCCGATCGAGAAGTGCTCGGAGGGGTGGTTGACCCGGCCCCAGGAGATGTCGGTGATGTGCAGGAGGCCGTCGATGCCGCCGAGGTCGATGAACACGCCGTAGTCGGTGATGTTCTTGACCACGCCCTTCATCCGCGCGCCCTCCTGCAGCTTCTCGAGGGTCTCGGCCTTCTTGCTGCTCGTACTCCTTCTCGAGCACGGCCTTGCGCGACAGGACGATGTTGTTGCGGCGGCGATCGAGGCTGATGACCTTGAACTCGAGCTCCTTGCCCTTGAGCGCCTCGAGGTTCTTGACCGGCTTGATGTCGGCGAGGCGCCCGGAAGGAACGCGCGGACGCCGACGTCGACGGTCAGGCCGCCCTTGATGCGGTCGATGACGCGGCCCTTGATGACGCGGCCTTCCTTGAAGCTCTGCTCGACGTCCGCCCAGACCCGCATGCGCTCGGCCTTGCGAGTACGAGAGGAGCACATGCCCCTCGACTGGTCCTCGGTCCTCTCGAGCAGGACGTCGACGTCGTCGCCGACCTTGATCGAGAGCTTCCCTTCGACGTCGCGGAACTCGTCGACCGGGATGAGACCCTCCGACTTGTAGCCGACGTCGACCACCACCGAGTCGTTCGGTGATCGCGACCACCGCGCCGCGGACGATCTCGCCCTCGGTGAGGTTGCGCAGGCTCTCGTCGTAAAGCGCGACGAACTGGTCGTACGCCTTCTGGTCCTCGGCGCTCGTCGCCTCCGCGAGATCCGTGCGCTCCTTGTCAGTCGAAACCATAAACCGGACTACCTCCTTGACGTGATGTGGCTCAGGCTCTTGCCTGGAATCCCTGTAGGGGGGCTCGTGTCTCGAATCACGAGATGCGCGAGGCCTGCAAGTCTAGGCAGAAACGACACTTGGCGTCAAGCGCCGGGTTCCGCCGCGCGCCGGATCTCGGCGCGGACCGTGGGGTCGGTCTCGGTCGCCGCCGAGCGCTCCAGCGCAGCCTGCGCCGCGGCGCCCCCGAGCCGCCCGAGCGCCCAGGCCGCCGCGCCGCGCACGACCGGCGACGGGTCGCCGCCGAGCGCCTCGGCGAGCACCGGCGCCGCGGCGCGGTCGCCCCGGTTCCCGAGCGCCAGCGCGGCGTTGCGGCGCAGCCCTTCGGGCCTGGGGCGCAGGAGCGGGCTGCCGGCGAGCCGATCCCGGATTCCCGCGTCGTCCATGCCGAGCAGGGTCGCCAGATCGAGGGGCCTCCGCTCTTCCGGAACCTCGACCGCGCTCCGGCCGGCGAGCGGAAGGGGGCGCCCGTTCCAGGGGCAGACCTCCTGACAGACGTCACAGCCGAAGACCCACTCGCCGAGCCCCGAACGGCGCTCGACGGGAATCGGACCGCGGTGCTCGATCGTCCAGTAGGAGATGCAGCGGTTGGCATCGAGGCGGAAGGGCGCCGGCAGGGCGCCGGTCGGACACGCCTCGAGACAGCGGGTGCACCGCCCGCAGAGGTCGGCGAGGGGCAGCGCCGGCTCCAGATCGAGGGTCAGCAGCAGCTCGCCGATCAGGAACCAGGAGCCGAGCTCCGGAGAGAGCAGGTTGGTGTTCTTGCCGACCGCCCCGATCCCGGCGCGCAGCGCCAGCTCCCGCTCGAGGATCGGACCGGTGTCGACGTAGGCGAGGCTGCCGGTTCCGGGGAACTCCCGGGCCACCGCGTCCGCCACCCGCTCCAGGGCGCCGAGCATCTCCCGGTGGTAGTCGGCGCCGCGCGCGTATCGAGCCACGCGCGGCCAGAGATCCCCGGCCAGCTCCTCCTCCCCGTTCACCGGCGCGTAGCGCCAGGCCACGCAGAGCGCGCTGCGGGCGCCCGCCAGGAGCTCGCGCGGATCCAGCCGGCGCTCGACCCGCCGTTCGAGCCAGGCCATGCCGGCGTGGTCGCCGCGGGCGATCCAGCGCCGGAAGGCGGCGCCGGTGGCCGCGGGCGCCAGCGCCGCGACGCCAGCCGCGTCGAAGCCCTCGGCCAGCGCCAGGCTGCGCACCCGTTCCGCCGCGGCTCGCCGGTCCACGGTCCGATTCTAGGCTTGCGCTAGACTCCGCCGTCCTCCGTCGGGCGCGACACCGCACGTTTCCGTCAGCAAGGGGAGCCGTGATGCAGACCTTCCAGCAGATGACCGAGATGGGACACGAGCGCCTGGTGTTCTGCTCGAACCCCGACGTCGGTCTCCAGGCCGTCATCGCCATCCACTCGACCATTCTCGGTCCCGGCCTGGGCGGGACTCGGATGTGGCCCTACCCGAGCGTCGACGCGGCGGTGCTCGACGTGCTCCGGCTGTCGCGCGGCATGACCTACAAGGCGGCCGCGACCGGCATCAACCTGGGCGGCGGCAAGGCCGTGATCATCGGCGACCCCAAGCGGGACAAGACGGAGGCCCTGATGCGCGCCTTCGGACGGTTCGTCGACTCGCTCGGCGGGTCCTACATCACCGCCGAGGACGTCGGCACCGACACCCGGGACATGGACCACATCGCGGTCGAAACCGAGTGGGTCACCGGCGTCAGCCCGGAGCACGGTGGCGCCGGCGACCCCTCGCCGGTGACCGCCTTCGGCGTCCTGCAGGGAATCCGAGCGAGCGCGCAGCGCCTCTGGGGCTCGCCCGCGCTCGCCGGCCGGTCGGTGGCCGTCCAGGGGCTGGGTAGCGTCGGCGGCTATCTCGCCGGTTATCTGCGCGAGGAGGGCGCCAAGGTCTTCGGCTGCGACATCGACGTCGAGGCGGCCGCGCGCGCGGCCGAAACGGGCGTCGAGATCGTCCCGCCCGACCAGATCTACGACGTCGCCTGCGACGTCTTCGCGCCCTGCGCGCTGGGCGCCATCGTCAACGACCGGACGCTCGCCAGGCTGCGGGTGAAGGCGGTCGCCGGCGGCGCCAACAACCAGCTCGAGGACCCCGTCCGCCACGGCCGCGAGCTCGCCGCGCGCGGCATCCTCTACGCCCCCGACTTCGTGATCAACGCCGGCGGACTGATCAACGTCTACAACGAGCTGATCGGGTACAACCAGGACCGGGCCAAGCGGATGGCGCGGGGCATCTTCGACAATGTCCTGCGCGCCTACGCCATCGCCGAGCGCGACGGCATTCCGCCCGCCGAGGCCGGCGACCGCATGGCCGAGGAGCGCATCGCCGGCGTCCGCTCGATCGGCCCGCGGCACTGGGACCGGGCGGTCCTGGCCCGCGTCTCGCCGCGGCGCTGACCGGCGACCGCGCCGCCCGCCGCCCGCTCAATCCGCCGACCGCTCCTCCACCCGGCGCGCCAGGATCTCCACGATCTCGTCCGGCGTCCGCTTCCCGGTGTCCACGATCAGGGCGTCGGGCGCCGGACGCAGCGGCGAATCGGTCCGCTCGCGGTCGCGCTGGTCGCGCTCGGCGATCTGCCGGGCGATCTCCGCGCGATCGAGATCGGCGCGTCCGCTCGCGGCGAGCTCGGCCCAGCGGCGCTCGGCGCGGACTTCGGGCGCTGCCTCGAGGAAGAACTTGTGGGGTGTCTCGGGCACCACACGCGTGCCGATGTCGCGCCCTTCGATCACCCCGCCGTGGCGCCGCGCCAGGCTGCGCTGCAAGGCGACCATCGCGGCGCGGACCTCGGGGTGAACCGCCAGCCGGGAGGTCGCTGCGCCGACCTCCGGTGTGCGGATTCTCGCCTCGACCGGCGCGCCCTCCAGCAGGACCTCCGCGCGGCCGTCGGCGCCCACGCGCAGCTCGACCGAGGCGCGGGAGACGGCCGCCGCGACCGCGGGGCGGTCGTCCGGATCGATCCCGTGCTCGAGGGCGTGGAGGGCGAGCGCCCGGTACATGGCCCCGGTGTCGAGATAGGGAACGCCGAGCCGGAGGGCGAGGCGGCGGGCCACGGTGCTCTTGCCGACGCCGGCCGGGCCGTCGATGGCGACGACCAGCGGACCCGGGGTCATCGCCGCGGGCGACTCGGCCGGGTCTCGTCGCGCCGCCCACCCGCGCGCGGACTGGCGCGCCGGGGCGGCGCGCCGGCGCGGCGCTCGGGGCCACCTTTCCGGGTCTCGCGCGAATCGCCGGCGCCCCGCCGTTCGTCGCGTGCGGGCCGCCGGGGTCCGCGCGCCGGGGCCGCCGCGTCGGCGCCCCTCCGCGCCGGCGGGCGTCCCGCGGCGGTCCGTGCCGGCTTCTTCACCTCGCCGGCGGAGACCTTCTTGAGCATCGCGACTTCGCGTTCGGAGAGCTCGCGCACGCCGCCGACGCCGAGCGTCGGATCGGAGAGCGGTCCGATCGCGACGCGACGCAGCTTCTGGACGGGGTGGCCGATGCGGAAGAACATCTCGCGGATCTGCCGGGTGCGCCCTTCGGAGAGCTCGACGTGGAACCAGGAGTTGCCGCCCTCGTCGCCGCTGCGCACGGTCGTCCGCTTGGCGTCGATGCGGCAGGGCGCGGTGCGCGTGCCGTCGAGCACGATGCCGCGGCGGAGCTTCTCGAGGCGCGACTCCTCGGGCACGCCCTTCACCTTCACCTCGTAGACCTTCCGGCAGCCGTAGCGGGGGTGCGAGAGGCGCTGCGCGAAATCGCCGTCGTCGGTGAGCAGCAGCAGGCCCTCGGTCTGGTAGTCGAGCCTCCCCACCGGAACCAGCGCCTGGCGCAGTCGTCGGCGGCACCAGGTCGATCACGGTCGGGCGGCCGCTCGGATCGGAGACCGCGGTCAGGTAGCTCCCGCGGCTTGTTCATCACCAGGTAGCGGTGCCCGCGCGCGGGCTGGATCCGCTTGTCGTCGACCTTGATCGCGTCACGTTCGGGATCGGCCTTGTCGCCGAACTCGCCACCCGCCGTTGACGGTGACCCGCCCTTCGAGGATCAGTTCCTCGACCTTGCGACGCGCGGCGATGCCGGCGCGCGCGAGGATCTTCTGGAGGCGCTGACGGTCGCAGATCATTCCGCTCGTCGGTCGTGGGTACCGCTTCGGCTCGGAGTCCGGCGTCTCACCAGCCCGGCCACCGCGCCGTCTCCGACTCGATTCCGGCTCCTGCTGCGCCAGCCGGGCCTCTTCGTCGCGGGCGGCGCGTCGGGCGCGGCGCGGAGCTCTCCTCGCCCGCTCCGAACGTCTCCTCGAACTCCTCGAGCGGCGGCAGCTCCTGGAGAGTTGCGCAGACCGAAGTGCATGAGGAACTCGCGGGTGGTCGCGTAGAGGAACGGGCGCCCGACGACCTCCTTGCGACCGGTGATGCGGATCAGACGACGCTCGAGGAGACTCCGGATCACGCCGGCCGACGATCTTGCCGCGCAGACTCCTGGATCTCGGGCCCGGTGATCGGCTGACGGTACGCGATGATCGCCAGCGTCTCGAGACCCGCCATCGAGAGCCGGTGGCCGCCCGGCGGCCTCGAAGAACCGTCGCAGGTAGACGTGGAGCTCGGGCCGGGTCACCAGTCGCAGACCGCCGGCGACCTCTTCCGATGCCGATCCGCGCCGTGTCGCCGCGGGCGTAGCGCGTCGCGCAGTCGCACCAGCGCTGCCGTCGCTCACGTCGCGCTCGATCGGCCTCGAACACGGCGAGCAGCCGGTCCCGGGCACCGGCTCGTTGCGTGACGAAGAGGATCGCCTCGAGCGCCGCCTCGATCTCCGGTGCTGGTCGTTCATCCGGAAATCGCCTCCAGCTCCTCGGCGCCCAGCTCGCGGGTGGTCCGGAAGAGCAAGACCTCCGCCGCTTCGCCGACCCTGGTGGATGCGCACCAGCGTTGAGGCGAGCGAGCTCGAGTACGGCCAGGAACATCGCGATCGCCTCGGCCCGACAGGAGAGGCCCCGCGAGCTCGTCGAAGCAGCGTCGTCGGATGCCCGGCCTCGAGCCGCGCGAGCAACCGCTCGATCTGGCCGCGCACCGAGAAGCGCTCGTGTGGCAGCAGGATCGGCTCCGGGTGCTCCGTGTCGAAGCGTTCGAGACACCGTTCGCAGGGCGCCGATCAGGTCGAAGAGAGAGACCTCCTCGAGCGGCACCTCGAGATCCTCTTCGGCCGCCTCGGGCTTCCAGGCGCGCGGGCTGCCGAGTCCAGATTCCCTGCCGCACCCGGTCGACCTCCGCGAGCGCCTGGGCGGCCTCCTTCAGGCGGCGATACTCGAGCAGCCGCGCAACGAGCTCGTGCGCGCGGATCCTCCGCCGCCTCTTCGCCCGGCCTCCGCCGTCGAGGCAGCAGCAATTTCGACTTGATCTGGATCAGCAGCGCCGCCTCGTAGATGTACTCGGCCGCGATGTCGAGGTCGAGCTCCTCCATCAGCCGCAGGTACTCGTGGAACTGGTCGCAGACCACCGCCACCGGGATGTCGGTGATCTCGACCTGGTTGATCGCGGATCAGGTGAAGGAGGAGATCGAGCGGGCCCTCGAAGACGGGCAGCTGGACGCGCCAGGAAGCCGGCAGCAGGCGCCCGGCCTCGTCCGGCGACGGGTCGCTCATCGCTGTCGCACCAGCCCGTCGTAGTCGAGCTGCATCGCCGCCGCGCACCCGGTCCAGCGTCTCGACGCGCCCGCTCGCGGGCGCTGGTCGGGAGCCGGCGCGCAGCAGCTCGAGCAGACGCACCGCGGTCGCGCTACGAGCTCTTCGCGCCGCCGTCGCATCGGCTCGAGGAAGGCGATCGATCTGGTCGGCCAGCAGCTTCTTGTCGTCGACGCAGCCGATCGTCGCCGCGCGACACTGCCGCGCGACCCGCTCGCGCAGCTCCGGCGGGCGACATCAGCCGGTGGAACTCGAAGAGATTGCAGCTCTCCGGGATGCCCGGGATCCTTCCGCCGAATGCGCGTCGGGTCGGTGAACATCTCCGCGCACTTGCGGCGGATCTCGTCCGGCGGGTCGGAGGGCGATCGTGTTGCCGTACGACTTCGACATCTTGCGGCCGTCGAGGCCCGGGCACCTTCGGCGTCGGGGTGAAGAGCGCCTGCGGCTCCGGGAAGACCTCGCCGTAGAGGCTGTTGAAACGCCGCGCGATCTCGCGCGACGATCTCGAGATGCGCGGCCTGATCTTCGCCGACCGGCACGAAGTCGGCGCGGTAGATGATGATGTCGGCGGTCTGCAGGAGCGGATAGCCGAGGAAGCCGTACGTGTCCAGATCCTTGTTCGTCGATCTGCCGGATCTGGTCCTTGTACGTCGGTACGCGCTCGAGCCAGCCGAGCGGCGTGATCATCGACAGCAGCAGGTGCAGCTCGGCGTGCTCGGGCACCATCGACTGCACGAACACCACCGAGCGCTCCGGGTCGAGTCCCGGCGGCGATCCAGTCGGCCACCGCCTCGAGCGTGTTGTCGGTCGATGCTGGGAGGGGTCGGCGTAGTCGCTGGTCAGCGCGTGCCAGTCGGCCGCGAAGTAGTAGCAGTCGTACTGGTCCTGCAGCGCGACCCAGTTGCGGCAGCGTGCCGAAGTAGTTGCCGAGATGGAGCTTCGCCGGTCGACCGCATCCCCGACAGCACGATCCTTGCGCTTCTCGACACACGCTCTCCTTCCGGCTTCGGCGTCGATCGTGGCGCCGCCCGACCTCGCGATTCGATCTGTTGGAGGGTCGGCCCCGCGAGCCGGCCCGGGGGCCTCGTCGGTCGGGGCGCTACGGCCCGCGGAGTCTAGCACGCGATCGAGGCTGGCCGGAGCCTCGGAGAGGCCGGCGGCGAGGCGCTGATGGCGCGCGAGCTCGCGCGCCTCGACGACCAGCGCCAGGCACTGGACGGCGAGCGCGACCAAGCGCCCGCCGGCGTGGATCCAGCGCGGCGCCTGCGAGGCGAACAGGCGCCCGGCGAGCGCGAAATGCACGAGCGTGACGCCCAGCGCGGCGAGCGCGACTCGCCGCCACCCGGTGCGCGCACCCGGGCGAGCTCATTCCGCGCCGCCGCCCCGGCCGCGAGCAGCGGGCGCAGCCGACGTTCGCTGCCGATCGCGTAGATCGCCATCCAGCCCTGGCCGAGCACCAGGCGAAGTCAGGCGCCCGCGCCGAGCATGGGCGTGCAGCACGAGACCGCGCGGCGTCGGCGGCGACCCGGAGGCCGTGCCCGCCGACCGCCGCGAAGCCGGCCGTCGCCAGCGCCGCGATCGCGAATTGGACCTTCGCCCAGCTCGTTCAGCCCTCCCCGCGCGGACTGCTCCCGGCTCCAGCCAGCAGACGCGCGGCGCGCTCGGGGCGGTGAGAATTCCGCGCGACTCGCGCTCGCCCCGCCGCGCCCCGACGCGCCGCCTCGGCGGCGTCCGCCAGGAGCTCGGCGAGGCAATCGGCCAGCGCCGGAGGGTCCTCGCGCGGAACGAGCCAGCCGGTCACTCCGTCGAGCACCACCTCGGGGATGCCGCTGACCGCGGCTGGCGACCACCGGCCGCCCGGCCGCCATCGCCTCGAGCACGACCAGCGGCATGCCCTCGTAGATCGACGGGCACGACGAGCGCCCGGCACTGCAACGAGCAGGCATCGGACCGGCGGCGCCCGTCCCAGGAAGCGGACCCGCGCCTCCAGCCCGAGACCGACGCGCGCCCCTCGAGGCCGCCGCGGTGCTCGCCCTCCCCGACGATGAGCAGGCGGGGCCGACTGCCCCTGCGCTCGCGGTCGCGCGACCGCCTGCAGCGCACCTCGACGCCCTTGCGCAGGCGCAGACGGCCGACGAAGAGCAGGTCGGCCCGCCGCCGCTTCGGGGTCCGGCACCGGCTCGGGCGTCGACCGGCACGAGACCGCCGGTGACGTTCGGCAGCACGCCGACGCCTGCGCACGCCGTAGTCCCGCTCGAGCTCCGCGGCGGTCCGTCGACTCGGCGCCAGCACCCGGTCGACGAGCCAGCGCCGAAAGACAGCCGAGCAGGATCTGAGCGGCGTCTTGAACCACCGGAAGCGGCGCTCGACGCCGCCGGGCCGCCCAGCACCCGCCCCGTGGCCCAGCGGGCGCACGGCCGCGAGCTCCTCGCCGTAGCTCACCTGCAGAGCGCGACGAGCAGCGTGACGGCGGGCGCCGCGCCGCGACCAGTCGCCACGAGCGCCGCCGCCAGCGCGCCGTCGGACTCGTGCACCTGCACGACGTGGGGCGGAACTCGGCCAGCGCACGTCGGCAGGGCACGGCACCACGGCGAGCGGAAAGAGCGTCTTCGGACCCCGGGCGCCCTCCGGGCCCCCGGCCCAGAATCCTCGACGTCGTGACCCATCTCGCGCAGACCGGCGGCGAGCTGGATCACCTGTTCGCCGACGCCGGAGATGTCGGCGGGAGGAAGGGTGTTGGCGATCAGCAGGACCGCATCGGTCAGCCTCCGGCGAAAGCCTCGGGTCGCGCTGCGCGGGGGACCAGCCCGCTCGCGGGCGGCCAGGCGGCGAGCGCGGGCTCGTCGAGTCGCGTCGACGAGCTCGCGGGCGTCGGCGCGCGCCCGCTCCACCCACTCGCGGTCGAGCGACCGGATCGGCCAGCCGGAGGCGGGGCATTCCGGACTGCCGGGTGCCGAGCAGATCTCCCGGGCCGCGGATCTCGAGGTCCGCCTCGGCGATCGGAAACCGTCGGAGAGCGACGCGAAGACCTCGAGCCGGCGCTCGCGCGTCGTCGCTGAGGCGTCCGTGCAGCGCGACGCACGCGACGGGAGCCGCGGTGCCCCGACCGACGCGGCCCCGCAGCTGATGGAGCTGCGCCAGTCCGAACCGCTCGGCGTTCTCGATCACCATGACCGGTGGCCTCCGGCACGTCGACCCCGACCTCGATGATCGTGGTCGCGAGCAGCACGCGGGTCGCCCGCCGCGAAGCCGCTTCATGGTCCGCTCCCGCTGCTCGGCTCGAGAGCGACCGTGGAGGATCCGCCGACGGCACGTTCGCCGAGGTAGGCGCGGATCCGCTCGCCCAGCTCCCCCACCGCGTCGGCCGCGATCGCCTCTCGCTGCCCTCGATCAGCGGAAACGACGACGTAGACCTGGGCGCCGTCGGCGAGATCGGCGCGCAGCGGGCGATACACCTCGCGCCGCCGTGCCGCCGGAACGACCTCGGTCGCCACCGGCGTCCGCCCGGGCGGCAGCTCGTCGAGCGAGGAGATCTCGAGGTCGCCGTAGGCCGTGAGGGCCAGCGAACGCGGGATCGGCGTCGCGGTCATCACCAGGACGTCGGGCCGGTCTCCCTTGCGCTGCAGTTCCAGCCGCTGGTCGACGCCGAACCGGTGCTGCTCGTCGATCACCACCAGACCGAGGCGACTGAAAGCCCGAGTCGCACCTGGATCAGGGCGTGGGTGCCGACGGCGACTCGATCTCTCCGCGCGGCGAGCGCCCGCGCGCCGCGTCGCCGCGCCGCGAGGAGCCCGTCAGGGCGCGATCCGGTAGCGCCGGCCGAGGAGACGCGGAGAGATTGCCGAAGTGCTGCTCGGCGAGCAGCTCGGTCGGGCGCCATGAACGCACCCTGCAGGCCGCTCTCGAGGCCGCCACCAGGAGACGAGCGCGGCGACGATGGTCTTGCCGCTGCCGACGTCGCCCTGCAGGAGGCGCAGCATCGGCCAGCGGCCGGCGCAGGTCGCCGACGATCTCGCGCGAGGACCCGTTCTCTGCGCGCGGTGAGACGGAACGGCAGCAGCGAGCGGGCCGCCGTCGCACGTCGTCGTCGATGCGGTAGCCGTGCGGCTTGTGCCACCCGGACGTCACTCGCGCGCAGCAACGCGAGCTCGAGCTGGAACTCGAGCAGCTCGCCGTAGACGAGCCGCGAGCGCGGGCGGGGTCGGACGCGAGCGCGGAACCCGGTCGGCGTCCGCGCCGGCCGGTGCAGCCTCCGCAAGGCCGCGTCCAGCGCCGGCAGGGCGTAGCGCCGCCGCAGCTCCTCGGGCAGCGAATCGGCCGGACGCGTCCCGCTGTCGTCGAGCGCGGCGATCGCCTGCTCGACCAGCCGGCCAGTGTCGCAGGACCGAGGCCGCGCAGGCCGCGTAGACCGCCACCAGGCGCGGCATCGACCGGCGCGCTCTCGCTCAGTCGGCGTGCAGACTCGGGTTCACGAGCTCCCATCGGCCCCCCTCGCTCGGCCGCGCCGGCCCATGCAGAGCCAGGACCCCGCCCTCGGGATCCGCTGCGCCAGGTAGGGCTGGTTGAACCAGACCAGCGGGAGCACCGAGCCGCCCTCGATCGCAGGCGAGCCGCGCAGGATCACGCAGATCGCGCCGCCGGGTGCGGATCACGCGCACGTCGGGAGTCGTCCGCGCACGCGTCCAGGCGCCCGGAGCGTCACCTGCGCCGGCGCCACGGTGTGCCGCCGGTCCTCGTAGCGGACTGGGAGATGGAAGAGCAGGTCGCCGGCGAACGGAAGCCGGCCTCGGCCAGCGCCTCGGCCCGCTGCGGCCCGACGCCGCGCAGGAAGCGCGACCGGCGTGTCGCGCGCGGCGGGGCGCCGCGCCCGGCTCCCGGCTTCAGTCGGGCGGAAGCGCAGCGTCACCAGGCCGCAGCGGACCTCGTCGCCGGGTCTGATCTCGATCGGGACGCCCGGTCTCGATCCGCACGCCGTTGACGAAGGTCCCGTTCATCGTGCCGATCTCCTCGGCGACGAAGTACTTGTTGCCCCGGCGGTAGATCTTGGCGTGGCGTCGGCTGATCGACCGCTGGGTGTCGATCGGCGTCAGGTCGACGTCGGGGTGGATGCCGGTGACCGGGTCGCGTCGACCGATGGTGGTCTCGGAGCCGCGCGCCAGAAGAAGAACTCCATCGCCGGACTTCTCGTGGATCAGCCGTTGCGGCGCCGCCGTCGACCATCGACTCCTGCGGCTGTCGGCATCTCGACCGCGGGCTCCGGCGCCGAGCCGATCGCGTCGCGCAGCAGGCGATCGGTCTCGCGCACGCGTCGCGACAGCTTGCGCATCATGCGCACCGCGATCTCCGGGTTGGTGCGCAGCATCTGGTCGAAGGTCGAGCCGTTGATGTGCAGCAGCTTCACCTCGGTCAGCGCGCGCGCCGAGGCCGTGCGGGGCAGGTCCTCGAGGATCGCCATCTCGCCGAAGAAGTCACCCTTCTCGAGCACGGCGAGCTGCTTGGCGTCGCCCAGCATCTCCTTGAGGATCTCGATCTTGCCCTCGTGGAGGATGAACATCTCGGTGCCCAGGTCGCCTTCGCGGAAGACGTAGTCGCCGGCCGCGAACTTCGACCGAATAGGTGGGCAGCGGGGCCGCGCTTGCTGGTGGTCTTGAATACGGGTTTGTTCATCGTCCGAGCGCCCTAGCGTTCCTCCACGACCAGCCGAGCGGCCGCGGCGTCGATGCGGGCCCGACGCCCGAGCGGCAGCGTGAGGTTCGGCGCGCCATGACCCACCGGAGCGCCGCGGAGGATGGGGACGCGCGGCGCGTGATCGCGCATCCTGCGCGGCACGTCGCTCTCCGCTCCCGGCTCCTCGTCGGCGCCGCGTACGCGTCCGATCACCGCACCGCGAATGGCGCGCAGACTACCGGACAGCCGCAGGTGGGTCAACATTCGGTCGAGCCGGTAGAGCGGCTCGTTGACGTCCTCCCAGAAGAGGATGGCGCCGTCGAGATCGGGTGCGTACGGGGTGCCCTGGGTCGCCGTCAGGAGGGAGAGACAGCCGCCGAGCAGCGGACCCTCCGCCACGTCCGACTCCGCGCCACCCTCGCCGCCTTCGACCGCGATCTCGAGGGCTTCGCCGCCGGCGAGCGCGCGCAGCAACGTGTCGCGCTCTTCCGCGACCAGCCCGCGCGCGAGGTCGGTCGCGACCATCGGCCCGTGGAATGCGACCAGCCCGAGCCGCTCGACGACCTGGAGCAGGAAGGGCGTCAGGTCGGAGTAGCCCACGTAGGCGCGGGGATGACGCGCGAGCAGGTCCCAGTCGATCCCGGGCAGCAGGCGGAGCGCGCCATGCCCGCCGCGCGCGAAGAAGATGGCCGCCAGGCCGCCGTCCGCGGCGAGCTCGTGGAAGGCGGAGAGACGCTCTTCGTCCTCCCCCGCGAAGAGGCCGGCGCGGGACTCGAGATTGCGGCCGAGCACCGGCTCGAACCCGAGGGCGACGAGCTCCTCCACCCCGCGCTCGAGTCGGGCCCGGTCGATGCGTCCGGAGAGCGCGGCGACGCCGACGCGGGCACCGGGGAGCACGGGGGGCGGCGATTCGACGCGCATCGGCGTGTTGGCTCGGTAGAAGGGTCGGAGGTCCCGGTAAGCCGAATCCTGTTCCCGGCCGGAGCCGGGCGCGGTCATTCCTCTCGAACCGGCGTTGCCGCCGGCTTCCAGCGACCTACCCGGAGACGCGCTCGCGGTTTCCCGCGGGAACGGGACGGGCGGCCCGTATCGCGTCCCCCTACTCGGTCTTGCTCCGCATGGGGTTTGCCGTGCCCCGGACCGTCACCGGCCGGGCGGTGCGCTCTTACCGCACCCTTTCACCCTTACCGGAATCCTCGCGGACCCCGGCGGTCTGCTCTCTGTTGCACTGTCCGTCGCGTCGCCGCGCCTCGCCGTTGGCGAGCATGCTGCCCGTGGGAGTTCGGACTTTCCTCTCCCCGTCTCCGGGGAGCGACCGCCTCGGGACCTCCGACCCGCATGCAGAATACCAGAGCGACGGCCGCCGCTGCGCTCAGCTGCGCCGGAAAATGCGGTCGAACAGGCTGCCGCCGGCCGACCGGCCCCCCCGTTTCGGCTCGAGCTTCGCCAGGCGCTCGGCCGCTTCCGCGTGCGCCGGATTCAGACGCACGACGGCGGTGAACTGCACCCGCGCGCGCTCCGGGTCTTCGGTCTGTTCGTAGAGCAGACCGAGCGCGAATCGCACTTCCGCGTTGTCGGGCTCGAGCTCGAGCGCGGCGCGGTAGCTCTCGATCGCCCGGCCCCGCCAGTTCGGGTTGCGCGCCTGGACGCGACCGAGCGCCACCCAGTACTCCGGGCGCGGGTCGGCGCGCACCGCCTGGTCGAGCAGTTCGACGGCGAAGTGGAACTCGCTGGCCGCGGCGTAGGCGATCCCCCGCTCGTAGTTCGCTCGCGCCATCTGCCGGCGCTCCTGGAGGCGCTCGGACCCGGAAACGGCGCTGGTGGTGAGCTCGATCAGCTCCGCTTGATTGTAGAGGCGACGCCGCTCCGGATCGATCAGCGTGACGTAGGCGCGCGTGGCGCGATCGAAGAGGAGACGGAGGCCCTCCTCCCGCGTGGTCAGGCCGAGGCGCGCGGCATTGGCGGGGTGGGCCAGGCGGCCGAGGCGCTCGTAGCCGGCGTGGACCTCCTCGGCCGTCGCCGAAGTCGGAACCTCGAGCAGCTCGTAGTGGTTGAGGCCACCGATCCGCGCCAGCAGATCGGCCAGCCGGGCGCGATGGGTCTCCGGTTCCAGGACGACCGGCTCATCCTCGAGCGATCGCGCGATGCGCTCGCCGAGGCGCTGCACCACAGCGGACTCCGGGTCCTCGGCGGTATCGACCGCGGCGGCGCCCCGTGCGCCGATCGCCTGGACGAGGCCGGCCGCCAGCAGCTGCGCCAGGCGGCGCGTCAGATCCGCGCGCGGTACCGGGCTGTCGCGCAGGAGGTCGCCGACGGTCATCGGCGCCCGCAACCGCTCGAGCAGGAAAAGCTCCTCGGGGGAGAACCCGAGCAGGTCGCGAGTCGTGGCCGACTCGGGCGCGACCGCGACCAGCCGGGAGGAATCCCCGCCCAGCCGGCGCGCGAGCTCGGTGTCGTCCACGCCACAGGTCGCCCCGATCATGATCAGCCGGCGGGTGGGAAGCGGACCCACGAGGTCGGCGGGGAGCGCGCCCTGACCCTCGGAGAACCGGAAGGCGCCGCGCCGCCATTCGAGCAGGACCGCGGCGATGCGTTCGACGAGTTCGAGCAGCTGGCGGCGCGTCTCCTGGCGCGCGCCGCCCGTGCCCTGCTGCAGGTCGCGCCTCAGGTCCGCCATCTGTTCGGACAGTCGGCGCGCCAGGGGATGTCCGCCCGGCAGATGCAGCTCGCCGTCACGGAGATAGAGACGCCTCCGGTGGCCGGCCGGGTCGATCTCGAGCACGCCGGAAGCATCGCGCTCGTGCAGGGCGCGCAGCACTTCGAGAACCGGACGCTCGGCTAGATCGCCGCTGACCTCGAGCATCTCTATTTTTCCCTGCGGCTAGTCTAGACCATCCCCCGCCGCCGGCTCGCCCAGCTCCTCGCGCAACCGGGCAGCCACGGCGCGGCCGACCGCGGCCACCAGCTCGGCATCGCTCGCCTGCCGAATCCGGTCGATCGTGCCGAAGCGCTCCAGCAGCAGGCGCTTCCGCCGCGGGCCGACGCCCCGCACGTCGTCGAGGCGGCTGCGCAGGCTGCGGGCGCTGCGCCGTCCGCGGTGGCGCGCGAGCGCGAACCGGTGGGTCTCGTCGCGGATGCGCTGGAGCAGCTGGAGTCCGGGATCGGAGCGCCGGAGTCGCAGCGGCTCGGGCAGGCCCGGCACGTAGATCTCCTCCTCGCGCTTGGCCAGGGCGACGACCGGGATCTCCTCCACCCCGAGCCGCTCGAGGGCGGCCAGCGCGGCGTTGAGCTGGCCCCGGCCGCCGTCGATCAGGATCAGGTCCGGAAGCTGCCCCGACTCCTCGAGCTGCCGGCGGTAGCGCCGCTCGACCGCCTGCTCGATCGAGCGGAAGTCGTCCGGCCCGGCGAGCCCGCGCAGGTTGAAGCTCCGATAGTCGCCCTTGCGCAGCCGTCCCTCGCGCCAGACGATCAGCGAGGCGACGCTCTCGACGCCCTGGGTGTGCGAAATGTCGAAACCCTCGATCCAGCGCGGCGGCTCCGGCAGCCCGAGGTGCGCGGCGAGGGAACGCGTCGCCGCATCCTGTTCGCCGCGGATCCGGAACCGGCGGCGGAAAGCGAACTCGGCGTCGCGCTCGGCGATGCGCAGGCGCTCGGCCTTGTTCCCGCGCGCCGGGTAGCGGAGGAAGACCCGCTCCCCCTTCTTCTCCGACAGCCAGGCGGCGAGCGCATCGTCGCCTTCGACCGGCACCGGCAGGTGGACCTCCTTCGGCAGGAAGGTCGTCCGGTCGTAGACCTGGGGCAGGAGCTCGGAGAGGAGCGTCTCCGGGGCGGGCCGCTGCTCGCCCTCCCAGAACAGCTCGCGCCGGTCGAGCACCTGGCCGCCCCGCATCACCAGGATCGACACCGCCGCCTGGTGACCGTGGATCGCCACGCCGAACAGGTCGGCGTCCTCCTCGTCGACCGACGACAACGCGGCCCGGTCGCCCTGGCGTTCGACCTCGCGCAGCAGGTCGCGCAGCCGGGCCGCACGCTCGAACTCCAGGGCCTCCGCCGCCGCCTCCATCTCGACGCGCAGACGACGACCGAGCGGCTCGATGCGCCCTTGCAGGAAGAGACGGGCCCCCTCGACCGCCGACCTGTACTCCGCCTCCGACGTGAGACCCGCGACGCAGGGGCCGAGGCAGCGCTTCATGTCCCAGTAGAGGCAGGGGCGCGGGAGCGACCCGTCGATCTCGAGGTGACAGACGCGGATCCCGAACAGCTTCTGGGTCAGTTTGATGGCGCGCCGCGCCAGGCCGCCCGGCAGGTAGGGACCGAAGTACTCGGCGCCGTCGTTGCGGATCCGGCGGGTGAAGACCAGCCGGGGCCAGGTCTCGCGGGTCAGCTTCAGGTAGGGGTAGGTCTTGTCGTCGCGCAGCAGGACGTTGAAACGGGGCTTGCGCGCCTTGATGAAGTTGTTCTCGAGGAGCAGCGCCTCCTGCTCGGAGGCGGCGACGAGGTAGTCGAGGTCGACCGCCTCGGCGAGCATCGCCGCCAGCCGAGGCTCGAGGGCGCGCGTCAGGTAGCTGGCGGCCCGCTTGCGCAGGGCCTTCGCCTTGCCGACGTAGAGCGTCGCCCCGTCGCCGCCGAGAAAGAAGTAGATGCCCGGCAGGTCGGGCAGCGACTCGATCCGCTCGCGCAGGCGCTCGGGCGCGCTCTCCGGCTCTTCCGTCACGGTCGCCCGCCAACCTTCGCGCTCAGCCCGCGTAGACCTGGAGCTCGCGCAGCTCGCGCAGCTTGTCGCGCAGCTCGGCCGCCTCTTCGAACTCGAGCCGCCTGGCGGCCTCCTTCATCGCCTTCTCGAGCCGCGCGATGCGTTCGGCCAGGGGCAGCTCGGCCCGTTCGGCCACCTCGAGGAGCTGCGGCCGGATCTCCTTCGGGTAGTCCAGCGCCGAGAGCGCGACCAGCGGGCTGTGGATGTCCTTCAGGATGGAGGCAGGCTCGATGCCGTGCTCGACGTTGTAGGCCTCCTGTCGGGCGCGCCGGCGGGTCGTCTCGGAGATCGTCCGGCGCATCGACTCGGTCATCTGGTCGGCGTAGAAGATGGCGCGACCGGTGAGGTTGCGCGCCGCGCGCCCCGAGGTCTGGATCAGCGAGGTCTCGCTGCGCAGGAACCCCTCCTTGTCGGCGTCGAGGATCGCCACCAGGGAAACCTCGGGCAGGTCGAGCCCTTCGCGCAGGAGGTTGATGCCGACGAGGACGTCGAACTCGCCCCGGCGCAGCGCGGTCACGATCTCGATCCGCTCGAGGGTCTCGATGTCGCTGTGGAGGTAGCGGACCCGCACGCCGCACTCCGCGAGGTACTGGGTCAGCTCCTCGGCCATGCGCTTGGTGAGGGTGGTCACCAGGACGCGCTCGCCGCGGCCGGTCACCGCGCGGATCTCCGCCAGCAGGTCGTCGACCTGGCCGCGCGCCGGACGCAGCTCGATCACCGGGTCGAGCAGCCCGGTCGGGCGAATGAGCTGTTCGACCACGACGCCGTGCGTCCGCTCGAGCTCCCAGGGCGCCGGCGTCGCCGAGACGTAGATGCGCTGGCCGAGCCGGGCGTCGAACTCCTCGAAGGTCAGCGGCCGGTTGTCGAGCGCCGAGGGCAGCCGGAAACCGTAGTCGACCAGCGTCTGCTTGCGCGACCGGTCGCCGTGGTACATGCCGCGTACCTGCGGGATGGTCTGGTGGCACTCGTCGACCACGAGCAGGAGATCGTCCGGGAAGTAGTCGATCAGGGTCGGCGGCGGCGCGCCGGCGGCGCGGCCCGACAGGTGGCGCGAGTAGTTCTCGATGCCGTGGCAATAGCCGACCTCCCTGAGCATCTCGAGATCGAACCGCGTCCGCTGTTCGAGCCGCTGCCGCTCCAGGAGCTTGCCCTCGCTCTCGAGCTCGTCCAGCCGCACGCGCAGCTCGTCTCCGATCGTCACCACCGCCCGTTCCAGGCGGTCCTTCGGCGTGACGTAGTGCGTCTTGGGGAAGACCGCCAGCCGGTCGACCTCCTCCAGCACGTCGCCGCGCAGCGGGTCGAACCGGACGATGCGCTCGATCTCGTCGCCGAAGTACTCGATCCGCACGCCCCGGTCCTCGTAGGCCGGCAGGATCTCGAGCACGTCGCCGCGCGCCCGGAAGCTGCCGTGGAAGAGATCGAGCGGCGTGCGCTGGTACTGCATCTCGACCAGTCGCGCGAGGGCCCGGTCCATGCCCGCGCTCCCGCCCCGCTCGAAGAAGAGCAGCATGCCGAAGAAGGCCTCGGGCGAGCCCAGGCCGTAGATGCAGGAGACCGAGGCGACGATCAGCACGTCGCGGCGCTCGAACAGCGCCTTGGTGGCGCGCAGCCGCAGCCGGTCGATCTCCTCGTTGATGCTGGTTTCCTTCTCGATGTAGGTGTCGGTCTGCGGAACGTACGCCTCGGGCTGGTAGTAGTCGTAGTAGGAGACGAAATACTCGACCGCGTTCTCCGGAAAAAAGGCGCGGAACTCCTGGTAGAGCTGGGCCGCAAGCGTCTTGTTGTGCGACAGGACCAGGGTCGGACGGTTGATCGCTTCGACCACCTTGGCGATCGTGAAGGTCTTGCCCGAGCCGGTGACTCCGAGCAGCACCTGCTCGGAGTCGCCACGCTCCACGCCCTCGGTGAGCTGGCGGATCGCCGCGGGCTGGTCGCCCTGGGGCTCGAAGGGCGAGACGAGTTGGAAGCGGTTCATCGCGTCGGCGGCCTCATGGCGTCGCTGCGGCGGACGGCGTCGCTTCCGGCGCAGGGGCCTCGACCGTGGGGCCCGCTGCGAACCGCTCGAGTGTCTCGGTGAGGGCGGCGACGTCGGCCTCCGTCAGCGTACCGCGCGGCGCACGCTCCGCAGCGGCCACCAACTTGCCCTGCATCTCCTGGAGGAGAGCAGGGTCGATCTCGCCGCTCCGCACGCGCGCCACCGCGCCCGCGAAGGCGGTCGCCAGGCGCTCGCGCTCGGCGGGGTCGACCTCCTCCGGGAGGTTCGCGACCACCTGCGCCTCGAGCTTCTCCATGGTGTAGGCGAGCAGCGACTTGGCCTTGACCACGAAGAAGATCGCGCCCAGGCCGAGCAGGATCGCGAGCACGCCACAACCGACCAGCAGCGGCGTTCCGCAGCCGCCCGGCGCCTGTCGCGGCTGCGATTCGAACGGCCGCGGTATCGGCGGCGGCGGCGGAACGGGAGGGATCTCGGTCATGCTCGGGTCCTCGTCGAGAGCCGTGACTATAATCCCGCCGTGCCTTCCGCCTCGGTGCCGCCACCCGGCCCGCCCACCGCCGCTTCCCGTGCCCCGCTCCCGTCCCGGCCGGGTCCACCGCGGCGCTGGCAGCGCTGGCTGGTGCCGCTGGTCGTCGCGGCCGCGCTCGGCGCCGCCCTCGGGGTCGGCGTGGCCGCCGCCATCCACGTGCCGCGGGTCGACGCGGTCGCGGCCTTCAGTCCCAAGCTGATCACCCAGCTGCGCGACCAGCGCGGCGTGGTCTTCGCCACCTACGCGCGCGAGCGGCGCATGCTGATCCAGGAGGGCGACCTGCCGGCGGTGCTGCAGAACGCGGTGGTCGCGGCCGAAGACTCCGAGTTCTTCCGCCACGGCGGCATCGACGCCGTCGGCATCGTCCGCTCCGTCCTCGTCAACCTGCAGCGCGGCCGGCACGCCCAAGGCGCCTCGACCATCACCATGCAGCTCGCGCGCGAGCTCTTCCTCACCCGCGAGAAGACCTGGAAACGCAAGATCGAGGAGGCATTCCTCGCGGTCGAGCTCGAGAAGACGCTCTCCAAGCAGCAGATCCTGACGCTCTACTGCAACCTCGCCTTCCTCGGCCACGGCAACTACGGCATGGAGGCCGCGGCGCGCGACTACTTCGGGCACGGCGTCGGCGAGCTGACGCTGCCCGAGGCGGCGGCGCTCGCCGGCATCGTGCAGCGGCCGAGCGAGTACAGCCCGCTGCGCAACCCGGCCAAGGTCGTCGCGCGTCGCGACTACGTGCTGCGCCGGATGCGGGAGGAGGGCTACCTCGACGAGACCGCCTACCGCGCGGCGCTGGCGACGCCGCTGGTGGTCGAACGACCCAGGACCCAGGCCCAGACCGCGCTCTACTTCGCCGAGGAGGTGCGCCAGCAGATCGAGGAGCGCTTCGGCACGGAGCAGCTGTACCAGGAAGGTCTGCAGATCGACACCACCCTCGACGGCACGGTGCAGCAGGGCGCCGAGGAGGCTCTGCGCGCCGGCCTGCTGCGGCTCGACCACCGCAAGGGGTGGCGGGGTCCGATCGCCCGGGGCGCTACGCTGCTCGCGACCGGCGGCGACATCGAAGAGCTCGCCGGGCGCAACCCGGTGCCGGACCGCTGGGTTCCCGGACTGGTGCTGGAAGCGAGCGCCGCGGCGGCGCGCGTGCGCCTCCCCGATCGCGAGATCCGCGTCGGCGCGGAAGGGATCGCCTGGACCGGGCGCCGCACCCCCGCCGAGGTCCTGCGCCAGGGCGACGTGGCCTGGTTCCGGCTGGAGCCGGAGACGAAGCCGGGGAAGGAGCCCTTCTGGGTCGTCGAGCAGGAGCCCGTGATGGAGGGCACCGTGATCGTCCTCGAGTCCGCCTCGGGCGCGGTACGCGGCCTGGTGGGCGGCTGGGACTTCCACCGCAACAAGTTCGACCGCGCCATGCAGGCCCGGCGGCAGGTCGGATCGGCGTTCAAGCCCTTCGTCTACGGGGCGGCGCTCGAGAACGGGTTCACTCCCGCCGACACCCTGTTCGACGCGCCCGCGGTGTTCCTCGGCGCCGACGCCCTGCCGACCTACAGCCCCCGCAACTACTACCGGCGCTACTACGGCATCCTGACCCTGCGACGCGCGCTCGAGCTGTCGGTCAACGTGACCTCGGTGAAGCTGATGGACCTGATCGGCGTCGGCAAGGTGGTCGATCTCGCCCAGCGCTGCGGCGTGCGCTCCGACCTGCCCCCCTACCCCAGCCTGGCGCTTGGCTCTGCCGACCTGCTGCCGATCGAAGTCGCGGGCGCTTACGCCGCCGTCGCCAACCAGGGCGTCTACGTCCGCCCCTACCTGGTCGAACAGGTGCGCGACCGCACCGGAGCCGCTCGCTACCGACACCAGATGGAGGCGAGCCGGGCGATGGACCCGGCCGTGGCCTACGTGCTGACCGCGATGCTCGAAGGGGTCGTCGACCGCGGCACCGCGGGATCGATCGCCGACCTGCCGCTGGCGATCGCGGGCAAGACCGGCACCACCAATGACTACACCGACGCCTGGTTCGTCGGCTTCACGCCCCGCCACACCATTCTCGCCTGGGTCGGTTACGACCAGAAGCGGACACTGGGCAAGAAGATGACGGGCGCCGAAGCGGCGCTTCCGATCTGGCGGCAAGGTCGCCGAAGCCGGGCTGCGCGACGGCTGGCTGCGCGAGGGCGAGGACTTCGCGGTGCCGGCGGGAGTCGAGATCCGCCCGATCGAGTACTTGGAGCGGCCTCGCCCCCGGCCCCGGCGCCGAGCGGATCATCGAGGAGGCCTTCCTCACCGGCACCGGCCCCGATCGCGTCTGGGAGGCGAAGTGGGGGCGGATCAAGGACCTGCCCTGGGGTCAGCAGCGCGCCTTCTACACCCCTCGCCCCGGCGAGAAGATGCCGGACGCCGCGGCCGCCTGGGCGCTGGCGCAGATTGCCGCCGCGGAGGCTGCCGAGACGGCGGAAGATTCCGCGGGAGACTGACCGGCGCCGGAGCTCAGGGCAGGCCGGGCCGGATGCCGATCAACGCGTAGTCCTGGTGCCCGAAGAGCAGGTCGTCCAGACGGTCCCGCAGCTCGTTGACGCGGTGAGCCAGGGCGCGAAGGTCGTCCGACAGCCCGTCGAGCTGGACTTCCGGCAGCCGCTCCTCGACCGGGAACGGTCGCAGGTCGACACGCTCGACCGGATCGAAGCCGGCGAGCTCGAAGGAGAGGCGCAGGCTCTCCGGATGGACGGGCCGTCGATGGGTCGGGTCGAGCCAGAAGTTGCGCGCGGCGACCAGCACCGAGAGCGGATTGGGTGTCTCCAGCAGGAGCACGCCGCCCGGCTTGAGCGCGCGCCAGGCGAGCCGGACCAGCCGGTCCAGGCTCTCGGCGGGCAGGTGCTCGATCACGTGGAAGGACATCACGGCGCCGAGCGACTCCTCCGGCGCCCGGCCGAGCACCTCGAACAGATCGCCGACCTCGGCCGACAGCCCCTTCTTACGGCACTCCTCCACCATCGCAGCGCTGAAGTCGACGCCACGCGCCGCCACGCCGCGGGCGGCGAGCAGCGCGAGCGCCTCGCCGCGGCCGCAACCGAGGTCGAGCACTTCGCCGCGCCCCTCGAGCACCGGCAGGTAGCGCGAGATGCGTTCGGCGATCTCGGATTCGGTGCCGCGGAAGCGGCGCTCGAGCTCGAGGTAGACATGCTCCTGCTGGGTCTGGATCAGCGCCGGAACACCGCCCGCCTCGGCCTGCGCAAGCGCCGAGCCGAGGCGGCCCCAGATGATGCGGGTTTCGCGGCGCAGGTGGTCGAGCTTCTGGTCGACGCGCGCGAAGAGCGCGTCGTTGTGCCCCATCACCTCGGTCAGGCCGTCGCGCCAGACCGCCTCGAGGTGGTTCAGGCGGTGTTCGTGGACGTCGTGCACCGGCGCCGCAGGTCCTCGCCCCGTTGGAGATACTCGAGGAGGATCAGGTTGAAGACGCGCTGCCGCTCCCAGAGGTCGTTCTGGGGAGCCTGCACGAACGGACGGAGCAGGCGCTTGATCGCGACCACGAGGCCGCCCAGAAAGCCGCGATGGCTGCGGACCGGGAACCGTCGATCCCCGTCCCACAGCCATCGCCAATCGGACAGCTCGCGCGTCGGCTCGCCGAGGAAGCGCTCGATTGCGGGCGAAGCTTCGCTCCGCGGTTCGGGCGCCCCCGGCTCGCCGGACGTCAAGGCCCTACCCTGCGGCTTCGACCGTCAGCGCCAGGTCGGCGATGACGTCCGAATGGAGATCGACCCGCACGGTGTGGTCGCCGACGGTCTTGACGCCGCCGGCGAGATCGACCTGCCGGCGGTCGATCTGGACGCCCTTGGCCGCCAACGCCTCCACGACCTCGGTGGCCGTCACCGAGCCGTAGAGGGCGCCGGTTTCCATCGCGCGCCGCTGCAGCACGAGGCGCAGCCCGCCGATCCGTGCCGCGATCTCCGCCGCCGCGTCGCGCTCGGCGGCGTGGCGGGCGTCGATCTTCTTGCGCTCCTGCTCGAACACCTTCAGGTTGCCGGGCGTCGCTTCCATCGCGATGCCCTGCGGAAAGAGGAAATTGCGGGCGTAGCCCGGCTTGACCTCGACGACCTGTCCCCGCCGACCGCGGTGGCGCAGGTCGCTCATCAGGATCACCTTCATCGCGGCCTCCGTCTCAGTCGGTGGTGAACGGCAGCAGCGCCAGATGGCGCGCCCGCTTGATCGCCGCCTGCACCATACGCTGGTGCCGGGCGCTGTTCCCCGAGATGCGGCGCGGCAGGATCTTCGCGCGCTCGAGGATGTACTGCTGGAGCAGCTTCACGTCCTTGTAGTCGATGTACTCGATCTTCTCGGCGGTGAAGCGGCAGACCTTGCGCCTGCGGAAGAAGGTCTTCTTCTTGCCGCCCTTGACCGGGCCCTTGCGGCCGCGGCCTCCCGGGCCGGATCTGGACGGGGGAGCCATCAGACTTCCTCCTCGGCCGCCTCGCGCGGCGGAATCGCGTCGTCACCCAGCATCGTGCGCACGGGCTGGCCCGGCTTGGCACGGTTGGTGGCGCGCTTGAGGTCGAGATCCGTGCGCACCGTCAGGTAGCGCAGCACCTTGTCGTTCTGCTTGAGGCGCAGCTCGACCTCGGGCAGCAGGACCGTCGTCTTCGGCTCCATCTGGAGGAAGAGGAAGACGTAGCGGCCTTCGGTGATCTTGTTGATCGGATAGGCGAGCTTGCGCTTGCCCCAGCTCTCCTCGCGCACGACTTCCCCGCCGCGCGTGGTGACGAGCTGCTTGTACTCTTCGGTGAGGGCGACCATCTCCTCGTCGGAGAGACGAGGATCGGCGACGATCGCCAGTTCATACGTCCGCATGCAGCCTCCCTTTGGCCTGGACGGTCCCGCTCCACCGGGGCGGAACAGAGAGGAAACGCTGGCGACACCAGCACGCCCGGTGCGCAGCCGCCGGCCAGGAAGCCGGCGAGTCAGTCATTCTATGCGTTTGCGCCCGCGCGGCGCAAACCCTGCGGGCGTTGAACCGGTTCATCGTCGCTTCGGCGCCCTCGGCGAGCCAGGCCTCCGCGGCCTCGGCGGCGCGCGCCAGCAGGCCCTCGACCGCCTCTCGCTCCACGGGCAGGAACGGCGCCAGGACCCAGGCGGCGAGGTCGGGCGAGCCGGCCTCCCCTTCGGCCAGTCCGACGCCCAGGCGCAGGCGCGGCACCTCCTCGGTGCGCAGGTTCTCGAGCACCGACTCCAGTGCCGCGGTGCCCTCCGGCGCTGCCCCCGCGCCCGGACGCGGAGCCGACCGAGCGGCAGCGCCACGTCGTCGTAGACGACGAGAACCGACGCGGGGTCGAGCCCGTGGCGCTCCACGAGGCAGCGCACCGCCCACCCGCTCCGGTTCATGTAGGTCTGGGGCGGCGAGCAGAGGCCGTCCCCCGCCGCGGCGACCAGCGCACCGGCACTCCGCGTGCTCGAGACGCAGGCCACGCGCGGCACGCCAGACTGCTCGACGACCCGGAATCCGAGGTTGTGGCGCGTCTCCCGGTACTCGTCGCCCGGATTGCCGAGACCCACGATCAGGCGCGACGCCTCAGGACTCCTTCTCGCCCGGTCTTGCCCCTCTTGATGACCTCGGGCTCTGCCGTCGGCGGGCGCGGCGGCGCGCCGGGCGCGGCCTCCGCGACCTCGGCCTTGGCGTGGCCGACCGAAGCGATCACGACGTCCTCGGGTCGCCGGTAGGCTCACGCCGGCCGGGATCCGCAGATCCTTGGCCTCGGCGTGCTGCCCGACCTGCAGCTCGGTGACGTCGAGCTCGATGCTCTGCGGGAGTCGGGCCGGCAGGCACTCGACCTCGATGTCGCGGGTCACGAAGTCGAGCGACCACTCTGGGTCTTGACGCCGTAGGGAGTGCCCTCGAGCTCGACGTGGACCCTGACCCGGACCTTCTTGTCGATCATCACGCGCTGGAAGTCGATGTGCGTGATGCGGTTGTCGAGCGGGTCGACCTGCATCTCGCGCACCATGACGTGGCGCGTCTGGGTGGTGCCCGCGAGCTGGAGCAGGAAGATCCGGTTCTCGTGCCGCGCCCTCCTTGAAGCGCGTCAGCAGCATCTTCTTCTGGACCGGATCGCCAGCGGTCTCGCGGTCGCCGCCGTAGACAACCGCCGGAACCAGATCCTGGGCGCGCAGGCGACGATTGGCACCCTTGCCCGTGGTCTCGCGACGCTGCACTTCGATGGTGACTTCTTGCATGGCTCTACCTTCTCTGTGGCACACGAACAGCGAGCTGACCGAGCTGTTCTCGTGGATGCGCCGGATCGCTTCGCCCAGGAGCGGCGCGACGGAGAGGGCTCGCAGCTTCCGAGCTCTTGGCGAGCTTCTCCTCGACCGGCGTGGTGTTGGTGATCAGGACCTGCTCGAGCGGCGACTGCTCGATCCGTCTGCAGCGCCGGGCCCGAGAGGACGCCGTGCACGCCCGCGGCCAGGATGCGCTGCGCGCCCCTTGGCGCGCAGAGCGCGTCGACCGTCTTGGTGAGCGTGCCGGCGGTGTCGATGATGTCGTCGAGGATGAGGACGTCGCGGCCGTCGACGTCGCCGATGATGTGCATCACTTCGGCGACGTTCGGCGCGATCCGCCGCTTGTCGATGATCGCGAGGCCGGCGCTCCAGGCGCTTGGCGATCGCGCGCGCGCGCTCGACGCCGCCGGCGTCCGGCGAGACGATCATCAGATCGGGCAGCGCCAGCTCGCGGATCGCCTCGAGCAGCACCGGCGCGGCGAACAGATGGTCGACCGGCACGTCGAAGAAGCCCTGGATCTGCGAGGCGTGCAGGTCGATGGTCAGGACGCGGTCGGCGCCGGCGCGCGAGATCAGGTCGGCGACCAGCTTGGCGTGATCGGCACCCGCGGCTGGTCCTTCTTGTCCTGGCGCGCGTACCCGTAGTACGGCAGGACGGCGGTGATGCGCGACGCCGACGAGCGCTTGAAGGCGTCGATCATGATCAGCAGCTCCATCAGGTTCTCGTTGACCGGGCCGGCAGGTCGGCTGGACGATGAACACGTCGGAACCGCGCACGTTCTCGTCGATCTGGCAGAAAGTTTCGCCGTCAGAGAAGTTGAACGCGGTCGAGTTGCCCTGGCGAACATCGAGATAGTCGCAGATCTCGCGGGTCAGCGAGGGGTGCGCCCGGCCCCCGAAGATCTTGATCTCGCCGTACATGCCCTGAGTGCTTCTCACGTGTCTCCTCGACTCCAGTCTCCGCGCCGCTCCGCGCCGGCAGGCTTGGTTGGGGCGGGAGGATTCGAACCTCCGAATGCGAGATCCAAAGTCTCGTGCCTTACCACTTGGCGACGCCCCAGCGCCGCGAACTCACCGTATTGCCTACGACCCGACGCCCCAGAAACTGTCGTTGAGGTGGCGGCGTTCGACCTCCTCGAGCGAGGGTTCGCCGGAAACGGCCGGCGGCGCCTCCTCGCAGCGCGCCGAGGGCAGCACCGGAACGCCGCCTTCGAGCGCCCCGCGGTACTCGGCGAGCACCCGATCCTCCACCCAGCGGCGCGTCTCGTTGTTCAGCGGGTGCGCCACGTCCTTGAACTCGCCGTTCTTCTTCTTGCGGCTCGGCATGCTGATGAAGAGGCCGTCCCGCCCCTGGATCACCTTGATGTCGTTGACCATGAAGCAGCGGTCGAAAACGACCGACACGAACGCCTTCAACTTCTCCTCCTGCACGGGAAAGACTCGAACCTCGGTGATCTCCATTCAGGTCCCCCCCTCGGGCGCGTCGAAGCCGCTCGCCCGCCGCCATTCGGACCGGCCGAGCGCGCGACTCCGTAGCCAGATCGTGCCGTACGGCAAACGGGCCCCCGCCGCTTGCGCGGCCGCGGGCTCGTCGAAGATCGCGAAGAGCGTGGAGCCGCTGCCGGACATGCGGACGGCCGCGGCTCCCGCTGCAACCAAGGAAGTATATATCGCCTCGAGCTCCGGCCGCAGGCGGAAGGCGGGCGCCTCGAGGTCGTTCTCCCCGACCCACCCCTGCCGGCGAGCCGGACGCGATCCGATCTCGGCCTCGATCAGCAGCGGCGAGGGGGCGCGCCGAAACTCACCCGCGAGCGCGCCGAAGATCTCCGCCGTCGGGGAACCGAACGGCGGCAGCGCGAGCCAGAGCTCGGGCGGCGGCGCGGGACCGTCGGGCAGTGGAACGATCTCGTCGCCGCGGCCGAAGCCGAGCGCCGTGCCGCCGACCAGGAAGAACGGCACATCCGCGCCCAGGGCCCGCGCCAGCGACCAGAGCTCGGCCCAGGCCGGCCGCACCCGCCAGATCGCGCACATCCCGAGCAGGATCGTGGCGGCATTGGCGCTGCCGCCTCCGAGCCCTCCACCGGCCGGGATGCGCTTGACCACCCGGAGGCGGACCCCGTCGCCGGCGCCGCCCCAGCGTTCGATGAAGCCCTCCGCCGCGCGCCAGGCGAGATTCGATCGGCCGGTCGGCAGATCGGCGCCGACGATCTCGAGCTCGACGCCGGCCGCCGCCCGCTCGATCTCGATCTCGTCGGCGAGATCGATCGTCTGGAAGAGCGTGCGCAGCTCGTGATAGCCGTCGGGACGCCGGCCGGTCACCTCGAGATGGAGGTTGACCTTGGCGAAGCTACGAAAGCTCGGCATCCTCGCACTCCGGGTCGGTCGCGGCGGCCGGAATCAGGGGCCCTTCCCCGGCGAGCGGCTCGCGCGCCACCTCGGTCCAGCGGATCTGGAGGTCGGCGCCGAGCACGGTCAGCCGGCCGCCACGGTCTGCGCGTTCCCACGTCAGACTCGCTTCCCCGGCCCGGTAGAGCGTCCAGCGCAGTGGACCGAGGCCGTCGCGACTGGCGCTCCACCGCCGCCCGGCGCCGTCGGTGTAGTCGATCGACCAGTCCATTCCCGGTTCCGCCGGAGGCTCGGGCACGCGCCCGACGAGGGCCGCCGCGAGGTCGCGGGCGGGCAGGTCCCAGTCGAACTCGGCGAGCCGGAGCGAGCGGTCCGGGTCGAAGCGGCAGGCGTTGCGCTCCCCGCCGGGGCGCCAGCGCCCGCGACCCTCATCGACCGTGAGGGTCCAGAGCAGCCGGCCGAACGCGTCCGAGGCGGCGACCTCGAAGCGCTCCTCCGCCGCGAGGCGCAGCACCAGGCGCAGCGACGCATCGTCGCCGCTCCGCCGCACGTGGACGCGGTAGAGCCGCTGCGTAGCGAGGTCTGTCGCCGCTACGCCCCAGGGCGCGGGAACGCCGGCCGGAGGCGCCACGTTCGGCGCGGCGGTGCGGCAGCCCCCGGCCCCGAGGGCGAGGCCGAGCAACACGCCCGCAATCCCCGTCCTCAGGGCCTGCCCTCCAGCTTCCGGAGCTTGTCGGCCGCCGAGAGGGACTCGTCGCCGCCGATCGCGACCGCGCGCCGGTAGGCCTCGCGTGCCCTCTCGCGGTTGCCCGCGGCCAGCTGGGCGTCGCCCAGGTGCTCGGCCACGGTGGCGTCGCGCGGCAGCAGGCGCGCGGCGCGCTCGAGATAGGCGATCGCCTCGCCGGGCCGATCGAGCCGGAACAGCCCCCAGCCGACCGAGTCGACGTAGGAGCCGTTGTCCGGATCCAGGCGGACGGCCTTGCGCACCATGTCGAGCGCGCGATCCAGATTCTCCGCCCGCTCGATCCAGAGGTAGCCGAGATAGTTGAGCGCCGGGGCGAAGTTCGGCGCCCGCGCGATCAGCTCCTGGAAGAGCGCGATCGCCTCGGGGATCCGTTGCACCCGCTCGTAGGCCGTGGCCAGCCGGAAAGTCGTCTCGAGCGACTCGGGATCCCGGCCGCGCCGGGCCTCGAGCAGCGGAATCGAGCGGGCGTAGTCCTCTCGCCGCTGGTAGACCTCGGCGACGCGAAGATCGCCGTCGGCAGTCCCGGCGAGCGCCGCGAGATCCGCTGTCGCGTCGCCGCCCGACGCGAGCCGCAGCTCCGCGCGGCGCGCGAGCAGGGCCGGGCGCTCCGGGTCGGCCTCGGCGAGCAGGGCGAGCGCCTCGTCCGTCCGTCCGCGCTCGGCGAGCGAGTCGGCCAGCAGAAGAATGCCCTGGTCGCGCTGCTGGGAGTCCGCGGCGGCGCGCAGGATTTCGGCCACCTGCGCGACCTCCTGCCAGCGCTCCGCCCGTGCCAGCAGGAGCGCGCGGTCGAGACGGGCGGCCGCGGCCTCGGCGTCGCGGTCCGAATCGAGCAGCTCCCGCTCGCGCCGGGCCAGCAACTCGGCCGCCTCGTCGACCCGGCCCAGCCCCTCCAGCGCCTGCAGGTAGAGGTCGACGGCCTGCTCGTTCTGCGGCGTTTGCGCGACCTGCGGCGCGAGCGCGCTCTCGGCCTCCGCGAACCGCCCGGCCGCGAGCTCCACCAGGCCGAGCAGGAGCCGTCCAGCCGGGGCGTCGCCCGACGATTCGACGATCGAGCGAGCGATCCGCCGCGCTCCGTCGAGATCGTCCGCGAGGTAGAGCTGGAACCCGAGCCGGCGCTGGACGTCGAGGCTCTCGCTCTGGCCGTCAGGCGCCTCGGCGAGCAGCGCCGCGGCCTCGGCATTCCGGCCCTGGCGTCCGAGCAGGTCGGCGAGCTCGAGCCGCTGTGCGAGATTCCTCGGGTTCTGCGCGAGCTGGCGACGCTGCACGACCTCGGCGTCGGCCGGCTGACCGGACGCGGCGAGCGCGCGCGCCAGCAGCGCCTCGATCATCGGCTGCCCCGGACGCAGGCGTGCCGCCTCGGTCAGCGGGCCGACCGCGAGCGCGGACTGACCGCCGCCGAGGTAGAGCTGGCCGAGCGACACCAGCGCCTCGAGATCCTCCGGGTCCTTCAGGCGCAGCTTCTCGTAATCCTCGATCGCGAGGCGCGCCGACTCCGCGCCGACGCGGTCGGCGCGCGACATCTCGATCCGCGCCTGGACGCGCAGCACGTCGGGCTCCTCGGGCGCCAGCTCGCGCGCCGCCGCCGCCTCCGCCGCCGCGCGCTCCTGGCGACCGAGCCGGAACAGCAGCTCGGCGTGCTCGATGCGGATGAAGGGATCGCGCGGCGCCAGCGCCACCGAGCGTTCGAAGGCCTCGAAGGCCCCGTCGTAGTCGCCCTCGGACGCCAGCAGCTGCGCCAGCGCGAACTCGTAGGCCGCGCTCGGAGGCGGAGCCGAAGCGTGGACCGCCGCGGTCGCGAACAGGGCTCCGGAGAGGAGAATCGCTTGCCAGCGCGAAGCCATGCGATCATCATAGCCTCGAATCGCGCGCCGGCCCGGCGTGGGAGGGGTCGCCCGCCCGGAGCGCGCCGGAGACGGATCGCCGAATGAGAACGCGCGGCCCTCGACTGGGCGAGGTACTCGAGCAGAGAGGACTGGTCTCCCGCGAGCAGTTGCTGCGCGCGCTCCGCAACCAGAAGGTGGTCGGCGGGCGCCTTGGTACCTGCCTGCTCGAGATCGACGCGGTCACCGAGGACGACCTGCTCAGGGCGCTCGCCGAGCAGCAGGGCGTTCCCGCCGCGACTCCCGACGACCTGCGCAACATCCCCGCCGAGGTGATCCGGCTGGTCCCCGCGAAGGTCGCCCGCCGGCTGCTCGCCGTGCCGTTCCGCGCCAGCGGCTCCTCCGCCCACATCGCGGTCTTCGAGGCGCGCGATCTCTCCGCGCTCGACGAGCTCGCGTTCGTCAGCGGGCGCCGCGTGCGCGTCTGCGTCGCCACCGAGGCGCGCCTGGTCGAGGCCCTCGAGAAGTACTACGGCGAGGAGTGCCCGCCCCGCTTCGGCAAGCTGCTCGACCGCATGAACCGCGCCCGCTTCCTCTGGGCGGGCGACGCCCCGCGGCCCGTCGAGGGCTCCCGCGAGATGCTCCAGTGGGATCCGAAGCTGGGGGTCGCGCCGGCGCCGGCCGCCGCCGAGCCGGCAGCTGACGCCGGCGCGGAGGCGCCCGCCTCCCAGGGACTGGCGATGTTCGAGCCGAGCGGAACGTTCGAACTGCCCGAGCTCGCGCCCCCCGGACCGGGGCCGACGGCGGCCGCGGCGGAGACCTCCGCAGCCGAGGCTCCGCCCGTCGAGGCTGAGCCGCTCGCGCCCCCGCCGATCCCTTCGCTGCCGACCCCGCTACCCGCGGCGGCCGCAGCTCTCTCGGCGCCGGCAGTGGCCGCGGAGCCGATGCCCGCGACCGTCGAGCCGACGCCCGACCCGGAGGCGCCAGCCGCGGCGGCGCCCCCCGAGCTGCCGCCGGCCGCGCCTCCGCGGACTCCGGCCCCGAGCGCTCCGCCGGCTCCTCCGGCGGAGCCGCTGCCGCCCGCGCTCACTCTCGAGTCCGCGGAGCGCCGGATGCTGAGCCCGGTCGACCGCGACGACGTCGCACGCAGCCTGCTCGAGTTCGGCGCCAGCCACTGCCGCCGCACGCTTCTCTTCCGCATCCACCGCCAGGAGGTGGCCGGCTGGATGGCGGCGGGCGAGGGAGTCGACGTCGCGGCGATCGAGGCCTACCGCGGCGCCCTCGACCGCGCGTCGGTCTTCTTCTCGCTGCACCGCGGCGCCCCACTCGCACGCGGCGTCCTGCCCGACCTCCCGGCGCACGAAGCGATCCGCGCCGCGCTCTCCGGCCCGCTCGCGGCGGACGCGCTGGCGCTGCCGGTGGTCGTGAAGGACCGGCTGGTCGCCGTGCTCTACCTCGAGCCGCGCGGCACCGCGTTCGAGGCCGCCGACCTCGCCGACCTCCGTCATCTGACCGCGAAGGCCGCGATCGCGTTCGAGCTCTGCATCATGAGGGCGAAGCTGAAGCGCGCCTGAGCGCCGGCGCGTTGACAGGGCGAGCGAGCGGTCACTATGCTCCGCCCGAGGTCGACCCCATCATGATCAAAGCGGACATCGTCGCGCGCGTGGCGGAGCTCGCCAACATCCCGCGCATCAAGGCCGTCCAGGCGGTCGACACGATCATCGACTCGATGAAGGGCGCGCTCTGCGACGGCAAGCGCATCGAGCTGCGCGGCTTCGGCGTCTTCCAGGTGCGCGACCGCAAGAAGGGCGTCGGCCGCAATCCGAAGACCGGCGTCGAGGTCGCCATCACCCCCGGCCGCACCGTCCGCTTCAAGCCGGGCAAGGACCTCAAGAACCTCTGAGCGCCGCGCCCCGGACGGGGCGCGCCCACGCCCCGCCCCCGGGGGCAACGAATTGCGTCTCGAGCTGATCCCGCCCCCGCCACCGCGGCTGCCCGCCGCGCCGCCGCCGCGGCGTGTCGGCTCACCCGCGCTCGCCTTCCTGCTCGGAGCGCTGTCGCTGTTCACCACGGTCACGCTCGGCGGCGTCTTCTTCCTCGCCAGCCGGACCGACGTGATCACCGACCTGGCGCCCCTCCTCCTGCCGGACACGATCGCGCGGGTCTGGGGCGATCCGACGCTGCGGGGCTGGGGATTGCGCTTCGCGCTGCCGACGCTCTTCATCCTTCTCTGTCACGAGCTCGGCCATTACGTGGTCTGCCGCAAGCACGGACTGCCGGCGACCCCCCCCTATTTCGTGCCCGCGCCGCTCGGACTGGGGACGTTCGGGGCCTTCATCCGGATCCGTGGCCCGATCCTGACCCGCCGGCAGCTGCTCGAGGTGGGCGTGTCGGGGCCGATCGCGGGCTTCGCCGCGCTGCTGCCGATCCTGATCTACGGCGTCGCCGCCTCGGAGCCGGTGGTCCTCGGCCTGCCGGCCGCGGTCGACGCGCCGGGCCTCCAGCTCTTCCTTCCCGGCGACGGGTTGCTGCTGTCGGGGCTCACCCGGCTCTTCCACGGCGCGCTCCCGGCGGGCAGCGTCCTCAATCCGCACCCCTTTCTGCTCGCCGGCTGGGTCGGGCTGTTCGCGACCATGCTCAACCTGCTGCCGCTCGGTCAGCTCGACGGAGGGCACATCCTCTATGCGGCGATCGGCCGGCGCCAGCTCCGGCTGGCGGTGCCCCTCTGGGTCGGGCTCGCGGCGGCGGGCTGGTTCTGGCCGGGCTGGTGGCTCTGGTGCGCGATCGTGCTCGTCATCGGCCTCCGGCATCCGCCGCTCTACGACGAGGTGACGCCGCTCGACCCGTTCCGGCGCGGCCTGGCGATCGCGGCGGCGCTGCTCTTCGCGCTCACCTTCATGCCCGTGCCGATCCGCGAGGTGGTGCTGGCCTTGCCCTGACCCGCCGGCCGCTCAGCGCGCCGCCGGAAAGTCGAGCACCAGCGTCACCGGGCCGTCGTTGACCAGCGCCAGGCGCATGTGCGCGCCGAAGCGGCCGGTCTCGACCTGGAATCCCGCCGCGCGCAGCCGCTCGACGAATCGTCCGATCAGCGGCTCCGCCGCCACCGGCGGGGCGGCGCGCTCGAACGAGGGTCGCCGGCCGCGGTCGGTCGAGGCGAGCAGGGTGAACTGCGAGACCACGAGGAGGGCCCCCCCGGCCTGGGCGAGGTCGAGGTTCATCTTCCCCTCGGCGTCCTCGAAGATGCGCAGGCCGATGACCTTGCGTGCCGCCTCCTCGACCTGCTCCTCGCCGTCCCCGGCCGCTACGCCGACCAGCAGCAGCAGACCCGGCCCGATGCCCCCGACCACCTCTTCGCCGACCACCACCGAGGCCGTCGCGACGCGCTGCAAGACGATGCGCATGGAATCCGTCCCAGTCGGAGGAGAGGACCTCCGGCCCGGTCGCTATGATAGCTTCCGACGGCTTTACGAGAGGACGAGACGACGATGGTCAACAAGGTGATTCTGGTGGGCAATCTGGGCCGCGACCCCGAGTCGCGCTCGCTGCCGAGCGGGCAGTCCGTGGTGAACTTCTCGCTCGCCACGTCGCGGCGCTACAAGGACCGGGACGGCAACCGCAAGGACGAGACCGAGTGGCACAACATCGTCTGCTTCGGCAAGTCGGCGGAGATCGCGGCGCAGTATCTGACCAAGGGCAAGATGATCTTCGTCGAGGGGCGAATCCAGACGCGCTCCTGGGATGACAAGGACGGCAAGAAGCAGTACCGCACCGAGATCATCTGCGAGAACTTCCAGATGCTCGGCAGCAAGGGCGACGGCCAGGGCGGCGGGCGCTCCGGCGGCGGCGCGCCCAGCGCCGACACGGGCGGTGGCGGCGACCACGGGCCCGACTTCGGCGACGACGACATTCCCTTCTGACGCGGCCCCGGGCCGCTTCCGGGCTCAGGCGGGCCGGGCGGCGGCCCGCTCGCCGAGCCGAACCAGGGCTTCGCGCACGCGCGCGAGCGGTGGCGGAGGCTGTGCCGCGGCGCGGCGGCGCGCGAGGTCGCGGCGCAGCCGCGCGAGACGGCGGCCGGCCTCGCCCCGACGTCCGGCGAGAGAGAGCGCGCCGAGCGCCGCGGCGATCGCGGGCGCGGCCTCGAGCCGGCGACAGAAGAGCAGTCCGTCGCAACCCGCCGCGAGCGCCTCCCTCCCCCGCTCCGGCAGCTCCCCCCAGGGCGCGAGCGCACCCATTTCGAGGTCATCCGAGAGAAGCGCACCGCGGAAGGCCACGCTCTTGCGCAGAACTCGGGTGCAGAGCGTTCGGCTGAGCGTCGCCGGGCGCGCCTCCGGGTCGAGCGCCGGATAGACGGCGTGCCCCACCATCACCGCTTCCGCGCGCGCGCCCGAGCGCGGCGAACGGCGCCAGGTCGAGCGCGAGCTCCGCCGCGCCGAGCGCGATCGCCGCCGGCGCGATATGGGTGTCCGTCCCCGCGTCACCGAGCCCCGGGAAGTGCTTCAAGCAGCCGCCCACGCCGGCGCGGTGCAGGCCGTCGAGGAAGGCGCCCGCCCGGCTCGCCACCCGGCGTGGATCGGCGCCGAAGGTGCGGCGGTCGAGCGCGTTGCCGGCGCGGCCATGGTCGAGATCGACGACCGGCGCCAGGTCGAGGTCGAAACCGAAGCCGGCGAGCGCGGCGCCGACCCAGTGGCCGGCGCGGCGTGCGATGGCGGGGGCCAGCAGCGCCAGGAGGTCGGCGCCCGGCGCCGGCCCGACCACGCCGCGCAGGCGGTCGACCCGGCCCCCCTCCGCATCGACGGCGAGGGTCGCCGCCGGCGCCGCCGCGCGCAGCTCGGCCAGCAGCGCCCGCAGCGTCTCCTCGTCGGCGATGTTGCGCTGCACCAGTACGACGCCGGCGGGCCGCACCCGCGCCAGCAGACGGGACTCGGCCGGAGTCAGCCGCGTCGCCTCGACGCCGACGAAGAGGAGCTCTCCCCCCTTCATCCGCGCAGCCGGTCGCGCAGCGCGGCGACGAGGTTGAGGGCGGCGAGCGGCGTGAGACGCTCGACGTCCACCTCCCGCAGGATGCCGGCGACCACCTCCTCGGCGGGCGTGAAGAGCGGCAGCTGGGCCGCGCGCTCCTCGGCGAAGCGCGCTCCCTCGGCGAGGCGGGGCCGGCCGCGGGGGTCGAACTCCTTCGCCTCGAGGTTCGCGAGGACCTGCTCGGCGCGCGCCACGACCTCGTCCGGGAGGCCGGCCAGCCGCGCGACGTGCAGGCCGTAGGACTTGTCGGCGCTGCCCGGCATCACGCGGCGCAGGAAGACGATGCGGTCCTCCCACTCGCGCACCGCCATGGTCCGGTTGACCACCTCGCGGCAGCAGCTCGGCGAGCTCGGTCAGCTCGTGGTAGTGGGTCGCGAACAGCGTCAGCGGCGCGCGCGGCGCTCGTGCAGGTGCTCGACGATCGCCCAGGCGAGCGAGAGGCCGTCGAAGGTCGCGGTGCCGCGGCCCACCTCGTCGAGGATGACCAGGCTGCGCGCGGTGGCGTTGCGCAGGATGTTGGCGGTCTCGATCATCTCGACCATGAAGGTCGACTCGCCGCGCGCGAGGTCGTCGGACGCGCCGACGCGCGTGAAGATGCGGTCGACCACGCCGATCGCGGCGCTCCGCGCGGGCACGAAGCAGCCGGCCTGCGCCAGCAGGACGATCAGCGCGACCTGCCGCAGGTAGGTCGACTTGCCGCCCATGTTCGGCCCGGTGAGCAGCACGATCTGCGCGCCGGCCGGATCGAGCTCGCAGTCGTTCGGCACGAACGGCTCGCGCCGAGCGCGCGCTCGACCACCGGGTGCCGCCCCTCGACGATGCGCGAGCCGCGCGCCCGCGTCGACGATCTCGCGGCCGCGTCCAGCCGTAGCCCGGCCGCGAGCTCGGCGACCAGCCGGCCAGCGCGTCGACCTCGCCGAGCGCGCGACCGAGCCGCGCGAGCCTCTCCGCCTGCCGCCGCCACCGCCTCGCGCACGCGCTCGAAGTGCTCGCGCTCGAGAACGAGCTGGCGCTCCTCGGCGCGCGAGGATCCTGCTCCTCGAGCGCCTGGATCTCGGGCGTCACGTACCGCTCGGCGTTGACCAGGGTCTGCCGCCGCACGTAGTCGGGCGGCACCTTGCCGGTGTTGGCGCGGCTGATCTCGATCGTAGTAGCCGAAGACCCGGTTGTAGCGGATCTTGAGCGAGGAGATGCCGGTGCGCTCGCCGCTCGCGCTCCTCGACCGCCAGGATGTGCCGCTTGCTGTCCTGCGCGAGCGAGCGCGCTTCGTCGAGCTCGGGATCGAAGCCCGGCGCGATCACTCCCCCGTCCTGCAGGCTCGCGGAGGGCGCGGCGGCGAGCCGCGCGGCGAGCAGCTCCGCCAGCTCCGGCACCGCGTCGGTGCCGGCCGCGCCGTCGAGCAGACGGGACGCCGTGCCCGCGAGATCGGCGAGCAGCGGCGCGGCGACCGCGAGGCCGTCGCGCAGCGCGGCGGCCTCGCGCGGCGTCAGGGTTCCCACCACGGCGCGGCTCGCCAGCCGCTCGAAATCGGGCACGCCCGCGAGGCGCTCGCGCGTGCGGAGATGGCGCGGCGGGTCGCCGGCGAAGACCGCGATCGCATCCTGGCGGTCGGCCACCGGGCGCACGTCGACCAACGGGCGGCGCAGCCAGTCGCGCACCGCGCGGCCCCCCGCCGCGGTCGAGGTGCGATCGACCACCCCGATCAGGCTCGCTCCGCGCGAGCCCTCGCGCAGCGGCCGGAAGACCTCCAGGTTGGCGAGCGTGGTCGCGTCGACCACCAGGCGGTCCGCGGCCTCGCGCAGCTCGAGCACGCGCACGTGGGCGAGGTCCGAGAGCTGGTTGTCCTGGGCATAAGCGAGCGCTGCGGCCGCCGCGGCCACCGCCGGCTCACCCTCCTCGAGGCCGAAGCCGCGCAGCGTCGCGACGCCGAGCTGCCGGCCGAGCTTCTCGGCGGCCGCCCGCGGGCTCGGCAGCCGCTCCGCGAGCGGCGTGCGGCAGACCACTTCGCGCTCCGCCCAGGCGGCCACCTCCGGGGGCACCCGTCCGGCGTCGAGCAGCAGCTCGCGGGGCCGCGCCAGCTCCAGCTCCCCGATCGCCTCGGCGCCATCGCGAAAGCGGCGCACGTAGAACCGCCCGGTCGAGACCTCGAGGAAAGCCCCGGCGCCGCCGCTCTCCGTGAAGTGGACGACGCCGAGGAAGTTCTCCTCCTTGCCGTCGAGCAGCGTCGTCTCCGACAGCGTGCCGGGCGTCAGGATGCGCGTGATCTCGCGGCGCACCAGGCCCTTGGCGGTCGCGGGATCCTCGACCTGGTCGCAGATCGCGACCTTGCGGCCGAGCCGGAGCAGGCGGGCGAGGTAGCCCTCGAGCGCGTGGTGCGGGATACCGCACATCGGCGCTTCGTTCTCCGTCCCCTTCTGGCGTGCGGTGAGCGTCAGCTCGAGCAGCGGCGCCGCTTCCCTCGCGTCGTCGAAGAAGAGCTCGAAGAAGTCGCCCATCCGGTAGAAGAGCAACGCGTCGGGGTGCCGGGCCTTGAGCTCCAGGTAGTGGCGCAGCATCGGCGTGAGCTCGGTCGCGACGGCCATCGGCAGGAGAGTCTACCCGCCGGGCGGGTAGACTCGCCGGCGTGAACGCCGCGCCGCTCCCGCCACCCTCCGCGCTCCCGCCGCTGCCGGCCGGCGCGCTGGTCCTCGCCTTCGACGGCGCCTCGCCGGTCGCGAGCGCGGCGGTCGCCCGCGGCGGCATCCTGCTCGCCGAGCGGATCCGGCCCGAGGCCCGCTCCTCCGGGGTCCTGCTCGGTCTGGTCGAGGCGGCCCTGCGCGCGGCCGGAGCGCGGCCCGCCGACCTCTCGGCGCTGGTCGCCCTGCGCGGGCCCGGCAGCTTCACCGGGATCCGGGTGACGCTCGCGACCGCCGCCGGTCTCCGCCTCGGCGGCGTCGCGCGCGCGACCGCCGTCTCCAACCTCGAAGCCCTGGCGCTGGCGGCGCCGGGGGCCTTCCGCCGGCCTCTCGCGGCGGTCGACGCGCTGCGCGGCGAGTGGTTCCTGCAGCCCTTCGCGGCGGCTCCGGACGGCCCGACTGCGCTGGCTGAGCCAGCGCTCGCCGCGGCCGGAACGCCGGCGCCCCCCGACTGCGACGGCGTCGTCGGGTTCGGACCGGACGCGCTCCGCGCGCGCTGGACGGGACTCCCGGTGCACGAGCCGGCGGGCCTGGCGGGCGCGGTCGCGGTCGCCGCCTCGCGCGGCCGCTGGAGCTGGGATGCGGAGCGGCTGGTCCGGCCTCACTACCTCCGTCCGCCCGCCACCCGCGGGGCCGGATGATCCCGGCGCGGATCCGCCTCGCGCGACCCGCGGATCTGCCCCGGCTGGCGGAGCTCGAGCGCGAGTCGTTTCCCGCGCCCTGGCCCGAGGCGGATCTCGCCCGCATTCTCGCGACACCCGCCGGCCTGGCGCTGGTCGCCGAACGACAGCGCGGCCACCTGGCCGGCTACGCCATCCTCCTGACCGTTCTGGACGAGGCCGAGCTCCTCCGCATGGGGGTCGAGACCCCCTCGCGCCGCCAGGGGATCGGCCGGGGCCTGGTCGAAGCCGCTATCGAGCGTCTGGAGGGGGCCGGCGTCGGTCGGGTCCAGCTCGAGGTCCGGCCCTCCAACCGGGCCGCCCGGCAGCTCTACGAGGCGCTCGGCTTCGGGCTCGCCGGACGGCGGCGCGGCTATTACGCGGACGGCGAAGACGCCCTGATCTACCGGCGGGACGGCCCTCCGCCGGCTTGAGCGCGATTTCGGCCGGGTGCTATCCTGCCCGCGGGTTCCCTCCCACTCGACGAAGGAGAGCTCGACCATGCCGAACCTCGAATCCCTGAAGCAGGACCTCCTGAGAACCAACGAGACCTACCGCCAACTGCACGATGAGCATCAGGAGTGCGAGGCGCGTCTCGCCCAGCTCAGCCAGAGGTCGCTGCCTTCCCAGGAGGACGAGGCCGAGGAGAAGCGGTTGAAGGTCCACAAGCTCGCTCTCAAGGACCGCATGGAGGTCATCCTCCGCGACCACCGCGAGAGCGGCGTCAGCGCCTGACCGGGCGCCGTTCCCGAAAGCCCCACCATCATGAGCTTCGCCAAGGAAGCCTGGCCCTTCGTCTTGCCGTTCGCCTTCGCGGCCGGCCTCCTGCTGTTCGTCGGACACCCGCGCTGGGCGGCCGCGGCCTGCGTCGCCGGCGTCCTCGTGCTGCTCTTCTTCCGCGACCCCGCGCGCCGCTTCGACGGTCCGGCCGGCACGGTGATCGCGCCCGCCGACGGGCTCGTGATGGAGGTCGCGCTGGTCGAGGATCCCGAGATCGGTCCCGGCCGGTACCACCGCGTGGTCACCTTCCTGTCGGTGTTCGACGTCCACGTCCAGCGCTGTCCGGTGGAGGGCGAGATCGTCCACTCTGCGCTCCGGCGCGGCGAGAAGCTCGCCGCTTTCAAGCCCGAGGTGGGCGAGAAGAACGAGGCGTACACCAACGTCTTCGTGCGCGCCAACGGCGACCGCGTCGGGGTCCGCCAGCTCGCGGGCCTGCTCGCGCGCCGCGTGGTCTCCTACCTCTCGCTCGGCGACCGCAAGGCGCGGGGCGAGCGGCTGGGAGTGATCAAGTTCGGCTCGCGCGTCGACCTGTTCGTGCCCGAGAGCTACCGCGTCCTGGTGGCCAGGGGGCAGCGCCTGCAGAACGGCGCCACGCCGGTCGCCGAACCGGGCGGCACGCCGTGAAGGGCGCGGCGCCCGGCCGCGTCCAGCACCGCCTGCGCCGCGGCGCTTTCCTGCTGCCCAGCGCCTTCACCATCGGCAACATCTTTCTCGGCTTCTACTCGATCATCCTGGCGCTCGGGGGCCGCTTCGAGACCGCCGGCGTCTGCATCCTGGTCGCCGGCGTCGCCGACACGCTCGACGGCCGCCTCGCGCGCATGACCGGCACCGAGAGCGAGTTCGGCAAGGAGTTCGACTCGCTCGCCGACGTGATCACCTTCGGCGTCGCGCCCGCGCTGGCGGCCTACCTCTGGGGACTGATCGAGCTGCGCCGCGCCGGCTGGCTGGTGCCCCTCTTCTACGTCGTCGCGACCGCTACCCGGCTCGCCCGCTTCAACGTGCAGTCCGGGCGCGCCGACTCGCGCTGGTTCGCCGGCCTCCCCTCCCCGGCCGCCGCGGGTGCGGTCGCCTCCTTCCTGCTCGTCGCCCCCGACGCCGACTGGCGCCCGTGGCTGATCGGGCTGGTCACCGGCGGGCTGGTCGGGCTCGGGGTCCTGATGGTCTCGACCTTCCGTTACTGGAGCTTCAAGAACCTCGACCTCCGGCGCCCGCGCAGCTACCGCGTCGCGCTGCCGATCGCCGCGCTCATTCTCCTGCTCGCCTTCTACCCGGAGGCGTTCCTGCCCGTCGTGGCCGTCGTCTACGCGCTCTCCGGCCCGGTCGGCTGGCTGGTCGGGCGCCTGATCCACCGCGGCGGACGGAGCGCCGCTCCCGAGGTGCCGCGATGAACCGCATCGTCCTCGTCCGTCCCACGACGCTCGTCGGCAAAGAGCTCCGGGAGCGCCTCGAGGCCCGCCCGGATCTCTGCCGCGAGCTGCACCTGCTGTCGAACGACGAGGCGGAGGTCGGCACGCTGACCGAGTTCGCCGGCGCCGCGACCTTCGTCGGTCGGCTGGAGGAGGAGAGCTTCGAAGGCGCCGATCTGGCCTTCTACTGCGGCGACATCGGGACCGACCGGGAAGCGATCGCGCTCTGCCCCGCCACGATCCCGGCCATCGTGCTCTCGCGCGGCGCCGGAGCCGACGACGGCCGGATCGCCGTCGCCGGCGTGCGGCCCGAGAGCTGGCTGGGCGAGACGCGGCTGGTCAGTCCCCACCCGGCCGCGATCGCGCTCGCCCAGCTCCTCGAGCCGCTCTCCGGGTTCGACCCCCGCCGGGTCGTGGCGACCGCGGTGCTGCCGGTCTCGGCGGTCAGCGCCGCCGCGCTCGACGAGCTGTTCGAGCAGACCCGCGGCATCCTCGCCTTCTCGGGCACGCCGAAGAGCAGAAACTTCCCGGCGCAGATCGCCTTCAACCTGCTGCCCTCCGGCGACGACGCCGAAACCGCGGCGGCGAGCGCGCGCGCCGCGCTCGGCGGGGATTACCCGATCGCCCTGCAGCTCGTGCAGGGCGGGATCTTCCACAGTCTCTCCCTCTCGCTCTACGTGGAGCTCGCCACGCGGCCGCCGGCGGCCGAGGTGCGCCGCCGGCTCGGCCGCGCCGCCGGAATCGGCGCGGCCAGGGACACCCGCCGGCTCGGCCCGGTCGCCGCCGCCGGCGAGGAGCGCCTGCTGCTGGGCGACGTGCGCGCCGCCGGAACCGAGGGCGGCTGCTGGCTCTGGGCCGTGATGGACAACCTGCTGCGCGGCGGCGCGACGAACGCGGTCGCGCTCGCCGAAGGCCTGCTCGGCGCCTCCCCTCCCGCCTGAGCGTAATTCCTGGAAGGCGGGCTATTCGGCTCCGCCGTCGGCCTCCCCTGCGGCCGGCACGATCGGGTTCTTGCCCAGGTAGTCCTCGACGAAGAGGATGTTCTCCTCGCCGGCGCGCTCGACCAGCGAGAGCAGCGTCCCCATCGTCGTGATCTCCTCGAGCTGCTCGGTGACGAACCAGTCGAGGAAGCGCTGCGCGATGTAGTTGCGGTCCTCCTTGGCGATGTCGACCAGGCCGTAGATCTGCTCGGTGACCGTGTGCTCCCAGTCGAGCGAGAGCGCCACCGCCTCGGCCGCGGTGGCGAACGTGGCGCGCGGCGCCGGCACCGCCGGAATCGCCACCCGGCCGCCGACGTCGACGACGAAGTGCACGAACTTCATGGCGTGCTGGCGCTCCTCGTCGGCCTGCCGGTAGAAGAAGGCCGCCAGGTTCGGCAGGTCCTGGGCGGCGAAGTGGGAGGCGATCGAGACGTACTGCAGCGAAGCACCCATCTCGTTGCCGATCTGCTGGTTCATGGCGGCGAGCAGGCGCCCGCTGGCGAGCGAGCGGTTCTTGGTCTTCGGCGTCTTGTCGTTCTTCCTGGCCATGGTGCGGAGTCTCCTCTCGAGGGACGGGGCGATTCTAGCCGCAGGAACGCACGTTCCAGGAATCCGGACGGGAAGTCGGTTGTTATACTCCGCGAGCTGTCCGCGGCGCCGTCCGGGGACGCCCTCGAGCCGTACCGATTCCGAGACAGGAGAGATCCACCCGCATGTCGAGCTCCGGCCGCCCCGTCGCCTCCGCACACCGCGTCGCCATCCTCGGTTCCGGCCCGGCCGGACTGACCGCGGCGCTCTACGCCTCGCGCGCGAACCTCTCCCCGATCCTGTTCGAAGGGAGCCAGCCGGGCGGGCAGCTCACCATCACGACCGAGGTCGAGAACTTCCCGGGCTTCCCGCACGGCATCCAGGGTCCCGAGCTGATCGAACAGATGCGCGAGCAGGTCCGGCGCTTCGGCACGACCATCAAGTTCGAGACCGTCGAGGCGGTCGACCTCGACGCCCGCCCCTTCCGGCTCACCACCGACGGCGGCGACGTCCACGAGGCCGACGCGTTGATCGTAGCGACCGGAGCGAAGGCGAAGCTGCTCGGCCTCGCTTCGGAGAGCGAGCTGATGGGCTACGGCGTCTCGGCCTGCGCGACCTGCGACGGCTTCTTCTTCAAGGGCAAGCAGGTCGTGGTGGTCGGCGGCGGCGATACCGCGATGGAGGAGGCCAACTACCTCACCCGGTTCGCTCCAGGGTCACCGTCGTGCACCGGCGCGGCGAGCTGCGCGCCTCGAAGATCATGCAGGATCGGGCGCTCAGGAATCCGAAGATCGAGTTCGTCTGGAACGCCGCGGTGGTCGAGGTCGTCGGCGCCCGCGAGGGGGGTGTTCGGGCGGTGCGCCTGCGCGACACCCGCACCGGCGAGGAGCGCGAGCTCGCGACCGACGGCGTCTTCGTCGCGATCGGCCACGAACCCAACACCCGCCTCTTCCGCGGCAAGCTGCCGATGGACGACGTCGGGTATCTGCGCGTCGAGGAGCCGAGCACTCGCACCGGAGTTCCCGGAGTCTTCGCGGCCGGCGACGTGGCCGACCCGATCTACCGCCAGGCGATCAGCGCCGCGGGCTCCGGCTGCAAGGCCGCGATCGACGCCGAGCGCTGGCTCGAGGCGCAGGAGATGGACGCGTGAGCCGCCGCCCCCGCACGCTGGGCGAGCTGCGCGCCGCGGGCTACCGGCCACGCACCGTGCGCGACGAGATCCGCGCCAACCTGAAGCGCAAGCTGGCGACGTGCGAGCCCCTCTTCCCCGGCGTCGTCGGCTACGAGCGGACGGTGATCCCGGGCGTGGTCAACGCACTGCTCGCCGGCCACGACTTCATCCTGCTCGGCCTGCGCGGGCAGGCCAAGACCCGCATCCTGCGCGAGCTCGTCTCGCTGCTCGACCCCGAGGTGCCCGAGCTCGCCGGCAGCGAGATCCACGACGACCCGCTGGCGCCGATCTCGACCTGGGGCGAGCGCCGCGTCGAGGAGGCCGGCGACGACGCCGCGATCGATTGGCTGCCGCGCGAAGCGCGCTACAACGAGAAGCTCGCCACCCCCGACGTCACGATCGCCGACCTGATCGGCGACATCGATCCGATCAAGGCCGCCACCCGGCGGCTCACCTTCGCCGACCCGGAAGTCATCCACTTCGGGATCGTGCCGCGCACCAACCGCGGCATCTTCGCGATCAACGAGCTGCCCGACCTCGCCCCGCGCATCCAGGTCGGCCTGCTCAACCTGCTCGAGGAGCGCGACCTCCAGATCCGCGGCTTCCCGGTGCGCCTCGCGCTCGACATCCTCTTCGTCTTCTCGGCCAACCCCGAGGACTACACCAACCGCGGCTCGATCATCACGCCGCTCAAGGACCGCATCGCCTCGCAGATCCTCACCCACTATCCGCCGAGCGCCGAGCTGGCCGCGCGCATCACCGCGCAGGAGGCGTGGACCGAGCGCGACCTGCCGCAGGTGGTGGTCCCGGAACCGGTCCGCCTGCTGGTCGAGGAGATCTCGATCGCCGCGCGCGACAGCGAGCTGGTGGACCAGACCTCCGGGGTCTCGGCGCGGGTCGCGATCTCGGCGCTCGAGCTGCTGGTCTCGAACCTCGAGCGCCGCGCGCTGGCGACCGGCGACGAGCGGGTGCTGCCGCGCGTCTGCGACCTGCCCCTGCTCGCCCCGGCGATCACCGGCAAGATCGAGATGGTCTACGAAGGCGAGCAGCAGGGCGCCGAGATGGTGGCGCGCAAGCTGGTCGGCCTGGCGGTCGCCAAGCTCTTCCGCGCCCGCTTCCCGGAGCCGGCCAAGGAGCCGGGCGGCGAGGCCCCCGCGGTTTACGCGCCGATCCTCGCCTGGTTCGCCTCGGGCCAGGCGGTGACGCTGTCCGACGAGACCCCCTTCGCCGAGCACGAGGCCGAGCTCGCGCGCGTGCCCGGGCTGCTCGACCTGGTTGCCGGGCACGCCGAGAGCCGCGAGGAGCGCGCCTTCTGGGCGGAGCTCGTGCTCGAGGGACTGCACCAGGCCGTGCAGCTCGCCCGCCAGGACCTCGACAGCACGGTCTCCTACAAGGAGATGCTGAAGTTCCAGCTGCTCAAGCCGGCGCGCCGCGGGCGCGGGCGGGGTGACGTGAACTAGTGCGGCACCGCTATCTGCATCTCGATCCGGACCTGCTCCGCCGGCTGCTGGCGGACCTGGACCTGATGCGGATCTTCAACCAGCTCCTGCTCGCCAGCGGCGGCGATCCCGACCGGGCGATGGAGTGGATGCGCTACCTGCAGGAGCAGGGGTACCTCGACCCGGGGCTCGACCTCGAGGCGTTCTTCCGGTCGCTCGAAGAGGACGGGATGATCGCGCGCGACGGCGACGGCGACCCCTTTCTCACGGTCTCGGGCGAGAAGCGGATCCGCAGGAGCGCCTTCGAGGAGGTCTTCTCCTCCCTGCGCAAGGGCGCCGCCGGCTACCACCCGGTGCGCGCGGCCGGCGACGGCGTCGAGGCGCAGCCCGAGACCCGCCCCTGGGCCTTCGGCGACGAGCTTGCCCGCATCGACACCGGCCGCTCGCTCCACAACGCCCTCAAACGGACGCACGGCGCGCTCGAGCTCGCGGAAGAGGACCTCGAGGTCCAGGAGACCGAGCAGCTGACCGCCTGCGCCACCGTGGTGGCGATCGACATCAGCCACTCGATGGTCCTCTACGGCGAGGACCGCATCACGCCGGCGAAGACCGTCGCGCTCGCGCTGACCGAGCTGATCACCACCCGGTACCCGAAGGACCACCTCTCGGTGATCCTCTTCGGCGACCGCGCCGAGCGCGTGAAGCTCGCCGACATCCCGTACATCCAGGCCGGGCCCTTCCACACCAACACGCGCGAGGCGCTGCAGCTCTCCCGCGCGCTCCTGTCGCGGCAGAAGCAGCCCAACAAGCAGGTCTTCCTGATCACCGACGGCAAGCCCTCGGCGATCACCGAGGGCGGTCAGATCTACAAGAACCCGTTCGGTCTCGACCTCAAGATCGTCAACCGGACGCTCGAGGAGGCCGACCTCTGCCGGCGGCAGAGGATCGTGGTCACCACCTTCATGATCGCCACCGACCCGGCGCTCCAGGACTTCGTCGAGCGGCTCACCCAGGTCAACCGCGGCCGCGCCTACTTCGCCTCTCCCGACCGCCTGGGCGAGTTCATCCTCGCCGACTACATCCGCAACCGCCGCCACCGGGTCCGCTGAGCGCGTGCCGCTGCCGCGAGAGCGCCGAGAGTCGCCCCCCGCTTGAACCCCTGGCGCGGGCTCGGACGGTTGCCGCGGGAGCTCTGGGTGCTCGCGGCGGTGACGCTGGTCAACCGGGCCGGCACGATGGTGCTGCCCTTCCTCTCGCTCTACCTCATCCAGGAACGCGGGGTCGGGGCCACGCAGGCCGGGGCCGCGCTGGTCGCCTACGCGGTCGGGTCGCTGCTCTCCGCGCCCCTCTCGGGCCGCCTCGCCGACCGGATCTCGCCGCGGCGGGTCATGCTCCTCTCGCTCGCCTTCAGCGGCGCGGCCGTGCTCGTCCTGCCGCTCGCGCCGGGACTCTGGGGTTTCGTCGCCGCGGTCTTCCTCTGGTCCGCGCTCGCCGAGTCCTTCCGCCCGGCGAGCCTCGCGGCGGTGACCCACGCGGTGGGCCCGGCGGACCGGCGCGCCGCCTTCGCGCTCAACCGGCTCGCGATCAACCTCGGCATGAGCCTGGGCCCGGCGCTCGGCGGCTTCCTCTCCGCGCTCTCCTTCCGCTGGCTCTTCTGGATCGACGCTGCCACCTCGCTCGCCGCCGCCGGGCTCCTCTGGGCCCTCGGTGGCGGCCGGCTCGCCGGCTCGACGCCGGAGATCACCGCGGCGGCCGCGGCCGAACGGCCCCGCTTCGCTGCGGTCCTCCACGACCGCAAGTTCCTGCTCGTGCTGGCCGGCGCGGTGCCGATCGCCGCGGTCTTCTTCCAGCACATCGGCGCGATGCCGCTCCACCTCGTGCACGATCTCGGGTTCAGCGCGGCGTTCTACGGGCTCCTCTTCACGGTCAACACGCTGCTGATCGTCCTGGCCGAAGTGCCGCTCAACCTCGGCATGTCGCACTGGAGCCACCGCTCGAGCCTGATCCTCGGGTCGGTGCTCGTCGCCGCCGGGTTCGGCGCGCTCGCCTTCGCGCGGTCGGCGCCGGCGGTGGTGGCGACCGTCGTGGTCTGGACCGTCGGCGAGATGATCCTCTTCCCCAGCCTCTCCGCGGCGGTCGCCGACCTGGCGCCGCAGGGCGCGGTCGGCGCCTACATGGGCCACTACCAGCTCGCCTTCGCCGCCGCTTTCCTGTTCGGACCCTGGGCCGGCATCGCGCTGATGGAGCAGTTCGGCCCCGCCGCCCCCTGGCTCGCCTGCTTCGCCGCCGGGTTGCTCGCGGCGCTCCTCTTCCGCCGCCTGCGATAGGCCGGGCTACAGTCCGTCGCCGCCGCGCGAAAGGCCGTCGTTCTCCGCCCGGAAGACGAGCTCGGTGCGGCCGGCGCGCAGCGCGTCGCCCGGACGCAGCTCCGCGTAGCGGATCCGATGGCCGTTCAGCCAGGTGCCGTTGCGGCTGCCCAGGTCGCGGACGTAGAACTCGCCGCCGATCGACTCGATCTCGAAGTGGCGCGCCGAGACCGTCACGTCGGCGAGGCGGACGTCGGCGTCGCGCCGGCCGACGACGGTGCGCGCCCAGGGGACCGCGAGGCGCTCGCTGCCGGGGCCGGCGCCGATCCGGAGCAGGAAGGCCGCGCGCGCCGGCGGCCGCCGCCACCCCGCCGAGTCCTGCCAGCCGGCGCCCGCGTCCGCCGGCAGGCTCGCCGTCGAGTCGACCTCGGCCTCCGCGTCCGCCCCCGCCCGCGCGGCCTCGTCGAAGAGGGTCTTGGGATGGAAGTCGGTGCCGTAGCCGGGCGTCCGCGCGGCGGCATCCGTGGGCGCTTCGAGGTCGAGCCCCACCGTCGGCAGCACGTCCGTCTCCGGATCCGGCGCGGGCCCCGCCTGCGCCGCCGCCGGCTCCTCGACGCGGAAGGCGAAGGCGAGCAGGCACTGGGGGCAGTGCGCCCGGCCCGAGGTCGCCTCCGTCGCCTCGATGCGCACCGCGGCGGAGCAGCGCGGGCAGAGCAGCTCGATCCGCTCTAGAGCCATTCGAGCCATGCCTTGTCCGTATAGGGGTTGAGCGAGACGCGCAAGCGCCGGTTGCGGCCCGGCTCGAAGCGTCCGACGATCCAGGAGCTGGCCTGCACCTGCATCGAGTGGCCGGTGATCGCCACCGAGACCCGGTGATCGCCGGCGGCGACCGGGATCGTCGCCAGGACCTCGTCGCCGACGATGCGCGACCAGTTCGGGGGGGCGGCGACCGGCCGGTTCCAGACCTCGACGCCGTCGACGGTCACGGCCACCGTCGCCGAGCCGAGCCGGTTGCGGTAGACGAGCTCGAGGGTGGACTCGGCGGCGGCGACGGAGCTCGCTGCGGGTGGCTCGACCGGACCGAACGCGGCGTCCCCGGTCCCTGCCGCCACGGCCGGCCCGGTCCGCCGCGATTCCGCGGGCTCCGCTTCCGGAGCGGCGCCCGCGTCCGGCTCGGTCGAGGCAAGAGCGACCGGCGGAGTCGCCGGGAGCGGGGCGCGGCCCGGCGCGTCGAACGTCGGCGATGCCAGGACGGGCAGGCGCGCCGGCGCCTCTCCCGCTCGATTGCCCGCGAGCAGCGCCGCGAGCAGAACGAGTCCGGCGAGCGCCACTCCTGCGGCCAGGGTCCGCGCGGTCGCGGCCACCCGCTGCGTGCGGCTCGCCTCCGGCGCCGCCAGCGGCGGTACTTTGAAAGCGTTGGTCGCGCGCTCGAGCATCTGGGTCTGGTCGCGATCGCTCCACGGCTGCACGGGTCCGATCGGCCGCGGCTCGACCGGCACCGGAAGCGCGGCCCCCGCTTCGAACGCGGCGCCCGCGCGCTCGAGCGCCTCCGCCATCTCCTCTCCGGTCGCGAAGCGGTCTTCGGGCTTCTTCGCGAGCGCGCGCTCGACCACCGCGACCAGCGCCGCCGTGAGTCCGAGCCGCTCCGCTTCGAGCGGGCGGGGATCGACCTGGACGACTTTGAAGGCGACCGTCACCACGCCCTCCCCCGGAAAGGGGAGCTCGCCCGAGAGGCAGCGATAGAGGACTCCGCCGAGCGAGAAGAGGTCGGAGCGGCCGTCGACCACGTGGCCGAGAACCTGTTCGGGCGACATGAAATAAGGGCTGCCGATCACCAGGCCGGCGCGGGTGACCGCCAGCGAGCCGACCTTGGCGATGCCGAAGTCGGCGACCTTGGCCTTGCCATCCTCGGTGATCAGGATGTTCGCGGGCTTGACGTCGCGGTGGACGACGCCGCGCCGGTGCGCGTAGCCGAGGGCGCGCGCGACCTGGGCGACGAGGTCGACGGCCAGCGCCGGCGGCAGAATCCCGGCACGTCGCAGCCAGTGCTCGAGGGATTCCCCCTCGATCAGCTCCATCGCAAGGAAGGAGAGCCCGGTCTCGGTGTCGGTGTCGGCGTCGTGGACGGCGACGATGCCCGGATGGGAGAGGCGCCCGGCGGCGCGGGCTTCGAGCAGGAGCCGGCGACGGAGATCCTGCACCTCTTCGTCGTCGATTCCCGCCGGCGCGGACATCACCTTGAGCGCCACCCGGCGCTCCACGTTCGGATCGTGCGCGACGTAGACCCGACCCATCGCGCCGCGTCCGATCTCGCCGACCAGCCGGTACCGGCCGATCTGCCCGGGCGCAGCCGCCCCCCGCTCCCTTCCACGCCCGCGATGGTAACCCCGGATCGGGTGCGGGCGCCAAGCGGCCGCCGTCGCCTGCCGTCTAGGGCGCCGCGGCCCGATCCCCCACCCGTGGACCGGCGATCCGTTTCAGAAGGGCATGCGCGGGAAGGACCTCCGTCGGCGCCATGATGCCGTTGATCAGGGCCAGCACGCGCGGATCTGCGTCCGAGGGGAATGCGCGACCGAACTCCTCGAAGCTCATTGCACGCGGCAGCTCGACGATCTCCAGCCGCTGCGGCTGGACGTCGAGCCGGGCGCGGTCGGTCAGCCGGACGAAGCTCCCCAGAAAGCGGTCGACCGGCTCGCGCACGTTCGCGGCCTGGCCGGAGAGCGCCAGGCCCATCAGGCGGAACACCTTGCCGGCGTGCTCGACGAAAGCGACCTGTCCCGCCAGCGACTCGGAGCCCTGGCGCGGGACCTCGAACGCCGCGGCGACGGTTTCGAGGCCGTGGGTCTTCTGCCGCGTGGCGCGACCCGCGGTCACCCCCTCCTGCCCGAGGAAGGCGTCGGCCGCGGCCTGCGCGGTGCCCTCCTCGGCGAGGGTGAGCTCGACCAGCGCGATCTTGTCGGGATGGAGCGCGGCGACCTGGCTCTTCTCGTTCACGGCCTTCCAGCCGGACGGAAAGGCGGCCTGGAACGCCAGCCCCGGGTGGTAGAAGACCCCCTTCTCGAAGAAGCCCTCGCGCGGGTCCGGTCCGAAAGCGAGACCTGCGGTGCGCCGCAGGAAACGCTCGGCGGCCACCTCGCCCGGCGGATAGGACCGCTCGGCGATCAGGCGCGTCGAGCGCTCGCTGCGCAGGTCCGGCTCGGGATGGCTCGAGAGCCAGTTGGGGATCCGCCCGGCGCCCGCGATCTCCCCCACCGCCTTGAGCACGCCGAACATCTTCGGCATCTCGCGCGTCTCGTAGCCGGTGCTCGCCAGGTAGCGCAACCCGAGATCGTCGGCCTGCCGCTCGTCGGCGCGGCCGTACTTGAGGAAGAGCAGGCCGAGCCCCGCCTGGGCCAGGTCCGCCGCGCCCGCGAGCTCGGGCACCGCGATCATCCCGACCAGCAGTCCGCCCATCGCGACCTGCTGCTTCGACATCTGGTTGACGCCGTGCTGCGCGGTGACGTGGCCGATCTCGTGGCCGACCACCGAGGCGAGCTCGGCCTCCGTGCGCACGTGGCCGAGCAGGCCGCGGGTCACGTAGATGTAACCCCCCGGGAGCGCGAAGGCGTTGACCACCGGATCGTCGATCACCTTGAAAGTCCAGGGGAGCCCGGGACGCTCGGACTTCGCGGCGAGCCGGTGGCCGAGCTCCGAGACGTAGCCCTGCAGCGCCGGGTCGTCGACCAGACCGAGCTGCGCGGTGATCTCCGCGTCGGCCTCGCGGCCCATCGCGATCTCCTGCGCCTCGCTGTAGAAGTTGAGCTGGGACTTGCCCGTCGCCGGGTTCGTCGCGCAGCCGGAAGCCCCGACGGCCAGGAGGACGAGCAGCCCCAGGGAACGGAGGAAATCGAGTCACCTTTCGTCGCATCGTCGCGCCTCCTCGGCTCGAGCTTAGCGAAATGCGCCGGAGAGGCGGATCGACTGCTCCGCCCTCGGCCTGACCGGTGGCCGATGAGGTTGCGGTCAGGAACAGCTCCATAGAAGGGATTGCGGTTCGGGCCGCCTCGGCGAGCCCGGAAGGGTTCACGACGCGGCGCCCGCTCCTCTCGCGGACGGCCCCGCGAACAGGGCGGGTGTTTCGGCAGGCGGCGATGGCTCCGACGAGCAGCCGAAGCCCGGGATTCGGCTCCCCCTTCTATGGAGCTTTTCGCCGACGGGTCCGCAGTCGCCGCCGGGGTTGCGCGCCCCGCCTCCGGCGGGGCACGCCCGGGGGCGGGAGGCGGAAGGTCAGGCCGCCTGTTCGGTCGGGCGGTCCTCGACGATGCGGCCGTCCTGGATGCGGACGAGACGCTTCGTCCGGCGCGCGATCGCGGCGTCGTGGGTGATCAGGACGATCGTCCGCCCCTGGGCCGAGAGGTTCTCGAAGAGGCCGATGACGTCCTGGCCCGACGTCGTGTCGAGGTTGCCGGTCGGCTCGTCGGCGAGGATCACCGCCGGGTCGCAGGCCAGCGCGCGCGCGACCGCCACGCGCTGCATCTGGCCGCCCGACAGCTCGACCGGCTTGTGGTGCATGCGGTCGGCGAGTCCGACCTGCTCGAACAGCAGCTCCACCCGCTCCCTGCGCTCGCGCGCCCCGACGCCCTTGAACAGGAGCGGCATCTCGACGTTCTCGAAAGCGGTGATCTGCGGCAGCAGGTTGAAGTTCTGGAAGACGAAGCCGATCTTCCGGTTGCGGATGTCGGCCAGCTGGTCGATGCCGAGCTCCGCCACTTCCTCGCCGTCGAGCCGATAGGAGCCCTCGGACGGCACGTCGAGGCAGCCGACGATGTTGAGCAGGGTCGACTTGCCCGAGCCGGACGGCCCGACGATGGCGACGAACTCGCGCGGCTGCACGACCAGGTCGATTCCGCGCAGCGCCTCGACCTGGATCGCGCCGGTGTCGTAGACCTTGCGCAGGCTGCGCATCTCGATCACCGCCGGCGGCTTTCCGTTGCCGGGCGCGACGCCGTTCTTGCCGTTCCTGCTGCCGACGAACAGGTTCATGACCGGTGGCCTCTCATTCGTAACGCAACGCGACGGCGGGCTGGATCGACACGGCGCGCCGCGCCGGGAACCAGCCGGCGAGGAAGCCGATGCCGCCGAGCAGGAGGATGGTGGTGAGGGCGACGCCCGCCGAGAAGGTCGGCGCGCCGAGGAACTGGAGCGCCTCGCTGTCGGACTTCGACTGCACGAAGGCGAGGAGCCGGACCAGGCCGACGCCGACCGCCACGCCGATCGACCCGCCGAGAGCGGTCAACGCGAGCGACTCGACGACCAGCGGGCCGAGGACATAGGAACGCCGCGCTCCCATCGCCATCTGGACACCGATCTCGCGGGTCCTGTGCTTGACGACCGCGTACATGATGTTGGCGACGCCGACGCCGCCGATGACCAGGGTCAGCGCGCCGATGATGCCGAGGAAGATCTCGATGCCGAGGCCGATGTTCACGGTGACCTTCTGGGTCTCGACCGTGTCCCACATCTGGAGCGCCCGCTCGTCGGCGGGATCGAACCGGTACTTGCCGCCGAGAACCTCGAACAGCCGCGTCTTGAGCGCGGGAGTCTCGGCGATCGAGTTCGCCCGGACCACCAGGTTCGAGAGGCGCTGCCGGCCGGTGAAGGCCTTGAAGGTCGAGAGCGGCATCAGGACGTGGTCCTGGTCGCGCCCGCTGTAGTTGCCCATCTGGAGCTTCTCGACCATCACGCCGATCACCGTGAACGGCACCTGGTTGACCAGGATCGTCCGGCCCACGGCGTCCTCGTCTCCGAACAGCTCCTTCTTGACGCCGTTGCCGAGGAAGGCGACCCGTCGCTTCTGCGCCTCGTCGACGGCGTTCAGGAAGCGGCCCCCGGGCTCGGGGATCTGGTTGCGCAGCTCGCCGTACTCGGGCCAGACGCCCTTGATCGGTTTCGAATAGGTCTTGCGGCCGTAGGAGATGTTGTAACCCCAGCGGATCATCTCGGGCGAAACCGAGCCGAGCTCGGTGACCGTCGCGCGCAGCAGGTCGGCGTCCTCCGGCACCAGGCTGAGGTTGCGGCCCTGCGGGAAGCCGGCGAACGCCTTCGAGGTCGAGTTCGGCCAGACCACCACGATGCCCTCGCCCAGGCCCTTGCTGCCGCGCGAGAAGTTGCGCTTGAGGCCCTCGCCGAAGGAGAGCAGCAGCACGATCGACAGCGTCCCCCAGGCGATGGCGGCGACGGTCATCGCCATGCGCTTGCGCTGGATGTGCGCCGCGCGCCGGAACAGCTTCCAGATCAGACCGATGCGGACCATGGCGTCACATCTTGAGGGCTTCGACCGGGCGCAACGACGCCGCGGTGCGGGCCGGGAAGTAGCCGGCGACCAGGCCGATCGCGCCGAGCACGAGCGTGGTCAGCAGCGCGACCTGGAACGAAATCTCGGGAGTGCCGACGTACTCCTCGAGGCCGAAGCTGGGGAATGCGGTGCAGATGCCCCAGGAGATGAGGAAGCCGATGACGCCTCCGAAGGAAGTGATCGTGAGGGTCTCGAACAGGAACTGTCCGATGACGTAGCGGCGCTTGGCGCCGAGCGCCATCTTGATCCCGATCTCCTTGGTGCGCTCCTCGACCGCGACGTTCATGATGTTCGAGACGCCGATGCCGCCGACCACCAGGGTGAGCGCTCCGACGATGCCGAGAAAGGCCCGGAAGGCGACGAAGAAGGTGGTCAGGAACTTCATCCCCTCCGTCGTGTCCCACATCTGGATCGCCTCCTCGTCCGCCGGATCGAAGCGGTGGCGGCGGGCGGCGGCGTGGGTCACCTTCTTCTTGGCGTCGGCCACGCGCTGCGGGTCGAGGACCTGGAAGATGAAGTTGTCGATCTCTTCCGGCCCGTAGATCGCCTTGTAGGTCGTCGCGGGCAGGAAGATCTTGTCCTTGTCGCGGCCGCTGTAGGAGGAGTCCTGGTCCTTCGACTGCAGCACGCCGACCACCTGGAACGGCACGCCGTCGATCCGGACGACCTGGCCGACCGCTTCGGCGTTCTCCCCGATCAGGTCCTTCTTCAGCTGGTCGCCCAGGAACACGACCCGCCGGCGCTCGGCCAGGTCGACCTCGTTGAACCAGCGGCCGCCTTCGATCGGCACCAGGCTGCGCATTTCGGCGAACTCGACGTTGGCGGCCGAGATCTCGGACGCGAGCGCCTTCCTGCCCCAGCCGATGCGCGCGCCGTCGCGACCGTACTCCTCGCTGATCCGGTCGATCTCCTCGACTTCGGTGCGCAGCGCGGCGACGTCCTCTTCGGTCATCCGGATCGGCCGCCCCTTGGGCAGCCCCTCCCAGGGCAAGGTCGTGCGCATCGGCCAGGCGATGACGATGGCGTCGCCCAGGCCCTTCTGCGCCCGCACCACCCGCTTCTGCAGGCCCTCGCCGAAGGCGAGCAGCAGCGTGACCGCCGCCGTGCCCCAGACGATGCCGAACATGGTCAGGAAGAGCCGCAGCTTCTGCGCGCGGACGTCGCGCAGGAAGTGCCGGAGATAGTTGCCGAGCGCCATCGGCTCACTCGATCTTCTTGGGCGGCCGCTGGACGACCTTGTCGCCGGCCGCGAGGCCCGCGAGCACTTCCATGTTGAGCCCGTCGGAGAGGCCGACCTGGATCTCCTTCTTCTCCGGCTCGGCGTCGGGTTTGGCGGCGGGGATCTCGACCCAGGACTTGCCGCCGTCGAGCGTGACCAGTCGCTCGGGGATCAGCAGCACGTCTTTCTTCTCCTGGATGATCACGTCGGCGTTGGCCGAGTAGCCGGCGCGCAGGACGATGTCGGTGCTGGCGGCGTCGATCGCGACCTCGACGTCGAAGACCGTCGCGCCTTCCTTCTCGCGCGCCTTGGGCGCGATGCGCGAGAGCTTGCCCGCGACCGTCTTGCCCGGCAGCGCGCCGACCTGGATGCGGACCGGCATGCCCTCGGTCAGCTTGCCGACGTCGATCTCGTCGACCGTGCCCTTGAACTCGAGGGTGCTCATGTCGGCGAGGGTCATCAGCACGGTGCCCTCCTGGAAGGTGGTCAACGGCACGACCGGATCGCCGGGGTTGACCTTGCGCTCGAGCACGGTGCCCGCCGCCGACGCGCGGATCACCGAATCCACGCCGGCGACGCCGGCGCGCCGCGCCAGCTTGCCCTCCTTGAGCAGGGCGCGCTTGTCCTTGGCCTGCTCGAGCCCGATGCGCGCCTGGTCGAACTCCTTCTGGCGGGAGTCGAACTGGTCGCGCGGCAGGATGCCACCCGAGAACAGGGTGCGGGTCCGCTCGAGGTCCTGCTCGACCTTGTCGTAGTTGACCTGCGCCATCTCGACCGCGCGCTCGGCCTCGGCCAGCTCGAGGGGCGTCGGATCGGGCGTGATCGAGAAGAGCGGCTGGCCGATCTCGACCCGGTCGCCGACCTCGACGAACGCCTGGGCGACGATGCCCGAGATCTGCGACTTGACCTGGACCTCCTGATCGGGAACGATCTGCCCGACCGCCAGCGCCTTGTCGACGATGGTCCCGCGCGCCACCTCGACCGTCTTCAGGCCCTCCTGCTTGGCGGCGGCCTTCTGGCTGTAGAGGAACAGCCCGGCGGCGGCGACGACCACCAGCGATCCGATCACGACCTTCATCGGCTTGCCCATGAGTCTCTCCTCGGAAACGTCCCGTCGAGCATCCCTACGCCCCGGGGCTCCTCAGGTTTCAGAATTCGATCTCCACGTCGTCCTGGTCGAGCCCGAGATCCACTGGAACACCGGCAACGCCGGCCGCACCTGTCTCGGCGCCGGCGCCCTCCTCCACCTGGTCGAGCCGCTCGGTTTCTCGCTCGACGAGCGCGCCGTCCGGCGCGCGGGCCTCGACTACTGGCAGCACGTGCCGCTGGTCGTCTGGTCGGGCTGGCGCGAGCTCGAGGCCGCGCTGCCCGGAATCGGCGATCCCTGGTTCTTCTCCCCGGAAGCAGTACGGAGTCACTGGGAGGTCGGTTACCGCCCGCCGACCGTCCTCGTCTTCGGACGGGAGAGCACCGGCCTCCCCGCGGAGCTGCGCGCGCGCCACGCCGACCGGCTGGTGCGGATCCCGCAGCACGAGCCGCGGCTGCGCTCGCTCAATCTGTCGACGGCGGTCGGGGTGGCGCTCTTCGAGGTTCGGCGGCAGTGGGCCGGGCTCAGCTCTCCCGGCCCTGCGCCTTGAGCTGGCGCGCCAGCTCTTCGACGCGCGGGTGCGCCGGGTCGAGCTTCTCCGCTTTCTTCAGCCAGGCGCGGGCGATCGCGCGGCCTGCCCGCGAAGATCGCCCAGATCCCCAGCGCCGCGTTGGTCTCCGCCTGATCCGGTCCGAGCCGGAGCGCGCGCCGGTAGAAGCGCTCGGCCTCGTCGATCCGTCCCTGGCGCAGCGAGAGGTCGCCGAGGGCGAGATAGCTGAACGGATTCCTGTTGGCGCCGCGGTCGGTCACCGCGAGCAGATCCTTGGCCTCCGCGCCGCGCCCCTGGAGCTCGAGCAGCGCGGCGAGGTTCTGGTAGGCCGAGATCTGACCCGGATCGAGCTCGAGCGCGCGCCGGTAGGCAGCTTCGGCTTCCCCCGCGCGCCCGGAGCGGCGCTGCGCGACGCCGAAATTGACCCAGCCATCGGAGAGCTCGGGGTCGAGCCGGACCGCCGTGGTGAGCAGGGCGAGCGCCTCGCCGGTGCGCCCGTCGCGGATCCGCTCGGCGCCGCGATTGGAGTAGAAGAGCGCCACCGCGGTCAGATCCGAGATCGGCTCGACGACGTGGTAGGCGGTGACCGGCCGATCGGAGAAGTCGAGCACCCGCCGCTGATTGGGCGGGCCGTAGGCGGCCGTGATGTGCTCGGAGGCGATCACCAGGTCGCCGTCCTTCTCGTAGCTCTGCAGGTCCGAGACACGCAGGTAGTAGACGGGCAGGTCGACCTCGCGGGCCATTCCGACGAAGAGGTGCGTGAAGGCGAGGCAGTTGGCGCGCCCCGACTCCCAGACCTCGCGCGCCGTCCCCGTGTGACCGCTCTCGTACTGGAGCGGCACGTCGCCCCGGTTGATCAGCTGTTGCAGGAGCTGCTCGAGCCGATTCTCCGGATCGCCACCCAGGCTCGCCCTCTGCTTCACCCAGTCGCGCATCTCGGCGCTGAGAGCGAAGGGCAGGTCGACATTGTCGGGATTCAGTCCCCGTTCATGGATTTGAGCGCGCAATCCGTCGACCAGAAGCGCCTGGAGCCCGCCCGGCGAGGCGCACCCCGCCGCCCCGACCACGGTGCAAACCGCAGACAGGCCGAGGATTGCGCGGAGAGGAGTGCGGAGAATCATCGGCGCCCGAGCGGCCAGCGGCCGCGGATCTGCTCCACCTGAGGCAAGCGGAGTGCCACCGCGAGCCCGCCGTAGGCCACCGCGAAACCGGCCCCGGCGGCGAGGGCGATGAGCGACGGATGGAGGCCGACGCCGGCCGCGAGGCGCCAGACCCCGAAGCCGGGAACCGCCGCGGCGCTCGCCGCCGCCAGCATGACCGCGAGCTCGCGCCGGGGCCAGACGAGCGCGGGCAGCCGGCGCGCCAGGCCACGGCGCAGGGCCGCACGCTCGAGCCAGGCCGCCGCCGACGCGGCGAGCGCCAGCCCGACCGCACCCATCCGCAGCCGGGCCGGTCCGGCGGAGCCCGGCAGGTCGGCCACCGCCCAGCGATCGAACAGCAGCATCAGCGGCGCTCCGAGGGCGACGCCGACCGCCACCCGGAGGCCGGCGGCGCGGGCCGGGGTGCGCGTGTCACCGAGCGCGAAGAAGGTCGTCTGGAGCACGCGCGATCCCGTGGACGCGGGCAACCCGAGCGAGTAGCCGGCCAGCACCAGCCAGACCAGAAGGCTCTCCTGGCGGCCGAAGCCGCCGCCGAACAGGCGATAGAGACCTTCCACGATCGGCCATCCCAGCGTGAGATACGCAACCGTCGAGGGAAGGTTGAGAAAGCCCGACTGCGCGAGGGCCCGCGCGGCCCGGTCGGCGAGGCCCGCGTGGTCGTCGCTGCCGCCGCGGCGAGCCATGTCGGGCAGGGAGGAGGCGGCCACCGAGAGCCCGAACAGGCTGACCGGCAGCAGATAGAGCAGCTGCGCGTAGCCGAGCGCCGCCACCGCGCCGACCGCCAGCAAAGAGGCGAGCAGCTGATCGAGATACGAGGCGAGCTGCACCACGCCTCGTCCCGCCAGCGCCGGCCCGAAGGCGGCGAGCGCCTCGCGAACTCCGGGCGCCGCGAGCGAGAAGGACGGCCGGAAGCCACCGAGGGCGCGCAGCGTGCCGGGCAACTGGACCAGGAACTGCAACCCCCCGCCGATCAGCGCGCCGACGCAGGCCGCGAGCAGCAGGCGGTCGAGTCCGGCGAGCCCGGTGCGCAGCGCGCCCAGGCGCTCGGCGGCCAGCGCCAGCGCGGCGACGATCGCGCCGTTCCAGGCGACCGGTGCGCAGTAGGAGAGCAGGAACCGGCGGTGGCTGTTGAGCACCCCGAGCGCCCACGCCGAGAGGACGAGCAGGGCGGTCATCGGGAACATCCAGCGCACGGCCTTCACCGCCAGCTCGAAGCGGTCGACCGCGAGCTCGCCCGCGGCGACCTTCGCCGCGTCCGCCAGGTAGCCCGCGGCGAAGACCGCGACCAGAGGGCGGGCGAGCAGGACGCCGGCCAGCGCGAGCGCGCCGGCGACCGCCGCCAGCAGGCCGAACACCGCGCCCGCGAAGCGCCGGGCATCCTCCGTCCGCCCCTGGGCGAGCAGCCGCGAGTAGACCGGGATGAAAGAGGCCGAGAGCGTCTGCTCGCCGAGCAGGTTCTGCAGCACGTTGGGGGCGCGCAGCGCGGTCTGCAGGACGTCGGCGTGCGGTCCGACGCCGAACAGCGCGCCGGTCACGCTCGCGCGCACGAAACCGGCGAGGCGCGAGAGCAGGATGCCTGCGCCGACCGCGGCGGCGCCGCCGCCGCGCTCCCCCGCCGGCACTCCGGCCGCCCCGCTCACCGGCGTCGCACCGCGGCTCAGCGGTTCTTGTCGAGCCAGGCCCTGGCCGCCGGACGGGCGATCACGGATTCGACGTCGAGCCCGGTCGAGGCGGCGAGCGCCCGCTCGTACCAGAGGCGTGCGTTCTGCTTGTCGCGCTTGCGGGCGTACGCGTCCGCGATCAGCAGGCGGATGTGGGCGCGCTCCGTGTCCGAGCTCGTCAGCTCGGCGATCGCCTCGTCGTAGCGCCGTTCGGCGAGCAGCAGATAGCCGGTCAGGTAGGGCCCGATCCACTTGTAGTGGTCGGCGTTCGCCGTGTCCTTCTCCATCAGCGCCTGCGCCTCGGCCGCGAGCTGGTACGCCTTGTCGGTCTCGCGCCGGGCCGCCGCGGCGCGCGCCAGGCCGTGCAGCTCGCGCACCCGCCAGATCGTGCGCTCCGCCTGGGGGATCGACGAGCTCGCGACGATCTGGCCGCCGCGCGCGTACCAGGCCTCGGCCCCACCGGGGTCCGCAGCGGTTTCGAGCAACAGGCGGCCGGTCGCATTGGCGGCGGCCGCCGCCATGTCGGCGCGGCCGAGCTCCTGCCACATCGCCACCGCGCGCTCGGCGCGGTCGAGCCCCTGCGGCAGCTTGCGCTCGTAGGCCGCGAAGTTCACCGAGGAGATCAGCGCCCGGTAGAGCTCGGATCCGGGAGCGGCGATCGAGACCGCCCGCTCGAGATCCGCCGCCGTGCCGTCGCGGTCTCCCATCATCAGCCGCGCCGCCGCGCGCCCGATCAGCGCCGGGATCGGCTTGCCGTCACTGCCGACCGCGTGGTTGTAAGAGTTGAACGCCGGGCCGAAATCGCCCGCCTCACGCTGCAGGTCGCCGAGCTCGACCAGGGCCGCCGGGTAGTCCGGCAGGAGCGCCACCGACTTCTCGTACGCGGCGCGGGCCCCGGCGCGGTCCTCGGCGGCCGCCAGCTGGTCGGCGAGCACCTTCCAGAGCCGCCCGTCCGCGCCCGGAGCCGCGACTGCCCGTCGATAGGCCGCCACCGCCTCCGCTCCCTGGCCTGCCTCGGCCGCCGCGAGACCCTGCGCCGCCGGCTCCACCCACCCGCCGGTACCGCCGGCGAGGCGGGTCAGGGTTTCGATCGCCGCCTTGCGCTCGGCGCCGGATTCGGACGCCGCCCACCAGAACGCGACCTCGGCCGCCTCGCGCCGCAGCAGCGGGCGCGCCGTCGCGCCGTCGCCGCGATCGAACGCCGCGAACGCCGCCGTCCGCTCGGCCTCCCCCGCCCGCAGCGGCACCGCGACGACCGCCGCCATCGTCAGGACTGTCAGGACTCTTCGCATGGTCATCTCTCCCCCGCTCGGCTGCAGAACCGTCGATCGAGTCTAGCAGTCGAACCCGCGCGGGCCCGGCTAGAATCCCTTCCCGGGTGACCGGCGCCGAGGATCGCGCCCTCGCGCCCGGCCCGGACCCGATGCCCTCTCCGCCTCGCCCTCGCCTTCACGTCGTCCTGCTCGCGCATCTCGACACCCAGTGGCGGTGGACCGAGCGCGATACCGTGGAGAGGTTCCTGCCGGACACGGTCCACGCCAACGAAGCCTTGTTCGAACGCTTCCCGGACTACGTGCTCTCGTTCGAAGGGGCCTACCGCTACCAGCTCCTCGCCGAGCATCACCCCGGCCTGTTCGAGCGGGTGCGCGCACGGGTCGCGGAAGGTCGCTGGCAGCCCGCCGGTTCGGCGCTCGAGGCCTTCGACGCGAACCTCCCGGCGCCGGAGTCGATCGTGCGCCAGATCCTCTACGGACGCCGCTGGTTCGAGCGCGAGCTCGGCCGCGCCGGGCGCGACCTGCTGCTGCCCGACTGCTTCGGCTTCCCGGCCTCGCTACCCACGCTGGCGGTGCATTGCGGAGTGGTCGGATTCTCGACGCAGAAGCTGCGCAAGGGCGCGACGATGCGCTCGGCCTTCGGAGTCCCCTTCCACTTCGGGATCTGGCGAGGTCCCGACGGCTCCGCGCTGCCGTCGGTGCTCGACCCCGGGGAGTACGGCGTCGAGCCGGAAGGCGACCTGGGAGACGCCCCGGACCTGCTCGCGCGCTTCGCGGATCTCGAGCGCGACGGCCGTCCGGCGCGGCGCATGACCTACTTCGGCGTCGGCGACCAGGGCGGAGCGCTGCCTCCGGCGGCGATCGAGCGGATCGCGCGCTCGCGCCGCCCCGGCGCCGCGGTCGAGGTCGTCCCCGGTCCCTCCGAGCGCATCTATCTCGACACCGCGCCCGCCGAGCGCGCCCTGCTGCCGGAATACTCCGGCGACCTCCTCCTCCACCTCCACGCCAGCGGCTGCTACACCGCGCGCGCGGGCATGAAGCGCTGGAACCGGACCAACGAGCGGCTGGCGCGCGCCGCCGAGGCCGCCGCCGCGCTCGCCGCGCGCTGCGGGCGCGCCTACCCCGCGGCCCGCCTCGAACGGGCCTGGACCCGCTTCCTCGCCCGCCAGATGCACGACGACCTGACCGGAACGTCGATTCCCGCCGCCTATCGGCTCTCCTGGAACGACGAAGCGATCGCCGCCCACGAGTTCTCCGGGGTTCTGCTCGATTCGCTGTCGACGGTCGCCGGCGCGCTCGACCGGCGGGGGCCCGGGCGTCCGGTGCTCCTGTTCAACCCTCTAGGCGGTGCGGTGACCGAGCTCGCGACGATCGGGCTCGACGCCGGGGAGGCCGATGCCGTCCGCGGCGTTCGATCGGCCGACGGGACGCTGCTGCCTGCGCAGCGCATCGAGGGTCCGGCGGGCGAGCCCCGGCTGCTCTTCGCACCGACGCTGCCGGCGACGGGAGCCACCGTCGTCTTCCTCGAGAAGGACGGCGCGTCCGCGCCGTCGCCGGTCGAGGGCGCGCACGCCGACCTCGCGGCGCGCACGCTCGCCAACGGCCGGCTGACCGCGACCTTCGACGCCGGCGGCAACCTGGTCGGGCTGTTCGACGCCGCGCTCGGTCGCGAGCTGCTGTCGGGGCCGCTCCGACTCGACTTGCTGCCCGACCGCTCGCTCCGCTTCCCGGCCTGGGAGATCCAGTGGCGCGACGCTTCCGCTCCACCCCTGGCCCGGATCGGGCGGCTGCTCTCGATGACGCCGATCGAGAGCGGCCCGCTGCGCGCCGCGCTGCGGGTCGAGCGTGAAGCCGCGGGCTCGCGCGTGGTCGAGACCTGGCGGCTCGCCGCCGGCGCGGCGCATCTCGAAGCCGAGGTCGAGATCGACTGGCGCACGCCCGGCCGTCTCCTCAAGGCCGCCTTTCCGCTCGCCGCGGCGGCCGACTCCTTCCACTGCGATCTCGGCGTCGGCGTCGCCGAGCGGCCGCTCGCTTCCGAGCGCCTCTGGGAGGTCCCGGCGCAGCGCTGGACGGCGCTGCGCGACGATCGCGCCGGCCTCGCCGTCGCCCTGCTCTCCGACGTGCGCGCCGGCTGGGACCACCCCGACCCTGCCACCCTGCGCCTGACGCTGATCCACGCCCCCGCCGTGGGGCGCCGCTTCCGCCACCAGGCGACCCAGGACTATGGCCGCCACCGCTTCCGCTGGGGCATCGCCGGGTTCGCCGCCGAGCGCCTGCTCGAGGGCGTCGCGGATCTGGCCGATCGCTTCTGCGCGCCACCGCTCGCCTTCGCGGTCGAACCCGGCGCCGGAGCCGCTCCCTGGGCGGGCCCTGCGCTTTCGCTCGTCGATCTCGGCGGCGACGGCGCCGCGCTGTTGGCCCTGAAGGTGGCCGAGGCGAGCGGGCGGATGGTGATCCGGCTCCGCGAGACCGCTGGCCGCGCGCATGAAGTGACCGTCCGCCTGCCGCCGGGCGCGGGCAACGTCGAGGAGGTGGACGGACTCGAGGAGGCGCGCGACCCGGCGCAGGCGGGCGACCAGCCCGCCCGGCTGGCGCCGGGGCCCGCGCCCACGCTCGCGGTCGAGATGCGCCCCTGGTCGCTGCGCGCCTTCGCGGTCGATACCGGCTCCGCGCTGGCGCCCGCCACGGGAACGGAGACGCTGGCGCTGCCCCTGCGGGGCCGCCTGCGCGCCTTCACGCGCCAGGGCGAGCGGGAGGCGCGGGGCTTCGACGGGCGGGGTACGAGCTTTCCGCTCGAGCTGGCGCCGGAGCGCCTCGACGGGAGCGTGGTGCCCTTCGACCTCTCTCATCTGGATCGGGAGGGCGGCGCGCGCCCGGGCGACGGCGGGGCGCTCGAAGTGCCGGCCGGCTTTGCCGAGCTCTGGCTGCTCGGGGCCGCGGTGGGTGGCGACCTCGAGGTCGCGTTCGCACTCGACGACGTCACGCTCGCGACCCGCTTCCCCGACTGGCGCAGACCTCTGGCGCGGCCCGACGAGTGGCGGCGGCGCTGGAACCTGGGCAGGAGACTCGTTCCCGGCGAGGTCCGGCGCCTGCTGCTCGCCTGGTTCGCCACCCATCTGCACGACGCGCGTGGCCGGGACCTCGCCGGCGAGCGCGCCTTCCTCTATGAGGTGCGCGTGCCCCTCGGCGGGCGCGGCGGCGAGCTGCGGCTCCCCCGCGAGCCGGGGCTCCGGCTGGTGGCGGCGACGCTGGCGCGCACGCCGGCGCGGATCGTCTCGGAGTCCCTGCCGCTCTTCGACTAGGCCGAACGGTGCCGGATCGCCTCGCGCTCCGGCTCGACGTGGATGGTGATCTCCGAGTCCTGGACCTCGTGGGCGATGGCCTGCTCGAGACGGTCGCAGATCTCGTGGGCGTCATCGACGCTGGTGCTCCCCTCGACCACCAGGTGGAGCTCGACGAAGGTGCGCCAGCCGGCCCGCCGGGTGCGCAGGTCGTGGAACTCGAGCACGGGGGGACCCTCGCGAACGAGGATCCCCTCGATCATGCCGACCTCCTCCAGGGCCAGACCCTCGTCCATCAGCCCGCCGATCGACTCCCGCATCGCCCGCACGCCGGCCCACAGGATGTAGACGGCCATGAACAGCGCCAGGATCGCGTCGAGCGACCAGATGCCGGTCGCCCAGGCGACGCCGAAGCCGCCGTAGAGGGCGACCGAGGTGTAGACGTCGCTGCGCACGTGAATGGCATCCGCGAGGAGCGCGGGCGAGCGCCGGCGGCGGCCGACTCGCTCGAGGGCGAGAGCGAGCGAGATGTTCACCACGGTGGCGGCGCCCGAGATCGCGAGCCCGATCCCGAGCTCCGGCACGTTCGGCGGCTCTCCGAAACGGGACAGCGCCTGCCAGGCGATGGTCGCCGCCGCGAGCACCACCAGGCTCCCTTCGAGTCCGGCCGAGAAGTACTCCGCCTTGGCGTGGCCGTACGGGTGGTTGTGATCGGCCGGCCGCGCGGAGACGCGCAGGGCGAGCCAGAGCACGGCCGCCGCGACGACATTGACGATCGATTCGAGCGCGTCGGAGAGCAGCGCCACCGAACCGGTCAACCCGGCGGCGGCCGCCTTGAGCGCCAGCACCGCGGCGCCTACCAGCACGCTCGCCAGCGCCGCCCGCTGCGCCGAGTTCCTCTCGCTCGCCCTCATCGCCCCCTCCGCCGGTTCGATCCGCTCCGGGGACCGCTAGAGTATCCGGTCGTGACGCTCTGGATGATCCTGGCGCTGCTCCTCGTTCTCGCCGGCGCCGCGGGCACGGTGCTGCCGGTGCTCCCCGGCGTGCCCCTGGTCTTCCTGGGCCTGCTCACGGCCGCCTGGAGCGACGGCTTCGAACGTGTCGGCGCGCCGACGCTGGTCCTCCTCGGTCTGCTCGCGACGCTCTCCTTCGCGATCGACGCCGGGGCGAGCGCGCTCGGCGCCCGCCGCGTCGGCGCCAGCTGGCAGGCGCTCGCGGGGGCCGTCGCGGGCTCGCTCGCCGGCCTCTTCTTCGGGCTGCCCGGGCTGCTCCTGGGGCCCTTCCTGGGCGCATTCGCCGGCGAGTGGATCGCCCGCCGCGACCTGCGCCAGGCCGGACGGGCAGGGGTCGGGACCTGGTTCGGCCTTGTCCTCGCGGCCGCCGGCAAGATCGCCCTGGTCTTCGCCATGGTCGGCATCTTCGCGCTCGCCTGGCTGATCTAGGCCGGGCTCAGAAGAAGAGGCCGGACGTGTCGAGGACTTCGAGGATCTCGAACTCCTGGATCCGCCACGCGCCCTCGTCCTTGCGCCAGGCGACCCGCACCCGGAAGCGCTCGCGCCCCGGCCCGCCTCCGCGCACGCCGTCGACGGTCACCGTGGTCGTCAGCTCCGCGGTCGCGTTCTCCGGCCGGAGCTCCAGCTGCCGCCCGGCATCGGTGACCGTGATCCGTTCGGAGCTGCCGCGGTAGGAGGCGACGATGCCCGCCAGCTGCTGAGCGTCGGTGATCGTCTCCTCGTACGGGCGCGCCATCACGACGAATCCGGGCGCGAAGTGCCCGACGATCCCGCGCACCCGCGCGAAGGCGTCGAGCTGGCTCTCGGCGCCGCTCTTGGCGAACAGCTGCTCGACCTCGTCGAAGCGGGCGTGGATCCGCCGGCGATCGCTCCCCCACCAGAGCCAGCCTCCGACGATCACCGCGGCCAGCACCGCGAGAACGACCACACGCCGCATCGCAGGATTGTACGCGAGCGATTCCCCCTCCGTCGGGGAGACGGGCGGCCGAAACTCGCGGCGCTCCGGTCCGTAGTGCGGCCAGGAGGAATCCGCCATGACCACGATGTTCCGATCGATCCCCCGCGCCGCCGCCACGCTGCCCCTGGCGCTGGCCGCCGCGCTGCTCCTCTCGCCGTCGACCCTGAGCGCCGCCGCCGGCGAACGGCCCGAAGAGTCCCCGGCCTCGCTCCACCTCGAGGTGACGGGGGACGACGGCGAGCGGGTCGACCTCCAGCTGTCGAGCGGCTGGTTCGGCGCCCTGGTCTCCGCCGCGTCGTTCGACTGCGACGGCGACGCCGACGGCGACGCGCGGCGGATGATGGAGAGTCTGCGCGCGCAGGGCGAGGGCGGCGTCTGGAAGGACCGCGACCGCGACGGCGACGAGGTGCTCGCCCGGCGCGCCAAGGGGATGCTGAAGATCGAGGCCGCCGGGGACGAGGGCGGCAAGGCCTATGTCGAGATGCCCTGGGAGGTCGCCGAGTGCCTGATGCTCGGCGTCGAGCCGGCCGGCGACCTCGGCCGTCGCGTTGCCCGCGGCGACGCGAAGTTCCGGATCCGGGTCGACGACCGCGACGGCGGCACGGTCCGCTTCGCGATCGAGTGAGCGGGGCCCGGGACGCGCCCGGGCCCTTCGCTCGCGCTCAGACCAGCTTGGCGTCGAGGCGGATCTCGAGGCCGCCGAGGGCCTTCGAGACGATGCAGTTGGCCTTGGCGCCCTGGGCATGCTCCTGGAACGTCGCGTCGTCGATGCCCGGGATCTCCGCCTCGCAGCGCAGCTCGACGCGCGAGATCGCGAGACCCGATTCGTTCTTGGTCAGGTGGACCCGGGCTTCGGTCGCCACCTTCCTGGGCGCGAAGCCGGCGCGGCCGAGGCCGGCCGCGAGCGCCATCGAGAAGCAGCCCGCGTGCGCCGCGCCCAGCAGCTCCTCGGGGTTCGTGCCGGTGCCCTCCTCGAAACGACTGCTGAACGAATAGCGCCCTTCGAAGGCGCCGCTGCCCAGGCGCACGGTGCCCGCGCCGTCCTGCAGACCTCCGGTCCAGACCGCGTTCGCGCTGCGAACCGCCATGGTCGAATCCTCCTCAGAAAGAGAAACGGGCGATGGCGCCCAGGGTGAGAGTGTCCGTTTCGAACCCGCCGAGCTCGCTCCAGGTGTCGAAGCGGTAGTTGGCGTTGATGTCGAGGTGCAGCTTCGGCAGCAGCAGCATGTCGATGCCGAACTTGCCGGCCCAGTAGGGGTCCGACCATTCGTCGGCGAGGCCGGTCGAATAGAGGACGCCGGCGCCGATCCCGGCGTAGAAGAAGCGTCCGAAGAGCAGGTAGACCTGGGGCGCGAAGGTGCTCTCCTCGGCACCGCCGAAGCCCTTGTCGAAGTACTCCACGTCGATCTCCCAGCGCAGCATCGGGCTGGGCAGGTACTGGTAGGAGAAGACCTCGGAGACGCCGTTGTCTTCGATGTCGTCGAAGCCCTCGTCCTGCAGCTCGTCGACGGTCTTCCAGTAGTGGAGACCGAAACCGAGCCGGTGCTCGCCGGCCACCGCGGGGGCGGCCGCGCCGGCCGCCAGCCCGAGCAGGGCGAGCGCGATCAGGGACTTGCGCATGTCGTCCGTCCTTTCGAATCCTCTGCCGCCGCGATGCGGGCGGAGGGCGAGGATAGCAAGGCCGGGCGCCCTTTCGTGTGGCGTTCGCCGCTCGCCGGTCAGCCGCCGCTCGCGTAGCGCCGGCGCAGGCGCACGGAACCGGCCTCGCGGGTCGCCGCGAAGCCGGCGAAAGCGGAGAGGTACGGGCTGCGCGACGCGGGCTCGCCGTTGATCGTCTCGACCTCGATCGCGCGCAGCGGGTCGAAGGCTCGGGTCAGGGCCACGCGCAACGGCGCGAGGAGCTCGGGGTTGATGGGATCCTCCGGCGCCGTGCGGAACTCGAGCTCGCGCCCGCCGCGCCGGGCGAGGAAGCGCGCATCGCGCCCGACGAAGGTGAGATGGGTCGAGGCGAGACGGCGCGGCAGAGACGACTTGAGCTCCGGCAGATCGATGCCGCAGGCCGAGGCCGGGTCGGTGGCGCAGATCCACCAGAGCGCGCCCTCGGGCAGCCCTTCGCGCAGACGCCGGACCGCCCCGGGCGTCGCGAACTGGAGGCCGGGCACGCCCGCGAAGAAGTGCCCCGCGACGATCTCGCCGCCGAGCTCGAGCGCGCGCAGCGCGCGCGCCAGCCGGCTCCAGGAGAGCGTCGGGACTTCCTGCGCCAGCAGCTCGCGGAAGACGACGCCGTAGCGGTCGAGGACGACTCGCGCCCGCTCGCGCGCGCCGGCTTCGACGGCGAGCGGGTCGCCCGGGTCGCGCGGCCGCGGCAATCGGTACCACCGCCCCGGCCAGGGGCGGGAGGCCGTCCAGCGCCGGAAGCCCGAGCGGCGCGAAGGGGGCGGAGCGGACGGCGTCGGTTCGGCCTCGGGCTCGAATCCGGCGAGCGCCCCCTGGCGCAGCGCCCGCACGGTGTCGTTGGCGACCTCTCCCCGCCAGGCGAGCTGCCAGAGCGCCCGCGCCACGTCCCCGGACGGCGCGGCCAGCCGGTCGGCCAGCTCGGCGAGCTCGAGCCCGCGCGGCGCGGTGTCGAGCAGCGCGAGCGCCCCGTCGCCCAGCGGGATCTCTCCGTTCGACGGCGGCGGGCCCACGGCTTCCGGCCCGCTCACCGCGGCGAACAGCGCGAGGTCCCCTTCGAGCGCGAAGGCCACCCGCTCCGGCCCCGCGCCGAGCCAGCGCAGCCCCTGCTCCTCGCAGAGCGCGTCGAGCCATGCCGTCTGGTAGGGCTCGACCCGCGCCGGCAGAATCTCCCGTTCCCACGCCGGGGCGGGCGCCGGAAAGCCGAAGAGCCGCTCGAGCGCCAGCTGCAGCCCGTCGAGGCCGGTGCGCGCGCCGGTCAGACCCTGGTGTTCGGCGAGGAATAGCGGCAGCGCGGCGAGCGGCAGCGCTTCGAACGCCGGCCGCGCCTCGGCGCGCCGCCAGCGCAGCAGCGCCTCGTAGCTCGCGAGCCCGGCCAGCCAGGGCCCCTCCTCGTCGCCCACCAGCTCGCCGACGACCGCCTGCTCCGCGGCCACCAGGCGCCCGACCGCTGCGGCGACGGCGGACTCCGGCTGGCCGAGCAGCGCGGGGAGCGCGGCCAGGCGGAGCGCCGCCTGATAGCGGAGCCAGTCGGCGAGAAACTCCGTCAGGCCGGCCTCGCTGGCGGCGGCAGCGCCCGCCGGGGCGGCTCGACCACGCCCGCCGCGCTCAGCCAGGCGCCCGGGCCACGGCTGGCGGCCAGCGTCTCGCGCGCCACGACGCCGAGCGGGCCGAAGACGAGCTTCGCGCCGAGCTCGCCGACGAGCTCCCCGGTCAGGCCCGGCCGCTCGCCGTCGAGCGCTTCCGCCAGCTCGCGCCATTCCGCGGCGGGCAGAAAGAGCCTCTCCTTGACCCACTCGAGCAGCTCCCCCGCCGAGTCCGGCGGGTAGCCGGGGAGCAGCCGCTGCGCCTTTCTCCGGAACCGTTCCACCAGCTCGCCCGGCAACGCCGGGCGCTCGCCCGACAGCGCCACTTCGCGCAGCAGGTCGCCGCGCAGCGCGCTCGAGCGCCGCGTCTCCGGGACGTCGTCCTCGTACATCAGCTCGTTGGTGCGGCGGAAGACGAGGTTCGCCGCCAGCGGCGAAGGGCGCGCAGTGGTGACCTGCGCGATGCGGATCTCCCCGGCCGCGACTTCGCCGAGCCGCCGGCGCAGGACCTCCAGGTCGAACTCGTCCTGCAGGCAGGTTCGCCAGGTCTCGAGCAGCAGCGGGAAGTCGTCGAAGCGGGAGACCGCCTCGAGCAGCTGCTTCGCGTTCTGGCGCGACAGCCAGAGCGGCGTGCGGCGCGCCGGTCCGGCGCGCGGCAGCAGGAGGGCGCGCTGGGCGTTCTGGCGGAAGTGGGCGCCGAAGAAACCGGACGACTCGAGCCGCCGGCGCAGGAGCGCTTCGAGCCGTTGCGGGTCGAGGCCGGCGAGCAGCGCGACCGGGTCGGCGCCGGCGGGCAGGACGAGCAGGAGCGCGTCGTCGTCGGCGACGGTCTCGATCGGCTCGCCCTCGCGCTCTTCCCAGGCCGCGGCGAGCGCGAGCGCCAGCGGGCGGTTCACCGCGCCGCCCCAGAAGGTGTAGAGGATCACCTGGCGCCGGCCGGCGTCGTCGCCGCGCGCCTCGCACTCCTCGAAGACCAGCTGGTGGCGGTGCGGCAGGCGGCCGCCGAGCGCCGCGCGCGCCTCGCGCAGCGACGCCAGAAGCTCCGCGGCGGCGGAGGGCTCGAGCGCATGGCGCTCGGCGAGCTCGAGCTCGATCCCGCCGTCGTCGAGGCGCCCAGCCAGGCGCTCGAGCAGGGCCGCCACCCGCTCCGAGTAGAAGGCGCCCCGGTCGCGCGCGTCGGCGCGCCAGAACGGGGCGAGCGAGGCGCCGCCGCGCGCCGGCGCGACGAAGACCTCCTGCGCGGTCATCCGCACGATGCGCCAGGCCTGGGCGCCGAGCACGAAGCTGTCGCCGATCGCGCGCTCCCAGACGAACTCCTCGTCGAGCTCGCCGAGGCGGGCCTGCGAGGCGTCGAGCTTGAGCTGGAAGTAGCCGCGGTCGGGAATGGTCCCCCCCGCGCGCGCCAGCAGCGCGGCGAGCCCGGGCCGCCCCTCGACGGTACCGTCCAGGCGGTCGACCGCGAGCCGCGGCCGGAGCTCGGCGATGCGCGCCTCGGCGTAGCGTCCGGCGAGCATCTCCACCACCAGATCGAAGAGCGGGCGGGAGATCTCGTGAAAGGGCTCGGCGGTGCGCACGAAGGCGTAGAGGTCGTCGAGGCGCCAGCGCTCGTGCGCGACCAGGCCGAGCAGCGTCTGTGCGAGCAGATCGAGCGGATTGCGCACCGGCGCGATCGGTTCGATCTCGCCCTCGACGACCGCGCGGGCCGCCACCGCGCAGTCGAGGAAGTCGCGCGGGTGGGTCGGATAGAAGACGCCGCGGCTGGTCTCCCCCACCCGGTGCCCGGCGCGCCCGACGCGCTGCGCCGCCGAAGCGAGCGAGCGCGGCGCCTGCACCATCAGCACCTGGTCGAGCGCGCCGACGTCGATGCCGAGCTCGAGCGAGCTGGTGGCGACGATCGCCGGCAGCGCGCCCTCCTTGAGGCGGCGCTCGATCGCCGTGCGCAGCTCGCGCGACAGCGAGCCGTGGTGGGACCAGGCGACCTCGCGCCCCGCCGCCTCGTTGACCAGGCGCGTGAGACGCTCGGCGAGCCGCCGGCTGTTGGTGAAGACCAGAGTCGACCGCGCCCCGGCGATGCGCGCGCGCAGGTCCTCGGCGAGCCGCAGCCAGGCCGAGTCCGGATGCCGGGCCAGCTCCTCCTCGCTCGGGCGGCCCGGCGCGCGCACGGCGAGCTCGTAGCGCTTCTCGACCCGCGACTCGATCACCCGCACCGGCCGGCGGACGTAGCGGGGCTCGCCGTCGGCGGCCCGCTCGAGGCGATGCCCGGCGACGAAGGCGGCCACCGTCTCGAGCGGCCGCACCGTGGCCGAGATCGCCACCCGCTGGAACTCCCCGGCGACGCGGGTCAGCCGCTCGACGGCGGTGATCAGATGGGTGCCCCGCTTGTTGCCGGCCACCGCATGGATCTCGTCGAGGATCACCAGGCGGAGATCGCGGAAGAGCGCCTCGGCGCGCCGGCCGAGCAGCAGCAGGTTGAGGCTCTCGGGGGTCGTGATCAAAATCTCCGGCGGCCGGCGCAACATCCGCGCCCGCTCCGCCGGCGGCGTGTCGCCGCTGCGCACACCGACCCGCACCGCCGGCGCCGGGCGCCCCGCCGCGGCGAGCGCCGCGCCGATGCCGGCGAGCGGCTCGACCAGGTTGCGCTCGATGTCGGCGTTGAGCGCCTTGAGCGGCGAGACGTAGAGGACCCGCACTCCGCCCCCCTCCCACGCGCCGGTCAGCAGACGGTCGAGCGGCCAGAGGAAGCCGGTCAGCGTCTTGCCACTGCCGGTCGGCGCCACCACCAGCAGGTGCTCGCCGTCCGCCAGCGGCCCCCAGGCGCGCGCCTGGATGTCGGTCGGCCGGCCGAAGCGGCCGGCGAACCAGCGGGCCACCACGGGATCGAAGCGTTCGAGCGCCATGCGCCGAGCTTACCCGCTGCCCGGACCGGCTAAGATCGCGGCATGAGCACCCTGGCCGGCAAGACTCTCTTCGTCACCGGCGGCTCGCGCGGCATCGGGCTCGCCATCGCCCGGCGCGCGGCCGCCGACGGCGCGCGGGTGGCCCTCGTCGCCAAGACCACCGAGCCGCACCCGAAGCTGCCCGGGACGATCCACTCCGCCGCCGCCGAAATCGCCGCGGCCGGCGGCGAGGCGCTCGCCCTGGCCGCGGACATCCGCGACGAGCAGCAGGTCCTCGCGGCGGTCGAGGCGACGGTCGCGCGCTTCGGCGGCATCGACGTCCTGGTCAACAACGCTTCGGCGATCTCGCTGACCGGCACGCTCGACACGCCGATGAAGCGCTTCGACCTGATGTTCGGGGTCAACGTCCGCGGCACTTTCCTCTGCTCGCGAGCCTGCCTGCCCCTGCTCAAGCGGTCGGCCAACCCGCACATCCTCAACATCTCGCCGCCGCTCTCGATGCAGGCGAAGTGGTTCGCACCGCACGTCGCCTACACCATGGCAAAGTACGGCATGTCCATGTGCGTTCTGGGCATGGCCGAGGAGCTGCGCCCCGACGGCGTGGCGGTCAACGCGCTCTGGCCGCGGACCGCGATCGACACCGCGGCGCTCGCCATGCTCGGCGGCGCGGTGTCGTCGCGCCACGCCCGCCGTCCGGAGGTGATGGCCGACGCCGCGCACGCGATCCTCACCCGGCCCGCGCGCCAGTGCACGGGCAACTTCTTCGTGGACGACGAGGTGCTGGCGGAGGCGGGCGTCACCGACCTCGAGCGCTACGCGGTCGAGCCCGGCCAGCCGCTCGTCCAGGACTTCTTTCTCGACTGAGGGAGCTCGACGCCGTGACCGAGAAGCGCACCGCCGAGACGCAACCGCTGCGGTCCCTGGACCAGGCGGCCATGAACGAGCTGTTCGCCGCGACCGACGCGCTCGGGATCTCCCGCGAGGCGCTGCGCGTGGCGCTGATCCGCGTCGGCGACGGCGAGGTGAGGCGGGTGCGGCCCGGGCTCTACGAGGTCACGCTGCCCCAGCAGGACGATCTCGCGCCCTTCCTCGCCCGGATCGAGCGGTTGCTGGCCGCCGCGGACGAGGAGTCGACCGACCACGGGGACCGGCCGCGATGACGGCCGAGCCGACCGTCGTCCGCTCCTCCTGTCCGCTCGACTGCCCGGACGCCTGCAGCCTCGACGTCACCGTCCAGGCCGGCCGCGTGCTGCGCGTCGAGGGCGCGCGCGACCGCAACGCGCTCACCGCCGGCTTCATCTGCGCCAAGGTGCGCAAGATCCCGCAGTACCTCGAGTCGCCCGAGCGGGTGCTGCACCCGCTCGCGCGCACCGGACCGAAGGGCACCGGGCGCTTCGAGCGCATCTCCTGGGACGACGCGCTCGAACGCGTCGCGCGGCGCCTGCTCGAGGTCCGCGACCGTTTCGGTGGCGAGGCGATCCTGCCCCACGCCTACGGCGGCTCGAACGGCGTGCTCAGCGACGGCACCACCGACGCGCTGCTCTTCCACCGGCTCGGCGCCTCGCGCCTCGCGCGCACGATCTGCGCGGCGCCCTCCGGCCGCGCCGCGTTCGGGCTCTACGGCAAGATGGAAGGGGTCGCGCTGCCCGACTACCGGCACGCACGCCTGATCGTCGTCTGGGGCTGCAACCCCTCGACCAGCGGCATCCACCTGGTTCCGGAGATCCGCGCCGCCCGCGAAGCCGGAGCGCGGCTGGTGGTGGTCGATCCGCGGCGCATTCCGCTCGCCGCCCAGGCCGACCTCCATCTCGCGCCGCGGCCGGGTACCGACCTCGCGCTCGCCCTCGCGGTCCACCGCGCGCTGTTCGCGGGAGGGCGCGCCGATCTCGACTTCCTGGCGCGGCACGCGGACGGCAGCGAGGAGCTGCGGCGGCGCGCCGAGCCCTGGACGGTCGAGCGGGCCGCCCGGGTCTGCGACCTCGCGGCGGCCGACATCGAGCGCTTCGTCGACCTCTACGCCTCGACCTCCCCCGCCGTGGTGCGCTGCGGCTGGGGCGTCGAGCGCAATCGCAACGGCGGCTCGGCGGTGGCCGCGATCCTCGCGCTGCCGGCGGTGGCGGGGAAGTTCGGCGTGCGCGGCGGCGGGTACACGATGTCGAACTCCGCGGCCTGGACCTTCGATGCGGCGCCGATCGCGGGTGCGGAGCCGGAGACGCGGATCGTCAACATGAACCGGCTGGGCGCCGCGCTCACCCGTTTCGACGATCCGCCGGTGCACGCGCTGTTCGTCTACAACTCGAACCCGCTGGCCACCGCGCCCCACCAGGAGCTCGTGCGCCGGGGCCTCGAGCGCGAGGACCTGTTCACCGTGGTCCACGACCAGGTGATGACCGACACCGCGCGCTGGGCCGACGTCGTGCTGCCCGCGACCACGTTCCTCGAGCACCGCGAGCTCGCCCGCGGCTACGGGGCGTTCGTGCTGCACCGCTCGGAACCGGCGGTGCCGGCGCCCGGCGAAGCGCGGCCCAACTACCGGGTCTTCGCCGATCTCGCGGTCCGCTGCGGCGTGGCGCGCGCCGACGAGATCCCCTCGGAGGAGCGCGCCATCGACCTGCTGCTCGACTCGACCGGGCGCGGCGACGAGCTGCGCGCCGAGCTCGCCGCGCGCGGCGTCGCGGCGGCGGCCGCCGGCGAGCGCCCCGTGCAGTTCGTCGACGTCTTTCCGCGCACCGCCGATCGCCGCATCCACCTCGTCCCCGCGGCGCTCGACCAGGAAGCCCCGGACGGGCTCTACGCCTTCCACGGCGAGACCGGCAGCAGCCCGTACCCGCTGGCGCTGATTTCGCCGGCGTCGAGCAGCACCATTTCTTCGAGCTTCGGCCTGCTGCGCAAAGGGCGGGTGGCGCTCGAGATGAACCCGGCCGACGCCGCGCGGCGGGGGCTCGCGAGCGGCGATCACGTGCGGGTCTGGAACGACCTCGGCGAAGTCCACTGCGAGCTGCGTCTCTCGGAGGGGGTGCGCCCGGGGGTGGTCGAGCTGCCCAAGGGACTCTGGCGGCGCCACACCGACAACGGCGCCACCGCCAACGCGCTGGCGCCCGACACGCTCGCCGACCTCGGCGGCGGGGCCTGCTTCAACGACGCCCGCGTCGAGGTCGAGCGCCACGTCAGACCGCCGGCGCGGATCTGATCCCGGACGCCCTCGCGGCAGCCGGCGTCAGCGCTTGCCGAGCGTGTAGTAGACGGTGAGCGCGCCGGTGCGTGCGGCCGTAGCGGTCGATTCGAACCGCGCCAGCACCGTGGTCCGTTCCGCGCTCCGGCGGATCACCGGGTCGCCCGGGAAGCGGCAACCCCCCGCCGGACAGGGGCGGTTCGGCATGCAGTCTGCCGCCCCCGTCTCCCCCGTCGCCTCGTAACGGAATCCGACGAAGCGCGCGCCGCGCGGCAGGTCGACCCGCAGCACCGAACAGCCGTCGGGCAGCGCCGCGCGCAGCCCTTCGACCTCCGCTTCCGGCGCCGCCTCGAGTCGCGCCGCCAGATCGTCCGGGCAGACCGTCCCCCCGCCCTCGATCCGCACCTCCGTCCAGAGCGCTTGCTCGCCGGGCCGGCACTCGTAGCAGGTGCGCGGCGCCGCCGGCCGGGGCGCCGGCCTCACCGGCGCGGCAGCGGGAGCGGGAGCCGGCGCCGCTGCGGGCGCCGGCGTCGCGACCGGAACCGGCGACGGCGTCGGGACCGGAGTCGACATCGGAACCGGCAGGGGAACGGGGGCCGCCGTGGGCGTCGCAGTCGGCACCGGTGCCGGAGTCGCCGTCGGCACGGGCCTGGGTGTCGCCGTCGGCTCCGGCGTGGGCACGGCGGTCGGTGTCGCCGTCGGCGCGGGTCCTGGCGCCGGAGTCGGAACTGCGGTCGGCACCGGCGCCGGACTCGCCGTCGGGGCCGGCCGCGGGACCGGCGTGGGCATCGGAGTCGGCGCCGGGGTCGGGACCGGCGTCGGCGCGGGCGTGGGGGCCGCGGTCGCAGCAGCGACCGGCCGGGGCACCGGCGTCGGCGCCGGGGTCGCGGCGGCGACCACCGGGGGCGCCGCTTCGACGAGAGGTGCCGGTCGCGACACCGGCCGCGCCGCGACGACGCCGCCGCCCGCCTTGCCCAGGCGCACCCGCATCGGCGCGCGCGCGCCGGGCACGTTCTGCTGGGCGGCGGTTTCGATCACCGGCTTGACGTCGGCGCCGAGCACGACCGTCGCGCGGAAAGTCATATACCCGGGGTGGCGGACTTCGATCGCCCAGCGCCCCGGCGCGAGGCCGCCGAGCGCCAGCTTTCCCTTGCCGTCGGTGACCGCGGGCGCCGGCCCCTCGGAGGTTTCGACCGCGAGCCAGGCGAGCACCACCTCGGCCCCGGCCATGGCCTTGCCCCGCTCGTCCTCGACCCTCACCTCGAACGAGGCCGGGCCGGACCAGTCCTGAGCCGGAGCGGCGGCCGCGACGAGCGACGCCAGGGCGACGACGAGGAGAACGCGCGGGAGCATGCCGCGGATCTTAGCTCGGCAGCGCAGGGCGGGCTCAGGCATCGGACTCGTCGTGGAACACGAAGCGCTGGTAGAGCCAGGCCAGCAGTAGGAGCGCCGCGCCCAGGCCGAGGAACGAGAGGACGCGATAGAGGCCGGCCAGGCCGGAGGCGTCGTAGAGGAAGACCTTGAGGGTCGCCGCCAGCATCGCGGCGAGGGCTGCGAGGCGCAGCCCGCGGGAGCCGCGGTAGAGACCCATGAGGAGCAGCAGCGTTCCGAGCAGGGCCCAGCTCGCCGAATAGGAAAGGTCCTCAGCGCCCGAGCGCCTCCCGACGCTAAGGTCCGAGCCGCGGAACAGCTGACGGACCTCGAGGGTCACCAGCAGGAATCCGAGCAGCGTCGCCGCGGCGCGCGAGATCGTCGCCGACAGCCGCTCGCGCGCGCCGTCGAGCTCGCGCGCGATCCAGAACAGCAGCGCGAGCGGCACGCCGTAGTAGAAGAGCAGCCAGTTGAGGATCGGCGTCGCGCCGACTTCCTGCGGGCTCCAGGCCGGATTGAACACGATGCCGTGGCTCAGGAGCGCCGCCGCGCCGCCGAGCAGGGAGAGAATCCGCCCACCGAACGCACGCGCCGGGCGCTCGCCGCGACGCGCCGCGATCAGCAGCGCGACCGCGAGCGCCAGCCAGGCCGTGGTTTGGATCGACCAGGCCCACAAACCGCCGGTGGCGAGCGCCTGGACGATCCTGCCCGGCGCCGCGATCTGCCAGGCCTGCAGCGTCACGCCGGCCGCCGCGACGGCGACGGCGCCCGCCTCGACCGCGACCGAGGCCGCCGTCTCCCGCTCTCGGCGCAGGCGCGCGGCCGCAACGAAGCCGATCAGGCAAGGCAGGCCGTAACCCCAGAGCAGCCAGCTCACCACCGGGTTCGGGCCGATCGGATAGTGGAGCACCCCCGGGTTGACCACCAGCCGCACCACGGCTACCGCGAAGAACGCCCCACCCAGCCAGGGGAGAGCCCGCAGAGGGACACGCTCACGCAGGAAGATCAGCGCCACCGCGACGAGGGCGAACGCGATCGAGAGCCACTCGCGCTCGAAGGTCAGCACGAGCGCGATGGCGAGCGCGCCGCAGGCCGAGGCCGCGAGCCAGGTCCTGGCCTCCTCGATCTCGCCCGCGTCCGCCTCCGCCTCGGGGATCCGCCGCCTGGCGACCTCGGTCGTCGCGGCGGAAAGCAGGACCGCGATCAGGGTGGCCGCGAGCGCCAGCCAGAGGTCTCCGATCGCACGGCCGAAGCGTGCCGCCAGCAGCATGGGGACGACCGCCCCCAGGCCCGTCAGGGTCGCCCAGCGGCTCGGCCGGGCCGAGCGCAGGAGCGCCCGAAAGGAGAGTCCCGCGACGAGCGCGCCCAGCCCGGCGCTGGTCGCGAGATAGCGACCGAGCTCGCCGGCCGGCAGGCCGGCGCCCCAGGCCAGCAGCGCCGCCGCCGCGGCGGCCGGCGCAGCGATAGCCAGCGCGAAGTAGGCCTGTTCGGCCACCGTGGCGAGCACGAGAGATCCGGCGACCAGCAGGGCGAAGAAGCCCCATTCGATGGAATCGAAGCTCGATCGGCCCACGACCAGAGCCATCAGGACCACGCCGCCGAGACCTGCTGCGAGCGCCAGCGCCTGCGGCGAATCCTCATCCCCCCAGTCAGCCGCGGCCCCCGGGCGCAACGTCGAGAACGCGAAGAGGGCGAGCGAAGCGCACAGGAAGATCGACAACGCCGGAGTTCCGAAGCGGACCGGTCCCGGCAGCAGGGAGCTCGCGACCCAGAGGAAAGTCCCGCCGAGGGCGCCGCCCGCAAGGCCGGGCCAGCGGCGGCGGCGACCCGCCGCCAGGAGCCCGACGTCGAGCAGCAGGAGATAGACGAGCGAACCGCTCCTTCCCGCGCTCTCGAGGCCGATCAGCGCGGGGGTCAGGAACCCGCCGGCGAGCCCGAGAATGGCGGGCAAAGGACCGTGCCGCAGGGCGAGAGCAACCGCGAGCGCGGTGGTACCCGCCATCAATCCGAAGCCGAGCGTCGGCGGGATCAGCCCGTAGAGCCGGACGCCGGCGAGCAACGCCGCGTAGAGATCGGCGACGCCCGCAGCCGCGAGCGCCTGCGCGATCCGCGGCGCGCGCCCGCGCACCCGCTCGCCCGCCGCGATCAGCAGCGCTCCGAAGGCGAGCGCGAGGCCGACACGACGGGAGGGAGTGAGCCAACCTCTCTCGATCGTGTACTGGACGAGGAAGATGCCGGCGAGCGCGAGCGCAATGGCGCCCAACCAGACGGGCAGCCGCGACCCGAGCCGCCGCTCCAGACCGGCGTCGGACGCCGCGGCGCCGCGGAAGAGCTGCGCTGTGTCGTCGACAGAGCCCTCGCCGGTGCCCGTCGCCTCGGGCACGGGAGCAGCCCGGAGTGGGCTGGACGCCTCCGCGCCGGAGGGCCCGGGGGCGCCGGGCAGGGTTTCCGATGGCGCCGGGGCCGGGACTACGCGCGGCGCCGCCCTCTCCGCCACTGCCTGCTCCGGCCGGTCTTCTCTCGCGACTTCCGCCCTGGCGCTTCGAGTCACGTAGTCGTGCAGGCGGGCGACATACTCACGCAGCGCCTCGACCTCGTCGCGCAGCGCGCGGACCTGCCGCCAGGCCTCCGACACGCGAAGCATCGCGGCGAGAGCGACACAGAACGCTACGACCGTCAGGGACCCCAGCAAGTTGAAACTCATGCCCGCACCCCCACGCCGCGAAACTCTATCCGACGCCTCGCGGCAGACCGCGAGCGTGCGCGCCGGCGCGCGCCTCAGAGCCGCTGCGGCGGCGGCGCCGGCGGGCCGCCGGGCGCTTTCTCGGGGTCGGGCGTGAAGTCCTCGCCCGGGTTGACGAAGCGGTCGCTCTCGAGGCGGAACTGGCGGTCGTGGAGCGCGCGGTAGCGCCCGCCGGCGGCGAGCAGCTCGTCGTGCGTGCCGCGCTCGACGATGCGTCCGCCCTCGATCACCAGGATCTGGTCGGCCGCGCGGATGGTCGAAAGGCGGTGCGCGATCACGAAGGTGGTGCGCCCGGCGCGCAGGCGCGCGAGCCCGTCCTGGATCAGCGCTTCGCTCTCGCTGTCGAGGCTCGAGGTCGCCTCGTCGAGAATGAGGATCGCCGGATCGGCGAGGATCGCGCGCGCGATCGCCACCCGCTGGCGCTGGCCGCCGGAGAGCTTGACCCCGCGCTCCCCCACCACCGTGTCGTAGCCGGCCTCGAAGCGCGCGACGAACTCGTCGCAGTGGGCGACCGCGGCGGCGGCGAGAACCTGCTCGCGGCCGGCCGCGGGGCGCGCGTAGGCGATGTTGTCGGCGATGGTGCCGTCGAACAGGAAGTTCTCCTGGAAGACCGCGCCCAGGTGGTGCCGGTAGTCGCGCAGCCTGAGCGTCGCGAGATCGCGGCCGTCGACGCGGATGGTGCCCTGCTTCGGCCGATGGAAGGCGAGCACCAGGCCGATCAGCGTCGACTTGCCCGAGCCCGACGAGCCGACCAGGGCGGTCGTCGATCCGGCGGCGGCGCGGAAGGAGACGTCGGTCAGGACCGGCGCGCCCTCCTCGTACTCGAACGAGACCGCCTCGAAGTCGATCGCCCCGGCGACGCGCCCGACCGGCTCGCACCGGGCGTCCTCCTCGTCCTCGGTCGGGCGGCCGAGGATCTCGCGGATGCGGTCGAGTCCGGCGAAGGCTTCGGTCAGCTGGGTGCCGATCGAGGCGATCTCGGCGACCGGCGCGACCAGCAGGCCGGTGAAGAAGACGTACATCACGAGGTCGCCGAGCGTCATCGCGCCGCCCAGCACCGCGCGCCCGCCGGCGAGCATCATCACGGTGCCGACCACGCCCATCAGCGCGGTCGAGCCGGCGGTGAGCGCCGAGATCCCCACCATCGTGCCCCGGATGTTGCGGAACAGGCGGTCGATGCCGCCGGAAAAGACCCGCTCCTCCTCGGGCTCCGCCGTGTAGGCCTTGACCACCCGCACGCCGCCCATCGACTCGCCCAGCCGGCCGGTGACTTCGGCCTGGATCTGGTTGCGCTCGCGGAAGATCGGCCGCAGCCGTCGGAAGGCGTAGGCGAGCCCGCCGCCGAACGCCCCGAGCACGACCAGGATCGCCAGCGTCAGCTGCCAGTTGAGCCAGACCAGGACGCCGAAGGCGAGCGCGGCGGTGAGGATGCCCCCGGCGAGCTGCACGAGGCCGGTGCCGACCAGGTTGCGGATGCCCTCGGCGTCGTTCATCACGCGCGCGATCAGCTCGCCGCTCTTGGCGCTGTCGAAGTAGCTGGTCGGCAGGCGCAGGACGTGGGCGTGGATCCGCTTGCGCATCTCGGCGATCTGCCGCTGCGCCTCGATCCCCACCACCTGCGCGAGCAGGAACGAGGTGCCGGCCTGGAGCAGCGTCGCGGCGCCCGCGGCGAGGGCGAGCGGCAACAGCAGGGCGACGTTGCCCTTGCCGAGCACTTCGTCGATCAGGTACTTCGAGGAGGCGGGCAGCACGAGTCCGGCCAGCCGCCCGACCAGCATGAGGCCGAAGGCGACGGCGAGCCGCCGCCGCTGACGCCAGATCAGCGCCCGGGCCTCGCCGAGCGCGCTCCCCCAGCGCACCCTGGGCTTGGTCGGAACCGCCGCCGCGTCGGCCAGGGAGGTGCCTCTCAGCCCGGTCCCAGGCCGAGGCCGATCACCACCGACGCGACGATCGCCGCGAGAGTGGCGACCAGGCAGGCGAGCGCGGCTACGACGTGGTCGATCCGTTCCGGACGGAGCGGGTCGAGCGCGCGCGCGACGCCGGCGCCCCCGGCCAGGCCGCCGAGATGCGCCCAGTTGTCGATGCCGGGAACCAGGAAGCCGAACGCCAGGCCGGCGACCGTCCAGCCCCAGACCTGCTGGCGCAGCGCGCTGTGGCCGGAGCGGCGGCCGTAGACGAGCAGGGCGCCGAGCAGGCCGAAGATCGAGGCCGAGGCGCCCACAGTGAACGGGGCGCGCGAGCCGATCAGCGGCAGCGGCGGCAGGAATGCGCCGGCGGCGGAGCTCGTCAGGAAGCCGAGGATCGAGCCGGCCGTCCAGATCAGGATCATCCGCCCGGCGCCGTAGAGCTCGGCGACCGGCGGCGCGAGCTGCCGGACCCACATCAGGTTGAAGAAAATGTGCAGCAGGCTGCCGTGCAGCCAGCCCGCGGAGAGCACCGTCCACCAGTGGCCGAGCCCGAAGACCGGCACCGGCCCGGCGGCGCCGAGCAGGAAGAGCGCCTCCCAGCGGGGCGCGAGCAGATTGAGCAGGCCGCGCGGCTGGAACGCCCCGGGCGTCAGCAGCAGCGACGCCGCGTAGAGCGCGATGCAGCCGCCGATCAGGAGCTTCGTGAATCCGAGGTCGGCGCCCAGACGGCGAAGCAGGGGCGAGAAGCCCCAGAGCCCCGGATTGCGCCGGCCGCAGTTGAGACAGACGTCGTCGCGGACGCCGACCAGGCGCCCGCACGACGCGCACACCACCGAACCGCTCGTCTGCCGTCCGAACATCGTGAAAAAGGCGCCCGCGGCCGCATCGGCCCGGGCGCCCCGTCGCGCTCCTCTCGCTGTCTTAGGGCTTCTCCGTGTACGCGATCAGACCCTGGGTCGCGCCCTCCTGGGTCGCCACCGTCACGTTGACCGTGCGGTTGCCGGAGCGGGCCACGAGGTTGCCGCCCATCGCGCCGTTCGCCTCGAGCATCCCCTTCTCGACCTCGAAACCGGCGGCCTTGAGCTTGGTCTCGTAGAACGCGATCACGGTCTCGGCGGGGTCCTGCGTGTGGATCGAGAAGGTGCCGCTGCTCTCGCCCCCGGACCTGACGTTCGAGAAGGAGTCGGCCTTGGCGCCCGGATAGCCCGGGACCCAATCGGGCACCTGGCTGCCGTCGCCGCCGCCGATCACCATCGTCCCCTTGTCCGAGGTGACGGTCATCGAGCCGCCCTGCTCGCCGGCGTCGACGTCGACGTCGATCTTCTCGTCACCCGACTGGATCGTCAGCTTGCCCGCCTTGATGTCGTCGATCGTGAAGGTCACTTCCTTGCCGGTCGCCTTCTCGCGGACCGTGAGGGTGCCCTCCTTCGGATCCGAGGCGACGACCTCGACATCCGGATTGAGGCGCATCGCCAGCTCGGCGGCCTTGACCGCGGCGGCGTCCGGATTCTGCTCGAGATCGGTGACGAAGCTCTTCGCCTTCTTGGCGACGATCGCCGTCATCACGAAGCAGCTGCCCAGCCCGAGGACGATCAGCGCGCCGCAGCCGATCGCGAACCAGGCGAGCGGGGAAAGCCCCTTCTTCTTCGGCGCCTCGGCGCCCGGGGGCGGGGGAGGTACGGTTCCGTTCATGGCACGGTCTCCTCTTCGACGTCGGGTGTTGGGAGAGCGGCGCGCAGCTTAGCACGCGCCCGCGGGCCCGGATTCCGTCCGGACCGCGTCAGATCCTCTCGCTGACGGGCGCGTCGGGAAGCTCGTTGGAGTCGTCGGCGCGCCGCCGCGGGCCGTGGGCGGAGAGCAGCGTGCCGCAGCGCTCGACGGCGGCGAGCAGCGCCGGTCCCGGGCGGCCGTCGCGCATCGCCAGCGCGGTCTCGCGTGCGAGCGCGTCCCAGGTTTCGGCCGGAATCGCGGCGTGGATCCCCTCGTCGGCGAGGATGCGCACGCGGTGCTCGAAGAGCGCGACCAGGATCAGGACCCCGGAGCGGTCCCGCGTCCGGTGAACCCCCTGACGCAGGAAGGCCTCGAAGGCGCGCGCCTCGACGCACTCGTCGAGCCGCTCGGGCCCGACCAGCCAGCGGCGAGCGGCGCCCGAGAAGCGCGCGACCAGGAAGCCGGCGAGCGCGCCGGCGGCGACCGGCGCCACCAGCCAGCCCGGAGCCGCGCCCCAGACCGGCCGCACCGCGTGGAGCGCCGCTGCGCCGAGCGCGAGCAGGAGCGCGCCGAGCGTGGCGCCCTTCCAGTCGGCCAGCTCGTAGTCGTCGGCGGCGTCGACCAGCAGCGGCACGATCTCGCCCGCACTCGCCCGCTCGGCCGCGGCCACCGCCGCGCGGATCGCCTGCGACTCGGCGTCGGAAACCAGAGGATCGTGCCCGCTCAAGATGGCCCCGAGTCTACCCGGGATCGGCGGTGCCGGTCGCACCCATGGCGGCGGAGGCTCCGGCACCATACAATCCCTCCCCGTCGTGCGCGCCCGCCAACTCCTCCTTCCCCTGCTCTTCGGACTGCTCGCCGGGCCGGCGGCGGTCCCTGCGGCCCAGTTGCGCTTCATCGCCTTCGGCGACAGCGTGACCGAGGGCTACGGCGACGACTCGCCGCAGGGCGGCGGCTATCCGGCCCGGCTCCAGCGCTGGCTGCGCCAGCGCGGCTACGACGCGCTCGTGATCAACGCGGGTCTCGGCGGCGAGACCACCGCGCAGGGGCTGTCGCGGGTCGACGACGTGCTCGACCTGGGCGCCGACTATTTCATCGTGATGGAGGGGACCAACGACATCTCGCAGCGGATCGGCATCGAGACCATCACGTTCAACCTGAACCAGATGGCCTTCCGCGCCGAGGACCGGGGCATGGTCGCGGTCCACGCCTCGAACATCCTGCGCCGGCCCGACGCCCCGGTCGACGGCGACAACGCCCGCACGTCGGCGCTGGCGGGCTCGATCCGCGACATGGCCGAGGTCCGCGGGCGGGCGGTCGCCGACGTGTTCACGCTGTTCGAGTCGCTGCCGAACCTGTTCGAGAACTACTACTACGAGGAGACCGTCGAAGTGGACCCGGTCGGCCACCCCAACGGCAGCGGCTATACCGAGATCGGGGGCCTCATGCTGGAAACGGTCCTCGCCCTGCTCGAGTCGCCGCGCATCGAGGTGCTGCCACCGGAGCCGCCGGTCGAGACCGGGGCGGTGACCACGTTCGACGCCGTCGTCTACGGCCAGTTCTCGCGGCTCGAGTGGGATTTCGGCGACGGCGGCTGGGCGGCGAGCGAGAGCCCCCTCGATCTCGCCGTCGAGCACGTCTTTCTCGATCCCGGTTCCTATACGGTGACGCTGAGGGGCGAGACCCAGGGCGGCGGCGTCTCGACCGACCAGATCCAGGTCCAGGTCGAGGGCGCGGCGGCCAGCTGGCCGTCGCGCACGACGCTGCTGCCGATCGTCGCGCGCGGCGACGGCTCCGACGCGACCGACCTGACCACCGATCTCTGGCTGCAGAACTTCGGCGCCAGGTGGATGATCGCCGAGCTCGCCCTCGCGCCCGAGATCTCCTGGGACGATCCAGTGCCGGTGCGCAGCCTGCTGCTCGCGCCGGGCTCCTCGACCGGTGTGATCGACCTGCTGGCCGACGTCTGGGGCCTCGGGCACGCGCGGGCGGCCCTCCTTCTCACCGCGCGGGTCGAACCGGGCGGTTCGACGTCGGATTTCATCCCCTACGCCACCCTCACCCTGTTCGACGACGCGATCGGCAGCTCGTCCGACACCGTCGAGGAGCTCCCGGCGAACCGCTGGACCTCCGGCCAGAAAGTGATCGGCGGCCTGACGGGGGGCGGCGCGACCACGATCGACGTCGCGGTCGCCAACCTCGACGGCGACGGCGGCTACGTCCAGCTCGACCTCTTCGACGGGCTCGGCGCGCCGGTCGACTCGGCGCTGTTCGAGCTCGAGCCCCTCGAGATCCGGTTCCGCGCGCTCACCGACCTCTTCCGTCACCTGGAGTCCCGTCCGCAGCCCTTCTCGGCGGTGTTCCGGGCGTCGGGCATCCACTTCGTCGCCGCGGCGGTCACCGTCGACCCGCTCGGCGGCCAGGTCGTCCACCTCGAGAGCTCGCCCTAGACCGGCGCGAACGACGCCGGCGGAGTCCGGACCGGGGTGCTAGAGTGCGCGCCGCTCGCGGCACCCCCTCTCGCCGGAGAACGGCAGGAGCAGGCGGCGCCCGGCTGGCCCGCAAGAGCCCAAGGAGACAGAGCGGCGATGGCCAACAACGTGCTTCCCCGCAAGTGGACGGTCGAGGACTCGCTCGACCTCTACAGCATCCGCCAGTGGGGGAACGGCTACTTCTCGGTCAACGAGAAGGGCAACCTCATCGCCCAGCCCGGTGGTCCCGGCGCCGACGCCGTCGATCTCAAGGAGCTGGTCGAGGAGGTCCGCCGGCGCGGCATCGCGCCGCCGCTGCTGATCCGTTTCTCGCAGATCCTCGCCGCCCGCGTGGTCGAGCTCAACGAGGCCTTCCGGCGCGCGATCCAGGAGTACGGCTACCAGGGCACCTACCGCGGGCGTCTTCCCGATCAAGGTGAACCAGGAACGCTACGTCGTCGAGCGCCTGCTCGAGGCGGGGCGCCCCTACAACTACGGGCTCGAGGCGGGCTCGCAAGCCCGAGCTCCTCGCCGTGCTCGGCATGCTCGAGGACGAGGACGCCCTCATCATCTGCAACGGCTACAAGGACGAGGAGTACATCGAGACCGCGCTGCTCGCGCTCCAAGCTGGGACGCACGCGTCATCCTGGTGGTCGAGAAGTTCTCCGAGCTGCCGCTGATCGCCGAAGTCGGCGAGCGGCACGGGCATCCGGCCGCGGCATCGGCATCCGCGCCCGCCTGTCGACGCGCGGCGCCGGGCACTGGGAGGCCTCGGGCGGGGACCGCTCGAAGTTCGGCCTCGGCGCGCGGGGTCTGCTACCAGGCGATCAACTTCCTCCGCGAACACGATCTGCTCGACCGGCTCGAGCTCCTGCACTTCCACCTCGGCAGCCAGATCGCCACGATCCGCAACGTCAAGAACGCGCTGCGCGAGGCGGTGCGCTTCTACTGCGAGCTGCTACAAGCTGGGCGCGCCGCTCGGCCTGCTCGACGTCGGCGGCGGGCTGGGCGTCGACTACGACGGCTCGCAGACCAACTTCGCGTCGTCGATGAACTACACGATGCAGGAGTACGCCAACGACGTCGTGTTCGGCACCGATGGAGCTGTGCGACGCGGACGGCGTGCCGCATCCGACGCTGGTCTCGGAGTCGGGGCGCGCCCTGGTCGCCCACCACGCCGTGCTGGTCACCGACGTCCTGGGGGTCAGCGAGTTCGACGGTCGGAACGCAGCCCCGAGGCGCTGCCCGAGGGCATGCCGCCGCCGGTGCCGACGAACCTGTTCGAGGCCTACCGCGAAGTGTCAGCGCAAGAACCTGCTCGAGACCTACCACGACGCGGTCGGGTACAACGACGAGGTGCTCTCGCTGTTCAACGCTCGGCCACCTGACCCTCGCCCAGCGCGTGGTCGCCGAGAACCTGTTCTGGGCGCGTCTGCCAGAAGATCCTGAAGATGATCCGCGAGCTGCCGGAGGTGCCCGAGGAGCTCGAGGGGCTCGAGCGCAGCCTCTCGGACACCTACTTCTGCAACTTCTCGGTCTTCCAGTCGCTGCCCGACTCCTGGGCGATCGACCAGCTCTTCCCGGTGCTGCCGATCCACCGGCTGAACGAGGAGCCGACCCGGCGCGGCGTGCTCGCCGACATCACCTGCGATTCCGACGGCAAGATCGACCGCTTCATCGACCGGCGCGACGTCAAGAGCGTGCTCGAGCTGCACGCGCTGCGCGACGAGGACTACTACCTCGGCGTCTTCCTGGTCGGCGCCTACCAGGAGATCCTGGGCGACCTGCACAACCTGTTCGGCGACACCAACACCGTCCACGTGACCCTCGGCGAGGGCGGCGTCTACCACATCGACCACGTGGTCACCGGCGACACGGTGACCGACGTCCTGAAGTACGTCAGCTACGACCGCGACGACCTGATCTCGAGCGTGCGCCGCTTCGCGGAGATCGCGCTGCGCGCGCGGCGCATCACGCTGGAGGATTCGCGCCACCTCCTCCAGGTCTACGAGAAGGGCCTCGCCGGCTACACCTACCTGGAACGGGATTGAGCGCGGGGCCCGCCCGGCCGGCGCACGTCGGTCCCCGCAGCGATCCCGGATCCGACCCAAGGAGAATCCGAGCATGAAGAGCAAGACACTCGCCTGCGCGTTCGCCGCGGCCCTGTTCGCCTCGGCGCTCGCCGCCCAGACCGTCGACGAGATCCTCGCGCGTCACTTCGAGGCCCTGGGCGGCAAGGAGAAGATCGCGGCGATCGGCAGCGCCCGGATGAGCGGCCGCCAGGTCTTCGGACCGCAGGAGGTGCCGGTCACGATCTACTGGAAGCGTCCCGACAAGGTGCGCGTCGAGTTCACCGTGCAGGGCATGACCGGCGTCCAGGCCTACGACGGCGCGCAGGCATGGATGGTGATGCCCTTCCTCGGCAAGACCGAGCCCGAGGCGATGACCGGCGACGACCTCAAGGACATCCAGGAGCAGGCCGACCTGATCGACGGGCCGTTGATGGACTACCGGACCAAGGGCCACCAGGTCGAGCTGATCGGCAAGGAGAGCGTCGAGGGCACCGAGGCCTGGAAGCTCCGCCTCACCCGCAAGGGCGGCGACGTCTCGACCATCTGGCTCGACGCCGAGGCGATGCTCGAGATCAAGTCCGAGGGCAAGCGCAAGCGGGGGGACCAGGAGATCGAGATCGAGGCCGCGATGGGCGACTACAAGGAGGTCGGCGGCGTGCTCTTCGCCCACGCCTACGAGTCCCGCCCGAAGGGCCAGCCGCAGGGAGCGACGATCTCGGTCGACAGGATCGAGCTCGGCGTCGACCTCGCGGACTCGCTCTTCACGATGCCCGCGCCGGCGGCGAAGCCGGCCGGGACGAAGCCCGCCGGGGGCGCCCGGTGAGCGTCCGCGCCGCCGTCGCCCTGCTGGTGCTGGCGGTGACCTCCGGCGCCGCGGGCGGCGCCGCGGCGCCGGAAATCCGGGTCACCTCCGACACCTTCGGCGGCCTGCGCGCCCGCGCGCTCGGCCCCGGAACCATGAGCGGCCGCATCGCGGCGATCGACGCCGTGCCCGGCGACCCGACCACGATCTGGATCGGCGCCGCGTCGGGCGGCGTCTGGAAGTCGAGCGACGGCGGCACGACCTTCAAGCCGGTCTTCGACCAGCACACCCAGTCGATCGGCGCGCTGCGCGTCGATCCCTCCGACCCGAAGACGATCTGGGTCGGGACCGGCGAGACCTGGGCGCGCAACAGCGTCTCGATCGGCGACGGCGTCTACAGGTCGACCGACGGCGGCGACAACTGGTCGCGCATGGGGCTCGAGGCGACCGAGCGCATCGCGCGCATCCAGGTCGACCCCAAGCAGCGCGACACGGTCTACGTCTGCGCCACCGGGGCGCTCTGGAACGCCAGCGAGGAGCGCGGCGTCTACCGGAGCGCCGACGGCGGCAAGAGCTGGACGCGCGTCCTCTTCGTCGACGCCGACACCGGTTGCGCCGACCTCGCGATCGATCCCCAGGAGCCCTCGATCCTCTACGCGGGAATGTGGAGCTTCCGCCGGTCGCCCGACTTCTTCCGCTCGGGCGGCAAGGGCAGCGGCCTCTACAAGTCGGCCGACGGCGGAGCGACCTGGCGCCGGCTCGACCGCGGCCTGCCCGTGGGCGAGCTCGGCCGGATCGGCATCGCCGTCGCGCCCTCGCGACCGAGCGTCGTCTACGCGGTGGTCGAGGCCGCCAGGACCGCGCTCTACCGTTCCGACGACACCGGCGAGAGCTGGCGCGAGGTCAACGCCTCGTTCAACGTCCAGGTCCGCCCGTTCTACTTCGCTCATGTCGTGGTCGACCCGCTCGACCACAACCGGGTCTACAAGCCGGGCCTGGTCCTCTCGTCGTCGACCGACGGCGGCAGGAGCTTCACCTCGCTCTTCCTGGGCGGCCTCGACGGCGGCCCCCACAGCGACCACCACGCGCTCTGGATCGATCCCACGGCGCCCAACCGCCTGCTGCTCGGCACCGACGGCGGGCTCTATCTGTCGGGCAACCGGGGCGCCAGCTGGGTCTTCGCGCGCAACCTGCCGATCGGGCAGTTCTACCGGGTGGCGGTGGACGACCAGGACCCCTACCGGATCTTCGGCGGTCTGCAGGACAACAGCTCCTGGGTGGGCCCCTCGGAGAGCTGGGGCGGGATCGAGCCCAAGGACTGGACCGCGCTGTCGGGCGGCGACGGCTTCGCCACGTTCGCTGACCCGCGCGATCCCGACGTCGTCTACACCACGATCCAGGGCGGCTACGCGACCCGCGTCGACCTCGCGACCGGCGAATCGAAGGACATCCAGCCCTTCGCGCCGGCCGGCGAAGAGGAGCTGCGCTTCAACTGGAACGCGGCCTTCGTGCCCTCCCCCACCGATCCGGCGACGCTCTACCTGGCCGCCCAGTACCTCTACCGATCGCGCGACCGGGGCGAGAGCTGGCAGCGCATCTCTCCCGACCTCACCACCGACGATCCTGCCCGCCAGCGCCAGCGCCAGTCGGGCGGCCTGTCGATCGACAACTCGAGCGCCGAGAACAACACCACGATCTACACGGTCGCCGAGTCGCCGCGCAATCCGGAGCTGATCTGGGCCGGCACCGACGACGGCAACCTTCAGCTGACGCGCGACGGCGGTCGCACCTGGCGCAACCTCGCCGATCGGCTGCCCGGCGCGCCGCGCGGCGCCTGGATCGCGCGCGTGACCGCGAGCCGCTTCGCCGAGGGCACCGCCTACGTCGCGGTGGACGATCACCGGCGGGGCGACATGAAACCCTACCTGTACCGCACGCGCGACTTCGGCGAGAGCTGGGAGCCGATCGCCGCCGACCCGATGGAGGGCTTCGCCTGGGTGATCGTCGAGGACACGATCAACCCGGAGCTGCTCTTCGCCGGCACCGAGTGGGGACTCTGGATCTCGATCGACGGCGGCCGCCAGTGGGCGCGCTTCGAGGGCGGGCTGCCGCGACGGGTCGCCGTCCACGACCTGGTCGTCCATCCCCGCACCGGCGACCTGGTGATCGCCACCCACGGCCGTGGTGTCTACGTGCTCGACGACCTGACGCCGTTGCGCGCGCTGACTGCGGAGACGATCGCCGCGGACGTCGCCTTCCTGCCCGTGCGTCCGGCGCAGCAGCGACTGCGGCCGGCGATCGGCACCTGGTTCTCGGGCGACGACGAGTTCGTCGGCGCCAACCCGCCGCAGGAGGCGTCGATCGTCTACTGGCTCAGGAAGCGGCACCTCTTCGGCGACCTCAAGCTCGAGATCTACGACGCCGGGGGGAGCAAGGTGGCGACGCTCGCCGGCAGCAAGCGGGTCGGCCTCAACCGCGTCGGCTGGCCGATGCGGCTGCCGCCGCCCAAGGTGCCGCCGGCCTCCAGCCTGATCTTCGGCAGCTTCGAGGGCCCGCGCGTTCCCGAGGGGACCTACCGCGTGCGGATGATCAAGGGCAAAGAGACCTTCGAGAGCGAGGTCACGCTGGTCGCCGATCCGCGCAACCCGCATTCCGCCGAGGATCGGCGGACGAAACAGGAGACCGAGCTGCGCTTGTACGAGGACCTCGAGCGGCTCGCCTACGTCGGCGACTCGCTCGCCGATCTGCGCGACGCCGCGCGCCAGCGCGCGGAGAAGGCCCCGGGCAAGCTCGCCGGCCAGCTGCGCCAGCTCGCCGACGACGCCGAGACGCTGCGCGTCTCGTTCGTCGCCCGGGGCGACGGCTACATCGGCGGCGACCTCCAGCTGCGCGAGAAGCTGGGCGCGCTCTACGGCAATGTGCTCGGCTACGAGGGGCGGCCGAGCCCGTCGCAGCTCGAGCGGCTGGCGGCGCTCGAGGCCGAGGTGATCGCCGTCGAGGGCCGCTTCGCCGATCTGCTCGAGAGACGCCTGCCGCCGGTTTCGGCCGGGCTCTCCCGGGCCGGGATCGAAGCGCTCGCGGTCCCGAGCCGCGAGGAGTGGAAGGCACGCGACGCCGGCGGACGAGGCACGGCACCCCCGGCGACTTTCGTGCTTCGGATGTAGCCATGAGCTCCGAGGTCGCCGAGCTGCTGGCCCTGGGAGCGGCCTGGTACGTCGTTTTCCTCTTCTCGACCTGCTGCCACGAGGCGGCGCATGCCTGGGCCGCTCTCCGGCTGGGCGACCCGACCGCCTACCATGGCGGGCAAGTCTCGCTCGACCCGCTCCCCCACGTCCGGCGGGAGCCCTTCGGCACGGTGGTCTTCCCGCTGCTCACCTTCGCCCTCACCCGGCAGTGGATGATGGGCTGGGCGAGCGCCCCCTACGACCCCGCCTGGGCGGATCGCCACCCGCGGCGGGCCGCCTGGATGTCGCTCGCCGGACCGGCGGCCAACCTCGCGCTGGTCGTTCTCGCCGGCCTCGCCGTCCGCGCCGGCATCTGGGCCGGCGCCTTCGAAGCCCCCGCCTTCGCGACCTTCTCGAGCGTGGTCGCGGCCCCGGCGGGCATCGCGGCCGGCGCCGCGACGCTCCTGAGCATCCTCTTCTCCCTCAACCTCGTGCTGCTCGTCTTCAACCTGCTGCCGCTGCCGCCGCTCGACGGGAGCGGAGCTCTCCCCCTGCTCCTGCCCGAGCGCTGGGCGCGCGCCTATCTCGGCTTCGCCCGCCAGCCGATGCTCTCGCTGGTCGGGCTGCTCGTCGCCTGGCGGCTCTTCCAGCCCCTCTTCGATCCGGTCCACACGCTGGCGCTCAACCTGCTCTATCCCGAATTCCTCTACCGCCCGCGCTGACGCCGGGGTTCCCGCGGCGCCGGGCGTAGAATGCCGCCCCATGCCGCCGCCGGTACCGACGCTCGCGCCGCCGGATCCCGACCGTCTCGGACGGCCGCTGGCCGACCTGCGCATCTCGGTCACCGACCGGTGCAATTTCCGCTGCACCTACTGCATGCCGCGCGAGGTCTTCGGACCGGACCACCCCTTTCTGCCCCGCTCGGAGATCCTCGACTTCGAGGAGATCGCCAGGGTGGCGGCGATCTTCGTCGGGCTGGGCGTGCGCAAGCTCCGGCTGACCGGCGGCGAGCCGCTGTTGCGCCGCGATCTGCCCCGCCTGATCCGCGCGCTCGCCGGGCTCGGCGTCGATCTCGCGCTGACCACCAACGGCTCGCTGCTCGCCGCGCACGCGGCCGAGCTGCGCGCGGCCGGCCTCGGACGCCTGACCGTCTCGCTCGATGCTCTCGACGAGACGATCTTCCGCCGGATGAACGACACCGGCGTGCCGGTGGCCGCGGTGCTCTCCGGGATCGACGCCGCGCGAGCGGCAGGGTTCCCGCCGCCCAAGCTGAACACGGTGGTCCGCCGCGGCGTCAACGAGAGCGAGATCCTCCCCCTGGTCCGGCGCTTCGTCCCGGCCGGCCACGAGGTACGGTTCATCGAGTTCATGGACGTCGGCACGACCAACGGCTGGCGGCTCGACGAAGTCGTTCCCGCGCGCGAGGTGCTCGCGCGCATCGCCGCGGAGGTGGCGCTCGAGCCGCTCGAACCGGCCTACCGCGGCGAGGTCGCGCGTCGGTACCGCGCCCCGGAGCTGGGCGGCGAGATCGGCCTCGTCGCCTCGGTCAGCCAGCCCTTCTGCGGCGACTGCACGCGCGCCCGGCTGTCGGCCGACGGCCGGCTCTTCACCTGCCTGTTCGCGGCGACCGGCACCGACCTGCGGGCCGCGCTGCGCCGCGGCGCGACCGATCGCGAGCTCGCCGACCTGATCGGCGGCATCTGGCGGGCGCGCGCCGACCGCTACTCCGAGCAGCGCACCGCGGAGACGGCGCCCGGTTCCCGCGTGGAGATGTCGTATATTGGCGGCTGAGGACCCCGTGGCCGAGCCCGCTCCCTCCGATCGCCGCCGCAGCGCGCGCGTGCGCATTCCCGACACGCACGGCAGCCTGATCGTCTCGCTCGACGGCAAGGTGCTCGACATCAGCGTCGCCGGAATGGCGATCGAGACCCATTCGCGGCTCGCCCCCCACCATCGCATCTCGCTGCGCCTGCGCAAGGGTCCTGAGCTGCTCCAGCTCAACGGACGGGTGGTCTGGTGCTTCCTGCAGGGGACGCGCGCCAACGACCGGGGCGAGACCGTCCCGGTCTACCGCGCGGGCATCGAGTTCGCGGGGGTCCTTTCCGACCTCGCGCGCGACCTGCTCGGCTTTCTCGAGGCGCACGCCATCGTGACGCTCGAGACCCGCATCTTCGGGCGCTTCCGGCTCGAGGAGAGCTCGGTCGCGGTGAGCTCTTCCGCGGAGTTCGAGGTCCGCACGATCAGTCTGCACGGCATGGCCGTCGAGACCTCGCTGCCGATCGAGGCGCCCACCCAGTGCGACGTCGAGCTCAAGATCGCGCCCCGCCCGCTCACCGCGCGCGCGCGCGTCGTCTCCGAGCGCGCGCAGCCGCTCGGCGCGAACCGCTACGAAGTCGCGGTCGAGTTCGTCGACCTGCCCGAGGAGGATCAGCAGCGGCTGCGCGACCTGATCCGCACCGAGCTCGACACCGGCGCCGCCCAGCCGGTCTGAGCCGTTTCCGGGATTCCCCGACTAGAGCTTGAACAGCGCGTCGAATGCGGCGCGGGCGTCGTCGACCCGCCCGCCGGGTCCCTTGTTGCCGCCGCCGCCGGGAGGGGTTTCCGCGCTCGACTCCTGGCGCAGGCGGGGATCGAACTGCGCGCAGTCGTTGCGCATGTCCTTGCGCGCCACGCGGGCGACGCCCGGCTGCCGGCACTGGTTGGGCGCCCCCGTGTCGAAGGAGAGGCAGTTGGTGCAGCTGTGGATGTCCGAGCCGCAGTTGGCGCAGCGCGCGTCCGGCGCCGCCGCCACCGCCACCGTCATCGCGGTGCCGCAGCGCGCGCAACGGAAGACGCTGGCGGTCGGGCCGCCGAGGCCGCGCCCGCGCGGCGCCTCGCCCGGGTCGCGCGGGGGCCGCGGACCGCTCGGCCGGTCGCGCTCCCGCGACCGCTCGCGGTCGCGATCTCCGGAGTCCTGGTAACCGCGCTGCTGGTATTTTCGATCGGACATGGAATCAGTCTACCAGCGGCCCCGCGCCCTTCCTTTCGCCGGGGCCCTGCTGCTCGCGGCGCTGGCGGCCGCCGGCTGCGGCGAGCGGCCGCCCGCCGCCGCGCGGGACCTCGACCTCGCGCCCCGTCGCGATCCGCTGACCGCTTTCCTCGCCTGCTCCTGGTTCGAGCCCGCGGCCGGAGATCCCGCCGGTCGGCTCGCCGGCACGCGCTGGGCGGCGACCGGGCCCCGGGCGGTCTGGCTGGGACCCGCCGCCGGGGCGGTGACCCCGCTGTTGCCCGGCGAGCCCGGCGCCAGCCGCGCGCTCGCCCAGCTCGACGGCGAACGCGCACTGGTCGAGCTCGCCATGGCCGCGCCCGGCGAAGCCCCGTCCTGGCTGCTCGCCGGACCTGGTCCGGCGAGCCGCCGGATCGGTCCGCCGGCCGGCGAGCGCTGGCGGTTCCTCGGCCGGGCCGCTCGCTCCGCGCTCTACGCGGCGGCCACGCCGGACGCCGGCGGCCCCGAGCGGCTGCTCGAGATCGGCCCCGGGGGCGAGACGCGCGCGCTGGCCGTGGCGCCGCCCGGCCTCGAGTTCGCCGCCGTCTCGCCGGACGGGTTGCGCGTGGCGCTGCGGCGCGCCCGCGACGAGCGCTCGGACGAGATCTTCCTGCTCGAACGCACGACCGGCGAGACGACGCTGCTCCTGCCCGAGGCCGAGGAGGGGCGCTTCCGGCCGCTCGCCTTCGCGCCGGACGGCCAGGCCCTGCTGCTGCTCTCCGACGACCGCTCCGACCTCGCCCGCGCCGAGTGGATGGAGCTCGACTCGCGACGGCGCACCCCGGCCCTCGAAGCGGACTGCGCGGTGATCGACGCGCACCTGGCCGCGACGGACGGCTCAGTCGCCTTCGAGCTCTCCTGCCAGGGCCGCACCGAGGTCGTCGTGCATCCGGCCGGCGGCGGCGCGCCGCTCGCCGCCGCGTCGGTCCCAGGCGGCGAGCGGGCGGTCGCCGCCTGGCCCGCGCCGGTCGGCGGACCGCTCCTCTACGCCGTCGCCGGCCCGCGCTGGCCGCGCGACCTCTGGCGCAGCGCCGGAGACGCCCGGGCCGAGCCCCTCACCTACGGGCTCGCGGCGGCCATCGATCCGGCCGATCTCGTCGAATCCGAGCCCCTGGCCCTGCCGACCCCCGACGGCGACCTGCCCGCCGAGCTCTGGCGCCCGCGGCGGGCCGGGCCGGGCGGCTGGCACGCCGGGTTGCTCTGGCTGGAGAGCGACGCGCGACCGCCGCGCTGGTTCGAGCTCGAGCCGCTCGCCCAGTTCCTAGCGCAGCGCGGGGTCGCCGTCGTCCGCCTGCGTCCGCGCGGCGCCGACGGCTTCGGCCGGCGCTTCCGCGCGCTCGGCGACGGGCGGCGCGGCGAGGTCGAGCTCTTCGATGTCGAGGTCGCCCGGCGCGCGCTCGTCGAGCGGGGCGGAGCCGATCCCGCCCGTCTCGCGCTGCTCGGCGAGGGCGCCTGGAACGGAGCGCTGGCGGCGGCGGTCGCGACGCGCGCCGAGCCCGCCTTCGCCCTGGTCATCGCGCTCGATCCCGATCCCGACCCGCTGGCGGCCGCCCTGGCGCCCCCCGTCGCGGCGCCGAGCGCCGCGCCGACCCGTCCCTCGTCGCCCCCGGATCCGGCGCTCGTGCGTCGGCGCGAGGCGCTCCGGCTCGGCGCCGCGCCCGCGCGCCAGCCACTGCGGGTGGTGGGCGATCCCGCGACCCCGCGCGGCCTCGCCGCGCGCGCCGCGCTCGACGCCGCCCTCGCCTCCGGCACCGGCGTGCGCTGGTTCGAGGTCGCCACGCCGCCGCTCGGCGCGCCGCGCCTCGACGCGCGGACGCTGTCGCTGCTGGTCGACGAGCTGCGACCTCTGTACGCGGCGCCGCCCGCCCCCTGAAGCCGGAGCCGCGCCCCGCGGCGTGCTACCATCCGGCCGGATTCCGGCATGGAGCGGCTCGGCAAATACCAGATCGTGGAGAAGATCGGCGTCGGCGGTTTCGGCGTCGTCTACAAGGCGCACGACCCCTTCATCAAGCGCCACGTCGCGATCAAGACCTGCAGCGCCGAGGACAAGGAGACCCGCGAGCGCTTCCTGCGCGAGGCGGAGATCTGCGGCAACCTGCAGCACCGCAACATCGTCACCGTCTTCGAGTTCGGTTTCGAGGAGGAGACTCCCTACCTCGTCCAGGAATACCTGTCGGGCGAGGACCTCGACAAGAAGATCAAGCGGCGCGACTACCTGCCGATGCCCGAGCGGATCCTCTGGCTCGTGCAGATCGCGCGCGGCCTCGAGTTCGCGCACTCGCGCGGCATCGTGCACCGCGACATCAAGCCGGCCAACATCCGCATCCTCGACGACGGCACCGCCAAGATCCTCGACTTCGGTATCGCCAAGCTCGCCCAGCAGCAGAGCACGCTGACCCAGGCGGGCATCACGCTCGGCACCGCCGCCTACCTCGCGCCCGAGCAGATCCGCGGCGAGCCGGTCGATCCGCGCACCGACGTCTACTCGTTCGGCGTCCTCGCCTACGAGCTGCTCGCCTTCGAGCGCCCGTTCCAGGCGAAAGAGATCCCGACGCTCTTCTACAAGGTCCTCAACGAGAGCCCGCCGCCGCTCGAGCGGGTCGCGCACGATTGCCCCCTCGACCTGGTCGCGATCGTCGCGCGCTGCCTGAGCAAGAACCCGGAAGGGCGATTCTCCCCCACCGGCGAGCTCGTCGCGGCGCTCGAGCAGATCATGCGCCGCCGGCCGGCCGACCCGTCGACCGAGCCGACGCGCATGCACGCGGCGATCTCCGAGGAGCGCACCGCGGCGGTCACGCCCACCGTGCGTACCGCGGCGCCGCAGGTTTCGTCCGAAGAGGCGACGCGCGCGGCGGGAATCGACGAAGTCGAGATCGCCTATCCGCAGGGCACGTCGCGCCCGCAGAGCCGGGCCATGGCGACGATGGCCTTCGGCGGCGGCGGGCGCGGCCGCCGCTGGGGCGCGATCGCCGCCGCCGGGCTCGCGGTCCTCGCGCTCGGCGCGGTCGCGCTCTTCCTCGCGCGACCCGGCGCGGCGCCTGCGGACCCGGATCCCCTGGCGAAGGCAACCGCCGCCCTGCCCGCCGCCACCGAGATCCCGCAGCCGTCCTCCACGCCGGCGCCCGAGGTTCCCGTGCCACCCACCCCCGCCCCGACGCCGGTGGCGACCCCCGCGCCCACGCCCGAGCCGCCGCGGCGCGGCGTGCTCGAGCTCGCCGCCGGCTGGGACGTGGCGATCGTGGTGCGGGTCGACGGGCGGCGCATCCGGCTCGACCACGATCAGACGGTCGAGCTGCCGCCCGGCGGCTACGATCTGGCCTACTCGCTCGAGACGCCGAGCTACTCGCTCGCGGAGACCACGCGGGTCGAGCTGCGCCCCGGCGCGCGACAGAGGGTCGAAGTCCCGCTGCGGCCACCGGGCAGGCTGAGCGTCCAGCCGCACCTCAACACCCGGCCCGGCACGGTCCGGCTCGACGGCGAGATGGTCGGTGCCGCGCCGTTGCGCGGCCGCTGGCTCCGGCCGGGCGAACACCTGATCGAGGTCTTTCCCGCCGGAGCGACCGACGGCGAGCCGCCCGTGCGGGTGACCGTCACCATCGCCAGCGGCGAGGAGACCGTGGTCACCTTCGACGTCGACGGCGGCCAGTCGACGCAGGTCCGCAGCCGGCCCGCCAGCGGCGGCTGATCCCGCCGTACTCGGCGCCGCGTTTCCCCCGCGCCCGCTCCGTCTCCCCGGTCCGCCTCGCGGCCGTGGGCCCCGGCCCCATTCGATAGACTGACCGCACCGGAGGCCTCATGCGCGCGTACCGCCGTCGATTCCTGCCCTTCACGATCGCCCTCGCGCTCGCCGCCGCGCCGCTCGGCGCCCAGGCGCCGGGCGCCATCACCCAGGAGGAGCTCGACGCGCAGGCGCTGCCGGCCCCGGCGGCCGACGACGCCGCGCTCGAGCGCGAGGCCGAGCAGGCCTATGCGGACGGCAACCTCCCGCACGCCGTGACCCTCTACCGCCAGCTCGCAGAACGCCAGGGCGAGCCGCGCCAGAAAGCCCGCCTCCTCGTCACCGGGGCTTGGCTCGCTTTCCAGCTGGGCGACGTCGACGCCGCCCGGCGCGACCTGGAAACCGCCCTGTTCGAGGACCCCGAGACCTATTTCCGCACCGAGCTCTACACCCCGGATTTCGTCACGCTGCACCAGGACGCGCTGCGCGACGCGACGACCCGCCGCCGGCGCGAGGCGATCGACCTGTTCAACCGCGCCGTCGCGGAGATCGCCGCGGACCGCTATCCGCAGGCGCGCGAGCTCCTCCGGCAGGGCCTCCGGCTGATGCCCGACGAGCCCGACGGGGTCTACAACCTGGCGGTCGTCGACCTGCGCAGCGGCGACACCCAGGCGGCGCTCTCCGGCTTCGAGCGGGTGCTCGCGCTGGAGCGCGGCAACCCGCAGGGGGTCCCGCACGAGCTCAAGTCGCAGGCCCTCAACAACGCCGCAGTCATCTACTTCGGCCTCGGCCAGTACGCCGACGCCGAGACCGCGCTCGCCGAAGCGGTCCGGCTCGAGCCCGAGGACGCGAAGACCTGGTTCAACCTCGCGCTCACCCGCGAGAAGCTCGGCCGCTCCGACGAGGCGTTCGCCGCCCTGCGCCGGGCGCGCGAGCTCGATCCGCGCGACGTCGACATCGCGCGGCAGCTCGCCCTCGCGCACATCGCGCGGCAGGGCTGGGTCGAGGCGGTCGCGCTCCTGATCGAGGCGACGCGGGCGGAACCGACCTCCGCCGACCTGTGGATGAACCTGGGCCGGGCGCAGCGCGGAATGGGCAACCTCGACGGCGCCGTCACCTCGTTCGAGCGCGCGATCGAGCTCGACGCCGCCAATCGGGAAGGCGTCGCCGAGCCTTCCGCTCTGCTCGCCGCCGAGGTCCGGCTGAGCCAGAAGGACGGGGCCGGCGCGGCGGCCGCCGCCGAGCGCGCCACGCAGTGGCGCCCCGATCGGGCGGACGGCTGGATGCTGCTCGGTCTGGCGCGGCTCGCCCAGGCCGACAACGCCGGCGCCCGCGCGGCGCTCGAGCGCGCCGCCGCGATCGCGCCGCAGCGCGCCGACATCGCCCACAACCTCGGGACCGTCTATCTCGAGGAGAAGGATCTCGCCCGCGCCGCCGCGGCGTTCCGCCGCGTCGCCGAGCTCGACCCGAACGCGGCCGAGGCGCGCGAGGTCCTGGCCAGGATCGAAGCCCAGATCGCGGCCCAGGCGCCGCCGCCACCTGCCGACTCCCGCCGCGCCGGGCCGCGCGCGGTCGGCGCGCGATTGAGCGCCGTCGACTACAAGCCGCTCGGCATCCGGGGTCTGCTGGTCGAGGAGGTCGCCGCTGGCGGCGCCGCCGCCCGCGCCGGGCTGGCGGTCGGCGACCTCGTCCTGCGCGCCGACGACCGGCCGGTCGAGAGCGTCGAGGCGCTCGAGCGCGCCGTCCGCGAGAGCGGCCGGGCCCTCCCGCTCGCCGTCCTGCGCCAGGGCAAGCCGCTCGAGATCCGGCTCAGCTTCGACTGAGCGCCGCGAGGTAGGCGGCCCGGTAGCGGCGCGCCACGGCGTCCCAGGTGAGCTCCGTCTCGGCCTTCAGCCTCGCCCTCGCGCCCATTGCTGCGCGCAACTCGGAATCGACCGCCAGGTCGCCCACCGCCGCGGCGAGCGCCGCGACATCGGCCTCGGGCACCAGGCGCCCCGTTTCGCCTTCCGCCACCGCGATCGGGATCCCGGAGATCCGCGAGGCGACCACCGCCAGGCCGGAGGCCATCGCCTCCAGGATGACGTTGGGCAGGCCGTCGACGTTTCCCTTGGCGTCGTGGACCGCGGGCAGCACGAAGAAGTCGGCGGCGCGGTAGAGGTCGGGCAGCGTGTCGTGGAGGACCGGACCCGGAAAGTGCACTCGGTCGGCGAAGGGCCGCGCGGCCCGCCTGAGCTCCTCGAGACGGTCGCCGCCGCCGGCCAGCACCACGTGGAGATCGGGCGCCCGGCGGAAGATCTCGGGCAACGCCTCGACCAGGACGTGGAACCCCTTCTTGGTCGCCATCCGGCCGACGCCGAGCGCGAGCGGAGCCGAGGCCGGGATCCCGAGCCGCTCACGCCAGTCGCCACGGCGCCCCGGGTCGGGCCGGAACAGCGCGACGTCGACGCCGTAGGGGATCACGTGGCTGCGCGCGCGGTCGAAGCCGATCGCCTCGATGCGCCGCGCGAGCTCGGGCGAGCAGGCGGTGAGCACGCGGGTGCGGCGCAGCGCGCGCGCCACCAGCGTGCGCATGATCGGTTTCTCCGCCAGGAAGACGTCGCTGCCGTGCAGGCCGACTGCGAGCGGCAGGCGGCGCGCCAGCGGCGCCGCCGCGAGCGCGTTGGGAACGATCCAGTGGCAGTGAACGAGGTCCCAGGACGCGGCGGCGAGCTCGCGCTCGAGCGCCCGCCGCGCCGCCAGCAGGTAGAGCGGCGCGACCAGCCCCGAGGAGACGCGCACGTGCTCGTCGGCGTGCAGCGTGCGGCTGTAGCCGACCGTCTCGAAGCGGCGCGGCGCGTAGCGGAAGCTCGTGACCTCCACCCCCTCGTCGGTCCAGCGCTCGGCGACGCGCGGACCACTCGGGGTCAGAACCTTCACGCGGTCCCCGCCCCGCACCAGGCCGCGGGCGATGTCGCGGATGAAAGGCCCGGAGCTGTCGTGCTCGAAGCGCGGAAAGGTCTGGGTGAGGAAGAGGACCGCCAGCGGCGCGGAGCTAATCGAGGATCTCCTTGACCGAATAGCTGTCGGTCCGCCGGAAGGTCTTGTGGGTCATCATCTCGGCTAGCAGGCCGGTGGTCAGGACCTGCAGGCCGAGCAGCATGAGCAGCACGCCGAAGATCAGCAGGGGGCGGTTGGAGAGCGACTCGCCCTGGAGCCAGCGCAACGCCAGGTAGAGGTCGATCAGGAATCCGGCCCCGAAGGCGAGCAACCCGAAGGAGCCGAACAGGTGCAGCGGCCGGCGCGTGTACCTGGTGATGAAGAGCACGGTCAGCAGGTCGAGCAGGCCTTTGTAGAACCGGTCCCAGCCGTACTTCGAGACGCCGCTCTTGCGCGGGTGGTGGAGCACACCGATCTCGCCGATGCGGAATCCCTTCCGGCTGGCGAGCACCGGGATGTAGCGGTGCAGCTCGCCGTAGATCGGGACCTCCTCGAGCACCTCGCGGCGATAGGCCTTGAAACCGCAATTGAAGTCGTGGAGGTCGACCTGAGCGAGCCGGCCGGTCACCCAGTTGAAGAGCTTCGAAGGCAGCGTCTTCGACAGCGGGTCGCGCCGGTTGGTCTTCCAGCCCGAGACGAGATCGAAGGGCCCCGACTCGAGCGCCTCGAGGAAGCGCGGGATCTCGTCCGGGTCGTCCTGCAGATCGCCGTCCATGGTGATCACCAGGCGGCCGCGCGCGAGGTCGAAGCCGGCGGTGAGCGCCGCCGCCTTGCCGAAGTTGCGGCGCAGGCGGACCAGCTTGACCCGGGGGTCGACGGCTCGCGCCGCCTTGATCCGGTCCGGCGTGCCGTCGCGGGAGCCGTCGTCGACGAAGACGATCTCGTGCGCGAGCCCGAGGCCGTCGAGCGCCCGGGCCACGCGGACCGCCAGCTCCTCGATCGTCCCCGCTTCGTCGAGGACCGGCACCAGCACGGTGACGTCGAGCTCGGCCTCCTCGGCCGGGAGGCGAGCTCCCGCCGGCGCGGCGACGGTGCGGGGAGGGCTCTCGGCGATGGCCATGGGGTCGAGGTGGGCGCCGGCGCTGAGCGCCACCGGCCGGATTGTAGCAACCTCCACGCCGTCCGTGCGGCGCGCTCCCCGCCCGGCCGCGATCGTTGTAGGCTCGTCCGGCTCCGATCGCGATGGTACCTCTCATCCAGCTGCTGACCGGCCCGTTCAACTTCCTCGTGCGGACTCCCGAGGAGGTCCGGCGCCTGGTGCCGGACGCGGAACGCTCGCTGCCCCAGCCGCAGAAGATCTTCCTCGAGGACGAGACCGCGACGCCGCTCGTCGGCTTCCCGGTGCTCGCCAGCCGCGAGCTCGCCGCGCTCGAACAGGCGCTCGAGCAGTACATCGGGCAGGAGGAGGAGGTCGAGCTCGCCGTCCAGCAGCGCTCCGCCTTCGATTCGAGCGCCTTCCAGGGCGCCTGGGAGGGATACCGGCTGCTGCTGGTGCGGGCGATGGAGAACGTCACCACCGCCAGCTACGGACGCCACTACCCGACCATCTTCTGGCTCTGGCACTCGCTCGCCATGGCCCGCATCTTCAAGGAGACGTCGAAGCGCCTGCTGCGGCGCGACCTGACGTTCGGGCGCGACCACGGCGACGAGCTCAAGTACCGCGTCTACCACAAGGTGATGGACCGGGTGATGGGGCTCACCTACGAGATGGTCCAGCGCCTCACGTCGGACACCGAGGAGGTCGAGGAGCAGGTCTTCCCGAGCCTCGTCACGCGCATGCGCGACAACGTCCTGGTCTTCACCGAGGACCACGTCAGCCCCAACCTCGCGGAGCTCGGCAGCTATTTCGCGGGCTGCCTGCACCTCGACGGGCGCGACTTCCGGACCCGGCTGCTGCGCGTGGTCGAGTGGTACGCCCAGGAGCTGCGCAGCGACGACGAGCTCGTCTCCATCGCCAGCCTGCTCGGCGCCGACCGGCTCGAGGACCCCCGACTGCACCTGAACCGGTCCGGGTTCCTGACCTTCCTCGCCTCCCGATTCCGCTACGACCCCGGCATCCTGCTCTCCGAAGGACAGGTCCAGGTCTGGGAGAGCCTGCTCGTCAAGCTCAAGGAGTTCGAGCTGATGAACGCGCTGCGCCGGGCCATGGTCCTGGTCGAGCGTCGCGGCGAGGTCCTGCTCGGCCGCGAGCGGATCTTCGGCCGGCCCGGGCTGGTCGTCGAGCCGCGCCGGCTCTCGGCGAGCACGCGGCCGCTCGATTTCATGGCGCCCTGGGTGATCGATCCCCTGGTCTCGCGCTTCGGGCTGGTCTACGACATCGCCGAATTCACCGAGACGGTGACCATGCTGCGCCGCTCCGGGGCGCTCGAGCAGGACCGCTCCTTCCGGCTGATGTTCCGCTTCCAGCGCAGGGTCAACCGGATCGCGAGCCAGAATCGCGCCAAGATGGAGAAGTACCTGGGCGACGGCGCCTTCTACTCGAGCCGCGAGGCGCGTCCCATGGTGGTGCTGGCGATCCTCATCCAGCGCGCTTACCGGGAGGCGCTCGCCAAGGGCTTCCCGTTCTCCAAGGGCCTGCGCATCGCCCTCAACCACGGTCAGTACCGGCTGCTGCCGATCCAGATCGGCACCCAGGCCGAGTTCGAGCGCTACGAGTTCTTCGGCCACGGCGTGGTCGAGCTGACCCGGCTGACCACGGGCAAGAGCACGCGCGAGATCGAGGAGATCAAGAACCTCCTGATCACCCACGGCTACCCCGAGTCGACCGTCAACCGGTTCTTCGCGCCGATGACCCGGCAGAACGTCGACGTCATCGACAAGAGCGAGGAGAACCGCGGGTTCTACTCCTACATCAACCAGAACGGATCGCTGGTCAACGAGGGCATCGTCGCGACCTGGGACTTCGTCTCGCGGCTCGCCGAGGAGGGCGCCTTCCAGCGCGCCTTCCGGCTCGCCGACGGACCCCGCACCTACATCGCGGTGAAGCTCGAGGGCCCGGGTTCGAGCCTGCTCGTCGGCATCCGCAAGCTCGGCGTGGCGCAGCTCAAGGGCCTCGACCGCCTGCCGATCTACGAAATCGTCGACGCGGCCGTCTGGGGCGACAACACCCTGATGGAGCTGCGCGGTGCGAACCTGGTCGAGATGATCGAGCGCGAGTTCAGCGCCAGCCTGCGCGAGTCCTGAACGGCGCCGTAGACGCAAGGAGCATTGAACGATGCGACCCGACGGACAGAAGACGACGGACGAGGCGGTCTGGAACACGCGGATTCCCGGGCTGCCGGAGCCCCGGCGCGGCAAGGTCCGCGACGTCTACGACCTCGGCGACCGGTTGCTGATCGTCGCCACCGACCGGCTCTCCGCCTACGATCACGTGCTCCGGCCGCCGATCCCGGGCAAGGGCCGCATCCTCACCCAGCTCGCCAACTTCTGGTTCGACCGCACCCGGGACCTGATCGACAACCACCTCGTCGCGACCGAGCCAGCCGACTTCCCCGCCCTGCTCGCTCCGCACGCCGCGCTGCTCGACGGCCGGGCGGTGATCGCACGCAAGGCGGAGGTCGTCCCCTTCGAGTGCGTCGCGCGCGGGTTCCTCGCGGGCAGCGCCTTCCGCGAGTACCGGGAGAGCGGCCGGGTCTGCGGCCTCGCGCTGCCGGCCGGCCTCGAGCGCGCCAGCCGGCTGCCGGAGCCGATCTTCACCCCCGCCACCAAGGCGGAGACCGGACACGACGAGAACGTCTCCTTCGAGCACCTGGTCGCGGCGGTCGGCACCGAGACGGCGGCGCGCCTGCGCCAGCTCACGCTCGACCTCTACGCCTTCGCCGCGCGCCACGCCGAGGAGCGCGGCCTGCTGCTCGCCGACACCAAGTTCGAGTTCGGCTGGTTCGACGGGCGCCTGATCCTGATCGACGAAGCCCTCACTCCCGATTCCTCTCGCTACTGGGAGGCGTCGGACTGGCGGCCCGGCAGCGAGCCGGCGTCGTTCGACAAGCAGTTCGTGCGCAACTGGCTGGACGCCTCGGGCTGGGACCACGAATCCGCGCCGCCCGAACTGCCAGCGGAGGTCGTCGCCGGCACGCTCGCCCGCTACGCCGAAGCCTTCCGCCGGCTGACCGGCGCCGAGCCCCGGCTCTAGATCCGGACGTCACCGTGGTCCTCGCTTCCGACAAGATCCGCGCCGTCCACGAGATGGTCGACTCCGGCGACGTCGGCATCGCTTTCCAGCCGATCGTCGAGGTCCATCGTCGTCGCCTCCACGCTTACGAGGCACTTGCTCGCCGCAACACGGAGATCTTCGCCTCGACGCCGGAGATGTTCGAGGCAGCGGTGCAGGCCGGTCGGGTCGCGGAGCTCGGCCGGCTGCATCGGGACCAGGCCGTCCGGACCTGCCCCGGATACCCCCTGTTCGTGAACATCGACCCGCACGAGTTCGACTACGGCTGGCTGGTGCGGCCCGACGACCCGATCTTCCGCCACCGCCACGCGGTGACGGTCGAGATCACCGAATCGGTGCCGATCAAGTACTTCTCGCAGTGCCACTCGGTGCTCGCCGAGATCCGCCGCAAGGGGATCTCGCTCGCCATCGACGACCTCGGAGCCGGCTATTCGAACCTCAAGTACATCTCCGACCTCGAGCCCGAGATCGTCAAGCTCGACCGCGACCTGATCGCCGGCGTCCAGGCCGACACGCGGCAGCACCGCCTGCTGGAGTCGATCATCGAGCTCTGCCACGACATGGAAGCGCAGGTGATCGCCGAGGGGATCGAGACCGAGCCGGAGCTGCGGGCGGTCATCGACCTGGGCGTCGACTTCGCCCAGGGCTACGTCTTCGGCCGGCCCTCCTACCCGCCTCCCGACCTGATCTGGCCGGGCACCCTGCGCTAGGAAGCGCTAGACCGGCGCGATCCGTGCCGCCAGCTCGTCGACCGTGGCGACCTCGATCCGCTCGAGATCGGCGCGCGCGGCGAGCCCGTCGGTGCGCGGCATGAAGACGGTCGTGAAGCCGTGCGCGGCGATCTCGCGCAGGCGGGCCTCGGCCTGGCCGACCGGGCGCACCTCGCCGAGCAGTCCGACCTCGCCGAAGAAGGCCGCGCGTTCGGGCAGGACCACCCCGCGCGCCGCCGAGACGAGCGCCGCGGCGACCGCGAGGTCCGCCGCCGGTTCGCGCAGCGCCAGTCCGCCCACCACGTTGAGGAAGACGTCGCGGTCGGCGAGCGGCAGGCGCGCGAAGCGCTCGAGCACGGCCACCAGCAGGATCACCCGGTTGGCGTCGAGCCCGACCGACATCCGGCGCGGCGACGGGAAGGCCGTGGGCACGACCAGCGCCTGGGTCTCGACCAGCAGGGGACGGGAACCCGAGATCGTCGGCAGCACCGCCGAACCGGGCGCTCCGCCGCGCCGCCGCGCGAGCAGCACGCCGGAGGGGTCGGCCACCGGCTCGAGACCGGCCTCGCGCATCTCGAACATGGCGATCTCGCCGGTCGGACCGAAGCGGTTCTTCGTCGCGCGCAGGATCCGGTACTCCGACTCGCGCTCCCCTTCGAAGGCGAGCACGGTGTCGACCAGATGCTCGAGCGACTTCGGGCCCGCGATCGTCCCTTCCTTGGTCACGTGGCCGATCAGGAAGAGGGCCATCTCGCTGCGCTTGGCCAGCTCGACCAGGCGGTTGGCGCAGTGGCGGACCTGACCGATCGATCCCGGCGGACTCTCGAGATCGTCGCTGCGGATGGCCTGGACCGAATCGACCAGGAGCGCCGTCGGCTCCTCCCGGCTGCAGGCCTCGAGCAGCTCCTCGAGGCGGGTCTCGCCCGCGACCAGGACGCCGCTCGACGCGCACCCCAGGCGCTCGGCGCGCAACCGGAGCTGTCGCGGCGACTCCTCGGCGCTGGCGTAGATCACGCGCCCCCCCTGCCGGGTCAGCCGGTCGGCGAGCTGCAGCGCGAGCGTCGACTTGCCGATGCCCGGCTCGCCGGCGAGCAGCACGGCGCCGCCCGCGACCACCCCACCGCCCAGCACGCGGTCGAGGGCCGGCATGTCGCACGGCACGCGCAGCACGCGATCCTGCTCGACCTCGCCGAGCGGGATCAGCAGCGAGCCGCCGCGCCCCGCCCGCGCGCCCTTCCTGGGCGCCTCGACCACCTCCTCGACGAAGCTCGACCAGGTCCCGCACTCCGGGCACCGCCCCAGCCACTTCGACGACTGGTGCCCGCAGGACTGACAGGAGTACATCGTGCGCGCGCCGGCCATGGGCGGACTACGCTACCGCAGGGATCCAAAGAAACGAAAAGCAACAGCTCCATGGAAGGGATGGCTCTGGCCGCTGCGTCTCTCGAGGGCCCTTGAGGAAGGGTCCGGCAACTGCTGCCGCTGCTCGCTCGAGCGAGAAGAGGCACCAGGACGCCAGGCTCGCGCGCCAAGCACCTGACCGCTGGCGGAGAGAGGACGCCCCGGACTCGCGGCTGGCGCGCCATGGACAACCCCTTAACTGGAGCTTTTCAGAGCGCCGCGACCGGCAGGAGCGCGACGATCTCGCATTGTCTCGGCCGCAGGATCGAGCCGGCGACTCAGCGACCGGCTGCCGATCAGGGTGCCGTAGAGGTCTCGGACCAGGCGTGGAAGCCGGCGGTCTCGAAGCCGTCGACGTGGACGACGTGAGGGAGCCGCAGGCGGACGACGTAGCGCTCGCCGGCGGGCGCCCCGGGGCCGGCGCCGGAGAGGGTGACGCGCCAGCCGGAGTTGAACTCGGCCGGATCGACGGTCGACCACTGCAGGAGGGTGATCGTCGGGCTCTGCGGCAGGATCGGCACGATCGTCAGGTCGCCCGCGACGATCCGGCCGGCGGCCTGGACCGGCTGGACCGGCACCTGCACCTGGAAGAAGGCCGTGACGTCGGACGCCGCGTCGAAGGAGTCGTCGACCAGGAGCCCGGTCGAGTCGACCTCGAAGCGGCGCTGCCAGGCGTCGACCGCGTCGGCGCCGGCGAAGGCGGGCGTGAGGTCGGCGATCGCGACCAGACGCCCTTCCTGTTGGCTCACCTGGAGCGTCGAGACGCTCTCGCGCTGGGCGATCACCTGTCCGTCGCGCTCGAAGCGGAGCGTGTCGTGGACTTCGCTCCCCTGCTGGATGCCGCTGTGCGAGAAGACGTTCTCGGTGACCGCGAGGAAGTCGCCCCGGAAGAGGGTGAATCCGCCCTGGTCGCGATGGGCGTGCGACTGGTCGTAGGGCCCGGCGACGACCGCCAGCCAGATCGCGTCGCTCTGCCACGAGGTACGCGCGAAGAGATGACCGGCGCCGGCGGCGTGGTGGAAGAGCGGCGCCGGAGGCTCTTCCACGCTGCCCGCCGACAGCAGGTCGTGGCGGAGATTGAAACCGCTCTGCATCTCGTCGATCGCGATGCGGTGTAGCCACCAGGTGGCGCGCCGCCGCGCACCTTCGGCGCCGGTCGCCGCCCGGGCCTCCAGCACGAGACGGCGGTGGTAGTCGTAGAGCCAGGGGTAGGACTCGCGCGCGAGGTCGCCGATCGGCGCGTAGCGGTCGAACGACGGCGGCGTCGCATGGATCCAGTAGTCGATCGTGTCGGCGAGGTGGCTCGACGCGGCGCCGAGATCCTGTCCGGTCGATTCGTCCCAGAGCCGGTAGAGCTCGAACAGCCGCATCAGCGCGAGGCCGTATCCGGTCCCCTCGCGACTGCCGCCGCCCGGGAGCTGCTGGAAGAAAGCGACGACGGCGGGGAGCTTGACGTCCTCGAGAAAGTCGCGCCAGAGCGTCGAATCGGAGGCGAGCGCCCAGTACATCGTCGCCTCGAGGAAGCTGAAGTGGTAGTTGTTCCCCGGGTCGCCGGTGGACCAGCCCGACCAGGGGTGCGCGACGCCCCCCCACTGCGCCAGATCGGGATGCCAGACGTTCCAGACCGCCTGTTCGGCGTACGCCGCCCAGCGCGCGCGCTGGGGCGCCGTGGTGAAGGCGGCGCACCAGTCGTAAGCGAGCGCGACGTCGTGCAGGAAGGGCCCGACCTCGAGATAGGAGTCGTAGGCGATCGGCGGACGTTGGCCGAGCGCGATCTCGGCCTCGGCCTCGACGACCTGGGCCTCGACCAGATCCACCGCGAGCTCGGCATAGGCGGGGTTCCCGGTGACGCGCCAGGCATAGGCCGCGTCGGTCGCGCTGAACCCGTAGGGCGGCGGCCCCGTCAGGGCCTGATCGACCCAGGAGATGAAGCGCGCCCACGCGGTCGACTGCGTGTCGACGTAAGCGAGACTCAGGACGACGTCCGCACGCGCCTCCGCCGCAACCGCCAGCACGCATCCGGCGAGCGCGACTCCGGCGCGACGCATCGATCCGGAGAAAGGTCTCATGGACCGCTCGAGCCTACCCGTTCACGTGGGTGCCCTCCTGTGGGCTCCTTCACGGCGCGGTCGTCGACGGCGGAGCATCTTCAACCCGCGCCCGAGCGAGCAGGACTCCTCCGTGCGCCTGATGCCTCGACACAGAAGAGCTCCATAGAAGGGCCCGAACCGGTCAGGCCGCTGGCTGGCCGGCCCGCGGGTGCCTGCGATTCGCTTGCTCCCATGCTTCTCGATGTGACCGACGAGAAGATGGAGCCGCACGGGCCACGCTTCGGCTGGTGGTGTTCGCCACTGCTACTCGCCGAACCCCGTTGAAAGAGAGCCCTAGCCACCGGCCCGCCGGTGAGACCGACCAGGTTCCCCTGCAGTAGCACACGACGACGAGCGCCCCATCCGCTCCGATCGACCCGCCCACCGACCCGCCACCCACCCCTTCTATGGAGCCTTGGCCTTTGCTTTGGCCTCTTGCTCTGGCCTTTGCTTCAGCTTCTGCCCCCGGCCTTGCTTCTGCTCCGAGTCTTCTAGAGCTTCGGGACGGAACCCATCAGGTACTTGAGGTCGTCGTCGGTCCAGCGCAGGCCGGCGCCTAGGAAGGGGCTCTTGTACTGGTCGACCAGCGGATCGTCGTAGCCGCCCTTGATGAACAGGTTCTTGTGGAAGTTCCACTGCGTGGTGAACCGCAGGTGGGGATCGAGCTCCATCTCGCGGCCGAAGTCGAAAGCCTCGAGACTGAACCAGAGCTTCTTGTCGGCCAGGCTGTAGTCGATCCCGAAGCCGCCGCTGTTCTGGATCACGCCGGCCCAGACCGCGCCCTTGCGGTCCGCGAACGGCAGACCGAACATCGCCGACCAGGTGTTGCGCCGCTCGTCGCGCACCGTCCGCTCGGTCACGGTCGTCGCGGTCGAGCCGTCGGGCAGCGTCACCGTCACCGTCTCGGTCTTGTCGTAGATGCGCCCGCGCGGATCGGTGACCAGCTCGACCCGGTAGAGGTGCTTGCTGTCGTCGCCGTCCGGCAGCAGGTCGAGGCGGAAGGCGGTGCGCCAGTCCTCGAGCTCCGACTGGTAGGCGGTATCGAGGGCGAGGTCGAGCCGCAGCTTCTTGACGCGCCCGAGCGTGTCAGTGAGCGCGTCCACGCCCTTCTCGACGCTGCCCATGGCGCTCATCAGCTCGTCGTGGGCCTCGTCGGAGTTGACCAGCTTGCCGAGCGTGCCCTCGCCGCGCGCGATCTTGTCGGTGATCTGGTTGAGGTTGTCGACCGAGGTCTGCAGCCTCTCGGTGACCTCCTTGACGTTGGCCATGGAGTCCTTGAGGTTGCCCCGGTTCTCGGCGACCACCGCGTCGACCTGCGAGAGGACGCGCTCGATCTGGTCGGTCAGGCGCGGCAGGTCATCGGCGAGCGCGGCGCTGAAGCGCTCGAAGTTCCTGACCGTACCGCCGAACTGCGTGCGGTTCTCCGCGATCACCGCGCGCAGCTCGTCGGCGGTGGCCTGGATGCTGGCGATCAGGTCGCCGAGGCCGCCGGGCGCGCCGCCACCCCCCGACAGATCGCCCATGAACCTCTCGACCGACGCCCCGATCTTGTCGATCTTCGCCATCGCGTCGTCGAAGGAGACCGGCGTGGTGCCCTCGAGCACGGCGCCCGGCGCCAGCGCCGGCGCGCCGTCCGGTCCCGGCCGGATCTCGACGAACTTGTCGCCCAGCAGCCCCTGGTTGGCGATCGCCGCAACCGTGCCCTCGGTCAGCACGACCGGCTGGTCGAGCAGCAGGCTGACCCGCGCCCGCCGACCCTCGAGGCGGATGCCGTCGACGCGCCCCACCCGCACGCCCGCCATGCGCACCGCGGCCTTGTCGTCGAGACCGACCACCGAGTCGAACCGTGCGTCGACCCGCTGCCCCTTCGCGCCGAACAGCCGCCAGTCCTCGACCGACAGGATCAGCCAGCCCAGCACGAGCAGGGCAATCGTCATGAACAGCCCGACCTTCACGGCTTGCGGCATAAGGCGATCTCCTCGCGGCTCCGCTCAGTCGGTGAGCGGACCGGTCGAAAGTCCCCGGATGAACTGCTGCACCCGCGCGTCGTCGAGCGCGCGGAACTCAGCGGGCGGAGCGTACGCGACGATGCGGCCCCGGAACAGCAGCGCGATCCGGTCCGCGATGCGGAAGGCGCTGCCCAGGTCGTGCGTGATGGTGACCGCGGTGGTCTTCAGGTTCCCCTGCAGCTCGAGAATCAGCTCGTCGATCACCGACTTGATCACCGGATCGAGGCCGGTGGTCGGCTCGTCGAAGAGCAGGATGGCGGGCTCGAGCGCGATCGCGCGCGCGAAGCCGACGCGCCGCCGCATGCCGCCCGAGAGCTCGGCCGGCATCTTCCGCTCGGCGCCCTCCAGGTGCACCATCTCGAGGCACTCGGCGACCCTGGCTTCGATCTCGGACCGCGCCCTTCCCGCGCGCTTGAGCGGGAACGCGACGTTCTCCCGGACCGTCATCGAGTCGAACAGCGCGCCCTCCTGGAAGGCCATGCCGAACCGGCGGCGGAACGAGGTGATCTCGCGCTCGTCGAGCGTCGCGAGATCGGTGCCGTCGACGACCACCCGCCCCGAGTCGGGCCGGAGCAGGCCGATCATGTGCTTGAGCAGCACGCTCTTGCCGGTGCCCGAGCCGCCCAGCACCACGACCGAATCCCCCTCGGCGATGTCGAAGTCGAGGCCATCGAGGACGACCTTGCCGTCGAACGCCTTGGAAACCTGCGCGAGACGGATCTTGGGGAGGGGCGCGGTCACTGGAGCCGGCTCTAGAAGAGGATCTTGGTCAGGAAGAAGTCGGCGATCAGGATCGAGATCGAGGCGAGCACCACGGCGCGCGTCGTCGCGCGTCCGACGCCCTCGGCGCCGCCGCGGGTGTGGAATCCCTTCTGGCAGCCGACCACGGAGATGATCAGGCCGAACACCGCCGCCTTGACCAGGCCCGACGTGACGTCGTCGAGGTCCATGAACTGGAAGGTGTTCTCCATGTAGGTCACCGGGTTGGCGCCGAAATAGACGACCGAGATCAGGTAGCCGCCGGCGATGCCGACGGCGTCGCCGATCACGATCAGCAACGGCAGCGTGAGCACCGTCGCCCAGACGCGCGGCACGACCAGGTAGTGCACGGGGTCGGTGGCGAGCACCTCGAGCGCGTCGATCTGCTCGGTCACCCGCATCGTGCCGAGCTCGGCGCCCATCGCCGAGCCGCAGCGACCCGCGATCAGCAGGGAGGCGATCACCGGCGCCAGCTCGCGCACCATCGAGAGCGCGACCAGCGAGCCGACGTAGGCCTCGGCGTTGAAGCGCTTGAGCGTCGAGAAGGTCTGCAACGCCATCACCATGCCGGTGAACAGCGAGGTGAGCAGGACCACCGGAATCGAATCGACCCCCACGCGCACCATCTGGCGCACCAGCTCGCGGGGGTCGTAGGGCGGGCGCGGAGTCCAGAGCGCGACCCGCCAGAGCATCAGGAAGAAGCGGCCGACTTCGACCAGCGCCGATTCGAACGCCGCCGGGATCCTCATCCCGCGAGCTTCTCCCCCGTCGCAGGGCGGGATTCCGGCCGCGCCTCGTCCGCCGCGCCCGAGCGGCGGAGGACGCGCGGCAGCCGGAGGCCGAAGAGACAGAGGAGCTCGTAGGGCAGCGTGCCGACCGCCGCCGCCAGCTCGGCGATCGACACTTCGACCTCGCCGCGCCGGCCGACCAGAACGACTTCGTCGCCGACCTCGGCGCCGGCGTCGGTCACGTCGAGCGCCAGCATGTCCATCGACACCGCCCCCACGACCGGCACGCGCCGGCCGGCGACGATGGCCTCGCCGCGGTTGGACAAGCGCCAGGAATAGCCGTCGGCGTAGCCGACCGGCACGATCGCGACGCGGCTCGGCCGGGCCGCGACCCAGCGGCCGCCGTAGCCGACCCGCGTGTCCTTCGCTGCCGGCTTGACCTGGACGATTCCGGCCACCAGCGACAGCACCGGCTCGAGGTCGCCGCGCGCGCGCGGCCGCGCCGGGTCGAGCCCGTAGAGCGCCAGCCCCAGCCGCACCAGGTCGTGGCGCTTCGGCGGCTGATAGAGCGCCGCCGCGCTGTTCGCGAAGTGCACCGGCACGCGCTCCCGCTCCCCGGCCGGCAACGCGGCGAGCACGCGCTCGAAGCGGAGCTCCTGCTCGCGATTGGCGGGGCTCTCCGGCGTTTCGGCCTCGGCGAGGTGCGACATCACCCCGGCGAGCTCGAGCGCGGAGCTCGCTCGGACCCGCGCGAAGGCCTCGCCTGCCGCTTCGGGAGCGAGGCCGAGCCGGGTCATGCCGGTGTCGAACTTCAGGTGGACCGGCACGCGCCAGCCGGCGGCCCGCGCGTGGGCGGCGAGCGCCTCAAGCTGGTCGAGGCCGGAGACCGCGGGCACCAGCCGGTAGCGGTGCAGGAAAGGAAAGGCCGCGGCCGGCACCGGCGACAGGACCAGGATCGGCGCCTCGACGCCCGCTCGCCGGAGCTCCATCCCCTCCTCGGCGAGCGCCACCGCGAATCCCGCCACGCCGCGAGGCTCGAGCGCGCGCGCCACCGCAACGGCGCCGTGCCCGTAGGCGTCAGCCTTGACCACGGCGAGCACCCGCGCGGGCGCAACCCGGGCCGCGAGTCGGTCGAAATTGCGCTCGAGCGCCGCGAGGTCGATCTCGACCCGGGCGCGACGGAGCGCCGGCTCGAGCGGGCCCGCCTCAGCCAACGGGTTCCTCGAAGCCGCCGGCGTGATTGAGGAAGGTGGTGGTCTCGCCGAGGAAGACCAGCTTGATCGTGCCGGTCTCGCCGTTGCGGTGCTTGAGGATGATCAGCTCGGCCTCGCCCTTGACCGCTTCCTCGTTGTAGATCTCGTCGCGATAGACGAACGCGACGAGGTCGGCATCCTGCTCGATCGCACCGGATTCGCGCAGGTCGGCGAGCTGCGGCCGATGGTCGGAACCGCGACGCTCGGGCGCGCGCGACAGCTGGGAGAGGAGGATCACCGGCAGGTCGAGCTCCTTGGCGAGCTGCTTCATGGAGCGGGTGATCGCCGCGATCTCGAGGTTGCGGTTCTCGAAGCGGCCGCCCGCCTGCATCAGCTGGAGATAGTCGACCACCAGCAGCTCGAGGTTCTTCTCGGCCTTCAGCCGGCGCGCCTTCGACGCCACCTCGAGAATCGACGGCGACGCCGAGTCGTCGATGTAGAGCGGCGCCTTGCCGATGTCGCTCATGGTCTGGATGACCTTGGTCCACTGCTGCTGCGAGAGATGCCCCTGGCGCACCGCCGAGAAGCGCACGTTGGCGCGCGAGCAGAGGATGCGCATCGCGAGCTCCTGCTGTCCCATCTCGAGCGAGAAGACGCCGACCGTCTTCTTGAGCGCGACCGCGACGTGGGTCGCGATGTTCAGGGCCAGGCTGGTCTTGCCCATGCCCGGGCGTCCCGCGACGATCACCAGCGCGCCGCGGCCGAGTCCGTGGGTCATGCGGTCGAGATCGATGAACCCGGTCGGCACGCCGACCAGCCCCTTGCCGGGGCTGTCCTCGAGCAGCTCCATCGTCTCCTCGAGGATGCGCGAGAGCGGCACGAAGCCGCGCCGGATCGCCTCCTCGCCGAGCGCGAGGATCTCCTGCTCCGCCCGCCCGAGGGCGGCCGGCGCGTCGAGGCCGCCGTCGAGACAGTCGGCGGTGATGCGTCGGCAGGTGTCGATCAGCCGGCGGCGGACCGAGCGCTCCTTGACGATCTCGACGTAGGTTTCGAAGCGGCCGAGGTCGGGCAGGTCGACATCGAGTCCCGCCAGGTAGGCGATGCCCCCGGCGTGATCGAGCTCGGCGCGCTGCTCGAGCCGCGCCTGCAGCGTGCGCAGGTCGATCGGCGCGCCCTCGTCCTGCAGTTCGAGCATCGCGCCGTAGAGCCGGCGGTGCCGGTCGACGAAGAAGTCCTCGGGCTTGAGCCGGCCCGCCACCGTGGGGAGCAGGCGCGGATCGAGCAGCACCGCGGCAAGCACCGCGCGCTCGGACTCCTCGCTCTGGGGCAGGGTCTTGGGCGTCTGCAGGACGTCGAGCATCGTTTCTTCCGGGAGAGGGACGCAGCCGCGCACGGAGCGGGCCGTCGGATCATCGATCTCCTCCCGGCGGACAAGACTACCCGATCAGGTGGCGATCGACCCGCCCGCCAGCGCGTCCACTCCCCGCCGCCGGGGTTTCGCGGGAGGTGCCTCCCGGTTTCTACCCTTGCGGGGGGAGATCGGGAATGCTCGGACTGGACACCAACATCGGGCGGGTCGACCGCCTGCTGCGCGTCGCCCTCGGCGTCGCGCTGCTTGTGCTTGGGTTCTCCGGCAGCCTGCCGGGGCTCTGGGAGACGGCGGCCCAGATCTTCGGATGGATCCCCCTGGTCACCGGCCTGACCGGCTGGTGCCCGTTCTACACGCTGTTCGGCGCCCGGACCGGCCGCCGGTAGCCCGGGGGCGGACCCGCCCGCCCCTCTGCTATCCTGCGCCGGCGGGTGATGACGCTTTCGCGCCTCAAGTGGGCCACCATCGCGGGCCTCGCGGCTCTGGTCCTGTCCATGGACCTGATCCGTGACCGCCTCTATCCCCAGCTGCGCACGCTGGGCGGCCGTCTGTTGCTCGACGCGCTGCTGGTGGTCGGCGCCATCTTCCTGCTCGGCCTCGTCTTCCATTTCATCGCCCGCCTCCAGGCCAGTCTCGAGTCGCGCAACGCCGAGCTGCTCGCCCTGCACCGGGCGGCTCTCGACATCTCCGGCGAGCTCGAGCTCGAGACCGTCCTCCAGAAGGTGGTCGACGGCGCCCGGACGCTGCTCCACGCCCGCTACGGGGCGCTCTCGGTGGTCGACGACTCGAGCCGGATCCAGTCGTTCCTGACTTCGGGCATCGACCCCCACGCGCGCGCCAGCATCGGCGCTCCACCCCAGGGTCGGGGCCTGCTGGGCGTCGTGCTGAATCAGGGGGAGCGCCTTCGGTTGAAGGACCTCGCCCAGGACTCCCGGTCCGCGGGTTTTCCCGAGAACCACCCGCCGATGACCTCGCTCCTCGCGGTGCCGATCCCGGGCCCGGGGCGATTCCGCGGCAACCTCTACCTGGCGGACAAGCGCGACGGCTCGGAGTTCACGCGCTCCGACGAGGAGGCGCTGCTCCGCTTTGCCACCCAGGCGGCGATCGCCATCGACACGGCGCACCTGCACCAGCAGCTGCGGGGCCTGGCGGTCGCCGAGGAGCGGCTGCGGATCGCCCACGAGATGCACGACGGGCTCGCCCAGGTCCTCGCCTACGTCGGAACCAAGGCGCAGGCGGTGCGCGAGTACCTCAAGTCGGGCCGCACCGAGGAGGCCACGGTCCAGCTCGATCAGCTGGCAGGAGCCGCCCGGGAGGTCTACGCCGAAGTCCGCGAGGGCATTCTGGCCCTGCGCGCCGCCGGCAAGACCGGCCGACCCCTGGACGAGGTGCTCTCGGACTACCTCAATCAGTGGCAGGATCAGACCGGAATCGAAGCCGAGGTCGCTCTCGAAGCCGGAGTGAAGCTGCCCCCGGAGCGCGAGCTGCAGCTGGTGCGGATCGCCCAGGAGGCCCTGTCGAACGTGCGCAAGCACTCGGGCGCCGGCAAGGTCGCCCTGGCGCTCGCGCGCCGGGACGGCAGTCTCTGTCTGGAAGTCACCGACGACGGCCGCGGCTTCAACCCCGCGGCACCCCATGCCGGCGGCGCCCCGCGCTTCGGTCTCGCCACCATGCGAGAGCGCGCGCAGGCGATCGGCGGCGAGCTCGAGATCGACAGCGTCCCGGGACGCGGGACCCAGGTCCGCCTGCGCGTGCCGAATTCCGGGGCCGCCTAGCCCCCAAGGAGACCGAGGATGAGGATCCTGATCGCCGACGACCACGCCCTCTTCCGCGACAGCCTGAAGAGCCTCCTCGTCGCGCGCGGCCACGAAGTGCTGGGCGAGGCTCGCGACGGCCGGCAGGCCGTGGAGCTCGCCCACCGGCTCCGCCCCGACGTCGTGCTCATGGATCTCTCGATGCCCGAGCTCGACGGCCTGTCGGCGACCAAGCTGATCGTCGCCGACCTGCCCGAGGTCAAGGTGGTCGTGCTGACCGCTTCGGACGACGACCAGAACCTGTTCGAGGCGATCAAGTCCGGCGCCCAGGGCTACGTCCTGAAGAACCTCGAGGCCGCCGAGTTCTTCTCGGAGCTCGAAGGGCTCTCGCGCGGCGAGCCGGCCCTCTCGCCCGCGCTGGCGCGCAAGCTCATGCGCGAGCTCGCCAAGCCGGCGGGGTCGCGTGAGGATCCGGACGCGCTGACCGAGCGGGAGCTCGACGTGCTGCGCTGCCTCGTCGAGGGGGTGACCTCGAACCGCAAGCTCGCGCATCGCCTGGGAGTCAGCGAGAACACGGTCAAGTTCCACGTCCGCAACATCCTCGACAAGCTCCACCTGCACAATCGCGCCCAGGTGGTCGCTTTCGCCCTGAGGCACCGGATCGTCGACCC